>JBAZXL010000014.1:0-92714 GCA_041659825.1 Hyphomicrobium sp.
CCATGCCTTGCTGGCCTCCGCCCAGCACCAAGCATGAATCACTGTTCGCTCTCGTTGGGAATCCCTCGCGATTCAATTAAAGTCGGAAAGACTCTAGCGGAGAAAGCGGTGCGCTGCCGTTCGATCCTTGGGCGTTAGCCAGCGGTTTCGTCTCGGCTGCTGCTGAAAAAGCGGATACTTGCGTCGCGGCAACCGCACCGACGGCGGCAAGCGAGAGGAGCGTCGAGATGATTCGATTTTCCCTCGTGGGCAACATGTCGATGTAGCTCCAGACGTCGAAACCCGGCCAATGCGTCACAATATCTCTTACCACATTGTTAATTGTTCCGTCCTATCGTCTGCAGGTCGCATTCTGATCCGGGGAGGAGAGCACCCGTGCAACTGCAGGCCATCGCCGCTTTCGGCATCATCGTCTCCGCTGTCGCTGCTGCCGCGTTGACGCTTGGGGACGGCAATCCTGAGAAGCCCAAGAAGCTTTCGGGACGCTCGGAAGCCTGCACCTATTATGCCGGCGCGAAAGACCAGGAGATGGTCGAGGAAGGTGGCGAGGCGGGCCGCCGCATCCTGCGTGAAATCTTGAAGCTCGAGCGCAAATGCGAGTTCGTCAGTCTCGTGCTGGCCGATGGCACCCGCCATGAGATGAAGCTCGGCATTGCTGGCCGCAAGCCTGGCGAGAAGGGCCCGAGCAGCACCGGCTCCGACTTCGATTTTTGATCCCCGTCGAGGAGCATGGCCCTTCTAGCGCCAGTCCCCAAGCACAGCGTTGACGAGGGCGAGGGCGGCGACGGCGGCGGTGTCGGCGCGCATGATGCGCGGTCCGAGCGAGATGGCGCGCGCAACGGGCAAGCTTAGGATCTGCTGCCGCTCCTCGGGTGAGAAGCCCCCCTCGGGGCCGATCAACACGGCGACAGGCCCGGCCTGCAACGCGGAGAGCGCCTCGATCGGCGACTTGAGATCGGCCGCTTCATCACAAAAAACCAGCTGGCGGGCTGGGTCCCAAGTCTCGAGCAGCTTGCCGAGCTTCTGCGGCTCGTCGACCCTCGGCACGCGCAGAATGCCGCATTGCTCGGCGGCCTCTATGACATTGGCGCGCATGCGATCGAGATTGACGCGTTCGGCGATGGTATGTCGCGTGAGGACCGGCACGATGCGCGCGGCTCCCATCTCGGTTGCCTTCTGCACCATGTAGTCGAGCCGGGAGCGCTTCAGCGGTGCGAAGACGTAGACGAGATCAGGGCCGCCTTGCTGGGGCCGCGTCTGGCGCTCAGCCGCGAGCACGACCGTGCGCTTGCCGGCCTCCACGAGTTGTGCAAGCCATTCGCCGTCGCGGCCGTTGAAGACGAGAATTTGAGCGCCAGCGTCCAGACGCAGCACATTTTTCAGATAGTTGGCCTGCTCGGGCGTGCAGGAAACGCGCGCTCCTTCCGACAAAGGCGCGTCGACAAAAAGCCGCTCGGAGGTGAAATCGTGGATGGCCATGGCCTTGCTTAGCGGAAGCGCCAACACACTCCAATACATATGGTTGAGTTGACGACAGTGGCGCTCTACGTTCCGGGCACGTGCCCATTTCAGGATCGTCCCAAATGACCGCCCATGCCGCCGATAGCAACGATGAGCACTCCGACGCGCCGGGCGTTCCCGACGCGCCGCGCGGCAACTGGGTCGATCGGCACGCGCCAGTTGCGCTGCGCCCCTACCTGCGCCTTGCCCGTATGGACCGGCCAGTCGGAACCTGGTTGCTCCTCTTCCCATGCTGGTGGTCGCTCACCTTGGCGGAGGTGTCGGAAGGGCGACCCTATCCGGACCCGTGGTCGTTGCTGTTGTTCGCCATCGGCGCAGTCGTGATGCGTGGCGCAGGCTGTGCCTATAACGACTACGTCGACCGCGAGTACGATGCCAAGGTGGCGCGGACGGCGAGCCGGCCTATTCCCTCCGGTCAGGTGACGCCCGAGGCGGCCTTGCTGCTCGCCGGGGCCTTATCGCTCGCCGGCCTCCTGGTTCTCCTGTGTTTCAACTATTTCACGGTCATGATCGGGATTGCATCGCTGGCGCTCGTCGCGATCTACCCATTTATGAAGCGGCTCACCTATTGGCCGCAGGCTGTCTTGGGCTTGGCGTTCAATTGGGGCGCGCTGGTCGGCTGGGCGTCGGTCAAGGGCTCCCTGGCGCTGCCGCCGATCCTGCTCTATCTTGGCTCGGTGCTGTGGACGATCGGCTATGACACGATTTACGCGCACCAGGACAGCGATGACGACCTGATGCTCGGGCTCAAGTCTACGGCGCTGACGTTCGGTAAGAGCACGCCGTCATGGGTGGGCAGCTTCTATGCCGCGGCCCTGCTCCTGTGGATCACCGCCGGCTTCCTTGCCGGCACCCATCTCGTGTTCTTCTTTGGCGTGGCGCTCGTCGGCCTGCAGATGGCCTGGCAGGTGACGACGCTCGACATCAAAGATCCACAGAATTGCCTGCGCCGCTTCCGCGCCAACCGTGACGTGGGGGCCGCGATTTTCCTCGCACTCGCGCTCGACACGCTGCTCTCGTGGTGGGCGGGGATGAGTTGATCTTGCTCCCCGTCGAACGGGGAGACGAGCAATTTTCCTACTCGTCCGGCTCGTCCGGCTCGTTGGCCTTGTCGGTGGAGGAGAGCTCCTTGAGCTTGGCGAAAACGCGGGCCTCCTCCTCGGCTGGGGTCTCCTCGCGCGCGGCCTCCTCGTCCTTGCGCTGGACGATTGAGGTCGTCGGGCGGTAGCCTTCCTCCTCGTCGCCTTGACCGGTCGTCTCCTCGGTCGGCAGGAGCGTGCCGGCCTTGAGGCCCGCCTCGCCCTCTGTCTCGCGGCGGTCGCGCTCGATGCGGCGCGCAGCCTTTTTTACCTCGGCATCCAGCTCGATCTGCGAGCAGAGGCCAAGCGTCACCGGGTCCTGCGGCACGAGGTTCGGCGAATTCCAGTGGGTGCGATCCTTGATCTGCGCAATCGTCGGCTTGGTGGTGCCGACAAGGCGCATCAGCTGGCTGGTCTTGAGCTCCGGGTGGTTGCGCAGGAGCCAGAGCACGGCGTTCGGCCGGTCGTGGCGGCGCGACACCGGCGTGTAGCGCGGACCACGCTTGGCCGCAGCCTCCGGCATCACCACCTTCGGCACAGCAAGCTTGAGTTGATGTGACGGCTCGCGCTCAGCCCGCTCAATCTCCTCGCGGGTCAGCTGATTCGAGGTTACCGGGTCGAGCCCCTTGATGCCCTGAGCCACGTCGCCATCGGCAATACCCTTCACCTCGAGCACATGAAGACCACAGAATTCGGCGATCTGCTCGAACGACAGGGAGGTGTTCTCGACAAGCCACACGGCGGTGGCTTTCGGCATCAGGGGCTTGCGGTCGCTCATGACGGGTCTTCTCCGGGCTCCGCGTTTAGTCCGCGAACGCCATATTCTTTGAGGATTTGGGGATGGCGGCTTATAGCGCGATCCGCGGCCCGGCTGCAACAGGTGCGTGCAGCCTAGTTTCGCCCGCAGCAGGATATTTCGCGCCCGTTGCGCGGCCAGGGCGGGGCGGATAGTGTCCACCACGTCCCGATCCAGGACGGGATCAACGAGGTTTACGGATCAACGATGACAGCTAATATCACCTATTTTGAAGACCTTACCGTTGGCCAGGAGGCCTCGCTCTCCAAAACCGTGACGGAGGCGGACATTGTCTCGTTCGCCGAGGTGTCGGGGGATAGGAATCCCGTGCATCTCGATGCGGACTACGCCGCGACGACCATGTTCAAGCAGCGGATCGCTCATGGGATGCTGTCGGCGGCCTATATCTCGGCGGTGTTCGGCATGAAGCTGCCGGGGCCCGGCGCCATCTACATCTCGCAGACGCTCGCCTTCAAGGCGCCGGTCAAGATTGGCGATACGGTGGTGGCCACGGTCAAGTGCGTGGAGCTTGTGCCGGAGAAAAAGCGCGCCCGTTTCGAAACGGTCTGCTCGGTCGGCGGCAAGCCCGTGCTCACGGGCGAGGCGCTACTCATGGTTCCGAGCCGGGATCCGAGCCGGCCTGGCGCGTAAAAAAATAGAGCCGACGACCAGGAGGCGGATCCATGCTCGTCGTCGAGCGATATGACCAAGTACAGGACGAAGCGCGCGGCGCCGTGCTCGCCATCGGCAACTTCGATGGCGTGCATCGTGGGCATCGGGTGCTGTTCGAGACGGTGACGCGCGTGGCGCGGGCGCACGGCAGGCCTGCGGGCGTGCTCATGTTCGAGCCGCATCCGCGCGAATTCTTCAAGCCGGCGGAACCGAATTTCCGGCTCACGTCGCTCTCCGAGAAGCTCGCGATCTTCGATGAATTGGGGCTCGATCTCGCCATCGTGCTGCCATTCGATGAGGCGCTTTCCAAGCGTGACGCGGACGCGTTCGTGGCGGAGGTGCTGGTCGGTGCTTTGGCCGTGAGCCACGTGGTGATCGGCTATCATTTCTTCTTCGGGCGGAACCGCTCTGGCTCGGCGGAGACCCTAAAGGAGGCCGGCGCCAAATACGGGTTCGGCGTCACTGTCGTCGCGCCGGTGGCAGACGACGGGGAAATCTTCTCCTCGACGGCCATCCGCTTGAAGCTCGCCGAGGGGAATGTGCGGGGGGCCGCGGCGGCGCTCGGCCGGCCATGGCGGGTCGCTGGGCGGGTCGTCGGCGGAGCAAAGCGGGGCACGGGGCTTGGGTTTCCAACCGCAAATGTGCCGATGCGGCCTGGAACCGCGCTCGGGCACGGCATCTATGCCGTCAGGGTGCGGGTCGATGGCGAAGGCGAGGCGCTCGACGGCGCTGCCTACCTCGGCACAAGGCCGACCTTCGACAATGGGGCGCCGGTGCTCGAGGTGTTCCTGCTCGATTTCGACGGCGACCTCTATGGGCGCGAGATCGAGGTCTCGTTCGTCGATCGCGTGCGCGGCGACCGGAAGTTCGCGTCCGCAGAGGAGCTTGTCCGACAGATGACCGCCGATTGCGACAAGGCCCGCGAGATCCTGGCGGCCACGGCTTAAAAGGTCGCAGCGCTTTATTCGGCGGCACGGGGTTGCTAGAACCCTGCCAAATCAGACGATCAACGAAAGATAGTTCAAATGGCTAAGGGCAACGGAGCGTCGGACGCGGGCACGGCGACGAGCGCAGGGTCCAAGACAGCCGAGGGGCGTGACTGGAGCGAGACGCTGTTTCTGCCCAAGACCGATTTCCCCATGAAGGCGGGGCTGCCGGAGCTCGAGCCGAAGCTGCTCAAGCGTTGGCAGGAGACAGACCTTTACGGAAAGCTGCGTGCTGCCGCGAAGGGGCGGCCGAAGTTCGTGCTGCATGACGGCCCACCCTATGCCAATGGCAACATCCACATCGGGCATGCGCTGAACAAGATCTTGAAGGACCTCGTCGTCAAGACGCAGCAGATGCTGGGTCATGACAGCAACTACGTGCCGGGCTGGGATTGCCACGGCCTGCCCATCGAGTGGAAGATCGAGGAGGCCTATCGCGCCAAGGGGCAAGAGAAGCCGAACTTTTCGGACCCGGTGGCGATCAACGCCTTCCGCGACGAGTGCCGGAAGTTCGCCGAGAAGTGGGTCTCGGTGCAGCGCGAGGAGTTCAAGCGGCTCGGTGTGATCGGTGATTGGGAGAACCCGTATCTGACCATGGCCTACGCCGCGGAAGCGACGATCGCGCGCGAGCTGATGAAATTTGCGGACAACGGCCTGCTCTATCGCGGCTCGAAGCCGGTGATGTGGAGCGTGGTCGAGAAGACGGCGCTGGCTGAAGCCGAGGTCGAGTACCAGGATTACCAGAGCGACACGATCTGGGTGAAGTTTCCGGTTGCCGGCGCCGGCACCAAAGCTGCAACAACCCCCGAATTGCAGCCTGCATGGGAGCGGACCGCTGAGCTAAGATCGGCTGCAGTAGTTATTTGGACAACTACGCCCTGGACGCTACCCGGCAACCGCGCGATCAGCTTCTCTTCGAGGATCGACTACGGCCTTTACGAGATCACCGCCGCGCCGGAAGGTAACTGGGCCAAGGTTGGCGACAAGCTCATCCTTGCAGATAAGCTTGCGGCTGACGTGATGAAGTCATCGAAAGTTGAGACATTCGAGCGACGGAGCGACGTTTCTGACCTTGAACTTAGCATTTTGATCTGCAAACACCCGCTCGCCTCGCTTGGCTATGACTTCCCTGTTCCTCTCCTCGATGGCGATCATGTTACCGACGACACGGGCACGGGCTTCGTGCACACGGCTCCCGGCCACGGCGCGGACGACTACATCATCTGGATGACGAGCCAGAAGATGCTGCGGGAGTACGGCATCGACACCACGATCCCGTTCACGGTGGACGCGGACGGCGTGCTCACGAAGGAGGCGCCGGGCTTTGCGGGCAAGCGCGTTCTGAAAGAGAACGGCGACAAGGGTGACGCCAACGACGCGGTGATCAAGGCACTTGCTGACGCTGGCAACATCATCGCGCGCGGGCGCTTGAAGCATCAGTATCCGCACTCGTGGCGCTCGAAGAAGCCGGTGATCTTCCGCAACACGCCGCAGTGGTTCATCGCGATGGATAAATGCCCTCTCCCTGTGAGGGACGGGGAGAGGGGACAAGGTCGCTCGCTGCGCCAGATCGCACTCGATGAAATCAAGGCAACTGAATGGGTGCCGGAGACGGGTGAGAACCGCATCAACGGCATGATCGCGAACCGGCCGGATTGGGTGGTGTCGCGCCAGCGCGCCTGGGGCGTGCCGATCACGGTGTTCGTCTGCAAGGCCGATCACGATGGCTTCAAGGAAGGCGAGATCCTGCGCGACGACGCGGTGAACGCGGCCATTGCGGACGCCTTCGACAAAGAAGGCGCGGATGCGTGGTTTGCGGCCGGCGCGGCCGAGCGCTTCCTCGCGCCCAAGTACGATCCCGCGAAGTGGGAGCAGGTGCGCGACGTGCTCGACGTGTGGTTTGATTCCGGCTCGACGCATGCCTTCACGCTCGAAGATCCAGTGCACTTCCCTGGCCTCGCCGGCATTCGGCGCGTGCGGGAAGGCGGAGCGGACAGGGTGATGTACCTCGAGGGCTCGGACCAGCATCGCGGCTGGTTCCACTCTTCACTGCTCGAGAGTTGCGGCACACGCGGCCGCGCGCCCTACGACGTGGTGCTGACGCACGGCTTCATCCTTGACGAGAAGGGGGATGAGAAAATGTCGAAGTCGAAGGGCAATACGCTCTCGCCGCAGGACGTGATGAAGACATCGGGCGCGGATATTCTGCGGCTCTGGGTGGCGTCGGCGGACACCACCAACGACATCCGCTTCGGGCCGGCAATTGTGCAGTCGGCGGCGGAAGCCTATCGCAAGCTGCGCAATACGCTGCGCTGGATGCTTGGTGCCCTGCATTACTACACCCCCGAGCTGCAGGTGCCGCGCACGGACCTGCCGGAGCTCGAGCGGCTGATGCTGCACCGGCTGGCCGAGCTCGACGTGGAGATCCGCGAGGCGTACGCAAGCTACGATTACCGCAAAGCCGTCGCCGTGCTCTCGCACTTCATGAACACTGATCTTTCGGCGTTCTACTTCGACATCCGCAAGGACACGCTTTACTGTGAAGCTTTCTCGAGCCCGAAGCGGCGTTCGGCCTTGACGGTGATTGACCAGATCTTCGGCTGCGTGGCGACGTGGCTCGCGCCGATCCTGTCGTTTACGGCGGAGGAGGCTTGGCTCTCGCGTTACGGCGCGGAGCATGTGTCCGTGCACCTCGCGACCTTCCCGGCAATCCCGGACGGCTGGCGCGACGACGCGCTCGCTGCCAAGTGGGAGCGGGTCCGGGCCGTGCGCCGCGTGATCACGGGTGCGCTCGAGGTTGAGCGGGCGGCCAAGCGGCTGGGCTCGAGCCTCGAGGCGGCGCCAGACGTTTTCGTTACCGACGCGATGCTGCTCGAAGCGCTCGAGGGCGTGGACCTGGCCGAGGTCGGCATTACGAGCGCGGCCAATCTCGTTCGTGAGGCCGCGCCTCAAGGCGCCTTCGCCCTTTCCGACGTCGCGGGCGTGGGCGTCGTGCCGCAACGGGCTCAGGGCAAGAAGTGTGCGCGCTCCTGGCGAATCACCACGGACGTCGGCCTCGATCCCCTCTATCCTGATCTTTCGGCACGGGACGCGGCAGCGGTCCGCGAGCTTGAAAGCCGTGCGAGTGCGGCGTGATGGAGATGCCGGCTGTGTGGAGCGCAGGATTGAAGACATGGCTGTGGGGGCCTTGGTCGCGGACTGCCGCTCGTGTCGCCGCGGCGACGTTCGTGCTGGACCAGGCGCACAAGTGGTGGATGCTCGGAATCTACGGCATCCAGCAGAAGGGCCGCGTGACGCTGACGCCGTTCCTGGACCTGATATTCGTAAAGAATACAGGCATTAGCTATTCGATGTTCGATCAGGCGAGCTATTCTTGGCAGCTCGCGCTTGTAGCCTTCTCGGTCGCGGCCTCGGCCGGCCTGTGGGCCTGGGTCTCATCAGGTTGCACAGGGCTGCTCATGGCCGTCTCGCTCGGCCTGATCATCGGCGGCGCGGTCGGAAATGCGCTGGACCGGGCCCTGATAGGCGGGGTTGCAGACTTCTTCTCGCTGCACGCATTCGGGTATTACTGGTACGTGTTTAACATTGCCGACGTGGCGATTGTTGCCGGAGTTGCAGGGCTCTTATATGATAGCTTCATGGGGAGTCGCAAAGACGCCGCAAAACCGTCGTAGCCGATCGTTGGTAAAGCTTTCGGCGCACGGGGCTACAAGGCGGAGCGATTTAGGGATGAGCAACATCATCAAGTTCGGCCGGAAATTGGCGCCCGCTCTGCCATTGGTGATCGCACCGCTGGTGCTGATCCTCGGTGGTTGCGCGGCGGACGAGGTGCAGTTGAACGGCAAGATCTTCGATGCTGTGGGCTTTGGCGGCAATCAGCCGAAGGACGCCGAGCCGAGGCTCGCGGCGCGCGCCCCGATCGTCGTGCCACCCAACCTTAATCGGCTTCCCGAGCCGGGTCAGCAGGCTGAGGCGGCTTCGCCCGAGGTCGCAGCGCTGAACGACCCCGACAAGAAAGCCCAGCAGTCTCAAGCAGAGCTCGCGCGCCAGCAGGAAGCCTATTGCCAGGTCCACTACGAGGACGCCAAGGCACACGGCGACGAAACCACGGCAAATCTCGCGGTCGGGCCGCTCGGACCGTGCAAGACCTCAATTTTCTCGGCTCTCAAGAACTGGACCAAGGGCGAAGAATAAGAGAGCCGTCGCGGCAGCTCTACCGTCTGACGTTAGCTCTGGCTGCAGACGCCAGAACGACTCTGTAATACGCTTATTTTTCATAGCATTAACCCGAGACCGTACGAGTTTCGGTGACGTGTAGCGCTTACCTCAACCCTCGCTTCAGATGAACTCGTTGTCATTTGACAACCGGGGGCCCAATGCCGAGATCATGGAGGCCCGAAGAAGCGTGGTTGCGTGGCGGCGTCGCACTCCTGGCCTCGCTCATTCCTTCCCCCGTGATCGGCGCGATCGAGGATTAAATGATGAAACAAGCTGGCGCCCAGCGCCTTTTTTCTTGGATCACCCTTGCCATGCTAGCAGTCGCCCCCCTGACGACACCGGCTCGAAGCCAGCCCAACACGTCCGAGTTCAAGCTCTCGAACGGAATGCAAGTTGTGGTTATCCCGGATAATCGGGCGCCGGTGGTGACGCACATGGTCTGGTACAAGGTGGGCGCCGCCGACGAGCCGAAAGGCGTCTCGGGCATCGCCCACTTCCTCGAGCACCTGATGTTCAAGTCGACGGACAAGATCCCGCTTGGAGAGTTCTCGAAAATCGTTGCCAAGCTCGGCGGGCAGGACAATGCCTTTACCGCCCACGATGTTACGGCGTATTTCCAGCGCATCTCGAAGGACCGGCTTGCGACCGTCATGGAGATGGAGGCAGACCGCATGGTCAACCTCAAGCTCACCGAAAAAGAGGTTCTGACCGAGCGCGACGTCATTCTCGAGGAGCGGCGCTCGCGCATCGAGAACAATCCGTCCGCGATCATGGACGAGCAGATGAATGCGGCGCTCTACTATTCGCACCCTTACGGCATCCCGGTCATCGGCTGGGAGCACGAGATGGCAAAGCTTTCGCCTAAGGATGCGATGACGTTCTACAGGCACTACTATGCGCCGAATAACGCGGTGCTCGTCGTGGCCGGTGACGTCAAGGCAGACGACGTGCGCACCATGGCCGAAGAGATCTACGGCAAGGTGCCTCTCAATGCTGCCGTCTCGTCGGCGCGCGAGCGGCCGCAGGATCCGCCGCAGCGGGCGGCGCGACGCGTCGAATATCGCGATCCGCGCGCGGGTAAGGCCTCGTTTCATCGCGACTATGCCGTGCCGAGCTATATGACGGCCAAGCCCGGCGAAGCCGAGGCGCTCGACCTGCTCATGAAGATCGCGGCAGATGGTGCGACGAGCCGGATCTATAAACGCCTCGTCGTCGAAGAGAAGCTTGCGTCATCTGCTGGTGGGAGCTATTCGGGCTCTGGGCTTGATGGCGGGACCTTGGGCGTCTACGCGGTCGCGGCCGCCGGCGCTGAGCTTGGCAAGATCGAAGCTTCGATCGACAAGCTCTTTGCCGAGATCCGCGACGACGGCGTGACGGACGCCGAGCTCAAGCGGGCTAAATCGAGCTATATTGCCGAGTACGTTTACGAGAATGACGACCAGGCTTCGCTGGCCCGCCGCTACGGCTGGGGCCTCGCCATCGGCCGCAGCATCAACCAGATCGAAAGCTGGCCGGACGATATCGCGAAGGTCTCGGCGGACGACATCAAGCACGTCGCCCAGCAATATCTCGACCTTCGCCGCTCCGTCACCGGGTATCTCATTCCGGAGGAGAAGCCGGCGCATGCCGAGCAGACCGCACCCAAGAGTCGCTCATAAGCGCCAGCCCAGGACCTCTCTGATGACCATGATCTCCACGTCTCAGTCGATCGGCCGACGCATTGCTGATCGCCTGGCAAGCGTCACCTTCGCTAGCCTCACTGGCGCTGGCCGCGGCTCGATGGCGGCGCTCGCACTCGGGTTCTTCACCTTCTCCCTCATCAGCGCACCGGGGTCACTTCACGCCATGGAAATCAAAGTCGTCACAAGCCCCGGTGGCATCAAAGCCTGGCTGGTCGAGGCGCATAACAATCCGCTTCTGGCGATGAAGTTCTCATTCGAAGGTGGCAACTCGCAGGATCCTGCCGGCAAGGAAGGCCTTGCCAATTTCGTGACCGCGATGCTGGACGAGGGCGCGGGTGAGATGACGTCCGGTGACTTCCAGGAAGCGCTCGAGACGCTCGCCATGCGCATGAGCTACGACGACAGCCGAGATGCGTTCTATGGCAATTTCGAGACGCTGACGCAGAACCGCGCCGAGTCCGTCAAGCTTTTGAAGCTCGCGCTCACCAAGCCGCGTTTCGACCAGGATGCGGTGGATCGCATCCGCGGGCAGTTGCTCGCCAACCTCGCTTACGCCGAGCGCGACCCCGAGAAGGTCGCCGCCAAGGAATGGTACGCGACCGCATTTGCAGGGCATCCTTACGGCAAGCCGGCACAGGGCACCGAGGCGAGTGTCGCAGCGATTGGCCGTGACGACCTCGAAGCCTATCGCAAGCGCATATTCGTCAAGGACACACTCAAGATCGTGGCTGTCGGCGATATCACACCGGATGAGCTCGGCAAGCTCCTCGATGAGGCATTCGGTGACCTGCCGCAGAGCGGCAACCTGACGCCGATCGCCCTCGTGAAGCCCGTGAGCGGCGGAGAGGAGAAGTGGATCGAGATGGACGTGCCGCAGTCGGTCGCCGTGTTCGGTGTCGGCGCCATGCCGCGCAGGGACCCAGACTTCCTGGCGGCCTTTGTCGTCAACCAGCTCGTGGGCGGCGGTGGTTTTGCATCGCGGCTGATGGAGGAGGTGCGCGAAAAGCGTGGCCTTGCATACTCGGTCTATAGCTACATTCAACCGTTCCGGCATGCCTCCGTGCTGTCAGGTGGCGTCGCCACCAAGGCCGCTGCGATCACGCAGTCGCTCAATGTCATCCGCTCTGAGCTCAAGCAGATTGCCGAGCAGGGCCCGACGCCGGACGAGTTCGAGAACGCCAAGAAATATCTGATCGGCTCGTATGCGTTGCGCTTCGATACGAACTCAAAAATCGCAAGCCAGTTGCTCGGCCTCTATGAGGATGATTTCGGTCCCGACTACGTGGAAAAGCGCAACGCTCTGGTTGCAGCGCTGACGCTCGACGATGCCAAGCGCGTTGCAAAGCGCCTTCTCGACAACAACGATCTCATCGTCACGATCGTGGGCCGGCCGCCAAAGACGACGGCAGACGGCAGGGGCTAGCCGGCGCACTTGGCACGGCGCGGAAAACGGGCTAGGCGGTAGGGGATTTTTCGGATCCTTACCGGTATTGAACTCATGAGCAAAGATCGCCGCGCCGCGGCCGTTAGCGCCTACCGTCAATCCATCGCTGGCTGTCTGGATAGTGTGATCGGGGACGCTGGGCTTTCGGAGGCCCAGCTTTCAGGTTGGCTGCAAAAGCTCGAGGCGCCGCTTGTAGCGCTCAAGGCCGACTATCATGCCGGCCGCTTGCCGCTCCTCAATATCCCAGACGAGACGGCCGACATCGACGCTGCCGCTGCCGCCCTTGAGCGGCTTTGCGTCGGAGCGGATACGGTCATCTTCTTCGGGACGGGTGGATCTGGCCTCGGCGGACAGACGCTGGCGCAGGTCGGCGGGTGGAACCTTCCCGGCGTGACATGCGGCGGGCAGCCGCACGCTCGCCCGCGCGTGCGCTTCTACGACAACCTCGATCCGACGAGCCTCGCAGGTGCAATCGGCAGTGTGGATCTCCTCAAGACGCGCTTTGTGGTGACCTCGAAGTCCGGCGGCACGATCGAGACGCTGGCGCAGCTCATCGCCACGCTGTCGGCGGTGCGGGCGGCGGGCCACGCCGTGCGCATCCCGGACATGTTCCTCGGCATCACCGAGCCGGCTAAGCCCGGCAAAACGAACGGACTTAGAGCCCTGCTCGAGAGCATCGATATTCCTATACTCGAGCATCATACCGGTATTGGCGGGCGCTTCTCGTCGCTGACCAATGTCGGGCTTATCCCGGCGATGGCGAGGGGCCTCGACGCGAAGAAAATCCGTGCTGGCGCGAGCGAGGTGGTCGAGGCCATGCTCGCGGCGCCGTTCCCCGTGGCCTTTGCGCCGGCGATTGGAGCTGCGACCGCGGTGGCGCTCTCCAAGGAGCGCGGCATCCATACTCTGGTGATGATGCCCTATTCTGATCGGCTCGGGCGCTTCTCGGAATGGTTTGTCCAGCTTTGGGCGGAGAGCCTCGGCAAGAATGGCGAAGGGACGAGCCCCATTCCCGCGCTCGGGCCGCTCGACCAGCACAGCCAGCTGCAGCTCTTCATGGATGGGCCACCGGAGATCTACGTCACGGTCGTGCGGGTGGAGAGCGCCGGGCAAGGCCCGCTGATCGATGCCGAGCTTGCGAAGCTTGCAGGCGCGGACTTCATGGGCGGCAAGCACGTCGGCGACGTGGTCGACGCGCAGTCGCATGCCATTGCGGAGGCCCTGACCAAGGCCCGAAGACCTGTGCGGACGTTCGACCTTGCGGCTATCGATGAGCGCACAATCGGCGCGCTTCTCATGCACTTCATGATCGAGACCATTCTCGCCGGGCGACTGCTCGGGCTCGATCCGTTCGATCAGCCGGCGGTGGAGCTTGCCAAGGTGCTGACGAAAGAGCGGCTGGCGGGGTGACGTCGCACGTCGCTTGTATCCGCTTGCACGTACCTGCTTACACGCGGCGGCTTTCGATCGAGAAGCGGATCAGGTCGGAGGTTCGCTCGAGATCAAGCTTCTCCTTGATGCGGCTCAACGAGTTTGCGACCGTCTTGTAGGCGATGCCGATGGCGTCGGCGATGCCTTGCAGGCTCTTGCCTTCACCCAGCATGCGCAGGATCTCGAGCTCCCGGTTGGTGAGCCGCAAGAGCGGGTCCTCGCTGCCGGCGCCGGTATGTACGAGCTCTCCCGCAATCGACGCATCGATATAACGCTCTCCCCCGGCGACACGCAGCACAGCGGCCGTCAGCTCCTCGGCACTGGCGCTCTTGCACACATAGCCGTAGGCGCCGGCCTTGATTGCACGCGAGGCATAGGCCGGCTCCGAGTGCATGCTGAACATCAAGACGCGGCTTGGGATGTCCTCTGCCTTGAGGCGGCGAAGCAGCTCGAGACCACTTGCGCCGTCGAGGTTGATGTCGAGAACAATGACGTCGGGAGGCTCTTTGCGGGCCGCGGCGAGCGCTTGATCGGCAGTCTCCGCCTCCGAGATTACGGCGTTCTGAATGGTGGACAGGAGCCGCTGCACGCCCTGGCGCACCACTGCGTGGTCGTCGACAATCAAAAGCTTCATGACGTCCTCTCCTCTGGCAGGGATGCCGACAGGCCGGCATATGCTGCCAGGGCCGGCAGGCGCGCCGTGATCTCGACGCCGCTGCCATCTTTACGATTTTCAGCAAGAAGTGTTCCGCGCAGAGCCGACACGCGCTCGCGCATGGCAATAAGGCCGAAGCCGCCAATGCTGCGTTGGGGATCGAGGCCGCTGCCATTGTCGCGGACGGTGACCGTGACGCCGCCGTCCTTGATGCGCGCAACCTCGATATCTATCTCGGTTGGCTTCGCATGCTTCAGGGCGTTGCTGATGGCTTCGCGAACGATGCCGTGGATGACGGAATCGAGCTTTTGGCCAAAGCCCGTCTCGGCAATCGCTAGATTGAAGCGCACCGAAGGATTGCGAACGCGCCAGGATGTGACGAGCGCCTCGATCGCGTGCTCGAGCCCAAGCTCAAGGTGCATGGCGGGACGCAGGCGGCCGAGGATCGAGCGCACGTGCTTCTTCATATGGGCGACCGCCTCGCGGATCGCTTCGGCACGAGTTGCCATCTCCGTCACTTGCGCGGCATCGGCGCGCTGGCGGATGAAAGCCGCGTCGACCTCTACCGAGAAGAGGAACGGGCTTACCTCGTCGTGGAGATCACGGGCGAGGTCGGCGCGTTCCTCGTCCTGCACGGTGGCGAGCTGCTCGTTGAGCTGTTGATTGCGGTCTTCCATCTCGCCGAGACGGTGGGCCATGTCGTTGAAGCCTGCGCATAGCGTTGCAAGCTCGGCCGGGCCGCGCTCGGCGACACGCGCGCTGTAGTTGCCATTGCCAAGCCGCTCGAAGGACTGGGTGAGACTGGTCAGTGGCTCGAGCGCGCGGCCGAGCGTGATGTAAACGAGGCCGCAGAGGGCGGCACAGAAGACCATAAGGATCGCGAGCTTCAGCAGGACCTCGTTCCAGACCTCCGCAACCTCGGCGCCGCGCTCGGTGGTGAGCTTCAACGAGCCGAGATGGCGCAAAGGACTTGGAAGCTCTATGTCCACGACCTCAGGAGCATGAGCGAAGAGTGCATGGAACCAGCTTGGGAAACTCGTGGTCTCCGCAACCTGGCTTTCGACGAACGGGTGGGCGGGCGTATCCGGCATCAACAAGCTTGCCCTGACGTGGCGATTGCCATCGAAAATGCGCACGAGGCGGACCAGCTCGAGGCGCGGGTCGTCGTCGCGCGCGATCTCTGGGATTGCCTTGCGAACCGTCTTCGCGGCTACCGCGAGGGCGGAACTCACCTCGGTGTCGATCTTGCTCACGGCCTGCCAGTAGGTGAGCATGCCGCCGAACAGCAGCGTGACAAGAAGGACAAGCGAGATCGAACGGAGAAGCGACAGCCGAAGCGAGCGGGTGCGCGTACCGGTGTGGCTGTTGCGGATAAGCGGCTTCAGGCTCTTTGGCTGCGTCGTCAGTTCCATGGGTTCGTTCGGGTACGTTTATCGAGCCGCCCGCGCCAATATTGCGCGAGCGACATCTGTTACAACATAACATATCCTAGCGGCTCGCGCGCCAGGCCACAATCACGACTCCGCGATCCCAACGCTCAGCCAGTGCTGCAACTGGCGCCAATACCTCTAAGGATTTGGCTGAGGGTATTGGATGCTCAATAGTCTCGGTCGGCTCATCCGCCGGCGCTACGCGAGCGCGCAACGTTGGCCAAGTGCAGTCGACTGGCCGCACGCGGCAGGCGCTCGCCCCATGGTAAGCCGCGCGCCGCCTCTCTCAGAACTCGACCTCAAGCTCGTCAATCTCGTCGGGCTCGGCAATCGCGCCGTTGGTCCACTCCTGCATCAAGGGATGTTCCAGCATGAGGTCGCGATACGTCATGAGCTCGGCGTTCAACGGCACCGCATAAGTTCGAAAGCGGGTGCAGACCGGCGCGTACATGGCATCGGCGAGGGTCAATGGCCCGAACAGGTAGGGGCCGCCGTACTTCGCGAGACATTCGGACCAGATGGTGCGGATGCGATCGACATCGGGCCGTGCGCCGGAAAACATTTTGAACGACTCGTGCCTCGCCTTGAGATTCATCGGCAGGGCGGATCGCAAATTATAGAAGCCGGAATGCATTTCGCCGGAGACTGCGCGGCAATGAGCGCGCGTTGCTTGATTCTCCGGCAACAAGCCCGCATTTGGCGCAATTTCAGCCAAATACTCCGCAATGGCCAACGTATCCCAAACCGTAACGTCGCCATTGGTTAACCGAGGAACAAGGACAGACGGCGACAAAAGTAGCAGCTCCTGGCGCGCGTTGGGGTCGTCTATCGCAACGGGGACCTCATCGAAGTCTAGGCCAGCCATTTTGCATAGCAACCAGCCACGCAGCGACCAAGACGAGTAGTTCTTCGAGGAGATTGTAAGAGTGGCTTTCATCGTTTCCCCTTCTGCCTGCCTAAACAATCCTCTCGCAGCGCAACAAAAATTGCACTAACTTTCTCTGGGTCATCACTCAATTTGGCCGGGCGGGGGATCTACGACTCTATGCTTTACCAAGCCTATCAATTTCAAGTCGACCTCATTTCACCGATACGAAGCGCGGCGAGCGCCGCCAATCCGCAGGCCTTCTGGCCGCTCATCGACAGCACGGCGCGGCAGATCGCGGCAGGCCTCGAGATGATCTCGCGCTTCACGTTGACCCATACGCGTCCGGCGTTCGGCATAACCAAGGTGCGATCCGGCAATCGTGATGCCGAGGTTCGAGAGGAGGTTGCGCTCGATCTCCCCTTCGGCAAGCTCGTGCACTTTGCCAAAGACAGCGAGGTGCCGCAGCCGCGCGTCCTGATCGTGGCGCCATTGTCGGGTCACTTTGCAACGCTGCTCACGAAGACTGTGGAGACGATGCTGCGCGACCACGACGTCTACATCACCGACTGGGTGAATGCTCGCGACGTTCCCATGGAGGCCGGCCGATTCGGCGTCGAAGACTATGTGGATTACGTGATCCGCTTCCTCGAGCATATCGGGCCTGGCGCCCACGTTCTCGCGGTCTGCCAGCCCTGCGTGCAAACGCTCGTCTCCGTCGCCGTGATGTCGGAAGCCAAGCATGCGGCTACGCCGCGGACGATGACGCTGATGGCCGGACCGATCGATCCACGCGAAAACCCGACGTCGGTCAACAAGCTCGCCACCGACAAGCCTCTCTCCTGGTTTGAGAGATCTGTCATCGCGCGTGTGCCGTCGCGCTATCCAGGTGCCGGGCGGCGCGTCTACCCAGGCTTCGTCCAACTCTCGGCGTTCCTAGCTATGAACTTGGACCGTCACCGCTCCCAGCATCAGAAGCTCTACGAGCACCTGGCCGCCGGCGAGACCGCCGAAGCAGAGAAGATCAAGACGTTCTACGATGAGTATTTTGCGGTCCTCGACCTAACTGAGGAATTCTATCTCGAGACCATCGATCGCGTGTTTCAGCGTGCCGAGCTGGCGACCGGCGACTTCAAACACCGGGGACGCAAGGTCGATCCAGGCAAGGTCGTGCGAACGGCGCTGCTGACGGTGGAGGGCGGCCGCGACGATATCTGCGCGCTCGGCCAGACGGCGGCGGCGCACGATCTCTGCCGCTCGCTGCGTCCGCACTTGAAACGCCATCATCTTCAGGCCAACGTCGGGCATTACGGGACATTCAGCGGCAGACGCTGGGAGCAGGAGATCTACCCCGTCGTGCGCAATTTCATCCTGGCGATGGAGTGACCGGCTTTTTATTGCGTCCGGTCAGAGCGGAGAAGCAGACGACCGCCCAAATCCAATAAGAAACAAGCTGCGGAGGATCAATCCATGCACAGCTATATCGATGAGCTCTTGGCGAGAGGGGCAGTCTCGCCATGGCGCTAGCAGGCAAGACCGCTCTCGTCACCGGATCGACAAGCGGCATTGGGCTTGGCATCGCAACGGCGCTGGCGAGCCAGGGTATCTCCGTCATGCTGAACGGCTTTGGCGACGCGGCGGAGATCGAGAAGCTGAGATCGGATCTCGCGGCTCAGTACAACGTGAAAGTCGGCTACAATGGCGCCGACCTCTCCAAGAGCGCCGACGTCGCGCGGCTCGTCGCGGCAACCGAGCAAGAATTCGGGGGTCTCGATATTCTCGTGAACAATGCGGGCATCCAGCACGTCGCCCCGATCGAGGACTTTGCCCCCGAGAAGTGGGACGCGGTTATCGCCATCAACCTGTCCTCCTGCTTCCACGCCATTCGCGCGGCTCTGCCCGGGATGCGGCGCCGTGGCTGGGGCCGTATCATCAATATCGCTTCAGCCCATGGCCTTGTCGCCTCGGCGCAGAAATCCGCCTACGTCGCGGCCAAGCATGGCGTCATCGGGCTTACAAAGGTCGTCGCGCTCGAGACTGCAACAACTGGCATAACCTGCAATGCGATTTGTCCTGGCTGGGTGCTGACGCCATTGGTGCAAAAACAGATCGATACAATTGCGGCGCGCGAGAACATCTCTCTCGACGAGGCGCAAATAAAGTTGCTCTCGGAGAAGCAACCGTCGCTCGAGTTTGCTACCCCAGATGAGATCGGCGGTCTCGTGCTCTTCCTCGCATCCGATGCCGCCGCGCAAATTCGTGGCTCGTCGATCAGCGTCGATGGCGGGTGGACGGCCCAGTAAAGGCAGATTGCAGAACGTTGGCGCAACGTAAGAGGCAAAGCGAGCGAAGGACACATGAACAAGGTATACTCTGATGCCACGGCCGCGCTTCAAGGCGTCGTGCGCGATGGCCAAACGGTCGCGGTCGGAGGATTTGGGCTGTGCGGCATACCCGAAGCTCTGATTGCCGCATTGCGTGATTCCGGCGTGAAGGGGCTGACGGCAGTCTCGAACAACGCCGGCGTCGATGGGTTTGGTCTCGGTCAGCTCCTGGAGACGCGCCAGATCAAGAAGATGGTCTCGTCGTACGTCGGCGAGAACAAGGAATTCGAGCGTCAGTACCTCGCAGGCGAGCTGGAGCTCGAGTTCACGCCGCAGGGCACACTTGCCGAGCGTCTGCGGGCTGGCGGAGCCGGCATCCCGGCGTTCTACACACGAACCGGCTACGGAACACTCGTTGCCGAGGGCAAGCCCGTCGCAGAGTTCGATGGCAAGATGTACATCCAGGAACGGGGAATTACGGCGGATGTCGCGCTGGTGAAAGCCTGGAAGGGCGACAAATCAGGTAACCTCGTCTACCGCATGACAGCTCGCAACTTCAATCCGTTGGTCGCGACGGCCGGCAAGATCACCATTGCCGAGGTCGAGCACCTCGTCGAGGTCGGCGAGATCGGGCCGGACGACGTGCATACGCCGAGCATTTTCGTCTCGCGCATCATCCACAATCCGACGCCCGAGAAGCGCATCGAACAGCGCACCCTCCGTAAGGCTTGAGCTAGAGAGCAGATCACCATGGCTTGGACACGTGAAGAAATGGCGATGCGCGCCGCCAAGGAACTCCGCGACGGCTTTTACGTCAATCTCGGCATCGGCTTGCCGACGCTCGTCGCCAACTGCATTCCGGACGGCATGAATGTGATGCTGCAATCGGAGAACGGCTTGCTCGGGATCGGGCCGTTTCCGACCGAGGGCGAAGTTGATCCCGACCTCATTAATGCGGGTAAGCAGACGATCACGACGCAACCCGGCTCGAGCTTCTTCTCGTCCGCAGACAGCTTTGCCATGATCCGCGGCGGCCATATCGACCTCGCGATCCTTGGTGCCATGCAGGTGTCGGAGGGCGGCGATCTCGCCAACTGGATGATCCCCGGCAAGATGGTCAAGGGCATGGGCGGGGCGATGGACCTCGTTGCCGGGGTGGAGCGCGTCGTCGTCGTCATGGAGCACACGGCGAAGAAGAAAGATGGCTCTATCGATTTCAAGATCGTCCCGAAATGCACTCTGCCGTTGACCGGACTTGGTGTCGTCAACCTGATTATTACCGATCTCGCGGTGATGGAGGTCGGAGAGGCCGGGCTCAAACTCTTGGAGCTTGCACCCGGCCTGAGCCGCGATGAGGTCGTCGCTCAGACAGGAGTCGCACTGAGTTAGTGCTTTTCCGAGAGCTATACTTTCTGCGTCCGCAGTCTGGTCACTGATCAATTGCGACGGTCAGGCCAAAGATGATCCGGGGCGAGGGCCGCCATATGCAACGGCGCCTCCGTCCGTTCGCCGCGCCAACGGCCGCAGCTCCTCGCACAACAAGTTAGACGGCGCGTGGAACGAACAGGGCAGAACTCCATTGTTTCGCCCGGGACCTCTCGGATGGGTCGGCGCTATTCAATTGGCTACCAGTGTAGCGCATCTGACGTTTGGTCCCCGCTTGCGGCAGGTCTCGTCACCAAACGTCAGATGCAAAAGCTACACTAGGATCATAGAGTTGCTAGTGTTCCTCATGGTTCCGACATTTGCTCCGAACCGCGCCGCAGAGGGAAGCAAATGTCGGAACCGGAACACTAGTATGATCAGCATGACGCAGGTCGATGCGCAAAGCGTATCGACAATCGAGGTCGATGAGGGGCGGCGCAAGCTTCGGCGCGAGCTTTTTGCGGAGACGCCCTACCGGCGGCTTGAACGCTGGATACTCGGTACGTACTTCGCCGTTCGCCCGCCACGCACGCGCTTCCTCGGCCGCTTCTTGTGGGAGGTGACGATTGACATAGCGCGTGGCGGCACGAGTGTTCCTGATCCTGGCCGCGTTCATGCCTGTCCGGAGCTCATGGGCGGGGTGTGCCGGAATATTTCACCTCGTACGATCCTGGCGGCGGCACGCCTCGGCTTCTCTCCTTGGTGTCATTTCGGGCCGCTCAAATGGTGGACACGGGAGAAACGCATGGTGCTGTTCTTCGACGAGCACCACATGTCAAAGCGCTTCCGGCCATTGGTGAGGAACGCGCCGTATTCGGTGACCTTCGACACCGCGTTTGAGCATGTCATCAAAGGCTGTTCCGAACCGCGGAGCTATCGGCGCCATGGTCTGACGTGGATTACACCTCGCATCATGAAGCTTTACACGGAGCTCTATGACCAGGGCCACGCCCACTCAGTCGAGATCTGGGACCGGGAGGGGCGCCTCGTCGGTGGCACGTATGGCTTATCTTTGGGGCGCATCTTCATCACCGAATCGCAATTTTTCAGAGAGTCGAACGCGTCGAAGATCGGCTACGCGGTGCTGAACTATCATTTGGCGAAATGGGGGTATGTCGTTAACGACAACAAGGGACACACACCGGCGACCGAGGCCATGGGCTTCCGCGAAATTCCACGCGCAGAGTACGAAGCCATTCTCACGGCAAACGCGCACAGTGGAGGGCGATCCGGTCGTTGGTGCGTAGAATATGACTTAGCGACCGTCGCCAATTGGAAAACGGCACGCGATGCCAAGGGAGCCTCCCCAGACGCTCCGCGGCGCCCGGCACCAGAGACCGCGGCCGCGTCGCGCCCATTGCCTTCATCCTCATGAGGGCGCGTGTACAGCGTCGAGATGGCTCGTAACGCGATTGAGCTACCAGCCAAACGGCAGAAGACGGTAGCGCACCCTGTTGGCGTAACCCGCGTAGCCGGGCAGCTCGGCATTGAGGAGCATCTCCTCATCGAAGATCCTCCAGACCAGCAGCGGTATCACGAGGAGAACCGGCAGGAACCCCCACCACGAGCCAAGCGCCAGTGGCGACGCAAGCGTCAGGATCAGGGTCCCCGAATACATCGGATGGCGCACGACGGCGTAGGGGCCCGTGGAAATGACCTTCTGGTTCTCGAATACCTTGATTGTCGAAGCGCTGAAGCTGTTCTCCTTGACGACGAGGAAGGTGATGTAAAGCCCGACTGCCGCCAGCGCCTGCCCCGCCAAGCAAACCGGCGCCGGAATGTCCGACCATCCGAAACGATGATCCAGCGCGGAGACGGCCAGCATGGCAACGAGCGCGGCGATCAAGACCAGTATGATGATCTTCTGGGCCGGCCTAGTTTCGGCCTGCGGACCTGCCTGCTTGCGCCGCTCGAGCAACTCGGGGTCATGGATGCTGAGATAGACGCCGATAGCGTTCGAGCCCAGTACAAATATGGCGATCAGCGCCCATGCTTGCCAATAGCTGAACGTACCCGCTGGTAGGAACAGCATGAGCCCAAGGGTGACAACTCCCACAACAAGGGATTTCAGCGTGGGGATGATGAGCCTATCCATGGTTCGAACTCCTCTCACTCACGTGCCAAGTGACCTTGCCCCCGATCGGTACGCGTTCGTAACGAGAGTCCGTCGTTACTTTGGTCCCGAATGGACCGGGTTGCAAACTCTGCGGGCGTGAGCCCGCCGAGGCTGGTGCGGCGACTACCGCTTCTTGTGCTTCTCGAGCCGGTAGACGAGGCCCGGCGGGACAATGAATTCACCAGGCTTCAGTGCATCATCATCGAATTAGCCGTTCCATCGACGCGGCACCAGCCCGACATACGCATAGAGCCGTCCAAACATGTCCGTCACGGAAGCTGGAATTCCCTGCCCAGCGTAAGCACCAATTAAGGGCCCCGCGGCCCTGGCATTGTGGAGAATGGAGTACTCGATAGGCCGTCTACGGCTATGGGATGCGAGTGGCATGACCTATGTCCCTTATGTCAGCGCAGTGTATTGCTCGGCGGCGAGGCCGTAGCTCCAGGCGACAGCTATGCGGGCGGCTTTTTGAGCCCTTGAGGTTTCAGCGCCGACGCCGAATAGACGGCTAGCGGCGGCTAACAGATGAGACCATTCGGCGGCCAACATCGACACCCGACCATAAAAAATCGAGTGGGATAGATCGGCTTTCTCATAAGTGCGCAATCAAGACGGCGGCAACGATGGCAATCCGCAACGCCGTCCCAGGGGCATGGCCCCAGATCCTGCCTGTGCAGCTTCGGCTCTGATTGCAGCCACGACACGTCCTCCGTTCGTAGACGGTCGCACATAGCGCGGCCGCAGGGAGGAGATATTCATCGTGGAATTAGGAATCGATATGGAAAGGACCCCGATCGCATAAGGATGGCGTTAAGACGAGACGGCATCGGCTTCTTTGTTGTGTCGGTCGGTTGCGCTTGTGAGAGCCAACGGTTCTGAGGAGGCAATCCATGATTTTCGATTGCGCCCTTGGGAGCCTCGTGACAGCAGACTTCGGTGGTCAGTGCTGCGGCCGGGATTGCAGTCCGACGAGGGCCGATCAGCGTTAACCTGTCGATCGCCCGCTCTTTGTGCCCAGGCCCTCGAGTGCACGCTGTCGTGCCAGGCCTCGATCCCGGTCGGGCACGTGGATCAGCCCTGCGACCTGGCGTAGCAATGCATCCTCTTGTGGGTCGAGTGTGCCGTCAGAGTAGGCGACCTTCCACAGCATCTCGATGATCTCGGCACGCCCCTCCGGGCTCAGCCTTTGGCAAATTTCACGCGTAAACGGATAGTATTGGGCCGAGTGCTCGACCCTGCGCTCCGCGGTCTCGACGAGCAATCGCACCGCGTCAGGGGCAAGCTCGAATTTGGCTGCAAGCAAGCGCTCGATAGTGGCCCGCTCGGCCGCATCGAAGTTGCCGTCCATGCGTCCCGCCTCGATCAGCAGCGCTGCCACGGCGAACTCCAAGTCGTCCGCGGCCTTCTTGAGATCCGGCGTCTCGCTGCCAGAGAGAAACGCAAGCAGGCGGTCAATCATGGCATTTCCTTCAGCAATTCTGATGCTCGCGGCCCGCGCCCTTGGTGCAAAGTAAAGTTTCCGAAGCGACGATACAAGCTGGGCCGCGCGCCCGCTCGGCATGCAGATCTTGGGCCTGCCATGTCACGTCCTGGCGGTCCGTCAAGCGGCGCTTTGGGAAACGACCGAGTTGATCTCGGCCAAGTGGTGGAGCGGGCGAAGGGAATCGAACCCTCGACATTCAGCTTGGGAAGCTGACGTTCTACCTCTGAACTACACCCGCTTTTGCCATATATTTCAATGGCTTATTTAATAAGTATTCGCCGCAGTTTGCCCATTTTCGGCAATTTTTTGCCCATAGCTGCGCCGGCACAGTGATACTGGCTTTGAGACGCGTTGGAAAGAGCCTTGCCGCCGATCTGCGGTGCCCAGGCTGGTGCGCACGCTGGACGATGCTGCACCGTGCACAGTCGGAAGATGGTCACTGGGAGCTAGGAGCCACATCAATCTCCCAACCCGCATCGCGGGTGACGGAACAGACAGACGGGTTCTTGTTGAGGCTGACGGTGACACGGGCGAGGTGACGGAGATGGTAGACCCTCGCCGCCTGATAGACGGTAGCCCTAAGCAGGAAAGGACACGCAACCCTGAGCCGAAACGTCAGACGAAGATCAAGATCATCTCAGGAATGCCCCGAAAGCGCGGGGACCGTTTCCGACCGGGACACGGCCCGTGACCGCGAGCGTCTCCGTATCAATACGCTCGAGCGTGTTATCCGACCAGCAGGCGATATAGACGAAGCGCCCGGCCGTGTCGGCAGTGATGCCTTCCGGGTATTCGCCAACCCTGATCGAATTGATGGTCTTAAATGTCGCGAGGTCGATCACGCTTACGGAACGAGAGCCCTGATTGCTGACGAAAGCTTTGCCGCGCGCAATCGCAACACCATAGGGGCGGGCGCCGACCTTGACCGTTGCAACAACCTTCCTCGCCTCGATGTCGACGATAGAGACATCGCCACTCACCACGTTCGCCGTCACGGCGAGCTTGCCCGTCTTATCGATTGCAATGCCGAAGGGGTGCTCGCCGACGCTCACCGAGGCCAACCGCTCTAGGCGCGTTGCGTCGACGATCGAGACGGCATTGCTCTCGCGATCGGCTGAAACCAGCAGTGCACCATCCGGAGTGAGCGCCAGGCCCGAGGGCGAGTTGCCCACGGCAACCTCGCCAGTTATTTGCCTCGTTGCTGGATCAATCGCCAAGATGCGGTGCTTGTACCAGTCTGCGACATAGATGATCCCTGACCTTGGATTGACAGCGATGCCGAGCGGCCCCTCGCCAGCTTTGATCCTCGCCGCGACCCGGCGCGCTTCGGCATCGACGACGACCAGCTCCTTGCTGTCGGGCGACGTGACATAGGCCTCGTGTCCCGCTGGCGAGAGCGCGATCCCGGCCGGCTTGCCGCCAATCTTGATTTCGGCGGCGAGCACAAATGTCGCGAGATCAACAATGCTTAGACTGTCCGCAAGCTGGTTGGTGACAAACGCCTCGCGATTGCTCTTGTCGGCACGCACTTGCAACGCGAGTCCATCAAGCGCCATGAGGAAAAAGACGAGAAGCACATGCGCCGACAGGCCGTGCCTGCGTCGTGCCCCAAGGCTGTCGCGTCGGCATGCCGGCGAGGCCATCAGCTCCCACCCTCGAGCTTCTTCTTGAGGGCTTCGAGGCCCGCTTTCTGGAAGGCCGTGACTGCCTTGACAGCGGCATCGTCCGAAAGCTCCGGTGGCGGATCATTGTTCATGTATCCGCGATAAAAGGCGCCCTTCCACTCGACCTTGGCTTTTCCCACAGCGTCGGTAACCGTCAGCGTCGTGGAATAACCTTCCACCGGCAATGTCTTGAGATCCTCCTTGTCAGTAAGGAAGGCGATAGTGCGAGCCTCGGGCTCATAGCGCGTGAGCTTGTCGGTAAACACGGCACCAGACTTGAACGTCAATGTCCGCGTGGTGACCTCGGGCTCGTGCCCCGGCGCCGCATCGGTCTTGGCGATGTCAGGATGCCAGCCCATGTCCTGAAAGTTGCCGACGACCAAGAGGTGCATGGCCCCCACAGCAATGAAGGCGCCGCCCTTCTCGACCAGCGGGAGGCTCATCGCCATCATGCGTCGGTTGCGCTTGTCGACGAGCCCTTCGCGAATACGCTTAAGCGTGTCGTCAGAGAGCTTGGCTCGCGGCGCCAACTCTCGAGTTAGCTCCCAGACCGCAGCGAGCTGGCGGGCATGATAAAGTTCCACCATCGTATGAGTTACATCGTCGAGACGGTCATGCGCCTCGATGCTTGCACGCAGCCACGCCGCCTGCTCCTCATCGGGAATCGCGGCCAACGCCTCAAACTGCTCCAGCATGCTCTCAAGCCCAACAATGGGTAGCGAGCGTGCTTTTGCGGCCTCGCTTACGAGCATGTCGAGCGGCTTCAAGCCAGCCTCATGCTGGCGCTCTTGGCACTCGGAGCTCGCGAGAAACAGCGTCGCTACCCACGGACGAACTCCGAGCGCGAGGTCCGCCGGATAGCCGGCAACTGAGAGCGCCTTCTCGACAACCTTGAGCTCATCGTCGCCGAGCATCCGTTGCAGGGGCTTATCCTGCGCACTCATGAGCTTACCCGCCTCAGCCATCGCCTGGACGAATGCGCTGCGAGACATCTCGGCCGCCTCCAGCGCGACGATCCGTGAGGACGCGACAGCTTCGAGCACGGCGGGGTTCAGCTCTGCCAACGTCTCATGCGCGACGTGAACCGTGCCAAAGAGGTAGGATGTCGCAACACCTTCGCGCTCGACGCGCCAGAGCACGGCATCGGCGTTCTCCACGCGCCGAGCCTCATCCAGAATGCGGTCGATCCTGGCCGCGTCCTTCTCTCTAAGCTCGGGCAGGACGCTTCGAGGTCGACAGGACGGCGCTCGCTCCGAAACGCCCGCGAGAGACGGCGCGTCCAAGTATGAAGACGAGAGCCAAGCGGCGGCGAGTACGATTGATGCCGGCCACAAGATCCGCTGCCAGCTCGCGCCATTCGACCTATGTTGCCGAGGCTCCTTTGTGACCACCTATTTTTCTCCGAGCTTGGTCTTGAGCCCCTGCAAACCTTCCTGGAAGAACGAGGTCATGGCCTTGACCGCCGCCTCGTCGTTCAAGTTTTCCGGAGGAAAGTTGCTCGTGTCAGCGCGATAGAAGCGGCCCGTCCACAGGACCTCGCTTCCGCTATCCACCGGCACGACCTTGAGCGTGGCGGAGTAGAAGCTCACCGGCAGCGCCTCGATATTTTCGGCAGACAAGCGATAGCCCATTATCTTGTCCGCCTCGCTATACTCGTCGAGGCCTTCAACAAGCGTCTTGCCGTTGCTCTTGAGCGTCAGCGTCCGCGTGGCACCTGCGGCGTTGCCGCCCGTAGCATCGCACTTATCTATGCCAGGATGCCAGGACGCGAAGGAGCCGAAGTCCTTGATCGCCGTCCAGACGGCCTCTGGCGTAGCCTTTAGCGAGATTTTCTCGTCCACTTTTTGCGGCGTCGGCCCATGGGCTGCAACGGGCAGTGCCATGCAGAGAGCGGCGATAATTACGACAACAGTCCGAGCAATGATCATGAGCGTAGTCCTGATCTGGGGGTGAACACGAGTGAGGAAGCCCACGCAAGCAGCGGCGCAGCGTAAAGCGCTACGAGCAAGATGAGTGCCCCTCCTGCCACGTAGGGCCGAATGTCGACAGCAACCACGACCCCGCGCGGCTTGGCCTCGCGCATCACGATGTTGACGAGTGCCGGCGTCCTCGAAAGCTCGGCGTAGGCAAGCCCGGTCACGCCGGCGAGCCGCTCTAGATGGGTGAAGCGCACCGAAGTCAGGTGCTCGTCGCCCTCGGGCGGCCCGTTGCCGAAGGGCGCCCATTTCGGGTGGTAGCCCGGCCGCTTCTCGGCATCGGGCGGAGGAGGACCGCTCCGGTTCTCCTGCACTACGTCCTGTGGACCATAGACGCCGGCCTCGCGGCCCTCGTCGTCGAATTTGGGAATCGGCACCTTCTCCCTGCCACCGACGCCGGCGATGACGCCCTTTACGCGCCCAATCTCGCCCTCGAACGGTGGAAGCCCGGTGCCTGGAGGAAGTGGCGGCGCTTCTTGGCCGTCGGTCAGGAAAACGATATCAGCAGCGGCGCTTTTCGAGATCTCGAGCGCAGAGTAGAGCCCCTGTGCGACGTAGCTATCTCCCTCCCAACCCATGCGCCAGTCGAGATTGGCAACTGCGGTCTCGACTGGGGCAAAGTCCCGGCAAACCTCGACCGGAGCAAAGAGAAGAAACGATCGGCGTTCGGTGAAGATGCCAAGACCAAGCCGCGATCGACAGGGGAGATCGGCGAGCAACTGGGATACTGCGCGCTTTGCTGCTTCGAGGCGGCTCTCCTGACGACCCTCGGCGCTCATATCGAGGGTATTCATGCTACCCGTTATGTCAACCACAGCTATGATGTCGAAGACGTTGCGCTGGAATTTCATTGGCGGCAGGACGAGCGCGACCGCGACAAGAAACGAGGCACCAGCCAGACACCAGAGACGTGGATCGGAGAAGCGTTCACGCATCAGGGCAACCCCCTCGGCACACCTGGGAGATCGGTCCAAAGGCGCTTCGGAGCGTCGGGCGGCACGTCCTCGCTCTCCTGCTCGACGCCGGGAAGGTCGCGCACGAGCCGCATGGCCACGTCGTAATTGTGCTTGGCGTCCCAGCCGGCAGGATCGAGGCGGAGGGCCTCGCGATAGCTTTCCTTTGCGAGCCTCACCTCGGGTATCGCCTTGTCGAGCTCGCCCTTCTCGATGCGTGCGATAGCCGCGCGCACGCGGGCATTGCCAAGCGTGTAGAGCAAACGTGCCTGTGATTGCGTCTCGGCCATTGGCCCGGCCCGGCTTCCGTCAACGAGGATTTGGGCTTCCTCGTTACGGCCCTGATTGAGCAGTTGGCGCAATCGCGCCAAGACGAGCTCGCTATGTGCCCGTTTTGGATCCACGGCGATGTCATCTCCGCCTCTTATGGCCGTGATGACGTTATTCGTCCGCTCAATTTCGAGGAGGCTCCAGACAGACCACAGAAATGCCGCGGCGCCTATCACGAGGAGCAAGGCAAGCGCACCAGTGCGAGCCTTGAGCACCAATGCGAGTGCCGCCTGCGCCAGCTTCGAAGTGAGGTGATTGGTGCTGCTCGGGCTCATTCGGCCACACCCGTGCGAATGAGCTGGGCTTCGGCGAGCTTGGCAGCAAGCAGCAGCACAAGCGCGAAGAGTGCCGACCCGTACGCCGCTCCGGCCAAGTCCTTCTGCGGGATGCGCTCGGAGTACGTGATCGGGCTGCGTTCGAGCTTGCCGATCACTCCAATTGCATTCTCAACTGCTTCGGGGGTCTCGGCCTCGAAGGCGCGATAGGGGATAGCGAGGCTCTTGAAAAAAATGTCCAGGTGCCGCTCGGGATACGCTTGCGGTGTGTCGGGTTCATCAGGCTGCGGGCGGTCGCTGATGCCGGGTGAGCCCTGGGTGCGCAGGAACAGCCAGTAGAGGTCGACTGGACGCTTGACGAATGCAGCGCGCAGCCGCTCCTGCACCTTGCGGTCGATGACGGCTGCGCCATCCGAGACGAGAACGATGACGCGCGGAGCGGCAGATGTATCAGCTTCCTGAATGTCCAGAGCCAGTGCCAATCCTCGCCCCACGTTAGTGAGGGCGAGGCCGGGCCGATCTATCGCATCTACCGCCGCCAGCACGGCATCCTTATGATCTGTGAGAGGTAGGACATGCATTGGCGAAGTGGAGAACGCGGCAACTCCAACGAGATCATGCGTGCGGCCGAGAACGAAGCTCTTGAGCAGGCGTCGAGCCGCCGCTGATTTGCTTTCCTCGCCGCCTTCCGGCGACTGGCCCGCGAATGTGTTGTCCATGCTTGAAGATCGATCGATGAGCAGCACGATGTGCGCGCCCTCTCCTGTCTTCTCGATCGCCTCTCCTTTCTGATGCACGCCCGCCATGCCGAGCAGCAAGCCGCCTATTGCGACCGCGCCTAGAAGGCGCAGGGCCCAAGCGATACCGGCCGAGAGCGCGTCTCTCGGGCAATCGGCTAGCGATGGATGCCCCTGCGCGCGATGGATGAGCGAGAAAAGTGGGAGAACGATGAGCGGGACAATCGCGAGAAGCCACGGGGTCGATACAGCAAGGTTCATCTGGCCCGCCTTTCCTCGCGAGCAAGCCGAAAGGCAAGCTCGGCGAGAGCAGTTCCGCTCAGCACGCTTTGGGCTCTATGCCCGTCGCCGCCGAAGAAGGCTGCGCGCGAGGCTTCGAAAAAGCGCGCAACTCCCTCAGCGCTCTCACGATGCTCTGGATGGTTTGCAATGAATGAGGGCGCATCTGAAGCAAGAACGCGCCGGGCCGCCTTTTCGTCGAAGGCGCGATGCAGGAGGAGCGAGGCCTCGGAGTATGCCTCGCTGCTGGCTCGGGACGCTCTGAGCACATGCGCGATATCCCGGGCCGCGCGCGAAAACGGCCGCGCAGGCCTCTGGTGAAACGGCCACCAGGCGAGTTGTCGCGCGAGAAGAGTGAGTGCGAGGAACGAGAGCGCGCCTGATGCCAAGAGCCAGTTGCGCACGTGCGCAACGGGCACGAGCGACAGCTCTGGATCGGGCCTGAGGAACGTCTCTGCGGTCTCGCCGCTCTTCTCCGGAAAGATCTCTCGGATCGGCGTTGAGATGAATGTGAAGGCCGGCAGTGTCACGCTCTCCGTCCCTGACGGGCTCGCAATCGAAACGGCGAGCGGCGGAATGACGATCTTGCGCGGATCGATGGGAGCATAGAAAGTTTGATATTTGAGCGTCAGACGATGAAGCCCTTTGCCCGTGCTCGCCATCGAGGCTGTCTTGATCTCCCGCAGCTCCAGCCAATAGTTGACGGGACCTGGACGCGGTACCGTCGCAGGCTCGAGCGTATCGCCAGCCGCTGTCTCGATCTCGAAGCTGCGCTCGATAACGTCGCCGATGAAATAGCCGAATGGCCGCGGGTCGAACGTGCGGATGATGCGCACCTCCGCCGCCGCATTGACGGTGCTCACGAGCCAGAGCAAGAGAAAGGACCAGCCGGCGCGCACGGGCTAGGCTCCACACAGAAGCGCGGCCCCGAGACGCTCCCAATCGACAGCGTCTTTCAATTCGATGGGCTCGCGGCCGTATCGGGCTGCAACGCTGCGTAGAGTAGTCCGGCGCGCTTCGCTCCTCCTCCCCCATTCAGTCTTGAGGGATGGCCGCATCACCACGAGGCGGCGCCGGCCGGTCTCGAGGTCTCTGAGCGCAAGCAAGCCCCAATCGGGGAGTGCACTCATCTCGCTCGAGTCCGAAAGCGCTATCGGAATAACGTCATGTGCGCTCAAAGCCTGGAACAAGGCGTCGTGCTCACTCTCGTCCATGAAGAAATCCGAGATGACGAAGACTACGCCACGACGAGCTGCGATTGTCTCTGCAGCCTCGAGAAGCCCAGACGAGCCCCCATGGAGGGGCCGGAACTCCGCGATACGTGCCAGCATGTCTTGCTCACGAACTCGGGAGCGCGAGGGCGGAAAGGAAAGCTCCGGGCGAACCGCGCGGTCGCAGCCGTAAAGTGCAAAGGTATCGCCCGTGCGCCGCGCGGAGGCCGCGAGAACACGCACAAGCTCGACTGCAAGCGCCATTTTTCTCGTGCGCCCCACGAACGACATGGACGCCGAGACATCGAGAAGCACCGTCACGGCCACCGCACTCCGCTCCTCGAACCTCCGGACATGAACCTGCTCGAAGGGGTCGCGCATCGTCTGACGCACGTCGATACGGCGTGGATCCGGGTGGTTGATGAGCATTGCCAGATCGCGGAAGACGCCACCCGAGCCCGCACGCGCGCTAGGGTGGGCGCCTGTGCGCAGGGATCGGCTCCGCCACGCGAGCCGATACGGCAAGTCATAAGGTGACGCTGCTTGTGTCATGGCACTTCAACCGTCTGGAAAAGTGCGTCGATCAGGGCCGGCGCGATCGTCTCCCGGCGCAGCTCATAGACGGGCTCGAAGAAGATGCGATGCGCCATCGTCTCGAAGAAGACGGCACGCACATCTTCCGGCACCGCTGCATCGCGACCCTCGAGCCAAGCTGCCACACGCACCGCCCGCATGAGATAGCTCAAGCCGCGCGGACTTGCGCCAGCCACGACCAGGCGCTGCGTATCTGCATCGGCGAGCTTGATCCCAGCCTCGGCCGGATAGCGAACAGCATGCCAAAGGTTCAGCACATAGCGCTCGAGCACGTCGCTTGCGCGCACATGCCCCTGAATCTCAGCTGCGACCGCATTGAGTAGATTATGGTCGACAATGCTCTCATTCAGGGAATTGATCAGCTTATCCGTATCGTGAAAGCGTTGATCGAAGACGAGCGAACGCCGAGACGCCAAGTCCTTAGGCGTCTCAATCGCAATCTCCATGAGAAAGCGATCGCGGGCGGCGGCTGGAAGCTCGAACGTTTCCTCACGCTCGACCCTGTTGCGGTCGGCAAAAACGAGGAGATGGGGAAAGCTATAGGTACGGTTGAAGGCCGTCAAACTGCGCTCGGCCATGAGACGCAGGAGCAACGAATGCACCTGCGGGCGGGCGCGGTTGATCTCGTTGAAGAAGAAGATCGCAAGATCTTCGCTTGCCCGCAGCACTGGGCCTGGCTCGACGCGCGGGCGGCCGTCCTCTCCGAGATAGGTATGATAGATGAGGTCGCCTGGCATGAGGTCGATCGTGCCCTCGATGCGCTCATAGGCGCCGCCGATGGCCCGCGCGGCTGCACGCAATAGCGTGGTCTTGCCGACGCCGACATCGCCCTCCAAGAGAACATGGCCACGTGCAAAAACGGCGATCGTCAACAGCCGGATGACACGCGACTGGCCGACCACGGCCTTCGCGACCTCAGCCTCGAGGCTCCGCGCATGCTCGCGCCATTCTGAAAGGTCGATAGGAGAGCACGCGTCAGCTTGCGCGCGATCGAGTGGCATTAGCGCCTCTTAGCATTCAAGAATACCTGTCTGGCTCGCCAGCAGGTCCCGCTGTGGAAAAAGGGGGTGCGGACAAGTCCGCACCCCAAGCGTCCCCGGTGAGGTAGCAGTGGGTAACCTTGCAAGCGTGGCACTGCAGCCGAGGAAACTCGCGCGAATTAGATTTTCGACACGTCGTAGACCCACTTGCCGGTCTTCTTGAAGTTCTCGGCGCGCTTCTTATTGCGCTCTTCTTCGCCCTTGCGCGACTCCACCTGCTTGGCAACTTCAGTGGGGTTGTGCTTCGGATCATATTTTGAGCCGGCAACCTTGTCCGGGTAGCCGGGCTTGGCTTCCCAGCAATTGCCGGGTGCTTTGCACTTCGTGCCGTCGTAGGCCATCGCAATACCAGCGCTCATTGCAAACGCAAGCGTGCCAGCGGCGATTACGCTAAGAGCCTTGATCGTCATGGGTAAGTTCCTCCAATCACATCGATGAGAACGGGCGGTTCTATCCGCCTCGGTTGTCCGCGGTCTCACATACGGCCTCGCGTACGAGCCCAGTCCGCTACTCCACGGATATCTTGCAAGCCTCGACCACGGGCGTAGTCGCCCCGTCTGCCGACGCGTGGCTTTCTTTGAAAGGCTTGAAGCTCTTTTTCTGCTCCTCGGTGAGCCACTCAGCCTCCTTTGAATCGCCGGTATAGAGGTTGCGGATCCAGGCCATGAGGTGCAGCATCTCATCGAGCTCGAGATCGTTATGCGGGCCCATCATTCCCTGCGCGCCGCCATAGATCGTCTCGAACAGCCCCTTGTCGGTCTTGTTCTTGGGATAGGTCCAGTAGGCATCGTTGAGACCAGGACCGACCTTGCCCTCGCCGAGGTGACCATGGCAGCCCGAGCACGAGGTGAGGTAGATCTCCTCCCCCTTCGGAAGACACTCGGCCTTTCCGGAGTAAGGATTGATTCCCGTCGAGAGAAACTTCTTCACGCCGGCCGTCTCACGACCTTCTGGCTTGCTCGTTTCGAGCACTCGGAGGTCGTCGCCGGTAATGGTGTTCCGGAATTCTTCCGCAAGAACCGATGAATTCGATGCCGTTGCAATTGCGATCGCGCCAACGGCCATTCGCGCGAATGTCTTAATAATCGTACCCACGTTGCTGCTTTTCCGTTACGTTGCTGGTGAAGTCACAACGACAATCCAAACTCGACACACCCCGGCCGTGCCTTGCCCGGCTGCCTCGCTCATGATCGTGGAACGCCCACGAGAAGCGGAATGCCTTCTGACTTGAGAACTTCCTCGATATCCGGCCGCGCCTTTTCGAGAGCTGCGTTGATGTCTGCGAGGAGATTGTTGTCTTCCTTGCGCACCCCGATCGACTGATCAAAGTGATGGGGAATCTTGACGCCATCCGCGCGCGTGTTGTCGTCCGGGATCACCGTCAGCGTAAGATTGCCCGCCGCTTTGACGTAACTCGCCACCTCCGGCGCGAAGTTTACCGAGACCTCCGCCGTGCCATCGGCAACCTCGTTGACCATGCGCTGCGGAGGCACGCGGGTGTATTTATTGCGCTTGTCCTGGAAGTTTGTCAGCGAGTGCATGTAGTTGAAATGCTCTCGGAAGAGCCCGAGCTTCTCGAGCATCAGATGGGATGGCGATCCAGGCGTGAAGCCAATCTTCGTGGCCTTAAAGAGGTCTGGACTTTTCCAATCCCGGATCTCGAGCTTGGTGTCCTTGCGCTGGATGAACACGTACGGCGCACGGTAGTACGGCTTGCTCGTTAGCACCCGTTCATCGCCCGTATCGAGCCCCATCACCACGTCGCAGCGGTTTACATCGAGCAGGTCTCGGACGAGGTAGATGGCGGGCTTGTTCAAATAGACAAACAGAGGCTCGCGGCGCATTGCCTTGGCGAGGGCTTCTGCGATCTTGTTTTCAAAACCTGCACGATCCTTGTTCGAATAGGGTAGCTCATCTGCGGCTGCGCAAATGCGGAGAATGTTAGCGGACGCCTCGACGCTGCTGGAGCTGCCAGCCGTCGCGGGCGCATGCGCGACCACCGCCAGAAGCGGAAGCGAAGCGAAGGCAGCAAGCCGCAGGGCGCGAGGAAATGCGCGGATCATATCGGTCACCATGGAATGAGGCGCAACGGAGGAACTGCTTATGTACGGACGAAGACGATGCCGCAGCGCTTGATAGACCGGAGAGGAGATCTCGCGCCGCGGCAGTCCTAGTTAGGCATTAGCCCTTGAACTCACCCACTGAGAGGTCGTCGTAGGGGTTTTTGCCGTCGAGCGAGAACACCTGGAGACCGCCGCCCATCTGGGTGTAGTTCTGCAGGTTCTTGAAGGCGCCGACAGCACCAAGGCCAGCGGTCGGATCCTGGAGGTCAAACACGAGACCGACGCCCGGCCAGCCACCGACGCCGTACATGATGGCGAGGTACTGGGTGCCCTTGTGCTCATACGTCATCGGGTGACCGATCACGCCCGAGGGAAGTTTGTACTTCCAGAGCAGCTCGCCGGTGTCCGAATTGCGAGCCTTGATGAAGCCATCGAGCGTTCCGTAGAACACCAGGTTGCCAGCGGTTGCGAGCGTGCCGCCCCACACCGAGAAGCGCTCCATTTTCTCCCACTTATAGTCGCCGGAGATCGCATTGTAGGCCTTGATCTGACCGAGGCCGAGGTAGTTCTGGCGATCGCCCTTCGGACCCGGGTACATCCACAGCGTGGCGCCGACGAAGAACTGGCCGGCACGATAGGGAAGCATGAAGGGCTCCCAATCCATGCAGATGTGGTTGATGCCCATGAAGAAGAGCTGCTTTGCGGGATCGTAGGAGTCGTGGCCCTGGTTGTGGTAGCCCATAGCCGATGGGCAAATTTCCTTGCCCTTGTGGTCCATGTGCGTGCCGAACTCGGGATCGCGAACCGGAAGACCCGTCTTGAGGTCGACCTGCTTCACCCAGTTGACCGTGTCATCGAGCTTGTTGGCCGAGATGAGGTCACCGTTCTCGCGGTCGAGCGTGTAGACGATGCCGTTGCGATCGGGGTGCGTGAGAAGCTTGCGCTTCTTGCCGGTCTTGTCGGTCTGCTCCGAGAGCATCATGACGTTGACGCCAGCGTAATCCCACTCGTCGTGCGGGGTCTTCTGGTAGCCGAATTTTGCTTTGCCGGTATCGGCGTCGCGGCCCCAGATCGTCATCGTCCATTTGTTATCGCCCGGACGCATGGTCTCGTTCCACGGCGCCGGGTTGCCCGAGCCATAGTGGATGAGGTTCGTCTCGGGGTCATAGGCATACCAGCCCCAGTTCGTGCCGCCGCCGATCTTCCAGGCGTCGCCTTCCCAGGTGCCGGTGCCGAGGCCCTTCTGGCCATAGTGCGGGTTTGCCTTGTTGAAGTCGTCAGCGAGACCGACCTCCTCATCCGGGCCGGTTGCATACACGCGCCAGACCTGCTCGCCGGTCTTGACGTTGTAGGCGGTTGTGTGGCCGCGCACACCGAGCTCAGCGCCCGATGAGCCGACAATTGCGAGGTCCTTGATTACGTAAGGAGCCTGCGTCAGCGTCTGGCCGACCTTGATGTCGCCATTCTCAACCTTCCAGTACTCCTCGCCGGTCTTGGCGTTGAGAGCAACCAGATGGCCGTCGAGCTGCGTCTTGACAATGAGCGGCGACGTCTTGCCGTCACCAGGCCAATAGGCGAGGCCACGGTTGACGAGGTCGCAGCAAGCGACCGAGCGTGCAGCCGGATCCTGCTTCGGCTTGTGCTGCCACAGAATGTGCCCCGGATCATTGAGGTCGAGTGCGAACGTGTTGTTCGGGAACGACGTGTGAACGTACATCACGCCGTCGACGACAAGAGGTGTACCCTCGTGGCCGTGCAACAAGCCGGTCGAGAACGACCAGGCAGCACGAAGCTGCTTCACGTTCTCAGCATTGATCTGCGTGTTCGGGCTGTAGTTCTGCGAGCTGTAGTTCTTGCCCGGCATAACCCAGTTCTCGTTGCTCTTCGACAGCTCGTTAAGCTTGTCGTTGGCAACGGCATTGGCGGCGATTGCGACGCATGACACAGTCGCAAGCAGCCCCGTTACGAGTAGCTTCTTCATTCCCTAAAAACCTCGCGTTTCCATCCAAGGCCTGAGCCCGTTTGTTTGCGCTGCCCTTGCACTGAGGGGCAGCATGCCATCCGGCTCTTCTCCTCCATCGCGTTGAGCACCCGGCCAATGAGCAATCTCACCGCGTTGCAGCTCGTTCATCACGAGATGCGGAGCCGACGCTAGACTGCGACAAAGCGGCTCGTCTCTAGTCCGTCTGGCACATTGATCCGGGAAGGTTTTGCAACGCATTCGGGCTTGCGATGGCAATGCCCCGAAAAGTAACGGTGTAACCGCGAGTAACGTAACGATGTAACGTTCTTGTGATCGCACGCATGCAGAGCTTCATGCTGTGTTTCGGCGGCAAGGAGATGTGTTCCAATGTATTTCACGACCCGGCCTTCCTTGTCGCGCGCAGCTCTGACGCTGCTGACCGCCGTGCTGGTCTCCGGCTGTGGCGACGAAGGCTCGCAGCCGGCTCCGACGAGCGAGACGCGCGCGGCTTCCGGCAAAGCCCATCGCGTGGAATGGCTCGAGCTCAAGAGTGCGCTATCGCCCGCTCAATGGCTGGCTAGTCGTGGCGAGGAGACAGCGAGATCGCCAATCGATCCTGACGTCATGCGCATAGCAACTGATCTCGCCGACGCTCACGCCATCTATCGCGAGAGCGAGCGTATGATTGCTAACCGGGCTGTCCAGCTCGAAGGAATGCTGAGGTCGATATCAATAGACCAGAATGCTGCAAGCATCGTTGCCGATCTTGCGAGAATTCCGGGCGAGATTGGACAGACCGAAGGCTTTGGTGCGGTGACCCAGCACTACTTCATCCTGCGCTCGACCAAGGTTGGACGAGAGGAAGCGCTCGCAGCGCTCAAAACGCGTTACGGACCGCGCAAATGATCAACATCCGTTCCCGAGTCTCAAGAGACACGGCGCCGTCCACCAGCGCCGGTCTGCTGCGCGCCTCGAGCGCCTTCTGGTATGAGTTTCCGTTTCGCTGGCAGCTCATAATTGGTGTGCTTCTGTTAGCACTTTTGACCGGCGTCGTTGGCGGCGTCCTCGCCGTCCTCGATGCCCGCGCTCGCGCTGCCGTCGAGACCAGTGCCAATATCGCGCTATGGAAACAGCATATCGGGGAACGCGCCAAAGAGGTGCAAAGCCTCGTCGCGCTCGGTCATTTCGCGGCCAGTCTTGCGGCGGAGATGCGCAACGTGAGGCACGTCGCGGTTCGCGTGGTCGATATCGCCGGCAATACGATAGCGACAACTCACAACTCTCTGAGTGCCACGCTCTCTTCTGGGGGCGAGAAGGAGAAAGTCCCTAACTGGTTTCTTGATCTTGTTCAGCCGGAAAAGGCACGAGAAGATCTGGCAATCGCCGGGAACGGCTCTCATCTCGGCAACGTCATCATCGTCGGCGAGCCTTCCGATGAAATAGCGGAGTCCTGGGAGCTGCTTGAGAAAATGGCGGTGCTCTGGATGGGCGTCATGGGCCTGCTCGCGGTGGGCCTTTATTTCCTGCTCGGTCATATCCTAAATCCGCTCGTCACGTTTGCCGGAGGCCTGAATGAGCTGGAGGATGGGCACTACGCCTACCGAATCGAGCCGCCGAGAGTAAAGGAGCTTGCAGCGATTGCGGCGAGCTTCAACACGCTGGCCGCCGCCCTCGACAAAGCCAATGCCGAGAATAGCCATCTCTACCGTCAGCTCGTTGCGGTGCAGGAGGATGAGCGCCGCCAACTCTCTCGAGACCTTCACGATGAGTTTGGACCCTGCATCTTCGGTCTCTCTGCCGGCCTTGCGACCATTGAACGACAGGCTCGTCAGGTCGCCGAGCCCGAGCAGCAGGCGATCGTCTCCTGCGTCGAGGAGCTGTCGGTCGTCACAGCACGCCTTAAGGCGCTGACGCGTAACCTTCTGAGCCGTCTGCGCCCGGTCGCACTTGGCCGCGTTACCTTGGCAGAGCTGATCGCCGACCTCGTCGTCTCCTTCCAGAAGCGGCATGCTGACGTCCGTTTTGAGCAGCATGTGGCTGAGCTTCCCGTCAGCTTCGGCGAGGCCATTGATGTTACGATCTATCGCTCGATTCAAGAGGGCCTGACAAACGCTTTACGGCACGGTAAGCCGACGCTGGTCGCGATTGGCGTCACAGAAGAAGAACTCGCCGGTGCCAATCGGATCACGGTTCGCATTGAAGACAATGGCATCGGGCTGCCGGATGCGGCGCCGCCGCCAGGCTATGGCCTTTCGGGCATGCGCGAGCGGGCCAGGGCGCTCGGCGGGACACTGGCGATCGAGCCAGGAGCTCCGGCTGGCACCATCCTCACCGTTACCATTCCCGTCACCAACTGAGAAAGACACGTCCCATGGCGCATCCCCCGCCGAGCATCGAGCCGTCTCTCGTCCTCATAATCGATGATCATCCCTTCGTGCTGCAGGGCTGCGCGCGCATTCTCGAGGAGGCGCGTCCGGCGCGCGTGCTGCAAGCCGGCGGGCTGGCCGCCGGCTATCGCCAGTACCGCGCACGCCAGCCACATGTCATTATCGTTGATCTCTCGATCAAGACCGCCGCTCTCGGCGGCCTCTCGTTCGTGCGCCGCCTGCGGCTCCACGATAAAAAGACGCCAATCCTGGTACTCAGCATGCACGGCGATCCGATGATTATCCGTAGGGCGCTCGAAGCAGGCGCAACGGGTTATCTGCTGAAGGATGCGCCTGCTGACGAGTTTCTGCGGGCCTACGATACCATTCGCTCCGGCAAGCCGTACCTCAGCTACGAGGTCGCCTGCGAGATCACGTTCAGCGAGACAAAGAGCAACGCCAATCCGCTCAAGGCTCTGACGGTACGTGAGTTGCAGACCCTGTCGCTCATTGCGGAAGGCAAATCCTATGGCGTGATCGCAGACGAGCTTGGCATCAGCTACAAGACCGTGGCCAACACGACGTCGCAAATCAAGACCAAGCTCGGGGCACGTAGCCTCCCCGAGCTCATGCGGATAGCCATTCAGCATCTGCCTGGCCCGACCGGCCGGCCGCGGTTCGAGTAAGTGAACCTCAGTAGCCTTATTTCTTTACCTCGGGTTCATTGATCGCGAGGTCCGCTGGTTGGCTGAACGTCCCGTCGAATAGGCGCTTGTCGGGCGCATTTGACGCCGTCACGATGTTGCGTGCTGGCAGGCCCGTCACCTTGTCGACGTAGAGTGTCTGGATATTCGGCTGCTTCTGCTCAGTGGCAGAGCTTCCCTTCGTTGGCTCCTCGACCGGTGGCAGCTTGGCGCTGAACGCAACGAACGTCTTGCCTTCAAGCGCCTTGTCGCCCAGACATTCGTAGGCGAGCTGGCTCTTAGGCGGCTCAGCAACCGTCCTGAGCTGGGCTGCGACAGCCGTTGCGTATTTTTCCGGCACTTCCGCCCATCCCTGCCCGCCGTTCGAATAGACCTTGGCTCCAACGACAATCGTCTCCATGGTGGCGGGAGCGTCCCCCAACGAGACACGCTGGTGCATACGATCAGGAAGGATGTAGTCGACCTTCATCGACAGCGTGCCCTTCTGCTCGTCCGTGATCTTCGTCTCCTGCCGGAACGCTTTTCCGCTCCGGAGCTTGGCGAACGCTGCCTCAACCTCGGCCGTGCAGTCAGCATGGGCATGACCAATGGGCGCGATCAAAAGCGCCAGGCCAGTCACAAGTTTCCTCACCGATTCACTCCCTTAGCGATGATTGCCATTGTGGGAGCAGATGCCGCGCGAAGTGTTGCCGTGTCATGGCAATTCCTGACAGGAATTCATCCTGGCTTGTGTTGGTCACTTCTCCCTTCGATGCCGGCAGTGCTGGATTGAGCTCGTGCCCGGTTCTTCAAGAAATCGGGATATTGTCCCGCAGAAAGCGGCGACACAAAGGGGTACCCTTGCGGCTTCCAAACCTCGGCAACGCTCTCGGTCCCGAGCACATGATTGGTGGCTTTCGCCAGCTAGTTCAGATTGCATTCGTTGGTCTGGCGGCGAGCAGCCAACCGCACGGGCTCGACTCGCTCATCGAAGGCAATGCAACGGTGATCACCAGCGGCTCGACCTGCCAGATGGTGGCGCTTGATGATGGCCGCCTCTTCACTCTGCAAGAAGGCCATTTGCTGAAGAAGCCTTATCCAGTTCTGTCACGTATCCGCATTCGAGCCCTACGCTCCAAGAAAATTCGGTGCACGTCGGCTGATCCGCTTGAGGTCATAACGCTCGACTACCTAATCGATCAATCCGGCGGCGCGCGGGGCGAGCCCTGAAACGTTGGCGGCGCCACCTTTCCCACGACGCATCAATCCGCTGGGCGAGCCTGAACGTAAAGACAAGATGCGAAAAATGGGAGCAGCTATGACCCTAAGAGTGCGCATAATGTCATTGCTTGCGCTGGCGGCGGCGTACTCCGTCGGGGCCATGGCGGCCGACGACCGAGGCGGCAGCTGCATGCAAGACGCCATGCTCGTGTTCGATGCATCCGGCTCGATGGCCGGCACGGACATGAATAGCATCTCGCCGCGGATCGGAAAGGTGCGTCAAGCCCTCGAAAAAGTCCTTCCCGAAGTTGCATCCGAACGCAACCTGGGTCTCATCGTCTACGGACCGGGCCCGTATAACGTTTGCGAGACGGTGGACGTGCGCCTGCGCCCGGCCCCCAATTCCGCGGAACGCATTATGGCGGAGGTCAACGCGGTCTCGCCCGCGGGCCGTACTCCATTGACCACCGGCGTGCGCACGGCGGCAGAAGTCCTCGGCTACAAGTCCAGGGCCGCAACCATCGTACTCATCACCGACGGCGAGGAGACGTGCGGTGGTGATCCATGCGCACTGGCCCAGAAGCTCAAAGCAGAAGGTCAGGCGACGACGGTGCACGTCATCGGCTACAAGGACAAGCTCGCGATCAAAGGTCCGTTTGGCTCCCGTTGCCTTGCGGATACGACAGGCGGCGAGTACGTGGCTGTCGAGACGACCGACCAGCTCGTCGCAGCGCTTCACAAGGCGCTTGGCTGCCCGTTCATTACACAGCGGCGTGTCGCGCCTCAGCCCGCAATCTTGCAGGCCGCTCTTTCATCTCGCAGCCAGGCTCGCTAGCCGCCGGCTCGGGTTCCAGAAGGGCACGTTCGTGCGGATCGTCGCCTCATATGCTTCGGGCGAATTTCTAGCAGAATTTGGGACTATTGCCCGGTTCATTGACGGGCTGATCAGATATCATCCAAGCCACAGCCGAAATCTTCTAGCGAGGAAGCGTCGATATGGGCAGGTCCGCATTGCTTGGCCACGTCATCGTTTCATTGCTCTGGATTTTCTGCTGGCTTCCGTCATCTTCGAGCGCTGCTGAGCCCGAGCTCGATGGCCTATGCGCCATGGGCCTTGCCGAGGGCAAGCGCATCAGGACCGACTGCTCCATCAATTGGACTGCGCCGGACGGCAAGGTGTTCTGCTTCGGCAATGCGGATTCGCGCGAGGTTTTCCTCAAGGATCCTGCTCGCAACATCGAGAAGGCGCGCGAGCAGTTCTCCCTGAGCGAGCCTCCAGCTGGCGCCGATGACATGGGCCGCTACGCCGCTGAGGACGTGACCAAGTTCGTCGAGGAGACGATAAAGACCGCGGCGGACAAGAGTGCTGGTCTGTTTGCTGTCAACGACGCCATGCTCGGCCAGACCCTTACGCTCAAATTCGAGAAGGTCGACTTCGTGCGCACACTCCACGGCTACGGCTTTTTCCCGAACATAATCTTTACCGACCAGGACATCCCAGAGAAGAAGTACCAGATCGATTTCTGGGTTCGCCCTCGCGGCGGCAAGCTCGATATCGTGGACGTCCGTGTTTACAAGGCACCTCGCAAAGAGGGAGAGCGATGGGTACAAATCACGCGTCAGCCGAAGCCATGGTGGTGGATACCGGCTTCCGAGCATCCGGGCGAAAGCGAAGTCAAGCGCGGCTGGGAGATCATGAGCGCGCTGCACGAGCACATCACCGTCGAGCGAGCCAAAGGCGGCGGCGTCTACAAGATCAAGGACGACAAGACCGGGGAGGAGCTGGCGATGGAGTTCGTCGGCATCCATCAGCCGGTGCGCAAGCTCAAAGAGGACGGCCGCTTTTTTGCCTGTACGGATTTCCGCAAAGCCGGCAGCAAGGACGAGTACTACGATATCGACTTCTGGCTCGACGCGGCGAGCGGCACCGTCAAAGTCGGTGACGTGCGCGTACACAAGGTTCCGATGCTCGAGGACGGCAACTTCATCCAGATGCCGCGCTACAGCTTCGACGCGAAAACCTTTGACGTTGTTCCTTGAGTAGAGCGGACGTTCCTCATATACGCCATAGTCGCGTTAGATATTCTGCTCATTCGCTCGTGCCGAAAGGGATCCAAACACCGATCCCGCCCAGTGCTCGGATTTCTCCGGCAGGAACACGAACTTCTGCAGCTTGAACACGAGCCCTCCAGCCACGACGGTCTGCTCCTCCTCCGGGACAGCAGTGAGTGGGAGATAGTAGGCGCAGGAAGCCTGGGCGGCGCTCTTGTTGACGGCGTTAGCTGCCATCTCCTCGTTCTCGCCTTTAGCCTGCTCGGTGAGGAAGGCGATCTGATCAGCCCTGCTGCTGCAAAAGAAGCCGCGAACGCGATCTGCCTGATCGTTGGCCGACGCGGCCGCGGTGACAAGCACGGAAAGGGAAACGGCAGCCAAAGCGGCGAGGCGAGCAGGGCCTTGCAGTGCGGGCCTTCTTGATCCAGACATAGGTCAGCTCCGGTTCTTGTTATGTCAAGAATGGGCAGAGAGCCGTCCGGGCGCGCTTCCACGTTTCTTATTGCATTGCAGGGTATACCCGAATCCGCGCCAGAGAAAGTCCTGCCAATGAGCAGACTACGCCTATCGAAGCCCATTTGGTAGGCAATACCGGGATCAAATTCCCAGTTTTATGAGTGATTTTTCTGGACAGCGTGCAGCCATATCCCGACCGTCGGGGCTATTCTACCTCAAAGTCACGGCGCTGCGTCCACACCCCTCGCCTAAGGTGAAGCGTTTGCGGGGCAGTCTGGACCGATAAACGTCGCATCCACTGTCACGCCTACGTTAGCCACGCCATTGGTTGGCGGCTCGAACGTCATTTTGGTTATGCCGCGATACCATGTCTGAAAGTCGCCGGTGAAGAGCGTGCTGATCCGCTCCTCGCCAAGGTTCGATCGGCACGTGACATTGACGATGACCTGATCGCCTGCACGCTCCACCTTAGGCGTGAGGCATGAGCGTCCCTCAGAGGGGGCCGCGATGCTATCGTCAGCGCCGATACAAGCATCGATGGTTGCCATGCCGACCGAGGCGGAAACGGTCCTGAGCTTCCAATGCCCCGGCCTGCGTTTCGGCAGCTCGTCGGCCAAGCCGGCCGTAGCGTGGCCGAAGACCAGTGCTAACGACAAGATGGCAGCTCTCACGATGGCTTTCCGCATTGAAACGAGATCCTATAAGGCTGACTTCGGCATGCCCTCGGGAAGCACGCCTTTTGTGGCTCGTAGCGTGCAACCCTCAGGAGGCTTGCCCTCACACGATCCTCAGCTCGACCGCGATGCGCACCATCTCCGACGATGTGCGTGCATTGAGCTTTGTTCGGATTGCCGCGCAGTCAGCAGCGATTGTCTTGTAGGACATCGCAACGTCGCTTGCGATCTCAGCCATGCTGCGTCCGCGCGCGAGACCGCGCAGCACCTGCACCTCGCGATCGCTCAGACTTGGCAGCACGGCTGCGCCAGCGCGCAGGAGTGCGATTTCCTGCACGAGATCCTGCGGCAGCCATCTCTCGCCGCGGTTAAGTGCGTAGACCGCGTCGCGCAAGTCGAGTGGATCGCCGTTCTTGCTCACATAGCCCTTGGCGCCAAGCTCGATCGCCTGCACCGCCAGCATCGTGGCGTCGCTCATCGAGAAGACGACGATCTTGGCTTTGGGATCAAGCCTGATGAGGTCGCGAGTGAGGTCTAGCCCGGAGCCGTCGGGAAGATTGATGTCGGCGACGATGACGTCCGGCACCTCGGAGACAAACAATGCGCGTCCAGCCGCCGCTGTCCGCGCTTCGATAACGAGTACGTTCGGGTCATCGGCGAAAAGGGCGCGACAGCCAGAGAAAACAATCGCGTGGTCCTCAATGACAAGCACTTTCACGGCTGATCTCAAATCGTGGCTGTTCGACCTAATATCTCCTTAGACTTGGCGCAGGGCACTCACAAGCGATAAGCACTGCGCAGAGCACGTAAGACAATCGGGAATATTTCCCTAAATGGCGTAGATCTTTTCCGTGTCCATTCAGATAAAGTTGAACATAGCTATCGGCCTTCTTCTGCTTTGCGCGATCAGCGCAACAATTAGCGCCGTGATGCTCGATGCCGCTCCCCGCGTTAAATTGGAAAGCGCGAGCACGACGCGCCTCGCCAAAGCCATTGTACAATCGTCGCTTATCACACTCGATGAGGCGGCTGACCCACGCCGCACGCTTGAGCGCCTTGTCGCAAGCCTTGCCGGCCTGCGCCACGTCAGGGTCAGCCTCGCGAGCCATCAGACCGGAAAGCCTATCGCCGAGGCACCAGAGGGGTCGATCTGGAGCAATCCACTGGCGGGCGGCGACGCGGGCCCTCCGGTCGAGCCGATCCACGCCATATACCGCAGTCAGCTCGTCGACGTGATCCTGATCGCGCCAAACCTCTCGGACGAGATGGACGAGGTATGGGCGACGGCCCTCAGGATCGTAGAATATGGCGTGCTCTTTTCCTTAGCGCTGGTGCCGCTCACCGGCTACCTGATCAATCGCTCGTTGCATCCTGTCGTCGACCTCGCCCGCGCTATGCGTGTGATGGAGGATGGCGACTACAATGTGCATGTCTTAGAGACGGGCCCGCCCGAGATCTCCGGGATCTGCTCCGGCCTTAACAGATTGGCCTCAGCTCTCCGCGCGAGCCGGACGGAGAACCTCGCGCTTTCCGCACGCATGGTCGAGATCCAGGACGAGGAGCGCCGTGACATTGCGCGTGAGCTGCACGATGAGCTCGGGCCGCATCTCTTCGCCATCCGTGCGCGGGCGTCGTTTCTCGATCGCGCATTTAGAAATGAAGCACCAGATCTCATTCGCGCCTCGGCTGAGACCGCGGAGATCGCAAGCGAGATCGAGGCGCTCCAGCAGACCAACCGGAGGGTCTTGAGCCGGCTCAGTCCCGCTGGCTTACGCGAGCTTGGACTAGCAGGCGCGGTGCAGGGGATGGCAGCGCAGTGGCGGAAGGAAAGGCCGGAGGTCGAACTCGCGCTCAACATCGCCTCCCTCCCATCGCTGAGCGAAACCCAGCGTCTCACAATTTATCGCATCTGCCAGGAAGGCCTCACCAACGCGTATCGGCACGCGGTGGCGTCCCGCATCGAGCTTGATATCGACAAGACGATCAATGCTGACAGGCCTGGCGTACGCGTGGCGCTTCGCGACAACGGCGTCGGTGTTCCGGCCGAGGTCGCGGCAGGGCATGGGATTAGCGGAATGCGCGAGCGTGTCACGGCTTTAGGTGGGATGTTCAAAGTCTCGCGCGACCCGCAAGGTGGGACGCGTCTCGAGGCGATTGTTCCTGCGACGAGAGCGGAATAATTCCCGAAGAGATCCACGCCGAGCGCCTTCAAGTCTGGTCGGGAACAATTTCCCGATACCATCTGGATACTTCAGAATTTACGCCCGGCTGTTCTCCCATCGACCATCTTGCGTGAGGCTTACGGCACGTCCTGCTTTACTGGGTAAGGTGCTGAAAACTAAAGTACTTCGCGTGGGGCCGGGTACGCACTGACACAGTCATTTTGCTATGACTGATCATGCGGACCCCAATTAAGGGGGAAAATCAAGGATGACGAACAAGCTAATTCGTGTCGTCGCGGCAACAGTGACGTGCCTATCTGCGGGCGCAAGCGTTGCCATAGCGCAGGAAGCGCCGAAGCCTGCAGGAAGCGCTCTGCCCGAGGTCGAGGTCATTCAGAAGCAGGCTCCAAAACCCGCCGCCAAGGTTGCACCCAAGCCCAAGCCTGTCGCCAAGAAGCCGCCGGCGCCCACTCCGGTTGCGGCACCGGCCCCGGAGCCCGTAGCCGATCCGGGTCCGGCGCTCCAAAACTCAGCCTACGGCGCCACGAATAGTGTCGGCGCACAGCAGCGCGCGCTGCGCTCGGTGACCTCGCCGGTGAATTCCACATCGATCGTGCCCCAGAACCTCGAGCAGTTCTCGGCGGCGGCAACGATCGTCAACGCCGAGGCGCTGGCTCAGCGGCAACCTCGCAATATCAACGAGGTCTTCACTCGGGTGCCAGGCGTAATTGTCCTCAATGATGATGCTTCAGGGCATAATGGCGGCCTCGGTCTGCGCGGCGCGCCGCCCCGCCGTTCGCGTAAGCTTCTCGTGACGGAAGATGGCCATACCGTGAATTTGGCGCTGTGGCTCGATCCCTCCGTCCACTTCTTCGCACCCGCCGACCGAGTAGAGAGCGTGGAGGTGCTGCGTGGCACGATTATCACGCAAGGTCCCAACAACAACTACGGCGTCATTAACGTACGCAATATCTCACCTTTCGGGCCAAACGAGACTGTCATCAGCTCGGCGATCGGCTTCACCCAGAGCAAGGCCGGCTTCTTCGATCCGGAAGGCAACGGCGATCCAGACGATTTCGTGCGCGGCAATTCCGAGATCGACCTCTCCGCCAAGTGGCACGTGCACACGCGCCAGTCGGTCGACAATGTGGGAATCGTCTTCTCCTACACCGGCGAGAACGTGCAGGGCGCCTGGGATACCGAGCGCCTTCGCTTCCACGATTTCTACGGTGCTCTGGGCTTCAAGGGATCGAGCTCGGACCTGACCATTACTGCCACCCACACTCGCCAGAGGGATAACTACGACGAGCAGAACTTCCTCGGCGACTTCGAAGGCGAGGTCGACGCCGCGGGTATCAGCGCGGAGGAGGCGGCCGAACAGTTTGCCGAGCAGATCCGCGGTGGCGCAGAGCAGGCGTTCTTCAACGTTGCTCACTGCAAGACATGCTTTGCTCCCGCCGCTGGCCTCAACACCTATGTGGGTGAGATCTATCGCGGCCAGGCCGTTCACAACGCCTACCTGGATGACGACACGACGATCATGACGCGCTTCTATGCCGGACTGCACCGGCGCGATCGCTACCAGCTTCTCGACTATGACTCGAACCCAAGCGGTATTCCGGGGGATGGGCCCGTGCAGGAGGACAACTCGGTTCTGTTCCTTGAGGATACGTTGTTCGGCCGTCTGCGCACCTTCCGCCACGTGGGCGGAGAAGTGCGTGGCGAGTGGGCAGACCGCCCCTTCCTTGCCGGCATGACGCAGACGCTTCAGGCTGGTATCCGTTACGAATATCAGGACCTGACCAACCGTAGCATCCTCGGCCGTGAGGACGAGATTCTAGTGAACGGAGCCGAGGACGGCGTTACGATCTTCGATCGTGAGCTTTCCGCAAACAGCGTCTCGGCCTTCCTGCAAACCAATGTGAAGGTTGCCAGCGACTTCAACGTCGTCCCCGGCGTCCGCTTCGAATGGTTTGATATCAAGCGCACGAACCACGTCACGGCCGAAGAGGAGAGCGACGCAGAGGAAGGCGAGGTAGACGACTGCCAGGACGCGTTCGGTGTGGACGAGTGCTTGGAGCTCGGCGGGCTAAACTTCTCGCCCAATCCTGCCCAGGAGAGCTTCTCGAGCTTCAATGCGCTACCCGGCATCTCGTTCGCCTACACCGGCCTCAAAAGGACGACGATTTTCGGTGGCTACAATCGGGGTCTGACCACGGCAGTCCTGCGCAACGAGCAGTTCCCGTCCGAGGATGAGATCGGCGACAACTTCAGCCTCGGCCTTCGCTCGACGGCAATCAAAGGCCTGGATTTTGAGGTCGCAGGCTTCCACCAGCGCATCAAGAACTTCCAGTATGCAGACAACTTCGGCGACGCGACCGACCGCTCGTTCGGTCGTGCCGACAGGGTGGAGATCAGCGGAGTGGAGCTTGCTGGCCGTCTCAACTCACATCCATTCACCGGCGGACCCTTCAATGTCTTCGCCGAGGGCAACTACAGCTATACGCGCGGCATCTTCAAGGCGGACGACGATGCCGACATCGTCGGCAACTATATCCCGGAGGTTCCGGTGCACCTTGCCGCGCTCACGCTCGGCGTCGAGAAGCGCACGGGCTGGCGTTGGGATGCAAGCATGACCTGGACCTATCGCGGCGCTTTATTCACCGACGACGAGAATACCCCCTACGGCGTTTACGAGGTGGAGTGCGAGCTCGACGGCGACGAATATGACTGCGAGGCCGATGAGCCCGGCGAGGATGGCAGGGTGCCTGACGTCTGGCTGTTGTCGGCACGCTTCAACATGGACATAGGTAACACCGGCGCGAGCATTTTCGTCGCCGGCGACAACCTTCTCGACAAGCTCTACATTACGGACCGCGAGGATGGTTTGAAGCCGGGCCAGGGTCGCACCGTCTGGACAGGCTTCAAATATAAGTTCTAATCCGATCGCAAACGCTTCTCCCGCATATGCGAAACGGTAAGAGCGCGGCACTCGAAAGGGTGCCGCGTTCTGCTTTCTTGACCCAGCGCAGCGAGAAAAAACCGGCCGCCACGAGGGGCAGCCGGCGACAATTCCCGTCCAGGCGATTGATCGCCCCGTTCAAGGGGTTCTTCTGATCCCGAATTAGTGGATCAGCTTCAGGAGTGCCTGACCTGCCGCGCTGTCGAGCTCCTTGAGGTCGACGGTGCCGTCGTTATCCGGATTGGCTGCCTTGAACTTGACCTCGATCACGGCAGCATACTCCTTGGCATCGAGCGTGCCGTCGGTGTCGGGATCAGCGGCCTTGAGGCCCGCCTCATCAAGACGGCCAGCAAGCTCCTTGGCGTCGAGCGTGCCGTCCTTATCCGGGTCGAGCGTTGCGAAAAGTTTCGCGCCACCGGCCTTGGCCTCGGCAAGGTCGATCGTGCCGTCGGTGTCGGGATCGAGCGCCTTCAGTGATGCCGCGCTGTCAGCCATAGCCGGAGAATGGGAGGTAAAGCTCAGGAGACCTGCAAGAACGAAAGCACCAAAGATCTTCTTCATGGGGTCATGCTCCTCAGAAAATAAGTGCCGCCGCCAGCGGCACACAGGAGCACATATGCGGGGTATAGTGATTTGGGAAGTATCTCCCGAGTAGTTCGGGAAAAAGTCCCTATACATCGAGGCCAAATGCCACGCTAAGCGGGAATAAATCCCGTATTCTTTCAGATAAGGATCAGGGCTTTATGGCAATACCCCAGGGCAGGCGGCCAACTTGCACCGTCTTCTCAGCCTTGAGCGTGGTGACGTCGATGACGGTCATGTCGTTGGTGAGACCGTTGGCGGCATAGAGCTTGGTACCATCCGGCTTCAGAGCAATATGCCAAGGCCGCTGCCCGACGAGGATGTAGTCCTTGATCTTATGCGTCGCGACGTCGATCACAGCAATACGGTTCGAGGGGCCCAGGGCAACAAAGGCAGTCTTGCCGTCGAGCGTGAAGCGCACGCCGATCGGCTGCACCAGCTCGGGACGAACGCCGGAAATATCAAACGTCAGTTTGTATAAAATCTGGAAGGTCTTTGCATCTATAATCGAGACCGTACCACCGACCTCCGCCGAAACCCACGCCTCCCTGCCATCGAGCGTGAACTCGGCGACGCGTGGCCGTGTATCAACGAGAACGTTCGCAACGACCTCGAATGTCTTGGTGTTTATGAAGTGCGCCATACTCGTCTGCTCGGAGGTGTTGACGACGATGCCGCCGTCTGGCGAAACGCCCATGCCCTCGGGCTCAACTCCGACCGGCACCTCGGCCAACGCCTTGCCTGACGCGCGATCAAGCACCGTCACCAAGCCATCATCCTCGTTGGCAACATAGATCCGGTCACCTTTGCGATCCACCGCCAGCAGCTCAGGATCGGGACCCGAAGCGTCGTATGTGCGCACGACTTCCAGTTTCTCCGTATCGATTACATCAAGGCGATTGTCGTCGCCAATGCAGACGATGACCTCCTTGTAGTCCGGCGTTATGACGATGCCACGCGGGCGGCGCCCGGTGGCGATGACCTTGATGATCTGCAGCGTCTCGGAATCCAGAACGGTTACCGTGTTGTCGCGTTCGTTCGAGACGTAGATCTGGGCAGCTCTTGCCGCTTCAGCACCGAGTGGCACCGCAGCAATCAGCAGGCTAAGCGACAGTTTCCTCAGCATGGGATCGTCCTTCGTCAGTTTGGCAATCGGCAATGGGTCTCGGGCTCGTCGTACCCCAGCGTGTCGGTCAGAAACTTCTCGTGCAGGAAGCCATCCTGTGGCGACATGGAGACAAGTGAGCGGGGACCTGTAAGCAGGAGCGGCTGGCGCAGCTGGCGATCCCATTTTCGGAAGCTCAGGCCCTGCCCCTTGAAGCCTGCGACTGTGAAGGCCTTGGAAAGCAGGAAAGCTCTGAGGCCTGCGGCATCGACGGTGTTCGCGCGCGTGATGGCCTCGCCGAATACGCGCGTGGCAAGCCATGCAAGATAGTCCCGCTCGGTCATAAGCCTCTTGGCGAATTTCTCGAACCGGCCTTGCAGCTGCGAGCCGCCATACTGCTCGTAGGAGCGATGCCAGGCGACGGCCATCAGCCCCTGCGTGCCAACGACGGGCTTCGGCAAAGAGGTTCGCCAGAGCAAATATTCGCCGAACGCCTCATCGAGGTCCGACACGAATACGACGTCGTGATCGCGTGCTCCTTGTGTAAGCAGCGGCATCTGTGTCTGGATCTGCTGGTGGCCCGTCTCCGCGCGGCGGTTGCCGGGATCAAACGTGTACTTGCGCTCTTCCACGATCTTGGCGCCGAAACGCGCCGCTGCTCGTTTGATCGCGGCTACATACTCAGCGTCCATCGGCGTGTCGCCATAGACGAGGAACCAGTTGCGCCACTGCTTCCAGGCAAGGTACTGCGCGAGTGCGTCGGCCCGCATCGCAAAACTCGGTGCGACGTGAAACACGTTGTGCCGGCAGCTTGCTCCGCGCAGCGCATCGTTGCTTGAGCGTGCGTTCAGAATGATCGCATCCTGCGCCTCAGCAAGATCAGCCACAGCAAGCAGCTCGTCCGGCTCGAGATCGGCGACGATCAGCCGATGACCATTGCCGAGCAAGTCGCGCGCGGCGGCGACGACGCCGGCCTTGTCGGAGGAGACGCGCTCGACCAGCGTATAGTCGTGCTTCAAGATCCGACCCGTCGCGACGTTGTCGGAAAGGCCGAGCCTCGCACCCTGAAGACCCTTGTCGGTGATGATCGGCTCGACCAAGGACAGCGGAAGCGGCTCGGCATAGGCGCGCGATAGATAGACAATCGGCGCTGCGAGCTTCGTCTCGTCGCAAACGGCGGGGCCGGTCTGATACCCCACCAGTGCTGCCGCGGCGAACAATAACCTAAGTATCACGGCGCCGCTGTCTTCCCGTGGGTCTGCGCGCCGGAGGCACTCACCAGAAACTTCAGTGCACCCGAGGCCGCTTCATTGCCGGTCCCCATTGCAATATCCAACGCAGTTCTTCCCTCGCCTGACTTTGCGGCCGCATCCGCTCCCGCCCGCATCAACAGGCCGATCATAGGTGCGTTATTGTGAGCAGCCGCGACCATGAGCGCGGTAATGCCGGCTTTCGTCACGGCATTTACGTCGGCCTTTCTCTTGATGAGCTCCTCGGCGATCATCAACGGCGTCGGTCCCTTCGAAAGCTGGCTCAAGCGCTGTTTGGGCTGGAGCTGCGTTGCCACCACCATAAGCGGGGTAAGGCCCGCCGGCCCATTCGCAACATTCACCTTGCACCCCGCTTCGATCAGTGCCTTGGCCGCGAAGAACTTGCCGTCGCCGAGCGCAACCTCGAGCGCCGTATAGCCCTTGTCCGTGCCAGCCTCCAGATCGGCTCCCGCCCTAGCGAGGACCTCGACGGAAGGCACGTGATTGAGGTTCACAGCATGCAATAGCGCCGACATGCCGTCGCTGTCGCGAGCGTTGACATCAACCATTGCTGCGATGAGCAGCTCCATCACGTCCGAGCGGCGCTGACTTGCCGCGAAGTGCAAGGGCAAGTGGCCAAGTCCATCACGCTTGTTGACGTTGGCGCCCTTCTCGAGAAGGAACCGTACGCGATCGAGATCGCCGGCTGAAATCGCATTCATCAGCTCGGCGTCGACGTCGACGCCTTCGGCGAGCCACGCCTCAAGCCGCTGACGCGTGACAACCTGGTCTGAGGAAGCAGCGGTCGTGAGCGTGCTGTGCTCCGCTGCTTTCAGATAGCGCTCCTCGTACTTGGCTTTGCGCGCTTGCTCAATCACACCCGCCGAGGGAAGCGTCCCCTGCACGACACAGTTAGAGCAGGAAACAAGCGGGACTCCGTAGTCGGCAAGGATCTGCGCGATCTCGTCCTTCGCCTCCTCGAGAGCCATATCGATCCTGAGTTTCAAGACGACGTCGGTGTTTTGCACGCCCCAGGCCAATGAAAACTCTAATGGGAGAACCCTGTCCATGAGGTTCGCCGGCTGAACGATGAGGGGGGCACCCTTCTTCGCAAGCCACCCGGCAAACGGCCCCCAGACGGCCGCGACGTCAAGCTCGCCGTCGACAACGCGCTGAACCTGACGCCAGGGCTGAGCCTCGGGGCGCAGATCAGCGTCGGCGGCGACGACGTGCACATCGACGGATTCCTTGATACCGCGGTTCGCCAGGGCCTCACGGATGCCGGAGTGCTGGAATGTTCCGATCTTCAAAGTCTGAAGTATCGGATCATCAAGGCTCTTGATATCGAGCCCCTTGTCGTTGCGGTAGGCGAGCACATACGCCGACCGGTAGATGGGCGTCGTTGTGAGCAGGCTGGAGTAATCCGCCGGCATATCGATCAACAGCTGGCACTCGTTGTTGTCGAAGGTATCGCGCGTAAGGCCGCGCTCGAGGTAGGGGCGCCAGAAGAAGTTGATCTCGGTGCCAAGCTTACGGCCAACGGCCTCAGCGATCTTGTTCTGGAAGCCCTCGCGCTTGTCGTTTGAGAGCGGCATGTTACCCGGATCGGCGCAGGCCACGAGGCTTTTCACCTTGTACTTCTTCGCTTCCTCCTTAGCAGCCGTGATTTCGGCCGCGGTCAGCTGGTCGTACGGTTTAGATTTGAGATAGCTGAGATCGCGTGCATCGGCAGCCACCGAGAGCTGAGCAATTGCAGCCAAGGTTGCCGTCAGCTTAAACGAGCGCATATCAACAGTCCTCAACCTAAAGAACTCAAATGGCGCCCGGCCCCTTGCGAGGGCCGGACGCCGATCTTCTCGAGACGTTTACTCGTAGACGCGGAAGGTCGAGAGCACGCCGCTCTGCGGGATTTTGTCGAGGCCAGTGGCTTTCGCCATTGCCGTCGCGCCGATCGCGCCGAACTTGTCTTCCATGTCGAGGCCTGCCGTGACCGGGATGCCGATCCAGCCGCCGAGACCCTGGAAGATCGATACGTACTGCTTACCCTTCACCTTGTACGTGATGGGATTGCCGATGATGCCCGAAGCGAGCTTGCGCTCCCAGAGAACCTTGCCGTCCTTGCGATCGACAGCACGGAAGTGGCCGCTGTTCGAGCCGTAGAACATCAGGCCGCCGTCGGTGACCATGGTGCCCGACCAATTCGGATACGGATCCGGGATCTCCCAGTCTGCCGTGCCCGAGACGATGTCGAACTTCTTGATCTTGCCCGAAACGCCCGGCTTCTCAGGATACATGTACACGTTGGCAAACACGTAGACCGTGCCCTGCTGCGTATGCGTGCGCTCCTGCGGCTCGTCCTCCATGCACCAGTTATTCGTGGGGCAGTAGAACTTGTTCGGCTCCTTGGGGTCGACCGAGCAAGGCTGCTGATCCTTGCCGCCCATCGCGGAAGGGCAAGCCTGCGTGTTGACGCCGATGCCGAACGGGGAGTGCTCCTTGACCTTGATTGGACGGCCGGTCTTGAGGTCGACCTTCTCGGCCCAATTGACCGTCACGAACTTGTTGGCGCGCAGCAATGTGCCGTCGTCGCGGTTCAAGACGTAGTTGAAGCCATTGCGGTCGAAGTGAACAAGCGCGTCAACCTTCTTGCCGTCCACATCGAGATCGTCGACGAGAATGTTCTCGTTGACGCCGTCATAGTCCCACTGGTCGAAGGGCGTCATCTGGTAGGCCCATGCGACCTCGCCGGTGTCCACCTTGCGGGCGAAAATGGTCATCGACCACTTGTTGTCCCACTTGCCGGCGTTGCACTCCTCGTGGCTCTTGTCGCCGCAGCGGTACGACGGCGACCAGTGACCGGGGTTGCCGGTTGACCAGTAGACCATCTTGCGCTTGGCATCATAGCTGCCCCAAGCCCAATAGCTGCCGCCGCCGATCTTCCACTCGCCGCCGTTGGTAGTGGGATAGCTCTTGACGCCAATGTCAGAGCCGGCCGTGCCGTAGTGCGGGTTTGCCTTGTTGGTATCGGGCGTCAGGCAGACATCCTTGTCGGGACCCGTCGAATGGCAGTTCCACACGACCTTGCCGGTCTTGATGTCGTAGGCGGTGAGACGGCCGCGGGCGGCGAACTCGTCGCCGCCGAAGCCGGCAATGACGAGGTTCTCGGCAACGAGCGTCGGGCCAGTGATCGTCTCGCCCTTCTCAGGATAGGCGTGCTTCACAACCCAGACTTCCTTGCCCGTGGTCGCATCGAGCGCGATCACGAAGCCATCCAGCGTGTGATAGATGACCTTGTTGTCGGCATAGTTCACGCCACGGTGAACGGTGTCGCAGCAGGCGCGCGGCACGGCCGATTCGTCGCGATCCGTCTTCTTGACGTAGTTCCAGACTTGCACCGGATTGTCCGGGTCGGAAAGGTCGAGGGCCTGCAGAATGTTGCACTGGGCCGTGTTGGGGCAACCCGACGAGAAATACATCATCGGCTTGCCGTTGTGCTCGACGACGACAGGCTGACCTTCATGGCCGCGCAGGGCACCGGTCGATTGCGACCAGACTTGCTGAAGCTTGCCGATGTTAGTCGTGTTGATGTCCTTCAGCGTGCTGTGGCGGGTCAGCTTGTTGTCGCGACCCGGTGCAGGCCAGAGATTTTCGTTCTTGGCGTTTTTCTCGATCTCCTCGTTGGCGAACGACGAGGCCGGCACGGCAAGCAATGCCAAGACGACTCCACCAGCCAACAGGAGTGATTTCCTGAAGCTCATTTCGTTTCCTCTCCTTGTTGCTCGAGAACACGCCCCCGCATTGCCGAAAACCTGTTTCAGCTGCGCACCGCAGGCAGCGATGCGACCACAGAAGTCATACGGAGCCTGTCCTCGACACCAGCGTCCCCAAGCACGGCTCGTCGAGGAGCCTCACGCGGGGCAGCCAGAAAAATGCGGTGGGTGGCGAAAAAGCCTGGAGGAGGTGTTTTCACGCCACCCACCGCGAGGCGTGGCAAACGGACACTAGGCGGCATAGTGGCAAGTCACCACAGGACGAGTTCCTAAGTTCAATTCGGAACATTCCTGATCGGATGGGAGAATTCTGATCAGCCCTTTTTCATCTCGAGCGCCATGCGGATGAGGTCTGCCGTCCTCTCGACGGCGAGCTTGGTCTTCATGATCGAGCAGGCGTTGGCAATGGTCTTGTAGGCGACGCCGAGAGTTGTTGCGATGACCGACAGGCTCTTGCCCTCGCCGAGCAGCCGGAGGATCTCCATCTCGCGCATAGTGAGCCGCTCGAGGACATCGCCGTCGCCTGAGAATTGCTTCATGGCAAGATCGGTCGCAATTTCGCGCTCGACGTAGCGTTTGCCCTCGGCGACCTTTTGCACGGCGGCAATGAGCTCCTCCGCCGAGGCGCCTTTCGAGATATAGCCGCGGGCGCCAGCCTGCATGGCGCGCGCTGCATAAAGCGCCTCCGCATGCATGCTGAGCATCAGCACTTTCACATGCTGGTTTTCGATCAGCAGCCGCTTCAACAGCTCGAGGCCCGACGCGCCAGCAAGGCTGATATCGAGCACGACCACGTCCGGTTTTGCCTGGCGGAACTGCGCGAGTGCATCGAAGCTGGTTGCCGCCTCGAGGATTTCCGCGTTCGGGATGGCCCCAAGCAGCCGGCGCACGCCTTGGCGCACAAGAGCATGGTCGTCGACGAGAAGTATCTTCATAGCATTACATCTATCATCTGCAGAGTTTTTTGAGTTTGCGCCTGGGCAACCGAAATGGGTGGAAATTCGGCGTGAACTACGGTTCCACGCCCATCGCGGCGCGTCGTGATCGAGAGCATGCCATTGCGGGACGACACGCGTTCCCGCATGCCCGTGATGCCATTTCCCGCCTTCTGCGACTTGAGACCGCCACCATCGTCCGTGACAGTCACGCGCGTCTTGCCGCCCAGATCCTGCGCAATCTCCACATCGATGCTACTGGGCGTGCCGTGGCGAAGCGCATTGCTAAGGCTTTCCTGTACGACGCGATAGACAATCGCATCGAGCGCGACACCTACTCCTTCATCAGGAATTGTGGTGCGCACGACGAGGCTCGGGTGGCGCGCACGCCAGAACTCGACAAGGCTTGCGATCGCCGCCGCGAGACCCAGATCCTCGACAGTGCCGGTACGAAGCCGCCCCAATATCTCGAGCACGCTTTTTTGACTGAGGCGGATGGCTTCGCGGATGTGCTCCAGCCTGTCCTTCACGTCGTGTCCGGCATGTTCGCCGAGTGCCCGTTGCAGCTCAGCCGCGTCGAGGCTCACGGAGAAGAGGAGCGGGCCGATCTCATCGTGAAGGTCGCGGGCAAGCTCGGCGCGCTCTTCCTCCTGGGCGTTGGAAAGCTGCTCCTGAAGTCGCGTCTTCATCTCCTCCGACAGCTCGAGGCGGATCGCCATCTCGTTGAAGCCGCGACTGACCGTGGTGAGGTCGCCCGAGGCCGCATCGCTAAGCCGCACTGAAAAGTCGCCGCCCGCGATTTTCGTAAATGCGCGACTGAGCTCGGCGAGCGGTTTGAGCTCAGAGCCCAGCATCCAGTAAATGACACCCACCTCAAGCATGGCTAGCACAACGAGCACAACGAGGCCGTGACGCAGCTCCTCCCAGAACTCCTGCACCTCGTTTCTCGGATCAGCCTCGATGAAAACGCTGCTGTAGCCCTTTACGCGGCCGGGAAGCGCCACGTTTGTGGTTTCCGTCTCGCCCGCCATGAAGCGGTAGACCCACTCCGGTGCAGGCTCCTCCGGCATGGCAAGTCGCGAGGACACGACGTCGTGACCGGTCTCGTCCTTCAGGGCCACGCGCAGGTGCCTACCTCCGCTGAACCGTTCGATGAGCGATGGCAGCACCTGGTACGGATTTGGCACCGTCTCCAACTCTCGCACGGCGTCGGTCACGATCTGCTCGCCAACGATGAGCGCAGCATGCAGTTCGACCTGCACTTTTCCCGCCGCGTGCCAAAACGCGAACGCCGTGCTGACCAGAACGCTGGCCGAGAGCATGGCTGCTAGAATGAGAAGCAGGCGCTGCCTCAGCGTTCTCAAACGCAGGGGAGAGCCTATTTGACCGCTGGCCTCGTTTATGGGTGGCACCATCGTCATGGCTTGATGACGATCCCCCAGGGCAACCGCCCAACCGAGACGGACTTCTCGGGCTTCCATGTTGCCGTATCGACCACGGTGGCGTCGTTCGAGAGCCCGTTCGCTGTGTAGAGCTTCGAGCCATCGGCATTCAGCGCCATGTGCCATGGCCGCTGCCCGACGAGCACGTAGTCTTGAACCTCGTAGGTCGCGGTATCAATGATCGCGATGCGGTTGGCACGGCCGAGCGCGACGGCGGCGCGCTTTCCGTCCTTGGTAAAGACCACGCCCATCGGTTGAATCAGCTCGGGCCTGACGCCAGATATCTGGAAGGCGATCTTCTTTTTTGTCTTCTGCGTTATCGCATCGATGATCGAGACCGTGCCGCCGACCTCCGCCGTGACCCATACCTCTCGGCCGTCTGCAGTAAACCTCGAGACTCGAGGGCGGGTGTCCACAAGCACGTTGGCGACGACCTTCAACGTTTGCGTGTTGATGAAATGCGCCATGCTGGTCGACTCGGAGGTCGCCACGACAACGCTATTGTCGGGGGCGACGGACATGCCTTCCGGCTCGACGCCGATCTGGATCTCGCCCTTGTGCTCACCCGCAACATCGAGGACGGTCACCATGCCGTCGTCCTCATTGGCGACATAAATTGTCGTACCGCTGGGGTCGATATCGAGCAGCTCAGGATCAGGACCTGATGTCTCGTAGGATTTGATGATCTCGAGTGTCGTCGTGTCGATGACGTCGAGCCGGTTGTCGTCGCCAGCGCAGACTATCAGCTTCTTGCCGTCTGGCGTCAGCACCATGCCGCGTGGCCGCTTGCCGACAGGGATGGTCTTCACGACCTTCAGGGAGCCGGTATCGAGCACGCTGATGGTGTTGTCCTTCTCGTTGCTCACGAAAGCGAGCTCTGTCGCTTGAGCCTCCACGCTCATGAGCGCAAGCGTCACGGCCAATGCTTTTGCAATGAATGATTTCATCAACGGCCCCACTCCGCTCAATTGCGCTGCTGACACTCGGTCTCGGGTTCATCGTAGCCGAGCGTATCAGTCAGGTACTTGGGATGCAGGAAGCCCTCCTGCGGAGAAATGGAAACGAGCGCCCGCGGGCCTGCAATGAGGAGTGGCTGGCGAAGCTGCCGGTCCCACTTGCGGAAGTTGAGGCCCTGGGACTTGAAGCCTGCGACCTCGAAGCCGTCCGCCATGATGTAGTCGCGAAGCACCTTCGGGTCTCTGCTCGACGTGCGTGTTACCGCCTCACCCAACGTGCGCACGGCAAGCCAACCCGAATAGTCGCGCTCCGTCATGGTCCGCCCCGTCTTCTTCTCGAAGCGGTTCTGCATCTGTGTCGCAGCGCTCTCCTCGTAGGAGCGGTGCCAGGAGACAGCGATGAGGCCATGGGTGCCGGCGACCGGCCGCGGCTCGAAGGTTCGAAAGAGCAGATAGTCGCCGAAGCTCTCCGCAACATCTGCGACAATGATTACGTGATGGTCGGGCAGATCTTGCGTCAAGAGCGGCATCTGCGTCTGGATCTGCTGATGACCCGTGTCGGTGCGGCGCGAACCGCCATCATAAGCATACGACTTTTCGCCCACGATCTTGGCGCCGAAGCGCTTGGCTGCCCGCCGCACGGCTTCGGCATAAGCCTTATCGGAGGGCCGCTCGCCGGAGATCAGCGCCCAGCGGCGCCACTTTTTCCAGACGAGGTACTGCGCAAGCGCGTCGGCGCGCATGGACCAGGTCGGAGGAATGTGAAAGACGTTGCGGCGACATTCCTTCATGCGGAGCTGCTCGTCGCTTGAGCGGATGTTGATGATGATGGCGTCCTTTGCCTCTGGCAGATCAGCCACGGTGATGAGATCGCGCCCTTCCAGGTCCGCAACGATGAGCTGAATGCCACTCGAGAGGAGCTCCCGAGCCGTCGCGGCGATATCTTCGATTTCCGGGATCACGACCTCGACCAAGTCATAGTGCTGATCGATCAAGCGGCCCGTCATGTTATTCTCGGTGAGCCCGATCCGCGCGCCTTGCAGTCCCTTATCGCCATAGACCTTGTCGACGAGCGACAGCGGCTCAACCTCCGCATAGGCCTTTCCGAGGTAGGCAATCTTGACCACGAGGCCGCTACCAGTGTCAGCCTCGGTCATACCTGTGCCGCAGGCCTGGCTAACCCCGAGAAGGAAAGTGAACGCCATGACGAGGCCGGCTAAGGCCGGCCCCGCATGAGTTGGTTCGAAGTTCGCTCCGGTCATGACGCTCTTGCCATCACCAGTTACGCCTGGAGCCTTTGTAGGTGCTGCGAACAAATGCGATTATCTTCCAGACCTCCTCATCGGACTTGATCAGGCTGCCAAACGGCGGCATCGGCCCAACGACGCCCTCCTGGCCCTTGCGCTTCAAGCCATAAGTTTTCTGCAGGTCCTGAGATCCGAGAGTGACGAGGCGATAGAGGATGTCGTCGTCGCTGCCATAGACCCATGTGTCATTGGTCAGCGGCGGGCACATACCGCCGCCACCGCCGCCGCCGTGGCAGCCATTGCAGCTGTAGGAGAAGTAAAGCTTCTTGCCTTCCTCGATCTTCGTTGCGTCGTCCGTAAACGGGTTCCGCATGGTAGCCAGCGGATTATCCGCCAGGATATCGAGGGGCGGCTTCCCGGTCACCGGGGTAATCTTGCGTGCAGCGACAGCTGCCAAAGCTTCGGCAGTCTTTCGAGCAGCAGCCTCACCGGGAGTTTCCTCTTGTGCCTGCGCGGCCGCGGCCGGCTCTTCGCTTTTCGGCTCTTCGGCGTACGACCATGAGTACGAAAAAAGTGCGAAACTGCCAATGAGAGCCGCCAAACAGATCGGCACTAAACTTGAATTCTTCAACACGTGCGTTTCCCTTCTAGTTATCAACCCGTTGTGAGGATCCGGTGGTGATCATTGCCCCGAATTGGTTCTGATTACCCGTTTTGCTCTTGCACATTTTTCCCGAAATTTCTGTCAGTTGTGACCGGCTTGCCCCAAGAGGCCTAGGAGGCTAACGACCGCCGCGTTACCGTTCTGGCGCGCGAGATCGGCGGCCGTGAAGCCATCCGGCGTCTTGGCACTCTGATCGGCGCCGGCTTCGGCAAGAAGGCCCACGATCGGCGCATTGTTATGCGCGGCCGCGAGCAACAGCGGCGTCACGCCAGTGGCACTCACGGCATTCACCATTGCTCCGCGATCAAGGAGGGCCTTCGCGACCTCGATCTGTCCCGGATCAAGCGGGTTGATCTTCTCGACGCGGGAGATGCCCGCTGCAAGCGAGAGGCGGCGCGCCTCCTTGCCTGCCGTGAGCATCAATGGCGTGAGCCTGGCATCGCCAACTGCCGTCTCGACCGGCGCGCCTGCCTCGATGAGCGCCATAGCGGCCTTATACTGGTCTTCAATTATTGCGAGCGCGAGCGGCGTGTATCCCGTGGGTGTGCGCGCATCGAGGCTTGCACCGCGCTTCGCGAGCGCAGCTATCGTTTGCGGATGATTGCGCAGCACAGCGTGATGCAGCGCCGTATAGCCATCCGAATCCGTGAGATCGATCTCTGCTCTATAGGCAAGGAGCACAGAGATAAGCTCTGCACGCCGGTTACGCGCCGCGCTCTGCAGCGCCGTATAGCCCTGCCCATCGCGCTTGTTGACATCAGCGCCTTTTTCGATGAGCCAGGTCATCCGCGCTACGTCACCTGCGAGCACCGCGTTCGCGAGCTCCTGATTGAGATCCGATCCCTCCTTCAACCAGTCCTCGACCCGCGCCTTCGTCACCTTCTGATCAGGCGCTATCGGCACCGAGCCAGCGCTCGTCTGCTCAACGGCCTTGGTGTAGATCCCATGCGCCGGAAGATCGCCTGCCACAAAGCAGCGGCTGCACTCGACAAGCGGTACGCCATAGTCTCGCAGGATCTTGTCGACCTCAGATTTGTGCGCCTCGAGAGCGAGATCGAACTTGTATTTTAAAACCCAATCGATCTTGCGGAGCCCGATCGCGAGATCGAACTCGAGCGGAATCTCGTCCTCCCAGAGGTTAGCCGGCTCGACGACGAGCGGCGCGCCGTTCTTTTTCAACCAGCCTGCAAAGGGACCCCAAACGCCTGCGAGATCGAGCTTACCGTCGATCACCTTCTCAACCTGCTTATAGGGCTGGTTCTCCGGATTGAGATCGGAGTTGTGGCTGAGGACGTGCAAGCTAATGTTGGTCTGGACGCCGCGCTTGACGAGGGCCGCACGCAGCCCCGAGGTCTGGAACGTTCCAAGCCGCAGCTCCTTGAGCTTCGGATCATCCAGGTTCTTGATCGTGAAACCGCTGTCGTTGCGGTAGGCGATCACGTAGGTGGTGCGATATATGGGCTCGCTCGTGAGCACCCGCTCGAAGCCGACGGGAATGTCGAGCAGCACATCGCAATCACCGCTCTCGAACGTCTGGCGCGTGATGCCACGATCGAGATACGGCCGCCAGAAGTAGGTCACCGCCGTCCCCATTTCGTCGGCTAAAAGCTCGATGATCTTGTTTTGGTAGCCCGCACGATTGATATCGGAAAGCGGTAGGTTGCCTGGATCGCCACATACTCTGAGCGACGGCACACGGCGTGCGAGAGCTGCCTTCTTGAGCGCCGTGTGATCGGCTGCCGTGAGCGGGATCTGCGCCTCAAGCCGCGCCAGCGCTGCATCGAGTCGGAGCTTTTCCTTTTCTGACAAGCTTGTATCGGCGTGTGCATTCACCGCAGCGGTCACGGCAGTACACAAGGCTCCAAGCGCGAGCGAAGTCGCACGCACATTTACTGACCACATGGCGCTTTCCTGCCCCCCTGAGTGATTTCTTATTGGGCCAACGACGCCCGGCACAGGGGTGCACCGGGCGTCATCGTCACATTCTGAATGTCTCGATTACTCGAAGACGCGGAACGTGAAGAGCGTGCCGGCCTGCGGGATCTTGTCGAGGTTGGCAGCTTTCGTCATGGCGGTCGCGCCGATCGCACCGAACTTGTCGTTGAGATCGAGTCCGGCGGTCACAGGTACGCCGATCCAGCCACCGATGCCGGAAAGGATCGAGACATACTGCTTGCCCTTCACCCTGTAGGTGATGGGGTTGCCGATGATGCCGGAGGCAAGCTTGCGCTCCCAAACCACCTTGCCGGATTTGCGATCGACAGCACGGAAGTCACCGCCGAGCGAGCCGTAGAATACGAGGCCACCGTCAGTTACAAGCGTGCCGCCCCAGTTCGGATACTGGTCGGGGATCTCCCAATCCGCCGTGCCCGCAAGCACGTCGAACTTCTTGATCTTGCCGGTGACGCCGGGCTTCTCGGGGAACATGTACACGTTCGCGAACACGTAAACCGTGCCCTGGTTCGTATGGCTGCGCTCCTGAGGCTCAAGCTCCATGCACCAGTTGTTGGTGGGGCAATAGAACTTGTTCGGCTCCTTGGGATCGACCGAGCAGGGCTGCTGGTCCTTGCCACCCATTGCAGAGGGGCAAGCGGTAACGTTCCGCTCCCGCTCGAGCGGTGAGTGCTCGCGCACCTTCACGGGACGGCCGGTCTTCAAGTCGATCTTCTCGGCCCAGTCGGCCGTCACGTACTTGTTGGCACGCAGCAGCGTGCCATCCGTGCGGTCTAGAACGTAGTTGAAGCCGTTGCGGTCGAAGTGGACCAGCGTCTTGCGCTTCTTGCCGTCAACGTCCATGTCGACGAGGATGTTCTCGTTGACGCCGTCATAGTCCCACTGATCGAACGGGGTCATCTGGTAGGCGAAGACTGCCTCGCCCGTGTCGACCTTGCGCCCGAAAATGGTCATCGACCACTTATTGTCGAACTCTCCTGTGTTGCACTCATCATGCGTCTTCTTCGAGCAGCGATAGGCCGGGCTCCAGAGGCCCGGGTTGCCGGTCGAGTAGTAGACCATCTTGAGGTCGGCGTCGTAGGTGAACCAGCCCCATGCCGATCCGCCGCCGATCTTGTAGTCGTCGCCGACGTGAGTCTTGATGCCGAGATCGCTGCCGGCCGTGCCATAGTGCGGGTTGGCCTTGTTCGTGTCGGCCGTGAGGCAGACGTCCTTGTCGGAGCCTGTGGAGAAGCACTCCCAGACCTTCTTGCCGTCCTTGAGGTCGTAGGCGCTGACGCGGCCGCGGGCTGCGAACTCGTCGCCACCGAAGCCGATGATCACGAGGTTCTCGGCAATGAGCGGAGCATTCGTAATCGTCTCGCCCTTCTCGGGCCAGGCGTGCTTCACGACCCAGACTTCCTTGCCAGTGGCCGCATCGAGCGCGATGACGAAGCCGTCAAGCGTGCCGAACACGACCTTGCCATCGGCGAAAGCCGGACCGCGATTGACCGTATCGCAGCAGGCGCGCGGCACAGCCGATTCATCGCGATCCGACTGCTTCACGTAGTTCCAGACTTGCTTCGGCTTATCGGGCTCAGAAAGATCGAGGCCTTGCACGATGTTGCACTTGCTCATCTCCGGGCAACCGGAGACGAAGAACATCATCGGCTTGCCGCCGACATCCTCGATCACGACGGGCTGGCCCTCATGGCCACGGAGCGCTCCGGTCGATTGAGACCAGACCATCTGCAGCTTGGCTGCATTGCCGACATTGATGTCGGCGAGTGCAGAGTGGCGCGTGCCCTTGTTATCGCGAGCCGGGGCGCCCCACTCGTTGGGGTTTGCCGCCCGCTTCTCAACCTCGCTATTGGCGAGTGCCGGGCTTGCGAAGCCAGCCAACACTGCCAAGACACCGCACGCAATAACGCGAAGCGTTCGCTTTGCCATTTTGTTTCCTCCTAGGCGCTTCCGCCTTTTTCCACGCTTGCAGTTCTGGCCGTCGTTTCGGCTTCCGTCAGATGCAAAAAAAGCAGGACCGTTGCCTGCGCAGCCACCGCGCAAGCTTATTGAACCCGGCATTTTCGTCGTCAGAGCAAGAAGTGCCGATGTTTCCCAAACCCGGCCAGCAATAGGGATTGGGTTTTCGACGTTCCGGCGCAATAGACCACTTTTGCTGGTCTTACTGCTCCGCGTCCGGCTTTGAGGAGCGCCCCACTCTCATCAACGAGGTATGGGAATTCTTCTGGGCCGGGACGGAAAAAACCGTAGGGCCGGTGCGGCAATATCGCCATGGGAGGAGTTCCCAAACTCTCCGGTAAACGTTCCCGCTCACCGAAACGTGATACCGTTGCATAAAGAAAGGGGCGCGTGCCGGGAGGTGGAGAAAGACCATCCAGGCAAGCGCCCCTGAGGCGCGGCAAGAGGGTCACGCATAGCTCATAAGCACCCCCGTGCGGAGGGCGCACCATCCCGAGCTTCGGCGGAATAATTCCCGATCCAGGATTATCGGATCAATGCTTCGTGATATCAGTCGGAAAGAGCCATTTCAGAAAGCGTGGCTGCCAACTCATCCAGACCTTCAACACCATAGCTATTCGTAAGGATCGTGACCGACGACCACTCACTCGTGCTCTTCCGCGCTATGAGATTGTAACTCGTGTAGCCTGGCAGTGAGCCGGAGTGCGTGAGGTAGAGCACATCGTCCTTCCGTCTCACAAACCAGCCCATTCCGTACCACGACCACACATCAACGCGGGCGGCCTCGGAGAACATCTCGCGCACCATGGCGTCGGAAAGCACGCGGCCCTCAATCAATGCCTTGTTCCAAGCCTGGAGATCGAGAACGGTGCTCGAAACATCTGCACTACCTTTGAGCCAGTCACCATAAAGGAACGCCGGCCTTCTCTTATACGTGGGGCCGGCGAGGCGCTTGCCGAGCGCTGAGTCATCGTGAAAGCCGGTGTCCTTCAGCCCAGCCTTGGTCCATAGCTCCCGGAGAGCGTCTCGATAAGACCGAGGTGCAATCTCGAGACGCGGACTCTCGATCAACTCGGCAAGCAGGAAATAGCCGGTGTTTGAATACTCGAATGAGCCGGGTCCTCCGAGAGGCTTGACCTGGGAAAGCGCGTCCAGGAGGTATGGCGCTAGAACAGTGCCCCAGGGGTCGGTGGACTCTGGCGGTGTGCGAGTGAAGTTCGGCAAGTTCGAAGTCATAGTGAGGAGATGCCGTACCGTGATCGTGGGCCGATCATCGAGTGACCACGCCGCAGCGGTGGGAAGCACCGCCTCCACGGGCGTATCAAGAGCAAGCGGCGCGCCAGCCCTCACAGGCGCCTTCTGCTCAATGAGCCCGAGCACGGCGGCGGCTGTGAACTGTTTGGTAAGTGAGCCGATTTGATAGATCGTCTCCGCGGTGGCCGGGATGCTCGGCAGCGCCTCGCCAAATCCTTTTGCCAGCAGAATTCGGCCGTTACGGCTGATAGCGACACTCAATCCAGGTGTCTGCTCGTGCTCGCCGGTCGGCTGCGGATTTACGAATGCCGCGGCGAGCGCCGACGCTTTCTCTTGCTCCGCCTCTCCCCAACCAGCCAGGCACCTTCCCGGAAGCACAACCGGGAAAGCAATCAAAACCGCAATTCTGAAGTGACGCAGCATGTCACCCCCAGTCCTAGATCAAAAGCGGATGCTAATACGAATTTTTTTGTCCGGGTAGTTTTTCCCGATTTCCGAACAGGAATATTGGCGGGCGTGGCGGTGCGGCATAGCGTTCCAAGCGACCGTCACCACTCGAGGAGCGCGAAAATCATGATGTGCCTGAACAGCACCTGCCGGAGATTGGCCGCGCTCTGCAGTCTGGCCGCGTTGCTCGCGCTTCCGTATCCAACCCACGGCCAGTCCGGCGACGATCCCTGGCCCGGCATTCGCGAAGCCCTATTCCAAGCCCGTCCCATCAATGATGGGGCCACGTCATTGCAGATCTTTGCACCCAATCAGGCCGACGATGCTGCTCTCGTCCCCATCAGCGTTCGCATGCCGGCCAATATCGCCGCCAAGGCGAGCAAGCTGACACTCATCATCGACCGGAACCCGGCCCCGGTTGCTGGGACCTTCATCTTTGGCGACGCATTCCGCGCCTCGCCCGACGTCGGCGAAAGGTCGATTGCAACACGCGTCCGCGTCGATGCCTTCAGTCGCGTGCGGGCCGTCCTGGAGCTTGCAGACGGCACGCTCGAAATGGCCTCGAAGTTCGTCATCGGTGCCGGAGGGTGCTCGGCGCCCGCCACGAAAGATCCCGATGAAGCGCTTGCGTCTCTGGGCAGAACGCAGATGAAGCTGATGAAGAGCGCGGCACACGACGCACACTGGCGCGAAATACAGGTGATGATCAAACACCCGAACTTTACCGGGATGCAGATGGATAAGAAGACGGGCAGCTTTACGCCGGCCGTATTCGTCAACTCCATCGACGTGCGCCAGGGGACGGCCCCGATCCTTCGTATCGAGGGCGGCATTTCGCTTTCTGAAGACCCCAATATCCGCTTCACCACGGGTGTCGCCGAGGACGCTGGCCTCGAGTTCGGTGCCACAGACACTGCAGGCCGCACGTTCTACGCTGCCGCCGTTCCCGACCCGTCGTGAAGGCGAGAATTGGCGCCCGACCTCTCTCTACGGCCGTGCTGCAGATCACTTCGGCGCATCGACGAACGCCGAGATGTCCCAGACGCGGGCGTTGCCGTCGTAGGACGCCGTAACCACCTCGCGGCCGTCCGGCGAGAACTCTGCATCCTCGACCTCCATGAGATGACCCGAAAGCGTGGCAAGCAGAGCACCCGTGGTCGCGTCCCATACTCGCGCGGTCTTGTCGTGGGAGCTCGTGACAAGCCTCTTGCCGTCATGGCTCAACGCCATCCGCATCACATAGCGCTTGTGACCGACGAAAGTTGCGAGCTCGGTTCCTTTCTGAGCGTCCCACAGCTTCGCCGTCTTGTCGCTCGATGCCGTGTAGATGCGCGTGCCTGAAGCATCGAAGAAGGCCCGCAGCACGCTGCGCCCATGCCCTTCAAGCTTGGAGAGAAGGGCACCGGTCTTCGCGTCCCAGAGACGTGTGATCTTGTCGCTTGAGCCGGTGACGAGGCGCATTCCGTCAGGACTGAACCCTGCGCTCGAGACCATGCCACCATGGTCACCTAACGTGGCGATAACGGCGCCGGTCGTTGCGTCCCAAATACGCGCCGTCCGATCATGTGAGCCTGTCGCGATAAACTTGCCGTCAGGACTGAACTCAACATGCGCCACGTTGCCTTCGTGCCCTTTGAGTGTAAGCAACGGCGCGCCGGTCTTCGCATCCCACACGCGCGCCGACATATCGAGCGAGCCCGTGACGACGCGCGTTCCATCGCCGCTGAACGCGACCGCCTCGATCATCGTCTCGTGCCCTGTGAGCGTTGCTATTGCGGCGCCGCTCTTGCCATCCCAAAGCCGCCCCGTACCGTCGCGCGAAACGGTTGCGATGATTGCCCCGTCCGGACTGAAGGCAACATTGCGCACGCCTTCGGAATGCCCCTCCAGCGTTGCGATCTCGGCTCCTGTGCGTCTATCCCACAGCTTCGCAGTCTTGTCGCTCGATGCCGTAAGGATACGCGTGCCGTCAGGGCTGAATACCGCACTCCAGAGATCGCTGGTGTGGCCCTTGAGCGTGAGCCGCGGCTCGGCAACCGTGACCTCGTCGGCACTGACCGCCACCCCAGCAAATGCAGTTGCGGCCAGCACTGCACAAAGTGCCGTCCTCAGCGTTGTCGCCATAGCTCACCTCGCACATCAAATCGCGAGGACCTAGGAAGCGGCACGCCGCGCGTGGCCACAACGGGACTTATTCCCGAAATGCGGTGTCACGATCACCTTCGCGTTAGCTTGCCTTGCCCGAACGGCTTGCGCGTGTAAGGTCCCGCGCCATCCATCGTTCCAGCCCGCCGAGGAGTTCTGCCATGCGGTTGTCGTCGTTTGCCGTCTCATTTCTTGCCATCGCCGTCTCGGCCGCGACGGCCGCAGCCGAGGATACACTCCCCGCACGCCGGGCCGGCCTCTGGGAGCTGAAGACGGTCATGGACGAGGGCAACGGCCCGCGCGAGCAGGCACTCAAGATCTGCATCGACGCCAGCATGGAGGCGAATACGCTTGCTGCGAGCGCCGCTGACCACAAGGCCAACTGCACGAAATATGAGGTCAAGACAACCGACGGCGTGACCACCGCGGACGGCGAATGCAAATACAATGGCCGCGACGTGATCAGCCGTACGGAGATGAGCGGCGACTTCAAGCAGGCCTTCAACATCAAGATCAGCAGCACGACCTCGGACGCCACGAAGCAGCAGTCCATTGTGATCAAGCGCACCATCTCGCAGACCGGGAACTATCTGAGCGAGAGCTGCGGCGATCTGAAAGCCGGAGAGGCCATGGGCACTGACGGCAGCAAGATCGCGGTGCAGTAGCCGTGCACAGGCTGGCTGGAGGTGCGCTCGCCGCGACCGCACTTCTTCTCGCGCCCGTGGCCGCGGCCCGTGCGCTCACCTTTGAGGCCGGGCCCAGGAACGCAGTGCAATCGATCAGCCGCGTTCCTGGAGATGGCGTTCCCTTCAAGGATTGCCTTGGAGCGCAACTGTGTCCGGAGTTGGTCGTCGTGCCGTCCTCGACCGCAGGCTTCAAACTCGGCTCGCCACCGGACGAGCCGCATCACTTGCCGTCCGAAGCGCAGCATGAGGTCGCGATCAAGGCCTTTGCCGTCGGCAAGTATGAGGTCAGCACCGGCGAATATCTCGCCTGCGTAAAAGCCAAGGCATGTCGCCATCCCGAGTGGCTCGAGCCCGATGGCGAGCACAATATCGAGACCGGGAGAGGCGTCACGTACAAGAGTCTCGGACCATCGATCTCAGGAGATGATCAGCCGATCGTCGGCATAAGCTGGGACGATGCACTGGCCTATACAAAATGGCTGAGCGAGGTCACGGGGCACAGCTACCGGCTGCTCTCGGAAGCCGAATGGGAGTATGCGGCACGTGCCGGCACGACCTCAGCCTATTGGTGGGGCAATGAGCCAAAGAGCAATGGCGTGGTCATGGCCTGCTGCCGTGGCTGCGGCAGCGATCACGACGGGAAAGGCTTCTTCCCTGTGAAGAGCTTCGCACCGAACGCATGGGGCCTGCATAACGTGCACGGCAATGTCTGGGAGTGGGTCGCAGACTACTACTGCGAAAGCTATGCGTTCGGACCATCCGACGGCGGTCCTCGCGCTGATAAGACATGTTTGCAACAGGACAAACCAGAGGGGCTCAGGGTCTTCCGCGGCGGCTCCTGCTTTTACGAGCCCATGCAGATGCGCGCGGCCATGCGGCTCAGAAACTGGCCGTCATTTCGCAATCAGACCATTGGGTTCCGGATTGCACGCGATCTCGCTCAGAAATGAGGGAATCGTGGAAGAGCCTCGATCCGTTCTTCGAGGCACGAGAACAGAGGCTGCTTGCGGACGCGGGGATTGCACGCTGGTCCGCGGCACGTGACGCGGCATCGCTCGACACTCAGAATTTCGTGCAGAACTCATCCAGATTGAGTTAGAGTCCGAAGCCTCAGAGAGGGGACGGACGATGAAGCGGTCACGGTTCACGGAAGAGCAGATTTCGGGCTCATTCGGGCCGTCTCGACCCGAGCGCCGTACGAACCAGACTTACTGTCAAGATGCCATTTTTACAAAGCTTGGGAAGCTGACGTTCTGCCTCTGAGCTACGCCCGCTTTTGCCATTTATTTCAATGGCTTAGTTAATTACTCTACGCCTTAGGCTGCCCAGTCTGAGGCTACTTTTTTCTCATGACCCAGGCCCACGCTGATAATGGCTTTGTGTCGAGATGGGAAGGGCTATGTCGATCGCCGTACACCGTTGCCCTCGGAGGTGCGCCGCTGGAAGTGAAACGCGCTGACGACGGGGGAATTGCTTTGCAATGCCCCCGAAGCAGCGAAAATTTGTGTCAACCGCGAACTCAACCAAGATGACAACGGGGCGGTTCCCCGTTGGCTACGCCGCGGCAACCTCGGCTAGGAACTTGCCAACCATGTTCTTGAGCTGCCGGGCTTCGGCCAAGGCCTCCGTCGCTACGGCTTCTGCTGTGCGCGACGACGTAGATGTCGCCGCAATGGCCTGCTCGACACCCAGGATATTTGAGGACACAACATTGGCACTCGCCGAGGCCTGCCCGACGTTCTTGCTGATGTCGGTCGTTGCCTCGTTCTGCTGCTGCATGGTGTCCGTCATCGTGTTGGCAAGCTCGCTGACTTCCGACACAATGCTCGAGATCCCTTCAATGGCCGAGATCGTGTCACCCGTGCTGCTCTGAATGGAGCCGACGAGTGCTGCAATCTCCTCTGTTGCCTTGGAGGTCTGTGTCGCGAGCGACTTCACCTCGCTCGCCACCACCGCGAAGCCCTTACCGGCCTCGCCCGCTCGTGCCGCCTCGATCGTCGCATTGAGAGCAAGGAGGTTCGTCTGGCCGGCAATATTCTTGATCAGCGCGACAACGCTATCGATCCGGCTTGCTGCTGAAGCCAGCGCCTGGACCTGCTCGTTCGATTGCTTGGCGGCGAGGGTCGCCTTCTGGGCCTGCTCGTTGGTCGTCCTGATCCTGTCGACAACGTGGGAGATCGTGCTCGAGAGCTGCTCCGTGGCGGCTGCGACCGACTGCACGCTCGAGGCTGAGCCCCGAGAGGCATGTGCAGCATTACTGGCCTTCGAGGACGCATCGCTCGCAAGACCCGAAACCTCCCGCGCCGTCGACTGCATCTGGGCAAGCTTGCGCTCGACCGAATTGACGGTCGTATCGGCCTGCTCCTTGAACGTGCTGATGACAGCATCAATTCGTGCCTGACGATTGAGACGCTCCTGCGCTTCCTTGCGAGTCGCTTCCTCGAGCCGGATCCGTTCGACGACACCGTCGCGGAACTGGGCGATCGCCCTCGCAACCGCTCCGATCTCGTCTTTACGATCCTGACCGGCAAAGATGACGTCGGTCTCGCCGCTCTGCAGCTTTTCGGCAGAGTGCGCGAGCGAGATGAGCGGGCTACTGATGCCAACCGCCGCCAAATACCCCAAGACTGCCGCAGCGACCGAGATCACGAGAGCTGCGATAAGCACCATCCACATCGACGACGTGAGGTCCCGTCCGGCCATGCTGACCTGATCCTTGGCGGACGTCTCAATGAGACCATTGAGGCCTTCAACTTTTTGCGCAAGGTCGGCATATAGCCGCTTCATTCGCTCACCAGTCGGAATCGACTGGCTTGCCTTTAGACCAAGAACTTTCTCTGCTTCGCCACCCCACTCACCGAGGGAGGTGCGAACGGCTTCGATGGACGCCCTGACCTCTGCCGTTGCCGCACCTGTGGAAAGCCCGGCGAGCGCGTTGACGACTTTGCTGGTGAAGGCGCCGTAATCCTGCCGGATCTTGTCGCCATCGACAAAATCCGTGAGGTCCGTGACCTTTGTGATCAAGCGATCGATGCCCGCGACCTCGGTGGTGATGTCCTCGGTAAGGTCATGCATCTCGAAAGCGCCGTAGAGCCGGCTTTGCACTTTCTCGTGGCTTGAAATTGATAGCCACCCAAGCACTCCCATGAGCAATAGGCCGAGGGCGAGCGCGCAGACAATCGGGCCGAAGATTTTTGTGCGAATGGACACGGCAAGTCACTCCTGGCCTTAATTGGGGAGAACGGGAACCGGCGTCTCGGATTTCTCGGCCGTCAGTGACACGAGAAATGCAACGAGGTCCTGGCGCTCCGCATCGGTTAGGCTGAAAGCTTTCATGAGCGGCGACAATGAGGGTCTATCTTGGAGCCCGGCGGTCTCGTAGTAGCGGATGATGGTGACGAGATCCGTCTGCGAGCCATTGTGGGTGAAAGGCGCGCGCTGCGTGAGATTGCGTAGGCCGGGCGTCTTGAACGCGTATTGCGCCTTCACGTTGTTTGGCTCGAGTGCACCGCGGCCGATGTCGTCCGAGTCGAGGCCGATGTCGTGGAATTTGTTGTCGGTAAAGTTCCAGCCCGAGTGACAGCCTGAGCATGCCGCTTTGCCATTGAAAATCTCGAAGCCGCGCTTTGCGCTTTCGCTGATTGCCTTGTCTTCACCCTCGACCCAGCGGTCGAACGGAGCCCAATCCGCGACGACGGTCCGCTCGAAGGTGGCGATCGCAGTCAGGATATTTTTCTGGGTAACACCGTCCTCAGGAAAGAGACGTGTGAACCATGTCTTGTACTCCTGAATTTGCTTCAGGTCTTCCGTAAGCTCCTCGAGCTTCTTGTTCATCTCGACAGGGGCTGTGATCGGGCCCGCCGCTTGAACCTCCAGGGTGGGCGCGCGGCCGTCCCAGAAGAGAGGCTCTGTCCAGGCGGCATTGAGGACGGTTGGCGCATGGCGGCCAACCTTTACGTTTGCCGCACCGACTGCTCGATCTACGGGTGCCTCATATCCGAAGGAGGGATTGTGGCAGCTCGCGCAGCTCATGTTCTTTGCACCAGAGAGACGCGGATCAAAGAACAGCTTCTTTCCAAGTGTCGCGAGCTGAGGCGAATAAGGAGCAGTGGTTGGGAACGGGATGCTATCGGGACGCCGGTAAAGGGTCTTCATTGCATCGAGAGCTTCGGCAGCAACGGCGGCCGCTGGAAACTGGATCACTGCTGCGAGGACCGCAACGCTCAAAGATATGCATAGCCCTCGCGACGATGTCGCTACGGCAATCGCAACTCGACTCTTCGTATCGGATTGCATCTAAGACCTCTTCCCAATCGCTCTGGCTTCGCAGGCGGGCGCGCAAGGGCACGGCCCACTTTCGAGTTTCGAACAATACGTCCGTATGCTTGCGATTTAATTAAAGTCAAATCTATTTGATGTTTATTATCAGCCAGTTTTTGCCATATTTTTACTCATCATCTCAGGTTCCTAATTGTAACCGCCTAGAAAGGCTTAAGGTTGTCCCTCCCTCTCCGCATGTGTTGTGTGAAGGCGTCGAGTCCGTGACCTTGACGATCACAGCCTCGTACTGCGCGATTGGAGCCCCCAGACAACGGTGGACTTGAATTTCAGAAATGAGCTTTCGGTAGCCTTGAGCTTGATCACGTCGCGCTCCGGCCGCCGCATTTGGCTCTGCTTTTGCGCCGATGACGCGCGCAGAGTGCGTAAGACGCAGGAGTCCTCTCCCCACGGCCAGTCAGAGATCGCGTGAGAAAACCCGTGCAGGCAGGCAATCAAGGGGCGTCGCTGTTATTGGGCTAGATCTTGCGACGCTAGTGTTCCGGTTCCGACATTTGCTTCCCTCTGCGGCGCGGTTCGGAGCAAATGTCGGAACCATGAGGAACACTAGCAACTCTATTTTTCTAGTGTAGCTTCTGCATCTGACGTTTGGTCTCGAGACCAGCCGCGAGCGGGGACCAAACGTCAGATGCGCTACACTAGATCTTGCGATAAGAGAACCAACCGGCGCGACGGCGAACATCGCGCAGCCAACTCTCAAAGGTGCCCTGGAACTCCCGCGAAGTCAGGAACTCGGTCTCGATGCCGGTGGAGTGGACGTACCAGTCGTAACCCTTCTCAAGCAGGCCCTCGTCGCGCGCCCGCTCGTCCTTGATAACGAGAATTGGAAGCGCCTTGGCATAGGCAAATGCCGACTCGATGTGATTCCATGGCGTCGGGATCACGACGTTCTCCAAGACCTTCTCTTGCGGCGCCCCACGCCGATCGAAAGCCCGCTCGATGCAAACTCTCTCGAGCGCGATCACAATCGTGCCCGCGCAGCGATCCATTAGTCCGTCGATGAACTGCAGTGGGCGCGCGTGCGTGAAGTCGCTGCGTCCGACCGTGCGGGGCCGAAGGTCATTGGCCTTCAAATGCTCCTCAATGCTGCTGACGAATGCTTCCTGCGCTGGACTGAAAGGCTTGCCCACGCTCACGAATACATTGATTGGCATTTAGCTCCTCCACCGCCGGTCGTTGCAGTTCACAGCGCCTGCATCGATCGCTGCGCATCCCTGTTTGTCGCGAGGATCAAAGGTGAGCCCGTGTGCCCATACTGATCTCGACAAATTCTGTGGCCATTGCGTCGCCGAGCTCTGTCTATTTACCTCTACGGGCTCGCACCCAAGATACGCTTCAAGCTTTGCTTCACGCAGCTATTGTCGACGATGACGCGCTCGGCCTGGTCCTGCGGCCAGTTGCTGAACTTTTCCCGGTCGCATAGCTCGGGGCGCCCGAGGAGCGTCTTGATGACGCCATGCGTCCTCTTAGAAATCTTCCAACCCAGCGGGAGCTCGAAGTCGGTCTGCTTCAAGGTGACGACGAAAAGATTTGAATTCGGCCCCAAGCGGCCCGAAAGGTTCTGCGGATCCGCCTCCAACACCGCAATCGCGCGGGTGACAGCTCTATCGGCGAGCTGGCTGCGGACGTTGAGAAGCGCCGTCACAGGCGCAACCGTGTCCTGCAGGTTCGTGCCACTTTCAACCGCCATCACGTCGGGGTCCGTTGTGACATCCGTTAGCAGGATCAGGAAAATCCGCGGCCGAGGAGCCCTCGAGCTTTTCTCCTCGCTCGCTTCGCGAGTCGACTTATCGGCCTCACGTTTGAAATGATCCGACAAAGCCTTGTATAGCTCTGTCGCAGTCGTCGCGCCCGAGTTATCGACATAGCCGCCGTCGACGAAGTTCCAGATTTTCGCCTCCCCGCCGGCTGGAGGTTTGAACTCGAGCTGATAGGTCGGAACGATTCCAGGAAACCTCGCACTCACGAAGGCGGCCTCGACCAGCGATCGCTTTGAAAGCTCCGGCGTGAGACCAGAATCTTCGAAGTCTCCGGGCTGCGAAGCGCTCGGGAAAACAAAGATCGTGTGATCGCTGATCGCGTGCAGCTGAAATGGCGCGAATGCCGCCCTGTAGCCGGTCTCGCCCCAAGTCGCGTTCATGATAAGTGCGGGCCGGGCGATGCTTGTGGGGTCCCAGTGCTGCTCAAACGGAACGCGGAGCCCTGAGCCACCGGACGCCGCTCCGCATGCCCACACGGGCCCAGAGAGTGCGTCGAAGGCACAGGCAAAACTCCGTTCCAATACCGTGGCGCGATCGAAGTGGCCGGCAAACAGCGGCACGGTCTTGAGAAGGCCAAGCTTTCCGAGCTGATCGGGCCAGATCTGCAATAGCGCAGGCGAGAGGTGGTCGCGCTCGACAATCGCCGCAGCCTTATCACTGAGCTTGTCGTCAATCCCTCCCTTGCAGGGTTCCGCGACAGCGTGCGCATCCGCCATGAGCGCATTAAAGACCGCCGCACCAACCGCTCCTCCCGAGACGCCGCTGACGGCAAACACATGCTGCGAGAAGCCCGGGCAGTCATCCTCCATCGCTGTCAAAAAGGAAAGAGCTGCCGCCGAGGCATAGATGCCACCGCCCTGCGCGGCTACGATGAAGACAGGGTAGCCAGTGCTCTTAAATGCATCGCGGTCGGGCCGCGCCTCGAGCCAGTCGTCAAAGGCCTTGTTAAAATGCCGTTTGCTCTCCTCACTTTTGGCTTTCCTCTTGTCGTCAGAAAACTCGCTTCTTTCGCGGCTACCGAACGGGGTCTTTGAGGCAAGCTGCCGAGTGTGCAATGAGGCGTACAATTGATACGCTAGTCCGGCTGCGACGAGAGAAAGCGCGACACCCATCACTGGCAGCCGCATGACGCTCGAGGCATACGTGAGCAGCATAAGGAAACTGACCAAAGTAATGAATGTTATGGCGATGGCGCCAAGAGGTCCGATCACCTGAGCGATCGGCACAACATAGGGCCTCAGGACCCCTACGAGCGGCAAGAGCAGACCAAGGGTCGCAATCACGGCTGTGACCCAGATGATGGCGCGACGGTACCGCTTGGCTATCCGAATTGGATCGGGCTGGCGCTCTTTATAGGCACCTAGCCAAGTAGCGACGCCGAGAACGAGGCATGCCGCCACAAAGCCCATTGTCGGCACCAGAACTTGGCCGATAAGGGTGTCGTCTAGAGATACGGGTTGAGCAGGTCCTGTAGCAGCGTGGCCCGCAGCAACTGCCTTTTCGACGCGCTCGATTTTGGCTTCAAGCTTGTACCCATTGAGGAGCGAGACGGTCGTGCCCATTGCCAAAGCTGCAAGAGGTACAACCGCTGCGAGCCGTGAGATGCTCGTGTTCCAATGGGCGAGCCTCCGGTCCACCCCGATGTCAGCATGCTCCGGATAGATGCGGTCGATGGCGGCCTTGCCGAGCATGCGGTGCCAGGTGTCGAGCTGGAGGGAGAGGAGGACGACCAGAAATATGCCAATCAGAGTGTGGGTCGCATTCGCCTCGACGTAGAGCGCAAGATAAACCTCGCGCGCCTGTGGGGTTGCTGCCAGCACATAGCTGGCAACAAGTCCGACGATCAGTGGCCAGAGAAACACCGTGCGCAGATGGTAACGCACATGGCGCCGAATGCCGTGAAATTTCGGCAGCTTAACACGCACATTCTCCAAGCTAGCCATAGCTCTCCCCACACGCCGGCTGGTCCCACCGTTTGCCGCAGTTTATGTGCTAAGCACTTCAGGAGGCTGCGCACTCTGACGGGGCACATGATCGCGATCCGGCGAACCAGGTGCTTGCGGTTCGGCAAATTCCTCCAACTGAGCCTCACGCATACTGAAGGCGAACGCCACCTCGTCAGCATCGATTTCCGAGTAGCCCAGCAGATAAATCGTCTTGAGCCGGCTTCGAGGGTTATCCCTTAGGAACGCGATTGCCTTCTCGAGCAGCATTGGTGCAATCGACTTGACCCGTAGCCCGCCTTGTCCCGTGCCCAGCATGGGGATCAGCACGCTTGAGAAGCGGTTCTCGCCGTCGATGAAGCGGAGCACATTATCGATACACTTCTCAATTGTTACGAGATCAGCTCTGGGAGGCTCGCCGATCTCTCCGTGCGCCGTCGAAACGTGAATAAGCTGGCGCACTCTATTCGGCCGCTCGAGCCCACCTGCAGAGGTCGCGACGTAGTTTCCCGGGTCGACATAGATGCGCCCTGCGAGCTTGCGGCGTAACTCATCGCCTATGAGATCGGTTTTGATTTTTCCGTCCCTGAACCGCTCCGCCCCGCCCGCACGGATCGCCGCCGAGACTGTCTTGTCAGTGAATTTGTCGAGGAGCATATCGGAGGCGAGGGGATTGACCCACACATCTACGTCCGTCACCTCGCGGATGTCGCCCGTGATGTAGCCGACATACTTCGTGGGCTCGGAGCTGATGCCGAACCAGTATTTCCGCACCGGCATCTTGAGCCGCCTCAAGCTCTTGCGCTGGCCTGCGGCCGAATTTGTTGAAAGGGCTTCGAGGCGGTCCTTCAGCCAATAGGCTGCAACGATCAGCTTAGCGTCTTGAAACTCGTTGTTGCGCAGTTTTGCGTAGAACTCCGCAATCGGCAGCCTCACGAGCCTGATGTCCTCACCGTCCTCCTTCACGCCGCCCCCGTCATCCACCTGCTGGGTCCGGCGAACCTCTGCATAGAATAGGTGGATGCGCTCAGACGAGCCTCCGGGAGAAACAAAGAAGGTCGAGATCGGAATGAGTTCCGAAGGCTGATAACCCGTCTCCTCGTGAAACTCCCGCAGCATGCTCTCACGCGCCGTCTCCGTCTCCTGCAGGATTCCTGCGGGCAGTTCCAAGATCCATCCCCCGTCTCGCTTGATGCCGACCGTCGGAAGTCGGAACTGCTCAACGAGGATTACCTCCGCATTTGAGGGATCGTAGAGCAGTGCAGCAACGGAGTCGCCGCGCTCGAACACGAGCAGGCGCTGCTCTGAGCTCATATCACCGTTATAGAGTTCGAACCGACCTCTGTACTCGTCCACCTTGAAGAAATCGTCGAGCAGGCGGTTGGTCTTCTGAAAGGTCTGCTTTGTCGGCCGGGTGCGGAGGTTCTTCATAGCTCGTTGGCCTCTGTCGTTCTGCAGTCCTATAGCACGAACGGACATCCCTCGCCTAACAGATGATACGATTGCGTTCCGACTGCGGGCCCTGAGCGCGAAGCTGGATCGGGCCATAGGCTATAGGTCATCCCGCTGCGATACGCCGCCGGGCATTTTGATTTATCTCCGATCGTAGCAAGCCGTGCCCCTAACGCACATCCTTCGTGCCTGGATATTGCTCCTCACCACGGAGAATATCCGCGCGCCAGCGATGGCGATCATCTATGGGCTCGAACGCCATTGAACGAAGCTTCGACCTGAGGTCCTCCGAGACGCGGCTGGCATCCCGTCCGTTACGGACAACCTGAGGCTTGATGAAAACGATGAGCTCAGTGCGCTTGCGCTCAATGTCCGTCTTGCCGATGAGGTCACCCACATAAGGAATGCGATTAATGAGCGGCACGTTATTCTTGCCGGAATTATTCTGCTCGCTGATGAGACCACCGAGGGCCACCGTCTGGCCACTGTAGACGGAAACTGTGCTTGCGATGCGCCGCTGCGAGATGGTCGGCGTCAGGGTGCCAGTCGACGGCAGCTGCTCGTTATTCGCAACCTGGCTGATTTCCTGCTCGACATCCATGGTCACGAGGCCGCTCGAGTTGATACGTGGAATGACGCGCAAGATGACGCCCGTCTCACGGAAGCGGATCGTATTGAGAACCGGCGCGTCGGGTGTCGTGACGCTTTGCGCCTGCTGCGTCGCGATCGGCACCTCGTCACCGACCTTGAGCGTCGCCGGCTGATTGTCGATGGTCAGCACGGATGGCGACGAGACGACCTTCACCTCCGTAATGCTCGCCAGCGCGTCCAAGACGACGCGCGGATCGCCGACGGCGCCAAAAAGCAAGTTCAACCCTGGAAACGAGGGGCTGAGTGTCAGCGTCTCGGCGTTGGTGGTGCCCGCATGTCCCGTGCTGAAGCCGTAGGCCCCGTCGGAGCCGTGGCTCGCCTTGAGATAGGCCTGCACTCCGTAACGCAGTGCGTCATTGAGCGTAACCTCAGCGATCGTTGCGTTGATCAAGACCTGCGTCGGCTGGCGATCAATCTGGCGCAATGCCGCGACGATCCGCTGATAATCGATCTGGCTGGCCCTTATCAGCAGCGCGTTGTTGGCTTCGTCGGCCGTCACACGCACATCGACCGTGCTCGACGATGATGACGCGCCAGTATCAAACACCTGCTGCGGTGTGCTTGTCCCATTGACCCCAGCCGTGCCCCTATTGCTGTCGAGGCCGCCGCTCGCAGGCTCACTCTTTTGGCCGATCCCCGTCGAGCCAGTTTGGCTTTCTGACGAGAATTGCGAAACGGTGCTACTGCCCGGAGAAGCCTCTGAACGAGGCGTTTTTCGGCTGGATCCGCCGGAGACATTGAATGTCTCGTTGAGGATACGCGCCAGCTCCACTGCTCTTCCATTCTCGACCTGATAAACGTAGAGCTGCTGCCCGGCCGTGCTGGTCTTGTCGAGACGCTTGATCCAGGTTCCGACCAGCTGCAGGTGCTCCGGACGGCGAGCCAGTGCGAGAATGGCATTCAATCTCGGCACGGCCTGGAAGCGAAGCATGTTGGCGCTCAAGGCCGCCTGCTCATTGTTCATGAGCAGCGTCAGCTCCTGGATGATCTCATCTGGCGTGGCGTAGGCGACGGGGAATATGCCGGCCGACTGCCCGCGCAGCCAGTCGACGTCGAACGTTTCTATGACCTCGATGATCTGCTCGCGCTCGCGCGATGTGCCGCGCACGAGAAGCATATTGCCGGTCGTTTCGGCACGCGTGGAGCCGGACCGTGCGAGGAAGCCGTCCAACAGGCGGAGCGCCGACTCCGCTGAGATGTTGCGCAAAGGCATGATCGTGACGCCGTAACCTGGCGGATCGCTCTCGCCGGGGCGGTAGGGGCGAATTTGACTGAGCTCGCCGCCCGCGGCTTCTTCGAGAGGCACGATGCGATACCCACCCACATTGCCGATCAACGCAGCATTGTTGAGGCGCAGCGCGGTTTCGAAGACTTTGATGAGCTCGTCGCGTGAGACGGGCCGGCCCGTTGCGAGCGTCACCGTGCCCTGCACACGCGAGTCGACGGCATAGGGCACGTGCAAGGTATCCGTGAGAATTACGCGCGCGACGTCGGAGATATTCGCCGCGTCGAAATTCAACTGATAGCCCTCGGAGCCTTGCTGAATTGCGTTGCGCTCCGCAAGTGGCTCGACGCGACGCGGCTGGCTTTCGCGCCGATCACCGGGATATAGCCTCGGCTCGCGTGCTTCAGGCGCGTCGCTCGACGAGCGGATCGATGGCACCGGCGTTCCACCGTGCGGCGTGAGGTCGGTAGCACGGATATCGTCGAGGAGCGCGTTCTGGGAGATCTGCGGCTTCGAGCAGGCCCCAAGGAGGGCGCTCACCGCAACGCACGCAGCTACAGTTCCGGCTCGCCAACAAAACCTGGTGTGGCTTTGAAACACTCGTCCCCCGAAGCAACTCAGTACAAGTTCGGAAGCCACAAAGACGCAAGATCCCGCCCGTGACGCAACATACGGCCTGCGATGGCCGACGGCGCTCTCCTAGCAGGTCTATGCTTTTCTCTGAAGTCAGGGCGGATGATTGGACGTCGAATTTTGCTCGGCTGCTGCTGCGAAGCACTATCGCGACATCATCATTCTGTCATAAAAACTCGACGAAATTCCGTTGTCGAAATGTCAAATATCGATCCGTCAAATTTCGACTGCGGTCGCTCCCGTTGCCCTGAGAAGACTGCGTTCCCTTGAGAAGACAGCGAAGCTCATGGTCATCAAGCGTTCGCAATTGGACACCGGTCGGATTGTGAGCGGCGCAATGGCGACGGCGATTATTGGCCTGTCAGGTTTCGCATTGCCGATGGCTGAGGCGTTTGTAGCGATTGCTCTCGGTCTCGCAATGCTCGCCATCACCGCAACCGACCTCGCTGAGTTCCGCATCCCCGACTGGCTCTCTCTACCGGCCATTTGCGCCGGTCTCCTCGCGTCCGGCCGGTTTCTCAATCCCAATACAGACGATCTCATCGCCTATCCCCACGCCATCGCCGCGGTGATGGGCGGAGGAAGCCTCTGGGCGATTGCAGCGCTCTACGCCCGGCTGCGCGGGCACGACGGTCTTGGCTTTGGCGACGTAAAGCTCGCAGCGGCTGCCGGCGCGTGGGTTGGACCAGATCTTCTTTCGCTCGTTGTCCTGTTGGCGAGTTCCTCTGCACTCGTTGCTGTCCTCGGCACTGCATGGCTTCGCGGACAGCCGGTCGACCTCAAAGGACGCGTTCCGTTCGGCGCCTTTCTGGCGCCTTCCATTTGGATCGTTTGGGTGATCGCCGCAACTGGGCTCGCCACCTGACGCCGCCTGGTCTCCGCCTTCATAGCGGTTCGACGATGCATTCCTGCCGCACTTGTCACCGCCTGGGATGCGTGGCATAGCCACAGCGCTCGGCAGTTCGATAGCCTCCGCGGCTTATGAAACGCCGATGCGCGGCAGGATGATCGCGCAAGGTAACGATCATCACATTCAGCGCTATTCAATGCATTAGTGTGGTGATGGATTTGCGTGTCGCTTCTTGATTATCTTGCCGCCACGCAAGCGGTTACGAGTGCCGATCTCGAGCGAGCAGAACGGCTCGCAGCGCAATCGAGCCTGTCGATTGTCGACAGCATTCGCCGCCTCGGTGTGATGGACGGACAAGGCATTGCGCGCGCTGTGTCCGATCATTACCGACTGCCGCTCGCCGCCGGCCTCGAATGGCCTCGCACGCTAGAGTTTGCCGGCAACCTTTCCAAGTCGTACCTGCGCGAGCACAAAGTCCTGCCGATCGCCATCGGCGCAGACGATGCCCTGGTGGTAGTGGTTGCGGATCCGGCGAACGCTGTCGCGTTTGACGCGCTTAGGCTCGCAACTCGCCGGCGGCTTGAGATCCGCGTCGCGCCGATCGACGAGATAGAGGCCGCGATCGACCGCCTGATGTCGGATGAGGTGCTGCCGTCGGAAGGCGAGACGGCGGAGGTCGCAGCAGAGGCTGGAGACGATCTCGAGCAGCTCAAGGACCTCGCCCTCGGCGCGCCGGTCATCCGCATCGTCAACCAGCTTCTCGTCGACGCGCTGCGCACCCGCGCGACCGACGTGCATATCGAGCCAACGCGTGCGCGACTTATCGTTCGGTACAGAATCGATGGGATGCTGAAGGAGGTACGCTCGCCCCCGAACGAGCTCGGTCGCGCGATCGTCTCGCGTATCAAGATCCTCTCCGGGCTCGACATCGCCGAGCGCCGCCTGCCTCAGGATGGGCGGGCGCGTGTGCGCCTCGACGGCCGCCAGCTGGACCTGCGCGTCGCCACGGTGCCGACGGTGCACGGAGAATCCGTTGCGATCCGCCTTCTCGAGAACGCCCAGCGCTCACTGGATCTCAGTCAGCTCGGCTTCGACGAGGAGGGCCAAGATATGGTGCGGCGCCATCTCGCAGCACCCTATGGCCTGGTGCTGGTCACCGGGCCAACCGGCAGCGGCAAGACCACGACGCTGGCCGCCATGTTGACGATCCTCAACGAGCCGGTTCGGAAAATCCTCACAATTGAAGACCCCGTGGAATACCAGATCGACGGCATCAACCAAATCCAGGTGAAGTCCGAGATTGGTCTTACGTTCGCGGCGATGCTGCGTTCGTTTCTGCGCAATGATCCAGATGTCATCATGGTCGGCGAATTGCGCGATACGGAGACCGCGCGCATAGCAGTGCAAGCGGCGCTGACGGGCCACCTCGTCCTTTCGACATTGCACACTAACTCTGCCGCAGGTGCGGTCTCGCGACTGCTCGACATGGGCGTAGAAGGGTTCCTCCTCGCCTCAAGCCTCCGCTGCGTCATCGGACAAAGGTTGCTGAGATCGCTGTGCCCTGCCTGCCGCCAGCGCGTCGAGGAGCCTATCGCGTTGCCACCTGACGTGCTGCAAATGGCGGGCTTGGAGCCCGGGCGGCCGCACCCGCACTGGCACGCAAAGGGATGCGAGCGCTGCTCGGGGAGTGGGTATCAGGGCCGCACAGGCATTGTCGAGATATTCGAGTTCGGCGAGGAGTTGCAGCGCCTCGTTAGACCCGGAGTGACGACACGTGAGATCGCTGCCGCCGGCATCGATGCTGGCCTGCGCACGATGGCCGTCGACGGATTGCGCAAGTGTCTGGCCGGTGTTACGACGCCGGACGAGGTTCGCCGCGTCGTGCTGGAATCCTGAGCGTGCCAAAGTTCGATTTCACAGCATTCGATAGCGCCGGTCGCCGCATCGCCGGTCGGATCGACGCGGACTCGTCCGAGGCCGCCCTGCAGAAGCTCAACCGGCAGGGCCATTTCCCGATCGCAGTGACCGAGCACGCGAGCGGAGCCGCTCAAGCTCGCGAGAGCAATTCCAGCACCCTGTTCTACCGTGGTCCGTCCGACAACGAGGTCACGCTTTTCACGCAGGAGCTCGCCCTTCTTCTCGCCGCAGGCCAGCCTTTGTCCCGCGCCATGGCGCTCATTGCAGACGATGCCGGAGCGCCACGGATCGCGGCCTTGGCGCGCCGGCTGCGCGGAGCGATCGCCGGAGGACGCAGCTTGAATGAGGCGCTCGCCATGGAGGGCCGCTCCTTCCCGCCGATCTACATCGGTATGGTGAAGGCCGCGGAAGCCGCCGGCATGCTCGAGAGCACGCTGACCCGCATCGCTGAAACGCGCGAGCGCGAGCAGCGGCTGCAGTCGAAGGTGCTGTCGGCGCTCCTCTATCCAGCCTTGCTCGTGGTGATGGCCATTGGCGTCGTCATCATCATGTTCACAGTCGTCATCCCGCAATTCCGGTCGATGTTGGGTGAACGCTCGGGCAACCTGCCGGAAGCCACTCAGTTCGTCATAACCGCGTCCGATTGGCTGACGGAAAACGGCGAGACGCTCGGAATTGGCTTTGTCGCTCTCTTGATCTGTCTCTTGCTACTCGGGCGGACGACGGCATTTCAGATTCAGACCGAGCGCCTCTTGTTCGCACTGCCGCTCGTTGGGTCCATCATGCGCCTGGCCTTGACGGCAAGATTCTGCCGAACGCTCGGCATTCTCCTGGACAGCGGCCTTGGCCTCCCAGCCGCACTCTCCTTGACGCGCGAGATCATCGGTAATCGACGCGCAAGCGACTTGATCGGCCAGATCGGTGTGGCCCTGCGCGAAGGCAAGGATTTCTCGGATGCGTTTCGCCAATCACCCATCTTCCCACCGATGGTGACCTCGCTTTTGCGCATTGGCGCGGAAAGCGGCTCGCTCGGGCCGTCGTCGCTACGTTTGGCCGGAATGTACGAGACGAAGCTCGAGATTGCAATTCAGCGTCTCGTGACCATTCTCGAGCCGGCCATTATCCTGTTCGTGGCGGTCTTTATCGGCTTCATCGTACTAACAATTATGAGCGCTATCATGGGTGTTTACGATCTGACGGGCGTTTGATGAGGAACCACATGAAGAACAGCGACCGCGACGGCAGCCAGCCCGGCACATCGCTTATGCCCGGCACGTCGACTATGCCCAACGTGCACTGCTCCGAGGAGGGGTTCACTCTGATCGAGCTGCTCATCATGCTGGCAATCATGGCTATGCTTGCAGCGCTTGTCGGGCCACGCGTCATCAACTATCTCGGCAGCTCGAAAGTGCACGCGGCGAAGATCCAGGCCGATAGCATGGCGGCCGCTCTGCAGCTCTATCGCATCGACAACGGGCGCTATCCGACGACGTCCGAGGGCCTTCGCGCTCTGGTGGAGCGGCCGGCTTCGGGCTCATCCTGGAACGGTCCCTATCTCGACCGGCGCGAGGTTCCGCGTGACCCTTGGGGCCGCGATTACCTTTACCAATCGCCCGGACAAGCCGGCGGGTTTGAGATCCAATCGCTTGGCGCGGACAATCAGAAGGGCGGGACAGGTGAGAACTCCGACGTTGCCCTTACGCGCTGAGACTGAGACGGGCTCATCGGGCTTCACGCTCGTCGAGATGCTGGCCGTCTTGTTCATCATCGCACTCGTCTCGGGCGTGGCGGTCATGGGCCTTTCTCGCCGGGGTGATCGGGCAAGCGTCGCCGCCATCGCCGCCGAGACGGCGAGCCGTGCCCGCAATGCGCGGGACCTTGCCGTTCGCACCGGTCGCGACACTCTCCTTGTTGTTGATCTCGCGGCGCGTACAATCAGCACGCGGCCCAGCTCCAGGCCTGTCGTGATACCCAAGGACGTCGCCCTTGAAGTCGAGGCCAGCGCCGCAGAGCGCATATCCGCGTCCGAGCTCGGCGTGCGCTTCTTCCCCGGCGGGGCATCGACGGGCGCAACGATCCGCGTTGGACCACGAAGAGGCGCGCATGAAATCCGCATCAATTGGTTTACTGGCCGCGTTGTTGTCGTCCCCCCCGCGAGCTGATGATGAGCCCAATGGCTTCTCGCTCGTTGAGGTCCTGGCGGCGCTGGTGATCGCAGCGTTGATGCTCAACGCGCTTTATTTCGCTTTCAGCTCTGCGGCTGGAGCGGGCAGCCGAGCAGATGATCGGCTGGCTGCGACGCAGATCGCCGGATCGCTGATCGCCGAGCATACTGCGAGCCGTACCCTGCGCTCCGGAACCCGCGAGGGGCAGTACGGCATGTTCGCATGGACGGTGACAATCGCTCCGGCCCCAGACGATCTGGCCGTGGCGACGTCGGGGCCCTGGCGGCTGCATCAGATCGCGGCGACGGTAAGCTGGCCGCCACGCGGGCAGATCCGCGTCGAGACGCTGCATCTGGCCAAGCCGGACGGCGCAGAAGGCTCCCGCCGATGAAATCGGACGCCGGCTTCACACTGGTCGAGGTTCTTGTCGCGCTCGCCATCTCGGCCATGCTGATGGCAACGCTCGGCACAGCGCTCAAAGTCGTGTCCGACGGGTCTGCGCGCAGCTCGCGATTGATCGACCGGCTCGATATGATGTCGCGTGGTCTTGCCGCCGTGCAACACGACCTCTCCGGCATGGAGCGGGCCGTAATTATCGAGCAAGGCAACCCGCGCCTACTCTTCGAAGGCTCGTCCAATCACGTGCAATTTGTCTCGATAGAGCCAGCCCAGCCAACGCACCCCGGGTCCTACCTCATTTCCTACAGTGTTCGCCAGCAGGGTACCGTCGGCCAACTCGTGCGTAGCCGCAGCATTTTCGAGTACCAGCCGCCAACGCGCGATGCCGGCCCCTCCGAGAGCGATGAGGTCGTGGTGCTCGAGGGAGCATACCGCTACGCGTTTTCATTTGAGGACCAAGCCACCGGCCAATGGCTTGAACAGTGGACAGATGCCTCCGCCTTGCCATCCCTCATTCGGCTCGATGTAACGTCGACCGATCCGCGCGTGCCGTCCATGCCATCCCTGATTGCGCATCCCAAGGTCGACGCGGAGCTGTCCTGCCTGATCAGCGCGTCCGCGCCGTGCACGCCGCGCACTGGCGTGCTCAAGGCCGACACGTCGAAACTGCAGCAGAATGCTCCTCCTCTTGTGAACGAGGACTGATGACAAATCGTCTGGCAATCGAGAGCGCGAGAAAGCGCAATAGAGGGGACACCGGTGCGGCGCTAGTCATCGTACTATGGGTCGTTCTGGTGTTGTCGCTCGAGGTCGGGGCGATTACCCTACAGATGGTGGACGGGCTCAATCTCGTGGAGAACGCCACCGCGGCGATGCGCGGTCAGGCCCTCATGCATGCGGCTGTCGATCTTGCCGCCATGCGCCTTGCGGCGCGCGACAGCAAGGACAGGTGGGTGGCGGCCGGTCAAACGCACGTCGTCACAATCGCAGGCGTGGACGTTCGATTGTCGATCAGCGACGAGAACAGCCGCATTAATATCAATGCCGCCGAGCCGGAGTTGCTCAATGGGCTGATCTTTGAGCTTACGGGCTCGCGGGCGGAAGCTGAGCGCATGACCGACCAGATCGTTGACTGGCGTGACGCCGATCATGAGCGCAGGCATCTTGGCGCCGAGGACGGCGATTACGCGAGGAGCGGGCAAGGCCGTGGCGCGGCAGATCAGCCGTTCCTCGATCCGGCGGACTTGACGCGCGTTATCGACATGCGCGAGGAGCTGGCCGCGAGCCTGTGGCCGAACGTAACGGTTTATTCCGCCGATGGGCACGTCAACCCGGCGTCGGCGAGCCCGACAGTGCTCCGAGCGCTTCCTGGAGCGTCCCGCCAATCGATAGATCACAGGGAAGCCGCTCAGGATGGCGGCCGTAGTAGTCAAGCCGGCGACCTCGCCGACGCCCAAAAGTATCTGAGCCAGGCGCAGGGTCCCTCCTATAGGATTTGTGTGACGACTAGCGCCAACCAAAGGTCCGCAGCAGCAAGTGGCATGGCGATCGTAACCTTGGGTCTCGATGCAGCGGTGCCTTACCGAACCATTGCATGGCGTTTCCGCCCCGGACTCGCTACAGACTGCAATCTGTAGTGACCAATCCACTGAGAAAATGACGGGCTAGAAGCGGTGAGACTGAGCAGAGGGAGGCGCGGTGAGCGGCACTAACTTTCGAGCCCAAATCTCGCGTGTGTTCGGGTGGTGGGTCGGCGAGCTGGCGCAACTCGCAAGCGGCTGGGCAACCACCACGCGTCAGCCTTGGCGCGGCTTGCTCGTCGGCTCGGGGACTGTCTTTGACCTTTACCAGCGACAGGGACGCGGCGCTAAGCACCTCGGCCGCTTCGACCTTGCGGCCAGCGCCGACGAGCTTGAAGAGGTTCGAAAGCTCATCGCACGTAACGCCGTCCCGAGCGATCGGCTTATCCTCAGACTGCCGCTCACCGAGGTGGTCGCGACGCAATTGTACTTCCCGGCGGGCGTAAGTGACGTCCTTCCACAGGTTGTTCGCAATCAGCTGGAGAGGGTCGCTCCGTGGCCTGCGGAACAGGTGCTCTTCGCCTACGAACCCGTGGCGGGTGCAGCGGGAGACCAACAAATAAAGGTGGACCTTTGGGTCACCGAACGGGCAACAGTTGAGCGGACGCTGGCCGGCCTCGCCAATGTCGATCTCCGGCCAGGCGTCGTCGACTGCGGCGATGCGGTGCCGGATGAACCCCGCTTCAATCTCCTTGCCTCCGATGACGCGATCCAGATCCGCCGCCGCCGCTTGGTCGCACGGGCACTTGCTACCGGAACAGTTCTCGCCTGCCTTGCAAGCGTCCTCGCGCTCAGCGCCGCGCTTTACCTTGGCAACCGTGTAAGCCGCGTGCAGCGGTCCATTCAGGCCGAGCTTCAAGCCGTCGTGAATAGCGCCGGCGCGAACCAGGAAACGGCCGAGCGCCATCGCGCACTCGTTATAGAGCAGCGACGCAAGGCACCACTGGCCTCGATTGCCCTGGAAAACCTGAGCCGGGCCTTGCCGGACGACGCCTACCTGGACCGTCTGGAGCTAAAGCCTGGGACGCTGAGCTTTTCGGGCAGGGCAGCAAGTGCTGCGAGCCTTATTGCCCCGTTGGAAGCGGTCGAGCAATTCGGCGACGTCCGCTTTACAGCGCCGGTGACGCGCAAGGCGAACGAGCCGCTCGAGGACTTCTCACTCTCCGTGAGCCTTAAGGCGACCATGGCTCTCCTGGAAAGAGGTGAGCCATGACGCGCGCACAAAATCCGATTCTGGCGCTCGGGCTGCTCGCGATCGCGTTATGCCTCGCCGCGGCAGCCATCCTCTGGCCGCTTAAGATGGCGTGGGATCTGAGACGCCAGCTCGCCCTTGGTAACGAGCGGCTCGCCGTCGCTCGCCGAGCCGCACGCGATGGAAACGGACTCTCCGAGCTTTCGGCAACCCGGCTGCTGCTCGGCGCACCGACCGAAGCCCGGGCGGCTGCCGAATTGCAGCTCGCCATCGGCGGCGCCGCTCGTGCACAGAATGTCGCAATAAGCAGCGTGCAAGTCCTGCCTGCTCAGCGCGATGGCGAGTTGGCTATCGTCGCACTTGAGGTCAGTCTCGAGGCATCCGTGATTGCCTTGCGCAACTTCGTGCACGCTCTGGAGACGTCGTCACCGCTCATTATTCTGGATGAGCTCAGCATTCGCGGCCGGGACGGCGGCGAGCCCACCCTGAATGCCGGCAAGCGGCTTGACGTGGCGATGAAGCTGCGTGGCTTTGCAGCGCCGAAGGGTGCACCGTGAGCCAGCGCGAGAGCGAAAACGAGACGAAGAGCCAGCATCTTCCGCTGCTGGTGGCGGCGCTCGCATGCCTCGCCGCTCTTTTATACTGGGATAACTCGGCGCCCCCGGCCGATGACATCGCGCGCCCGCCGGCAGAACGCGGAGCGTCGAGGGTTGCGGCAGATCCATCCGGGCCCATCCCGGAGGTCGCCGATGGCCGCGATCATCCTGCCAGGCACCTCAGGCTTTCAAACCTCAATGAGACTGTGGCGCGCCCGCTGTTTGAGCCCTCTCGGCGTCCACCGCCAGCGCCGGAGCAGCAATCTTCAAGTCCCCAGCCGGTCGAGCCAGCTACGCCGCGATATCGCCTGCTCGGCGTCGTCTCCGCTCCCGACCGCGTAATGGCCCTCATCTGGCAGGGGGACTCGCGCCCGCTCAGTGTCGGTCCCGGAGATATGGTCGATGGCTGGCGCGTCGATCGCATCACGCCGATCGAGGTCACGCTCACCAAAAACGGACAGAGCGTCAGGCTATCCGTATTCCGACGCTAATCAGAGGTCCGCGCACTTCTTGACCTTCGCGATTATGACGTGTGGTGAACAGGCCACGCAGAGCATGCGATGTGGCGTCTGTCATCCGACCGTTGACGATCTGACATACAGCCCGGCTAGCTTCCGCCTGCCTCTAAATTCACCGATTGTTAACCAGTCGCGTCCGCGGTCCGGCCTGAGGGTTTTTCGCCGGGCTGCTTGGCTCAAATAGGAGTTACTATGCGTTCGATCTCGAAGTTTAGCGTGGTTGCGGGCACGCTGGCGCTCGCAACCTCTGCCGTGCTGGCCAACGGTGCCCACGCAGGAGAAAAGGGCATCTGGGAAGGCTACTACATCGGCGTAAACGCCGGCTACTCTTGGGGCACAGCCGATTTCGCATCGGCACTGACCTGCCCCGACAACAACTGCGCTTTCAACATAGCGGAGCTCCCTGGTGTATTCTCGACCGTCCCGGCTTTGGGTGCCGGCTCGGACGAAAGCAATGGCTTCACCGGCGGCGTCCAGGTTGGCCTCAATGCTCAGTCCGGCACGGTGGTCTACGGCGTCGAGGCGGATTTCAATGGGCTCGATCTCGGTGCATCGCACACGGACACGGGCCTTCTCGTCATGGGCTTAGGCCAGACAGCGACTGTCGCATCGTCAGTTAGCGCCGATTGGCTGATTACGGTGCGTGCACGCCTCGGTATCGCAGTGACTCCGACCGTTCTCGCCTATGCGACCGCCGGTGCTGCAGTCTCAGATTTTGACGTTGCGACGTCCTACATCGATGACGGCGTTGGCGCACCAGCAGCGGTCGCCGGCGCTGGCAGCCGCTCAGACCTCAAGCTCGGCTACACCGTCGGCGGCGGCATCGAGTGGGCAGTGTCGAAGAACTGGTCGCTCAAGGGCGAGTACCTCTACGTCGATTTTGGCAGCGTTAGCACGACCGCTCAAGTCAATGTTCAACAAAACCCGGCCTTCTTCGGCCTCACCGACAACCAGCTCAATACGTCGGCAGATGTCACGACGCACCTCGGCCGCGTTGGCCTGAACTACAAGTTCTAATTTCGCTCTTCAATAGCTGCTGAAAACCCTCTGAAGCCCGGCATTTCAAGCCGGGCTTTTTCTTTTTGCCGCGCGGCTTCTGCCCTCGCAAAACCTATTTTCGTATTTTTGCGTAAAACGCACGAAGACATAGCACTAATACCGGCCGGACAAAGTCTTGACTCACTAGTCTGCGGTTTCCGGCCGGTATTCTCTTTAGCTTGCGCGCAGCGATGCTGAAAGCATGCTTCCAGCATGACACACCAACCCTGCGCGCTGATACCAACCGCACTGCGTCAGCACTTCGTGCGGTTGG
>JBAZXL010000015.1:0-90867 GCA_041659825.1 Hyphomicrobium sp.
ATCTGTTCTTCCGTGAACCGTGATCGCTTCATCGTCCGTCCCCCAAGAGGTTCGGACTCTAGCTCAAACTGGAGGAGTTCTGCAGGGGCAGGTCAGATGGCATTGACCAAGCGCAAGACAGACTGGCCCAGGCTTGCCAATCGTCAGGCATTGCGCACGAGACGCTTCTCGTGCCCAGCGTTAGCCCAGGCTAAGCGATCTTCCGTCAGCGGCTCCGGATAGAAACTCCTTGCGAGCGTTGACCTGAGACAGAGAGAGCTGAGACAGTAAGACAATGTCTTGCATCTATTGGCCCAACGACTTCGGGATGCACTGGGCCATGCTCGAGCTGTAGACTTCGCTCTTCGAGCACATTGCGGCCTTTGGGATGCATTGACCCATGCTCGAGCTATAGACCTCGTGGCGCGTGCAAGCCACTGCCTTCGGTTGCTTCCCGACGCACTTGCCATTTTGCATCTGGTAATTCTTGTTGCAGTAGCAGTCACCTTCAGGGCTGCGGTAGGCGTTGGCGCCGCAATTCTGAAGCAGCACGCACTCACCTTTCACCTTCTTGTAGTTCTTCCCGCATTTGAGCGGCGGATCATCGTCATCGGATCTCTTGGATTTGGTTTCTTGTTTTGCCGATGGCGCAGCCATATTCGGCAACTCGGACTGGGGCCGCAAGCGCGCGACGGAAACACCAGGCGCCGGCAAAAAAATCTGACGGCAGCTCCCTTCCTGATACGCCACGATCCACGGGTGCGTAATGAACGTCTCCTGCGTGATGTCGGCTCCCGCCGGAAGGGTCGCATACTCCTTGAGTGCGCCCTTGAAATCGATCCACTGCAGAACGAGCGTCGCGCCAGATTCGTTGATGAAGCGAAGTTTCGCGGGTTCCTGCGACTCCCGCGATCGCAGCGTCTCCTGTCCCTCACAGGTCTGCTCGTAGGCCGCCTGCTCAGGTCCCTTGGCTTGCTGCGGAACGGATGTCGGCGGCGCCTTGGTCGCGAGCTGCTTCACGTAGGCGCGTGCGAGATCAGCATGAAAGCCCGTCGGATAGTGGGTCAAAAATGCATCCCATGCCTCGACGCTACCGAGTGCCTTCGCAGCCTCGAACGCCTCAGTCTCGGCGGGAGCTGGCGCCTGGGCAAACGCTGCGTCGTGCGCGTCGCCTATGAGGACCTCGGAGATGAGCGGACTGAGTAGAAGGGCGGCAGTAAGGACAAGTGCGCAACGGTGGCCAATGGCATCGAGAATAGGATACATCTGGCGGCGCCCTTCGCACATGAACGCGTTAAGTGATATCCGTTCAGAATATCCTGGATGCGAGCAAAAGTATACGTGGTGTCGGCGATGCCTTAGCGCGCCGTGGAGCAACGTCGCGGAAAGCGCACCGATTGCGACGTCAGCCTGGGCCGACAACGGTCACTCCCGCAAGGCTTGGCCCGCTTCTCGCCGCACCGACGAGGGGAAGCGCCTCCTCGCCTCGATCAAGGCCGCCTCCGAGCACGCGATAAATCAGAAAATATCTTCGATATGGGAGCGCCTATGCGTAGCTCTCGCATCGGCGATTTGGCGCTTCTCGATTGCCTTCATCGCCTCGGCCTTGGTCTTGAAGATGCGCTCTCCGAGCAACTGTCGGGCAATCGCCCTTGCCTCGCCTAGCTTGATCCGCTTGTCCTTCTTGAGCCGCACAAACGTGGCCTTCATTTGGTCGTCGCCGCGAAGGTCGCGCAGCTCAGCCACGTACTCGGCAATCGCATCCTCGTTGATCTGCGCCGCGACCGGCGCACGCTTGGCCTTCGGGAGCTTGATGGTCGTGGCTGCGCAAAGCTCTGTGACGGAGAGCTCGTCGGCTGCTTCCAACAAGTCGCTAAGGCTTTTGATCTCGTCAGCGCTCAAATCCGCCACGGCACTAAACGCGAATCGCAGCTCCCTTACCTTCATTCTTCACTCCGCGCGTTTGCGTACCCGGCACTGCGATGACTTGCTCCTCGGAGGGGCTGCGCCAACGCAGGTGGTCATCTAGGTACTCACCTACCCTCGCAAAGATCTCCCTGATCTCTCTCGCCTTCTTGTCGTCGCTCTCGGTCAAGAAGTAGATTTCGCTACCGCCCGCCTTCGCCAACTCCTCACGCCGCAGGATGGGCCGGTCCCGCAGTATTGGTAGAGGCCCATCGAGATGGAATTGAGGAATGTTGCGCTCAAGCTCGTCGATGAAACTCTGCTCCCGCGAATTGTAGCCGGTGGAGCCAATCACCATAGTCGGCAGAACACCAATCGTCTTCAAATTGTGATTGAGCTTCTGTCGAACGATCTGGATCGTTCCGAGAGTGTTGAGGGTGGCGATGTGCGATTGCCCGTCCAGAATTGTTGGTACTAGGACGTGAGTGCTGGCAACCAGCGCGTTGACGACGCCCGTGAGCAGCCTGGGCGGAGCATCGATCAGAACTAGGTCAAACGCTGTGTCTGCATCCTTTTGGAACGGTGGCGATTGCAGGTAATTGTGCAGATTGTACCGGATTTCAGGGTCCTTACCGACAAGCCACCGGAACATCATCTGGATTTCCGCGCGACTGAACCCATAGAAGGCCGGGTAGATCCAGAGATTGGGTGTCAACGACGTCAGCCTCTCGGCAATCGCTCGTAGCTGGCCAGCGGTGTGGCCACCTTCAATGAGCTTATTTGCAGTGAACTGGAATTCGATGAGCCCCGCGTGAGACATCACAGTGTCAGTCAAGGACCCTTGGTAATCGAAGTCTAGGAGAAGCACCCGCTTACCTTGCCTGGCAAAGTAACCAGCGAGGTTTGCGCAGATGGTCGTCTTGCCGACACCGCCCTTCAGGTTGAGCACGGTTATGATCGGAATGCTCGACCGTATTTGCGTTTGATGCTGCGCCAGATCGACCGTCTCTGGTTGTCGAACCCAGAAATCCTGTGCGTCGGCAACGACGTGCTCAAGCTTGCTAAAGCGTTCTACGTAACGATCCAGCTCACCCTTGAGCGCGCTGCTTTCGCTCTCTAGGCGCTTAATTTTCCGCCTATCGACGCTGTTGCCGGTTGTCTTGCCCCACGCGTAGCAAAGTGCCCCTAACCCGGCGGCAGCCGCGACGCCACCGAAGACCTCGTTCATGGAAGAGAGGTCAACCCCGAACAACGTAGCCATGACCACCCCGCACTCAACGCCACCTGTTCGTTCAGACTAGGACATGATCTGGATCCAATCAATGTGCAGCCGAAAGATGTTCGTGAACCGCACTATTGAAATTAGAGGCCGCCTGGTCAGCCACCGTCCGCACTAAGCAAATAAATAGACCGGACTGATTGGCTTCCCGCGGGCTACGGGCTCAGAGGTTCCCAAAATCAATCTGCGCTCAATCCACACGCGTTTGATTAAGATCAAATCAAACGCGATCGCATGTGCGATCGGCTCGCATCGCCTGTTCTCTCATCGCCTGTTAGCGTGCAACTTTGCGCGGTAAGCGGAGCCTTGCTGATTAAGCGCTGGATCGTGCCCGTCCCGAATGGCAGCTTGGACAGCAAGTCCTTTTGAGAGCCCACGCATGTTCAGAGATTTGATCGAAGACGCGTCATTCTACGCACACGGATATTGTCTATTGTGGAAGCCCTGGCTCGTGTCGCTGCACGCCGTGTCTGACCTGCTGACGTTTGTGTCCTACAGCGCCATACCCATTGCGATCTTAATTTTCTTAAAGCGGCGCAAGGATCTGGAGCTCAGACAGCTTGCTGTGCTGTTTTCCCTCTTCATCTTCTTGTGCGGTCTCACGCATTTATTGGGCATGGTTACCCTCTGGATCCCCATCTATGAAACCCAAGGCATCGTAAAGGCCCTAAACGCCCTGGTCTCCGTCGTGACCGCAGCGGTAATCTTCCCGCTGATCCCTGCCGCCGTGGCGATCCCAAGCCCACGGGCCCTGCAAAGCGCCAACAAGATGCTACGCGACGAGGTGGAGGCCCACCAACGCACGCTTGCCGAGCTCAACCAGGCACGGGCCCTTCTCGAGCAGCGAGTGATCGAACGAACCAAGGAACTGGAGCATTCCAGGGCACGGCTGGAGGCTCTTGTTCGAGCGTCAGCGCAGATCGTCTGGACGCGATCGGCTCAAGGTGAGCTTGTCGACGACACTCCAAGCTGGCGGGAGTTTACGGGGCAGACGAGCCAGGAGATGAGAGGCTTTGGCTGGCTCGATGTGGTGCACGAATCCGAACGCGAACTCGTCAAGTCCCTCTGGATGGACGCAGTCGAGACCGGCAGCACCTACGATACGGAGTACCGCCTGAAGCATCGAGGCGGTGACTACCGGTGGGTACATGCGCGAGGTGTCCCGCTCTTCAAAGAAGATGGCAGCGTCGCTGAATGGGTGGGCATGAACGCCGACATCACGGCGAGGAAAATTGAAGAAGAAAAGACGAAGCTTATTCTACGGGAGCTGTCGCATCGGACTAAGAACCTGCTTGCGGTTATCTCTGCGCTTGCTCGCCGCACGCTGATCGGGAAAGGAAGCTCTCCTGACCAGGCAGCGAAGTTCATCAGCAGGTTGCACAGCCTGGCAAGGTCGCACGACCTCTTAGTGCAGAGCGACTGGCAGGGCGTTGACATCCGGGAGTTGGTGACAACGCATCTAGACCCATTTCCGACTGACCCGTCACAAGTGCAAATTGATGGTCCTCATGTGGTCTTGGGCCCTCAGTCTGCCCAGCACTTGGGCCTCGCGTTTCATGAGCTCGCCACCAATGCCGCCAAGCACGGCGCGCTAACGACGGAAGCCGGCAAGCTGGCGATCACATGGAAACTGCAAGAGACCGACGGGGAGCAGCGGCTCATCCTAAAATGGGCAGAGACTGGGGGACCGCCTTTAGAAGGCAGTCCTCGATCAGGATTTGGCCGATACCTTCTGGAAAATTTAGTCGGCTCGGCGTTGGGTGGATCCGCGACGTACGAGTTGAATGCAACGGGACTGACATGGACTTTGAGCGCGCCAGTCTCTCGCTTGTTGAAACAAGTGTCGTTCACGGTGCCCGAATAAAGGGCTTCAGCAGCTAAGCCGCGCCCGTCGTAGCCCATTGCCGCTGCCGGGCATCGGCCGTTCGGAGTGAGGCAGAGGCGCAAACGAAACGCAAAGGGCGGCGGCGCAGCAGCGCCTCCGCCCCAATCTTGCAAGGCTTTGTCTTCCTCTAGCCGATATCAAGTGCGGTCGAGGTTCATGACCTTGGTCCACGCTTTGACGAAGTCCTGAACGAACTTGTCGCGCGCGGTGTCAGCTGCATACAGCTCGGCCACTGCTCGCAGCTCCGAATGTGACCCGAAGATCAAGTCGACGGGAGTGGCCTTCCACTTGAGCTTGCCCGTGACCCGGTCATAGCCTTCGTACAGCCCCTCGGACTGGGTCGACTTAGACCACTTCGTGGACATGTCCAGGAGGTTTACGAAGAAGTCGGTGCTCAACGTACCAGGGCGGGTCGTTAGTACACCATATTCGGTCTGGCCGAAATTGGCGTTCAGGCTGCGCATGCCGCCGACGAGGACCGTCATCTCCGGAATAGTCAGTTTCAGGAGATTGGCCCGCTCGACGAGCTGTTCTGCCGGCGACAAGCTGCTGTTCTCGCCGAAGTAGTTGCGGAAACCATCTGCCTTGGGCTCGAGAACGGCGAAGGAGTTGACGTCGGTCTGCTCCTGCAAGGCATCGGCCCGGCCCGCCACGAACGGAACGTTGACCTCGGTCCCGGCCTGCTTCGCGGCCTGTTCGATGGCAGTGCCACCGGCCAGCACGATCAGGTCGGCAAGGGAGACCTTCTTGCCGTTCTTCTGCGCCCCGTTGAAGTCCTTCTGGATCTTCTCGAGAGCGGCAAGGACCTTCGCCAACTCGGCGGGCTGGTTCACGGCCCAGTCCTTTTGCGGAGCGAGGCGAACACGCGCACCGTTGGCGCCGCCGCGCATGTCTGTGCCGCGATAGCTGGCAGCGGACGCCCAGGCCGTCCGAACCAGTTCAGCTCCTGTCAGCCCGGAGGCCAGGATCTTAGACTTCAGATCGGCAATGTCGGCTGCTTCCACCAAGGGGTGAGTGACGGTCGGAATCGGATCCTGCCAGATTAGATCCTCAGTAGGCGCGAGCGAACCGAGATAGCGCCGACGGGGCCCTAGATCGCGGTGAGTGAGCTTGAACCAGGCGCGCGCGAAGGCATTGTTGAAATCGTCCGGGTTTTTCTGAAAACGTTCCGAAATCTTGTGATAGGCCGGATCGAACTTCATCGACAGGTCGGTTGTGAACATGATCGGAGTATGGCGCTTCGTCTTGTCGTGCGCGTCAGGCACGAGATCTGCCGCCGCCCCATCCTTGGGAACCCACTGGATTGCCCCAGCCGGGCTCTTCGATTGCACCCACTCAAAAGCGTAGAGGTTGTCGAGGTATTGTTGCGACCATGCGATCGGGTTTGCCGACCAGGCGCCTTCGAGGCCACTCGTTACGGTATCGGCGCCATTGCCGGAGCCGCACTTGTTTGCCCATCCGAGGCCCTGCTGCTCGACGCTGGCGGCGGCGGGCTCGGCACCGACACACGCGTCGGGCTTGTGCGCTCCATGCGCCTTGCCGAAGGTATGTCCGCCGGCAATCAGTGCCACGGTTTCTTCGTCATTCATTGCCATGCGGCCGAACGTTTCGCGAATGTCGCGAGCCGCCGCGATTGGATCGGGATTGCCGTTGGGGCCTTCGGGATTGACATAGATGAGGCCCATCTGGACTGCGCCCAACGGGTTCTGCAACTTGCGATCACCGCTATAGCGCTCGTCTGCCAGGAACTTCTTCTCGGGGCCCCAATAGGTCATATCGGCTTCCCAGTCGTCGCGCCTGCCGCCGGCGAACCCGAAGGTCTTCAAGCCCATGGATTCAATTGCCACGGTTCCGGACAGAACCATGAGGTCGGACCAGGAGATCTTGCGGCCGTATTTCTGCTTGATCGGCCACAGCAGTCGCCGCGCCTTATCCAGGCTGACGTTGTCGGGCCAGCTGTTCAACGGCTCGAATCGGATCTGACCGCCGTCAGAGCCACCACGCCCATCTCCAACGCGATACGTGCCCGAGGCGTGCCACGCCATGCGGATAAACAATGGTCCATAGTTACCATAGTCCGCCGGCCACCAATCCTGCGACGTCGTCATCAACGTCTTGATTTCTTTTTTCAACGCTTCGAGATCGATGGTCTTGAACTCAGCGGCGTAGTCGAAGTCGCCACCCAAGGGATTTGACTCCGCGGCGTTCTGCCGGAGCGGCCGGAGGTCCAGGCGCTCGGGCCACCAGTTCTGGATCGACTGCGTCTGCGCGAAGGCCGTGCGCGGCATCAGCGTTGCTGGTGCGAGCGCGGCTGTAAGCGCCATTGCCATTGTGGTTGTTCTAAGCAAGAAACTTCCTCCCATCATTGTGTGGCGTTCCTCAGATGCAGGCGTCACTAGCTCGAAATTGGTGGGAGGGATAATCAGATGATCCGATAGGAGCGATCAGCGCCCCAGACATGGCGGAGCGATATATCCCGTCGTTGTTGAGTTGCTTTGAAGGAAGGCCTGTCGCGCAGAGCAAGCGACCCCTCTCGCTCACGAACAAGTGAAAGAGCGTGCGCCGCGCGGCCTGCTTTGGCGCAAGCTCTGCTGACAGCGCAAGACCGCAAGGTGCAGTCTTCACTGGCGTCGGCGAGAGCCAGCAGCACGCACGTTAGGTTACGGCGACATCGGAGCAATCCGCACTGTCTCAACACTGTCTCAGAAGTGTCGTGCTCGGCTGTGCGTTGAGTGTCCGATCGCACGACAGGAGAAATCACGACGGGAGAAGGCGAGTATGGTGCAGGCGCCGGTTTCCGCCGCGCAAGGCTTTGGTTCGATTTGGTCTGTCCGATACGGGAACGCTGCGCTTCGTGGAACTCCATAGCTCATCTGGCTTCGATGAACTCGATCGAGCCGCCGCCCGCTCCATAGCGGAAGCACGATTCCCTGTCCCGCCCATCGGCATGACCGATGCTCAGCGAACCTACGTCGTACCGTTTGATTTCCGGTAAGCCAGATGCTGATCGGCCGTGGCTTTGAACATCGGCGTCTGGCAATGGTGAGACTTGTCGAACGTCATCGCGGCTGCGCGGCGCGATAGGCCAGTGTCGAGAAGATTACCGCCAGCAACCACACCAGAGGCGGGAGCAGCCCGCGTAGCAGGGGCACATAGCCCGGAGCGACGACGACCAGAACCCAAATGATGTCGGCCGCGCTCACAACTCCCAAGTTGAGCCAGTAGCCCACCGCATCATTGCGCCAGTTGCGCGAGACCGCCACGACGATGGCGAACACCGAAATAATGAGCATGTACGCGGCGAGCTGAAACAAGCGGCCTTGAGTGAGACCCTCTTGCGCAAGGGCAAGAGCGTAGATTTGCCAGGCCACGAAGATATGGAAGAGGCCCCAGGCCGCGTAAAGAACAGCGCCAACGCGCGCGCAAAAGATTGCCATGCTTTTTGCCACAGCCGAAAAGCCTCTCGAGGTCGATACCGGCTGGTTTCTGCCCAGAGCCGCTCATCGTTATTCGTTATAGAAACGCGCTCTGTTACAGCCCGAAGCACATAACTTTCATCGCCAGGGCAGAATGGCACAGGAGCGTAACAAAGCGGTCCCTTGCTCACGAACTATAGACACGGACGCCGTCGACGAATCCTAAAGGATTCGGTCGGGGGTTCGTAGATCTGCTCTCTACGACAAACTTGGAGACATACAAATGAAGACAGCCATTTTTGCTGCTATCGCCACGCTCGCACTGGCTTCTGCTGCTCTCGCGACGGAAAACCCGGCTTGCCAGGGCTCATCCATTACGACGCATGGCGTGTGGGACTGCCGCTAAGGATCGGATCGGCGCCCTCAACGGGGCGCCGGTCGAGACGCATTCAATAGTATGTGAATATAATAGTTAGCTTGCGAGCAGATTATATTCAGGGCTCTGGAATTGCGATCGCAATTCCAGAGCCATCGCAATTCCGCTCAGGTCGGCCCAAGGCCGGGTTGGTTTCAATGCGTGTGAATGGCGCGTGCGAAAAGACGCGGGCGAAAATCCGCATCTGAAATTTGTAAAGTATCCGGTTGAGAGCTATTGGCAATCCGAATTCGAGCTCTCACTCGTCCGCGCTCCCGCGCGTCGGTGCTTCAGCGGCTTCGAGGCCTACCAGCGTAAGACGTAAGAGCCGATAATCGCACCGACCATCGTCACGGCCGCGATAGCCATGGTGTACCAGGTAGCGACGAATAGAGGGCTGTCGTCGGTGCAATTCGACGCATAGAGGGTAGCTGCGAGCGCCGCCGATGCGAGGCCTGCTGCCAAGCCTGCTAGCGTCGGTCTCGTCGTCAAGCCTTGGGAGAGCGCAAAGAGAAGCGCTGTAAGCGGCGGCAGCGACAGCAGCGGGATAACCGTCACGCAGATGATCGAGTTCGACCCTACGAGCTTGGCTTTCCACTCCGCTGGATCAAGCACGGCAAGATCCACGACGCAAGCTGCGGCGAGCGCGGTCGGCGCGATCAGCAATGCCCACAGCCATCCACCTTGCTGGCCCTCCGGCGTCGACAGGCGCCAGGCTATAACAAAGGCCGGAATGAGCAATGCGATCGTCACGACGAACTTGAACTGGAACCGCAGCGTCTCGCTGGCGGTTGCGAAATCCGGCCGCAATCCGATCAGCCAGAAGAAGAGAAGTCCTGACAGCAGCGCGCCGCCGGCGGTGTAAAGTGCGATCGTGCGCGAAATCGGCCTTTCGATCGATGAGCGGTCGGCGACGAGTGCAGTAATCAGGTGCTCCGTCTTCATTTTATTTCGCCTCTGCGATAGATGGCTGCGAGCTTCTTGAGGCTTCGGTGCAAAGCGACGCGAACGGCGCCTTCGCTCATGCCTAGCCTCTCCGCGACGTCGCGAACGGGGCGTTCCTCGACGGCAATAGAGTGAACGACATCGAAGTCCCGCGGCCCGAGTTGCTTCATGAGACCAGCAATATCTCTGTAATCGAGATCGTAGTTCGCTGGCAACGCCTCAAGTGTCTCGATGACATCTTCGATGGGAATGTGGATACGGCGGCCGCGCCGGCGCAACACATCGACCAGCTTGTTGCGGGCGATGGCAAGAATCCAGGGCTTGATCGGCAAGCCGACATTCCAAGTATGTCGCTTGAGATGAATGGTCAGCAGGGTTTCTTGCACGACGTCTTCCACATCATTCAGCTCCGCGCCCATCCGCATGCAACCACGCCGCGTCACAGCTCGCAGTGACGGCGTCAATGAGTTGAGCAGCCGTCTGTATGCTGCGTCATCGCCGCCAAGCGAGGCGCGCATCAGCTCGTCCCAGTCATCGTTGCGATTTGGACTATCCACGTTGGTCAGTCTCACTACTACGGCAGCTAGAGGGCAAACGTTACAGATCGCTAATGCGGCGACAGAATTGCAGGGGCCGAGAAAAATTTCGGGCACCGCGAGAACAGAGCTGTAACGAACCTCTTCCCGACGCCGAACAAACTCCCGTAGGCCGCGTTGGCTTACCAATGCAGGGGTGTGTCAACGATACGTGCGTGCCTCTGACCATAACCCACTCGGAACCGGAGAACGCCATGGAGGTCAACGCCACGTCGGGTATTGCGCTCGGAACCACGGCGGTGACCCTCATACCTGCCGGCGCTTCTGTCTTGCGAGACTTCTTCATCTAGTGCTTATACAGGGAATGCAACAATGAAGCTTACCTTCCATACGGGTGCCGCACTCGCTGCGACCGCGGCGACGCTGCTCATCGCGGGCGGACTGACGACGTCGTCGTCGAATGCGGCGAGCGCAAAAGGTCACTGCGTCGGCGCGAACTCTTGCAAAGGGCATGGCGCCTGCAAGACCGCGAAGAACGAGTGCAAGGGGCAGAATTCGTGTAAGGGGCACGGATTCCTCGAGCTGACCAAGTCGGAATGCGCCAAGATCAAGGGCGCGAAGTTCTCCAAGGGTTAGCACTGGCTGATCGCGCGCTCATGGGGCGCGCGCGCTGCTGTTTAGCGGGGCCGGGTGACGATCCTTCCCTCCCGGTCCCGCGCATCGATTTGCCGTAAACGGCGGATGCGATGCCACTGGCGTCCGCTGAACAAGATAGAGCTTCCGCAACGGCGGCTGGGATAAAGAAGACGCCCAGCAGGAAAAAATCCCGCCGGGCGTTGCAAGTCGTCGCAGTCGAAAATGATCAATTCCTTTCCGGCAGGCTCGCCAAGAACGTCAGCATCGCATCGGCAATCTCGGGCTCATGAGTCTCGAGCGCGAAGTGGCCCGCCTCGAAGGAATAGACCATGGTCGACGGCACGAGTGTTTTGAAAAGATCCCGGCCCGCCGGCGTGAAGATGGGGTCGCCGGTACCCCACACCACGAGGATCGGCGGCTGCTTGGTTTTCAGATAGTCCTGCCACCTCGGGTACTGGGTAACGTTGTCCTTATACTGATAGAGCAACTCGACCTGGATGGTGTCGTTGCCTGGCCGATCCAGAAGGACTTGGTCGAACACCCAGGCATCGGGATTGATCCGGTCCTTGCGCGCCACGCCTTCGGTGTACTGGAACCGAGTAGTCTCTAGAATATCGTGCAGCGCCTTTTCGGTCTCCGGCGTACGGTTCGCCCAGGCCGGCTTGAGGTTGGCCGCAGCCTGCTGAGACCAACCCTCGACGTTGGCTACCGCGTTCTGGACAACAAAGCCGCGAACCCTCTCGGGGTGCTTCATCGCCAGGCGCATGCCGACGGGGCCACCGTAGTCCTGCATGTAGATGACGTAGCTTTTGAGGCCGACAATCGTCGTAAACTCATCGACGACCTCGGCGAGATTGGTGAAGTCGTAGGTGAATGCGTCGGGCGAGGGCGCGCTCGAGTGGCCAAACCCCGGATAGTCGGGAGCGATAACGTGATACTTGGCCGAAAGCGCGGGGATCAGCTCGCGGAACATGTGCGAGGATGACGGGAAGCCGTGTAGCAGTAGCACTGTCGGCGCCGTCTTAGGTCCGGCCTCACGGTAGAAGATATCAAGGCCTTTCACCTTTGCGACATTGTACGTCGTCGTCTCGGCAAGAACCGGCTTTGAAAAGGCGACCACGCTTGCGAGAGCGAGGGTCGCGAAGAGCGCTTTGGCAATTCGGTCTGAGAGGAGGCCTCTCTGACCGGGCTCTGGCTTGAGGACTGTTCGGGGCATCGCGATCTTCCTTCCTTTGCTGGTAACAGGCCCATTCGGGCGGACCGCCCCGTATGTGCGCCATTCCCCAGGCTTCAACAATCTGGCATAATCGAAAAGGAATATTCCATTTTCTGGAAATTACGATGGATCGCTTCGAGTCAATTTCGGTCTTCGTGACGGTCGTCGAGGCCGGCGGGTTCTCCGCCGCCTCGCGGCATCTCGGCATGCCGCTCGCAACCGTCAGCCGCAAGGTTTCTGATCTTGAGGATTTGCTGCAGGTCCGGCTGATCAATCGGTCGACGCGCAGGATCACAGTGACGGAAGCAGGTGAAGCCTTCTTTCAGTCCTCGCGGGAGATCCTGGAATCGCTAAGCGAGGCGGAGCGCGCGGCTTCAGGGGAATACCGCACACCGCGCGGGGGGCTGACGGTGACGGCGCCGATCGTGTTCGGCCGTTTGCACGTCGTGCCCGTCATTGTCGAATTCCTGCGCACCTATTCCGACGTGACGATCAATCTCCAGCTCGTAGATCGCCTCGTCAGCCTCGTGGAGGAGCACGTTGATGTGGCGGTGCGCATCGGCAAGCTTCCCGATAGCAGCATGGTTGCGGCGCGCATCGGCAGCATTCGGCTCGTCGTCTGCGGGACCCCGCAATATCTGAGCCTGCGCGGACAGCCCAAACGGCCGGCAGACCTTCTAAGTCACGACTGCATCACGGTCACCAACTTGCCGATGAATAGTAAATGGCGGTTCAAATCCGGGCGCTCGACCTCGCTGCAGCCGGTGCGTTCCCGCTTTTCGGTGACGACGGCCGAGGCCGGGATCGACGCTGCACTCGCGGGCGCGGGCTTGACACAAGTCCGCTGCTATCAGGTCGTGGAAGCAATCAATGACGGCCGCTTGAAAAGGGTCCTGCGCGACTATGAGACGGAGCCGGTGCCTCTCAGTCTTGTCCACCGGAGCGCGCGGCTGACGCCACTCAAGCTGCGGGCGTTCCTCGACTTTGCGGTGCCGCGCATCAAGGCGCGTCTGCAGGCTATTTGACGACGCGTGTACGTGGAGACGCGTGCAGTTGGAATTTTGCGGTCAGCTCTTAACAGCGGACGCCACGACCATTTCGATCCAGTCGACTGTCGTTCGAATTCGCGCCAGATCCTTCGCGTCGGGATGGATCAGAAGCCAGAGCTCGCGATGGAGGACGGGGCTCGGTCCGCTCAGACGGATGAGGTCGGGGCTGGCGTCTCCGATGCAGCACGGCAGCAACGACTTTCCAGCGCCCGCGCGAATGGCGTGCAGGGCCACTTCGGAATCGTTCACCGTAAGCGCCGATCGACCATTCTCCTGCTTCCTTATCGCTCGATCGAGCCACACAACGTGAGGCAGCTTTGCCATGCCCCTGTCATAGGTGATCCACGACAGCGCCTCGGACTTTTGCCGTCGCGGGCCATAGGCAGCGTACCCGAGCTGACCGATCCGCCGTGCGATGACACGCTGCTCCCGCTCCGGGCGCGCAGAGCGAAGCGCGATGTCCGCCTCTCGCTGCATCAGGCTCAGATTGCGGGGTTCGGCGACGAGCTCGAGCTGGAGATGAGGGTGGTGCTTTTGCAAACGGCGTACGGCCGGCAGAAGCAGATGGTTGATGAGAAGCGGGATGGACGTCACGCGGACATTGCCTTCCACAACGCCATTGGCATCGATGGCGGCGCCCTTGAGCTTACCGACCTCTGCTTCCATGCGCTCGGCACGCTCGACTACAATTCGACCGGCGCGCGTGGGGCGCATCGAGCCGTCGACGCGCTCGAACAGCATGGAGCCCAAATGGGCCTCTGCATTTGCGATCCGGCGCGACACCGTCGTCTCGTTGACCCCGAGCACACGCGCCGCAGGAGCGATGGCGCGCGTCCGGGCGACGGCCAGAACATAGCGAAAATCGTTCCAGTTTATGCCCTGCATTTTTGCAGCTCCGGCTACCAAAAAATACCCGATAGCAGATCCGACAGGGAATGTAGTGTGCGCGTAAACATCATCCCCTAACGTCCTGGGTAAATAAAATGCTTCTGGATCGCAGAAATTTACTGAAAGCCGCCGTGGCGCTGACGTCGGTCGTCTCTCTTAAGTCCGCAGCTAGTGCAGGCGCACGCACGGCCAAGTTCGGCGCTGTTGCCTTTGACGCCTTCACCGTGTTCGACCCGAGGTCCGTCAATGCGACGGCGGAGGCCTTGTTTCCAGGCCGGGGGATGGAGCTCATGAACGTCTGGCGCACCCGGCAATTCGAATACGCGTGGCTCCGCGTTGTTACCGGCAGCTATCGGAATTTTTCGAATGTCACGGACGACGCGCTGACGTTCGCTGCCAGATCTCTGAAGCTCGAACTCTCGCCCGATCAACGCAGGACCTTGGTCGGCAGCTACAGCAATTTGAAGCCGTGGCCCGATGCGGTTGAGGCGCTACAATCGTTGCGGGCAGCGGGCTTGCGGCTTGCCCTCCTATCCAACTTCACACCCGCAATGCTCGACGGCTGTATCCAGGCGTCGAAAATTCCTGGTCTCTTCGACATGGCTCTGAGCACAGATGCCATCCAAACGTATAAGCCCGATCCTCGCGCCTATCGTCTCGCCGTCGATCAGTTCAAACTGGATCGTGAGAATATCCTGTTTGCCGCGTTCGGGGCATGGGATGCCGCCGGCGCTAAGGCGTTTGGCTTTACGACGTTCTGGAACAACAGACTGGGCGTTCCTTACGACGAGCTTACCTTCCAGCCGGATGTCGTCGGTGCAAGCCTGACGGATCTGCGCACGTACCTCGAAGCCTGAAGCGTGCTCATAGTCGCCCGAACGGTGAGCCCTGTCCCGGATAGATATTCGGCGACGGAGGGCGCGCGGCAACCTCCGCGCCAACAAAAGCGGGTTCCGTGTGGCCTCTCCTTAGCTTCACTCGCACGAATAAATTCCGCTGCACTGCCAGCGTGGGGCGGCAAGACCACGCGCGAGACATCCGCTGAATGGCGTCACGCCGCCGCTCCCAGAAGCTCCGCAGGCAGCGACTTCAGAAACTCACGAAACGGCCGCGTCGTACCCATGCCGCGCGCGAGGACCAGGCTGCCCTGCAGCATGATCACACCGCGCTCGGCCCGCGCGCGAGCCTCCTTCCTGTCCAGGCCCGCATCGCCCATGACCGCCGATAGCGCCTCGATCCAAGCCTCGAAGATCTTCTTGATCGCTTCCGTAAAGGGCCCCTCGTGAATACGCGATGACGATAGCATATTGAGTAGGCAGGCTTGCTTCCCGCCCGAGTAGAAGGCGTCGAGCTGCCTGGCCATCTCCGTGATTCGATCGGCCGGTGTTCCGCCTCCCTTCAGGGGGGCAAGGATGTTCTCCTCGAGCCAGGCTCCGGCGCTTTCCAGAACCTCGCGCGCCATCTGCTCCTTCCCACCGGGGAAGCGATGATAGAGGCTCGCCTTCTTGAGTCCGGTCGCCTCCGCCAGCATGGCGAGTGTTGCGCCCTCGTAGCCGACGTCGCGAAATACCCCGCTCAGCCGGGCCATCAGCTCCTCATCCTCAACCGATGCCTTGCGCCCCACTTGAACCTCCTCCACACTCGATACAATTACCGAACGAACGGTAAAAAATAAGATTGACATCCAGGTCTTGCTGTCTCAAACATAATAAACCGATCGTTCGGTAATTGTCAAACTCACCAGCAGGAGTGCCATCGATGTCGAAAACTGCCATTGTCGTCTATTCAGATCCCAAGGCCGGTTCGGAGGAAGCACTCGGCCGCCTGTTCAATGCGATGTTCCTTGCCTACGAGCTCAAGGAGAAGAAGCAGGAGGTCGCGCTGATCTTCCAGGGCGCCGGCGTCCGCTGGGCGGGCGAAGTCGTGAAGCCTGACCATCCCGCCCATGCCCTTTATAATGCAGTGAAGGACACGGTTGTGGGCGCCTGCCGCGGCTGCGCCGATGTCTTTGGAGCCACCGATGCCGTCAAGACAGCCGGCGTTCCACTTGTCAACGAGAAGGCGATCCCCGGGACGTCCGGCGTCATCGACCTCTCCAAGTATCTCGACGCGGGCTACCGCGTTTTGACTTTCTGAACTGAGAACCTTGACGAACACTCGAGGGGCGTCGCGAGCGAACGCGGCGCCCGCTACTCACAAGGCAGAGGCCCAGATGTTAGATCCATTTCATTCCGGTGAACTTGAGGTTCAGGAGAGAACCGGCGAGCGTGGCAGGGCTGTTCTTAATGGCCGCCTCATCGCCAGTGCCATCCCGGAAGGAGCGAGAAAGTTTCTCGCGCAACAGAGCTATTGCGTCGTCGGATGGGCATCACCCAACGGAGAAATCTGGGCATCGCTCCTGACGGCGCGCGCGGGCTTTGCATCGACGGACGCGGAGGGGGCGACACTTGCCCTTGATTTTAGCCCTGCAAGCGGCGCCGCTCACGCCATCCCGCCACTTTCTGGTCCCCCGCTCTCTGGCATGCGCGAGGGCGACCACCTTGGCCTCCTCTTCATCGAGCTGGCGACCCGGCGTAGGCTGCGCGTGAACGGCCGCGTCACGGAGCTTGCGTCGTCGGGACTTCGCCTCAGTGTGAGCGAGGCGTTCCCGAACTGCCCCAAGTACATTCAGCGCCGAGAGGCCGTCCCGTCCGTCTCCGTAGAGGGCGAGATTGAGCCGGTGCATGGCGAGCGCTTGAGCGATGAGCTTACCGCGTGGATCGCAGAGGCCGATACAGTCTTCGTCACAAGTGCGCATCCCGAGGGACCTGTCGACAGCTCGCATCGGGGCGGCAATCCAGGCTTTATCAAACTTGAGGGAGAAGTGCTGCGCATTCCGGACTATCCCGGCAACTCGATGTTCGGGACGCTTGGGAACTTCGCGGTCAATCCGCGCGCCGGGCTCGTGTTCGTCGACTTCCGGAACAATCGCCAGCTCCAGCTTGCCGGCGACGTGCAGCTGGATCTCGAGGCTGGCGACAGCTCGGGAGAGACCGGCGGCACCGGGCGGTGGTGGACGTTCTCGCCGCGGCGATGGATCGTCTCTTCGCTGAGTCCCTCCTTCACCTGGCAGCTCATCGACGGCTCGCCCTTCAATCCGTGAGCGGAAGCTCTGGCGGTGCGGGCGTCGCCTGGGCGAAAAGCCCTGGCCTAACCCTCGACCTATATAAACCCGAGAGGTCCGTCAGCACGTCTCCTCTATCAGCACTCCTGCGCGACGACGTGCGATGGATAGAAGCTCCCGCGACCTCTGCGCATCCCCGGTGGACCGAGCCGTGACTATGGCTCCGACCATCATCGAGAGCAGCTCGGAGGCTCGAGCCCGCCTCGCTTGGAGGCCGCCTGAGAGATTGCCTGCGATCCAGTCGAGCAATCGGTCGATGCCATCCCTGAAAGCTGCGCGAATGAGTTCACTTTCGCGTGCAACATCGCCGCCGTAAGCTGCGACGGGGCAACCCATCTCTGGTGCCTCGAGGTGCTTATTGGAGAGATACTCCGCTACATAGTCTGCGAGCGCGGCCTTGCCGCCCTTTTTGGCGGTCCAGGTCTCAAGCATCGTCAAGATCGAATTGAAGGTGGCGGTCGCCGCTTCCGCCACCAGCGCTTCCTTCGACGCAAAGTGCCGATAGAAGCCACCATGAGTAAGGCCTGCTGCCTGCATCAAGTCGGCGACGCTGACCCCGGTGATGCCGCGCTGACGCAGCATCCTCGATGTCGCGGCGACGATCTCTTCGCGGTGACGAGCAACCTCGGCCTTGGACACCCGCATCGCTTCTGCTTCCTCGCGGCCTTGACACGTTTGATTATACGTATCATCTTTCAGACAAGATGACAATTATCATCAAAAAGCTTTGCTGGTGACCACACTCTTTGCTGGCGACCGCATGTGTGCGCTCGCTCTCAAGGTAACGCTTCTCGTGCTTGGAAGTCCTCAATCTGAACCTGCCGGAGTAGGACAATGCATGCCTTTTCAACGACGCCTTTCTTGGCTGCCGCGCTCCTCGTATTCTGGCTCGGGCTTAGCCTTCGCTCCTTTAACCGGGGTGCGATCAGCTTAGCCGCCCTCTTGACCGTCCTCCTCTGGCTAACGGGCCTTGGCGCGTGGGGTGTCGGCACCGCGCGATGGGCCACGAATGGCTATTACGACAGTCCGGAGTTTCTCGCGCTTCTACCCGGGCTCTGGTGGCCACTCACGCCGACAGTCATCACCGCCGTGCTCCTCGCACTGCCGGCCTTTCGCAGCGCGCTCTACACAGTGATCTCCGAGCATTCGCGAGCCTTCGTCTGGGTTCAGGCGCTGAGGGTCGCCGCCATTGGCGGAGTGCTCAAAGGCATGAACGGACTGCTGCCGCCTTCATTCGCGCTGCCGGTGGGCATTCCGGATTTCCTGTTCGGGCTTTCAGCGCTTAGTCTTGCAGCCTTTTGGCCCAAGGGCGGTTGGTCGCCGCGCACCCTGATCGTCTGGAATTTGATCGGCATGGCGGTGATTATGCCGGCGCCCGTGCTCATGCAGATGGGGCTGCCCGGTCCGCTGCAACTATTCACGAGCCCACCCGATGCCAACGCCCTCTTCGACTACCCAATGGTGCTGGCCCCCACGCTGATCGTGCCGCTCTTCATAACCATGAATGGGCTGCACGCTACTGTCCTGTGGCTAGGCGCCGAGCAGAGGCGGCCTGTTGTGCCAGCGGCTGGAGTTGGGAGCCGCGCCTGATCAACGCAGGACAAGTTGGCGAAGTCCGTATTTTCTGCTCTTGAATGGGCCATCGTTAGGTGGTGCTAGTGTCCCGATCGCGAAGTTCGTCACCATCTGCAGCACGCTCCAAGCGAACTTCGCGATCGAAAGGACACTGGCAAGTCAATGATTCTAGTGTGGTTCAGATTGCGAAGTCCGCCTCTGAGGCCAGCTGCCAGGTGGTGGCGGACTTCGCAATCACCACACTAGCCCGATGCGGCAAGCGCGATGGAAGGCTCTGTCCGCCGCGCATCGCGAAGTCCGTCGGCGAGCCAACCCGCATTTTCCCGAAACAGCAATGCCAGACCCACGAGCTCGCTCATGGCGTCCTCTAGCCGCGTCTGGAGCTCGGGTCTGACGAGCCGGCCGTCAGCACCGAACTGCCGGCCCGCTTCGCCGACCGAGACCTGGTGCGACGCGAGGTACATTCCCATCGAACGGCCGGCGCGCTGCATATCCTGCACCGCATTGCCGGACATCGGGCCTCCGGCTACCTGCATGACGGAGAGCACCTTGCCCCTGGCCAGCGACCGGCCCTTCTGATCGCACGGGAAGCAGTCGAGGGCGAGCTTCATCACGCCCGACATGGTCGAATGATGTTCGGGTGAGCACCACACCTGCCCATCGGACCAGGAGACAAGACGATGGAGTTCCGCGAGCTTCGGGTGGTTTTTACATTCGTTGCCATCGAGCGGAAGTCCGCATGGGTCGAACACCGCGACGTCGGCGCCACACTGAAGAAGTGAATTTCGTGCCTCAAGCGCCAGCAGACGGCTGCGCGAGACCGTGCGGCAAGAGCCAAAGAGCACGAGGATCCGAGGTCCGGATGCGACGCGTGCAAGGTGAAGAAAAGCGTCCGTGTCGTGTGGCGGCACTGATCGTCTCCTTCCACGTAGCGCCAATGTCGAGCGCGGTTGCAGGCTGCTGGGACCGGCGAAAGTAAAGCAGAAGCCTCTTAACAGAGGCACAGCAATGGTTCATTCACCGAGCAATTTTCCGGCAAGGTAATCGGATCGTTCATACCTGCACGCCATCACGGCATGCCGGGTCATTTTACGCCAGCTGTAAACACTAAATAAATCAAGCTGCGTGGTTTACCGGCTTCTGAACGACCTTATAGAGCGCGAATTAACTCCCATCGCCGACGCTGCACCGATCCAGCGATCAAATGCGCTCGCTGCCAAAAATCAAAGTGCGTTCGTCGAAGAATAGGAGAGGCCTCAATGAACAATGAGATCCACGGCAAGATCCTCGCGCTGCTCGCCAGTCAGGACAACATCGACGTCGCGAGCTTGACTGCGGAGTGTGATCTCTACGACGCCGGCCTCACGTCGTTCGCGTCCGTCCAGCTTATGCTGGTCATCGAGGACACCTTCGGCATCGAGTTCCCCGAGCGCATGCTCAATCGCCGCACCTTCAGCACCATTGCCAATATCGTAGCCTGCGTCGAAGACCTCGCTCTCCAGAAGGCGGCCTGAATATGTTGAAGTCGCGGGATCTACCCCTGCGTCCGCGCATGGCGAATGTCTGCCATGGCGCCGCAGCTCCGAATGCCGGGAACGTGGATGCGGAAGGCCGTTTTCCGGTTGAAACACTCGAGGCGCTGAAGCGCGAGCGGCTCATGGGGCTGCTGGTGCCGCAGGAGCTCGGCGGCGAAGGCGCAGCGCTCGACGAGGTCGCCGACCTCTGCCGAATGCTGGGCCAGAGCTGCTCTTCCGCCGGCATGATCTACGCCATGCACATGATCAAGCTGCACAACCTTGTGGCTGGCGGCGCGACGAGCGAGTGGCATCGAAGCTTGATGGCCCGCGTCGCGGCCGAGCAGTTGCTCATTGGCTCGGCGACGACCGAGGCCGGTATCGGCGGCGATCTCAGAAACAGCATCTGTGCAGTCGAGTCCAACGGCCGCGTCTTCTCCCTGAAGAAGGACGCTTCCGTCATCTCCTATGCCCGTCACGCGGACGCGATTTTCGCAACCGCCCGCCGCGGTCCGCAGTCTACTTCGTCCGACCAGGTGATGGTCGCCCTGACGAAGGATCAGTTTGAGCTCAAGCCCACTCTTGCTTGGGACACGCTCGGTATGCGCGGCACCTGCAGCGAGGGGTTCATTCTCGAAGGCACGGCTCCGGTCGAGCAGATCTTCCCGCAACCGTTCGCTGAGCTCGCGGCCCAGTCCATGCTCTCGACGTCGCATATTCTCTGGGCCGCCGTGTGGTTCGGCATCGCCCAGGATGCCTGGGGCCGCGCGCAGGCCATGGTTCGCGCCGAAGCGCGCCGCCGTCCGGACGTCAAGCCGCCGGCAGCAACGCCGCTCGCAGAAGCCAACATCAAACTGCATCAGCTTCGCGCCACCATCATCGAGGCCCTCGACCGCTTCGAGCGTGCGGAGGACGACCCGGATGCACTCGGTGCCATCAGCTTCGCCGTCGCCATGAACAACCTCAAAGTCACGGCCTCGCGCTTGGCGAGCGAGGTCGTCATGGAGGCCCTGCGCATCTGCGGCATCCAAGGCTACCGCAACGACAGCCCCTACAGCATCGGCCGCCACCTGCGCGACGTGCTCTCAGCCCCGCTCATGATCGCCAACGACCGCGTCGTCTCGAACCTGTCGTCGGCAATCCTCGTCTCGAAATTTGATGCTTCACTCGCGGAGTAACCGATGGACGCCCAGCTTAGCCTTCTCGATCAGCTTCTCGCCGAAGGACTTCTTTTCGATACTGGCGTCGACGGTCTCTATGGCCGCGCCGGCATCTTCGAGGATGTTGTCGCCGGCATCGAGCGCCTCGTCATCGATTTCGGCCACGAGGACGGTCCTGAGATCATCCGTTTTCCGCCGGGCATGAACCGCACGCACTTCGAGGCGAGCGGTTACCTGAAGAGCTTCCCGCATCTCGCCGGCACCGTGCACTGCTTCTGCGGTGACGAAGCCGCTCACGGCCGTCTCCTGGGCGACCTCGAGAAGGGCAATGACTGGACCGGCGGCCAAAAGGCTTCCGAGATCGTTATCACTCCGGCTGCCTGCTATCCCCTTTACCCGATCGTCGCCAAGCGCGGGCGTCTCAAGGAGAAGGGCGGCCTCTTCGATCTCTCGTCCTACTGCTTCCGCCACGAGCCGTCGACGGACCCGGCGCGCATGCAGATGTTCCGCATGCGTGAGTACGTCCGCTTGGGCTCGCCTGAGCAGGTCATGAGTTTCCGTGAAAACTGGATCGAGCGCGGCAAGTCGTTCGTCGAGCTGCTCGAGCTGCCGCACGAGGTGGATCTCGCCAATGATCCGTTCTTCGGCCGCGGCGGCAAGATCGTAGCCAACAGCCAGCGCGAGCAGGGCCTCAAGTTCGAGCTGCTCATTCCCGTATCGAGCCAAAAGAAGCCTACGGCGTGCCTGAGCTTCAATTACCATCAGGATCACTTTGGCAAGCTCTGGGGTATCGAGCAGCACGACGGCACGACGGCGCACACCGCCTGCGTCGGCTTCGGTCTCGAGCGCATCACGCTCGCGCTTTTCCGCCACCACGGCTTCGATGTGGCAGTCTGGCCGATGGGCGTGCGCAAGGCCCTGGGGCTCCGCTGATGTCTCACGTCATCAAGGGGCTCGACCCCGCGCGCTTTGAGCGTCACGCGCTACACGATCTGTCGCGCGATTGGCCGGAGACGAACTGCTACGTTGATCTGTGCATCGAGGTCCTCGCGGCCATGGGTCACGATCCCGTGGCGGCTCTCGGCTTCACCGTGCGGCAGGACTTCGAAGGCGACCAGTTCACGTTCTTCAAGTTTCCGGCCGCCGATCTCGAGACGCTCTTTGGCGTGGAGATCCTCGAGCTCGCGATCTTCGATGATCTGATCGGCCACCTCGAAGTGCAGACGGCGCGCGGCCGGTTGCCGCTCGTCGAACTCGATGGCTTCTATCTTCCCGATACGAAGGGCGTCTCCTATCGCACGGAGCACACCAAGACGACGGTCGGCGTCAATCGCATTGATCGCGCCGGCCGTCGTCTCGAGTATTTCCATAACGCCGGCTACCATGCGCTCGAAGGCGAGGATTTCGACGGTCTTTTCCGCGCGCTGCCGCACCTTGAAAACGTCCCGGACCTGCTCTTTCCCTACGCCGAGTTCATCAAGCTTGGCAGCGGGCCAGTGCGCCGCCCCCTTCTTGTACCGGCGCTTTCCCTTCTAAGGCACCACTTGGAGCGCCGTCCGGCGGAAAATCCCATCGCCGCGTACAAGGCGCACTTCAAAGCTCATGCCGACCGCCTCGTGGCGGCGGGGCCGGCATTCTTCCACAAGTACACCTTCAACGTCCTTCGCCAGCTCGGTGCCAACCACGAGCTGCTTGCTGCTCATCTGGCCTGGCTCAGCGCCGAGGGCGTAAGCGGCCTCGAGGGCGCCATCGCTGCGACACGGGAGATCAGCGCCACCGCCAAGTCCATGCAATTCCAGCTCGCCCGCTCGGTGGCACGCCGCAACTTCTCGACCTACGACGCTCCTCTCGACCGTATGGCCGCGGCCTATGATCAGGCCATCGCCGGCATCGAAGAGATCTTCGGCGTCGAGAAGCGCCGCCTCGCCTCGTAGGAACGGCAAGGATAAGCGCATGGCCAAATTGATTGATCTCCATGGCCGTGCGGCAACGATTGCGGACGGGTGGCAGTTGGCCTCCTCGCCGCCCAATGCGATTGCCGATCCGAGCAGCCTATCTGACCAGAGCGCTGCGGGTGCGGCGCTAAACTGGATCGCAGCGGAGGTCCCCGGTACGGTTGCCGCAGCCCGCCAGAAGGCGGGCACGTGGAGTGCCGCCCGCCCAATGCCGCTCGGCGGCGAGGACCATTGGTTCCGCACCAGCTTCTCGGGCACCGGCGAGGAGATCCTTCGCTTCCACGGCCTCGCGACGCTGGCGACCGTCTGGCTCAACGGCCGCGAGATCCTCGCTTCCCGCAACATGTTTCTGAGCCACGATGTGCCGGTGCTGCTCGCGGGGCACAACGAGCTTGTGATCTGCTTCCGCTCGCTCGATCGGGCACTCGAGGAGCCGCTGAGCGGCGGTCGGTGGCGCCCGCGCATGATCACGCCCTCGGGTCTTCGGCACGTCCGTACGACCGCTCTCGGCCACATGCCCGGCTGGTGCCCATCGATCGACGCCATCGGCCCGTGGCGCGCCATCGAGCGCATACCCAAGCGGCGCGCCGTCACCGCCGAGATCCGCTCGTGCCTCGAGGGCACGGCCGGCATCCTCGACGTCACACTTGAATTGCCCGACGACCACGCGGGCCCCGCCACCATCTCATGTGCCACCATCTCATGCGCAGGCGCGTCGGCCGTGCTCGCCCGCGCCACCCCCAGCATGATGACCGGCCGTCTCGAGATCCCGGACGTTGAGCTTTGGTGGCCGCATACGCATGGCTACCCGACGCTCCACAACATTAGCGCCAACATCGGCGACATCTCGATCGCGCTAGGCCGCACGGGCTTCCGCAAAATCGAGGTCGACCGCGGCGCCGATGGGCGCGGCTTCGCCCTAAAGGTCAATGGCACGCCCGTTTTTTGCCGCGGCGCCCTGTGGTCGTCTGCCGATATCACGACGCTGCCGACCACGCGTGAGGCCTTCGCACCCTGGCTCACGCTCGCCCGCGACGGCGGCATGAACATGATCCGCGTCCCCGGAACCACCGTCTACGAGGCCGACGCATTCTATGATCTCTGCGACGAGCTAGGCCTGCTCGTCTGGCAGGACTTCATGTTCGCAAACTTCGACTACCCGGTCGGAGACGAGGCATTTGCCAGTAGCGTCAAGGCGGAGGCCGCTCAATTTCTGGCGCGAACGGCGATCTCTCCCGCGCTCGCCGTTCTCTCCGGTGGCAGCGAGGTCTACCAGCAGGCTGCCATGCTGGGTCTGCCTGCGAAAAAGTACATTAGTCCGTTGTTCGAGGAATGGCTGCCAGAGGCCGTGAAGCAGGCTCGCCCCGATCTAGCGTACGTGCCGGGCTCGCCTTCGGGCGGCGCGCTTCCCTTCGTCGTCGACGAGGGCGTCAGCCACTACTACGGCGTCGGCGGCTACAAGCGCCCGCTCACGGACGCCCGTCATGCCGGCGTTCGCTTTGCCGCTGAATGCCTGGCTTTTGCCAACGTGCCGCCGGAGGTGACCGCACCGGTCCATGAGCCGCCGCTCGCCGACATCACCGATCCGCGCTGGAAGGTGCGCATTCCCCGCGACATGGGCGCACCGTGGGACTTCGAGGACATTCGCGACCATTACCTCGAGGAGATCTTCGCCGTTCGTGCGGCCACAGTCCGCTACGAAGCGCCTGACCGCTATCTCGAGCTTTCGCGCGCCACCCAGGCCATCGTCACGGAGCATGTCTTCACAGAATGGATGCGCGAGGGATCGACGGCGAAAGGCGGCCTTGTGCTCATGCTGCAGGATTTCGAGCCGTCGGCAGCCTGGGGTCTCATCACCTCGTGTGGCGCCCCGAAGTCGTCCTGGTATGCCATGAAGCGGATCTTCAATCCCGTCCGTGTCACGATGACGGACGAAGGCGTGAACGGCCTCGCCATCCACCTTGCGAATGAGAGCAGCCAGAGCCGCGACGTGGTCATTCGCCTCACGGCGTGGCGCGATGGGCGCACGCAGGTGCTCGCGGCCAAGGAGGCGCTGACGCTCCGCGCGAGAAGCAGCACGACGCTCTCGGCCTTTAAGCTCATCGGTAGCTTTTTTGATATCTCATATGCCTATCGCTTCAACCCGCCGCAGCACGATGCCACCGTCGCGACCTTGACGGACGCGGCCACGGGTGAGGTGCTGAGCGAGGCGTTCCACTTTCCATGCGGTCATGCGGGAGCGGTTCCGGAAGGCAGCCTGGAGGCCTTGATCGAGCGAGACGGCGATGCCTGGTTTTTGCGCCTCAAGGCCGAGCGCATGGCCCGTTTCGTCCACATCGCCGACCAGAACTTCATTGCCGAAGACGACTGGTTCCACCTTGCTCCCAAGAGAGAGCGGCGCATCCGCCTTTGCCGCCGCGCCACGGCTGCTAACACGGCGAGCCCCAAAGGCCGCATCCGCGCGACGAACGTCCCTTCGCCCCTAACCTTCGAGGCCAAACCATGATCGGCGTCTCATTCGGCGAGTGCCAAGCCTGGTACCACAGAGCGCCGGGCCGGACGGCTGTGCTCCTTTGCTCGGCACACGGCTTCGAGGACCTCTGCGCGCGGCGGAGCTGGCGCATCCTTGCCGAACGGCTTGCGCTCGCTCGTATGCCGGTGCTTCGCTTCGACTATCCGGGCACCGCCAATTCTGCTGGCGGCGACGAGGACGCAGAGCTTGTCGCGCGCTGGCGCGAGAGCGTCGTCGCGGCGGCGAATTGGCTGACCCGAGAGACGGACGCGCGCGAGGTCGTCGTCGTCGGCCTGCGCCTGGGCGCGCTGCTCGCCGCCATCGAGGCCCCGCGCATCGAGCATCTGAAAGGCCTCGCGCTCTTGGCGCCCGTTAGCTCCGGTCGGCTCTATACACGCGAGATGTCGGTGCTCTCGAAAATCATGCAGCCGCCCAATGCGGCAGCTATCACGGCTACCGGCGAAGCCGGCGATGGCGCAATTGACGTCTGCGGCTTCCGCGTAACGACTGAGACGGCAACCGACCTGAAAATGCTCAACCTCGCCGCGCCGCCGTCGATTGCAGGAGCACCGGTTTTGCTCATGCATCAGAAGGGCGCGAGCATCGCGCCTCTCGCCAAGGCCTACGCGAGCCTGCAGTGTCCGGTCGTCACCGCCGAATTCGCCGGCTACGACGAGATGATCTGCGACCCGACCGCCTCGAAGGTGCCGAGCACGGCCGTCGACGCGATCGTCGACTGGGCGGCAAGCATCGCGAGTACGCAGCTTTCTCCAACGTCTATTGGAACGGGCACGGGCCCTGCGCCATCCCCCGCAGCCCTCGTCACGAGCGATTGGATCGAATCGGCCGTCACGTTCGGCGAGCAGCAGGCGCTGGCCGGCATCCTATGCATTCCGCGCTCGCCGAACCCGGCCGCCAACCCAGTCATCATCTGCAACTCCGGTATGAGCTACCATATCGGCTGGAGCCGCATGTCGGTGCGCCATGCGCGCGCCCTCGCCGCGGCGGGTATCCCGTCGCTGCGCTACGATGCGGCCGGCATCGGCGACAGCCTCGCAGACGAGCATGCGACCGGGCTGCCGCTCTACAACACGGCTGCCGAGGCAAGCCTGACCGCTGCAATTGACTTCATGAGCGACAAAGGCCTTGCCGCGCCCATCGTACTCGGCGCCTGCAGCGGCGCCTATACGGCTTTCCACGTCACACGTGCCGACCCGCGCGTAAAGAGGGCGATCCTGGTCAATCTTCAGTGCTTTGAATGGAAGCCGTCATTTGGCTTCGAGATCGAGCGCTGGCGCGCCATCCGCCGCTCTGAGATCACCGCCGGGCGTACCGCCGAAGACCCGGCCGTATCGGGATTGAGCTCCGGCGCTGCTCGTCTCTCGGCTGCCGCGCTCAAGCTCGTCCGTGTCTTTGGCCGGCTCGCGAAGCGCTTCATCCGGTCGGGTCTCATCGATGGCCCAAGAGCCGGTAACGGCAAGATTGCCCTTTGGCTGGCTGGATTGTCGGCCAGCAAGACCGAGATCACGCTCGTTTACTCGGAAGGCGATCCAGGCCTCGCGAGCCTTGCAGTCGAGGCCGGCCCTAAAGTTGAGAGCCTGACGAGCCTTCCCGGTGTTTCGCTCGAGACAATCGCTAATGCCGACCACAACCTCACCCCGCGCAAGGCTCAGGACGATCTTCTGGCAATCATTCTGAAGACGGCGAAGGTGCAGCGATCATCATCACCATCCGCCGAAGAGGCACGCGTGCTCGCCGCCGCCGAATGACGCAATTCAAGCCGAGGCTCTGAACATGGCTCAGGTAATCCGCGCGACAATCGATCCCGACGACTTCGAGCTTGCACCGATTCCAGAGGCCTGGATCGTGGAGGGAAATCCCCTGGCGCGGTCGCGCCTGTTGGCACGCAGCCTCGACGGCACCACCGTCACGAGCCAATGGGATTGCACGGCCGGCAGCTTCAATTGGCATTTCGGCTGCGAGGAGACTGTGCACATCCTCGAAGGCGAGGTCCACGTGACGGATGAAACGGGTGCGAGCTATACGCTGCGAGCCGGCGACGTCGCGGTCTTCCATGCCGGTATGAAGGCGCTTTGGGACGTACGGAATTATGTCCGCAAGCTCGCCGTTTGCCGCCATCCCGTGCCGCAGGTCATTGGCTTAGCGCTTCGCGCAACGAGCAAGCTCGGCGAGCTTTTCTATGCCAAGCGCTTGCTCGCGTTTGACTAACGCCGGCCTGATTTATTGCCCGGACGGCCGCGCACGGCTCTGTGCACAAAGCCGAGCTTCTCGCGCGCCGGCGGCGAGATGACGAAGGGATAGAAGTCGCGGTGACCCATGCTGCGGCTCAGGTTGTTGACTGCAAGCGTGAGCGGAATCCATCGCTCCATGAGCGCATCGAACGTTTCGTCTCGGTAGACATCATACGATTTGAACGGCCACGAGGCGCCGAACAAGAGCCCCGCCGCGCGCGGTTCCATGCCTTCAGCCTCCGCCGTCTCCACTGCATCGGCCATGTGCAGGTAATGCGCAAAGGTTTCGGCCCAATCCTCCCACGGATGGCAGCTCGCATAGGCGGAGACGAAGCGGCTGATCCAGTCGGGCGCCGGGCCGTTCGCATGATGCGCCTCGATTGCCGCCTTGTAGTCTTGCCGCTCATCGCCGAACAGCGCGCGGAACGTCTCCAATTCCGCCGTCCCATCGATCAACAGCATCCAGTAATAGTGCCCGATCTCATGGCGCAAATGGCCAAGCAGAGTGCGATATTGCTCGTCGAACAGGATCCGGCGCCGCTCCTGCTCAACGGCGTCCGCCTCAGCAAGATCGATGGTGATGACGCCGTCGTGATGCCCGGTGAGAACCTTGGGCAGGAAATCGAAAGTAAGAGGGCTCACGTCCTGCTCGCTGCCGTCGAACGGCAAACCGAACCTCGCAAGCGAATAGATGACCCGCTTTTTCGCGCGCTCGAGGGCCTGCCATTTTTCGAGGCTTTCCGGTTCCGAGAGGTTGGGAATGGTGCGATTGAGGCTGCACGCACGGCAGAGCCTGCTCGCGCTCGTCTCAGGAACGAGCCAGGTGCAGGCCCCATGCATTGCGTTATCGCAGAGCCGGACCTGCGCGCCGGAAAGGTTCACCTTGCGGTAGAGTCCAACACCAGCGCCGTTCTCCTTGAGCGCCGCCATCGCCATCGCTTCGATGTCGAAGCCGACGGGATGACCGCAGTTGAGACAGCTGGCGCTCTCGAAATGAAGCCGGTTCTTGCAGTTCGAGCAGGTGAAACGTTTCATATTTCTCTATCCAGCCGCAAGCGAGCGCCGCAGCACATGCGCTCCTATGCGCCATCATTCGTGAACGTCGCGCGCCGGCTTGGGTTCTGGCCGGCCACGCCTATTTCGAATCTGCCCGCGCGACACAGGCTTTAGCCCCCTCCTGCCACGGCGGCAGCCGAAGTCCGAAAACCGCGTCGAGCTTGCGGCAGTCAAGCTCGGAATTGACCGGTCTCGCCGCGCGCGTGGGGTACTCGGCACTGGCGATAAGCTCGACCTTGAGATTCTTCATGGCCGGTCCCGTTGCACAAGCTATGAGCTCCCTCGCGAGCTCTGCCCACGTCGCCGAGCCCTCGCCCGCTGCGTGGTAGATGCCGGTCGGCATTGCGCTTCCCCGGGCTTTGACCTGGCGGGCAATCGCGAGGATCGCAGTGGCAAGGTGCGGGGCATACGTTGGATTGCCGTGCTGGTCGGCCACGATGCGCAGCGGCTCGCCGGCAGGGGTGGCCCCGAGCAGGCGGGTCGCGAAGTTGCGCCCGAACTCGCTGAAAACCCAGCTCGTGCGAAGAATGATGTGCCGTGCGTTCTCCTCCATGACGGCACGCTCGCCATCGAGCTTCGACTGGCCGAACACCGTCGTGGGCTTCGTGTCGTCGCCCTCCACATATGGCGTTGGCTTCGAACCATCGTACACGTAGTGCGTCGAGAGATGGATCATCGGCACGCCGCGGCGCGCCGCAGCCCGAGCCAGCATGCGCGCGCCGTCAACGTTGAGCGACACCGCCCGCTCCGGCTCAACTTCCGCCTTGTCCACGGCGGTGTAAGCCGCTGAATTGATGACAATGTTCGGTTGCGCATCGTTGAGCACGCGCTCGATTGAGCGCGGATCGCGAAGGTCTAACGCCGGGCGGCCGACGGCCAGAGATCTGACATCTGCCGCGGACGGCGCCGCCTCCATGAGTGCGCGCGCCACTTGACCGTGCCAACCTGCAATCAGAAGCCTCATAATCGGGTCTGCCTCACGTTTTTGCGGTCGCGCCACCGGCAAGGTCGGCGTCAGTTGCGGCCGAGAGAATGCTGGCGGGAAGGTCGCGTCCCCGCGCGATGCCGATCACCTCGATCGGGTCCGCTACGCCGCGCACCGCGATGCATGTCGTGAACTCATTCTCGGGGTTCCATCCGGCGTTGCGCGCGACGGTGCGCGAAAGCATGATCTGGCAGGAGTGCTCCTTTGTGAGTGCCTCGAGCCGGCTCGCGACATTGACGGCGTTGCCGATCACGGTGAAGTCGACGGATTCGCCAAAGCCGATCCGGCCCACGACCAGCGGCCCGGCATCGATACCGACGCCGACACGCAGTGCGCGGCCAATCTCGCCCTCGAGCTTGGCATTGACATGATCGATGGCAAGGTCGATGGCCCGGGCCGTGCGCAAGGCCTGCCTGCACCCGATGTCGAGCCCGGTGCTCTCGCCGAAGACAGCGAGCAAGCCATCGCCGAGAAACTTGTCGATGCGCCCGCCCTGCTCGACGATCGCCGTGCCGACCACACTGAAGAACTCGTTCAAGATGAAGACGATGTCGAACGGCAGCCGTTTCTCGGAAAGCCTGGTGAAGTCGCGCATATCGACAAACATGACGGCGAGATTGCGCTCCACTCCGCCCGAGTTGGCTTCGGAAAGCTCCACCGCCTCCGGGCCCGTGCTGGCAGCTCTGAGCAGGCGAGAGACGACAAGCTGTCCAGTCGGACGTATCTGGCAGGCAAGTCGCACGTTCGGCGGCGCGCCGATGCTGGCCAGCGTCACGATCTCGGGAAATGTCGGCGGCGGCAATGACGAGGAGCCCTTCTCGATCCTGACGCGACAGGTGGAGCAGCGAGAGCGTCCCCCGCAGATCGAGGCGTGCGGCACCTTGCAGTTGCGGCTGATCTCGAGAAGCGTCGCCCCTTCGGGGGCCGAGACCGTTGGGCCGCCAATATAGCTGACACGCACTCTCGGGCCGGAGAGGCGCGTGAAATGTGTCAGCACCAGGTATCCTGCCGCCACGCCCAAAAGAACCGCGAATTCCTGTTGAGCGAGGGTCCTGAAGCGCGCGAGCTGTTCTGCGGCCGCATCGGCCGGCCAGTGCGTCAGCGCCTTCAATTTGGCGAACAGCGCCGGGTCCTGGATCACCTGCGCCATGCCTCGGCCGCCACTCATGAAGCCGCCGAGCGCGGCGAGCGGCACGAAGACGGCAAATGTCAGCGCCGCCGGCGCAAAAGCGCGGTAATGCGGCACGAGCCGCAGCCAGAAATGAATGCCGATGCAGCCGTGAATCCAGACCAGCAGGAGGAGGGCGCTTTGAGTAGCCGCACTGTCCGGCCACAGCCGGATGAGCTCGTAGACGTAGATATCGTTCACGCCGAAATACTCGTGCGCGATGCGCGTATTGACGATATGCGGGAGGAGCAGGAAGGGAATTGTGACGCCAACGACTAGCTGGATAAACTCCCACCTCGGCATTCGCAGCGTCGTTCGCGAGGCAAATTTATACAACGCGAGGCCGATATGCACCGAGAGTGCGGAGCCGAGAACGATCGTGCCCGGCAGCGACCGTGTCACTGCCAGCCGCCATTTCTGCACATCCTGCATGAGATCGACGCTGATAAGCCCCAACCCATGATTAAGGAAGTGCGCCGTTGCAAACGCAAAAAGGATCAGTCCTGAGACAAGCCGGACCCTCTGCAAGATGTCGCCGCGCCAAAGGACGTGCATATGCGACGGATCCGTCCAAGATGAGGTTATCGAAGAGCTGCGGTGCAGCAACCTAGTGTCCCGATCGCGAAGTTCGTCATCATCTGCAGCACGCTCTAAACGAACTTCGCGATCGAAAGCACACTAGCAAGTCCACGATTCTAGTGTGGTTCAGATTGCGAAGTCCGCCACGACCTGGCCGCTGGCCTCAGGGGCGGACTTCGCAATCACCACACTAGTTCTAGCCGCTCGCCGCGCCTCTGCAAACACCCGCGCTGAGGATCATCCGCAATGGGGTGGGACGACGTTGCGGATTTATCGACGAGCCGACCCACCCGAGGAGGCGGCGCAGATCTGTCATTCGGCCGGCTGCTCGCTCGTCGAGCCAGGCGCGCGGCGGCTGAACAGGTCCGCCAAGCGTCGGCATACCACATAGAAGACGGGCGTGAAAACCAGTCCGAAAATCGTCACACCGATCATGCCGGCGAAAACCGCCGTACCAAGTGCCTGCCGCAGCTCCGCTCCCGCTCCACTAGCCCAGACGAGGGGCACGACGCCGAGCACGAACGCGAGCGAGGTCATGACGACCGGCCGCATTCTGAGGCGCGCGGCCTCGGTGGCAGCGTCCAGGCGATTGCGGCCTCCTGCCTCGAGCTGCGCCGCGAACTCCACGATCAGGATGGCGTTCTTCGCCGCAAGGCCGATGAGGACGATAAAGCCGACCTGCGTCAGGATGTTATTGTCCATGCCTCGCAAGATTACGCCAGTGATCGAGGCGATCAGGCTCATTGGCACGATCAGGATGATGGCGAGCGGCAGCGTCAGGCTCTCGAACTGAGCGGCAAGCACCAGAAACACGAAAACGACGCCGAGCGCGAAGGCGAACATCGAAACATTGCCTGCTCGGATCTGTTGGAACGCAAGGTCAGTCCACTCGTAGCTGAATCCCTGAGGAAGGGTTTCCGCCGCGAGCTTTTCCATGATGTCAATGGCTTGCCCTTGTGAGTAGCCCTGTGCCGCCGACCCGTCCAGCTCTGCCGCCGGATAGAGATTGTAGCGCGCCACCCGCGCCGGGCCGGAAATATCTTGGAGCGTCGTGAAGGAGCCGAGCGGCACCGTGTCCCCGTTGGAATTGCGCACGCGGATTTGCAGCGCGTCGCGGCTATTGACGCGGAAGCCGCTGTCTGCCTGCGCAGTCACGCGGAACGTCCGCCCCAAAAGATTGAAGTCGTTGACGTAGGACGAGCCGAGGAAGGTCTGAAGGGCGGTGAACACGTCCGAGACATTGACGCCCAAGAGCTGCGCCTTCACCCGGTCGATATCGAGATAGAGCTGCGGCGTCGACGTCTCGAAGAGAGAAAACACCTGCTGCACGCCCGGCGTCTGCGCGGCCCGGCCCATCATCGCGCCGACAGCTCGCTGCAAGGCGGCCGGCCCGCTCGAAGAGCGATCCTGCACCATCATGCGGAAGCCGCCCGCATTGCCGATGCCCCGTACCGGCGGCGGCGCGATGACGAGCACAAGCGCTTCTTGAATAGTTGAGAACTTGGCGAGGAGGGCCGCTCGAATGGCGGGGGCCGTTAGGCTCGGGTCGCCAGCCCGCTCCTCGAACGGCCTCAAGACCACGAAGACTGCCCCGGAATTCGACGCATTGGTGCGCGTCGCACCCGAAAAGCCGACGATGTTGACGGCATGCGCAACTCCAGGCACTTCCAGAGCCAGCTCGACAACGCGTCGATTGACGGCATCTGTACGCGCGATCGAAGCGGCAGGTGGCAGCTGAGTTGCGGTGATCAGATATCCCGCGTCGAGCTGCGGAATAAAGCCGGCCGGCGTCCTGCGAAACTCGTTGAAGCCGACGCCAATCACTCCCGCGTAGATCACCAGCATGACCGTGGCGAGACGCACCACGCGGCCGACAAGCCAGCCGTAGCCGGACGAGACCTTGCCGAAGCCCCAATTGAATCCGCGGAAGAATGCGTGGACTGGGCGCGCCAGGAGGCCCGACCGCTGCTCCGCGGTCCGGTGTGGCTTGAGCAGAAGAGCGCATAGCGCCGGCGAGAGCGTGAGCGAGACGATGAGCGAGATGATCGTCGCGCCCGCGATCGTCAGCGCGAACTGCCTGTAGAACTGCCCCGAGATGCCGGTGATGAACGCGGCCGGCACGAAAACCGCGGTCAGAACCAACGCAATCGCGATGAGCGCAGCACCGACCTCGTCCATCGTGCGATAGGCCGCCTCTCGTGGACTAAGCCCGTTGGCGATATTGCGCTCGACGTTTTCAACAACGACGATGGCATCGTCGACCACGATGCCGATCGCCAGCACAAGCCCGAACAGCGACAGCGTGTTGAGCGAGAACCCGAAGGTCGCCATCACAAAGAACGTACCGATCAGCGATACCGGAATGGCGATGATGGGAATGATCGCCGCGCGCCACGTCTGCAGGAACAGCACGACCACGAGAACGACGAGAACGATGGCCTCGAAGATGGTGTAGACGACGGCGTTGACGGACTGTTGAATGAACTCCGTTGGGTTATAGATGATCGCATACTCGACGCCGGATGGGAGCCCCTTGGCGAGCTCCGCCATGGTCGCCTTAATTTGCTTGGCGGTTTCAATGGCGTTCGACCCGGGTAGCTGAAATATGCCGAGGCCGACGGCCGGGTTCTTGTCGAGGTAGGAGTTGACGCCGTAGTCGAGCGCCGCGAGCTCTACGCGCGCCAGATCTCTGACACGCACGACCGCGTTGCCACTTTGCTTCACGACAATATTGCCGAACTCGTCAGGGTCGGCGAGACGGCCGAGCGTTTGCACCGGAATCTGGAAAGCGGCCGGCGTCGAGATTGGTGGTTGATTGAGCACGCCGGCGGCGACTTGCACGTTCTGCCGCTGCAGCGCGGCGACGACGTCGCCTGCAGTCAGTGCAAGCGACTGCAGCCTGTCCGGATCGAGCCATATCCGCATCGAATAGTCGCGCCCGCCGAAGACCGTGATCGAGCCGACGCCTTGGATGCGGCTCAAGACGTCGATGACGTTGACATTAGCGTAGTTCGAGATGAAGAGCGTGTCGCGCGACTGGTCGGGCGAAAACAGATGCACGACCATCATCAGGTCGGGCGAGGCCTTCGCAACGGTGATACCAATGTTGCGCACGTCCGCCGGCACTCTCGGCTGCGCGATCGACACGCGATTCTGCACCTGCACCTGCGCAGTATCGAGGTTAGTGCCGAGATCGAACGTAACCGAAATTGTGAAGCGACCGTCCGCCGTCGAGTTCGACGAGATGTAGAGCATGCGCTCGACGCCGTTGATCTGCTGCTCGAGCGGAGCCACGACCGTATTGGCGACGACCTCGGCGCTGGCGCCGGGATATTGGCCGCTCACATTTACCTGCGGCGGTGCGATCTCAGGATACTGCGCGATCGGTAGCCGACCGAAAGAGACCAACCCCAGGATCACGAGGATCACCGAGATCACACTCGCAAAAATTGGCCTATCGATGAAGAAGTGAGTGAGGCGCATTAGGTTAAGCCCATCGCCATCGTTGAAGATCCCGTCCCGACCAATCCACCGCGCGTGCGATCAAGATTGATTGGAAGACCTAGTTAACGTGAGACGCAGCTTGCGACGCCATGGGCGAAACGGTCGCCTGTTGCGGCGAGACCTTTGCACCCGGCCTGACGCGCATCAGTCCATTCACGACGACAAAATCATCGGCGCTAATGCCGGATGCCACGACCTGCATGCCGTCGACGATGGGCCCGAGCGTTACCTCCTTCTGCCTCGCAATGCCGTCTTCACCCACGGTGTAGACGAACTTCTTTACCTGCTCCGTTCCGATAGCGGCCTCAGGCACGAGCAATGCGACCTGCGGCGGTCCTGTCGGCACCTGAACTCGCCCGAACATGCCGGGTGTCAGCTTGCCGTCGGGATTGCTAAACTCCGCCCTTGCGCGGATCGTCCCGGAAGAGCGATCGATGGCATTGTCGACGAAATTGATTTGCCCTTCGTGCTCGAAGTTCTTTTCGTCAATCAGCTTGAGCCTGACCGTCAGCGTCAACCCGCGGTTTGCCGCGTCCGTCGCCGTCTCCGAGGTGGCCCGCACATAGCGCAGGTAGGACGCTTCATCCATCGTGAACTCCAATCGGATCGGATCAATCGATGCGATTGTTGCGAGGAGCGTTGTGCTGCCGCCTGTGCCGCCTGTGACGAGATTTCCAGGCGAGACCCGACGATCGCCGATCCGTCCGGAGACGGGCGCATTGAGCTCGGTAAATTGCAGATCGAGCTCCGCTTCTCGCACCGCAGCCGCGCGCGCATTGACGACGGCGTCCGCCACCCGCTTGGCTTGGATGCGCTGCTCGAGAACCTGCTGCGTGATCACCGTGCCTCGCTCCAGGCCCTCTGCGCGCTTTAGGTCGCTCTCTGCATAGGCAAGCGTTGCTCGCGCTTGCGCAAGCGAGGCGTTCGCCTGGTCGAGCGCCGCTTGGAACGGCCGGCGGTCGATCGTGAAGAGCGCATCGCCAGCCTTGACCAGTTGCCCATCGGTAAAATGCACGGCATCCAGATAGCCAGAGACACGGGCGCGGATCTCGACAAAATCCACGGCAACGAACCGGCCCACATACTCGTCAAAGTCGGCAACGGACCGCGTCTCGGGCTTTTGCACCGTGACCTGTGGTGCCGGTGGTGGGGATGATTGGCCTTGCGATGCGTTCTCTCCACAGCCCGTCAGTACCCACGCGACGGCGAGGAGGAGAGCGACGGAGCGCACGGCAGAACTGACAAGCATCGTGGCAGTTCCGGGAAAAATAGCGGCAGAGCTGGCTAAGATAGGAGCGGGCAATACGGCACGGAGCATCATGTAGGCCTCACGCGAGCCTTAGCGCTTCTGATCTTTGATCTTGTCCTTGAGTGTCTCCGCCAGCTTCCTGACCAGCCTCTTATCGATCAGAGGAGGGCGCCGATCTGCCGGCCGCCGCGGTTCAGTCGACGTAGTCTGGCCGACGGCGAACGGGTCGCTTGCTGGAAACGTCTGCTCCAGTGCGTCGTCCAATTGGGTATTAATTTCGTTGTTTGCGAGTTTTCGCGGCGATATTGGCTCGGGACACATTGGCTCGGGACCCTGAAGACCAACCCGCATCAAACGTGCGGTCGATCGATACAAGTCACTCTAACCACAACTCCGCGGTGAATTCTTTGTTCCCGGCTCGGATAACCCGGTTGCATAAGAGAGCTATGAAAGCTCGGCAGCACCAGCGCCACTCTGACGCTTGCAACAAAGTATCATCAGGCGCTCATTAAAGCCCAATGCGCGCTGCCATGCGGACGAGATCTGCGAGATTGTCCGCTCCCATTCGCTCCATAACCCAGGCTCGGTAATTTTCTACGGTGCGGAAGCTGATTTTGAGAAGCATGGCAATCTCTTTATTGGTGCGTCCTTGCACCGCGAGCTCCATGACCTGACGTTGCCGTTCCGAAAGGTCGGCCACGCGCCGCCTCAACTCCGCAATCTCGGCTTGCCCGCTGCGTCGGCGGCTGTTCTCATCGACCGCGCTTTCGATCGAGGCGATAAGCCGTTGCTCCCACACCGGTTTCAAGAGGAAATCATGGGCCCCCTGCTTCAGCGCGGTAACCGCGAGCTCAACCTCGCCGTATGCTGTTATGAGAATAAGCGGGGTCGGGTTATTTCTGCTGGTAAGCTCGCGCTGGAGATCGAGGCCCGTCAGTTCCGGCATCCTGATGTCGCTCACGATGCAATCGATCACCAACCCCCGGCCAAGAGCTTCCAGCAAAGACGCTGCGCGCGAGAACCCGTAAACCGACATCCCACGTTCGCTCAGGCGTTCCTGCAGCGCGCTACCAAGCAGGAAATCGTCCTCGGCAAGCGCGACCCGCGGTCTAGCTGCGGCGACCTTCGTTGCGGATGTATCGCATGGAATCATGGCCTGCGTCATGCCGAACCCCACCATTGTCTCAAATTAAAAAGAATTCGTCCAAATTACAGTCAGTTGGAATTTCCCTCTAGGCGCGTCGCCGCGCTTGAGAATCCATGAGCCCGAAGAAAACATGAGCCCAAGAAAACATGAGCCCGTAGAAACGCTGAGCCCGATTTGCCGCGTAACGCGCCCTAGACAATTGAAGCAATTCGAGCTCGTCGCAGCAATTTTCCAGACCGCAAATATCAACTGCAAGTCTTATGTACTTTTGGGGTACATGTAAAAATTGATCGCTTTTTGTGCCAAGCACAGATGTCGCGCGCTCCCGCAAAGCAAGATTGCATTAAGCACAGCAGCACGCAAATAATATTGCCATATCGTGCCACGGTCCCGCCATAATGCTGCTTGGGTCCGGTTGTCGTAGCTGAGCCGCTCGCAGAAAAACTTCCCGGATGCCCAGATCCCGGATGCCCAGTTCCCGGACGCCGAGTTCCCGGACGCCGAGGCTATCCCCGATAGCGAGGCGGTGTTTAGCGCGGCCCTCGTGTCCCACGCTACCCTAGGACGTCTACGGCTCAAATGGCCGGCTAGGTCTCTCGTTCAAATGCGCACCAACTATCGAAGTGGCAGCTTTGAATTTTATAGCTATCGCGACAAGCGGAGCATTACAACTTCCGTAGAAACCACAGCGCTTGTCATCGGTGATGTCGAACAAGGTTCACCGGCGCGGGGTTTTCGCGTGGAAGCCACGCGCAGCGAACGCGACGCACTGAGGAAACAATGGCACAGGCCGATATGAACGGGTCCAGATCATTTCCAATCGTGGCGGTCGGCTGTCCAGCCGGCGGATTAGAATCTCTGCAGACCTTCTTCACCGGTCTCGATCCGACGCTTGGCGCGGCCTTCATCGTCGTCGCCGACGTGGGGCCGGCCCTAGAGGCAGAGGCCGCCGCCGTTGTTCGCAAGTCGACCAGCATGCCAGCGATCGAGCTTGCAGGCCAAGGCGAGTGGCTAAGGCGAGACCACGTATACGTTGTCCGTTCCAATCACCACGTGCTCGTTGCTGCCGGAAAAATCTCGACGATGGCAGAGACCGCGTCCAAGGGCTCGCCCATAGACAATTTATTGTGTAGTGTTGCCGACGGCCACAGCGAGATTTTCGCGGTGCTGTTGTCCGGCAGCGGGGCCGGAGGCGGCCTCGGGGTCAAAGCGATCAAAGAGCACGCTGGCGTGCTGCTCGTAGAGGAGGCTGGCGCGACAAATGCCAACGCGAGCTTGCGCAACAGCGTTGCGGCGGGTCTGGCGGATGTCGTTGTTCCAGCGCACCGGCTCGCGATCCGCCTCGCCGAACTGCTCCGCGGGTATTTTCACCTCGAGCAGAGTGTGAGCGACATCGAAGCGCACCTTCGCAACATTCTCGCATATGTGCGCGCCCGCACGGGGCAGGATTTTTCACACTATAAGCGCTCGACCGTCACCCGGCGGCTCATGCGCCGCATTCAGGTCCGAGGCTGCGAGGATCTCGCGGACTACTTCAAGTTTTTGCGTGACAACCCCGAAGAGGTTGACGCGCTATTCTCGGATCTCCTGATATCAGTGACCGCATTTTTTCGCGACCGAGACGCATTCGACGCTCTCGCGAGGACGGTTCTGCCGATACTGCTCGCCGACGAGACGAACGAGGCCATTCGAGTCTGGGTCCCAGGCTGCGCCACCGGCGAGGAGGCCTATTCGATTGCCATCCTTCTTCTCGAGGAGGCCGCCAGGCGTGAGCTGCGCCCGGAGATCCAGATCTTCGCGACCGACCTCGATCCCTCGGTGCTCGCGGTCGCCCGCGAGGGCTGTTACCCCGATACCATCGTCGCCGAGGTGTCTGAGGCGCGATTGCAACGGTACTTCTTGCGCGAAGGCAACCACTACCGCATCCGAAAGGAGGTTCGTGATCTCATCGTGTTCGCGAGCCACAGTCTGCTCAAAGACCCTCCCTTCTCGCGGCTCGATCTCGTCTCGTGTCGCAATCTGCTGATCTACTTGGAGCGCGAGCTGCAGCCGCAGATCTGCAGTGCGCTTCACTACGCCCTGCGGCCTGGCCGCTATCTCTTTCTCGGTCCGGCCGAGACCGCCGAAGGTGGCGGGATATTCCAGGCCGTGGACCGTGAGAACCGCATCTACCAGGCTGTCGAAGGCTCGGGCCGGCGTCACATGGGCCTGCCCCTGCACCTGCTCTCACCACAGCCGACCCAACCTCCCGTCCGCCCGTCGTCCCGCGGCTCCGGCCCGAGCGACATGGCCGTCCACCTCGGTGCGTTGGAGGAGTTTGCCCCTCCGAGCATCTTGGTCGACCGGGATCAGAGGATTGTTCACCTATCGGAACGGGCCGGTCAATTCCTTCAGCCTTCGGGCGGCGCTCTGTCGACGAGCATTTCGCAGATTGCTCGGCCGGAGCTGCGCCTCGACGTCAGAACCGGCCTGCACCGTGCATTCGAAAAGGGGGAGGAAAGCCTTAGTCTTCCCATCTCTGTTATGTTGCACGGCGCGGCCCACCGCGTCTTTCTCAAGATAAGCCCGATTACGTCCCAAAAGGACCAGCGTCGGCTCGCCCTCGTTATGTTCATTGATGCAGGTCCGGTCAGCAATTCAACCGACGAGGTATCCGCAGGCACCGATGCGGCCACAGACCAGATCATTCTGCAGCTGCAGGAGGAGATCCAGCTGACGCGCGAGCGGCTCAAGATCAGCAGGGAGGAGTATGAGGCGACCAACGAGGAGCTTCGCGCCGCCAACGAGGAGCTGCAATCGATTAATGAGGAATACCGCTCGACCGCCGAGGAGCTAGAGACAAGCAAGGAAGAGCTGCAGTCCATGAACGAGGAGCTGCAGACCTTGAACGCTGAACTCAAGACGAAGCTCGAAGGCGTCTCACGCGCTCACAACGACCTTCAGAATCTGATGAGCGCCACCGAGGTCGGAACGCTCTTCCTCGACACGGCCTTATGCATCAAGCTCTTCACGCCGCCTATCGCCGAGATCTTCAACATCACCCCTGGAGATCACGGGCGCCCGATCACCGACCTGACGCATAGGTTGAGCTTTGATGGCCTGGAGCGTGATGCCATTGGCGTTTTGAAGGATCTCATGCCGCAGGAGCGCGAGGTCGAAAGCAAAGCGGCCCGCTGGTTCTTGATGCGACTCAAGCCCTACCGCACGGTGGACGACCGAATTAATGGCGTGGTCGTCACCTTCGTCGACATAACCGAGCGCCGCGAGACGGAGCGTCGACTGCGCCGGCTCACGGCTGAGCTGGATCACAGGGTCAAGAACGTGCTCGCCCGCGTCTCGGTCGTCATTGAGAAGTCGCGGCAGGGCGCGAGCTCTGTCGATGACCTGGCCACATCGCTGAAGCAACGAGTCCGTTCGATGGCAGATACACATGCCCTGCTCAGCGCCACTCAATGGAGCGGAGCGCGCCTGCAACAGATCTTCACGACCGAGTTGAAGCCCTATGCTTTGAACGACACCTTCACATACACAGGGCCCGATCTGAACCTTAGGCCAGATGCGGCGCAGGCGGTAGCGCTCGTCATTCATGAGTTGACAACCAACGCGGCGAAGCACGGCGCCTTGTCGCTGCCAGACGGCAAAGTATCTTTCGACGTTGAGATCTTGTCTCAGCCGACGGGTCCCAAGCTACTGCGATTGGTGTGGAAGGAGTCCGGTGGTCGCGTGGTGCGCCCGCCAGCACGCCGCAGCTACGGCATGCACGTCATCGAGAATCTGCTCGCCTACGAGGCCTCGGCTCAGACAAAGCTCCACTTTCCCAGGGAGGGGGTTGTTTGCGAGATCGTGATGCGGCTCGATGTCGTGGAGGCCTCGTGCAGTACGCTCTCTATATTGCCCCAGTGAATACATCCCGACAGAGAGAAGCACTATTGCACTTTTGAGCGGCAAATGGTGCAGCAAAATGCCGTACCGCTGTTTATCTGACCGCACCCATATGATAATGATTTCACTGCAGCCCGCCGCATCACCGGCCTCGGAGAGGAGCATGACAATTCTAAACTACGTATTTGAGCGCGCCCGCCGCGAGTTAGTCGACAGCTGCGATTTCGAGCCTACCGAGAATGACGTGCAACAATACCGATTGGCTGCGCTGGTCGCCAATTTTTCGGAGGTTGCTGCCAAGCCCTTGACAGCCGATAGCGTAGCCATGCTTCGTTTTCTCCACGAGGAGATCGGAGATGCCGTCGGCAATCTCAAGGCTTAATCTGCTCGATCAGGCGTGATCCTGCTACCCTGCCGGAACCTGATGTGTTCCGCGTGCGCTCTCCTTGCGTCGGTCCAGGGCCACGGCACTTGATGTCGCGGTTGGACCGCGCGCAACGACGCGCGACAGTGGAGGGAGGAATGAGCTGGATGCCCTGTCCTGAACCAATGAGCCCTGATCCAAAGCCTGGCGATAGCGCGTCCTGCGACGCCGTAGAGCAAATCATCATTCCTCGCGCGCGAGACCTTGGCGGCTTCGAGGTCAGAAGGGCCCTGCCTGCAGCCTCACGACAGATGGTCGGCCCTTTCATCTTTTTCGATCAAATGGGCCCCGCTGAGTTTCTTATTGGATCGGGGATAGACGTTCGCCCGCATCCACACATTGGCCTCGCCACAGTCACCTACCTGTTCGATGGCGAGGTGATGCATCGCGATAGCTTGGGAACTGAGCTCGCGATCAAGCCGGGTGAGCTGAACTTGATGACGGCAGGCCGCGGCATCGTGCATTCTGAGCGAACCGGACCCGACCAGCGCCGGGCCGGCGCGAGGCTCTTCGGCATTCAAGCCTGGGCGGCGCTGCCGAAGTCGCATGAGGAGAGCGCGCCAGCATTTTCTCATCACGCGGCAAGCGAGCTACCGCGTGTTGCCGGCGAGGGCAAGACCATACGCGTCGTCATGGGCTCGCTTTACGGCGCTCGCTCGCCGGCCGCTTTTCCACATGACTGCTTCTACGCCGAAGCAGTCCTCGCCCCAGGCGCTGTTCTTCCGCTAGACCCCGATTATGATGAGCGCGCGATTTTCATCGTTGCGGGCGAGATCGATATCCAGGGACAGGTTTTCGGGGCAGGCCGTCTTCTTGTCTTCCGCCCCGGCGACCGCATCTCGATACTCGCGCTTTCGATGTGCCGGCTCATCATGCTCGGCGGCGAGCCGATGGATGGACCGCGACACATCTGGTGGAACTTCGTTTCCTCCTCGAAGGATCGCATCGAGGCAGCCAAAGCTGACTGGAAGGCAAGAAAGTTTGCACCCGTTCCGAGCGACGCGGACGAGTTCATCGAGCTGCCGCCTGCTTGAGCGAGAGCAGGCGGTCCGGCGGCTTGCCTCTCCGCCTCCGACCGAAGACCTTTCGCAATCTTATCGCAACAATGCCACTTGATTTCGCTGGCGCTTGGAGCCATTTGAGCGGCCGCGCAAGTCGATGGGAGCTTGTCGGACCGATCGCGCGACGGTTGATGGGTGTTTGTCTGCGATGGGTCTACTAAAGCTCTACGGCCGCGCCATGAGCCTGCTGGCTCCTGAAAAGTATCTCGCTATCGTTCTCGCAACCGCGAGCGTCGCGATGGCGTTCGTCCAGCTGGCCGAGCCCGTGCTGTTCGGGCGCGTCGTCGATGCACTCTCGCAACAGCGGGACGCGACACCACTCATCCTGCTCTGGGCCGGTCTCGGCCTATTCGGCATCGTCGCCGGCGTCATTGTCTCGACCTACGCGGATCGCCTCGCCCATCGCCGCCGTCTTGCGGTGATGACGCAAGCCTTCGACCAAGCCATGACTTTGCCTCTAAGCTACCACGCGAGCCGCGGCTCCGGCGCCGTCGTCAGCACCATCTCCTGGGGCACTGACGCATTGTTCTGGCTATGGCTTCGCGTCCTGCGCGAGCAGTTGACGGCTCTCGTCGGCATCGTCTTGCTGGTCCCGACGGCGATTGGCATGGACGCCCGCATGGCGCTCATTTTGGCGTTGCTCGCAAGCGCCTATGTCGTGCTCAGCATGCTCGCCATGGCAAAGACGTCAACCGGCCAAAATGAACTCGAACGCCTCCGCTATGACGTCTCGTCCCGCGTCGTCGACGTCGTCGGCAATGTCACCGTCGTCCAGAGCTTCGCCCGCTTCACAGCGGAATCGGCCGCCATGCGCGAGCTGTCCGCCAAGCTCCTCAGGGCGCAATACCCGGTGCTCACCTGGTGGGGCCTTCTCTCCGTGCTGCAGCGCGCCTCGGCGACGGTTACCATGGTCGCGGTTTTTTCGGTCGGTGCCATGCTTGCAAAGCGCGGCGAGCTTTCCGTCGGCGAGATCGTGAGCTTTGTGGCCTTTGCCTCTCTTCTGATCGGTAAACTGGATGCGGTCTCGAGCTTCGTCACCGGCCTGCACCAGGGTGCCCCAAATCTCAAGACCTTCTTTGCTCTCCTGGACGAGCCGGCCAGCATCGCCGAAAAGCCCGGCGCACTGCCGATTGCCGTGCCCAAAGGGGCTGTCGGCTACGAGGGCGTCAGCTTCAGTTTTCCCGGCACCGACCTGGGCATCCACGACATCAGCTTCACCGTGAACGCGGGCGAGACACTTGCCATCGTCGGCCCCACGGGTTCCGGCAAGTCGACGATGCTGTCCTTGCTGCAACGCCTGCGCGCGCCGGAAGCCGGCCGAATTCTGATCGACGGTGAGGACATCTCCGGCGTCACCCTGACCTCCCTGCGCCGCGCCATCGCGGTCGTCTTTCAGGACGCGAGCCTGTTCAACCGCTCGATCGCGGAGAACATCCGCATCGGCAAGCCGGACGCAACCGATGAGGAGGTCGAGCGGGCGGCACGTTTGGCCGAGGCCCACGACTTCATCGAAGCCAAGCCTGGCGGCTATAACTTTGTGATTGGCGAGAGAGGCGCCGCGTTGTCGGGCGGCGAGCGCCAGCGCATCGCCATTGCTCGCGCGATTCTGAAAGATGCGCCGATCCTCATTCTCGACGAGGCGACGAGCGCCCTCGATGCCGAGACCGAAGCCAAGATCAAGCGAGCGCTCGATGCACTTCGCCGTGGACGGACGACCTTCGTTATTGCCCACCGCCTCTCGACGGTAGCCAACGCCAACGAGATCGTCGTCGTCGACCGGGGTCGCATCTGTGAGAGAGGCACGTTTCGCAAGCTCGTCGCCGAGGGCGGCCTCTTCTCACGCATGGTTGCCGAAGGTGGCTTTACCGTGCCGGCGGCCCCGGCATCGCCCGCAAATCCCTGATTCGGCGGGGCGGCGACCTCGAATTCGCCATGAATTCAGTTCAATGACCGCAAAGGGTAGCAACGGAGGGAATTTATGTCGTTGAAATCGCTAGCTTTCGCCGCGCTGTCGCTGATCGCGATGGTGGTTTCCAGCGCTCCGAGCGAGGCGTCCTCGGCGGCGGAGATCGACCTCGGCGTGCACGAGACGCTCGACCGCTTCTTCCTCAAGATCGGCGGCGCCCGCGAGCTGGCGAACAAGGCCTATGGCATCCTCGTCTTCCCATCCGTCGTCAAGGCGGGCATCGGCATCGGTGGCGAATATGGCGAGGGCGCGCTGCACATCCGCGGCAAGACGGTGGACTATTACAACACCATCTCCGCTTCGATCGGCTTTCAGCTCGGCGTTCAGGAGCGGTCGGTTATCATCATGTTTATGACGCCGGAGGCTCTTGATGGCTTCCGCCGCAAGGCCGGCTTCAAGGTCGGCGTCGATGGCTCGGTAGCCATCGTAACAGTCGGGATTGGTGGCTCGATCGATAGCAACAAAGTCGCGAGCCCGGTGGTCGGCTTCATCCTGGACCCGAAAGGCCTGATGTATAACCTCACCCTCGAAGGCTCCAAGATCACGCGCATCTCGCGCTAAGCGCCTCCATCATTGAGTGCACGCCGCAGGTGGCGAGTCACGCGCGACTGGCTGTCGCAGGCAGATTGCTGGTCGCCTCGGCCGAGCGAGCTGCGGGCTCTGAAATTGCGCGCGCTCGAGCTTTGCTTGCAAGTCCTGTACAATACACGGCTCACTCGGCACTTCCGCTCGGCAGCGGAATTTGAGATGCTGCGCATCAAATTTTCATGTTGCCTCCATTGATGCGCTGGCATTTTTTGCCGCCAGTCGAACGTATTTGAGTGAAGCGAGGCGTTGCCGACCCATGTTGCGCGTTGACCAGCCTGCGAACGCGGTTCGCCTCGCGCTGTTTATGCTTGCCTACATGGCAGGTGCCGGCGCGAGCTATTGGATGTCGCCAGCGCAGGACGTAGTTGCCACGTTTTGGCCGCCGAGCGGCATCTACCTCGCAGTGTTGCTGGTATCGGATCGCCGACGCTGGCCGTACTTTGTCGCTGCGGCGTTTGCCGCAGACATTACCTCTGAGATGCTCTTCTACAGGTTCCCGCTGTCGACCGGCGCCGTGCTCGCCCTCGGCAACACGCTCGAGGCCGTGGCCGGAGCCTATCTCGTCACCCGCATATGCGGTCCAGTCATCGAATTCAGGAACCTGCGCGAGGTCTTGTGCACGACACTCATCGCCGGGCTCTCAACTCCGATGATCAGCGCAACCATCGGAGCGCCTGTTGCGGTCGGAGCCTTAAGTCAGCCCTTCGAGCAGGCCTGGATCCTTTTCTGGGCCGGCGATGCGGTGGGTGTTTTGACCGTCGCGCCGTTGGTCATCGTGGCCTTGACCAGAGGCCGGCAACTCTGCGCTGCGGCGCCCGCGCGCGCAGTCGAGGCCATCGTCTTGACGCTCGCTCTCGCCCTTGCGGCAGACTTTCTCTTCGGCGGCCGTCTTCCATTCTCCTACATTATCATTCCGCCCCTTCTTTGGGCCGCGCTTCGCTTCGGCATTCCTGGAGCCGCGGCATCCGTCGGCTTCATTGCTGTGCTGGCTGCCGTTTACACGCGAGCGGGCTACACACCCCTCTCAATGCCCGGTTTTGACGGTTCCGAGCTCACGCTGGCCGTTCAGATGTTTCTTGCCGTCATCAGTCTGTCGACCCACATCCTCGCGGCGTTGGTTGAGCAGCGCGAGCTGACCCTGCACGCGCTAGAGAGGGCCAACGAAGTCCTCGAGAGCCGGGTCTTGCAGCGCACAGCCGCTCTGCACGCAAGCGAGCAACAGTATCGCGCGCTGAACGAGCAAGCGGCCGACGGCATTTTCGTCAGTGACGCTCACGGCAACCTTGCGGACGTCAATACGGCCGGCGCGCACATGCTGGGCTACACCCGCGAGGAGCTGACAAAGCTCAATATTGTCGATGTGGTAGACGAGGCTGAGCAGAAGTCTCTGCCCTGCGATGCCTCGGCGAACGGGGCAGAGGTTGGCCGCGCCCAATGGAGCTTCCGGCGCAAAGATGGCACACGGTTTATCGGCGAGGTCGCGAGCTGCCGCATGGTGGACGGGCGCCATCAGGCCATTGTCCGCGACATCACGAGGAGGGTGAAGGCGGAGATTCAGCTCGATGTCGCACTCACCGCAGCCGAAATGGGCACTTGGGTCTGGGACATTTCAAGCGACGCCTTGAAAGCCGATGCCCGCCTCTGCAAGCTTCTCGGCTTGCCTGACGGGGGCCTCGCGACGGCCGGCGAGTTTCAAGCAATGGTGCATCCCGAGGATTTGCCGAACGTGCTCGATGCGCTGCAGAAATGCATCGACGGGCAAGAGGACTATTCGCAGGAGTTTCGCATCACGACCGCGGACGGTAAGCTGCGCTGGATCGGCGGCCGGGGCCGGCTAATCCCCGAACCAGACGGCAGGACACGAGAGATCGCAGGCGTGAATTTCGACATCACGGCGCGCAAGGACGCGGAGCTGAGGCTGCGACTGCAGCAAACGACCCTTTCGCGTTACTCGCGGCTAGGCACCATTGGCGCGCTCGCCGGAGAGCTGGCCCATGAGCTTAATCAGCCCTTGGCCGCGGCTAGGACCTATGCCCGCTTGACCGCTGACGCCCTCGAGCAGGTTCCGCCCGCTCTTGATATGGCGTGTGAGGGTGCCGCAAAAATCGTCGCGCAAATTGACCGAGCCTCGGGTGTGGTCCAGCGCATCCGCAAATTTATCCAGCTTGGACATGGGTCGCCAGAGCCATGCGACACCCGCCGTCTGATCGAGGATGCCATAGAGGTCATGCGCCCTGAGATTGCCCGCGCGGGCATCGTCGTCAAGCACTGCGTCAGTGAGGGGGTAGCCACGGTGCAGGTAGACTCCCTGCAAATTGGCAAGGTCCTGATCAATCTCATTCGCAACTCCGTCGAGGCGATAGCCGGCAAGCACGGCCGGGCGCCGGCCGGCGGCATCATTGCGATCGAAGTGCGGCAGGACGGACCTGCATTCGCCAGGTTCTCCGTACGGGATTCCGGTCCAGGCTTCCGCCAGGAGCTTGTGGCCGGTCTACCCCCACCGTTGACGACCACCAAGCCCGACGGCCTCGGCCTCGGCCTCGCGCTAAGCCGCTCGATCGTTGAGGCACACGGCGGAAAGCTCTGTATAGAAAAGACCGACGCCGGTGCCGCTGTGCACTTCAGCGTCCCACACCTTGAGGAGACCACCTCGTGAAACAGTCGCGAAGAGTTGCGATCGTCGATGATGACATGGCAGTGCTCGACTCACTGAAGCTTTACCTCGACATGAAGGGTATGAACGTTTCCTGCTTCGAGAGTGGGGAAGCTTTGCTTGCTGCTCTCGAGAGCGAGCCCGAGCCCGATTGCGTTGTCAGCGACGTGCGCATGCCCGGTCTCTCGGGCCTTGAGCTGCAAAAGGAGCTCAACACGCGCAAGAGCCGTGTTCCCTTGATCCTTATCACGGGCCACGGCCATATCGACATGGCCGTGGAGGCAATTAAGGCAGGAGCTTACGATTTCATCCAGAAGCCGTTCGACGACAAGCGTCTGGTTTCGGCAATTGAGGGCGCTCTCTCGCAGCCGCCTGCCAAGCCTTGCTGCGAGCCCGCCGATGACGGCAAGAGCGAGGAGGCCAGCGCCGCCAACCAGCGTCTCGCCACCCTTTCGCTGCGGCAACGGGAGGTCATGACGCTGATCGTGGAGGGCCTGTCCAACAAGGAGATTGCCCTGAAGCTCGGCATCAGCTTTCGAACGGTCGAAACCTACCGCGCCGCGGTCATGGAGAAGACTGGTTGCAAGAACGTGGTCGACCTCGTGCGCCTCGTTATCAGCTCCAGAGCCTGACTAAGCAAACCTTAGCCGCGGAGCCTGGATTTCTGGTTGCTGCGGCGAGCGCATGTTTTGTCACGATCCAGGAACGACTCCTATAATGTCCTGGTTGACATTCTGAGCGCCAACCGAGGCTCGTTTAGACGTGAGTGCAAGTCGGACCCGTTTCTGCGCGCTGACCCTGTGTAGTCTAATTGTCCTGCTGGCGCCTGCTTATGCCGACCTCGCCCAGGACTGCAATGACGGCACGCTGGCGGTCGGGATCCGCGCCTGTTCGGCATTGATTAAAAGCGGCAAGCTCGGCACGGAGGATCACGCGACCGCTCTCATGAACCGCGCCATCGCCTATGCCAATACCGGTCGCATCGCAGAGGCCATCAAGGATCTCGATGACGCCATCCGGCTTTGGCCTCGCAATCCGCTGCTTTATTACAATCGCGGCAACATCTACTTGGATCGTGGAAAGCTCAAGCAAGCCATTGCTGACTTTGCGGCCGCAATTGCCGAGGACGCGAGCTTCGCCCTCGCATTTCTCAATCGCGGGCTGGCTTACGAACGGGCAGGCGACGTCGCCGCGAGCGTCAATGATTTACAGCGGGCCGTCGAGTTGGATCCGAACCTCGTCGCAGCCAGGGACAAGCTGGAGCGTTTAAGGACGCAACGTTGATTTCCGCCGCTGGCGGCCGCCGCGACCAGGGAAATGGATCTCTCGTCGGCCAAGTGGAAACGATACCGTTCGACAACTTCGGGCCCATCGACGAGCATGTGACGACACTTAACTGAACTGCTTGGATCGGCTTCTTTAGGAGGTTTAGCTGAAGTGCTATAGTCAAACTTACTAAAGCACTGTTAGCCGGTATGGCTTATCAATGAAATGGTTCGCGTCGTTTCGCCCGCCTTGGCCAGTTTCATATTTGCTTGCGCTCAGCATCCTCGCGCTTGCAATCCCCTTGATAGTGCTTGTTGGGCTTGAAGCGGCAAGGCTCTCGACGAGTGAGCGTACCCGCCTGCATCAAGACGCGACCCGCACCGCGGAACGGATTGCGGTCGACGTTGATCAGCAGTTCAACAGCTACATTGCCATTCTGCAGACGCTCGCAACGTCACCGGCTCTCCGCGCCGGTAACTTTGCCGTTGTGCACGCCCAGGCGAATGCGGCGCTAATGCCTCTTGGGCTCTTTGCATTCTTGCGCGACGCGACGGGGCAGCAACTCTTCAATACCCGTGTCGAATATGGCACGCCGCTTCCGGTCAGTAAGGGCTTCGACGACGAGATTTTCACAAGCAAGCAATCTTTCGTTTCGGACCTTGTCTACGGCAATGTCGCGCGTCAGCCCGTACTGGCGGTGAGCGTGCCTGTGCTCAATGAGGACAAGACGCTCCAGTACGTTCTCTCGCTCTCGCTCAGTCCGGAATTGATCAAGCGCTTGCTCGACAATCAGAGCCTTGCACCTGGATGGTCTGCAATCATTCTCGACCGTGCCAACGTAGTGCTGGCACGCGCCTGGCAGAATGAGCGTTTCTTCGCCACTCAGCTAACCGGCGAGCAGATCCGCGAACGGCGTCGCGGAATGGCCAACGGACAGGACTTGGAGGGCCGGACGGTGATGCGAGGCGCCGCCAAGTCTCGTCTCACGGGTTGGTCTGTCTACGTTGCAGTTCCAGCATCTCTTGCCGACGAGGCCGTGCGCTCTGCGCTTCTTGGCTATGCCGGGCTTGTCAGCATCCTCTCGGCGTTCGGCCTTGCTGGCGCATTCGCCGTCGGGCGCGTCATCGCGAAGCCTCTTGATGAGGCGGCCGCGCAAGCAAAGGCCCTCGGCGAGGGCCGCGCCTTGAGCTACCGGCCGACGATGGTGCGGGAGGCCAATGCGATCAGCCAGGCCCTCGTCGAGGCCGCGCGGCTAAGAGACGAGGCGGACGAGCAGATCTTTCAGCTCATGCGCGAGGTCAGCCACCGGTCGAAGAATATGCTTGCCGTCGTGCAGGCGATCGCGCGCCAGATGACCGGCACTGACCCGAAGATGTTCGTGCGTCGGTTGTCGGATCGCATTATTGGCCTCGCCGCGAGCCAGGATCTGCTGATCGAAAACAACTGGCAGGGAGTCCACGTTTCCGATCTCGTTGCGTCTCAGCTCTCGCCCTTCCGAGAGTTTCTCGGGACACGCGTCGTGAGTAACGGCGCGCCCGTTCGCCTGACGCCCTCCGCCGCCCAGGCCGTCGGCATGGCGCTGCACGAGCTCGCAACCAATGCCAGCAAGTACGGAGCGCTGTCCGGCGACAAAGGAAATGTCGATATTCGCTGGGATATTGATGGCTCGGATGACGCGCGCGAGTTCTGTATCGAATGGCGGGAAAACGGTGGCCCGAAGGTCAATCCACCTGAAAAGCTAGGCTACGGCCACACCATCATGGTTCTCATGGTCGAGAAATCGCTCGATGCAAAGGTCGGACTTTCATTTCCGCCGGAAGGGCTCGTCTGGCAGCTTCGTGCATCGGCGCAGTGCACCTGGAATGCCGAGGGGCGGTAGCCGAAGCAGGCCCGCTATTTGCAGATTCGGTTGAGGCCGTCTTTTCCATGTCGCGCAAGATCGACATGGAAGTGATCATGGTGGTTGCTATCATGGTCGGGGCCGAGCACGGTGGTGAACTCACGGCACCCGCCGTCATGGACATCGCGCAAGAACGCCTGCTCGCGTTTATCGCCTCGCCAGCCGGCTTTGACCAAGATCTTTCTACCGTCAGCAAGAACGAAACCCGAGACGTCGAGGGCATTCGCGTAGCCGTGTTCCGAGAGCTTGGCCCCGTCCACGTTGTTCATCGGCCGGCAGGAATAGGACGCTGCAACTTTGACCTCGGTCACTGGCACGCCGAAGTAGTACTGAGCCGCCGGCGCGACGGTGCCTCGGATCCAGCGGTCGACCTGGGGAATCATCGGGCAGCGAAGAAGCGCAGGCGGGTTGAGCGTCACCCGGCCGTCATTGGCGGCGGCCATTTCAAGCGGATGCTCGGTCCCACAGTAGCTCGGCCCGCCGAGCGAGGATCGCGCATGCAGGAACTCGCGCTGGGCGAGCACACCGGACGCGAGGCACGCATTTTCCTCCTCCGCCCGCCAAGCCTCATATTTGGCGACGAAGTTGGGTCCGGAGCTGCAGCCGGATAGCAACGCCGGTACAATCACCAGCATGAGGAGAACGCAACGATTACGCATGACTTGGGCAGGATACGCCAAATACGGCTAACGGCTGGTGAACGCCTCACCCTCCTGGCGTCTAAGGTGCCCGCATTTTCTGGCCGGATTTCGCTCGAGTTGCGGCTCAACCGAGGCGCCCGTTCACCGGGAACGCCAGGAAATCGCAAATGCGCCTGTCGCGCGCTAGCCCATATGCAAGCTTAGCGCATCCGTCTACGTATCTTTATCCACAAGGACCTCAGGTCGGGAGCGAGGCAAAAAGGAATAGTTCTGTTAGTATCTAAGCGTCCGGTTAGCACGGTGTTGCCTGCGGCTGACGATACACTCGTCCCTCTCATCAGGGTGTGTCAGGCGTAGAACAGCTAGATCGGCAGTAGTGATGCGTAACAATTTCGTGCGTTGAGGCCCCGGTACTAAGACCGTTCAACTCGTTTGACATCCCCCACGATGTTCCCCCAACGGGTTGCCTGCGTCGACCGGGGCCTTCTTACGCAGGGAGCGCCTTCTCACTCAAGACGCGTCTCCTCACGCAAGTCAGGTCGCCTTTCGTAAGGCGTCGACGAGCCTTAGAGTGGTTCCGGTTTAGATCGAAGCAACTATGGCTGCGGGAATTCGCGTCGAGACCGAGAGCTTCTGCGCAGCCAATATCCCGGATATTCGCAAGCTGAAGACCGAAGTGTATCGGCGTGAATTCACGCGCCAGAGCGCTTCAGTCTGAGCCGGAAACACTCTAGGCCTGCCCTTCGAGAAATTCCATCACCGCAGATTTGAACGCCCGGTCACCGACGGCCTTCATGTGCTCTCGCCCTGGGATGACGAAGGCTTTTGCGCCAGGCATCACCGCCGCGAGCTCCGGGGCCGGTCCGCCCACCACGTCGTTCTCGCCGACGGCCACGAGCACCGGGCAGCGAATGGCTTGCAAGGCCTCAGCCGTGATCGGCGCGCGCGCCGAACGGATGCACGCTGCCAGCGCCTTGAGGTCGCTCTTGGTCTGCTCGGCAAAAACACGAAACGTTCGCGCCGCCGGGTTCTTTACGTCCTCGAGGCTCGGCGCCTCGAGCGCATGCGCGATGGGGCCGGTGCCGGCCATGCCCCGCACCATGTTGATGCCGAGCCCGCCGAAAACCAGGCTTTGGACGCGCTCTGGATGCGCGAGAGCGAGAAAGGCCGCGATGCGCGCGCCCATTGAGTAGCCCATGACATGCGCGCGCCCGATCTCGAGGTGGTCGAGCAGCCGGCGTGCATCCTCAGCCATAGAGGGTGCGCCATAGTCCTCGAGGCCATAGAGCTTCTGGCTCTCCCCGTGCCCGCGGTTGTCGAACGCGATGACCCGGTAGCCCTTGCCGGATATCTCCCTGACCCAGCCGGTCGCCAGCCAATTCGTCTCGACGTTGGACGCGAAGCCATGGATCAACAGCACCGGAATGCGCTTTGCCTCCGGCGGATTGACGTCGATAAAGCTGAGACTTACTCCGTCCGAGCTGAAGCTTTGCATGCGGCGAACCTTTACCGTTTCAGGTTGACGCGTCCCCTACCATTTCCCCGTGCCGACCGCTATGGTCGCTCACCACCGGCTCGCAGAAGGCTTTTTTCATGGCCCATCACCCGACACCGCACTTTGCCAACGACGTTGGTGCAGAGAAGATCTTCGTCGGCGTCAAAGAGTTGCAGTGTATGGGAGCCCGCGCGCCGTACGACCATCCGCACATTTTCCTCGACATGGGCGCTGACAACCAGATCCTCTGCCCGTACTGCTCGACCCTCTTCATATATGACGCGCGCCTTGATGCCGACGAGAGCGATCCCAAGGGATGCCTCGTCGAGCTTGCGTCTGAGGCCGCTGCCTGACGGCGGGCGGGCGAGGGCCGGCAGTGAAAGCGCACGCTGCCAACACTATTCTGGGTGCCAACACCATCCTGATCGCCGGTGGCGGCATTGGTGGACTGGCGACGGCTCTTGCCTTGGCACGGCGTAACATCCTCTCGCACGTTCTCGAACGCCGGCAGGCTTTCAGCGAGGACGGGGCCGGCATCCAGATCGGGCCGAACGGCACGCGAATCCTGCAACACCTCGGCGCGGCGGCTCACCTGCAAGGCCTCGTTGCCACGCCGGATTGTCTCCGCGTGCTAGATGCAGAGACGGGCCGTGATCTCGCGCGCCTTCCGCTCGGCGGCTGGATGGCGACGCGCCACGGCGCACCCTATTGGGTCGCCCATCGCCGCGACCTGCACGCCGCGCTATTGACCGCCGCCGAGGCCGAGCCGCGGATCAGAATCTCGACTGGCACCGCCGTCGTCAACGCCGTCGAAACATCTCAAGACCTCGTCGCCGAGACGGACGGCGGCAACTACATTGATGGCCGCGCGCTCGTGGCAGCCGACGGCCTCTGGTCGACGCTGCGCGGTCGCTGCTTTGCCGGCGCGCCACCAATCTACACCGGCAAGACCGCCGCCCGCACGGTGCTGCCGATCGACCGCGTTCCGCATTCGCTACGCAGCAACGAGGTTCGCATCTGGCTTGCTCCGGGTGCGCACGTGGTCCAATACCCGGTGCGCGCCGGCCGCGACATGGCCATCGTTGCCATCTTCGACGAGCCCGAGGCATCCACGGATTGGAGCACACCCTGCGAGGCGCGCTGGATCATGGACCGTTCGCGGGGCTTTCCGCCATTGCTACGCGAGTTGCTCGCCGAGCCGGACGCTTGGCGCAAATGGTCTCTCCATGCTCTTTCGAGCCTGCCACGCTTTGCTGCCGGGCGCATTGCGCTTCTTGGCGACGCCGCTCACCCCGTGCTTCCGTTCCTTGCCCAGGGTGCTGTGCTAGCTCTTGATGACGCCGTGACGCTGGCCGAACGTCTTGCCAACGAGAAAAGCGTTCCTGCTGCGCTCTCCATATATGGCGAGGAGCGACGCGCACGGGCCGCCCGCGTCGCAGCTGCGTCTCGCACGAACGGCCGCATCTATCACCAGAGTGGCCTCATGCGCCTTGCGCGTAACGCGGCGCTGGCCATCGCTCCGCCAGCGCGTCTGATGGCCGGCTACGATTGGCTCTACGGCTGGAAAGCCAGAGGCTCCTTACCTTGAGGCTTCTTAAAGCGAGCTGACGAAAGCCAAAAGCGCCTCACGCTCCGCCTTGGAGAGCGCAGCATAAGCGTCCCGCGCCGCTTGCGCCTCCCCGCCATGCCAGAGGATCGCCTCCTCAACGCTGCGCGCCCGTCCATCGTGGAGGAAAGATGCGTTGCCGGTCACGACATCCGTAAGCCCGATGCCCCAGAGCGGCGCGGTACGCCATTCGCGCCCATCGGCCACGCCCTCGGGCCGGCCATCGGCCAGACCCTCGCCCATGTCGTGTAGGAGCAGGTCGGAGTAGGGCCAGATGTGCTGGTCGCTGAGGTGAGGTTGGCCATCGACTTTCGCCGTTGTAAACGAAGGCTTGTGACAGCCGGTGCAACCGGCGCGGTTGAACTGGGACTTCCCCTCGATGACCTTGGCGCTGTCCGGTTGACGACGAGCCGGAACCGCGAGGTTCTGAGCGTAGAACGTTACGAGCTGCAAGAGGTCCTCCCCGAGCTCAAAGCCGCCCGATCGAGTCGAGTTGCCATTGGGCGCCGCGAGGCAGGTTCTCTGCGCCGCGGTGCAATCGCCCGCAGCATAGGGCGCGGCAGGGCTCGAAAGCCCGATGTCGACCCGGGCCGCCTCGGCGCTCTGTTGCCGAACGCTCGGCGCCCCCGCCTTCCAGCCGAAACGCCCGAGCGCTAAGCGGCCGTCCTCCGCGTGCCACACCTCGTTGGCGCGCCCGGAGATCCCATCTCGATCCGCATCGTCCGGATCGGCGCCGGCGCGGATCAGAGCCTCGGGGATGGCCTCGAGCAGCCCTAGACCGATCATTTGCGGAGCCACCCGCGGCGAGAGCATCGCCTGCGCATGCAGCGGGCCATAGCTGAGCCCGGTAGTGCCATAGACCGGTGCTCTGAGGCTTACCGCCGTGCCGTCGCCGAGCGATACGGGCACCTCGTGGTAATCGACGCGCAAATGGCCTTCGCCATCGTGCCCTGTAACTGCGATGTTCTGCAATTGTGAGCCGTAGCGCGGGTCAGGAACGACGTTGGCGCGGTGCTCCGCGAGCAGCCGCTTTTGCTCGTCGGTCTCTGGCGGAATGGAGAGGCGCAGCACCAACGAGCTGGCATCGTCCTCGGGCCAGTTCGCGCTCGGAGGATGACCGCGCCCGCCCTTCGGGTGACAAATCTGGCAGCTTCGCGCGTTGTAAAGCGGGCCGAGCCCATCCGCGGCCTGGGTCGAGGAGGGCGCCGCGACCCATAGCCTGCGAAAGATCGCATGGCCGAGCCTGAAGCGCGTCTCCTCCTCGAGGTCTAGCCCGTGCGAGGCCTGCGAGAATGCGCCCCGATCGTTCGTGCTCACGCGCGACGTTGCGGCCCCGCCCGGCAGATCCTCGCCCGGCTCCAGCTGAGCAAGCACTGGAAGGGCCGCCTGCGCTGTCACCCGAGCCTTGCTGGTGCCTGAAGCGACAAGCCCGGCCGCCAGCGGTACGCTTGCCGCAATGAGTGTGGCCACGGTCGTTCGCACGCGCGAGTTCCAATGGGCTTTTGCGGGCCGCCTCAATAGTTGAGGCTTGTCCGCAAGCCAAGCACAGCGGCACTGCCGACCGCCTCCACACCCGAGGCATCCGGCACCCGCCCGCCGGGATTCCAGATGTACTGGAAAGTCCGGCTGCAGCGACCAACCTTCGGCAAGCTTCGCCGTATAGCTGATCTCGAGCAATGCCTCGTAATTGCGCACGACCGCGAGGCCAGAGTCTTGATCAAAGCCCGATGCGTCGTTCGATATCCCGGTATAGGCAAAGGCAATGCCGAGCACGTCGTCAGCGCGACCCGGGATCATGCCGCTGAATGTCAGGCCTGCCTCGGCGTAAAAGTCGACGAGATTGCGGTCGGCGGGAGCGCCGATCACACGCCCGAATACGGCAATCCCCTTCGTGTCGTCGCCCGGCACGCGGTAGATCATCTGGTCGACGATGGCATAGAAGCCGTGATTGCTGTCGAGGATTTGCGGGTCGAGAAGCGTCGCGCCGGCAGGGTTGCCATTGATATCCAGCCGCTGATGCGCGAAGTCACCGAAGTGCACCCAGCCGCCGGCCTTGAACGTGCCCGGCAACTTCCCAATGCTGTATTTGTAAGCGCCCTCATACATCACGAGCGGCGGATCACTGAAGCGGAAATCGAGGCCGTGGTCGTTGCACTCCTGCGGGTCGCCAGCGCACGGGCCGACCGGATCACCATTGTAGATGCCGGCAAGAATCGAAAGTTTGTCGTTCGGCGTTAATGTAACGGTGACGCCGGGAGTCGCCAGCGGATAGGCAGGGCCGCCGCTCGGGAGGTCGGCTGCCGCAATGGACGGCCAGCCCCACGTGCCGTTGATGAAGGCGCCGCCGCCCTCGCTCAGCAGGAACTGCGAATCGGCCGCGAGCTGGCCAAAGCGAATCGATACCGTTTTGTTGAACAGATCCTGCTCGAGATAGATTTCAAATAGCCGCGTCGCCGGCGTTGCCTCGATGTAGCTGACCGGCATCAAAGCACCGAGGTTTTCCGCCGTGATGCTGGTGCCGTGGATCTGATATCCGTTGGCGTGGAAGCAAAGCCCCTTGAGACCGGCCAGCTTGCTGAGGTTGGCATCCACAAACAGCTCGAGGCGGCCGTCGTAATGCGCGCTCCTCTCGACGCCGCCAGACGTATTGCCGAAAACCTCACCAATATAGTTTGCACCCACGACGATGCCGCGCGCCCCGAGTGCGCTTCTGACGTCCCCCGGATCGGCGAGGCGGGACGGCAGGACGCTGGCAATCGAGCCCTCTGGGATGCCGTTTGCGGGCAATTCCTCGCAGGCCGAAGCGCTGAGCGAGCAGGCCGTGAGGGCCAGGGACGTGCCGGCGATCAGTAGACAAATCCTCGCGGGCTTCTGCATGGTAGTCATCTCCGGGTCGTTTCAGGCGCTTAGCCGATTGTACGGATCGAGTCGAATGTCGAACTTGTGGTCGGGGCTTGTAGAACTACCCACCCGTCCGCGTTACTTTTGCACGGCCGCCGCATTGTCGAGGCTGTCCGAGCCCTCGAATGTGATGCCCTTGAGTTCCAACAGCGCAATCGCCCGCTCGAGCTCTTTCGCCTGACTGATGAGCCCGTCGATGGCGGCCTGGATGACCGCATTTCCCGCGGCATTTCCCTGGCCTAGCATCTGATCGTAAGCTTCGACCGTCTTGGCGCGCTGGACGATGGCGTCCATGCGTTCGACCGTCTTGTCCAGCGCCGCCCTCATCCGCTGATCTCCCTCGACGGATTTATCGCGTACCAAATCTGACACACTCGGTCCTGATAGCACGGTGCCATCCAGCCGCGTGTAGCTACCAAGATACACATTCCGAATGCCTTTGGCGTCGCCGTAGTGAGAGTTGTGCGTGTTGTCGGAGAAGCAGTCTTGCTCTTCCTCGGGGTCGTGGACCAGGAGACCGAGCTTCATGCGCTCGCCTGCAAGCTCGCCGTAGGAGAGGCTGCCGAGCCCGGTAAAGATCGCCGTGACGCCGGCTGCCGGGTCGCTTGTAACCTTGGCGCGAGCCTCGCCCTTGACTCCCCACTGATCGGCCATCCAGGCGAGATCGTCGACGAGAAGCTGCGTAACGGTCTTGAGGTAGGCGGCGCGGCGGTCGCAATGGCCACCCGTGCAGTTCTTGAGGTCATAGTCCGTGGCTGGTCGGTTACCTGCTCCAGGCCCGGTGCCGTTGAGATCTTGTCCCCATAGCAGAAACTCGATCGCGTGATAGCCCGTCGCAACGTTGGATTTGGCGCCACCGGCCTCCTGCAACTTTTCGGAAAGGAGCAGAGGCGTGATCTGCGACGCGTCGACCGGCGCTCCGCCGACCTTTAAGGTCGTGTTTGCGATCACGTTGGCGGTGTAGAGCTCGTTCTCGGGATTTTCGCTGCCATAAGAGCCGGCCACATAGTCGATCAGGCCTTCGTCGAGCGGCCAGGAATTGACCTTGCCCTCCCAATCATCGACGATCTTGTTGCCGAAGCGGAACGCTTCCGATTGCATGTACGGAGTGCGAGCGGCGAGCCAGGCCTGGCGGGCGTCCTTCAGTGTCGCATCGGAGGGCGCTTGAATGAGCGCGTCGACGGACTTCTGCAAGGCCTTTGCGGCCGTTGAGGCATCGCCGTAGACAGCCTCGGCTAGGTCGGCATAGTGCTTCACGACCTGCTCCGCCGCAGGCTTTTCGGCCGCCGCTGCGACGCGTGAATTGGGCGGTGCCATGGTCGCGGCGACCGTGAGCAAAAGCGTGGCCAATGGAAGCTTCATTCGCAGCAGCATTCGTTGTCTCAGCACGATTAGACCCCCCCAAGGGCAAGACCAGAATCAGACTTGGCGACCACAAAAAGGTGTAAGTGTAAAAAGGTCTTGCGACGGCCAGCGGACAGCAGTTGCCGCCAGCGATGCGATCATCTATATTATATTGATTGTGCGAGTCAAGAATTAATTGATGACGAAAATAATCAAGAATTAAGCGGTTGCTCACCCGAACGTGAGACGGACAAGAAAAGATGCGCCTCAGCAAGACCACCAACTATGCGATCCGCATTCTGCTTGATTGCGCGGCCGCAGACGGCAACCTGGTAAAGGTCGCAGAAATTTCCGGGCGGCGCGACGTCACGCTGCAGAACACTTTCAAAATCGTGCACTTGCTTTCGCGCGCCGGATTCTTGCAGGCAATGCGTGGCCGACACGGCGGCGTTCGCCTGGCTCGACCAGCGAAAGAGATCCGCATTGGCGATGTCGTTCGCGCCATCGAAACGATGCGTCTCGAGGTGGACGACGAAAGCGGTGCTGCCGTTGAGACCGGCGTCCTAGACCAGCTCTTCGATACCGCGCTCGACGCGTTCATCAGCGTGCTGGACGGCCACACCCTGCACGATATGGCGGAAGCCCAGCGTGCTCGCTCGCCGCAGAAGGCGAGACGCAAGGAGCCAGCACCTCCGCAAAAGCCCGCTGCGCGCAGCTCTCGCGGGTCACGCCGGGTTACGCCGCACGCCGGCTGAAGTTTGGAATGGTTCAAAGCTGAAGCTTGAATTATTCCAAACAAAAACTTTGAATGATTCCATTCTTTTAATCGCGTCAATTCAGCGCTTGACGACATTGGTCAAAGACTGTTGCTTACCGTTACGAGAAGCCTTTTCGGAGCCTTGAACTCCGGCAATAGGAAAGCTCAGGACGATGACCACTAGTTCCTCTTTATGCGCGTTCTCGCGCGCGTCCGGCTCCGGACGACCCATCACTCCTACCGAGACCTGCTTTCCAACCAAGACGTGCGACGAGGTGTGTCATGGCTATTGACGGCACCATGCCTGGGCGCCTGCCAGGCCTGCCCGTGCAAGACCGCGCCACCGGCGGCGCGGAGCGTCTTGTCGGGCTTGGTTTTCGCTACTGGGTCGCAGGCTATCAGACCGGCGACATCGGGCGCTGGGAGGATGCGTGGCAGATCTACACCGGCGCGCTCGGCCCCCGGAGGGCACGTGCGGCCGTTGCCGAGCTGTCCGCCTGGGTGCGCTCGGTCAGTGCTGCCGCCCGTCGCGAGATCTCCGTCTGCAGCGGCGATTGCACGAGCCTCTGTCGCGATGAATGCCTCGCCGTCTCGATGATCGCCGCCTGTCAGCACAACACCTGCCCCGCGATGCGCGCATGTGCCTTCGCGCTCATCGAGAGCTCGCTGATCGACGAGGTGGTCCATCACGCCGAGAGCTTTGCCGTGACCATGCGCGGGCTCGATCAGGTGCTGCCGCCAAATCTCATCGTCAACGCGGCTGCCTACACGGCGGAGCCCGAGCTGGCGCCGGGGCAGAGCGGGCGGCGAATGACATGATCGTCTGCTCCTGCAACCGCATCTCCGACCTCGACATCGAGCTTGCTCTTCTCGAGGTGCTGAACGAGCCGGAAGCTCCCATTCCGACGCCGGGCGTCGTCTATCGGCGGCTGGAGAAGCGCATGAACTGTTGCGGCTGCGCGCCGCTCGCGGTTGAGTTGATCTATGCGAAGCTTGAGGAGCTGGAGCGCAAGGGGCTCATCTGCCCCTACCGTAGTCTGTCCACCCGTGAGCAGCTCATGCGGCTGCAACTTTTTCGCAAACGTACGCGGCAAAATGTGACGGACCCAGAACCGGCAGATCGAGGATCGGCAAATCCAGGCTCGGCGTACGCGGCCCTCGCAGTCTCTGATCTGACAGTGGCAAAGACGCGTTGAAAACTCCCGCATGCTCGTCTTTCTTGCCCGTCCCAAAGGGATCCATGGCAAATACGTCCGTGGCAACGCTATGATCGTTGCAGAAAAAGTTCGGGGGCGCTCGCGCAGTGGTTAGTTTCGTCCGCCTTTTCGCATTGCTTCTTACCCTCGGCGTTGCGCTCGCCGGCGGCGCTTCCGCTCACGAGGAGCGGAAGACGCACGCCGGCATGGTGCTCGCGGCGGTCGACAATTTCGTCGTGCCACGCGTCGAGCGGGTTGAGAAGGCGGCCACGGCCCTCGCCAATGGCGTAGCCGCACTTTGCGCCGACCCGGCCGACGCCCGCAATCGCGCGACTGTGGTTGAGAGCTTCGGCGAGGTCGTGCGCGCCTGGGGTGCCATCGAATTTTTTCGCGCCGGCCCAGTCACGCAGGCGAGCCGGCTCGAGCGCTTCCATTTCTGGCCTGATCCTCGCGGCACGGCCTCGCGGCAGCTCACCGAAATGCTGGCCAATCGCGATAGTGCGAAACTGTTGCCGGCCGCCTTCGCCACGCAAAGCGCTGCCGTCCAGGGGCTCGCCGCACTCGAGATCCTCTTGTTTAACGACCGGCAGACCATCATCGTCAAAGACGATGACGCGAAATTCCGCTGCGGCTTCGCGCAGGCGATCGCAACCAACCTTGTTGCCATCGGCCATGATCTCTCGGACGGTTGGACGGCGCCGGATGGCTTCCGCCTTAGAATGTTGACGCCAGGGTCCGATAATCCCGTCTACAAAGATGCGTCGGACACAGGCCGCGATATCGTGAAGGCCATCGTTACGGGCCTCGAGCTGACGATCAGCTTCCACGCAGCCCCGGAGATTGAGGCTGCCGCCGCGACGCCGCCGAAAAGCCCGCGACTTCCCTTTGAGCGCTCACGCCTGACGAGCGCATACCTGGAAGCGGAGCTCACCTCGATCGAGGCGCTCTTCAACGCGACCGGCCTCATTGCTTTTGTTCCTGCCGATAAGGGGTGGATGGAGACATTCATCCCCAATACGTTCAAGGAAATTGCGAAAGATGCGGCCGCGCTGGAGCAGGCGCGTTCCGCGAAGCCCGCAGATGCAGCGGCGCGAAGTGCGGCAGCCAAGAAGTTGAAGTTCGATCTCGGCGCGCTCCGCCTGATCATCGTCCGCGAGCTGGCGCCGGCAGCAGAACTAACCTTGGGATTCAATGAGCTCGATGGCGATTGACAGACGCAATTTCCTGATCGGTTCGGTCGCACTTCTGGGAGCCGCGACGGCGAGCCGGCGCGCCTTCGCAGCCGGCGCGTTAGGCCCGTCTGCCGACTTCGTCTCCGCAGCTCGCCTAGCCGATGGCAGCTATGCCGTCCTGCTCATCGCAGATGACGGCAGCCTCGTCCGCGAGATCCCGCTTTCTACCCGCGGCCATGACATAGCCATCGATCGCGGCCGTCGGCGGGCCGCGGCCTTCGCGCGCCGGCCTGGCTATTTTGCCGTCGCCTTCGATCTCGATGGCCGCGGTGAGCCACACGTCGTCACGCCTGAGGACAACCGGCACTTCTTCGGTCACGGAGCGTTCTCGCACGATGGCCGCCTGCTCTACACGAGCGAGAACGACATCGATCTCGGCACCGGCGTCATCGGCATCTACGAAACCTCGGGCTGGCGGCGCATCGGCGAGTTCTCGTCCTTTGGCATCGGACCGCACGAGGCCCTGTTGCTTGCCGACGGCCGCACGCTCGCCATTGCCAATGGTGGCTTTGCGACAGAGCCTTCTTCCGGCCGCGAGCCCATCAATCTATCGGCCATGGAGCCCTCTCTTTGCTTCGTCGACGTCGAAACCGGAGAGCTTAAGGCGAAGCACCTGCTTCCCGCTGCCCTTCACCTGCTTTCCATTCGCCATCTCGCCGCCGACGCGGCAGGCGGCGTCTGGTTCGGCGGCCAATGGCAGGGCAGCCTTGAAGCCGCTCCCGAGTTGATCGGCATGGCCAGCCGCGACCGTCCAATCAAGATCATCGAGCCCGCTGAGCCGCAGGGCGTCGCCCTCAAAGGCTACATCGGCTCGGTCTCAATCAGCGCGGACGGCCGCGTCCTGGCGGCCTCAGCTCCCCGCGCCGGCCGCATCATCTATAGCGACACTGCCACCGGCAAGGTGCTGCGTACGGTCCTCTTGGACGACGGCTGCGGCATCGCGCCGGCAGCAGGTCGGGAAAGCGAAGGTTGGGCGTTCGCCATGACCTCGGGCCATGGCGTCTTGCACGTCGAGGGCCTGTCCGGAGCCGAAGCCCCCGACAGGACCTTCGGTGGTGTCGAATTCGACAATCATTTGAGGCGTATCGCCCCTCTCGTTTGACGCCTCGCGAGGGACGCCATAGAAGCTGTTGTCCTCTTCCGCTTCGCCGAGGCGACATGCAGCTCGAAGCCCTCCTCAAAGCAGGTGAGATCGCGTCCCGGCCGGGGTGCGAAGCCGTGCACATTTCAGGCATCACGGCCGACAGCCGCCAAGTCCTGCCGGGCTTTCTTTTCGCAGCCCTCCCCGGCACGAAAGCCGACGGCAGCCAATTCATGTCGGACGCCGCCGCCAAAGGCGCTGCAGCGATCGTCGCTGGCCCGGACGCGACCGTGCCACCGAGCCTGCAAATCCCCGTGCTAAGGGCGCGTGAGCCCCGCCGCGCCCTGGCCCTCATGGCCGCGCACTATTTCGGCAAGCAGCCTGCCACGGCAGTTGCCGTCACCGGCACCAGCGGCAAAACGTCGGTCGCCGAGTTCACCCGCCAGATCTTCGAGGCCACCGGCCGCAAAGCCGCCTCCATCGGTACGATCGGCGTCGTGAAACCCGGTGCCGCCGCCTACGGCTCGCTAACGACGCCGGACCCTGTCACACTCCATAAAACCCTGGCGGCGCTCGCTGACGAGGGCATTACCCACCTCGCATTCGAGGCGTCCTCGCATGGCCTCGATCAGTTCCGCCTCGATGGCGTTAAGCTCGCGGCCGGCGCCTACACCAATCTCGGCCGCGATCATCTTGACTATCACCCGACCACCGAAGCCTACCTTGCCGCCAAGCTGCGGCTCTTCACCGAGCTGCTGGAGCCCGGCCAGCCAGCGGTCATCAATATGGACGGCGATCGCGCGGCCGACGTCGCCAGAGCTGCCAAGGCGCGCGGGCTCGAGCTTGTGACCGTCGGTGAGACGGGCGAGACGCTTAAGCTCGCTGAGCGTGCGGCCGAGGGCTTCGCGCAACGACTGACGGTCCAGTATCGAGGCCAAACCTACGTGATCCGCCTCCCGCTCCTCGGCGCGTATCAGGCTTCGAACGCACTCGTCGCCGCCAGCCTCGCCATCGCAGCTGGCGAGCCGGCCGGCCTCGTGCTTGCGAGCCTCGAAGCGCTCGCGGGCGTCAAGGGCCGACTTGAGATCGTGGGCGAACGGAACGGCGCGCTGGCCGCCGTCGACTATGCCCACAAGCCGGAAGCGCTCGCAGCCGTCCTCGATGCGGTTCGCCCCTTCGCCACCGGCAAACTGATCTGCGTCTTCGGCTGCGGCGGCGACCGGGATCGCGGCAAGCGTCCGATCATGGGTGAAATCGCCGTGCAGCGTGCCGACGTCACCATCGTCACCGACGACAATCCGCGCTCCGAGAACCCGGCGGCAATCCGCGCCGAGATCCTGGCAGCAGCCCCCGGCGCCCGCGAGATTGGCGATCGTGCCGAAGCCATCAACGCGGCGGTGTCGATGCTTGCACCCGGCGACGTTCTGATCGTCGCCGGTAAGGGTCACGAAACCGGCCAGATCGTGGGCGACAGGGTCATACCCTTCTCCGACCACGACTGCTTGCGAAGAGCTCTCGAGGCTGACCCCAAATGAGCGCCGCGCTGATGCACAGAGCTGCTTCCCTCCACCTCCCGGCCAAAAGTCCTCAAGTATGATCCGCGCACTCTGGACCTTCGACGAGCTCGTCCGCGCTACCAGCGGCGCCGCCGAAGGCGTGGCGGCGATGCCGATCACCGGCCTCTCCATCGATACGCGAACGCTCGCGCCCGGCGATCTCTTCGTCGCTTTAAAAGATCAGCGCGACGGCCACGACTTCGTGACGACAGCGTTCCGCGCCGGTGCCGCGGCCGCACTGGTCGCAACCGCCTACGAGACAAAGCCCGGCGACGGCGCCCTGATACGCGTCGCCGATCCACTTACCGGGCTTGAGGCCATTGCGCGAGCCGCGCGCGACCGGCTCACGAGTGAGGCCCGCGTCATCGCCGTAACCGGCAGCGTCGGCAAGACGGGCACCAAGGAGATGCTGCGCGCTTGCTGCCTGCGCTTAGGCGAGACGCACGCCGCCGACAAATCGTTCAACAATCATTGGGGCGTCCCGCTGACGCTCGCACGCATGCCCGCGGACACCCGATATGGCATCTTCGAAATCGGCATGAACCACCCTGGCGAGATCACGCCTCTTACAAAGATGGTCCGCCCGCACGTTGCCATTGTAACGACCGTCGAAGCGGTTCACCTCGAGCACTTCTCAGGGGTGGACGCCATCGCCGAGGCCAAGGGCGAAATCTTTGCCGGGCTTGAGCCTGGAGGCGCGGCGGTGCTCAATCGCGACAATCCCTTCTTCTCGATCATGGAGAAACGCGCCCGGGAGGCCGGCGCCCGCGTCATAAGCTTCGGGCATCATGAGACGGCAAGCGTTCGCGCCCTGAAGCTCGATTTGCTCGCCGACGCGAGCCAGATCGTCGCCACGATCGCTGGTCGCGCGGTCGTCTATGGCCTTGCGACGCCCGGCGCTCACGTGGCGCAGAACTCGCTTGCCGTCGTCGCGGCGCTCGACGCCGCCGGCGCCGATATCGAGGTGGCGCTAGGAGCCCTCGCCGGGCTCACCGCTCCACCGGGCCGGGGCGCTCGCAGCGAGCTCGCACTGTCCGGCGGCTCAGCGCTCCTGATCGATGAGAGCTACAATGCCAACCCCGCATCCATGCGGGCGGCCCTCGCCGTGCTTGGCGCCATGCCGCGCGATCGCTATCCCCGCCGCATCGCCGTCATGGGTGACATGCTGGAGCTTGGATCGGACGCGGCAGGGCTCCACGCGGGCCTCGCCGAGGCCGTTGACGCCGCAGGCGTTGATCTGGTCTTTGCCTCGGGCCCAAACATGGCCCATCTTCTTGCTGCCCTGCCACCGTCTCGCCGGGGCGCCTGGGCTCAGACGGCCTCTGATCTGCGGGACACACTACTGGCTGCCCTACGCGCTGGAGACGTCGTAATGATCAAGGGATCGTTCGGCAGCCGCATGGGTCCACTGGCGGAAGCTATAAGGGCGCGCTTGGCTGCGGTACCGATGTAAGGCCGGCGGCGCCGGGCCGTCGGAGGAGTCAGGAATTTCAGGTCGCGCCAGAATGCCGGTGCGATGCCAAGGAGGGGTTTTGAATGCTCTACCAGCTCGTAAGCTTCAGCGATCAGATCGGCGCGCTGAATGTGTTCCGCTACATCACCTTCCGCACGGGCGGCGCGATCTTTACGGCGCTCTTGTTCGTGCTTCTCTTTGGTCCCGGCATCATCGACGTCTTGCGCCTGAAGCAGGGCAAGGGCCAGCCGATCCGAGAGGATGGTCCGAAGTCGCATCTGTCGAAAAAGGGCACCCCCACCATGGGAGGCCTGATGATCCTGGCGTCGGTATCCGTGGCCACGCTCCTCTGGGCGGACCTCTCCAACCCTTATGTCTGGATCGTGCTGCTGGTGACGCTCGCCTACGGCGCCATCGGCTTCTATGACGATTATCTCAAGGTCAAACGGCAGAAGAGCTCGGGCGCGGCAGGCAGGATCCGCTTCCTCCTCGAGATTATGGTCGCCGGAGCGGCCGCCTATTTAATCATGCAGCTTTCGGTCCCGGACCTTGCCGGCAGGCTTGCAATGCCGTTCTTCAAGACGGCGCTTCCCGACCTTGGCCCCTTCTTCATCATCTTCGGCATGGTCGTCATCGCGGGCGCCGGTAACGCCGTGAACCTGACGGACGGTCTCGACGGCCTGGCCATCGTGCCGGTGATGATTGCGGCCGCGACCTTCGGGCTCATCGCCTACCTGATCGGCAACTACAAGTTCGCGTCCTACCTGCAGATCCACCACGTCGCGGGAACGGGTGAGCTTTCCGTCATTTGCGGGGCGCTCATTGGCGCAGGCCTCGGCTTCCTTTGGTTCAATGCTCCGCCCGCCATGATCTTCATGGGCGATACCGGCTCGCTCGCACTTGGCGGCGCGCTCGGCACCATCTCGGTTGCCACCAAGCACGAGATCGTCCTTGCCATCGTCGGCGGACTTTTCGTCCTCGAAACGCTATCCGTCATCATCCAGGTCACGAGCTTCAAGCTGACCGGGAAGCGCGTCTTTCGAATGGCCCCGCTGCATCACCACTATGAGCAGAAGGGCTGGCAGGAGAGCACCGTCGTCGTTCGCTTCTGGATCATCTCGGTCGTGCTGGCTCTCATCGGCCTGGCGACCCTGAAGCTGCGGTAAAGTCCCGCCATGTTTCGCTGGCGGAACATGGTCTTGAGCGAAAGGGGCTGGCATGCGCGTCACGACGTTTAAGGACAAAACCGTCGCCGTCTTCGGGCTCGGAGCGTCCGGCAACGCGACAGCCAAGGCGCTGATCGAAGGCGGCGCACGCGTCGCCGCCTGGGACGATAGCGAGGCCGGCCGCGCCAGCGCCGCGGCCGCGGGCATTCCGCTTGTCGATCTTCGCATCGCGGACTGGTCGGCCTTGGAAGCCCTCGTCCTCGCACCCGGCGTGCCGTTGACACACCCTGAACCGCATTGGACCGTGACGAAGGCCCGCGCCGCCGCCGTAGAAATCATCGGCGACGTCGAGCTGTTCTTCCGCGAGCGCAGGGCGACCTGCCCGAACGCTCCCGTCGTCGCTATAACCGGAACCAACGGCAAGTCGACGACGACGGCGCTCATCGCTCACATTCTGCGCGAGCAAGGCCTCGACGTTCAGCTCGGCGGCAACATCGGCCGCGCCGTCTTGACCCTCGAGCCACCCGCTGAAAACCGCTTCTACGTACTTGAACTGTCGTCGTTCCAGATCGACCTCACGCCCTCGCTGGAGCCGACGGTCGGCGTGCTGTTGAACGTCACGCCCGACCACATCGACCGCCACGGCACCGTCGAGCACTACGCCTCGGTGAAGGCGCATCTGGTCGCGGGAGCCGAAGCCGCAGTCATCGGTGTCGAGGACGCCATGACCCGCGCCATCGCAGGACGCGTCAGCGGTAAACTCTACCCATTCGCCGTCGACGCCAATGCGTCGATCGCGCCGAAGATCTTCGCCTCTGGCACCAGCATCTGCTCGCAAGACGGTGCAATCGCCTCGATTGCTGGCGTCCGGTCGCTGCGCGGCCGTCACAACGCTCAGAACGCGGCCGCGGCGATCACCGCCATCCGCGCACTCGACGATGTGACCGCCGGTTCCCACAGCCTTTGGCAGCCCGCGCGCCTCGACGCCGCGATGAAAACCTTCCCCGGCCTGCCGCATCGTCTCGAAGAGATCGCCAGCCTTGGACGGATGCTCTTCATCAACGACAGCAAGGCGACCAACGCCGACAGCACGGAGAAGGCTCTCGCGACTTGGGATAGCGGTATCTATTGGATCGTGGGCGGCAAGCCAAAAGACGGCGGCATTACCACGCTGGAGGCCTATTTTCCGCGCCTCGCCAAAGCCTACCTGATTGGCGAGGCCGCAGACGAGTTTGCGAAGACGCTATCGGGAAAGGTCGCGTTCGAGCGCAGCGGCACCCTCGAGGTCGCGATCGCTTCTGCCACAAAGGACGCAAGCATGAGCGACGCGCCGGAAGCGATCGTCCTCCTCTCCCCAGCCTGCGCCTCCTACGATCAGTTCAAGAACTTCGAAGTCCGCGGCGACACCTTCCGCCATCTCGTCGCCGCCGAAATCGCCGCCCGAGCCCGGAGCTGAGCGATGCCGGCAGGTCTTCCCATCCCACCCCCGCCCGCATCGTCATGGCTGCCTTTGAGGCATCGACCAGGCCCTACCGGACAGTCGAAGTGGGCCACGCCATGAAATTCTCGCGCGCCGACAGAAGCCGGATCGCCGAGTGGTGGTTTACCGTGGACCACGTGCTGCTCTCAGCGATCCTGATCATCATGGCGACAGGCCTCGTGCTGTCGCTCGCTGCAAGCCCTGCCGTCGCGCTCAAGAAAGGTTTCCCGGCCTACTACTTCGTCGAGCGCCATGTCATCTTCTCCGGCCTCGGCATCGTCCTGATGCTGGCGATCTCGCTGCTTACGCCTCTGGCCGTGCGACGGCTTTCTCTCGCGCTCCTCGCTGCATCTCTGGCGGGCCTCATTGCCGTGCAACTCACCGGCGAAGAGCTGAATGGCGCTCGCCGCTGGCTCTCCATTCAGGGCCACTCCATACAGCCGTCCGAGTTCGCCAAGCCGGCATTCGCCGTCGTCTGCGCCTGGCTGTTTTCCGAAGCCCGCACCCGTCCCGAGATGCCGGCCCTGCCACTCGCAATCGGCCTCTATGCTGTCTTTGCAGCACTTTTGCTGCTGCAGCCGGACGTTGGCCAGACGCTCCTCTTGAGCGCCGTCTGGGCCACCATGTTCTTTGCCTCGGGTCAGCCGCTCCTCGGCGCCGGCCTCTTCGCTGCCCTCGCCGCTGCCGGGCTTTATGGCGCCTACACCACGTTCCCCCACGTCGCCTTCCGTATTGACCGCTTCTTCAATCCGCCCGCCGGCGACTTCAGCAGCCAGGGCGAACGCGCCATACGCTCGTTTGCCGAGGGCGGATTTCTGGGCCGCGGCCCGGGTGAGGGCACGATCAAGACCGCTCTCCCCGATGCCCACACCGACTATATCTTCGCCGTTGTCGCCGAGGAGTATGGCGCCGTCGCCTGCCTCGCGCTTCTTGCGCTCTTCGCCTTCGTGGTGCTGCGCGCGCTTTTCCAGGCGCAGCGCGAGCCCGAGCCCTCAATCCGCCTTGCAATCGTTGGCCTCGCCATGCTCTTCGGCCTGCAAGCCCTGATCAACATGGGCGTCAACGTCGGGCTGCTGCCGGCCAAAGGCATGACACTGCCCTTCATCTCGGCCGGCGGCTCGTCCACGCTCGCGGTCTCGGTGACACTTGGCATGGCGCTCGCATTGACCCGCCGTCGCCCCGACCTCGAACGCCTAAAAAAGCCCCGTTTGATGACCAGCGTGTCTGGTCCTGGATCTGGCCTCGGATCTGGCCAAGGACCGGGCCTCGGACCTATGGATGACAAGACGTGACCATAAAGAAATCAGTTATGCTTGCCGCTGGCGGAACCGGCGGCCACCTCTTTCCGGCTTTCGCCTTGGCTGAGGAGCTGGCCCGCCGCGGGCTGGCCGTCGACCTCGTGACCGACATGCGCGGCGATCGTTATGGCACCGGCTTCCCGGCCCGTAAGGTCTATCAGGTGCCATCAGCAACCCCAGGCTCCAAGAAATCGCCGATCGCCCTCGCGCGGACCTCTGCCACGCTCCTGCAAGGATTTCTCGCCGCCCGAAAGCTTCTGAAGGAGGTCAACCCTGGCGCCGTGATCGGCTTCGGCGGCTATCCGACGATCCCGCCTCTGCTCGCCGCCCGCTCGCTCGGTATTCCGGCAGCCCTGCACGAGCAGAATGCCGTTTTGGGCCGCGCCAACCGCTTGCTCGCGCAAGGCGCGAGCGCCATCGCGACGTCCTTCAAGAAGACCCGCTATCTCGAAGGCGCGGCATTGGCCAAGTCCCGCCATACCGGTAATCCGGTGCGCGACGTTGTCATCCGGGCATCCGCCACGCCTTACCCTCCTCTTGACGCAAATGGCCCATTTCGCCTTGTCGTTTTTGGCGGCAGCCAGGGCGCGCGCTATTTCTCCGACACCGTGCCGCCCGCCCTCGAGCAGCTGTCGCCGGCCCTCCGCCAGCGTCTTACCGTCATCCAACAGGCCCGCGATGAGGACGTCGAGCGCGTGACCGCCGCCTTGAAGGCCGCCGGCATCGAGGCCGAGGTCGCGCCATTCTTCAAGAATTTGCCTGAGCTTATCGCCGCTTGCCACCTCGTGATCGCGCGCGCCGGCGCCTCCTCGGTCGCCGAGCTCGGCGTCATTGGCCGCCCCTCAATCCTCGTCCCGCTGCCGCATTCGCTTGACAGCGACCAGCTCGAGAATGCAACCAATCTTGCCGAATCAGGGGCCAGCTGGTGTATCCAGCAGAAGGAGCTTTCGTCTGAGTTCCTGGCTCGCGAGATCGAGCACCTCGCGACCAATCCGGGTCAGCTTGCGTCGGCGGCTGCCGCGGCGAAGGGGCAGGGTCAACCGCACGCAGTGAAGCATTTCGCAGACCTTGTCGAGGATCTGCTCGGTAGGCGTAGCCAATAGGCGGAAAGCTGGACGCAAGCTCCGGCGATCCGCACGACAGGGTGAAGGACAGGATTGATCGAATGCAGCTGCCGAGCGACATCGGGCCTTTTCATATCATCGGCATCGGCGGCATCGGCATGAGCGCCATCGCCGAGATCCTTCTGGCTAAAGGCTACAGCGTTCAGGGCAGCGACCAGAAAGACTCGGCCAACGTCCGCCGCCTGCGCGCCAAGGGCATCCGCGTCTTCATCGGTCACGATGGGGTGAACCTCGTCGGTGCCCGCCAGGTCGTCATTTCGACCGCGGTCAAAAAGAACAATCCCGAGCTCGAGGCGGCGCGTGCCAAGGGGCTTCCCATCATCCGCCGTGCCGAGATGCTGGCCGAGCTGATGCGCCTCTACGCGACGGTGTCGGTCACAGGTACGCACGGCAAGACGACGACGACCTCGATCATCAGCACCATTTTCGAGGTCGCCAAGCTCGACCCGACCGTGATCACGGGCGGCATCATCAACTCCTGGGGCTCGAATGCGCGCTTAGGCCAGGGCCGCTGGATGATCGTCGAGGCGGACGAGAGCGACGGCACGTTTACGCGGCTTCCGACCGAGATCGGCGTCGTCACCAATATCGACCCCGAGCACCTCGACTACTTCAAGTCCGTCGAGAGCATGCACCGCGAATACGAGGCGTTCTTCCGCAACATTCCGTTCTACGGCCTCGGCGTCACCTGCATAGACCACCCGGTCGTTCGCGACATGGTGGCCCGGCTGGACCTCAAGCGCGACGGCCGTCCCGTCTTAACCTACGGCACCAGCGAGGATGCGGACCTTATTCTTCGCGCCGCCCGCACCGACGGGCGCACGACGTTGATCGACGCCGACCTCGGCCCGCGCGTCAAAGGTGGCGCCCGCTCCATTCGCGGCTGGATGCTGCCGGCGCCGGGCCACCACAACGCACTGAACGCGCTCGCAGCCATTGCCGTCGCGGCAGAAGCTGGCATTCCAGACGCAATCATCCGAGAGGGCCTCGCCTCGTTCTCCGGCGTCAAGCGCCGCTTTCAGCTCACCGGCACCTGGAACGGCGTGCAGATCTTCGACGACTACGGCCACCACCCGGCAGAGATCGAAGCCGTGCTCAAGGCCGCGCGCGCCGGCGCCACTGGCCGCGTCATCGCAGTCGTGGAGCCGCATCGCTATACGCGCGTGCGGGATCTCTTCCGAGAGTTCTCGGCCTGCTTCTTCGCTGCCGACAGCGTCATCGTCGCGCCGCTCTACTCGGCAGGCGAGGTCCCGATCGACGGCATCGACCCGCAATCGCTCGCCGAGGGCATTCGCGCGGCGGGCCATGCGTCGGCCACAACCATCGATGCCCCGCGCGATCTCGTTGGACTGATCCGCCGTCATGCGCGCCCCGGCGACATGGTCATCTGCCTCGGCGCCGGCAATTCCACGGAATGGGCGCACGCGCTGCCTGATTGGCTTGCGGAGGCAGAGCCGCGTCGCGCCGGAGGCGCGCACTAATGAGCAGCCGGAGGCGCGCACTAATGAGCAGCCGGAGGCGCGCACTAATGAGCAGCCGGAGGCGCGCACTAATGAGCAGCCGGAGGCGCGCACTAATGAGCAGCCGGAGGCGCGCACTAATGAGCAGCCGGAGGCGCGCACTAATGAGCAGCCGGGGGCGCGCACTAATGAGCGGTCTGCAGCTATTCGCGAGCTGTGGGACGCTGGTGACCGCCGTCTTCTCGCTCGGGCAGCCTCACATGGACACACGCTGGTGACATTCCCCGACATCACATCCGAGCTGAAGCATGAGATGCCCGAGCTGCGCGGCCGCCTGGCCGCCAATGTCGAGCTCGCGTCGATCACCTGGTTCCGCGTCGGCGGCCCGGCTCAGGTCTTGCTTACGCCCGCCGATGAGGCCGATCTCGCCTATTTCCTGAAGAGCAAGCCCTCGAGCCTCCCTGTCTTCGTCATGGGCCTTGGCTCGAATCTGCTCGTTCGCGATGGCGGCGTGCCGGGCATCGTCATTCGCTTGGGGCGCGGCTTCAACGACATCAAGGTCGAGCCAGGTCAACTGATCCGCGTCGGCACCGCTGTGCCGGACGTGAAGGCTGCGCGCGCCGCGGCCGAAGCCGGCATCGCCGGGCTTGCATTCTACCGCGGCATTCCAGGCTCGATCGGCGGCGCGCTTCGCATGAACGCCGGCGCACACGGCAACGAGACGAAGGATGTCCTGATCGAGGCGCGCGCCGTCGATCCGCAAGGCAACATCCACGTCTTGTCGCGGGCCGACATGGGCTTCACCTATCGTCACTGCGGCGTGCCGGACGACTGGATCTTCACGGAAGCTCTCTATCAAGGCTCGCCCGGCGAAACTGCCGAAATCCTGAAAGCCATGGACGAGGTCGCGGACTATCGCGAGCAGAACCAGCCCATCAAGGAGCGCACCGGCGGCTCGACGTTCAAGAACCCGGCTGGCACCAGCGCCTGGAAGCTCGTCGACCAAGCCGGTTGTCGCGGTTTTCGCGTTGGCGGCGCCAAAGTCTCGGAGATGCACTGCAACTTCTTGATCAACGACAGCGGCGCGACTGGTGAGGACGTCGAGCGGCTCGGCGAGACCGTCCGCGCCCGCGTCAAGGCCGCGTCCGGCGTCACGCTGGAATGGGAGATCATCCGCCTGGGGCTGCCGAAGGAAGGACACCCCGCCGGCGAGGCCCTCGCGCAGTAGTGCCGGTGTGACCGGGTTGCGTTCCCGTGACGAGGAAGGGAGCATCGGTTTTAATGAGCAATATGAGTTGGCTTGGTCGCGAAAAGGACAAGGCATGAGCCGCCTGGGTGAAGTACCGCCGCGCACGTTCGAGCACGTCGCCGTCCTGATGGGCGGTTTGTCGGCCGAGCGCGATGTGAGCTTGCGCTCGGGCGCAGCCGTCGCCGCCGCTCTCGAAAGCGAAGGCTACCGCGTCACGCAAATCGATGTCGGCCGCGATATCGCAGCTCGGCTTGCGGCCGTTCAACCCGAGGTCTGCTTCAACGCGTTGCACGGCCGCTTCGGGGAGGATGGCTGCATCCAGGGCGTCCTCGAGATGATGGCGATCCCGTATACGCATTCGGGCGTGCTCGCCTCCGCCATCGCCATGCACAAGGAGCGCGCCAAGGCGGTGATGAAGCCGGCCGGCGTCCCGGTCGCCGAAGCGCTTGTCGTGACCCGGCGCGAAGCTGCAAGCACCCACGTCATGACGCCACCTTATGTCGTGAAGCCGGTTGATGAAGGCTCGAGCGTCGGCGTGGTCATCGTGGGGCAAGGGTCGAACGGCCACGCGGCCGCAATTCTGAATGGCGGCCCGCCAGAAGCCCTGGTCATGGTCGAGCGCTATATCGCTGGCCGCGAGCTCACCTGCGCCTGCATCGGCAACTTTGCGACCGAGGTCATCGAGATCGTGCCGAAGGTGGGCCTCGCCTTCTACGATTTCGAGGCCAAATATGCACCAGGCGGCTCCGAGCATCAGCTACCGGCGCAAATTTCACCGAATGTTAACCAGATGATCCGGAAATACACTCTGGCGGCGCATGCCTCGCTCGGCTGCCGCGGCGTGTCGCGTGCGGACTTCCGCTACGACGACACCCCGGGCGGCACGGGCGAGCTGATCTGCCTTGAGGTCAACACGCAGCCGGGCATGACGGGAACGTCGCTCGTACCGGAGTTGGCGGCGTATGCGGGTTGGTCCTTTGGCCAACTCACCAGATGGATCGTCGAGGACGCGAGTTGTTCGAGGTAGGGAAAGCCCTGAGCTCAACCTGGCAGGCGCTGCACGCGTCGCTGCTCTCGACCCGTCATGACGACACGAAGCGAACCAAGCAGCGCACCGCTCCGCGACGGGCACGTACCCGCACCCTTGTGATTGACGAGCAGCATGGCGACGAATTTGCGCCGGCGGCTATTTCCCTTTCGCCACGCGAGGAGAGAGCCTCGTCGGCAGGCTTCGTCCGCAGGCCGGCCTTAGTCAGACCAGCCTTCATCAGGCCAGCCCTCGTCTGCTTCGCAATGTGCGTCGCCGGCGCCGCCTATCTCGCCATGCAGGACGAGCGGCTGGCGGGCCAGGCGCGCTCAGTTCTCCCCGAGCGTGACGCCATCGCGGGCCCCCTCGGCCTCGGCATCGACCAGGTCGCTCTTGCTGGCCATCGCTACACGTTCGACGGCGATGTCTTCGACGCTCTCGACCTCGGCAACGTCCGTTCATTCCTCTCGTTCGATGCCAAGTCTGCGAAAGCCCGAATTGAGCGCCTGCCGTGGATCGCGACGGCCGAGCTGACACGCGTCTATCCGGGTAGGCTCGACGTGCGCGTCACTGAGCGCAAAGCCTTTGCCATTTGGACGCGGGGCGATCGCCAGTACTTGATCGACGAGACCGGTCGCACCCTCTCGGCTATTGGCGGCAGCTCTTTGCCAGATCTCCCGCACGTCGCCGGTGAGGGCGCCGCCACCGAGGCCAAGGCGCTTCTCGACCTGCTGGCGGGCTTCCCAGATGTTGCCAAGCGGCTTGCCAAGGCTGAGCGCGTTGGAGAGCGCCGCTGGAACCTAAACCTCCACGACGGCATCACGCTGAAGCTACCTGCAGACGGCGAGGCTCGTGTCCTCGCCGAGCTCGCGAGCAACGATGATCTGCGCCGGCTCGCCTCGACTGCCAATAGCATTATCGACTTCAGAGCACCGGGACGTGCCGCCGTTCGCCCTGCCGACCAGCCGCCCGCCGCCTCTGACACCCCAGGCAAGGCCACCGGCTCTTAATTCTTGAGGAGGCCACGACGTGCTGCAGCGAGGCTGGATTGGCGGAGTGCCGAAGCGCGTAACCGGCGTGCTCGATATCGGCACCAGCAAGGTTGCCTGCCTCATTGCTGCGGTCGACGCCGATCCGCGTGTGTTGGACGAGCGCGGCGCGCCGGTCGTGCGCATCTTGGGTGTGGGCCATCAGCGCTCGCTTGGCGTCAAGGGTGGGGTAATAACCGATCTCGACCAGGCTGAGCAGGCAGCGCGCTCCGCCATCGCGCAGGCCGAGCGTATGGCTGGCGTCATGCTGGAGGAGGTGCATGTCTCCGTCGCCTGCGGCCGCCTCAAATCGCATAACTTCACGGCCTCTGCAGACATCGAGAGCGGCGTCGTGACGGATGCCGATTTCAACCGCCTGCTGGCCGGAGGCCAACAGTACGTCGAGCGCGCGGGCCGCACGCTTGTGCATCTAAATGAGGTCGCCGTGCGGCTCGACGGAGCAACAGGCGTCCGTGATCCGCGCGGCATGGCGGCAGCCAAGATCTCCGCCGATCTGCACGCGGTCTCCGCCGACGAGGCACCACTGCGCAATCTGCTGCTCGTGGTTGAGCGCTGCTATATGGCCGTCGCGAGCCTCACGCCCGCCCCCTTTGCGAGTGCGCTCGCAGTCACCAGCGCCGAGGAGCGCCGGCTAGGGGTCACGTCGATCGACATCGGCGGCGGCACGGCAACACTTGCCATGTTCGCCGACGGCCGCTTTCTGCACGCAGCGGCCATCCCCATGGGCGGCAACCAGATCACGGTTGATATTGCACGCGCGTTGCATACGCCCCTTGCGGAAGCCGAGCGAATCAAAGCGCTATATGGCACACTGGTCAGCGCTCAGTCTGATGAGCACGAGGTCTTCTCCTATCCCCCAACAGGTGGGGACGAGGGCACCGTGCAGCACATGACGAGAGCCGAGCTTGCCGAGGTGGTGAGACCGAGAGTTGGAGCCATCGTTGCTCAGATTCGCGAGTTGATCGAAGGCTGTGAGGTTGCGAGGTACACCGGACGCTGCGTTGTGTTGACCGGAGGCGGGAGCCAGCTCGTAGGAATCGCCGATTATGTAGCCAATGAGTTGAGTTTGCCTGTTCGTGTAGCCACGCCGCAAGCAATTTCGGGTCTGCCGCCAGTCGTATCGAGTGCCGCCTTTTCGACCGCTGCTGGCCTTCTCTTGGCCGCAACACCCGATCAGGCGGGACGCATAACGTTCAAGGACCGGGATCCCGCCCCGCACGGCTATTTGCATCGGGTTGGCTCCTGGTTGCGCGACGGCTTCTAGCTCCGGCCGCAAGCCACGGGCAAGGGGCCGGTTCTAGTGAGACATGTGGAGGTATGCTGCGCCAGCAGCGACCTCCGCAATACGGGGGGACGATGAGCATCAGAGGTCAGCTGCCGAAGTTCTCGGATGTGAGACCGAAGCTCACGGTCGTCGGCGTTGGCGGCGCGGGCTGCAACGCCGTCAACAATATGATCGCCTCGGGCCTCGAGGGCGTCGACTTCGTCGTTGCCAACACCGACGCGCAGGCCCTTGCCTCCTCGGCCGCCGAGCACCGGCTCCAGCTCGGCGCCAATCTCACGGAAGGACTTGGCGCCGGCTCCCGCCCCGAGATCGGCGAGGCTGCGGCCGAGGAAGCCATCGAGGACATCAGGAAGCAGGTCGCCGGCTCGCACATGGTGTTCATAGCCGCTGGAATGGGCGGCGGCACGGGCACCGGCGCGGCCTCCGTCATCGCCCGCATTGCTCGCGAGCTTGGCATCCTGACCGTTGGCGTCGTCACGAAGCCCTTCCTCTTCGAGGGCGCGCGCCGCATGCGTATCGCCGAGGCAGGCGTCGCCGAGCTTAGGAACTTCGTCGACACGCTGATCGTCATTCCAAACCAGAACCTTTTCCGCATCGCGAGCGAGAAGACGACGTTCGCAGAAGCCTTCGTCATGGCCGACCAGGTGCTCTATTCGGGTGTCGCCTGCATCGTCGACCTGATTATCAAGGAAGGCCTGATCAACCTCGATTTCGCCGACGTTCGCACCGTTATGTCGGGCATGGGCTCGGCCATGATGGGCACCGGCGAGGCGACCGGTGAGCGTCGCGCAACGCTTGCTGCCGAGGAAGCCATCTCCAATCCGCTGATCGACGACGTGTCGCTGCGTGGTGCCAAGGGCCTCTTGCTCTCCATCACCGGCGGCGCCAACCTGACGTTATATGAGGTTGACGAGGCCGCAAGCCGCGTACGCCAGGAGGTTGATCCAGAGGCCAACATCATCGTCGGCGCGACCTATGATCCAAGTCTTGGCGAGCGCGTGCGTGTGTCGATTGTCGCCTCCGGCATGTCTCGTGCGGGCGAGGCAGAGCGAGCCCCACCCGCACCCGCCGATGCCTGGATCCGCGGCACGCGACCGGCAGCTCCGCAGGAGCCGCCCGAGAGGATGCAACCGAATACCCAGACGCGCTCCGCCCCCTCGCAGCAAACGCGGCAGGCCTCCGCGCCCCTACCATCTGTATCCGCCACGCAAACGCCTTCGCGCGAGCGTCTCGCCAGCGTCGACGACATGCAGCGTCGTCTCACTGAGGCATTGCAGTTTGCACCGAGAGCGGCGGCTGCAGCACCGAACTATGGCGCATCGCCGCCTCCCAACGGCCAGTTTGCACCAGCCCCGCGCGACGACGGGCGAAGCCGCGGTAAGGAAGCTTGGCGTGCGGCAGGCAACGTGACCATCGAGGATGGTCCGCCGCAGTTGTCGATCTCGCATGCGCCTCCGCCGCTTCCACAAGCCTACGAGATGCCCCGCGAGCAGACCGACGGGTTCATGCCGGCGCCGCCGTCTGACATCCGCCGCGGCGCCAATCGCATTCCCGATCTCAACGAGTTTCCGCAGGTTGGACAGCGCGCCTACCGCGCCGTGGAAGGCGCGTCGAACGAACGTGGTGGCTCGGTAAACGATGCTCAGATGCGCCCTTCGAGCGGCGCGCCTCGGCGGTTAGGGCTCTTTGAGCGACTGGCCGGCCGGGTGCTTGGTGAAAGTGATTCGCCCGGGCGTCAGGGCGCTCATGCGACGTCGAACCACATAGACCGCACCCGCAACAATTCGCATTCGGAAAATCAGCACTTCGAGCCGGCGGACCGGCCGGATGATCTCGGTCACGACGAAAAGCAAGATGTTGAAATGCCAATGTTTTTCAATAGGCGTCGGTAAAAGTGATTCGCGACTGCGGCAGGTTCGGCACACCTGCGACCTTAGAACCAGTCGCCCGTAATACGCCGTAAGAAAGCGTGATTTGTGCCACATCCGTACGGCGGCTATCGTTTGTTAATGACGACCGGTTCGCGCTAAGCCCGGACCGCCCCGCTGATCAAGAGAAGCCGCTGTGTGCGTCGGCCTTATGTGCCTCGGCCATTGTGAGAGTTCTCAGTCGGCATCTAACAAGGGGTGGCAAGTCGGGGAAACGCGGGCAGGCCGGGGGTGGCAGGCCATCTAAGGGATGGGTGGCTGTGCCGGGGATGGCATCGAGGGACGGCGCAGAATGTCGAATCGATTTATCGGCGCGCGACAAACGACGATTGCTCATGAAATCGAAGTCCAGGGAACTGGGGTACATAGCGGAGCGCCGGTCTCGGTAGTTCTGCACCCAGCCGAAGCCGATACCGGGCTTCGCTTCCTGGTTACGAAACGTGGGCGTCCGGTCGCAGAAATTCCCGCTACGTACTCTTCAGTAAAAAATCTTACGCTCTGTACGGTCATCGGCAATGACCAAGGTATTACGGTCTCCACCGTAGAACATCTTCTCGCCGCTCTCCGTGGCCTCGCTGTCGACAACTGCATCATTGAGATCGACAGCAAGGAAGTCCCCATCATGGACGGGAGCTCAGCTCCCTTCGTCGAAGCGATCGACGAAACCGGCCTCCGCGAGCTTTCGGCTCCGCGCAAATTCATCAAAGTTCTGAAGACGGTTCGTGTCGAGGAAGGCGAGTGCTGGGGCGAGCTGGCGCCGCACTCGGGCTTCAGCCTCGACGTCGAGATCGACTTCCCGACACCGCTCATCGGCCGCCAGCATCTCTCCTTCGAGATGAGCCCCGGCGTCTTCCGCAACGAGTTGGCGCATGCCCGCACGTTCGGCTTCATGAGCGACGTTGAGCGCCTCTGGAAGGCCGGCCTTGCGCTCGGCGCCAATCTCACGAACACCATCGCCATCGGCGAGGGCCGCATCATGAACCGCGAGGGTCTTCGCGACCCGCTCGAGTTCGTTCGCCACAAGATGCTCGACGCCGTCGGCGACCTTTCTCTTTCTGGCCATCCGATCCTCGGCGCCTACAAGTCGGTGCGCGGCGGCCATCGTCTGAATTCGCTCGTGCTGCACAAGCTTTTCGAGGACGTGTCGGCCTGGACGACGGTACAGGCACCCCGCGTTCGCGAGGCGCGCACCATCTCGTTCGGCCGCGCCGGCGCCGTAGCCGCAGCCGGCGAGTAAGGATTTTGTTCACGGGGGGTGCGGCGCCGGGCTTCGTGCTCGGCGCCGTCTTGTTTGGTGCGCCGTTTTGTTTGCGGTGCCGTTCTCCTCGCGGTGCCATTCTCCTCGCAGTGCCCGAGTGAAACGCGTTAATGCTCTGAGCCGTATGCCGAATATCATGTTGCTGTGTCGCACGTAGATGCTCGCGAAGCCCTACATCAACCACATTCTCGGGTTAGGTGGCGTTGATGGGGATTGCCACGTCGAGCAGGCTATTAAGGCTTGGTTCTGGCGTGGTATGGGGATGTTTCTGGAGCGGCTCGAGACTGGGGCCGAGAGCCAGGATTCTTGGGAGTAGGTTCGCAAATGCGCAAGATGCCGTCATGGGCTGCGAAATTCGCGCTCTGCGCACTGGGGTGCTCTCTCGCGCTTGCCGGCTGCGCGTCCACTTCGACCGCGATCCTCAACTCCGATCCGCCCGAGAAAATGTACGCGGAAGCCGACGCGCTTATGAACAAAGGCAAGTTTGAGGAGGCAGCCAAGAAATTCGAGGACCTCGATCGCTCGCATCCTTATTCGGCGGAAGCGCGCCGCGCCATCGTGCTTGCGGCCTACGCCTATTACAAGGGCGGCAAGACGCCTGAGGCCATTGCGTCCGCAGAACGCTACACGATCATGCACCCCGGCACGAAGGATGCGCCGCTCGCCCACCACATCATCGCCTCGGCCTACTTCGACGACATCAAGACGGCCGACCGCGACCAGACAGCCACCAAGAAGGCGCTCGAGCAGCTCAAGATCCTGAAGACGCGCTATCCGGAAAGCACCTACGCGCGCGACGCAGACAATCGCATTCGCCTCGCCGAGGACACGCTCGCCGCCTCCGAGATGCAGGTTGGCCGCTATTATCTGAAGGAAAAGAACTACGTCGCGGCCATCAACCGCTTCAAGGTCGTCGTCTCCGATTACCAGACGACTGCGCACGTCGAGGAGGCGCTGATGCGGCTCACCGAGTCGTACATGGCGCTTGGCGTCACGAACGAGGCGCAGACCGCCGTCGCCGTGCTCGGCCACAACTTCCCGGAATCGAAGTGGTATCGCGATGCCTACGCGCTTCTGAAGTCTGATGGCCTCGCCCCCAGCCAGAGCGGCGACAGCTGGATCACGAAAGCCTGGAAGGCCGTCCCCAAGTTCTCACTCGGCGGTCCGCTGTAGCTTCGATCTCTCGCGAGCTCTGCAAGATCAAAAGATCACGGCGTGAGCCTCGAATCCGTGCGCACCAGGGGCTCCTCCTCTGGAGCGGCCGGATTGGGCGGCAGAAAAGCGGCCGTTAGCGAAAGCGGCCACGAGTCGCTCGACGCACGTCCACTATTAATCCACCAGCGGCCTAGGCTTGTGTCTCTGCTTAGGGCCAACAGCCGGAACTTCAATCAGCGTAAAACGCTGGATGGTAAACAACGACGCCATTTGGGGGCTGGCCGCTGAATGGCAGTCTCTGAAAGGCTGCAACAGGCATATTCCCAAAGCGTAGGTTCGGATCACTTTCGAAGCCGAACTGCCCATAGTAAGCCGGGTCTCCTAAGACCACACATCCTTTCGCGCCCATGTTTTTGATGCGCTCGAGCCCAGAAATAATAAGTGCCTTCCCGAACCCGCGTCTTCGCTTGTCAGCCCGCACCGCGACCGGGCCAAGGCCGTACCAGCCAACGTCATGTCCATTAATTCTGACCGCAGAGAACGCTGCGTGGCCAACAATCTCCCCGCCGTCTTCGGCAACAAGAGAGGTGGTCAGCGCGCCACTGTCACGGAGAGCATCCACAATGTCAGCCTCATTGCCACCGCTACGCGGCGCTGCCTTAAAGGCTGTGGCTATAAGCGAACGGATCGTCGCTACATCAGCGGGCATTTCGCTGCGGACAGTCATATGTCAATTGTAGAACCTTCGAAGCGTTTAGCAATACCGGCGACTTCGGCTTGGGGTCAGCATGAGCTGTCCACCTCGGGCCTGCTACTCACGCTCTCCCATTACAAGCTGCCGATCGTGGGAACGGACGCACTGGCTTCACTTGAACCGCCCTCAGCCCCCACGTGGAGAGGCGCCAAGGCGCCCCCGACCTCCGCCCGTCAACGAACCCAGACCTCAACCCGGCGATTGCGCTGCAAGCTTTCTTGCGTATCGTTGCACGCAACAGGGGCAAGCTCACCATAGCCTTTGACGATGATCTTGCTCTGAGTGCTCGAAAGCCCATTCGCGCGCAATGCGTCGAGCACCGCCTTGGCACGGCTCCGCGACAGCTCCGCGTTGACGCTGAACAGCCCCTTTGAATCGGCAAAGCCAGCGAGCAGGATGGATTTCTTGACGTAGTCGTCGGATTTCAGGAGCTCAACAAGGCGTTTCACGTCTGCAAGGGCTTTGTTGTCGAGGACGGACGACGCAGTCTGGAAGCGGAACGTCACGGACAAGCGCTCGCGGGATTTCAAGTCGTCGGTCAACGTCGCCATCAGTGCCGCATCGAAATTCTCTGCCGGCGCGTTGGTCGAGTTGGCAATGCGATCAGCTTGCGTCGAGTAGGGGGCGAGCTCCGGAATCTGATCAATGAAGTCAGACTGCTTTACGATCGTCTGCGCTTGTTGCGAAAGCGCGAAATCCAGGAGACCCTGAGCCAGCGGATCACGCGGCCTGCCGGACGTATAGAGGAAGAGACGCCGCGCCAGCGGGTAGTCCTCGGTCTTCATACTGAAGACGGACGGCGACGACGTCAGCCCGCAGCTCGATTGGATCAACACCGCTTTGGAATTGCGCTGGTAGGCAATACCCGCAAAGCCGATCCCTAACGGGTCGTGGGCGACCCAGTCTGATTGCTCGGCGTGGTTCGCGGTCCGCTTCGCGTTCGGCGTAAGCGCAACCTTATTCGCCTTCAGCACGAGCTGATCGAACGTATCGAACGTCCCAGACTCGGGCGTCGGCGCATAGACATTGATCGGGCCTGCCGGCAAACCGAGTTGGGACCAGTCGGTGATCTGGCCTGAGAAGATCTCTACGATTGTTTGCATCGGTAACGACACAACCGGGCTGTCGGGCGCAACAAGAACGACGAGCCCGTCGAGGGCAAGGATATGCTCGCTGCCGGGAAGGCGCATGTCGCCGAGACGTGCCTCAATGAGTTTTTGTGCTTCGTCGGCCTTGATCGGGCGTGACGACATGCCAACCTGCGCGACCTGCTTTGCGAGATCGGTAAAGGCCGTTGCTGAGCCGTGGCGGTGCAGAGCGATGACGCTTGCGCCTTGCTCTTGGTGCCCGGCCATGCGGAAGTCGAGATCAAGCGGATCGGTGCTCACCACTTTGACGAGCTTGGTGCCGGTCTTGGCAGCATAGGCATCGATTAGCGCCGGCATCAACAGATTGCCGACCGTGTTCGAACCGCTAATCGAGAGTTGGGAAGGACCAATCGCTCGCTCGGGCTCTGGGGCATGCGCGGCGGGAACGGGCGCCGGAGCGGCCGCACCCTCCTTGGGACAGCCGGCACTGATGCAATCGAAGTGGGCGGCATCAAGTGTCAGCGAGCCAAGACTGCGCGAATTGATCGTGTATTTGGTCTTGTCAGACGAGACGAGCTCGCCCGAGATCTGCAAGTCACCGCTTTTCAAGCGCAGGACCACCTCAGTGGCAATGGCCGCGCCGGCTCCGATGACGACGAGTGCTGCAGCGATGCCCGCCGACGTCCAAATCTTGACTACCGTACGCGACATGCGTGTCCCCCTTGTTTGCTGGCGCCCCCGCGCCACGGACGATAAACGTGTCAGTGACGGATCCGCAGATCCGGAACGATGCCTTTGAGATAGCGGCCCGAAGCCGGTCTCGCGCTCGCGCAGCCGACAGCTGGTATGACGCCGTTCTCGTGACTGACGGCGCCGTCGAAATCACGGACCACAACCTCGACTGCAACTTCGGCTTCGCTCCCCGCGGCGCAGGCGCCGTTCGAAGCCGTGCCACTCGCCGCATAGTCGAGTGCCATGGCAATTGTGCCTTTGTCCTGGCCCTTGCTTCGCATCAATGTAAAGACCTCGACCTTTGCACCCTCATGCTGGCCGTCATCGGTGCTCGACATGAAGCCATGGCCCCGGCCGTCCCGGGCCACAAGCGCCGCCGCCGCCGCGACGTCGCGCGGGGCGCCGGCCCAGACGTAGCCTTCTTCGCCAGTCACGGCGGCGTATTCGAAAGCGTTGAGATCGAGATTGACCTTCGAATTCCAGATGATCGCAACTTTCGTCACATCGCCGAGATCCTGCGCAGGAAGCGCCAGAGGATGCTGCTCGCCGTCGGCAAGGGTCAGCGTGGCTGCTACCTCGCCGCCGAGGAATAAGTCGAGTAGAAACTCGGCGCTTCCCGTGCCGTCGAGCGCGCGCGCCGTGACGATCGGTCCATACTTGACCTCGATCGTTTGATTGGCGCGACAAGAGGATTTGACGGCAATTTTTGTGCGTCCGCCTTGTGTCGGTTCCGTCGATATGGCGGGGCTTGGGCAGGTCAACGCGTAAGCTGGGATGTTGGTCGAAGCCCGGATCGGGGCGGACTTGGCGGCGGGCCCTGCTGTGGGCTTTGCGGCTTCGTTCTGTCGCGCCTCTGCCTCCGCGCGAGCACGATCCTCATCGGCTTTGGCCTTTGCCTCTTCGTTTAGACGTTTGAGCTCCTTGACTTGTCGCTGCGTCTCGGCCTCTTGCGCGATATGGCGCTCTTCCTCGGCTTTGAGACGGGCCGCAGTTTCGTCGAGGACACGCTTCTGCTCCTCTGCCTTGCGCGCAGCTTCGACCGCCTCCGGCGACGGCAGCACGGTTATTTCCGGCAACCGGCGCGGATCGACGAACCACGGCTTCTTGGTCCCCGCTGTAAGTCCGGCGCTGTCGTCGGCGTTGAGGGGCTCGCTGCCACCAACTGCGGCAAGACCGATCAAGGTTACCGTCAGACTACGCATCAGCTTGCTCATCTTGGATTACCGCTCAGGCGCTGAATGGCTTCATCAGCTGCGTCGCAGCCTCCCGCCTCTTTCGCCTTACGGTAGAGACTCAATGCGCGTGCCGTGTTGGCACGCGCGGCAAGTCCGCCCTCTTCAAGGGCGGCTAGAAAGCAAAGTGCGATGGGGTCGCCCTTGGCGGCGGCAAGGTCCCAAAGCGTGCGCGCCGTCGAAAAGGCTTCGGCCGGTGCTCCTGGCCGCGCATAGAGCGTGCCGAGCTGCGTCAAAGCCCATGAAAGACGCTTGTCATCCATGATTTTGTCTAGACCAACGCGTAGCCAGTATCGCGCCTCGTCCGGATCCGGTGCTCCGTCGACCCCATGCAGCTTCATATCGGCGATCGTCAGGGCCTCGTCGGCCGCGACATTCGCCGCTTGCTGGCCGCGCGGTGATGCCGCGCCGGGCGAAAACAAGTCCGACCAGACGAGGGCGGACTCGGCATGCGAAGCCTTCGAGTGTGCTGGAGGGAATTGCGTCGTCACGCGTAGCCCCATTCCAATACCCGCACCAATCCCGCCGGCAATCGCGAGTGACAAGGCCCAGAGGCCAATCCAGACGTGCGGTCCCGAGCGAGCTTGATCGGGGTGTTGCGTCAGTGGAGGAGTGCCGACCGCCAACGTGGGCTGGACCGGCAAGTCGCCGCCGCCAGCATCGATCACGGCGGGCAGCGGCAATGTGAGAGCTTCGTCACCTGAGGTTTGCGGCAACGAATGCCCGTGATCCTCGACTGCATCGGCATCTGTGAGACGGTTGGGCTCGGGGAGCGGATCGGGCGCTGGGAATAAATCCGGTACTGGAGCTGAATCCGGGGCTAGGGCAGGGGGGGCTGCTTGGCCGTCGTGGGACCCTTTGCTAGCAGCCGTCTCGCCAGTGTCCGGCGGTGCAATGACGTCCGTCGGCACAAAGACTTCCGGCGCAACGACATCGCCTTCGCCATTGACGCTTGGCGCCGCCGGCGGAGCCAGAGGTCTCTGGCTCATGCGCTGGGCGACATTGTCTCGCAAGCTCGGCGCGCTGTGCGCAATGAGGCTGTGCGCAACGATCATGTCTGCCGGAGTATAAGTTGGCTCCGGGATCTTGGCAGACGGCTCACTGCCGACGACCGTCGTCTCCTCATCGGCGGCTGCGACGGGGGAGCTTACGGAGACGCTTCCGTCCTCGTTATCGCTCTTCGGAGCATTTACGGATCGGCTTACCGGCCCGTTGACGCTGGCAGTCAGGGTCTCAGATTTCGGACTCTGCACAGACGAATACCGACCGATAAACAGATGGCCACGCGGCGTGCGCGTTCAAAATGGGGCAAGCCTATTCCAGAATTTGCTGTCGACCGGTCCCGACGCCTACCGATATAAGCTTGGCGCTATGTCACACTTATGACGAAGTGCAGGCCACGTTCACAGCCTAGCGGCCACACCGTAGCTCAGCCCCGTCCCCGTCCGCCGATGTAACCCGCCTGCGCGCCTTCAGCTCGCGCGATTGAAATCCGCCCTCGTTGCAAGCAACTCCGACCAATGTCTGGATTCGACATGGGCCGCCAAGAGCGTTCTCGCCTTCCTAGGCAGGAAGTTTCCCACGATCCTGGGGAGGGCATCTCTTGAATAGTAGGAGCTCGCGGAGCCAGGATTGACGGCCGCCCTGTCTAAGCTTTCTATCGCGCACTGGAGCACGTTCATCTCATTCATTGAGATGAAGTCCCGATAGAGATCTAGCTGCCATTGTAGACGCCCGAGAGCCTCTCTTCCTCTGAGGGAGTCCGGTGACAGCTCCGCTAGCTCGGTGCTCTTTGCGCCGAGCCAACCGTCCCGCACAACCAATCGCAATCCGAGCACCCGTAGAATTTGATCTCGGATCTGCGCACGCGCGACGCCTCGTGCGCGCCACGTCCTTGCCATGCTCAACGTTGCCAGAACAGCGGCGGCAACAAGCCCTTCAAAGGCTGCGCGACCCGCCGATTGCAACAGGTCACCGGGCGCGTCGAAGAGGAGATGCATTGCGGGACCTCACTGTGCAGCGCTCCACCTTACCGCTTCACAATGACAGGCAACAGACCCCGCAAATTGCAAGCATGCAACCGGGGGCGGGGGCGCGATCGTGCTTGCGGCGGTCGAGCCCGACCCGCACGAGCTGGTCGATCAACCGCGAAACGTCGGCCCGGGCGGGGTCGGGCCCGAAAACCTGGAAGTTTGTCCCCAAGCTCTCCCTCACAGCCCGCGGTCGCTCAGCTGTAGCCCACGTCCGTCCGCTGATGCAAGGAAGGCAAGCAAGAAAGGCGCCGCCGCGTAGAATGCCCGCGTCATGCGACGAGCATCGTCTCCCCGCGCTTCAAACGCAGGTGATTGTACACGGCATATCTTGAAAGCTTGGCAACAGCCTCAACCGTTGCTGCGTCTCCACCCGGCACGCGCCGGCGGACCGAGTTTATGGCATCGAGCCGGTTCGGTTCGGCGACATTGAAGCGCAGAATTGCGGATTGATTGCTGCCTCTGAGGTCCGAGATCTCGACCACCCAGCCGAACGCTGCCTTTTCCACCGACGACGCGCTCATTGCGGGCTCGCCCGTGGCAGCGGATAGCCCGGGATCTCGTAAAGACGGCGTATGTCTTCGGCGGCAAAGCGGGTTTCGTCCACTTCCATGACCGTGCCGTAGAGCTTCTCGACAGGCAGCGTCTCGATCGCGTAGCGCACCGCCTCGGCCCCGGTCGAAAACCGATGATAAGTCATAGGGCGCCGGCCGACGCCGCGGCCCTTGCTGGTGAAGATCTCGGCCGGCGCGCTGAAATCGAATTTTTCCATGATCAATACATGGGGATCGACGGCCCACTTTGCATCAGCCGATTGCCGGGCAACGCTGTGGCGAGCCCATCCGCCCCACGCCGGGGCGCCGGACCCGGGATTGCAGCCGATAAATATATCAAAGTAACATATAAGTAAAAATAACGAAAAATACCTGCTATAGCAGCAATAAATACAGAAATAGTGAAATTCTTAAGAAGAAAAATGCATGAATAGCAGTTGTATTAAATCTATTCAGGTCATAATAATAATTTATTTTATTTGCTTTAGAACACATTATGAACACTTTAGTGGCGCATAAAGCTAAAATATGATTTGGGTGATTGTATCCAGGTTATTTTTTATGAATGCTTTAGGAGGTTTCACATGACCGGAAATACCCAGTCCGCAGCCGTGTCCCCGCCGACGAATGCCGCCGGGATGAGGAGCGAGATTCTCGGAAAGTGGGACAAGTTCAGCCCCGACGAGATTGCCGCTCTCAAGGACAAGGATGACCTCGTCGGCAAGGTCCAGGCGAAATACAGCCTCGAAAAGAGCCAGGCGCAGCGCGATGTCGACGCCTTTGCCAAGGGTCGGCAGCTCTAAGGTCGCATTGCAGTAGCTGGATGAAGTCGCTCGCAGCCTTGGCTGCGAGCGACTTCATTCTCATCGCGAAATCGGCAGAGCGTGTAGAATAGTCGAGATGAGGCCAGGCAACATGACTGCAGTCCATTCCTTCGACTACACGGCAGTGGCGGAGCTATCTCCAACCGCTGCCCGGAGCTGGCGGAGCAAGCAGCGATCCGGCTTTTCCAGAAGGGTTGATCCGGCCGCAGAGGCTATCCGCTACGCTATGGAGAACGTCGAGCCCACGCTCCTCGACGGCTCGTTCCTGGAGGTCGGCGACAGCCTTTTCAACGGCGTCGGAATCCGGAACTTTTACGCTCGCGACCCTTATCCACTTGAAAGGCGCGCTCAGAGCGCGCACGGCTCCGAGGACGATCATGAATGAGCGCCTCAGCCGCACATTGGTCGAGTTTGCGCATTCCTTTCTGCTGCCAGGTGTGGAGGGGCTGCAGCCGCCTGGCATCTACGAGGTCGAGACGGTCGAGGAGCAGTTGGACAGCGTGTCGTTTGTCGCTTACCGGCGAGTCTCTACAATGATCACTGTGCGGGGCCCGACGGTCCTATCGCGGCAGCAGGCGCCGATTGATCCGGGAGATCTCGCTGCAGCACTAAAGAGAGATGCGGAGACCTCCCATGGCCAGCCATAAACACAGAGTGGGCGAGATGGTCAGTCTCATGCTCTCGCCGCAGGATACCGTCAGGTCTTCGGCGCGAGCCTACAAGATCCTCGGGCTCGTGGCCCATGTGCGCGGCGAATGCGCCTATCGCATCAAGACGATCATGGAGCCCACCGAGCGCGTGGTGACGGAGCGTCAGCTCGAGGTGCGCGCGCCCGTCTCGCTGCTCACCATCATCCGCTAGTGTGATGATTTCGAAGTCCGCTGCATACTTTTCTGCTGGGTCGAGAGCGGACTTCGAAATCTGAATCACACGAGTATCATAGACTTGCTAGTGTTCTGGATCGGACGCTTGATTCCGGGCGAAGGTCGTCAAGCGGCCGTGAATCCAGAACACAAACAAAAACTTGGCTAGGGTTCCGGCGGAGACGGTTGGGAACCAACCGTCGGAGTCGGAACACTAGTTGTGAACATTCAGGAGGTTGTTCATTGCGGCCGGACGCTGTTGTCCATCCGGCCGCACCCGGTGAGGCTGAAGTCGCCAAACAAACAGCGATTCGCCGGGGGACCGAATGAACACTCACGAC
>JBAZXL010000016.1:0-87732 GCA_041659825.1 Hyphomicrobium sp.
TCGTGAGTGTTCATTCGGTCCCCCGGCGAATCGCTGTTTGTTTGGCGACTTCAGCCTCACCGGGTGCGGCCGGATGGACAACAGCGTCCGGCCGCAATGAACAACCTCCTGAATGTTCACAACTAGATCTGCTACGGGTCAAAATCGACCCTCAGGCGCAGCGTCAGGATTTCTTCTCGCCGCCCGAATTTGGGTATCCTGCTTTGGCGCGAAGGGCCACGAAGCGTGCACGGCTCGAATTCAACCACCCGTTTCGATGCCGTCGCGCTGTAGTAGACTTTCGAGATGACAGAACCACTCCATATCCGTCTGGCCGTGGCAACGGAGCGGCGAGATCTTGAAGAATTACAGTTGCGCGCCTCATTGAACAATCCTGGGGATCGTGATGCACTCCTTGCCAACCCGGACGCAATTGAGCTGCCAATTGAGCAGATCGCTGCTGGTCAAGTCTTCGTCTGCGAGCGCGGTGGCGAAATCGTTGGTTTTGCGGCCGTTCTGGCTCGCGCTGATGGAGAGATCGAACTCGACGGACTTTTCGTTGAGCCGAGCGCCTGGAGAAACGGCATAGGGCGTTCACTGGTGGATCGCTGTGTCGAATATGCCCGGTCGCAAGGAAGCGGGTCGCTACACGTCGTCGGCAACCCTCACGCCGCCATGTTTTATGCTGCGTACGGCTTTGTGGCCCGCGGTGTGCACCAGACACGATTTGGCGTCGGCCAACTCATGGTGAAGAAGGTGTAGTTTACTTCTCGTTTGGGTCACGAGTGCGCCTGGGAGCTTGTCTCTTAGCGCGGCCGCTCCTAACCGTTGGGCCGACGAAATGCGCTGAACGCTGATTGACGCCTGCGGGCCAGAACCGTTCAAGGCTGCAATCAGCGGGATGCCAACCGAAGACGCGAAAGCGTTTGCTCTAGTTCTGTCTTCTGAGCCTTGACCCTGTCCCTGAACGGTACTCGCTCATAACGAGAGTTCGTCGTTACTCTGGCCCTGATTGGACCGGCTTGCAAACTCTGCGGGCGCGAGGCCGCACTCGGCTCTCGCCAACCGGACACCGGAAGAGTTTCGCGACCACCATCTGGCACTTGCCGTGATGAACGCTCAGGTCCAGACATTTAGCCCCGGACTCACTCTCTGACTGGATAAGAGAAGGGTCTCAGGTCAGGGGCACTCGAGGAAGTCGTATGGAAGTCGCAGCTGGGTACTTTGCTTGGCTCAGGGGTTGCGACGGACGGCCGTCGAAATCCAGCCATTGGTGAGCTCTGTAGTCATAGAGTCGGCAGTGCTTCAGTATCTCTAAATACGCCGATGGCGACCATCTATAGATGGGCATGGCCCCCGGGTGTTCCGTCTCTATGAAACTTTGTACCTTTCCGAGATTGTAAAGCGGGACATTGGGCGAGAGATGATGTCCGCCGTGCTCGTCAACCCCATGTGCAAACAAATTTATGAACCGCGGAAAGACAAAACGAGCGGTGTCTCCAGGAGGACGCGACTCCTTCTTCCACTCCTCGATGTTGTCGTACCAGCGTATATCGGGGTGATTATGCTGTAGTAGTGTGAAAAAGCCGACATACCAATTCCAGACAAGGTGCGGTATGACGATAGCGAATATCAGTGCGCTCCACCATGGCTGAGCAATAGTACCGGATTGCGCCAGTGCTATGATGGCCGCGACCTCGATGGTCAGAAAGACGGCCAGCACCACCATGTCGGATGCGTATGACTTGATATATTTGCCTCCGATGTAACGGCGACGTGGGAAAAACATCCTCTTCCACCAAATCTCGACCATATAGTAGGCGCCGTGCCCGAGAGGGCTCCGATAAAATCTTTCCAGGACCTGCCGCCATTTAGGCAGTTCATCGAAGTCAGCTTTTGAGTATGGCGCCCAGACGTAATCGTATTCTTCACCCGCCAGGTTTGTGTATCGGTGGTGATGGTGGTGGTGCACCAAGACCCACAAGTTGTAGGGATGCAGAACGGGCAGGAATGCAATTGTGCCAAGCAGCCTATTGAGGCGACGATTCTTGGTCAGTGACCCGTGATCGGCATCGTGCCCTACCAAGAAGAGAAGCGCCATGATCAGGCCAGCCAGAACCGCAGCGGCAAGTCTCAGCACCACACTTTCAGCAGCGAGCGCAACTGAGATGGCGCACACTAACAAAGTCAGGTCGGCGACAAATAAGCTGAGGCCTTTCGCATACGACTTTTCTAAGAACTCGCTCTTGATTTTAATCATCAGCTTTGCTCCACGTCGCGTTGGCATTGAGCCTTACTTGCTCGAAGCCCAACCTCATCGAACGGAGTTTCCAGCCTGAGGTGCAGCCCCGACGCAAAGGCGTTTTTGATCTTTTGATCTTACGGAAGCTGTTTCTTACTCACTGAATGTGTCGTCTCTATGCGCCGCTGCGCAGACGGCGCCTGCCATTTCGCGCCACTCTTGTTTCGCTTTGACCCTGTCCCTGTACGGTACTCGCTTGATCGACATGATTGTTCGTCCGAACATTGAGCCGGCCGGTTCGTTAGTCTAGTTCTCTTCTGGTTGAGATCTTGCCCAGAAGAACGGCCTCAACAATCCCTATCGCCTCATCCAATGAGCGTTTCATGAAAGGCTGTCTCCACAACTATCCGGCCTCACATTTCGCTTCAGGCTTGCTGGTAATAGCAATAATGGGTCGATGTCGGCTCCCGCATCGATGGGACAGCAAAGATCTTGCCGCGCGCTCACGCTCTTGTTCCGCCCTGGGCCAGAACTGGAACTGCATCGCTATGAAGATCGCCTCGGCGCAATGATCTCGCAGTGTCCGAGAGATGCCAATTGGGGCGACTGCCGGCTACCCACGAGACCGTCCGTACGGTCAATCGGCCTCGTCCCACCTGGCGTCCGAAACACAAATGGTAAGCTCGGATCTAGGCTCGCGCGGGCTACCGGTATGGTAACGCCCTCGGCCAGAAATGATGCTGCGTAGGCAATGCAATCGAGCTCGGACGCGCCCCTCCACGAAACTCCAATTGGTGAACCCATTCCACGTCCACGCGCGGCAAGCGTAATTCGTTCGGTTTCTGCTGAGCATTCCGGTCCATCGAGCCAAAGAAGCTCCAGGAACATATCACCCAAGCAGGCACACAGGTTTCAAGTCCCTTGGCCTTTGTGCGTACGGGTGTAGTTCACTCGTAGCCCTGCCGCAGCCATCATCTCGCGGGCACGACGCTCGCTAGGAACAAACAGAAAAATGTGGTCCAGCTCTATTTTTGTGGTCGTCATGGGATCAATATTCTACGTAAAGGACAGGTCCGCCTCGGCTCAAAATTCGCCTCTCAGGTGCTGCGTCAGGATTGCCGCTTATCCCCTGAATGCGGGCATTCGCTCGCCAGTCGAGGGTCCAGCACGATCGTCGAAAACAGCCGCGTAAATGCGGAGGATGATCACCGCCGGCAATCACACGACCGGGATGGAAGCCACGCTGGCGGAAATGGCCTACTGCGGATCGAGGGGCTCGGTGCCTTTGGGGGTGCCGTCGTTGCCGATGGTGAGCTTCTCGACGCGGGCTTCCGCCTGGCGCAAAAGGCGGTCGCAATGCTCGCGAAGCGCCTCGCCGCGCTCGTAGATGGTGATGCTCTCCTCGAGCTCCACATCGCCGCGCTCGAGGCGGCTGACGATGGTCTCGAGCTCCTTCAGCGCGCGCTCGAAGCTCATCTCGCGGATATCGGCGTGCTTGTTGTTGTTTACGGGCTTGCTCATGACGGCCACATGTTCGGTTTCGCGATCGTGAATCATTGGCCGGAACTTAGAGCCTCGTGCGCCCCAGTGCACGCGGTGATTTTCCTCTTTCCACGAGTGGTTTAGCTACCGACGTCCATAAGGGTGCGGACGTGGACGCCAACAGACTTGGCAAGGCCTTCCAAGTCATAGCCACCTTCGAGCATCGAGACGACCCGGCGCTGGCAGTGCTTTTCCGCGACTTTTGCAACCACCTCGGTCGCCCACATGAAATCGGCCTCGACCAGATGCAGTCCGCCTAAGGGATCGCGCCGGTGGCCGTCGAAGCCGGCCGAGATGATGACGAGGTCGGGGCTGAAATTGTGCAGCGGCTCCAGGATACGGCTCGCAAACGCCTCGCGGAAGGTCTCGCCGGCGTCGCCTTCGCGCAGTGGTGCGTTCCAGATGTTGCCGACGCCGGTCTCAGTTAGCTCGCCGGTGCCTGGGAAGAGCGGCATCTGGTGCGTCGAGCCATAGAACAGGTTCTTGTCGGCCCAGAAGATATCCTGCGTGCCGTTGCCGTGGTGGACGTCGAAGTCGACGACGGCGATGCGCTCGGCGCCATGGCGGGCACGCGCGTAAAGGGCGGCAATCGCCGCATTGGCGAAGACGCAGAAGCCCATGGCGCGGTCGCTTTCCGCATGGTGGCCTGGCGGGCGGACCTGGCAGAAGGCATTGGCGGCATGGCCGCCCATGACCTGGTCCACCGCTTCGAGGCCAGCGCCGACGGCGCGAAGGGCGGCTTCCCACGAGCCAGGCGACATAACCGTATCGCCATCGACGTGGATGCCTTCGCCGCGCTTTTTCGCAACCTCGGAAGCGCCCTTCATGCGCAAAAGGTGCTCCTTTGGATGGGCGAGAAGGATCTGCTCCTCGGCGTCGAGGCGGAGGGGGGCCTCGGCGCGGACCAGTGCGTGGTAGCTTTCGTGAGCGAGGACCTTATCGATCGCACGCATGCGGTCCGACCGTTCCGGGTGGCCGGGGCCGGTGTCGTGGTCCATGAAGGACGGGTGGGAAAAGAGGAGCGTTACCATCCCTAAGACGCCTACGGCATGTTGTTGTTTGTTGCCAGCATGATAACGCGCCGGGCGGCGGTTGGAAGCGATCGTTTTTTTTAATCACGTGCTCCGGCAACACGCGCGCGGAGCCAGGAGAAAGCTCGGAAGGGGCTCGTGAGCACCCCCCAGAGTTGCAGGACCATGGACCAGAGGAGCGCCGGCAATCCGGCGAGGGGCAGGAATATCAGCAGAAAGGTCAGCAAGCGCGCGGCGCGGGCGGCATGGTAGCCCGTGGCGCCGGAATACTCCTCGCGTGCTTCGGGTGGCCAGACGCGGCGCCACCAGGGGCGCGAGACGGCGAGGCTCATGAGACCGGCAATCGTCGCGCCGATGTAGGCAAACTGCAGGGCCGAGGGAACGCCAGGCAACAGGCGCAAGTCGAGCTCCTGCTCACGGTCCCTGTCGCGGGCGTAGACCTCAATCGACTTCGCAATCACCCGGCCGGTGACCTGCCCAGTGACTTCGGCCATCAAATCCTCAATCGTGCCCGAGAGCGGGACCAGGGGTTCACCGGTCGGCACGGCGCGGAGCGTGATGCGGCCATAGCTGGCCTCGGCTGCGGAGATCGCGAGCTCGCCGCCTTGGGCGAGCGAAGCCAGGAAATCGGCGAACGTCGCCCGGCGAAGGGCCTCGTCGAGACCTGCAACCTCGACTTTCTGCCAAAGCCAGTTGCGGCCTCCGGGCTGGCGAGCAGCAGCGGCATTGAGCAGGACGAGGTTGACGTCGGATGCTTCCGCGGCGGCCACGAGATCACGGACGAGAAGCTTCTGCTCGGCGCCGCTCGCCGGCACGAACGCCAGCGCATCGCCGTCGACGCGTCCGCTTATCAGCACGGTTTGGCCGCGAAGCTTGGTAAACGCGGCTCCGAGCGCGCCAGGGTCGATCTGATCGACGAGGGCGGCCTTCGTCGCGGGATCGAAGCGCGGCACGCCCGAGAGCGTGCGAGGGCCACCAGGCTCGAGCGCAAGCACACGGATGTTCGAGCGATTGAGGGGGCGGGCGAGCTGAAAGCTTGCTTCGCTGAAGAGCTTTCGATTGGCGAGGTCGACGGTGATATTGGGGCGCACCTCGGCCGAGAGGCTTTCGCTCGTGGCACCGGCGCCGCGGCGAATACGGTAGCTATCCTTGCCCATGACGAGATGCAGCTCGGCTTCCGGGGGCAAGTCCTTCAGGAGCGCGCGCTGGCCGAAGACGGTGTCCTCGGAAAGATAGAGGGCAAGCTTACCGCCCGCCGCATCGGGAGCCAAGACGGCCGTGGCGCGGGCAAGCTCGTCCGCCGTGCCAGCGGTGAAGACCTCGCCTTCCCGGTTGACGAACTTCCAGTGTCCTTCGGGTGTGGCGTGGGCGGCGAGGGCGGCGCCCTTGGGCAGTACAGGCAGCTTCGCGACGTAGGCCGCGGCATGGTCCAGCGCGCCGAGCCCGAGCTTGCCCAGCTTGCTCGCGTGCGCTCCGGTCTCCCCGACCTCGGCCGCGCCATGGCCAATGCGCGAAAGCCAGCCGGCGGTGGCAGGAAGCGACGCGAGGGCAGCGAGGACCATTCCAATCGCGAGGCGCGAAAGTAGCGCTTTCATCTCACCTATTCCCCGTACCCTGCTCGTTCTTATTTCCTGATTGTGTCGCCTGTGGAGCATTCGACGCAAGAGCGACAAAGGCAGGCAACACGTCGCGCTCTTCAAGCGGCGCACCCTCTCAAGCCTGCAGCAGCGCAGGCGAGAGGTCGAGGATGGCGGGGGCGCCCGAGGTGATGGTGACGGCGAGCCCGGATCCGGCCGGCGAAATATTCTCGGCGAAAAATCTGGCGAGCGCGAGGTGGCCCATCGCCACCTGTCCGCCTTCCTTCAGCGCGGCGAGGGCACCCTTCGCGAGGTAGTGCCCGCCTGCGGCGAGACCAAAGAGGCGCAGGTAGGGCGTGGCGCTGGCGAGGGCGAGGTTTGGCGTGCTCTCGACTGCGTCCAACATCCAGTCGGTTGCCTCGCTGAAGGCGACGGCCGTGGATGCGAGGCGCTGGCCCATCCGTCCAAGCTCCAGCCGGTTGATGGCCTTCAGCTCGCGGGCGGTCTCCTCGAACTCGCGAATGACGTTCCTGATCAGCCGGCCGTCCGAAAGCGGCAACTTGCGCGTGACGAGATCGATGGCCTGAATGCCGTTGGTGCCTTCGTAAATCGGCAGGATGCGCGCGTCGCGGTAGAGCTGCGCGGCCCCTGTCTCCTCGATGAAGCCCATGCCGCCGTGAACCTGCAAGCCCATGGACGCCACCTCGCAGCCGATGTCGGTGGAGAACGCCTTCGCAACCGGCGTCAGCAATGCCGCGCGGTCGGCGGCGGCACGGCGCTCAGCGGTGTCGCTGGCGCGGCGAGAAATATCAATCTCGCGCGCGGTGACGTAGCAGATGGCGCGTGCGGCTTGTGTCAAAGCGCGCATGGTGAGAATGGTTCGACGCACGTCAGGATGCTCGATGATGGGCACCATTTCGGCCGACCTCGAAATGAGATTGCGACCCTGGCGGCGATCCTTGGCGTAAGAGAGGGCCTTCTGCGTCGCGCGCTCGGCGACCGCGACGCCCTGGATCCCGACGGCGAGGCGGGCGGCATTCATCATGATGAACATCGTATTGAGGCCGCGGTTCTCCTGGCCGACGAGATAGCCAACCGCGCCACCCGCCTCGCCGAACTTCATGACCGCCGTCGGGCTGCCGTGTATGCCGAGCTTGTGCTCGAGGCTGGCGCAGGTGACGTCGTTCGCCGCGCCGAGGCTGCCATCCTCCAGCACCAGGCGCTTTGGGACGAGAAAGAGCGAGATGCCTTTGGTGCCGGCTGGTGCGTCAGGCAGGCGCGCCAACACCAAATGGACGATGTTGCGGGTGAGATCATGGTCGCCGTAGGTGATGAAAATCTTAGAGCCCGTGATGCGATAGGTGCCATCATCCTGCTTCACCGCGCGTGTGGTGATGGCGCCGATATCCGAGCCCGCGTGCGGCTCGGTGAGGTTCATGGTTCCGGTCCACTCACCGCTGATCAGGCGCGGCAGGTAGAGCTCCTTCAGCGCTTCCGAGCCGTCGGCGTGGAGCGCATCGATTGCCCCCTGCGTCAGCAGCGGGCAGAGACCGAACGCGAGATTGGCCGAGTTCCAGATCTCGCACACAGCCATTGCGACCGTCTCCGGCAACTCCTGCCCCCCGTAGTCCGCAGGACAGGGCAGCGCGCTCCAACCCGCGGCTGCAAATTGCGCGTAGGCCTCGCGCCAACCTGGCGGCGTGACGACGCGCCCGTCCGCGAGACGCGAAGGGTGGCGGTCGCCGGACGCGTTGAGCGGAGCCAACACCTCGGCGCCGAATTTACCGGCTTCTTCGAGAACGGCGCGCAGCGTCTCCTCGTCCAAGCCTCGGTAGGTGCCGTTTGCAAAGAGGTGCGATACTTCGGCAGCCGTCTTGAGCGCGAAGAGGATGTCGTCTACTGGAGCCTGGTAGGGCATGGGCAAACCTCTCGGCAAATGTGTCACAGCGCACTGTCACATTGCATTGATGCGAATCGCCTGAGCGCTCTAGCCGGATGATCAGGCGGATCGCTCGAGAGAGCAACCCGCGAACGCGTGAAAAGCGAAATCCTAATGGCAGTCGTGACGGCAAACGAGGCGGCAATTCGCGAGGCGGGCCGATGCATTCGCGAGGGGCTTCTCGTCGCATTCCCGACGGAGACCGTTTACGGCCTCGGAGCCGATGCGACGAATGACCTTGCGGTGGCGGCGATCTTTGCCGCAAAGGGCCGGCCGAGCTTCAATCCGCTCATCGTGCATGTGAGAAGCGTGGAAGAGGCGGCCGACCTCGCGCTCATGACGGATGCGGCCCGGCGCCTCGCGGGCGAGTTCTGGCCGGGCCCGTTGACGCTCGTGCTCAAGAGGAAATCCGGATCCGGGATCTCGGACCTCGCGACAGCCGGGCTCGAGACGGTGGCGCTGCGCGTGCCAGATCACCCGCTGGCGCGGGCATTGCTTGCAGCGGCGGAGCGTCCATTGGCGGCTCCGTCAGCCAACCGCAGCGGGCGCGTGAGCCCTACACAGGCCGCTCATGTCGAAGCCGACCTTGACGGCCGGGTCGCTATGATCCTCGATGGCGGGCCGACCGCGCATGGCGTCGAGAGCACCGTGCTCGATGCCAGTGGAGACCGTGTCGTGATGTTGCGTCCGGGTGCGGTGCCGCGCGAGACGATCGAGATGGTGCTCGGCTATGCGCTTGATGATGCGGAGCGTGTCGATGCGGCCAGCCTCGATGCAGATCGGCCCATTTCGCCGGGGCAGCTCGCGAGCCACTATGCTCCAGAAGCCGCACTTAGGCTCAATGCGGAAGAGGTTCGGCCGGGTGAGGCGCTGTTGTCGTTCGGGCCCGACGAGCTTCAGACAACGGGGCCACGTATCAATCTCAGCCCACGTGGCGATCTCATAGAGGCGGCGTCCAATCTCTTTGCGGCGCTACGGGCGCTCGACAAGGCCGGCGTAGCGACGATTGCGGTGATGCCCATCCCGAAGGGAGACCTCGGCGAGGCCATCAACGACCGCCTTATGCGCGCTGCGGCGCCGCGACACTCCCCGCCAGCAGAAGGGTAGAGGCAATCAGCGGCAGCCGGTCGAGCAGGATAATCTGCATTGCTGGCGCACGCTCGTGCATTGCGAGACGTTGAGCCCCCCGCAGGCGAGATTCGAGCATTGGGTGGCACAGCGGGCGCGGCATTGAGAATCGATGGCATAACCCAGGTTCGGGTTCGCCGGTCGCACTGGTGCTGCACGCCGCATGACTGGCGGCGGAGCCGGCCGCGCCATTGGCCGCGTCGATGGCCCAGGTATTGGCCTCACGGGCGTGTAGGCGGTGAGCGCGACCGACAATAGACAAGTTGCAGCGGCCGCCATTATCGCTGCGGCTCTTTGTGCTCTCGATTCACGAACGCTAGCCGACCTACGCCCGGGACGGAAGCGTTCGATCCAGAACACTAGCGTTGTCGCGCGGCATTCGACATTATTGCCAGGCATGACACAGAACCTTCCTTATGCTTCCGCCGCACAGCCCAGCGACGAGCTCATCGAGCGGCTCGTGGCGGTCGTCGGATCGGACCACGCCATAAGAGATCCGGCGGCCCAGGCTCCATATTTACGGGAATGGCGTGACCGATACACGGGCCGTACTGCTCTCGTGCTCAAACCCGCAACAACGGCCGAGGTTTCGCAAATCCTGGCGCTGGCAAACGCGGCAGGCGTCGGCATCGTTACACAGGGCGGGAACACCGGCCTCGTCGGCGGCCAGATTCCGAGCGAGACGGGGCAGGAGATCGTGCTCTCCCTCACCAACATGAACCGCGTGCGCGAGATCGATGCGGCGCTCACGTTCATGACCGTCGAGGCCGGCCTGACGCTTGCCGCCGCACAGGGCGCGGCCGAAGGGGTCGGTCGCCTTTTCCCACTCAGCATGGCCTCCGAGGGCAGTGCCACGATCGGCGGCAACCTCGCGACGAACGCAGGCGGGGTGGCAGTGCTTGCCTACGGGACGGCGCGGAGCCTTGTGCTCGGGCTTGAGGTGGTGCTCGCTGACGGCACGATCTGGAACGGGCTGCGCTCACTCAAGAAGGACAATACGGGCTACGATTTGCGCGATCTGTTCGTCGGGTCGGAAGGGACGCTCGGCGTCATCACCGCTGCAACGCTCAAGCTCGTCCCGCAGCCCCGCGAAAAGGCAACGGCGCTCGTCGCGGTGCCGACACTCGACGCGCTGTTGCCGCTCTTCCGGCTTGCGGAGGAGATGGGTGGTACGCGCCTCACCGCCTTCGAATTCATGTGCTGCGAGGTCATGGGCTTCGTCACGCGGCATATGGCCGGCATTCAGCTGCCCTTCAGCGCGCCGCCGCCATGGAGCGTGCTCGTCGAGATTTCCGGCGCCGTAGACGGAGAGGCGCGACATGTGCTCGAGGGGCTGCTTGCAGGCGCGCTCCAGCGAGGGCTTGCGACCGACGCCGTCGTGGCCAGCTCGCTTACGCAGGCGCATGGGCTGTGGCGTATCCGCGAGGCCTGCTCGGAGGCGCAGAAGGGCGAAGGCGGAAGCATCAAGCACGACGTGTCGGTGCCGGTGGCGCGCATTGCGGATCTCTTGCGTCTCGCAGGCGCCGAGGTGCAGCGAATCTGCCCGGGCGCAAGGCCGGTGCCTTTCGGGCATCTCGGCGACGGCAATGTGCATTACAACGTCTCGCAGCCATTGGGCATGGACAAGGCGGCCTACCTCGCTCTGTGGGAGCCGATGACGCACGCCGTTCACCGCGTCGTCCTGGACCTCGGCGGCTCCATTTCGGCCGAGCACGGCATTGGACGCATGAAACGAGCAGAGCTCGCCCGGATCAAAAGCGGCATAGAGATCGACCTTATGCGCAGGATCAAGGACGCGCTCGATCCGCGAGGCATTTTGAACCCAGGAAAGGTCATTTAGCCGCGGCCGCTGAACTTCCGCAGGGGGTGGGCGTTGTTATGCGCAATGCCGATGAGCGGCATCGCTGGCGACCAAGTTCTCTATGTCCAGTTCCACAAATAGATCTCCGGCGCCGTCGACGCGTGACGGTGCTTCAGTGTCGGACAAAGATGCGCTTCTTGCAGCGATCATCGAAAGTGCACGAGACTATGCCTTGGTTACCGTGGACCTCGAGGGGAGGATCACGAGCTGGAACACGGGGGCAGCGCAGCTGCACGGGTGGACCGAGGACGAGGTGCTCGGCCGTAGCGGCGATCTCATTTTCACGGCCGACGATCTGGCGTTAGGCGCTGCCGACGCGGAAAAGGAGATCGCGGCAAAGGAAGGCCGGGCCGAGGGCGAGCGCTGGTACCTGCGAAAGGACGGATCGTGCTTCTGGGGAAGCGGGCTCCTGCTGCCGCTCAAGGGAAACCATGTCAGCGGCTTCCTCAAGATCATGCGCGACAGGACCGAGCAGCGCCGCTCGCAGGAGGCGCTCAGAGCTAGCGAGCTTAGATTTCGTACACTTGCCGAGCACATTCCCCAGCTCATCTGGCGATCGCGAAGCACCGGCGAACGCACCTGGGGAAGCCCGCAATGGGCGCGCTTTACCGGTCTTTCCGTCGACGAGAGCCTGGGTCTCGGCTGGCTCCAGGCGATCCACCCGAGCGATAGGCCTGCCACGCTCGAGGCGTGGCGCGCGGCTGAGCGCAGGGGTGAATTTCACATTGAGCACCGCACGCGGAGGCAAGCGGATGGCGAATACCGTTGGCTGCAAAGCCGGGCCACGCGCATGACCGACGAGGACGGCAAGACTCTCGAATGGTTTGGAACTTCGACCGACGTGCACGAGCTCAGGCGCATGCAGGAGCAGCAGCATGCCCTGCTGCTCGAGTTGCATCATCGTTCGCGCAACCTGCTCGCCATTGTTAACTCGATTGCGCGGCGCACGGCGGCCACGAGCGCCTCTGTTTCAGATTTCGAGGAGCGGTTCTTGCGCCGTGTCGCGGCGCTTGCGCGCGTACAGGGGCTCGCTTCGCGGGAGGACCGGGCCGAGCTTGACTTGGCGGAGCTGGTCGTTGCGGAAGTGGCTGCGCACGTGGCCGAGCTCGGCAACAGGTTGACGATCGACGGAGCGCCGGTCAAGCTTCGGGAGCGCGCCGCGGAGATTGTGGCGCTTGCCCTGCACGAGCTGGCGACGAACGCCGTCAAGCACGGGGCGCTGGCGGGCGACGCGGGCCATCTCTCCATCACATGGTACGTTCGAAACGACGGATGGCTGGTGATCCGTTGGCACGAAACCGGCGTCGTCGTCGCGGAAGCGGCAACGGCGCGCCGCGGCTACGGGCGGGAGCTGCTGGAGGTGGCACTGCCGCATGCGCTTGGCGCACGGACGCGGTTCGAGCTCAAGCCGGACGGCCTCCTCTGCAGCATTGAACTCCCCGAGTACGAGCGAGATCGATCGCCCAATGGATGACTACCAGGCCCATAGCGCACTGAGGCGCCGGATATTGCCAGTCTCGGCCGACGTATCCGCTGCGACAACCGGCGCGTGCTCCTTGCGGGAAGCCAGGAACCGCTCCACCTCCGCGCCCCATAGCGTCCAGCCCGCGCGATCGTCGGCAAAGGTATGACCGTCCTCGCCGTAGGCGGGTAGAACATGCAAATCTGCCTCACCCCCGCCGCCGGTCCAAGAGGTGGCGAGCTTCGCGGCAAGCCCCGGCCCGAAGTAGCTGTCGTTTTCAGAATAGAACCAGATGCTTGGAATGCGCGCCGTGCCGCCAAGCTTGGCCGCAGCGTCGACCAGGCGATCCTCGCCACAGACAGCGTTCGCTACTCCGAACGCATGGCCGCCGCGCCCGCCCGCAAAATTGATGACCGCCGTGACGCCCTCCGGGTTGCGAGAGGCGAGGGCGAGCGACGCCCAACCGCCGCTCGAGACACCGGCAACGACTGCGCCGTGGCTTGCAACAAACGGCTGGCTCTGCATGAACCGCAGGGCCGCCTCGATATCGTCGGCGGCAGCATAGCCGGAGCGGATGTGATCGGGATTGAGGCAATCGCCAATGGCTTCGGCAAGCGGTCCGGCCGTCGCGCCATGGCCACGGCGCTGCGGCAGCACAACTATGTAGCCGCGCTCCACGAACCAGCGCGACATCCAGTAATAGACGGGCATCGACACCGCGAGACGCGTGTCCTCCGAGGTGCCATGGTTGATGACGACGAGGGGGCGCTTCTCGACGCCCGCGGCGTCCTGCGGGCGGAAGACGACAGCGCGGAGCGGCAGCTTTGGATCGGCGCCCGGGATGATCCAGAGCTGCTCGCGCATGCGCCCGCCTTCCGGACCGAACGGACCATAGCCACTCGCAATGCCCGAGCTGCGCGCTCCGACCAAAGTGGTCACCATCAGTGCTGCCGCGACGGTGACGATGAGATGTCGTAAGTGCCGCTTGAATAGCGTTGCGCTGCGGCTCGCAAGGTCGATGAGCGCCATCGGTTCCCCCGTTCAAGTCCCCACTCACTGCTAGCAGCTTGATGGCGCAGTTGTGGCGGTGACTTGAGACAAAAGTGCAGGAAACCGGGGGCGTGTTGCGTGGTTGCCGCAGATCTAGCGAGGCTAGGCCGTGTCCAAGTCCTCGCGTCAATGCGAGATCGAAATTGAGGACTCGGCCTAGCGAACCTTAGCGGGGCGGCAACTTCGATGGGCGTTGCTCGGAGCCGGACGTGCCGGCACCCGCGCCTGTCGTGGCCGTGCTCTTGACGAGGCCACGGTCGCAGGCGTTCATGAATTCACTGCGCTCGATCTTGCCATCATGGTCCGGGTTCACGGACTTGACGTCAGTAATAAAAGCCTGCGCCTGCTGCTCGGAGATGCTGGAGGCGTTACTCGGGTTGGCATTGTTCCATGCCTGCTCGCATTCAGCCTGACTCAGCTTCAAGGATTTCTGGACATGCTGGCCGGGGCCTTTCGAACTGCCTGGGTCGGTCGAGCCGGTCCCACCCGTCGTCTGCGCCATGGCGCCGCCAGCCGCAACGGCGGCGATCGCGAGAGCTGCAAGCAAATGTCTCATGGTGTTTCCTCCTCACTCGATTGCGTGTAGTCAGTGGAGGCTCAATGCTGATAGTCCCGCCGAGGTTCCTATGCTACGGCGGCTCGACTTGCGGCTTTCGGCGTGTAGCGCCAGCTAAGGCGCAGCTCATAGATTGAACCCGAACGGAGCACATTGAGCTCCTTCAACGCGGATCCGACATAGCCTCGCCATGAGACCAACTTTTCCGACGAAACCCATCATTACAGTCGAGGCGCTGTCGAAGACCTACGCCTCAGGCTTCGAAGCGCTGAAGACGATCAATCTCAATGTACGCAATGGCGAGATCTTCGCACTGCTCGGGCCGAACGGCGCCGGCAAGACAACGCTTATCAGCATCATCTGCGGCATCGTCACGCCGACGACGGGGCGGGTGCTCGTCGACGGCCGCGACATCAATGACGATTTTCGCATCGTGCGGAAGATGATCGGGCTCGTGCCGCAGGAGCTCTCGACGGATATGTTCGAGACGGTGTGGAATACGGTGAGCTTCAGTCGCGGACTTTTCGGCAAGGGCAAGGATGCTGGCTATGTCGAGAAGGTGCTTCGCGATTTGTCGCTTTGGGACAAGCGAAACGCACGCATCATGACGCTGTCCGGCGGCATGAAGCGGCGCCTCCTCATCGCGAAGGCGCTCGCGCATGAGCCCAGCATTCTGTTCCTCGACGAGCCGACGGCGGGGGTCGACGTCGAGCTCAGGCGCGAAATGTGGGAGGTGGTGCGCGGCCTCAGAGCATCTGGCGTCACGATCATTCTCACCACCCACTACATCGAGGAGGCCGAGGAAATGGCCGATCGCATCGGCGTCATCGCCAAGGGCGAGATCATCATTGTCGAGGACAAGATCGAGCTGATGCGCAAGCTCGGTAAGAAGCAGCTCGTGCTGCAGCTCACCGTGAAGCTCGACGCAATTCCGAAGGCGCTCGATGGCTATGAACTGGCGCTCGGCGACGACGGCCAAGAGCTGATCTTCACCTACGACACGCAGGCCGAGCGTACGGGCATCACGACGCTGCTCAGCGATATGCGAACCGCCGGCCTTGCGTTTCGCGATCTCAGCACGACGCAAACATCGCTCGAGGAAATCTTCGTGGATCTGGTGAGGCAAGCACAATGAATGTCCAGGCTGTCCGCGCAATCTACGGGTTCGAGATGCACCGGTGGCGGCGAACGCTCTTGCAGAGCATCGTATCGCCCGTGCTTTCAACGTCTCTCTATTTCATCGTGTTCGGCGCGGCCATCGGCTCGCGCATCAGCAGCATCGACGGCATCAGCTACGGCGCCTTCATCGTGCCCGGGCTCGTGATGCTGCTGCTTCTCACCGAGAGCACGTCGAACGCATCATTCGGGATCTACTTCCCGCGCTTCACAGGCACGATCTATGAAATCCTGTCAGCGCCGGTCTCCCCGTTCGAGATCGTGCTCGGATACGTGGGGGCGGCGGCCACCAAGTCCGTCATCCTCGGTCTCATCATTCTCGCGACCGCGAGCCTTTTCGTGCCGGTGCACATCGCGCATCCCGGATGGATGCTTGCGTTCATGGTGCTGACCGCCGTGACGTTCAGCATGTTCGGTTTCATCATCGGCCTTTGGGCCGACGGCTTCGAGAAGCTGCAGGTCATCCCACTGCTCGTAATCACGCCGCTCACGTTTCTTGGCGGCACGTTCTACTCGATCAAGATGCTGCCGGAGTTCTGGCAGAACGTGACGCTGTTCAACCCGATCGTCTATCTGATCAGCGGCTTCCGCTGGAGCTTCTACGAGGTGTCGGATGTCAATGTCGGTGTCAGCCTCGTAATGACGCTCGGGTTTCTTGCCGTCTGCCTTTGCACCGTCTGGTGGATTTTCAAGACGGGGTACCGGCTCAAGGCCTAGCCCGACTTTCTCACAGGGTCGCGGTCGGCACGGAGCCAAATTTTACGACAGGCCAGGAGAGACGGGCGCAGCGTAGCGCACCTACGAAAGCCCGTCTCGACACAGCCTGTCGTAAAATTTGGCTCGCCCTTCATGCTGAAAGCATGCCTCCGGCATTAAAGGTCGCGTGATCGCGGCCAACCGCTGCGTCGGACGCCTCAACCGTAGCATTTGCTACGCTTTTCGGCGCCCTCCTTGCGGATCGGCTCACGCTCACGCGATGACGATCCGCGAGCCTGTGAGAAAGTCGGGCTAGGCTTTGGCGCCGCGATCACGGCTTACGATACCAGCCCCAAGGGTCGCGGGTGAGGTAAGCTGTGATCTGCTTCGGCTCGAGGAAGTTGTTGAGGCCCCAGATGCCAAGCTCGCGGCCGATGCCGCTGCGTTTCATGCCACCCCACGGCGGCTCGAGAAAATTTGGCTGCGAGCAATTAATCCACACGATGCCCGCCTCAAGTGCATCGGCGACACGGGCGGCGCGATCCAAGTCCTCGGTCATGACGGCCGCCGCCAGGCCGAACTCGCTACTGTTGGCCAGCGCGAGCGCCTCCTCCTCCGTCTTGAATGCGGCGACGGCCAGCACCGGGCCGAAAATCTCCTCCCTCCAAATGCGCGCATCCGGCGGGACGTCAGCAAAATCGTGGGCTCGACGAAAAAGCCGGCATTCAAACCCTGCGGACGGCCTCCGCCGGTGACGAGAGACGCCTCCGTCTTGCCGATGCCGATGTAGCCTTGCACCTTCTCGTATTGCGGGCGACTGACGAGCGGCCCCATCAACACGCCGTCGCTCATGCCGTCGCCGATGGTGATTTTCCGCGCTTCGGCGGCAAGGCGTTCGACGAGCCTTCCGGCAATGCCGGATTGCACGATGAGCCGCGACGTGGCGCTGCAGACCTGGCCCTGATTCCAGAAAATACCGAACATCACCCATTCGACGACCTGTTCGAGATCGGCATCGTCGAACACGACGATGGGCGATTTGCCGCCAAGCTCGAGGCTGACGCTCTTGATCTCCTTTGCGGCCGCCGATGCGACGAGAATGCCAGTCGGCACAGACCCGGTGAAGGCAAGCTTGCGGACATCAGGATGCGCGGCGAGGCGCGCGCCTGCCTCGCGGCCGTATCCGGTGACGACGTTGACGACGCCCGCCGGCACGCCGGCCTCGTGGCAAATGCGCGCCAGCTCGAGCGCTGTCAGCGGCGTGAACTCCGAAGGCTTGAGCACGAGCGTGCAGCCGGCGGCGAGGGCCGGCGCCACCTTCCAGGCCGCCATCAGCAGCGGATAGTTCCAGGGCACAATCAAGCCGGCGACGCCTGCGGGCATGTATTTCACGGTGCTCTTGAAGCGTGCGTCGGGAACGGCAACGATCTCGCCTTGCCTCGCGTCCAGCTCCTCCGCGTAGGTGGCATAGAGGCTAAAGCAATAGGCTGCATCGCCGATATCCAAGAGGGCTTCGGGAAGCGGCTTGCCGTTGTCGCGCACCTCGAGCTCGGCAAGGTCCTGCTTCTCCGCCTCGATGCGTGCGGCGATGGCTCTCAGCAGAACCGCGCGCTCCTTGCCTGTCGTTTTCGACCAGGGAGACGCAATGGCCTTCTTCGCTGCGGCAACGGCCGCGTCGATATCCTCGGCGGTTCCTTGGGCGCTGGTTGCGAAGACGGTTTCGCTCGCAGGATTGAGGACATCGATCGTGCCGCCCTTTGTGGCGCGCACCCATTCGCCGCCGATGTAAAGCTTTGGCTGCATTGCGCCTCGCGGTGAGTTCAAGCTTCGAAGGTGAGCGAGGCCTTGAATGCCTCGAGCAGTATGTCTGCATGCTCGCGACGGAATGACAAGGGAGGCCGGATTTTCAGGATGTTGCCATGCAGGCCGGCGGTCCCGATCAGCACGTTGCGCTCGCGCATGGCGTTGACGACATGCTCGGCGGCTTTCTGGTTCGGGACGCGAGTGGCGCGGCTCATGACAAACTCCACTCCGACGTAGAGCCCGCGTCCGCGCACGTCGCCGACCCAGTCGCATTCCGCAGCATGCGACTTAAGGCCGGCAAGCAGGTAGTCGCCGGTCAAAAGCGCGTTTTGCTGCAGCCCCTCGGATTCGATCGTCTCGAGTACGGCAAGACCGGCGGCGGCCGCGACGGGTGAACCCCCAAACGTATTGAAGTAGCCGGCGCGCGATCCGAACGACTGAAGCAGTGCGGGCTTTATCGCGACACCTCCCATCGGATAGCCATTGCCCATGGGCTTTCCCATCACCACCATGTCCGGCACGAGGCCATGACGCGCGAAGCCCCACATCCTCTCGCCGGTGCGACCGAAGCCGGGCTGCACCTCGTCTGCGATGTAGAGACCGCCTGCCCGCTGCACGGCCGCCGCCGTCTCGGCCAGAAATCCGGAATCGCCGGGAAAGACGCCGTCACTCGAGAAGATGCTGTCGGCGACGAAGGCCGCAAGCCGGATGCCGCGCGCCTCCATTGCAGCGATCGCATGCTCAACGCTTGCCGCAAAACGTTGGCCTAGACCTTCGGCGCCGCCGCGATAGGTATCGGGGGCAGGAACGAGGACAACATTCGGGCTTCGCGGCTCTGCGCTCGCTGAGGATGGAGAGATGCCTGTCACCGCCGTGGTGTTGCCGTGGTAGGCGTTGGCGGTAACGATGAAGCCCGTGCGCCCCGTGACGGCCTGCGCAACGCGCATGGCGAGATCGGCGCTTTCGCTTCCTGTGCAGGTGAAAACGATGTTCGAAAGCTCAGCCGGCATGGTGGCGAGAAGCCGCTCGGCGTAGGTGTAGATCACGTCATAGAGATAGCGTGTGTGGGTATTGAGCGTGCCGAGCTGACGTGAGATGGCGGTGACGACGGCCGGGTGGCAATGGCCGACCGACGGCACATTGTTATAGGCATCGAGAAAGCGCGTGCCATCGGCCTCGTAGAGCCAGACGCCTTCTGCGCGCACGACATGCAGCGGCCGCTTATAGAACAGCATCGAAGTCGGCCCGAAGGTGCGGCGCCGGCGCTCGACAAGCGCCTCCGTCGCGGGTGCGAGGCCTCCAGCGCTCGTCATGTCGAAGGCGTTGAGCTCTAAGATCTTGCGTGTCGAGGTCATGCCGTCTCCTAGAGAAAGCTCGCGAGATCTATGCCGGCGCGTGCCCTCACCTACTGAGAAGCGAAAGCACGACGGGACTGGCTATTCGGTCGATCCGATCTAAGCTTGTCGGATAAATGCGTACTCTCGGGGAAAACGGCATGAGTTGGAAGACGGCTTTTCGGTCAATCTACTACGACGGCGCGCCAGAGCCCGCCGATCCGGATCTCACGCCTGCGCAGACGGCGCTGCTCGTCATCGATGTGCAGAATACGTACCTCGAGCGGCCGGACCGCGCACTTCTATCCGCCGACGAGCAACGCCGGTACGACGCGTGGACGCCGTTTCACGAGCGAATGCACTCGGTCGTCATACCCCATACGAAAGTACTACTGCGCAAATTTCGGGCAGCTGGCGTCGAGTGCATTTTCGCGCGGATCGCATGCCATACGGCCGATGGCCGCGACCGGTCGCTTTCGCAGAAGATGCCGGGTTGGAACAACCTGCTGTTGCCTAAGGACGGACAACCCTCGCAGATCATTGCGGAGCTGCAGCCTCTCGGCGATGAGATCGTCGTTACAAAGACCACGGACAGCGCCCTCACTGGCACGAATTTGCGGCTACTTCTCAATAATCTTGGCATCAAGACGGTGGTTTGCTGCGGGATCTTTACCGATCAATGTGTGTCGTCGACCGTACGGAGCCTCGCGGATGAGAGCTTCAGTGTGGTCGTCGTCGAGGACTGCTGCGCTGCGGGTTCGGACGAATTGCACCGCAAGGAGCTCGAGATCATGAACATGATCTACTGCCACGTGATGGCGAGCCCTGACCTCTTCTTACTCATGGAACTGCAATAAATGCGAGCAGATCGTTTCCTGAAATGAAAGTTAAGTGCATGACAGCGGACAAATATCGTCTCATATTGGTTGTGTGCCGACTTAGTTGCGTGCCTATGGGGGCCGCCGCGCGGCTCAGATCAACGAAGGGAGGTAATCTTGTCCCAGACTGCCGCGGGCGTCACGACGCCAGACAAATTCGAGATCACACGTGAAGGGGGCGTCGACCTCCTGCAAGGCAAGGCCGTTGGGCTCGTGGGAGTGCTGTTCCTCACAGTGACCGGTGCGGCGCCGATGACGGCAATGCTCGGCAACGTGCCGTTCGCTGCAGGCTTCGGCACCGGTGTCTATGTGCCGGCGGCGTTCCTGCTCGCAACGATCGTGCTCACGATCTTTTCCGTTGGCTACGCCGCAATGGCTCGCAAGGTGTCGAGCGTCGGTGGCTTCTATTCGTTCACCAGCCAAGGCCTTGGACGCGAGCTCGGCATGGCCGCAGGCTTGGCGTCGTTTGCGTCCTACAGCGTGTTCGAGGCCTCGCTGACGGGCATCTTCGCGTTCTTTGCCAACGCTTGGCTCTCCTCCCACTTTGGCATCAACGTCAGCTGGATCTGGCTGTCGCTGTTCGCCATCGCGCTTTGCGGCGTGCTCAGCTATCTCGACGTTCGACTTTCCGCGGCGGTGCTCGGGGCAGCACTGGTGCTCGAGGTCATCGTGCTCGTCCTGTTCAATTATGGCGTGCTCACGGCCACATCGGGTACGAGCCTCTCACTCGAGTCACTCAACCTCCTCAAGGTGCTGACGCCGGTCGACGCACAGAAGGTCGGTGAGGTCGAGATTGCGGCCGGCGCGGCGGCAGTCGGCGTGTTCATGGCGTTCTGGTCGTGGGTCGGCTTCGAGATGGCGCCGAATTACGCTGAGGAATCGCGCGATCCGAAGCGCATCGTGCCATTGTCGCTCTACTTCTCAGTAGTCGGGCTTGGCCTCTTCTACATCATCACAAGCTGGTGCGCGGTGGCGGCCTTCCCGACGCAAGGCGACATGCTCGTCAAGGCGGTCAAGGATTCCAGCAACTTCTTCCTTTCGCCGATCGGCACCTTTGTCGGCCCGTGGGCCGCTGAGGCGATGGGCTTCCTCATCCTGTCGAGCGCATTTGCGTGCGGCATGGCCTTCCACAATACAGCCGCTCGCTACATCTACTCGCTCGCACGCGAAGGCGTGCTGCCGTCGGTGCTGGCCAGCACGCACGATTCGTTCAAGAGCCCGCACATCGCATCTATCTTGCAGACGGCACTCGCCGCGTTGTGGGTCGGCCTTTTCGCGATCTTCCTCGGAACCGACGACCCGAACGCGCAGGCTTATCTCGCCGTCTATACGTTGCTCGCCATTCTCGGCACCATGCTCCTGCTGATCCTGCAGGCCATCGTGTCGATCGCGATCATCGTGTATTTCCGTACGCATCACGCGAGCGACGCAGGTCTCTTCTCCACCGTGATTGCTCCTATCGTCGCGTTCGTCGCTCAGGCCTACCTCGTCTATCTCCTGGTGGTAAACCTCGAGACCTTCGGCGGCGCGGGTCCCTTCGGCAGCAAGATCCCAGTGATTGCGCTCGCGATCCTTGCCGTTGGGCTTCTTTGGGGCATAGCCTTGAGGTTCGTTGCGCCAGAGACCTACTCGAAGATCGGCCGCATGGTGTTCGACGCCTCCGACGAGTAAGCGGCGCTAGTTGATCAAGACGATAATGGCGGGCGCGGACACAAATCGGCGCCCGCCTTTTCAATCCCAAGCGGGGAGCCAAAAATGCTGACACCGATTGCCGGGCGGTCCGTGATCGTCACCGGCGGAAGCAAAGGGATAGGCAAGGGTATCGCCAAGGTGTTTGCCCGCAGCGGCGGCAGGGTGCTCGTCGTGTCCCGCACGCTTGCCGAGGCGGAAGCCACTGCGGAGGAGCTACGCCGGGACGGCGGCACCGCAGCCGCGTATGCAGCGGATGTGACGAGCATGGGCGATATGCAGCTGATGGCGGACGCGGCGGCCTCACTACATGGCGGCATCGATTTTCTCTGCGCCAACGCCGGCATATTTCCGCAGGCGCGCATCGAGGAGCTCTCGCCCGAGGATTGGGATCAGGTGATGGACGCCAATCTCAAGGGCACATTTCTTTCGCTCAAGGCGTGCCTCCCGCATCTCAAGAAATCGGACCAGGGACGCGTTGTGCTGACCTCGTCGATCACGGGGCCGGTGACGGGCTTTCCCGGCTGGGCACACTATGGCGCGAGCAAAGCAGGGCAACTCGGCTTCATGCGCACAGCCTGTCTCGAGCTGGCGAAGTATCGCATCACAGTCAACGCCGTGCTACCCGGCAATATCTTGACTGAGGGGCTCATCGCGCTCGGGCCGGAATATGAGCGCTCGATGGCGGCATCCATCCCGCTCAGCAAGCTCGGCACGGTGGAGGACATTGGTTACGCCGCGCTGTTTCTCGCGTCCAAGGAAGCATCCTACATCACCGGGCAAACGATCATTGTGGACGGAGGGCAGATCCTACCCGAGAGCCTGGACGCGCTTAAGGGTTAGCGCGCGGATCGCGCGACGAGAACTCTCATCGCGAGAAGACCCGCTTCCACCAGCTCGCCTTCTGTGCCGCACCGGTGAGCGCGGGCGCCTTTGCCCGGCCGTAGCGGGAAAGGTAGCGCTCGCAAAGCGGCACGGTGCCTTCGGTGTACGCCACGCCCATCGAGCGGGCGAGGTCGGTTTCAGAGTGCGAGCCGATCCACGCGACGAGCAGAATGCGGCGAAGCATGACGAACGTCTCAATCTCTGCTTTCTCCGCAGCACTGAGGTTCGCCAAGCGCCGGTAGCCGCGAACCCACGCATCAATGAGCTCCGGGACCTCGGGCCGCTCCTCAAAAAACGAGACCGTCGTTGCGCAATCGTAAAGAAACCAGGAGAATCCGCAGTCATCAAAGTCGATGACTTTGACCGTGCCTTCATCCAGAAGTAGGTTTGCAAGCCGCATGTCGCCATGCACGAGATTGAACACGGCTTGGGCTTTGCCGAAGGCTTGAAGCCGCTCGCCGATCAATGAGACCGTCTCTGCGAAGACGCTCTCAATCTCCGGCGTCATGCCGAGGCCATCGCGCCAGCGGCCCCAATGCGGTCGCTCGCCGAGGCTGGTGTCGAAGTCCCAGGTGTGGCGCTCGAACCAGGCCGGGCGCGTCCAGGCGCGGACATGGTTGTGCATACGTGCCGCGGTCTCCCCGAGAAGCTCAAATCCCTCGATATCGTTCGCCGCGGGCTCGATGCCACGCGCCCAGGCGAACAGGACGACGTTGCGAGGGCGCGGCAGACCGGCAACCTCCAGCGTCTGAATGAGCTCCCCATCATCGCCAGCAATGGCAACGGGAACATTTGCCGCTTGCGCCTTGTGAAGGGCGCCGAGCCAGGACAGCTCGGACGCAATGGCTAAACGCGAGTGATAGCCGTCGCGATGCACGCGCAATGCCCAGCGCCGCCCCGTCGCGGCGTCGTCGACCCGGTACGTCGCGTTCTCCGAGACATTGATCAGCGTCGCCGTCGCCCCCTCGGGCAACGCATAGCGGCGGAGCGCACGTTCGGCCAGTTGCGAAAGCCTAGCCAAATGTGCGTCGTGCATAAGATCCGTGTTGGCAAGCATGACGGCCCACCCCATTGGTTTGCCTCTCCATCAGGCCATTCTCTACGAGCGAACGCAAGCGGATCGTATGCTCGCACTTACAAGGTGGAAACTTTCCGTCAACCAATCGACGCTCGGCTCAACGTCCCAGTCCCGGCGAACTCGCTTTTGCTGCACATTCTTGCGTTCTTCTAGGCTTTATTTCCAATTTGTTTTACTGACATCATTCATTTTTACACGACAATATTCGCCCCACAGATCTTCTTTATGGTATTCCGATGCACTTCATGACGAGCCGAATTGCGCCCGCTTCAAAAGTGATAAGTGCGGTTCTATGTGTTGCGCTCTTCGCGACAATCGGCGTGGGCTTTTCAGGCCTTCAAAGACTCAAAGTCGGCGGCCCGATCTATAATGAGATCGTGCTCGGCAAAGACCTGATTGCCGACGTACTGCCACCGCCTGAGTACATCATCGAGGCTTTCCTCGTCGCAAACCTGGCGCTTGGCAACCCCGACGAGCTTGGCGCGCTCAAGGCGCGGTTCACGGTTCTTCACCAGGAGTTTGAAACTCGGCACTCGTTTTGGGTTGCACAAAATATCGACGATCAGGTCAAGCGGGTGCTGACGGCGGACTCATTTGAGCCCGCGCAGTCGTTCTGGGATATTGCAGAGCATTCATACTTTCCCGCTCTCGAAGCCGGCGATACTACGTCGGCAAAACAGCACTTCAATATACTGCGGCAGGCGTATGCAATGCACCGTGATTCTATCGATCGCGTCGTCGCGCTTGCAAATTCCATGAACGGCGATATCGAGAAGATCGCAGCTTCGGCAAATATGACGACGCTCGGCTTGGCTGGCGCAACCGCAACGGCTGCTCTCGTGTTGCTGCTCGGCGCACTGGTCGCGTTGCAGCGACGTGTGGTCGCGCCAATGGCACGCATTACTGCCACCATGAACACTCTAGCCAGCGGCCGCTACGATCTCGAAATTCCATACCTTGGGCGGACCGACGAGATTGGCGAAATGGCGCAAGCCCTCAGCGTCTTCCGCCAGAATGGCGAGGATCGCGCGCGCCTGCTCGCCGAAGTCGAGAAGGGGCTTAAGGAGTCGGTGGATCGCAAGAAGGAAATAGAAGTCATGGCCCTCGAGTTCCTGAACAAGGCCGATGAACTCAAGGCCGTGCTCGAACGGCAGGCCCACATCGTTCGAGCCTGCGCCAAGGGCCTCGATAAGTCGACGAACGCCACGGAGAAGCAGACGGTCGAAGTTCTCGCCTCATCGTCCGAAGCTGCCCATAGCGTGCAGACCGTCGCTGCGGCGGCAGAGCAGCTTTCTGCATCGACGAAGCGAGTCGCCGAACAAGCCTCCGACGCCTGCAGGGTCACTGCCTCGGCTTCAGCGATGGCGAAGAATGCCAATGCTGACATCAAGGCGCTCTCGTCGGTTACGAGCCGGATCGGCAGCATCCTAGACGCCATCGGCGGCATTGCCGCACAGACTAACCTCCTGAGCCTCAACGCGACGATCGAGGCCGCCCGCGCGGGCGAAGCAGGCAAAGGGTTTGCAGTGGTGGCTAGTGAAGTGAAGGCACTCGCTGATCAGACGGCGAAGGCCACGGCGGAAGTAGCGCGCCTTGTTACCGAGATCAACGCCTCGACGGAAACCGCTGTCGCCTCCATTGCTGCGATCTCGGAGCAGGTGGATGATGTCAACACGCTCGGAGAGGCAATCGCAACGGCCGTGGGCGAGCAAGAGACCGCAACGCAGGAAATTGCCGAGAGCGCCAGCCGAGCAGCCAGGAGCACCAATGGAGCGCGGGCCAACTCCGAAAAGGTGACGGAGGTCGTACGCAGCTCGCGTGTCGATGTCGATAATGTCGAGCAGGCCGCAAAGTCTCTCTTCGAGGCGATGTTTGAGTTCACCGCCGGGATCAATCTCTTCCTAGGCTCGATCTCAAGCGACCTCAAAGAAAGGCGCAGGCATACGCGCCACGCGGTGGCGGAGACGGTTACCCTCACGATTGGCGGGCGCTCGTTAAAGGCGATGCTGAGCGAGATCAGCTTCGAAGGCGCGACACTCACCTCCAATGCGCGCCCGGCCGAGGGTACACAAGTCACCATAGACTTCGGCGGCAGGACCGAGACGGCGACCGTGGTCTCGTCGAAGGACGATCGCTTCGGCGCTAAATTCAGCAGGCTCCTCGAAGAGTTTCCTGTTTCTCTCAGCAAGCACGGAGATGGCATTGTGAAGGCGGCTTAGCCTCGGCGCCGGTCACGCTCTCGATGGAAGCGCAAGCGCTTCCACCTCAATCGATCAGAATCTAATACTGTTTCGCCTCACCAAGCTCGCGGACCATGTACTTGCTCGCACGGCGCCACGACTCTTCGTTGTCGCCTTTGAAATCGAAGATCTTTCGATAGACGGTGGCCCCAGTCGAGACGTCCCTAATCTCGACGTGCAACGCCATCACAAGAAGGCTCATTTTAAAAATCCATGCCACCATCACCCGGTCGGCGCCGACCTTGCGGGCGATGTCGATCTCGCAACCGTTGCAGTTGTGGAGGGCGCTGGTCGCATTGAATGCGGCGGTGGCTGCGTCTACGTCAGCTTGGGTGACAATCTTGTAGATGTCCGCCTTGGCCAGGTCCGCGCCTAAAATATCAGTAAGTCTGTGCAGGGACTCCTGATGCCAGGGCAGTGAGCCGTTTGCGTTGGTGATGTCCTCGATTTCGAGTTGCAGGATCGCGAGCTTCTTGGCGTCAGCGGCTTGGGCCATTGACGCCTGGAGAAGGAGTGCAGCGAAAAAAAGCGTGGCAAGACCGAGCCGATTGGTGCCGAGCGCTTTGGATTGAGCAGGCATGTCATTCACCTTCGTGCTGTGCCCCAACAGCGGCACGGACCGGGAAGCCGCTACTTTGAGCCGAGAAAAACTCCGCAAATTTCCCCGACGATCCACCGTTCCTCATCGACATCGCAAATGTTGTCGAGCGACGCCTTCGAGAGCATCGAGGGAGATCAGAGATAACGTTGCGGTCGTCGAAGCCGCGCTGCTCACGCGGGCGAATTCCTGTGAGAGACACGGCAACGGGCGATCGCCTTTGCGAACGTTACAGTGATCGATTTTTGCATCCGGAGCTTGCCATTTTGGGTCAATGAAACATGGCAAGCCTGGTCGCCAATCACAGGTTCGCGAGACGCGACCTATGCCGCCATGGAGCTGCCTCCAAACGTCATGATGCAGTGCCGTTGCGACGCATCGCGATGCCACCTCCAGGAACGCAGTCAGGGGAGCAAAGATGCCAGTTCCATTTTACTTTTGCTCAAATGCTGCAATGCAAAAAACTCTCCGCTTGGCACGAAATGGCATGCCCTTCGGTTTAGTTATTGGTTAATATGCATCCTTAGATTGAATGAAGACTTCGAACATCGCGCATAAGTATAGTCGACGCAAAAGCGCCGAGCTCATGCGGATTGCGCCAAAAAACTGATACGTGAAAGGAAATACTCGCCACAATCTTGGCTCATATTAGTTAAGGACGGCCAGCAATGAGTGAAGTCATTTCTCAGCGTATGTTGCCGGTTATACTAGAAATACTTTGCGACGTGACGGGTCTACCCCGATATAGTCTCACCGCGCAGACATCCTTTGATGAGATCGGCCTGCAGTCGCTTGCAGTCGTCGCGATCACCCGCCGGCTGGAAGCGCATTTTCCGTCTCTTCCGAGTACGTTTCTCTTTGATTGCCGGAATCTAGAAGAGGTTGTGGCCTACCTCGTGAGACGCTTTCCCGCCGAAGCCCGGGAGCTGGCGAACCCGGCGTCCCCAGCTAAATCATCTGGTGGAAAGCCCCCGACTGGCCTAGTCGGCCCGGATAGCGAATGGCCTGACCTCGAGCCGTTGGCCGCTTCTCCCAGTCAGACGAAAGACAGCATAGAAGATCCGTCGGGATATGCGGTCATCGGCATGGACGGGCGCTTTCCCGGAGCCCCAAGCCTCTCCGAATTCTGGAGTAATCTGAAAGACGGACACGATGCCGTCGCCGAGATTCCTTCATACCGATGGAGCCTTGACGGCTTCTTCGAGCCGAGTGACGGGCGCAGGCATGCCGGCCGTAGCTACTCGAAGTGGGGCGCGTTCTTAGCTGACGTCGATTGCTTCGACGCCAAGTTCTTTGGCATCGCCCCCCGCGAGGCCGCGCTGATGGATCCGCAGGAGCGGCTGTTCCTCGAGGTCTCCTGGCACGCCATGGAGGACGCAGGACTTCTCGGCGAACGCGCTGCGTCTCTCAAGGGCGAGAATGGCTACGATGTCGGCGTCTTTCTTGGCCTGACGACGAACACCTATTCGCTCATGGGACCCGACCAGTGGCGCAAGGGCAACCCTGAGATTCCCACGTCCATGCCATGGTCGGCCGCGAACCGGGTGTCATATTGCTTGGACTTGTCGGGGCCGAGCCTAACCGTTGATACCGCATGCTCCGCATCACTTGTGGCCATTCATTTGGCCTGCGAGAGCTTGGAACGGGGCGAATGCCGGGCAGCGATTGCCGGGGGCGTGAACCTCTATCTGCATCCCGCCAAGTACGTGCAGCTGTGCCAGCAGCTGATGCTCTCTCCGACTGGACGCTGCCATTCGTTCGGCGCGGACGCGGATGGTTTCACGCCGGGCGAGGGTGTCGGCGCTCTCGTCCTCAAAAGATTGCGAGATGCCTTGCATGACAAGGATCGCATCCTCGCCGTCGTGCGCGGCACCGCAGTCAACCACAATGGGCGAACGAACGGCTATACCGTTCCGAAGGCGCGTTCCCAGGCCGCGCTCATTCGGAGTGCGCTCGCACGGGCTGCAGTGCCACCAGAGAGCATCAGCTATGTCGAAGCTCATGGCACTGGAACCAAGCTCGGCGATCCGATCGAGGTCAGCGCGCTGGCGGATGCCCTGGGCAACGGGGCTGAACGCGAGCCCTGCGCGCTCGGGTCCGTAAAATCGAATATCGGACACCTCGAATCTGCGGCGGGTGTCGCGGGTGTCATCAAGACGATCCTGCAGCTTCAGCACAGAACGCTGGTGCCGTCGCTGCATGCGGTTCCCCTCAATCCCGCTCTCGACCTGGATAGCACGGGCTTCTTCGTTCCGCTGCATACACGGCCGTGGGCCACCCGTGATACGGGACCGCGCAGAGCTGGCATCAGCTCATTTGGCGCCGGTGGCACCAATGCCCACGTCATCGTCGAAGAGGCGCCGGGTGAAGAGCGCGCCAGAACAGTCGACCCCGTCGTGCCGTTAGTTTTTCCCGTTTCTGCGCGCCGCCGATGCGTACTCGATGCCGTCGCGAAGGCCCTCCTCGTCCAATTGGAGAGCTTAGACGCCTCATCGAATGGCGAGACACTGGATGGCGAGACACTGGCCCGACTTGCCTACACGCTGCAGTGCGCCCGCCGGCACTTCGAGCACAGGGTCGCGTTCGTGGCCAAGAATAAAGTGGATCTCATCGCTCAAGTCAGGTTGTACATCGCGGCAGACTCCGAGGACGGGCCGCTCAAATCTGACACGGCGAGTGAGGCCGCCCAATACGTTGGCTTCAATACTCAATCAGAAGCTCCACCAGAGAGTGTCCGCGACGCGCATACGATTGCGGAAGCATGGGTCAACGGAGCGCTGATCAATTGGCAGGCTTACTGGCCGGGGGAGCCACCACGGCCCCTAGAAGCGCCGAAATATGCCTTCATGAAGGAGCGACACTGGCTGGTCACCGATGATGATGCGGGCCGCCCGGATACTCTCGGAGGCAAGCTCGCTGCATTCGAGCGACGCATTCGTATTCCGTCCAGCAGCTCCCTCTTCGTGGAGCATTCCATAGGCGGCCGGCCCCTACTGCCTGCCACGGCCTCGATCGCCCAATGCCATGCCATCGCGTCTTCCGCTTTGCCCCAGTATAGCGTGATCGAGCTCCGGGACGCCACGTGGCTCAGGCCTGTCGCAGCCACGGCCGAGAGCCACGTTGAGATCGTGGCCTCGGCGAAGAAGGCCGGAGAAGACCTTGTCGTCGAGCTTCGGGATGCGAAGCAGCCGGATGAGGTCTGTTTCAGGGCAGCATTGCTCTCACTGCCGAACGAGAAAAAGGCGCCGCGCATCTCTCTTGCGGAAGCGCGAGCAGAGTGCAGAGCCGCGGCCGACGTCAAGGAGTGTTATCGCAGATTCGAACAGGCGGGCATGGTCTATGGGCCGCGTTTCCGGTGCATGGAGGCCGCCTGGATTGGAGGCGGCGCGGTACTCGCGCAAATACGGCTTCGCGACGACAACTCCGCAGATGGCCCGGCGACGCCCCTCGATCCCGCGATGATGGATGGCGTGCTTCACACCGCCAATTTTCTCCTCGACGCTCAGAAGGGTGAGCTCGACGTGCCGGTGGTGCCGTTCGGAGCGAAGCGCATCAGCATCATGGCGAGCCCGGGCGACGAAGTCTTTGCCTATGCGCGACGCAAGCCGGCCAACGCGAAGAACGAAAAGATTTTCGATTTCTACGTCTTCGCACCAGACGGGCGTGCTCTCATTGAAATTGAGGACTTTTGCTTCCGGCACATGGAGCACGCGAACAAGAAGAACCCGGCGCCGAGATCGCGTCACCTAGACACAAGCATCCATTATCTCGGGCCCAAATGGGTCGAGGTGGCTGCCGCCGGAGAGAAGCAGAAGCCTGCTGCAGCGCTGTTAGTCGACGTTGACACCGACTTCTTCGACAGGATCAGGGCGGCAAACCCGGAGCTTGCCGACGCTACTCAGCTCGCGATCACCGGCACGACGTTCGAGGTCCACAACGACGACTACATCGAGTGGGATCCAAGCCGCCATGCAGACTTGCTCTGGAGAACGCTCGCTGCGTCTCGGCGCACGCCGCAGCATCTCGTCTTCAATATCCGCTCGGCAGATGTACGGGAGCTGACACGAAGTGCCCGCCCCGGGGCAGGCAGCGCGCTAGAAGCCATCGAGATCCTGCGGGCGCTCTGTCGCTTGGGCTCCACACCCAAACTCCATGCGACGATGATCGTCGATCGTCGCCATGCCGGAGCGGGCGAGCTCGGCGCGGCCTTGGGCGGGCTCTTACGCTCGGTACACCTTGAGTTGCCCAGCATTTCCGCCACTGTTCTGGAAATCAACGATGGTGATGGCGCATCTGCTGTCATCAGCGAGCTGACGTCCATGCCCCGCGCTGGCGTCACCGAGATAAGGCTCCTAGCGGGACGGAGCTACGAGCGGCGCTTGGAGGTTTTGGCCCCGTCGCCCGCCGCCGCGGGTGACCTGCCAGAGTTCAGCGCGGACGATACCTTCATCATTACCGGCGCCAATGGCGCAATCAGCAGGCGATTGGCGCTGATGCTGTCCCGGAAGGGTGTCCGGCGCATGGCTCTGCTCGGGCGCTCGGTTCAAGATTCAAGGACCGAGACGCTTCTCGAGGACCTGCAGCGGAACGGCACAAGCGCCGCGTACTGGCAGGTTGATTGCTCCGATTTCGAGGCCATGCGCATAGCGCTTAGCGAGGCGAACGATACGTTTGGACCTCCAAGCGGCGTCTTGCATTGTGCAGGCGTTCTCAAGGACGGCTTCTTTGTCCGCCAGGGCGTGGGGGATTTGCGGGCCGCGTGCCAGGCAAAGATCCTGGGCGCGCATTGGCTAGATCAACTGACGGCCAAGAGCCCGATCCGCTGGTTCCTCGTATGCTCGGCGCTCGCCGGTATCCGCGGCAATATCGGCCAATCTCACTACGCGTTCGCCAATAGCTGGCTCGACAGGTTCGCCGAGCAAAGAAACACGATGGTTCTCAGAGGCGAGCGCTCGGGTCGATCGATTTCCATTGCATGGCCGCACTGGTCGTTGGCAGATGGCATGCAAGCCTCGCCTCGCCTTGTGCAGCAGCTACACGAGGCGGGCATCCATCCGATCCACGAGGCGGATGGCGAGAGCATCCTCTCTGCGTCGCTTGCGGGCGCCGCGCCCGTCATCATACCCGTCAAAGGAAAGCTCGATGCTGTGGAGCGCTTCCTCGGCGTAGGCCCAGTGCCGCACGAGGCCTCGCCGTCTCGGACCATTGCCCCTCCTATTGCGCATCGAGAGAGCATGGCCGCGAAAAAGGTGGCGATCGCACCTGATCGCGTTGAGGCGTCTCTCCTTAAATTCCTCGCCAATGCCCTCGGTACCGTGACCGGCGACGATCCCGTCCGAATGGATGCGGATGCGCCGATGGAGGTCTATGGCCTCGATTCCATAATGGTCATGGAGCTCAATGGGCTTTTAGAGAAGCATTTTCCGAGCGTATCCAAGACCGCCGCGTTCGAAGCCCGCAGTCTGCGCGGCCTGGCACAGTTGATAGCTAACGAACACACAGAAGCCGCGCATCAGCTGGCGTTGTCAGATGGCGCACTTGCGTTACAAGCAGACGCTGAGGCTCCGAGCCCGGCGCTGGCTCTTCGCGCTGCTCCTCCGGTGACGGCCGTCGCCGATCCGCGAGCCGGCGATATTGCTATCATAGGCCTGGCTGGTCGCTATCCCGGTGCAGAGACGCTCGACGAGTTCTGGCGTTGCCTAGCATCGGGTAAGGATCTCATCACAGCCATTCCAAATCGCTGGCGTAACGCCGAGTTCGGCTTTGGCAGCACGGATCAGGATGAGCGCATCTACGCCCGCTGGGGCGGATTCCTCGACGACTTCGACAAATTCGATCCGCTGTTCTTCGGAATCTCGCCGCGAGACGCGGAGCGCATGGATCCGCAGGAGCGTCTGTTTCTGCAAACGGCTTGGCATGCGGTCGAGGACGCCGGTTACACACCCGAAACGCTCTCAGGGCGGAGGGGCGCTGGCAACCGTCGCCGCGTCGCTGTCGTGGCCGGCGTCATGTACGGCGAATATCAATTCTTCGGTGCGGCCGACCCAGCCGGCTCGAAGATCCCGTTGACCAACTCGTCCTATGCTTCGGTCGCCAACCGGGTCTCGTTCTGCCTGGATCTCGATGGGCCTTCTCTGGCGGTCGACAGCATGTGCTCGTCGTCGCTCTACGCCATCCATATCGCATCCGAGCTGATCAAATCCGGCGGGTGTGATTATGCGATCGCAGGCGGCGTCAATCTTTCGCTGCACCACTACAAATATCGCACCCTTTGCGAGCTTGGCTTTGCATCTACTGACGGAAAATGCCGCAGCTTTGGCGAAGGCGGAGACGGCTACGTGCCGGGCGAAGGCGTCGGTGCCGTCCTTCTCAAGAAAGCCGATCTGGCCATTCGCGACAAAGATCACATTTACGCAATTATTCGCGGCAGCGACATCGGTCATGGTGGCCGAGGCTCTGGCTACACGGTGCCAAATGCCGAGGCGCAGGCAGACGTCATTCGCGGCGCGCTCGATCGCGCCGGCATCGATCCAGTTAGGTTAAGCTACATCGAAGCGCACGGCACCGGCACAAGCCTTGGCGATCCGATCGAGGTCCGCGGATTGTCCAAGGTTCTGTCCAAATCCTTCGCGGCGGGATCCAAGTGCGCCATCGGCTCGATCAAGTCCAACATTGGCCACTTGGAATCTGCCGCGGGCATCGCGGGCCTGACGAAAATCCTCCTGCAAATGCAGCATGGCCAGATCGCGCCGTCACTTCATTCCGCCACGCTCAACGGCAACATCGATTTTTCGAGCACGCCATTCGCCGTTCAAACAGAGCTCGCCCAGTGGATAGTGCCCGACGGCGAACCGAGGCTCGCGGCGCTGAGCTCGTTCGGCGCAGGCGGTAGCAATGCGCACATGGTGCTCGAGGAGTATGCGCCGCCGGCCGAGGCTGCGGTCGCGGCATCGAACGAGGAGATTTTCGCATTCTCGGCGCGCACGTGGAAGCAGCTCGCGGCCGCGCTCGATCGCTTCGTCAGATTGCTTGAAGGCGAAGATCAAGACGATACCTGGCTCGGAAAGTTGCGCTACTCGACCACCGAGGTCGCAGCGACACTCATGCACGGCCGCCGCCCGCTGCGCGCGAGGTGCGCTGTTGTAGCCCGCGACTTCCGCGGCCTTCGCAGCGCGCTCAAAAGCTGTCTCGTCCGGCTCAAAAGCCTCAATGGCGAGGACATCTCCCGTATCACCGTTGGCTCAAGCGCATACTTAGGAGAGGTGGCGGACGGGCCCTTGCTCGATATGGCCGGCGTCGCAGCCCTGCGTGATTGGGCGAGCGCGTGGGTGGAAGGACGATGGTCCCCGCCAGCGGAAGACGCCGTGCTGCAGCGACGCAAAGTGCCGCTCCCCGGCTATGTCTTCGAGCGGCAAAGCTACTGGCTGTGGGATCTCGAGCCGGAGCAAAAGGCGAAACGCTTGGAGCCGAGGATCGCCGCAACTCCACCTGCATCCGGCAACGGCGAAATCACCCCCGAAGCGATCCTCGAAAAAGTTGAACGTGGCGTCTTAGACATCGCGGCTGCACAGACCCTCTTGAGAGGGCTGTTGGAGGCGGAGGCTGCGGAATAGCGGTCATATCGAGCCAGCAGGCGAAATAGGGAGCGTATTCTTATGTCCGGTCTCAGAGTGGCAGTTATTGGCGCGGGTGCGAGCGGCATTGGCGTTGCGCGAACGCTGCGCCGCGCCGGCGTTGACTTCGAGATCATCGAGGCAACCAGCCGGATGGGAGGAAACTGGCAGCCCGATGGGCCATCGTCAAAGATGTATGAGACGGCGCATCTCATCAGCTCGAAGCGGAACACGCAGTTTGCCGATTACCCGATGCCGAAGGAATACCCCGCCTATCCCCGGCACGATCGCTTCTACGCCTATCTCAATGATCTGGCGCAAGCGAGCGACCTTAGGTCCTCAATCCGCTTCGACAGCGTCGTCACGGAGATGCGGCCGGATGGAAGCGGATGGCGGCTCGTTTTTGAAGCCGGCGATGATGCGCGCTATGATTTCGTGGTGGTGTGCAATGGCCTGCTCGGGAGGCCGATCCTTCCTCGCCTCGTGAGCAAAGCGAGTTGTGAGAGCTTTCACGCCGTAAACCACAAGTCATCAGCGAACCTTCGAGGCAAGCGGGTTCTCGTCGTCGGCGGCGGCAACTCAGGTTGCGATATTGCCGTCGATGCGGCCCATACTGCCGCCGCCGTCTTTCACTCAACGCGTCGCGGCTATTATTACATGCCGAAGTTCATCGACGGCCGTCCGACCCAAGAATGGCTCATGGATGAGAGCCCGAAGTTCGCCGACCCTGCTTCCTATTGGGACCATGTCGAGCGGACGTTCAAAATGGCCGGTTTCAACGGCGTCGACTACGGGCTGCCAGTGCCGGATCATCCCATTCACGCCTGCCATCCGATCATGAACTCGCAGGTGCTTTATCACGTCGGTCATGGAGATATCGTCGCCAAACCCGACGTCCTGGATGTGCGCGGCGACGTGGTCACCTTCGCCGACGGCTCGGCCGAACAGATGGACACCATCATCTGGGCCACGGGCTACGAGGTGCATCTGCCGTTCCTAGCGACCTCGGTCTTCGACTGGCGTCGGGAGCTGTCCTCGAACTTCCTGCGGATGGTTCCGGAGCGCTTCGATAACCTGCTGTTCGTCGGATATTTGAACTCGCCGTCGGGCATTGGCAACCTGGTCAACACCATGGCTCGCTTCGCCACCAACTACATTCTGGCGAAAGAGCGCGACAGCGACGAGTGGCGCACGGTGCGGCGCATCGCCAAAAGCAATTCCGGCCTCGATCTCGGAGAGGCGCGGTTCATGAAAACTGCCCGGCACGAATTCGAGGTCGATCTCTGGAAGTTTCTGCGCGCAGCCAATTTCATCACGGCAAAACTGCAGGCGGGAGAACCGCGCGCGGAGAAGAGCCACGAAGCCATCCAATACGCCTAATCCATTGACGGAGATGAGCGTGACACAGAACAGCGGCAAGTTTCCACTGGGACGTCGGCTGAGCGCGGCAGAAGCGCTCGAGCAACTGAAGAAGCGCCAACTCATTGCGGCCGAGGCGCCGCCCCCCGATCTCCGTCAGGCCGTTGCTGGCGAATTGCAGGAGCTTGTCCTCAAAGTCCTGAAATTGCCGGTCTCCGAGTTCAAGGCGACAACGCCACTGCTGGAATATGGCCTCGACTCGATTGCCGCGACCGAGATCGGCACGCTCTTCACGGAACGGTTTGGGATCGTCGTGCCTCCCACGGTGTTCTTCGAATTTCCCGATGTGCAAAGCTTCAGCCTCTATCTCGTGGAGAACCACCGCGAGGCGCTCGAGGCGCGTATGGCGACGCGGCCAAAGGTAGTGCCAGTTGAGCAGGCGACACTCGTCGCCCCGCGACCGGCCTTAGTCGAGCAGCGGCCCCAGCCCATCGCAGAGGCACCGGCCCGACCGGCCAGTGCAGACCCAGGCACCGGCCTACTCGCGATCGAAGATCTGTGGAGCATCGGCTCGACAGCGGAGCCGCCGCCTTTCGGCTCCACGCTTCCTCCGGCAGAGGTGAAGCAACCGAGCCGCGCAGAACTCGAGATCATGATGCGCACGGCAGACCAAGCCCGCATCATCAGCATCAAAAGGGGCGATCAATCCGCACTCGAATGCGCCATTTACGGCGACGGCCCACCCGTCTTGATGCTTGGCGGCCTGTTAATGCACTTCAGCGCCATGTGGCGGCCGCAGTTGGCGGAGCTTGGGGCCAAGTACCGGCTTGTCATGTTCCACATGCCAGGGTGCGGCGGGGTCGAGCTGCGCGATGGGCTCACTCTGTCCGGACTGGTGGGAGACGTCAGAGACCTGCTCGATGCGCTCGGCTTGAAGGCACCGCTTCCGGTGATCGGCTGCTCCTTCGGCGGAGTTCTCGCGCAGGCCTTCTGTCTAGCCCATCCCGAGCGATGCTCCGCGCTTGCCGTCGGCGTCACCACGCCTATTGCAGAAGGCGCGACGGACTTTCAGAAGCTCATGCGTGAGTTGCAGACGAGTTCGAGCTTCATGGAGGTCAATCGCAAATGGCCGATGGCCTCGCTGCCGGCGTACACGAAGGTCATTGAAGGTTTCGATCTCTGCGAGAGACTGGCAGAGATACGCATTCCGACGCTGGTCGTCGCAGGCGGGCGCGATCAATACACGCCGCCCGGCCACTCGAAGATGATTGCCGACCGGGTGCCGGGGGCAACGCTGATCGAAGTAAAAGATGCGGGCCACCTGCTGCCGTTCACGCACTTCGAGATCTTCAACGAGGAAGTCCTCAAGTTCCTAGCTCGTGCCAACGCTGGCGCGGAGCTCGGAACGACGCTCGCGATCGAGGATCAAAGCGTCTTTCTCCCCGCCAGTCGCGCCGCCTTGGCTGCCGCAGAGGCCTATGTGACCAATGGAGATCAAGGCCACTGCGTCATTCTTCCCGATACTGCGGCGGAGCTCGCTCTGTTGCTGAGCCACATCTGCAACGTTGAAAAGCCTGAGCCAGTCGACTACCGCAGCTATTTTGTGACCTCGCTCGATGAGGCGTTCGACGCAGCCATACGGCTTGCGCGTCATCAGGCCCGGAACAAAGCACCGCAATGCGAAGGAACCATCGTCGTCGTCGACGAAGGGACGCGTTGGAAAAACTATGTCGATCCTCTTGCGGTTGGAGCAGAAGAGGCGCTGCTTCCCGGCGTGCATGTGGTGGCTACCGTCGAAGAGGCCGAAAGGCGTCTCGCTTCGGGACAAGACGTCGTTGCCTTGGTCTTTGTCGCCAATGGCCGGTCAAAGCCCGAAGCCGTCGACGCGCTCTTTGCGCGCCTCGAGGGCTCGAGTGCTCTCGGCATTTTTGTCGAGCACGAGAGCAAGCACGACGCGCATAAGCCGCGGCTGGTCACCAAGCTCAAGCGTCATCCAGATATCGTGGTCTTCGGCGAGGCGTTGACAGGTTTCCAAGCGCCCTTCGGTGCCTGCTCAGTCAAGGCGAGCGTTGCAAATCCCTGGCTGATGACCCCCAACGAGGGCTATGTGCGCCAGCCCATGGCCGCCATGGGTCTTCCTATCCGGCTGGCTCTCGATCATCTCTCAGCGACCGTCCGACTCACTGATGAGGTCGAGCAGGAACGCCGCCGCATACGCGAGCTGCCTGCGGCCGCCCACGAAGCCCACCTTCGCTACGCCAATGTCGGCTACGCCCGTGTCGCGCGCATGCACGGATATGACGGACGCTTCTTCAACGCGCACGGGATGCGCTCGCAATTCTCCTTGGCGGGCGGTGAGGCCAGGGAAATCGTCGACTGCCTCCTCAACGTGGGCACATGTCCGCGCGGTCTCAATCCCAAGGACACGATCGATGCTGTCTTCCGCTCGCACGATGCGGGCCATGACTATTGGAAGGATCTCGAAGCCTTCCTCGCGTCCAAGACAGGCTTCGAGGTGGCACTTCCTGCTTCGAGCCAGACAGGCGCCATAGAAAGCGCTCTAGCACTCGGACTTCTCGCCGCGTCAGGGCGTAGCAAGGTACTCTGCTTCAGTGGCGGCGCCGGCTTCTCGATGATCTCGGCGGCTACTGCTTACGACCCGCTGTTCGATCTCTTCCGGCGGCCGTTCCGCCCCATCTACCCGAACGTCGTACACATCGACCCCAAGGCTCAAGACGCAGAAGCCCGCCTCAGGCAGGAGCTCGCGAGCGGCGAGATTGCGCTCGTGCTTTTGGAGACCATTCAGGTCGAAGGCAATGCCGTACGGCCGTCGCCAGCAAAGCTCTTGGAGCTTGTCGTCGAGCTGCGGGAGAAGGGCGGCTACTTGGTTGCCGTAGACGAGACGCAGACGAACCTCTGGACGGGCGGGCTGCTGCACAGCGAGGCTCTTCTGCCGTCACCGGACATTGTGCTGATTGGAACGGCGCTCTGCGATTCTCTATTCCCGGCTGGCGCGGTTCTTACGCACCCGCGGATCATCGATCGGGCGCGCCGGCGCAATGCGGTTAGAACGCAAAGTCTCCTTGATCGAGCCAAGTACCAGCTCGCGGCGCACCTCGCTTTGCATTCGCTTCAAACGATTTTCGAGCAGAACTTGCTTGCCGCGGCCAAGGAGGCTGGCACCTATTTCAAAGCCGCCCTCGTTGATCTCACGCGCCAGTATCCCCTTCTTCGCGAGGTGCGCGGCGAGGGGCTGCTGCTTGCCATAGAGCTCAATCTCGAGGGCGAGAGCGCGTTCGTTCAGCGCGGCTTCGGATACTACCTCTGGGGCGCCATGCTCCGAGACCGCGAGGGCGGCGTGGCTGCCGTCGTCTGCCCGCTGCACAACAACTGCATGCGTCTCGTGCCCTCCCTCGCGATCACGCGCTCTGAAATCGACGCCGTTGTCGCAAACCTGCGCCGACGCCTCAGTGCCGGTGTCGATGGCGTTATGCGGGATTGTGCCGACTACAATCTCTCACTCGGAGAACGTCGCACGGCGACGTTCCTCACAAGCCAGCTCAGCAACAAGAACGAAAGGAGCAGTGCCATGGAGAATGCACCTATCCGCGCTTTGTCCGGAGCAAACGTGCGGCCGCTGAAAGCGCACAGGGGCCTGCCCACGGTTTGCATCATCGGCGCCGGCGTGGGCGGCATCGCCATGGCGGGTCAGCTCAAGAAAGAGGGAATCCCGTTCGATTGCTTCGACAAACGCGAACGCCTGGGCGGCATCTGGGCGTTCGACGAGAAGCGTCAGCATACCTCGGTCTGGCATCATCTCAATATGAACACGCCTTTTGGCTTGTACCAGTTCTCCGATTTTCCGATGCCTGCGAGCTACCCGGACTATCCGCAATGGCACCAGGTTCAAGCGTATCTCGAAAGCTACATTGACCATCTCGACATGCGATCGAGCTTCCATCTCGGTCGCGAAGTGAAAAGCGCCAGGCGCATGGACGGCGGAAGGTGGCGCGTCGAGCTGGCTTCGGGAGAGGTCCGCATCTACGACGCGCTGGTGGTCGCAAACGGACACCACAACACGCCGAACCTTCCTGCCTACGCCGATAAGCTGGATTTCAAAGGTCAGGTCATCCATTCGCAACATTATCGCTATCGTCACGAGTATCGCGATAAGCGGGTCATGGTCGTCGGCGTCGGCAATAGCGGAGCGCAAATCGCCGTCGATGTGAGCCAGGACGCCAAGATGACTTACGTCAGCTTGCGCCGCGGCGTGTACCTTCTGCCGCACTACTTGTTCGGGTTCAGGATCGACAAGATCTTGGGTGTCACGCTCAATTGGTGGTTCAAGAAGATGCTACCGGGAGTGCTCTATCCCGCATACTTCACCGGTGTCTATCACCTCATCGGCAATCACCGGAAGATCGGCATGCCGAAGCCCGATCATCTGATGATGACCTGCCTTCCCACGGTTTCGGAATCGCTGCCTAACCGGATCGGCGACGGTAAGATCAAAATTGTCCCCGAGGTGAAGAGCGCGGAAGGCACGACGGTGCATCTGGCCGATGGTTCATCGCTCGAGGTCGACGCGATCATCTACTCAACTGGATATCAAACAACACTGCCGTTCTTCGACAAGGAATTCTTCGAGGTCAAAGACAACAAGGTCGAGCTCTATAAGCGCATCTTTTTGCCCGGGGTCCCGAACCTCGCCTTCGTCGGCATGTTCCAGGCCATTCGGTGGGGCTTCCTCGACATCATGGAAGGCCAGGCGAAGATCATCAGCGCTTACTTCGCCGGGCGCTACGCGCTCCCCGGTCTCGGAGAGCAGAAGGAAGAGATCGCCAAGGAGCTGGCAAGCGTCGGGCGCGAATTCATGCACACGCTGCGCAATAACTACTACCTGCACGGCGATACCTACGTTCGCGAGCTCGGCAAGGAGCTGAAGCGTGGCGCCCGCCGTGCCCAGTCCGCAGGGTCTGGCATTCCGATCGAGTGCGGCGGCGACGTAGCGAGTGGCCTCGGAGACCGGGTCCCCACCGTCCTGAGCCCGGCGGAATAGTGGGTGGAATGACCACAATGAAAATGGAGCAACCGCTCACAAGGCCTAGCACAGTGCTGCCCGTGGCTGTCGTGGGAATGCACGGCCGCTTCCCCGGCGCCAAGGACATTCGCCAGTATTGGGAAAACCTGTGCGAGGGCCACGATCCCATCACGGAGGTGCCGAAAGCAAGATGGGACGCTGACGCCATCCTCGGCGAGCCTGATGGCGCCGAGGAGCGGACCTACGCAACAACGGGCGGATTTTCACCGCATGTGGACTGCTTCGACTGCAAGTTCTTCAACATTCTCCCGCGCGAAGCCCAGTCGATGGACCCTCAGCAGCGCCTCTTCTTGCAGACGTCGTTGGGCGCACTCGAGGACGCCGGAATTGCACCGAGGGACCTCGCTGGAAGGTCGGTTGGTGTCTTTGTTGGCGTCGGGCATGCGGACTATCCCGTCCTGATGCGCCGCGATCATGCGCCGTTCGACGTCTTCCGCGGCACGGGCATTGTCCCGACCGCCATTGCCAACAGAGTGTCATTCACGTTGGACCTGCGCGGTCCAAGTGAAGCCATCGATACGGCGTGCTCCGGCTCCCTGGTCGCAATCCACCGCGCCTGTCAGGCGTTGGCTTTCGGCGAGTGCGATCTTGCGATTGCCGGTGGCGTGAACCTTCTGCTCGGACCCGAGCTCTTCATCGCCTTTGCCAAGGCCGGGATGCTGAGCCGCAAGGGACGTTGCCGTCCATTTGATGCTAGCGGGGATGGCTATGTGCGCGGAGAGGGCGTTGCGACGGTTGTCCTGAAGCAGCTGCATGCCGCCGAGGCCGACGGCGATTTCATCTACGGCGTCGTGCGCGGCAGCGCGGAGGGGCATGGAGGCAAGGCCCACAGCTTCACGGCGCCGAGCGTAGCTGCTCAGGCAGACGTGATCACGCGGGCGTGGGCGCGTTCAGGGCGCACGATGTGGGATGCGTGTCTGATAGAGACGCACGGGACAGGAACGCGCCTCGGCGATCCGATCGAGATCAAGGCTTTGACGAAGGCGTTCGACGGGGTGCGTGGCGGGCGAGAGGGCACGGCCGAGAAACGTGTCGCGCTTGGGGCCGTGAAGAGCCAAGTCGGCCACTTGGAGGCGGCGGCCGGAATTGCCGGTGTCATCAAGGCGCTTCTTGCTATGCAGCATCGCGTCATCCCCCAGAACCTCCACTTCGAGAGGCTCAACCCGGAAATCGATCTCACTCAGACCCCGTTCTATCTTCCAGAGCTCACGGCCACTCTACCGGAGCGCACTCGTGCCCCGCTTGCTGGAGTGAGCTCCTTCGGTTTTGGCGGATCAAATGCCCACGTCGTGCTCGAGGGACATTCACGCGAGCCGAGCCGGAAGGACGCGGGAGCTTTGGAGCAGGGTCAGCGCGCATTCCTTATTCCGCTCTCGGCGCGGACGGAAGCAGCGCTCATCGGCAGGGTTTGGCAACTAATCGACTACCTTGCGGATGGCGCCGATATTTCGCCGACCGGAACGGGGAAGCTGCTCGGCACGGTGAGCGAGGCATTTGGCCTCGGCGCGCTCGCAAACGATGGCGGGCAAATCGCTCTCGCTGCATTGAACATAAGCGTTGAGCAGCTGCTCATGGCGTTGAGATGCATCGGTGAGCGCACAGGCCGGCGTCTTGCACTGGGCGATGTCAGGGATTGCTTGACGCTCGGGGACATTGCGGCGGTGCTCGAGACGTCTGCAACCAGCGCCGATCGCGCCAACGCTCAAAACTCGCTCCTGCTCACTCGAACCGCGATACCAGCGACATTGCGACGGCGCACGACACTCGCGGAGATCGGGTTTTCTCTCATGCATGGTCGCGATGCCATGGAGGAGCGCCTTGCCATCGTCGCCGAAAACAAGCGCGATCTCCTAGCGAAACTAGAGACATTTGTGTCCTCGCCGCAGGATCAAATCAGCGGATGCCTTCGTGGCTCGACCCGTTTGCGAAGGGGCGGCGACGATCGGACGGAGCCCGCTGCACCAGCTGGCCTGCCCAGCGCTCGTGAGCTCGAGGAATGGGGCCGTTACTGGGTCTCCAGTGTTCACGCGAAACTTGAGTGGAAAGCCCTCCACCACGCCGCCCGTCCGCGAAAAATCCCGCTGCCGTCCTATCCATTCGAGCTGACACGCATTTGGTACACGGCAGGCAAAGCTGATGCAGAACCGGCATTGGTGCCCAAGCCGGCGGAAATGCAGGAAGCGGTACGTGATCTCGGTGGCCAGTGCCCCATCGCAGAAGCTTCCCCTCGCATCGCGGTTTCAAGCTCGTTCGAGGGGCTAGGGGCTCTGCTCGAGCAACTCGAGGCAAATGGCGCGGCTCATCCGATTGCGCTCAATCGCCTGGATTTTGGGCGTCCAATCGACATCCGCAAAGACGCTTTCGAGTGCCGCCTTTCGAGCGAGACTGGCGCGATCATCCAGTGCCTCTACGTGGGCGATGCAAAGCCGTGCGTGCTCGTTCAGGGCCGCTTCGGACCAGCCACGCAGGAGATTTCGGCTGAAGGCGGAAATGTTGGCGACGGCGATCTGCTCCCTAAAACGAGCCGGTTATGGAGCGAGCCGCATGATCGCAGCTTCTGGGCGTCGCTCTTCGCCACACTTGTTGCGGGAAGCGTCAATGCGCCGCGCGACGACGGCAAGCGAGATGGCTCGCCCGTTCCCTATCGCCTCGCGAGCCTGGTGCTCGACCCGGCGGTCTGCCGCGGCCCCATCGAAATCCGCATAGCGCGAAGCACCGCCGGCAATGGCATCGATGCCATTGCGCTTGGCGACAACGGCCGCCCTGCGCTCGTCTTGCGGGGGCTTGAACTGCGCCAAGACGCGTCTGCCACCGAAACGGCGAAGTGTACGGCCGTCGATCGATCGAACCTGGAGACGGTGCAATGAGAGCGATCGTCTTCCCAGGTCAAGGTAGCCAGTATCGCGGGATGGGCGGCGAGGTGTTCGCCCAATACCCGGACCTCGTCACGCAAGCAGAGGCCATTCTCGGCTACAGCCTGCGCGACATTTGCCTCAACAACGTCAATGCCAAGCTCGACAAGACGGAAATCACACAGCCCGCGATCTACGTCGTCTCGATGCTCGAGTACCGATGGCTCATTGACAAAGGCGGGGCCGGCGTACCGGACTTTGTCGCTGGGCATAGTCTCGGCGAATATGCGGCTCTCGCAGCTGCCGAGGTCTTCGGCTTCGGGGCGGGCTTGCGCATCGTGCAGCGTCGTGGCGCACTCATGGGCGAGGCCTATGGTGGCGGCCTGGTCGCGATTGTCGGCGCAAAAGAACAGGAGGTTGAGCGCCTATTGCGAGAGGACGGCATCTCGGGGGTGGAGCTTGCCAACATCAACTCGCCCGAGCAGGTCGTCGTCGGCGGCCGCAAGGATAAGTTGCAAGCGCTACTCGCTGCCTGTGCGGCGAGATCCTTACGGGCCGTGCCACTCAGGGTGAGTGGAGCGTTCCATACAAGTCAGATGGCCGAGGCGGCCAAGAAGTTCTCCACCTTTTTGAATACCTATGAATTTGCCGCGCCGAAGATCCCCGTGGTCGCGAACGTCCATGGCCGGCCGCACGAGGTGCATGGCATTCGCGACAGGCTCGTCGAGCAAATGGTCAAACCCGTGCGCTGGAAGCAGTGCGTCGAGACGATGCTCGACGCCGGGGTGACGGAGTTTGTCGAGGTCGGTGCCACGAGGGTTCTCACGCCCTTGATCGCCAGCGTCCGGCGCGCCTGGGAGAGCCCTGCTCCGTCGCCGGAACCGGCGCCGGAGCCAAAAAACAATCCGGCAGCTTGCCTGCGGCCTGTTCCCGACGAGACCCGCTTCTGTGAAAGCTTTCATTGCACACGGCCCCTGGTCGTTGGCTCCCTTGGCAATGGTATGGCGGGCGTTCGCCTGGTGAAGGCGCTCGCGCGTTCCGGCGTGCTTTCATTTCTCGACACGGACGGCGTTGATCTCAAGGTGGTCGACGATGCCTTGGGCGAGCTTTTTGCCGAAGAGAACTTACGGGACCGTGCCGGTGTCAGCCTGTGCGCGGACCTGGAGGCACCTGGCCGGGACGGCACGCTCGTCGACCTGCTGTTGCGCCACGACGTGCGCTGCGTCGAGGTCCGGGGATACCCAGAGCCGACCGAGGCGCTGAGGCGCTACCGCGACGCGCGCGGCCGAGATCGTGGCAATCGCATCATCGCGAGGGTTGGTACGCTGGAAGCGGCGTTCGCATTTATTTCGGGATCGCTGCCAACGCGGTCCGTAACGTCGCTGCCCGCGCCACAGCAGACGCCGTGGGTGGACGCACTTTGCATAGATCTTGAAAGCTGGAGATCGCGCCAAGGAGCGCCCATAACGCTATTGCGCGCAATGCTCGAATGGAGAGATACCCGCCACCGATCGAAGAGCCTCCCATCGTTCTTTGTCGGCGCCAGCGGATGGCTTGGCGGCGCACCACCCTCAAGCGGGCTACTTGGCAACCTTGATTTCGCCGTTGCAGGCTCGATGTATCTGGCGACGCGCGAAGCGACGCTAGACGAGAACGTGAAAGCAGCGCTGCTCGCGGACGGCGCGCATTTTGCGCAACTGCCAGACTGGCACTACCCGGAGCTTCTCACACGCTCTTGGAGTTTCGCCAGTGATTGGAAGCTCTGCGCAGCCTCGGAACGGCTGCAGGAGATCTACGCACAGGGTGGCGCGGGCTCTCATGAATTCGAGGTCATGGCGACCGAGCTGTCCGAACCCTTTCGATCGCGAGTTAAGACCCTTGCGGTGACGCTCTCGGAATGTGCCGACGCTCATGACTTTCGCACCACGTTGCGTCGCGAAGCCAAGGCGCTTCTCTTTCCCGGCATCATAGCGTGTGACGCATCGCTCTCCGAGTGGCGCCGCAGCGCGCCGACGCCGCTCTCCGCTGGCATCAGCGCAGCGCAATTGACAGACCATCTCCACCCTTTAGGGCACGGCAACACCCACAACAAGAGGCGGCATAGTTGATCCAATGAAAGCATCCATCGAAAAGCGCATCGTGGCGTTCATCTCTGACGAGCTCGGCATCCCTTCGACAGATATCGACGCCGACGCCAATCTCGGCTCCTACGGGCTTGAGTCCGTAGCGGCCAGCAAGCTCATCGGCATCCTGGAAAAAGAGTACAAGCTGCCACTTTCGGAAGTTCTCGTTTTCGAGTTTCCGACCATCGCCCAGTTGTCGACCGAGATCGGCAAGCTCGCTGCGGCGCGGGTCGGATAACAGGCTCCCCATCAGGAACAATCAGGAAAAGCGAGGACCTCATGTTTCAAAAATCGCAGCTCACAAGCCTCGAAAGCCTAAGCGTGCTCGGCGAGCTGCCGGTGCACGGCTCGCTCTCCCTGCGTGCGTGGATGCATCCGGACAGGCGGCTCTTCACGTTCCTGAATGAGCAGGGCGAGGAGACCGATACCTTGTCCTACATGGAGCTCTGGCGGCGGGCACGGGGCGTCGCGGACCATCTCTCGCAGCGCTACCCGGCCGGCGAACGCGTCATGCTGTTCTTTCCCCAGGGCCTCGAGTTCATCGCTGCATTCCTCGGCTGCTTCATGTCCGGCCACATCGCCGTGCCGATCAACCAGCCGACGCGAAGGCGCGTGGATCGCTGCGTCAAGATCATTGCCGACAGCGGTGCACGCTGCGCGATGACGACCGCGAAGGTGATCGAGGCCAATCGCGCGTGTCTTGCTGATACGGATGCCGCCGACCTGGAATGGATCAACATCGACGAGATTGCTGCCGCGGACCGCGCTCCCCATACGGCGGACTGCGGCGCAGACAGAGACCAGGATGCGATTGCGTTTCTGCAATACACGTCCGGTTCGACGTCGGATCCCAAGGGCGTGATGGTCACGCATCGCAATCTCAGCATCAACCTCCGCCTCATGCGCGATTCCTGGGAGCTCGATTCCACCACCGACATGGTCTTCTGGCAGCCGCACCATCACGACATGGGGCTCATCATGGGCCAGCTCCTGCCGATCGTGCTCGGCAACCACTCTGTGCTCATGGGGCCGAACACCGTCGTGCGCCAGCCGTCCATCTGGCTGCACGCCATCTCCAAGTATCGGGCCACGATGGCGGGTGGGCCGAACTTCATTTACGACATCGCCGTCGAGCGATACTCGGAAGAAAAGCTCAAGGGCATCGACCTTTCGTGCTGGCAGGTCGCGCCGAATGGTGCCGACGTGGTGCGCGCAACGACGCTCGATAGATTTGCAAAGACCTATGCCAAGCACGGCTTCCGGGCAGAGACATTTCTTCCCTGCTACGGCCTTGCCGAGGCGACGCTGGTTGTCTCGGGTGGGCCGACGCGCAGGCTTCCGGCACGAACGACGGTCGATGTGACGGAGTTGACGCGCGGCCACATCCGGCCGCCGGCGGGGCCGGAGCGCTCGCAGGAGCTGATCGGCTGCGGGGAGCCGGCGTATCCGTTCGAGATAGCGATTGTGGATCCGGATACGAAGCGACGGTGCGCCCATGACGCGATGGGCGAGATATGGCTCGGGGGCCGTTCTGTCGCCGCCGGCTACTGGCAGAATGCGGCCGCAACTGACTCTACGTTCAGGGCCGTCATTGCGGGAGAGCCGGGGAAGACGTTTCTTCGCACCGGCGACCTCGGCTTCATCCATGGCAGCGACTTGCAGCTTTATATTTGCGGCCGCCTGAAGGACGTCCTCATCTGCGAGGGCCGCAATATTCACCCCGAGGATGTCGAGTACACGATCGCCGAATGCGCCGCCGAGATCAAGCATCAGAACTCTGCCGTCTTTGGCTATCACGATGGCGAGCAACGCCAGCGTATCGTTGCGGCCATTGAAGTGGATCGGTCCTTGCGGCGGCGATCGGCGGAGGAGTTCGCAGCACTCCGAGGCGTCATCCGCCAGGCGGTTGCCGAAGAGCACGGCATTCCGCTGAGCGATATCGTTTTCATCACTCCGAACAGCCTGCGCAAGACCACGAGCGGGAAAATACAGCGCGGACTGATGCGCGACCTTTTTCTCAGGAAGGAGCTCGAGGTCCTGAAGGACGAGTTGGAGACCGTTGCACCGTGACCGAGCAACGCCCGATCAAACCAGAAAGCGATTCCGGTTTTGTGCTGTTGGCACCTCAGCCAACTCTGCCGGCGGCCCGCACGCTCGTATGCTTCCACTATGCTGGTGGCAGCGCTCAGGCGTTCTATCCCTGGCGGGCCGAGTGTGCGTCGCGGTGCACGCTCGTCGCCGCCGAGCTGCCGGGACGAGGGCGGCGGCCGCGGGCACCGCTCATCGGCTCGATTGTCGAGGCCGCAGAGGGATTCGCTCTCTCGTACGCCCGGATGCCGCGGACCGAGGTCGTCTTCTTCGGACACAGCTTGGGCGCGTTGGTCGCATTCGAAACTGTTCGTGCCATCGAACGCATGCGTCTCCCGGGACCGGAACGGCTCATTGTTTCGTGCCGGGCGGCGCCAGGGTCCGGTCAGTCGCTGGCGAGCCTTCCGGATCTCTCGGACGCTGCCCTCGTCAAATATCTTGAGAACTTGGAGGGGACCCCGGAAGCAGTGTTGAAAAGCGAGGCGCTGATGAAATTCGCGCTCCCTGTGCTTCGCGCCGATCTCAAGCTCATCTACGACTATAAGTTTTCGCCGACGCCAAAGTTGAACATACCGATCGATGTGATCGGAACAATTGAGGATAAGTGGGCACCCATCGAGGTGCTGCTCGAGTGGCGACGCGTGACGCATGCCGAATTTTGCCTTCGCATGATTCCCGGCGGTCATTTCGCCCCCATCTCCTCGCCGAGCCTCATTCTGGATCTTCTAGGCAGCGACCGAGGTGGCGCGAAAGTAGGTGCAAGACGTACCAGCCTCTCTGCGCCTCTCTGCTGAATTTGCGGGACAAAGGCAATGCTTGCGGTTTGGATTGCAGAAACGCGGACTCAGGCGCACGAGCTTCTGAGGAGCGCGGTCCTCTCGGAGGGCGAGCGGGCTCGTTCAAGCGCGATGAAGCGCCGGGAGCTTTCTGAGCAGGTCATTGTCGCGCATGCGTTAAAGCGGCTCTGTCTTGCTGAACGGCTGGGCGAAGCGGATCCGCGGTCGTTGTTTTTCACCACGCTTGCACGCGGCAAGCCGAAGCTGGCCGGTGCCCCCATCGACTTCAACCTCAGTCACTGCGCCAACGCGTGCGCTCTAGTGATTTCTGCGCATGGCGCGTGCGGCGTGGACGTGGAGCCGCGTCGCGCGCTCACAGCGCTTCCGGCTCTACTCGAGAGAAGCATGTCGCCAGCAGAGCAGCGCGCAATCGCGCGATGCGCCGACGCCTATCAAGCCTTCATCGATCGATGGGTTCTGAAGGAAGCGTATTCAAAAATGACGGGACGAGGGCTCGGCGAGCACTTCGAGCGCATTTGCACGGAAAGCGAGATGCGATGGCTCGCTCCGGACGCGGGCCTACTCCGGGACGCCTTTATTTGGCGACGGGATCTCGGCAGCCATGTCGTGGCCGTCTGTTCAAGGCGCCGGCCCTCGGAAGGCGCCGGCCCTGCGGTGGCCCAGGTCTCCGACGCTAGATTTCCCGGGCTCACGGCTCGCCGCTACGAATTTTCTGGCTTCCCGCACAGTGCCTGTACGAGCGTCTTGGAGCAGATGACATGACATTGCAACAGCCCAGAATGTTTGAGCGTGACGAAGGTGCAGACCTGTTGGACTGGCTCCGGGACTATGGTGCAAAGCGTATCAATTCGCTTCTCATCGATACGCGCCGTTGCATTCCGCCTTACATCATTCTCGATTTCGGCAATGCGGGCCTCTTGGGTCTGCAGGCGCCGCGGGCCGTGGGCGGCCTTGAGCTGTCGCACAAGCGAGCCGTCGCGGTTCTGGCGCAACTGGCGGCCCTTGACCTCAGCCTCGGAACACTCGTCGTCGTTCATAACTGCCTCGGTATTGGTCCCATCATGCGCGCCGGGCAAGAGCCTGCGCGCTCGGAGATGCTGAGCCAGCTCGCGACGGGACGCGTGCTCGGGGCATTTGCGCTCACTGAGCCGGCGGCCGGCTCCAATCCGAATGCGCTCGAAGGTATCGCAACAGTGGGGGCGGACGATCAGGTAAGGCTCAGCGCGCAGAAGATGTGGATCGGGTCGGCCGGCTGGGCCGGTCTGATCAACGTCTTCGCCCGCTACGTAGACAAGTCCGGCGCGCCGAGCGGGACGTGCGGATACGTTGTACCTTCTACCGCCCGAGGCCTGAGCATTGGCCCCGAGCTTCTCACCATGGGCATGCGCGGCATGGTGCAAAATCTTGTTCGCTTTGACGACGTTGAGGTCAGTGACGCCTATCGGCTCGGAGATGTCGGGCAGGGCTTCCTTGCCGCGCAAGACGCCATGATGATGACGCGCCTAGCGCTCGGCGCACTCAGCGTCGGGGCAATGAAAAGGTGTCTGCAGCTCATGACACGCTATGCAGACCGCCGCACGGGGATCTGCGCCGGTCGGCTGATCAGCAATCCAGTGTCGCGCATGCGGCTCAGCACCAGCATCGCCGAAGTGGAGGCGCTCGCGTGCTTGGTTGACTTCACCGCCGAGCTCTTGGACCGAAAACAGAGCGCACCCGAGGAGCTTTTCATCGTTGCCAAGGTCTGCGGATCCGAATTCCTCTGGCAAACAGTAGACCGGTCCATCCAGATGCTGGGGGGACGCGGCTACCTCGAAAGCAACATCATCTGCCAGATCATGCGTGACGCGCGCGTGGGCCGCATCTTCGAGGGGCCGACCGAGACTCTGCTGCATCACCTTGGGGCGAGGCTCATGCTGAACCCGGCTCCGCTCGGCCAACTCTTGCAGCATGACCTGTCGGCAGGGGACGTGTTCGAGCGGCTTTCGGCTCTTCGCGAGCACGTGAAAAATGGCGATACGAAATCCACCGCGTTGCACTCGGGGCGCCAGGCCCGTGATTGGGACAATTACTGCTTGGGGGGTATCGCGGCCAAGGCCATCCTGTATGCGGTCGCGCGAAAGCGATCAGGAGCGAGGTCAGAGTGGGTTATTCGATGGGCCGAGACCGCTTTTAGCCGCGCCATAGCCGAGACGCTCAAGGCATCCGAGGATATCGACGTACGTCCCGAGGGCGACATCCTGGGTCTCGTCGACGGGTACCGCTCTCAAATTGGCGATATCGAGCAATCCCTTCCCGCGGAGGAGTGGCGGCTCGATCCCTATCTGCGGCTTGGCGCGCAAGGGAACTATGATCAGTCCTGGTAAGCTCAGTGCGGCTTTCATTCATGGATGTGGAGTAGGGATGAAGATCGAGGGAGCCGTCGCTTTGGTCACAGGCGCAAACGGAGGTATTGGGAGAGCTCTCGTGCGCGCGCTCGTGGAGCGCAAGGTCCGGCATGTCTACGCAACGTCGCGCTCGGCCGCTGTCGATCAATCTGACGGCCATCTCGTCACATCGCTACGCATGGACGTGACCTGCGAGCGCGCGGTGTCCGACGTCGCCAACCTGGCGAGCGACGTGACGCTGCTCATCAACAACGCCGGTGTTTTGACAAAGGGAGAAGTTCTGCAGGCTTCCACTGATGAGATCTGGAGCGACCTCGAGACCAACTGCCTTGGGCTTGTTACGGTCGTGCGCAGATTCGCGGAGGTTTTGGAAGGCAATGGCGGCGGTACCATCCTGAATGTCTTGTCGATCTCGGCTCTCGCGAATTCACCGAGCATTGGCGTTTACAGCGCCTCGAAGGCCGCTGCATGGTCGATGACGCAGGCCGCGCGAGCTAGTCTCGCGAAGCGAAACATTCGGGTGTTGGGCGCATTTCCGGGGCCTGTGGATACGCCGATGACGCGAGGCATGGAGGCGAGAAAGGCGGATCCTCAGGAGGTTGCGCGGGCGATGCTGGATGGCGTCGAAGGCGACGTCGAGGAGATATTTCCTGATGCCATGTCGAGGCAGGCAGGTGCGCTTTGGGGCGCCAATCCAAAGCTGCTCGAACGTCAGTTTTCCTCACTTTGAATGGCGGCAGCCGGCGCTAGTGTAGCGCATCTGACGTTTGGTCCCCGCTCGCGGCTGGTCTCGAAACCAAACGTCAGATGCAAAAGCTACACTAGAATCATAGAGTTGCTAGTGTTCCTCATGGTTCCGACATTTGCTCCGAACCGCGCCGCAGAGGGAAGCAAATGTCGGAACCGGAACACTAGGTAGTTGCCTCACAGTCTGTTTCCAAGTGAGGCGGTTCGCTCCGTCTTACGCCACGCCTGGGGCGACTGGCCGTACCATCGGTTGAACGCACGCGTGAAGTGTGCGGGATCGGAATAACCAAGCTCGTATGCGATATCCGAGATGGGCACGTCACGGTGACGCAGCAAATCGGCTGCTTGCCGCTTGATGACGGCGGCCGCCAAGCCCGCGAAGCTGATACCTTCGTCGTTGAGGCGGCGCTGCATCGTTCGCACGGAAAGGCCGAGCCGTCGGGCAACCCAGGCGCGCTGCGGACGCCCAGTCAAAAGACCCAAGCGCACCAGCTCTTGCAGGCAGGCCTGGAAGTCAGTCGGCGCGGGGACTTCGGTATCGAGCAGGATCGAGCTGAGCTTCGGAGATGGATTGGTGATCTCAAGGAGTTCAGCGGGAAAGATTGTTGACGCGACTTTTCCTGAGGAGATGTCGCAGCGCAAGATGTTCTCAACGGCACGTCGGCCATGAAGCGGCGAGCCCGGCACTTCCACACGCGTTGGAACCCATTGCGGGCCAGCATACCGCCGTATCAGATCCATCATATAGCCCATCGCCAGCAACTCATTCTTCTGCCGGCCGGCGTCCGTATGTTCTTCGACGGCATAGCTCCAGCGCGCCATACGGCCTTCGATGGTGAGTTTTATATTCGTCGCCGACTGTAGCGTTGAGAAGTAAATCTCATTGCCCTCGGTGATCGCGTCCCCGAGCGTGCGCGCAGCCACAAACTTGTCGCCGAAGACGCCAAGCCCGGCTGTGCCGATCGACGTCGCGAGCCTGGCTGGAAGAGCGTCATCGCCAAGCTCGCGTGCGGCAAGCTCGAGAATCTTGAACTGATCCCTGAGTGGGAAGAGGGCATTCGGACGATCGCAGATTTGAAGTGGCAGCTCTGCGGCTTGAAATACACGCTCGACCGATCCGCCGCCCTTTTCGATGTACTCAAGGATCGGACCAAGGGTACTGGCTCTTGTGAGTGCAAGTTGCCGCATCCGCTTTACCTCTCGAGGAGCGTCCAGATTCCGAGCAACCTCTGGCCAAAGGCACAGCGGGAGGCTGCATCGAGACACTAACTACGTATTTAGGGTGTCGCAATGGCGGAGCCACGCGCACCTATGCCGTGGCCTAGAATTCGCATCTCCAAGTTATCGGAGACCGCAGTCGGCAGGTCCTGGCGACGCTCGTGGGGCGAGTACGCATTAGCCCTGTTCGTCCTAAGTCATGAGAACGCTAGCGTTTCTAACAGTCTGAAGCTGGATTGAGCGTAGTCGCCGGGCCTCCTAGGCTTTCATTGAGTGAGAGAACCGTTGCGCCAAGAACTACGCGCGTTGTGGCACGCGCGGCAGGCAAAGAAACAGCGATTTACAACAGGTTACGAGCGAGCTGCGCGGCGGTGTGGACGCCTCGCTGTACAAGAGCCGGAATCTACTGCGTGGGCGGGCGAACAGGTCCGGCGCAAATGCTCGGCACCATTAAAAGCGCGAACGCTCTGAGGTCGGCTGCGCTGCGCCGACGCCTAGCTGCGCTTTTCCCATCACGACCTATCGATCCGCCCTGTTGATCTGGGCCGTCGGCCGCGCCGCAGATTTGCTCCGCAGCAAGCCTTTAACGGCGCGAGCCACAGCGGCGGCGTCTGCCTTCGAGACGAAACGGGCAAGCTCGTGGTCAAGGGCCTGCAGTCGGCGGTCGGTTGCCGCAACGAGCCGCTCGCCCTTGGGCGTTATGACCGAGATCACACCACGTGCGTCACAAGGGTCCCTGCTGCGTCGAACAAGGCCGTCGCGCTCCAGGCGGTTCAGCAAGTTCGACACCGCCGCGTCATCGATGCGCATGGCCGCAGCAATCTGGCGGACCGAAGCTCCGTCCCCTTGGCACATGCCGAGGACGTACATGCGTTGTGGATTGAGCTCGTGCGGAAAGGCCGGCGCATAGAATTCCTGGATCGCCCGCCAGCCCACGTAGAAATTGAAGCACAGCAAGCTGTCGTAGGGCGTGGGCTCAGAGATCGGCTTCTGCACCTTTGCTTTGTGTCGCGATATCGGCATGCTTGAACACCATGCTCTCCTGATCAATGAGCGCGAAGTAGGCTTGCGCCACCGGCGCCTGCATGACCACCTTTGCCGCATGCTCGGCCGCAGCGCGGTCACGCCAATATACAGCGTCGATCCACGTCCCACCATCGGCTGCTGCGAACGAGCGGCTAATGAAGCCGTCGTAGTTGCGTAGAAGCGGTGTAACGGCCAGGGCGGCCGCGACCATCTGATCGGCAGTGACGCCAGAGTTGGCCTTGAACGTGACGAGCTCGAGGGTCTCCGCAGTGTTCATCTTGATGTCCTCCGCTACGAGAATTAATATACGCGTATACTACATGGAGTCAAGGCATGGCACTCCCCAAGCCCGAGCGAGCAAAGATCGAAGCTGTTCCGCTGTGCGGCCCACGCACTGCGGACTTCCTGGAGTTGATTGGGGTCCATTCATTCGACGCACTGGCCGATGCGGATGCTGCGGCGCTGCGGATTGCGGTCAACGCCACGCTTGGTAGGCCGTTGATCAACGCCATGGGTGAGCGGGCTTTCCAGAATGCGATCGATGCTGCCCGGTCCGCTCGTCGCAAATCGGCGGACGCTGGAACAGTGCCCAGCTAAATGATCGGAAACCCGATGTCGGTTGCCTTTTGCTAGCGACTCCGCTAGTTACTATCATTATGCAACCGAAGACGTCTCATCGCGCCGAATGCCCGGCCGCTCGGACAGCGGAGACTGTCGGCGAGTGGTGGAGCATTCTGATCCTGCGTGATGCCTTCCAGGGCTTCACGCGCTTCGACGAGTTCAGGCAGAGCCTCGGCATCGCTCCGAACATCCTGTCACGGCGGCTCGCGCATCTGACGGAAGCTGGCATCTTCGAGCGACGGCTCTACAGCGAGAAGCCACCTCGCTACGAGTATGTACTCACTGAGATGGGCCGTGACTTCTTCCCTGTCATCGTTGCGATGTTCGCCTGGGGTAACAAGCACCTTGCGCCGGAGGGGAAGGCGCTCCTGCTTGCCGACCGGAAGACTGAGCGCCCGGTCGATCCCGTCATGGTGGATGCCGGCAGCAAGGCGCAGATCACGTCGACGAACGTCATTCTCATACCTGGCCCGCGCGCGAGTCGGGGGATGGGGAAGCGCCTCGCATCAATCAGGGCGTTGCGCCCTGCATCGCCATCGATCAGCAAAAGGGGCTAGGCTGTGAACTCATTATGGATGGTGTATTGATGAGCCAAAGCAAGCCAAGGGCTAGGAAAAGCGCGTCACGCCGAAGGCGTGCTTCCAGCACGACGCGCGATGCCGATCATCGGGCAAGCGTTTCATGCCGGAGGCGTGCTTTCAGCACGACGACGACGCCATTGGCTTGCTTTGGCTCACCCCCGAGGAGCGCGGTCCTTTCGCACCGCTGGTCCATGTCGGAGACATGCTTCCTGCATGATGCAAAGCCTTGCAAACCATGGAGGTTTGCGGCGGCTCCGCTTCTGCCAGCGGCGCCAAAGTCCTCGCGTCAATGCGCCATCCATAATGAGTTCACAGCCTAGGGGGCAACATGCGTCGTGTCGTAGTGACGGGGTTGGGGGTGGTGTCGCCACTGGGGTGTGGCGCAAACCTCGCGTGGGGACGGCTGCTTGCCGGCGGGTCGGGTCTGCGCGCGTTGCCGGACTGGGCGGCTGCACTCCCAGCCAGAGTTGCCGGAATTGTCCCCGGCAAGGACGAAAGCCGGGAGGGCGGCTTTGATCCCGATCTTGGCGCCGCGCCCAAGGATCAGCGCAAGATGGATCGCTTCATTCTCCTCGCGCTGGTTGCAGCGGCCGAGGCGATTGCGCAAGCCCGATGGGCTCCCGCCGACGCGCACGCGCTCGAACGCACGGCGACGGTCATTGGGTCGGGGATCGGCGGCTTTCCAGCCATCGCAGAGGCGGTGCGCACAACGGATCAGCGCGGCGTGCGCCGTCTCTCGCCCTTCACCGTGCCCTCCTTCCTGGCCAATCTCGCGGCCGGCCACGTCTCCATCCGGCATGGCTACAAGGGGCCGCTCGGCACGCCGGTCACGGCCTGTGCCGCGGGCGTGCAAGGCATTGGCGATGCCGCGCGCCTAATCCACTCCGGCGAAGCAGATGTTGCCGTGTGCGGCGGCGCTGAAGCGTGCATTGACCTGGTAAGCCTCGGCGGCTTTGCTGCCGCGCGCGCGCTTTCGACAGATTTCAATGACACGCCTGAGCGGGCGTCGCGGCCCTATGACCGGGATCGCGACGGCTTCGTCATGGGTGAAGGCGCAGGCATTCTCGTGATCGAAGAGCTGGAGCATGCGCTGGCCCGCGGTGCCACCCCGATCGCCGAAATCGTCGGGTACGGCACCACGGCCGATGCCTACCACATGACCTCTGGACCTGAGGACGGCGAAGGCGCCCGCCGCGCTATGCAGATCGCTCTCAGGCAAGCGAAGCTCTCGCCCCACGACGTGCAGCATTTGAATGCCCACGCCACCTCGACGCCGGTTGGCGACCTCGGCGAGCTCGAAGCCATCAAGGCCGTCTTTGGCCGAGAGGGGAAAATCGCCGTGAGCGCGACGAAATCGGCGACGGGGCATTTGCTCGGCGCAGCGGGAGGCCTCGAAGCGATCTTCACCGTGTTGGCCCTGCGCGATCAGGTCGCGCCGCCGACCCTCAATCTGGAACATCCCGACGCGGCCGCAGAAGGGGTCGACATCGTTGCGGGAGAGGCGCGGCGCATGGCGATGGAGCACGCCATATCGAACGGCTTCGGCTTTGGCGGCGTCAACGCCAGCGTGATTTTTCGGCGGTGGTCGTGATGGGCACTGCAATCGACGTCTGCATGGAGGGTTGGCGTGACCGCTGAGCAGTCCTTCCCAACATTGTCTATCGGCGTGGTTACACCTGATGTCTTAGGCTCGTTGAGCGGCCTTGAGTTCCTGCAAGGGATCGTTGACGGCCGCCTCCCTGCTCCGCCGATCGCCGCGCTGTTGGGTTTCAGACCTGCGGAGATCGAAAGCGGTCGAGCGGTCTTCGTCTCAACGCCCAATTGCGGGCTCTACAATCCCATAGGCTCGGCTTGCCTCATTGCCTGCCTGGTTCGATGAAGGGCTGTCCGTCATCGTTTCGGATGCCGCGCGGCCCTGGTTTTTCGAGAACCGGCCGTTGCAACCCGACATCACAAGCGCGGTTGCTTGGCGCTTTACGCAAAATGCGTTGCCAGGTCTTATTCGCGCGGACTTGCATCCTGCGCTCGCGGCGCATTCGGCACGCGCTGAGCAAACGGAGGCATTTCTGGCATTCCCGCCGGATTGACCAAGCAGAACGTTGTCATTCTTCGAGCATCGCGCCCTTTGCCGGAACGGACTGATCTTTGACGACTTCTGCCTGGAGTCGCAGCCGCCACGCATGGGCGCAGACAGATCAGTGGTTCACTCGCATCTATAGCCCCGACAGGAGACCTTCGAAGGAGGGAGACGATCGTGCAGCAAGGAGAGATCGGAAAGAAATTTGCGACCTTCTCGAATCATTGGCGATAGTCCCCAGGTCTTGGCCAGCCCGCAAGGTGGGCAGCAACGACGGGCACGGCCATAGCGGCTGCTGCGTCCGGCTCGCCGTTGTCTTGTGACCGGCTGCCCTCGGCTAGACTCAGTTCACCACGCCCAGTTGCTTGAACAGCCCATAGACGTCGATAACATCCCAGTGCTCGGCGAGCTTCCCGTCCTGCACTCGCAAGATATCGACGGCGTCAATGGCATAGGTCTTGCCGGTCGCGGCGATGCCGAGCCAGTCGCCCTTTTGAGTGCCAGAATAGGTTCCGTATGCCCAGACCAGATCCCCCTCTGAGACAATCTTCTTGAGCTCGTACTTGAAGTCCGGCACGGCTTTGAACCAAGCCTCGAAGAAGTCGCGAAAGCCCTTGCTGCCCTGCGCCACGAGCGGGTTGTGCTGGATGTAGTCCTCACGCATCAGCTCGGGGAGCTCAGAAAAATCCTTCTTCGCAAACACGCTCGCTCCAAGGTTTGCAAACACCTGCTTTGGGTCAGCCATTCTTTTCTCCTGTGTTGATTGGTTGCTCGGAGCATCGGCTGCGATACACCATGCCGGCGCCCCCGAGAGCGACGCGAGAACCAAGACCGCGCCGGCTACGAAACGGAACATCGAGCAATATCCTCATCTGCTAGCCGGCATTCGTGCCAGCGCCGACCTATCTAGGCGTCTAGGAAACTTCTGGGAAGAAGGCACTATTTAGTGGTATAGGTACCCAAAAGTAATCTGGAGTGAATACGAGATGCGTTGGAACCCCTACGCTGCCGCGTGCCCGACACGACAGCTCTTGGATCGGATTGCCGACAAATGGGCGGTGCTGGTGCTGGGTCTGCTCGAGCCGGGCCCGCAGCGGTTCAATGCACTCCGGCGACAGATCGAGGGCATTTCGCAAAAGATGCTGACGCAAACGCTGCGGAGCCTCGAAGCAGACGGCTTCGTTACAAGGCGCGTCTTCGCGACCGTGCCGGTGACAGTCGAGTACCAACTCACGCCGCTCGGGCGCAGCCTCAACTCGGTGCTGGATCCGCTGCGGACGTGGGCGGAGACGCACATGTCGCGCGTTGAGAAGGCGCGCGGAGATCGGGGCGCTGCTGATCGCAAGTGACCAAGGTCCTCTTCGGCACGAGTGATACCGGCCGGACAAAGTCTTGGCTCACTGGTCTGCGGCTTCCGACCGGTATTCTCTTTAGCTTGCGCGCAGCCGTGCTGAAAGCATGCTTCACGCCTGTCCGGTTCAATGCCGAGTACATCAATACTGCGTCATGGCCGCCCGTCCGCGCGGAGCGCGGCTCCGCCGCGACAGGCGGCCATCCAGGGGCTGCTTGTTCCAGCGTTTCTCGGCTTGGCCCTGGATGGCAGGGTGTCGTGTCGAAGGCACGCTTCCAGCATGAGCCCTGCCATGACGGAGGGGGGAGGCGGGTACAGCGTCTTCCGAGAAAGGTTAGCGCTAAACTTGAAAAATATGCTCTGCTATTCAGGATCTGAAAAGGTGAGCGGAAATCTCAACCGGACAGCCGTGAAGCATGCTTCCAGCATGACACACCAACCCTGCGCGCTGATGACCTGCCCGCACTGCGTCAGCACTTCGTGCGGTTGGTATGACGTGGACATCATGAAAAAACGCAGGCCCGGCGCCGGACCAAAAGGGTGAGGGGCGCAGCTTGCGCCGCGCCCCTCGATGGCCTCGGGGAGTATGCGTGTCCAGTCGCACTACGTGCGCTCCGAGAGCGGATGCGTTCTGAGCCGCATCGGATCGTAGAATGGCATCTGTACGACCGTTGACTTCAGCGTCTTGCCCTGGTCGATGATCTCGAGCGGCATGCCGAGCGCGGTGAACGCCTTGTCAATCTGTGCCATGGCGAGCGACTTCATGAGATGCTGCGAGTAGACGGTGCTCGTGACGACGCCGACCTCCTTACCGCCGGAGATCACCTTCGCGCCGGGAACGATGGCCTCGCTGTGCCAGACCTCGAGGCCTGTAATGACGCTCCGCTCCTTGCCCTTGCTGGCGACGAGCGCGGCCTTGCCGATGAAATCCGGCTTCGACAGATCGACGGTCCAGTCCGCCTTCACCTCCCAGGGGGTCGTGTCTTTGTGGGGCATATCGAACGGGAAGAACAGGAGACCCGCCTCGACGCGCACGATGTCGAGGCATGTCCAGGACGCGTGCATCACGCCCTTGTCACGGCCCGCGGCCAGGATGGAATCCCACATGAAGACGGCGTCGGCGCGCGTGCAGAACACCTCGTAGCCGCGCTCGCCGGAATAGCCGCCACGTGCAAGGGAGACCTGCTTGCCGAAGAGCGTCGTCTTCGTGTGCTCGAAGTACTTGAGCGTCTTGAGATCGAACGGCGTGTGAGGCGCCAGCACCTCGAGCGCAACGGGGCCCTGCAGCGAAAGAATGTGGGTGTCGTTATCGATCTCGACCTTCACGTCGAACCGCTTCGAGACCTCGAGGAGCACGGGCTCGAGCTGGCCGCTGCCGTGCGAGATGCGATAGTCGGTCGGGCCGTTGCAGTAGAGGAGCACGTCGTCGATAAGCCCACCGTTCTCGTTCACGATGTTGCTGATGTGCGAAGATCCCGGCTTCATCTTCGCTATGTCGGTGGTCAGCATATAGTTGAGGCACTCGGTCGCCTGCGACCCGGTGAGATTGATGAGCTGGAGCGAGGTCACTTCGATGAGTCCCGCGGCCGTGCGCTTGGCCGTCGTCTCCAAATAGGGGTCGGTCGCATAGAATTGTGCGATCGGCATGTTGTTCCAGGACTGGCTCAGGTCCGAGCCGAGCGCGCGGTGGCGGTCATTCAATGCCGACTGACGGGGTAACGGGACACTCATGGACGTACTCCAGGTTGAGGTGCTGGTTAGCTTTGCTGGAAAGTGTTGCTAGGCGCGGACCCGCGTCTTCTCCGGATCGTAGAAGGGGAAGCGAACGACAGTTGCGGTAAGTCGCTTTTGCTGTCCGTCGAGCTTGCCGACGGCAAGTGAGGTCCCGATTTCGCTGTGGGCGACGTCGACGCGAGCGAGCGCGATGGTCTTCTTGAGCAGCGGCGAGCGCATGCCGCTCGTCACGATGCCAACCTCGGCCCGGCCGATGTAGACCTTGTCGCCGTGAGCAGCCTTCTCGTTGCCATCGATCTCGAGGCCGACGAGCTTTCGCGAAGGCGTCGCACGCCTCCGGGCGAGCGCCGCCTTGCCGACGTAGTCCTCCTCTTTCTTGGAGGGAACGGTGAACGCAATGCCCGCCTCGAAAGGATCGGTCGTGCTGTCGAAATCATGCCCGCCAAAGACGAGGCCCGCCTCGATGCGCACCATGTCGAGCGCCTCGAAGCCGAATGGCGTGATGCCGTGCTTCGCACCCGCTGCCATGATCGCGTCCCAAACGGCGGGCGCGTCCTTGGCGGCGCAGAAGACCTCGTAGCCGAGCTCGCCCGTGTAGCCGGTGCGCGAGACAAGCACGGGAATGCCGTCGTAGCCGCCGAAGCGGCCGATCGTGAAACGGAAGACGCCAAGCTCGTCGAGCGTCGGCCGGCCGGGTGCGGTCCAGAGTATCTCGCGGAGCGTCTCGCGCGACTTGGGACCTTGCACCGCAACGTTATGAATGTCGTCGCTGGCGGTCTTCAAGAGCACATTTACCTGACGCTTCCTGGCCTGCTCGCGGAGCCAGAGCAGGCTCGCGTCATCGCCGCCAATCCAGCGGAAATTATTCTCACCCATGCGGAAGAGCGTGCCGTCGTCGACCATCCCGCCGTGCTCGTAGCAGATCGGCGTATAGTAGATCTGTCCGACTGCAAGCTTGCGGATGTCTCGCGGAACGATGCCCTGCAAGAGCTGCTCGGCATCGGGTCCCACAATCTCTAACTTCCTGAGCGGCGAGAGATCCATGATCGCGACCTTCTCGCGGCAGGCCCAATACTCCTCGATGGCTCCCGACTTCGCGAATGCGTGCGGAACCCAGAAGCCTCGGTACTCGCCGAACTGGCGTGTCAGCGCGGACGTGCGGGCATGGAAGCCGCTCTCCTTTGTGAGCTTCATAGGACTGTCTGGGGTCATGCGATATCCGATCGCGCGTTTGAAGCTGCAAGTTTTGGGATAGACGCGGACCTGGATCTCCGTGAGCTTCCAGCCGTTCGATGCATCGATATCCGCGGGGCAAGCGGACGCGCCGCAGACGAGATCGGTGAGCGCCCGCATCAGCACGTAGTCGCCGGGCCGCGACCACGGTTCGTCCGACCAGATGATGTCGCCGGCGCCGACGTTTGTGTTGAAGAAGTAGTTGATGGCAGGCCAGCCGCGATACTGCCCGACGCCATAGTCCTTGAGTGCAGCATTGAAATTCTCGGAGCAGCTTAGATGCCCGAAGTAGCCCATGTCCTCGTAGTAGCGCGCTGTGCAGGCGAGGTTGAATGTGTCGTGCCGCCCGACCGTATCCTGCACGACCTCAACCAGCGCGTTGCGGTCCTGATCGAAGAATTTCGAATAGAGCCCCGGCCTCGGATAGGCAGAGCCGTTCATCGTGCGCGTCGTGGTCGAGTCGAGGCCTAGCACCTTGCCTTTGTCGAGCTCGCGGCGGTGAAATGCGAGAAAGTCCGAGCACTGCCGGCCCTCGATGTCGAGGATCTGAATGTACTCACCCTCGTAGACCTCGAAGCTGATGGCGCTCGCGATGTTGATCCTGAGGTCGAGCCGTGGCTCGGCCAAGGGATCTGGAACGCGCGCCTGCGCTATTGCGAGCGGCCGCGCCCGGCGAATGAATACCAGCACGTCCGAGGCGATCGAGGCCTCCCACACTGGGTTCTCCTCGGCTGGCGCCGAGACGATGACCACTGACTTGCTCTCAGCGGTGAGCGCCACGACCTCCCCCGCAGGAGTTTCCCTCGAGAAGAGCTTCGCTGCCTTGGCGCGCGTGAGGTCGAGGCCTCTTCGGAAGAGCCCGAAGCGCACGCGCTCCGCGCCTTCGCGTCCCGAGGCTAGAATAGTCTCGAGCGACTTCGGCTTGGTGCGGCCCTTGAGGCCGACGGCACCGAGTGCAGGCTGACCGTCCGTATCGAAAGCCACGACCTCGACAGGTTGCCGGCCTTCGAGCTGAGCGATCTCTATGACGTCTCCGGCCTCGAGGTCGAAGAGCTGCGAGCCCTGCGTTTGCACGACGTAGCGCTCGACGCCGGGAGCGAGGGCGGGGGTGCCCGCCGTGACGAGCTTCGGCCTTGAGGGGGAGGTGACGACTGAGTCCTTCATCGATGCCCTCGTGTTGGCTGCCTTTCTCTTGGTCTAGGCGACCTTGGCGGAGGCTGGCGCCGGCGCGAGGAAGGCCTCGAGGCTGTCGTCGAGCGCCTGCACCCACGGCGTATGATGCGGTGGCGCGAGCGTGCCTGTGAGAGTCGAACGGTGAGACTTGTCGCGATAGGTCAGGATGCCATCTCCCTTATGATGCTCCCAGTCCTTGAACATCTTGGCCACCATATCGACGTCCAGGTGCGGATAGTCGGTTGCCTGGATCAGCTCGCGCACATACTCGGTCTGGAAGTCGATCATCTGGCTCGCATCCGCGAGCTTCTCTTCCATCGACACCCACTTGTTGATGTCGGCAGCCATCTCCTGGAAGCCCGGAAGTTCGATGCGCCCCATGATGACGTCGCGAGCGTACCAGGCCTGAGCGTCGAACATGTTGAACGTGTAGAACTGGTCCTGCATGCCGATGTAGATGAGCTTTGGATTGCCCCACCAGAAGAGGCCCTTGTAGATCTGCGGCGGATAGAGACGGTTGCGCGTCTTGAGCCGCAGCAGATCATCGAGAAACGGGAAGTGGTGCAGATAGCCCGTGCAGAGCACGATCGCGTCGACCTCGCCCGACGAGCCGTCCTTGAAGTGGGCGGTCTTGCCGACAACACGCTCGAGGAGCGGCACCTCCTTGAAGCCCTCGGGCCAGTTAAAGCCCATGGGCTTGGTGCGCCAGCTGAAGGTGATCGACTTGGCCCCGTATTTGTAGCACTGGATGCCGATGTCTTCCGACGAGTAGCTCGAGCCGATGAGGAGCACGTTCTTGCCGGCGAACTCGTCGGCGGAGCGAAAGTCGTGGGCGTGCATCGCCCGGCCCGGGAACTTGTCGAGCCCTGCAAAGTAGGGGACGTTCGGCGTCGAGAAGTGGCCCGAGGCAACGATCACATAGTCGAACTCGGAGGAGGTCACCGCGTCGGACTTGAGGTCCTTCACCGTTACCGTGAACCTCTTCGTCCCCTCTGAGTAGGAGACCCACTTCACGGCGTGATTGAGCTTGATGTAGTCTCGCACGCCGCTCTTCTCGATGCGGCCCTTGATGTAGTCGTGCAAAACCGCGCGCGGCGGGAAGGACGGGATCGGCCTGCCGAAATGCTCCTCGAAGGAATAGTCGGCGAACTCGAGGCATTCCTTAGGGCCGTTCGACCATAGATAGCGGTACATGCTGCCGTGGACAGGTTCGCCGAACTCATCGAGCCCTGTGCGCCATGTGTAGTTCCAGAGGCCGCCGCAATCGCTTTGCTTCTCGTAGCAGACGATCTCGGGGATGCTGGCACCCTTGCGACGCGCACTCTCGAAGGCACGCAGGGCTGCGAGACCGCTCGGTCCTCCGCCAACAATGGCAATTCTTTGCGACATGATCGTCCTCTCTCTCAGATTGTTACCGGACGGTGAATTCTGGATTACGTGTCATTCGGGCCAGGTGCCCGGCGAGGTCGGCTGACCGTCGTCGTACTTGGCAAGCCACTCGATGGTGGCATCGCGGTAGCGCGTCAGCCCCTTGTAGTTGGCGATCGCATCAGGCAGCGTCCGCAAGACGCGAGGCAGGCGACGTCCCCACTTGGGCACGGTCACCACCTCACGCATTTTGATGAGGTAGCCGCGGATCGAGAACACGATGGCGTTCGAGCGCGGCAGCCGCCAGAGGCCCTGCAGCTCGACGCGGAGATGCACCTTGTCGCCGACGTTCTCAGGCGTCACCGTCGCGCGGTCGGGTCCCCAGATGTGATAGGTCTCCGGTGACGTATCGAGACGCGGGTTGATGGTCATGGTCCAGTTAAGACGGCGAACGGGCTTGCCTAGCTGGAGGTTGAGCAGGAACTTCAAGGCGCGGTCGAAGACGCCGATCTCGTGAGCAAGCGGCACCGGTGCGTGCCATTCCTTGAAGCTCATGCCGACGTCGAAATCGAGCGACCAATCGGCCTGCGATGTCACGATGCCGGCGTCCATCCAGAGGTCGCCGTCGCGCTGGTCGAGGAGGCAGAAGTCGCCCTGGCATTGGCGCGCGATGTACTCCATCGGCCGGTAGGGCAGCGTTGCCAGGTCGCCGAAGATGAACTTCTGATCGATGCCGAGCGGCTTGTTGATCCAGTGCCACTTGTCGCCATCGCGGGTGAGCGAGAAGTGCTCGGGATAGCTCGTTGCCATCGAGGTCATGAGCAGGTCGACGAGGTCCCACTCGGCGGTCAGCATATGCGGCAGCGACTGGCAGCGCAGCGGATCCTCTTTCAGAGTGATTGCGCGGTCGGCCATGTCGGAGACGTAGTGCTCGTCAATGTCGATCGGGTGCTCGTAAACCGACCCCGTGGGACCCGGTGCATGCGGCTCGATATTGACCGCATACATGTACTTGTCCTCGTGGAACGGGAACGGAAAGCGCCGGATCGCCTCAGGGCTATTGAAGAAGGAGTAATCGTCCCGGTAGGTCTCGTTCTTAAACATCAGGCCCATGTGCTCACACTCCCGGCTCAGCAAGTTCAGAGGTCGAGGACGAGCCTCGCGCCCTCGAAGCGCGAGACGCAGATCATTATTTTTTTGCCGGAGGCCTTGTCGGCTTCGGACAGGACGTGGTCGTTATGCTGGATAGCGCCGTCGGCTTCGAGAACGCGCGTCTCGCATTCTCCGCAAGCGCCACCGCGGCAGAGACAGCGAGCGTCGATGCCAGCCGCCTCGATCGCCTCGAGCACGCTCTCCGATGCTCCGACCTTGATGGTGCGCCTCGATCTCGCGAGATCGACGGTAAAAGGCCTGCCGGTCGGCGGAGCCGAGAAGCGCTCGCAATGGACGTTCTCCTCTGGCCATCCGGCAAGGCGAGCCTGCTCGAGAACCCAGTCGATCATGGGGCCTGGCCCGCAGACGTAGATGTGCGTGCCGAGCGGCTGACCGTCGAGGAGACGCGTGAGCGGAATCGTCTGTTTCTCGTTGTCGAAATAGGTGTGCAGGCGATGGCCGTGCCTCTTGGCGAGGTCGCCCCAGTAGGCGCCGTGGTCGCGAGAGCGCATGCCATAGTGCAGCTCGAAGTGACCGCCTTCTCGCTCGAGCTCAGCGGTCATCGCCATGAACGGCGTGATGCCGATGCCGCCTGCAAGCAGGATGTGCTTGCGGCCGCGCCGATCTAACGGAAAGAGGTTTACGGGCGGTGAGATTGCTATCTCGGAGCCGACGTGGAGCTGGTCGTGCACAAAGCTCGAGCCACCGCGTGACTGCGGCACCCGCAGGACGCTGATCTCGTAGGATGCGGGCTCGAAGGGGGAGCCCATAAGCGAGTAGGGGTTGCGGATGAGGCGCACTCCGTCGCTCATCGAGAGCACCGTATGGGCTCCGCCCGAGAACTCCGGCAGGGGCTCGCCGCTCGATGCTACGAGCCTGAGCCGCCTGATGGTCGGGGTCACGGCCTCGACCTCGGCGACCCGCACGCGAATGTCAGCCGCGCCGGTCATTTATAAAGCTCCTCTGCAGCAGGCACCTCGCCCGGCACCTCCGCGTCAATGCAGACCCCTTGAAATGCTCCGAGCCGCCGCGAGAAATGATCGCGCACGAAGAGGCTCAACCCGCAGTGCGCGCAAACGACGGGGCTAACCGTGACGTCGTCCGTGAAGCCTTTGCAGTGGACACACTGAACGCGACGCTTGGCGGAGCCGCGGTGCTCGGAGCGGACGGATCTGAAGTCGATGCCGGCCTCCATGGAAGCTTGCACCGCGTCGCCGATGAAGGGCTCTGTTCCCGTCACGTAGAGGCGCATGCCCATCGTTGCGGTTGTGAGCACGCCTTTGAGCCGGAACATCGCTGTGGCGGTCGTGGGCAGCATCCAGAAGGCCTGGGGCTTTAGTGCATTCAGTTTATCCTCGAGCGCCCTTCCGGGCGATCCACCAGGGGTGAAGAGGATCGTCGCTCTTGAGAAGAAGCCCTGCGGCGCGCTTTTCGCCATGTCGAGGACGGCTTCTGCGCCCTCTCCTTCCGCGAGGATCAAATTGTGTTTCGCGTGTGGATCAGGGATGAGCCCTGAATAAACCGGTCGGCTTAGAATTCCCGGAGCGCGCATTCGTAACCTCGATACATCGGCCTCTCTGACGCCAGGGGGCGAGACCCCCTTGGCGCGCTTCTACTCGCGAGGCTCGCCTCGCGTGCGCCCGTTAGCCGGGCAGCTTGAAGATCAAGTCTGAGATCAGGACCACAGCGACGCCGGCAGCGAGCGTGAGATAGGGCAGGATGCCGGCCTTCCGCGTGTTGAGATCCTCCGTTTTGAGATTGAGGTCCTCGAGCATGTGGTCGGGGAATATGCCTTTGTCCTGGATGTAGTGGCGATAGCAGAACACCGGGATGATGAGCGCTGCTGCGATAAACCCAGCGTAGAGTGCGTTGGGGTTCCACACCTTGGCGCCAGCGCCCATGAACACCGCATTCACGAAGGCAAAAAACGCACCCAACGCGAGCAGAATGTTGGGCGCACGCCACGGACGATGTACATGCGCATTGTCGATGCGATGGATCCAGCCCGCGTTGAGGTTCAGGAAGTTGAAGATGATGTAGCCGACGTTCGAGACCGCGAGGATGAAGAAGAAGCTCGTGGCGTCGGCCGCCGCGATCGCGAGGACGCCCATATTGAACACGAGATCCGTCCACATGGCCCGCGTAGGCGCGCCGTGCGCGTTGACGTGGCTGAGATACCGCGGAAGCCAGCCGTCGATCGATCCCTGGTACAGCGTGCGTGACGAGCCTGCCATCGCCGTCATGATCGAGAGGATGAGGGCCAGGATCATAAGCATCACGAGAATGTTCGTGACGAAGCCCGAGCCCCCGACCATCGAGGCCATGGCTTGAGCCACACCCGAGCCATCGACGATCGGCGTCGCCAGCATACCTTCAAGCCCAAGCACGCCCTGGAATGTGAAGGGAACGAGGATGTAGAGCAGCAGGCAGAGCAGACCCGAGTAGAAGATCGCTTTGAACGTGTCGGTCTTCGGATCTCTGAACTCGCTGGTGTAGCAGATGGCCGTCTCGAAGCCGTAGGTCGACCAGGCCGCGATGAAGAGGCCGCCAAGGATCAACGTCCAGCCTCCGATGTCCCAGGTACCAGATGCCGGAGCATAGGCGGCCGCAAGCGGAACAATCGGCGTGTAGTTCGACCAGTTGATTTGTCCCGTCAGGATCGGCACGATGCCCACGATGAGCATCGGCACGATAACCATGAGGCCGATGAACTTTTGCACATTGGCCGTCCCGAGGATGCCGCGATGCTGCACCGCGAATGTGCAGAGCATCAGCACCGCGCCGATCCAGAACGTCGCGTTGAGCGAGAATGTGACCGGGCCCAGCGAGTGCGAGTAAAGCGTCCAGTTGCGAATGGCCGGCGTGGTCGCTGCGATGGCATCCTGCAGGAGGAGCGCTGAAATGGCATCATCTGCGGTCTTGCCGGCGTTCGCCGCAATCCACTCGACGACACGTGGCGAGTCTACTGCGATCGAGCCTGCGTGCGCCTTGAGCCACGCGATCACCTCCGGAAGATCGGCGCCGGGGATGGGGGCGAATGCGTTGAGGATGTAAGCTGCCGCAATCGAGCAGCCGAGTGACAGAACGGGCGACCAGGCGAACCAGTTGCACCACACAGAGAGGGGCGCGATGATTTTCGAGTAGCGCACCCAGGCGGCAGCACCATAAACGGATGCGCCACCGGATTTATTTGGAAAGAGCCCGGCAATCTCGGCGTAGGTGAACGACTGGATAAATCCCATGATCATCGAGATTGTCCAGACCAGAAAGGCGACTTTTCCCGCAGTTCCGGCAATTCCGCCGATTGAGAAAAGAACAAGCGCCGGAACGCCGCTTGCCACCCAAAACGCCCCTCGCCAGTCGATGGCCCGAATGAGGTCCTTCGATTGACCTGGCGCCGCTGCTTCCAGTGCACTTACTGTCATTGTGATCGCTCCCCAATGGTCACGGCTCGGACTGAAACTAGACCAATTACAACCAATATATAATAAACACGACCAATCTGTACCGCATTGGTGCTGGGCCCTTAATCTAGGTCAAAAACCTTTATACGCAAGTGAAAAAACTTCACTGAAGCTTAAATCGTGTCGAGAGACTGGACCACGCCAGAGGTGAGATACCTCGTGTCTCTGGCCTAAATACACAAAATACCCACGATAATTTGCTCTTCGGTTGTTATTGGTATTATATGGTCTATATAGGTTGGAGGTTTTTATTGGCGCAAGGAGTGCGATGCCATCCTGGCTGAAAATGACAGCGGCGGGTTTTGAGGCGCTTTCTCAAAGGGACCTTTCGCGCGCTTCACAAGAGTGGGTTAATTCTCTCGAATCTCTTGGAGGCCTGTCCCCGATGAGCGCTTTTTGGGCAACTGCACAAAACAATGCCGGGCTAGGTTTGTTTTTTCTCGGCGAGCGCGAAGAAGCGGCTGCAGCCCTGGCTCGCGCGGCTGGTCACTGGGGCCGGATGCTCGAGCGGCTCGGGTCGCAAGAGATCGAGCTCGCCGGACGCAGCTCAGCACATCATCTGAGGCTTGCCGAGCGCCACCACGAGGCGTATCGGGGCCACCTCAGGGCTCGTTATGAGCGACTGCTTCGAACTGGTGCTGCAATAACAACCGCAAACCTGCGGCCCGTGCGGGGAGCGGCCAACGACGGAAGAGCCCGTGCTGACCAGGATCTCAGCGTCATCGTCGATACCTTGGGCTCTCGCTCTCTCGAGGCGTCAACGCTGAGAGAGCTGGCGGGGGAGACCCATTCCGGACTCCATGATCTTGCATCCGGCTTGCGGGCCAAGGCCGTCATGGTTCGGAAATTGGTGAGCGAGCTTGCGTCTCATGCCAGCTTGCCCTTCCAACTCGAGATCGAGGCCGCAGCTCACCTGACGGGGATCCTGCACCCGCGGCTCGTCGGCGCGGGTCAAGAGGGAGTGGAAACAACAGGAATTGACGAGGACTAGAGCATGGACGCATCAGACGACAGCGCGGCCCCTTGGGACCGGGATCCTTCATCGCACCCGCTCGTCACGCCGCGTGTCAAGCGTGTCGGCACAGAGCTTTTTTATCGGATCAGCTCCGGTGAGTACTCGTTCGGGACGCGCATTCCCGCCGAGCGGGAGCTCGCGGAGGAGTTCAAGGAATCCCGCACGACAATCCGTCAGGCACTCGAGTTCCTCGAGCACTTCGGGGTTGTGGCCCGGCGCGCGGGTAGCGGGACTTTCGTCGCGTATCGGCAGGCTGAGCAGCGAAGGGCAAAAGACACCTCGCTCGCCCGGCCCGATGTCTCCGCGCTCGCCGAGACCGTATCCCCATTCGAGATGAACATCGCCCGCACGATCATCGAGCCCGAGATCGTAAGGTTGGCGGCAATCTACATGTCTATTCGCGACCTCACGGCGCTCGGTGCTCTCATGCGGCAGCTCGATGGCATCGTGACGGACGCTCAAATGTTTGCCGAGCTCGAGCGGCGATTCCTAATGACGATCTGCGAGGGAACCCACAATTCGCTCCTCATCGCCATGTATCGGATCGTCAATGAGATCCGTCGACAGCCTGAGTGGTCTGCAAACAAGACGCGGACGCTCACTCCCGCTCGGATCCGCGAGGCCTTGCAAGGGCTCCGCTCGCTCTATTCTGCGCTCGAGCGGCGAAACGTCGATACGGCAGTCGAGTGCATGCGGCTCTACATGTCGAGCACGCAGGAGGACCTTATGTATGCCTCTCCGTAAGTGAGCCGTTGACGGCCGGCTCCTCGCCTTCGCTTGTCGCCCGGGCGCGCTGATCCCACATCAGGTTGAGATTGCGCATGTGCCGGATCAGAACGTCCTTGTGGGCGTTGCACCAGCGAATGATAGACGCATACTCCTGGATGCGGGCGCGGCCATTCTCGATCATGACGACCGGCCAGTCGCCGACGAGTGCGTTGTCGATGCCGAAGAGCTCACGGCCCCACCACACCGCCTCGCCAAAGGCGTGATGGCCTACTCCGCCGAACTTCATCATCGCGAGCACCGAGAACGGCTCGAAGGTGCGTGCGCGCTGCACGGCCATGCGCCAGAGTTCGAGTGTCGAGGCGTACTCCCAGGAGACGGCGCTCCAGTTGTGGGGGAAACGCTCGCAGAACTCCCTATAGAATTCATTGGCGTTTTCGAAGTTCACCTGCGAATCCGCGAGCTTCGGGTCGTCGAAGTCCGGAAATTGGAAGACGAAGCCCTCCATGAACTCGGGGCTTGTGGAGCGAATGAGCTGCTCATAGTTATCGCATGTGCACGAGAGCATACGGCCTTCGAATCCTTGCTCGTAGGCCTCTCTTGTAAGCGCATGCACAAAGGGCTCGTAGGCGGTATCCCAACAGAGGATGTCTGGGTGCGTCGCGAGGAGCTTTGCGACGATCGGGCCGAAGTCGGTGGTATCCACGGGGAACAGATGCTCGCTCACAAGATCGATGCCGGCGACCTCGAAGGCCGCGCGGTAGGTCGCGATGGAGGGCAGCCCGTGAAGATCATCCTGAGCGCACATCGCAACCGTCTTGAGATCGGGGTCTTTCCTGCTTAGCCAGTCGACGCCCGTGACATTGTAGATCGGGTGCACCTCGCTTGGAGCGATGAGCGAGGGCACGTCGGGAGAAAGGTCGCTCGGCAGGAGGGTCGTGACCAGCATGCGGTGTTTGTTGACGACGTTCCGAACCTGCTCCGTAAGGTCGTTGCCGCCAACCATCATGATGAGCTTGACGCCTTCGTCGTTAATGAGCTTCTTGACCCCAGCCAGGGCCAGCTCAGGGTCATACTGGGTATCGAACGCCACCAGCTCGACCATGTAGCGCCGCATGCCGACCTTGATGCCTCCCGCGGCATTGACCCGATCTCGCCAGATCACGCAGCCGTTGAGCCCTGGCTCCGCCCAGGCCCTGACCTTTCCGGTCAAGGGCGCGAGGAATCCGATTTTGATGGCCGTTCGCGATTCCAGACTATGGTCGGCCATAGCGAGGGAGAGCGCGGACGCTATCGGGCTCCTAGACCCTGGTTTCATTGCTTAGCGTGCTCCGACGAACTCGAGACCAAATACAGGTTCAACGCGCTCATCACGGGATGGAAGCACACGCGGCCGAAGCTCCAGTGGGGCTGGACAGCACCGGCTCGCTGCGCCCGCTCATAGCAGGATCGCTTTAGATGATAGTGGAGCGGAAAGGCAAGCACTACGTCAAGGCTCGGTATCTGATGCGGCCCCGGAGAGCGTGTGGGTGACAGCAGGAACGCTCGACAATCCGGACACCATCACGCCGATCGAGAGCTGGTTCGCCGAGGACAAGGTGCAATGGACGCGGCGCGATGGTGCCCTGAAGGCCTGGCCGTGGCCGCCAGAGAGCTAACAACTCTTCTGTTGCTTGCTCGTGGAAAGCGCGAGCGAAGCGCGTGTTCGTGACGCCGATGATCGGACGCGCCATGCCGACAACGGTCTCTGCGGTCGCGACATCGTCTGTTGCTCAACCCGGGCTTTCACGGGCGGCGCTCTTTGAGCGCTGAAGCTGCTGGTAGACGCCGAGTCGATCGGTAATCTGCCAATGGCCGGTCAGCTTTTCGTCATCATTGAAATAATACATCGTCGCGCCGGACATGGTGAGCGGCTGGCCCGTTGCGGGGAAGCCAGGATAATCACCGGCATGGGTCGCCGTCCAAAGCCAGGTCATTACCACCCTGTTTTTGTCCGAGATCATTTCTCGGATATGAAATTTCTGGTCGGGAAACGGTGCGCGCGAACGCCGGACCCTGTCAATGTAGCCTTCGAGGTCGAGGGTTTTGCCATCCCAAGGATCGCCGGGATCGTGGTCGATCGTATAGGCCGCAGCGACGTACTCGGCGCACCGGTCGATCCTGCCGCTGGACCAGACCTCGTCTGTAAATGCAGCAAGGCGACTTTCAAGATGTTTGCTGGAAGGGACGGTTTTCATTTCTTCGGCTTTGCGTTGGGAAGGGATGTCACATCCGTGTAGAGCCTCTCGAGGTGCTCGCGGATATCCGGGGGCCACTTGGCGATGAGTTGCTTCAGCCCCGCGATGTTGTTGGCGAACAGGGCCCGAGACGCTTCCTCAAAGTCCGGAAGGTTTCCGGCAATGGCCGACATGAAGGAATAGGCGCGCTCGTGCAACTTGCGCAGGCGAGCCTTGTCGGTGAGCGCCGTACGCTGGGCTTCCTCAACCAACTTTCGCAACGTCACCGACGCGCCGCCGGGCTGCTCGCCGAGCCAGTCCCAGTGACGCGGCAACAGCGTGACCTCTTTGGCGACGACGCCGAGCTTGGGACGGCCAGGCAATAGTTGGACTGCATTGCTGCCGGGAAATTGCTTCGACAGCCGGAGGGAGATGTCGTCGCGCGAGCCGCGCAAATCGAAATCCATCTGCTTGCCGGTGGCATCGTCGAAGATCAGGACTGAGGCGTTGCCGTGACTGGAAAGGTGGACTTTCACAGCCAAGGCGACATGAAGGTATGACCCCGACGCGATCTTGGTCGCATTGTCGAAGGCAGTGCATTTGAGCGTCTCGGAAGATGGTTGTTTCTGCGGCATGGGCATAATACTACCAGGATAAAATATATTGTCAATATACCCGGGTAAAAATGGAATATTTGAGTGTCTGAGGCTTCACTCGGTCGTTTCAGGAAGACCTTTTATTCAACAGCAAGGCGACGGCTTTGCGGATCGGTTTCAAGTCGAAGTCCGCGCTAACCTTGTCATCGCCGGGTAAGTCGGGGCGCACTTTATCTACGCCGAACAGGGCGCGGGTCAGCCGCGGATGCATGATGCGCCCAATGAGATCGTCGGCCGCATCAGTGGCAGCCTTCGGCCCCAGCTTCAGCCGCTCGCGCAAGAAGCTCGCGAGCCGTTCGTTGGCTGTCGTGAAGATCGCATCGTAGAAGCTGGCCGAGCCCTCGGGGAAACGCTCAGCCTCGGAGAGGGCGAGGCGGTACATGCGGATGGCAGTCGTCCATAGCCTGAGCTCCATGAACCGGCCACAGAACTGCACGAGCGCCTCGCTCGTGGCCTCTGCGTAATCGGCGGGCGAGCGCAGCTTGTCGAGATAGAGGCCGCGTATCAGCTCGATGACGGCGAGGTAGAGCTTCTCCTTGCTCTCGAAGTGGGCGTAAAGCGTACGCTTCGATGTCTTGGCGCGCTCCGCGATGACGTCCATCGATGCACGCTCGAAGCCGAGCTCCAGGAACACGTCTTTCGCCGTGAACAGGATGTGCTCGCTGAGCTCGTCGCCGCGCCGGCCCATGATCGTCGATCCCTTCGATAGTAATAAACGGTACCGTACAGTTTACTCGTGATATACGGTACGGTATAGTTTACCTATATTCGAACCAAATGCCAGAGGGCACCATGATCGTCGTCACCACGCCAACAGGCAACATCGGACAGAACGTCCTCACCGGGCTTTTGCAGTCGAACGAGACTATACGCGTCATCGCTCGCGACGCTTCGCGATTGATTCCAGAGGCAGTCAACCGGGTTGAGGTTGTGGAGGGCTCTCTGGATAACATCGGCGTGCTGCAGAAAGCATTCGCCGGTGCCGAAACACTCTTCTGGTGCGTGCCGCAGAGCAACACGCTGACAGAGGTGCGCGAGTACTACCGGCATTTCGCGCGGCCGGCCTGCGAGGCGATCCGCGCACAAGGTGTGAAGCGGGTGGTCGCCGTTTCGAGCGGCGGCCGTGGCCGCGCCCGTAACGCTGGGCCGATCTCGGCGCTCCACGCCATGGAAGCCATGATCGAAGACACCGGCGTCGCTTTCCGCGCCCTTCGCTGCGGCAGTTTCATGGAGAACCTGCTGTGGCAGGTCGAACCCATCAAGCGCCAGGGCGTGTTCTTCTATCCGCTCGGCGGCGACGTGAGGAAGCCGACCTGCGCGGCCCGGGACATTGCCGTAAGCGCCGTACGCCTGCTGCGCGATCGCTCCTGGACCGGCCAGAGCGGAGTGGGCGTGCACGGGCCGGGAGACCTCTCCTTCAACGACATGGCGCGCATCATGACCGAGGTGCTGGGCAAACCGGTTCGCTTCCAGGAGGTGCCGGGGCCCGGTTACAAGGCGTCGCTCATGCAGCATGGCGCGAGCGAGGCCTTCGCCCAAAGCCTTGTCGACATGTTTGCCGAGGTCGGCCAAGGCTTCTACGAGGCCGAGCCTCGCACGCCCGAAACGACGACGCCGACCACGTTCCGGCAGTGGGGCGAGGAGGTACTGCGGCCGGCGATGGCGGCGGCGTCATGAATCAGACGGGCTTTGGCCAAACTGCATAACCAGGTGATGCTCGCGCAAGGCGTGGCATTCGCGGGCCCACATCACGCACTCTATTTGAGCGATGCCCGCAAGACAGGGCCAGAGAAGCCCGTCTCGAAAAGCGTACCATCACGGCGATCTTCCGCAGGCGCTGCTCTGCTCCGAGGCTCTGGCTGCCGCCTTTCCGGCACTTCTTGTGGCCTGAGCAGACGCCCGTCCTGCGCACAAAGCTCGAGCCGGCGCACCGGCCGCTTGTGCTTTCGGTCGACTAGTCGCACGTGCGGCTCGCCATGTGCGAAGAAGTTTTCCTCTCCCCACTGCCTAAGCGCCACAAGCAGAGGGAAGAGCCCCCGCCCCTTCTTGGTCAGAACGTACTCCTGGTACGCGCTGCCGTCGGAAGCTGGCACGACCTTCAGGATTTCATGATCGACAAGATTGCGCAGCCTTGCGGACAGGATGTTCTTGGCCAGCCCGAGGTTCTTCTGGAACTCACCGAAGCGGCGCAGACCGTCATAGGCGTCGCGGATGATGAGCAGTGACCACCAATCTCCGTTCCGCCGTTTGATCGCCGCGGCGAGCGGCAGCCACCGCGTGATCGTCCCCGACCACATGGGATTCGGCAAGATCAGCTGACGTAGTGGTCATTCTCATACGCAAGCGAGCAAGATCAGCGGCACCGCGCCGCTCAAGCGTTCAGGCGATTTGTTTCGCACCGGCAACACACAGCACGACAATTGCTGTTGCTGCGATCATCGTCCAGGCGACTGGCTCGTGAAGTAGCAGGCCAGCCAACGTCAGGCCGAAAAATGGCTGAAGCAGCTGTAGCTGTCCGACGCCCGCTATGCCGCCGAGTGCGAGGCCGCGATACCAGAAGATGAAGCCGACCAACATGCTGAAGATTGAAACATAGGCAAGCCCAAGCCAAGCATGAACGCCGATACCGCTCCAGGTATTCGGCATCGTCATCAGCGCGATAACCGCCATCATCGGCAGCGATAGAAGCAGAGCCCACGAGATGACCTGCCAACCGCCGAGGCGTCGTGAAAGTGTCGCCCCCTCGGCATAGCTAAGGCCGCAGACCAGAATTGCGGCAAACATCATCAGGTCGCCGACGAGTGATCCGCCGCCGCTGTTGTAGAGCGCAAAGCCCGCCACCGTCGCACTGCCGAGACCCGAGAATAGCCAGAACGCCGGCCTCGGTTTCTCGCCGCCACGCAGGACGGCGAAGATCGCCGTCGCGAGCGGCAGGAGGCCGATGAAGACTATCGAATGCGCGGCGGTGATGTGCTGGAGCGCCAGCGCCGTCAGAAGCGGGAAGCCGACCACACCGCCTAGCGCGACGATAGCAAGGGAGCCAATATTGTCTCGTGCTGGCCTCGCCTGCCGAAGCAAGATGAGGAAGACGGCTCCGAGAAGAGCGGCGATCACCGCGCGCGCCGAAGTTAGAAACAGTGGCGAGAAGTCGCCGACAGCGACCCGTGTCGCCGGCAAGGAGCCGCTGAATATGATGACGCCGAGGAGCCCGCTGCCCCATCCTTCTGTTGTTCGTTGCATATCGCCTCGCTGCCATTGGAGGACGACTTTTAGAATATCGAGGCTAGCGCCACCAGCCACAATTCAATACAATTATGTCGAACTGTATCGATATACTTATCCATACAATTAGGGGCACCGCGAATGAGTGGAGAGGTGACACGCACTGGCGAAGTCATGGCCGCCATCCGCACGAAAGTAGCGAGCCGCGCACTCAGCTCGGGCGATAGGTTGCCCTCGATCCGGAGTTTCGCCGCGACCATGGGCGTGGCACCGTCCACGGTCGTCGAGGCCTACGAACGCCTTGCGGCCGAGGGTCTGATCCGCGCCCGGCGCGGCTCCGGGTTCTACGTCACCGGCGCCGGTTTGCCGCCGATGATGCTGGCGGAGGCGGGGCCGCCACGTGACAGTGCCGTTGATCCCTTCTGGGTCTCCCGACAGTCGCTTGATGCCGATCCGTCGACGATGAAGCCTGGCTGTGGTTGGCTGCCTGCGGGCTTCATGCCGAATACTGCTCTTCGCCGTGCGGTTCGGACGCTCGCACGGGCTGAGGATCCGGTGCTCACAGATTACGGCAGCACGCGCGGCTCGCCGAAACTGCGGCGGCTCTTGCTCAGACGGTTTGCGGAAGAGGGTATCGAGGTTCCGCCCGCTCAACTCCTGCTCACGGGTTCGGGTACGCAGGCGATCGACCTCGTCTGCCGCTTCCTGCTAAGACCCGGCGACACGGCGCTGGTCGATGACCCATGCTATTTCAATTTTCAAGCGTTGCTGCGGGCGCATCAGGTCCGGATTGTGGGCGTGCCTTACACGCCCGCCGGCCCGGATATAACCGCTTTCGAATCGGCGCTGGCGACAGAGCGGCCGCGCCTCTACATCACCAACTCCGCACTCCATAACCCGACCGGGGTTACGCTCTCGCCGCAAACCGCATACAGGCTCTTGAGCGCAGCGTCCGCTCACGACCTCACGATCGTCGAGGACGACATCTTCGCCGATTTCGAGCCGGAGCTGTCGCCGCGCCTCGCCGTGCTCGATGGCCTCAACCGCGTCATTCGGATCGGCAGCTTCTCAAAGACCCTGTCCGCCTCGATCCGCTGCGGCTACATCGCCGCGCGCGCAGACTGGATAGATGGCTTGGCAGATCTCCAAGTCGCCACCAGCTTCGGCGGACCGAGCCCGGTCGCGACTGAGCTGATTGCAAGCGTGCTTGTAAGTGGCGGATACCGCAAGCATATGGAGCTATTGCGTCAGCGCCTTACGCGGGCCCGACGCCACACGGCCGCCCGGTTGGAAGCAGTTGGCATCCGGCCCTGGCTCATGCCGCGCGGAGGTTTCTATCTCTGGTGCCGTTTGCCGGACGGGCACGATTCCGCCGCCCTCGCCCGCGCTGCCGTGGAAGAGAACGTGGTGCTGGCTCCCGGCAACGTGTTCAGCGTCTCTCAGACTGCCTCGGCCTTTCTGCGATTCAACGTCGCCCAATCGAGCGATCCACGAATCTTTTCAGTGCTCCGGCGGGCAATTGGTTCTGATCTCTCGGCGTAAGTCTTCGCGAGCCGATCAAGGCGAAGCACCGTGACCACTTCTTCCTGCAACCGAGCACCTCCTGTCAACGCGATGCCGCCATCAACTGGCTTTGCGCGGGAGACCCTATGAACTCGAGCCGCATGAAGCTCCGAACGAAGCTCTCTAGGAACTCCCAATCCGTGAACTCGTACATTCGGGTCGAGGTGGGCGCCGAGGCCGCCACGACTCCCTCGATGATCTTCGGGTTGACCTGATCTCTATGATCAATGCAGATTCCACCCCCTAGCAGTAGGGTAAGAGATGGCCGCCACCGGGTTGTCGAGGCCAATATCTCTGCATAACCCATCGCATCATCATAGCCTTCATCGAGAGCAACAGACAGACTGATGGAGATCATGGCCGTCGGGAGGCGCTTCAGCGCCTCGCCATGTCGCAAGATGAATTGAATCACCTTCTCGTGGTGCTCGAGTTTATAGACGGCCGACAAGACCACGACGGCATGGAAGGCACCCAGATCGGTATCCTGAGCCGTCCTTGCACAATCGAGAAGAACCGCTTGATGTCCATCGTTCGAGATCAGGTTGGCAACATGACTGGCGATCTTGTGCGTGTGGCCTAACTTGGAGGCATACGAGACCAGTACTTTCATTGTTGATGTTTCCGGTCCTGGGCATTGGGAGGTATCAGTCAATCGGACTTGGCAATACGCCATGCAAGATTGCCGGACCTCTGACAACGTACGACGCCAATGATTGATCCAAACACCTCTCTTTTTTTTCGAGCGTGAACGCATCAGCGGAATTTCAAAGAGCGTATTGCGTTGTTCTTAGGCAGCGCGTCCTTACTCTCGTCAGTCCCCATCCGACGTGGGGAGAGTGTGGCGTGCCGATATCGCTGACTGGTCGTCGCGAGGCAGGCTGTGAAGGACAAAAATGGCCGTTCCAAAGGCTGGGCGCAAATCTTGTCCTCGATCCAGAGCGCCCAAAATCCCGACCTCTCAACTTCGCATACAGAGACGGGTATATTGTCACCTGCGGATCAAGCTCAATCGCTTGCCATGGGTCGACTGCCCTGCAGCATCACGTCGCCGGTCCTCGACTTCAAAGACCAGCACATTCGTCGAATGGGGCAGGCCCAATCCTGGGCGACAGGAGTTCCTGCACGCGAAACTCAACCCACCTCCACGACATGGGCGCAACCTAAGTTGCGCATACGGCCGATGCCGCGAGACAGCGGCCTTCACACACCGGCAGACCTCGATGTCCCAGGCTTAGGTGGGGAAGGGAGCATACCTGAGCTGCTTCGTCCATTGCTCAGGCAGTGGCTGGACGACAACATGCGACGGATGCTTTCAAATGCACTGCTGAAAGAAACCGAAGCCGATAACGACTTCTCGATCTGGAAACAGCCGAAGGCTTCCAATCGCGGCCCCGTCAGCGCGCGTTCGATGCACGGCCAGAGGGATGCCCCAGCGGGGCCATTGATGCCGGTTGCCGCCGATCTTATCCGGCCGCTGCTCCAGGAATGGCTCGAGGACAATATGTGCCGAATCCTAAGCGCGGCGGCCGCTTCTGACACTCCGGAATGACCTCGTCGCGACGCCTCTCGCGGGCAGTACGGGCTCGCTAGCGGCTATCCGGCAGCTGGCGGATCAAATATGCTTCAGATCACAACCGCTCGACTTCCTGGACCAGCTATTTCAACAGCTGCGCTATCTCCGGATAACCGGAGGCGACGGCAATCTCGGCGGCAAGCTCGCGCTTCTTGTTACGAAGGCCGCGGTCGGCGCCGGACTTGAGGAGGATACTCACGATCTTGGCATTGCCGGACTCGGAGGCGAGCATTAGCGCCGAGTAGCCGAGCCGATTGCGGGCGTTGACGTCGCTTCCCGCGGCGAGGAGCGACGCGACAGGCTCGCTGTCTGAGCCGCGGGCCGCAAGCATCAGCGCCGTATTGCCTGACGCCGATACCGCACTAACATCCGCCTTTGCTGCGAGAAGCGCACGCGCCACGTCGTTGCGGCCTCGCTCGACTGCCTTATGAAGTGCGCTGGCGCCTTCCCTGTCCCGGACGTTGACATCGGCGCCAGCCTCGATCAGCGCGCGGACCGCTGCCAGATTGCCAAGTTCGGCGGCGAGCGAGAGGGCTGTTCGTCCGTCGTTCGTCAGAGCGTTCTTGGAGGCAGGCGAGAGCAAGAGCTTGATCGTCGATGCGGGGCACGCGCGGGCGGCGGCCGACAGCGCCGTCTCACCGCCAGCCTTGCGGGCATTTGGCAACGACGTGGCGGCAATCAGCGCAGGGATCACCTCATCCTTGCAGCCCGATGCCGCGAACATGAGCGGCGTCGTTCCCTTCTTGTCGGCGAGGTCTGCACGTGCCCCGCGCTCCAGCAACTTGCGAACAACAGCGGAGTGACCCGCACCCGCGGAACGCATAAGCGCGGTTTCGCCGTTCGCGGTAACTGCATCAACATTTGCGCCGGCATCAAGCAACAAGCCCACAGTGTCAGCGTGTCCGGCAGTCGCAGCAAGAACGAGGGCGGTCCCCGATGCAGGCTCTGCCGCTTCGATGTCCGCCTTCTCCGCGAGAAGCATGCTCACGGCATCGTTCTGGCCGCGCCAGGCAGCATCCATGATCGCCGACCAGCCGTTTCTTTGACTGTTTGCGGCAACGCCGGGTGCAAGCTGGCGTGAGGCACCCTTCGTCTGCGTGGGCTCCGCCGCCTTCTGAGCAGGCGACTTGGCCGCGAATACGCCTCGGTCAAGGTCAGCCAGGGCTTTCTGCGCTTGCGCGGATCCGGCAGCCGCGGCCAGCGTGAGCCACTGGCGTCCTGTTTCTTGATTCTGGGCGGTTCCCCGACCCTGTACGAAATACAGGCCGACCTGGGTCTGCGCCCCGACGTGGCCGCCGCGGGCTGCCCTATCCATCCATCGAAACGAGGCGGCATCGTCACGCCCTACGCCGCGGCCCGTGCGCAAGAGCCCCGCCAGTCGATACTGGGCTTCCGCGCTTCCGGCTTTTGCAGCCTGCTCGAGGTGACGTGCCGCCGCGTCAAACTTGCCAATGCGGATCGCGGCATCGGCAAGACTGAGACCCGTAGGCTGGCCGCCGTCGAGATCCTCGGCACAGAGCGCATACGGAGCCGAGGTCAACGCGATCGCAAGGGCAATGATACGGGCCAGAGCGCTATGCCGTTCCATGTTTTGTCTCGACACTGATGCCAATGGCCTTCAGAAATGCCGTTGGCAGAATTCCACCTGCGCAAACGATGACCATATCGTTGGGCCACTCCTCAAGGCGGCCGGCCTGCTCGATGACCACGCTCCCCGGCGTGATTTGCCGAACAGTCGACCCCAAAGACACGTCAACGGCACCAACATCCGCGACGGTCTTTAGCGCGTCCCGGTTCTTGAGCTTGACGCGCGAGAAGCCGTCGCCGCGATATGAGAGCACGACACGCGTGCCCGGCTCGGCCGCCAGGGCAACTGCTGCTTCAACGGCGCTGTCGCCGCCGCCGACCACAAGCACATCTTGTCCCTTGTACTGTGAAGGGTCGGATAAGCGGTAGACCACCTTCGGAAGCTCTTCGCCTGGGACGTCCAACGTCCGCGGGGTTCCACGCCGCCCGATGGCGAGCAAGACGGCGCGCGTTCGGTAGGTGTTTCGCGTGGTCGCAACCACAAAGCCTCCGGGCGCGCGGTCAACCCGCTCCACTCGCTCCTCGTAGTGAATGCGCGGCTCGTGCTCGCTTACGACCTCTTGCCAAAAGCTCAGCAGCGCTTCCTTGGTCGTCTCCCTGAATTTGACCTCGCCAACGAGAGGCAAAACGGCGGGCGCGGTCATGACGATTTTGCCGCGCGGGAAATGGGCGACCGTACCGCCAAGCGTCTCCTGCTCGACGGTAATCGTCTGCAGCCCTGCCTCGATCGCAGCAAGGCTTGCCGAAAGTCCCGCTGGCCCCGCTCCAACGATTACGAGGTCAAGCTGATCTCCCTGCCCCATGCCATCGAGCGATGCGATCGCGCCGACGGCTTGCCGCCCCTGCTCGATGGCATTGCGGATCAGGCCCATCCCGCCGAGCTCGCCAGCAATGTAGATGCCAGGAACATTGGTTTCAAAATTCGTCTCGACGTGCGGAATGTCTATCCCGCGGGTCTCGGTGCCGAAGACCAGGGAGATCGCACCGAACGGACAGGCAGCCCGGCAGGCGCCATGCCCAATGCAATGGGACGGCTCCACGAGGGCAGCGCGGCCACCAATCAGGCCGATGACGTTGCCTTCGGGGCAAGCTGTCACGCACGCCCCGCATCCCCTGCATAGAGCTGCGTCGAAGTCGGGATGAAGGGACGCCGGCTCGAACACGCCGGCATCGATGGCCGCGTCTCGCACAGCCTTACTGCGGACGTGCGTGCGCCGTCCGATTGCCAGATAAGCGATCCAGATCACCGCCAGCGGCACCGCATATGCGACGAGTATACTCACCCGCACCTCGCCGTCGAATTGAGATCGGGCATCGCTACTTGGCATCCGTCTGGTTGGGAGCCGTCGCGGAATTGCCCTCCCTCGCGATCGCAGCGGATACCTCCTCGTAAGCGGCCTTTATCTCGGCTGCATCCGGCGACAGCGAGAGTGCCTTGGCGTAAGCGCTTTGCGCCTTCTCCAGCGCGCCCGTACTGGCATAGGACCAGCCGAGCATACGCCATCCCTGCACGTCTCCGCCGTCGCGCTCGAGCCGCTCGGCAAGGCGCGAGATCATGGTTTCGACATCCGGAAGGGACGCAGGCTGCTGTGGCGCTTGCGATTGTGTTGCCTCAGGCACTTTACCCGTATAGGCGCGCAAGCTTGCGAGAATTTCGGCGTCCTCGCTTTTACTCAGGGAGACCGGCTCACCGAGCCCGGCGGAGGTCGGGGGCACTTCATGCACGCTTTGCATTGGTCCCATTGCGCCTGCTGCCGCAGCGACGCCTGTGACACCAAGAAGCAGAAGACCCATGACATGGCGCGGATGGGGCCGCAGCGGCGGTCGCCGTGCTGCGAGCTGATCGATGAGATCGTTTCTCTGAAGGAGTGCTTCCTCGCTCTTGAACTCGCCTGCATTCAATCGCCGATCGATCACATCAAGTGCGTGCTTTGCTTCGCTCGCCCAATCAGCACTTCGACGATGCGTCGGCCCTCGGGCGCCGAGTGCCCACAGCAGAGCAGCTGTGAATAGCGATGTCGCACCCAGATACAAAACCAGTTGCATGACGTGCATGCCATAGCTCCCCGCGCTTCTTGCTCGCGATACCGCCACATGCGGCGAGCGAGCAGACATACCAAATAAGCCGACGCGAGCCATTCGCGGCGGATGCGATGAGATAGATGCATACCCAGCTTGGAAAACGTTGCCGCCGTGGTTTTATTCCACCCAGACGTAGGTCAGCCATTTATCCTTTTTGGTCCACTCATTGTCACAGATACGCCAGCATCAAATGCGATTGATGCCAATTCATGGTGGATCGCATACCCCTCGATCACCAGCGCTTCATTTACGCATGTCGGCAGTCACCTATGTCAGCAGTGCGTGCGGCAGGGCGCTCGGTGTCTTATAGATGAGGGGACGGCATGCTCACTTCGCCTGCGCACACACCTGTTGCCACCACTACCGTCTTCGAGCGGACGGCTTCGCTAAAGCCCGCGCATTTGCGCCACTACACGACGCGCCTGCTCGATCGCCTCGTTCCCCTCACGTTTGCGGCCATAACGATCTCGGCTCTCGCCCTCGGCTGGTCGGCCAGGGAGGAGCAGCACATCACGCCGAAAGATGGCCTTGGCTATTGGCTCGGCATTGCTGGCGCCGTGCTTATGCTCATGCTTCTCCTTTATCCGTTGCGAAAGCGGTTCAAATCGCTTCGACGCCTTGGCTCCGTCAAAGTCTGGTTTCGAGCCCATATGCTGTTTGGAATCATCGGGCCGACGCTTATTCTCTTTCACGCCAATTTCTCGCTTGGCTCGCTTAACGCCACCGTAGCGACGATCGTCATGCTCATCGTCGTCGCAAGCGGTGTGATCGGCCGTTATCTGCACGGTCGCGTTCACCTGGGGCTGTATGGCCGCAGAGCGGAAGCTCATGATCTCCTCAACGATTTGTCTGCCATCAAAGCAGCGTTGAGTGACGATATCGGCGCGGACCAGAGCTTCATGTCGGAGGTCGCGGCGCTGGAACGCTTCCTGCCCGATCCGGAATGTGGCGTGCTGGCGAGCGCCTGGGCGATGATTGCTGTCGGCTCGAGAACACGACGGGCCAATCGCAGACTTTTAAGGCGAGCCAAAGAGGTTCTTTCCGCGGACGCGAGAGCAAGCCGGTGGACGTGGCGGGAGAAGAGAGCTCGCCTCGCCGCTGTGCGCGAGCATCTGCAGCTCTGGCGCAGCGCCGTTGTCAAGACGTCCACGTTTGCCGTCTATGCGCGTGCGCTCTCGCTTTGGCACTTGCTGCACCTGCCGCTGTTTCTGTTGCTCATCATCACGGCCGTCCTGCATGTCGTCGCTGTGCACCTCTATTGATCAAGACTGCCAAAATGCGCCTTCCAACCTCCCTTCTGGCAGTTACGATTGTGCTCGCGATGGGGTTCGGCCACGCCTTCGGCCAGACCCTCTTCGAGAAACTCGTCATGCCTGGCCCACTCGCAATGGCTCATGCCAAGCTCGAGGAGAAATGCAGCAATTGCCACGACTCATTCGCGCAAAAGGCACAGTCGAACCTGTGCGCATCCTGTCACAAGCCGGTACAAGCGGATCGAACTCAGAAAACGGGCTTTCATGGCCGCAACTCCGCCGCCCGAACGCAAGACTGCCGCATCTGCCATTCCGATCACAAGGGTCGGGATGCAGATATCATGCTTCTCGATCGCGAGACTTTTCAGCATGACCTCACAGACTTCCTACTCAAAGGACCGCACGCTGCGGTCCCCTGCGCATCGTGCCATGCGAGCGGAAAGGCGATGCGGGATGCGACGAGCGCATGTATTGGCTGCCACAAGAAGGATGAGCCGCATCAGGGGCGGCTTGGCACGACCTGCGAGGGCTGCCACTCTGCAGAGGCTTGGCTCCCAGCCAAGTCCTTTGATCATACGAAGACGAAATTTCATCTGAACGGAGCCCATCGAGGCGTGCCGTGCACGACGTGCCATACCAATGAGCAATGGAAGGGTGTGGGCACGCAATGCGTTGATTGTCATCGGCTCGCTGACAAGCACAGCGGCAAGAACGGCTTGAAATGCGCTGATTGCCACACGGTGGACAAGTGGAGTGCGGTCAAGTTCAACCACGATAAGCAGACCAGGTTTCCTCTGCGTGGTGCCCACGCAAAAGTAGTGTGCACCGGATGTCATGCCGCCGACCTGCATGCACCGGTGCCATCAACATGCTCCGGCTGTCATAAAGAGCAAGATCCACACAAAGGCTCGCTCGGGCAGGCTTGTCAGCAATGCCACGGCGAAGAGAGCTGGGCGAAGAAAGTCGCGTTCGATCACGACCTCTCGCGCTTTCCGCTGATCGGCCTCCACGCCGCCGTCCCTTGTGAAAGTTGCCATCTCTCGCAGAACTACAAGGGTGTGTCGTCCTCCTGCTCGGATTGCCACAAGGACACCCATCACGAGGGCCTGCTCGGCACCAAATGCGCTGCGTGCCACAACCCGAATGGGTGGACGCTCTGGCGCTTCGACCATGCGCAGGCAACGTCGTTTCCATTGACGGGTCGCCATGTGGGCCTTGCCTGCGCAGCGTGCCATACGACGTCGCATCCGCAGAACCTGAAAATTTCGAAGGAGTGCTTCTCTTGTCACGCAGCGGACGACGCGCACCGCGGGGCGTTCGGCCGAGCGTGCGGCTCGTGCCATTCGACGGCATCATTTTCCGAGCGCATAGAGCGCAAATAGCGGAGCGGTGCGCGCGCGGAGATTGGCTCAAAAATGCGATAAGGGCGGTACTGTGCTTTTGCTCATAAGTGGCGGATCTAAATCGTCATTTTTCTGAGCTGCATCAGGATTAATCGCCACTTAAGAGCGTTGTCGTGCGTGCCCCATCGAAGGGGCATCAAGGCTCTCGGTCGCGCACCAAGAAAGAGCCGCAAGTAATGCCTCACGCTAGGTGGCTGCAACGGGGGATCAATGCGAACGCGTCTTGCGGGTCGCCACTTTTTTGTCGCTCTGCTTGCAGCGCTCGTCTCGATCGCGGCTGCGAGCGCGTTTGCGCAACAGGCGCCGCAGTCGACATTCAATCATTTCAACACCGGCTACCCGCTTCTCGGTGCACACTTCAATGTTGAGTGCGAAAGCTGTCACCAGGCCGGCCGCTTCAAAGGCACTCCGCGCGATTGCGCCGCCTGCCACAATGGCACGACAGCCGGCGGCAAGTCGTCGTCTCATGCGGCAACGGGAAATGCGTGCGAAGCCTGTCACACGATTTCGTCATGGCAACAGATCCGCTACGACCACAACAGCGCGATCGGGCCCTGCTCGGGTTGCCATAACGGAAGTCACGCCCCAGGAAAGCCCGTTGGGCATATCGATACAACGGCGCCGTGCGACTCTTGCCACAAGAGCACATTCTCGTTCTCGGCCGCCAAATTCGATCATTCCGGCATCAGCGGTCAGTGTGCGACGTGCCACAACGGCACGACGGCCATTGGCAAGCCGTCGGGACACGTGGCGACGACGCAGGCGTGCGAGACGTGCCACAAGTCGACGACATCCTTCGCTGGCGCCTCCTTCACCCACAATGGCGTCACCGGCAACTGCGCCTCCTGCCACAACGGCATGACGGCCATTGGCAAGCCATCGGGGCACGTGGCGACGACGCAGCCTTGCGAGACGTGCCACAAGTCGACGACATCCTTCGCTGGCGCCTCCTTCACCCACAATGGCGTCACCGGCAACTGCGCCTCCTGCCACAACGGCACGACGGCCATTGGCAAGCCTTCGAAGCACGTTGCGACGACGCAGCCGTGCGAGACGTGCCACAAGTCGACGACATCCTTCGCTGGCGCCTCCTTCACCCACAATGGCATCACCGGAAACTGCGCCTCCTGCCACAACGGCACGACGGCCATTGGCAAGCCTTCGAAGCACGTTGCGACGACGCAGCCGTGCGAGACCTGCCACAAGTCGACGACATCCTTCGCAGGTGCCTCCTTCACCCACAATGGCATCACCGGAAACTGCGCCTCCTGCCACAACGGCACGACCGCGATCGGTAAGCCATCGGGGCACATCGCAACGACGCAGCCTTGCGAGACCTGCCATAAGTCGACGATATCCTTCGCTGGTGCCTCCTTCAATCACAGCGGCATCACTGGAAACTGCGCCTCCTGCCACAACGGCACGACAGCGATTGGCAAGCCTTCGGGACACGTGGCGACGACGCAGCCGTGCGAGACCTGCCACAAGTCGACCGTCTCCTTCGCCGGCGCCTCATTCAATCACAGCGGCATCACCGGCAACTGCGCCTCCTGCCACAACGGCACGACGGCCATTGGCAAGCCTTCGGGGCACGTGGCGACGACGCAGCCCTGCGAGACCTGCCACAAGT
>JBAZXL010000017.1:0-80981 GCA_041659825.1 Hyphomicrobium sp.
CTTCAACCGCATCAAGCATTTTCGCGCCGTCGCGACCCGCTTCGACAAGCACGACGCCAACTTCCTCGCCTCAGTGAAGCTTGCCGCACTTCGCATCTGGATGCGGTTTAATGAGTCGGTGACCTAGTGTGATTCAGATTTCGAAGTCCGCTCTCGACCCAGCCGAGAAGTACGAAACGGACTTCGAAATCATCACACTAGGCGGAGGCTGTTGATTTCTTGGGCTTCGCAGCAGCCTTGTTCTTGGCGGCCGGCTTGGCTTTGGATTTCGGCGCGTCTTCGTCGTCCGCAGCCTTGGCGGCTTTGGCTTTGGGCGCGGCCTTCTTGGTCGCTACCTTTGCGGGCTTGGTGCCGGCCTTGGCCATTCGCTCGGACAGGAGGCGGACAGCCTCGTCGATGGTGAGCGAAGCGGGCTCCGTGCCCTTCGGCACTGTGGCGTTGACCTTGTTCCAGCTCACGTAGGGTCCGTACTTGCCATCGAGGACCTGAATCTTGCCACCTCCGGGGTGCTCGCCGAGGTCCTTAAGTACGACCTTCGCGGCCGCCCGGCCGAAGCGGCCGCCGCCCTTGCCGGCCTTCTTGTCGGCGATCAGCGTTACGGCCCGATTGACGCCGATGGTGAACACTTCCTCGATGCTTTCAACGTTCGCGTATGTGCCATCGTGCTGCACGAAGGGGCCGAAACGGCCGAGGCCAGCCATGATCGGCGTGCCGGTTTCCGGATGGATGCCGACCTCGCGCGGGAGCGACAGAAGCTGCAGCGCTTTCTCGAGGTCGACGGTCGCGGCATCGATGCCCTTCGGGATCGAGGAGCGCTTCGGCTTCTCATCGCCCTCGCCTTCGCCGAGCTGCAGGTAGAGGCCGAAGCGGCCGGATTTGACAACGACAGGAAGGCCAGTCTCCGGGTCGAAGCCCAGCTCGCGATCGCCACCAGCGCCCGCGCTTTCACCCGATAGCTGGCGCGTGTACTTGCATTCGGGATAGTTGCCGCAGCCGATGAAGGCGCCGTTCTTGCCGGAGATTTTGAGCGAGAGGCGGCCCGTTGCACATTTCGGGCAGGCGCGGCTGTCCGAGCCGTCGGGCTTCGCCGGGAACACATGCGGCCCGAGCATCTCGTTCAAGGCTTCCAGAACGTCGCCGACGCGAAGGTCCTTGATGCTCTCGATGGCGGCAGTGAAATCGCGCCAAAAGTCGCGCAACACCTGCTTATACTCAAGCTCGCCGGCGGAAATGAGATCGAGCCGCTCCTCGAGGTCGGCGGTGAAGTCGAACTCGACGTATTTCTTGAAGAAGCTCTCCAGGAAGGCGATGACCAGGCGGCCCTTGTCCTCCGGGACGAGGCGCTTCTTGTCGGTGCGGACGTAATCGCGCTCCTGCAGCACGGCGAGCGTAGAGGCATAGGTCGACGGGCGGCCGATGCCGAGCTCCTCCATGCGCTTCACGAGGGTCGCTTCGGAATAGCGCGGCGGCGGCTGCGTGAAGTGCTGCTCGGTCTCAATCGTACGCTCAGCAACTGTCTCGCCCTCGCCGAGCTCGGGCAGGCGGCGCGCGTCATCGTCGTCGGCGCGATCATCCTTGCCCTTCTCAAGGGTTTGGACGCGGTCATCCCGGCCCTCCTCGTAGACTTTAAGGAAGCCGTCGAACTTCAAGACCGAGCCGGTTGCGCGGAAATTGTATGTCTTGCCGTCGCGGCCCTTGACCTCGATGTCGGCAGAGGTTTGCTCGAGCTCTGCCGAAGCCATCTGGCTCGCGACCGCGCGCTTCCAGACGAGCTCATAGAGCCGGGCCTGATCCTTCTCGAGGTAGCGGGCGACGCTTTGCGGCGTGTGGGCGACGTCCGTGGGTCGGATCGCCTCGTGGGCCTCCTGCGCATTCTTTGCTTTCGAGGTGTACTCGCGGACGAAGGGCGCGACGTAGCGCTGGCCAAGGTCGCGGGCGACGTGGGCGCGGATCGAGTTGATCGCCTCGGGGACGATGGTCACACCGTCGGTTCGCATATAGGTGATGAGGCCGACCGTCTCGCCGCCGATGTCAACGCCCTCGTAGAGGCGCTGGGCGACCTGCATCGTCTGCTTGGCGGAGAAGCCGAGCTTGCGGGAGGCGTCCATCTGCAAGGTGGAGGTTGCGAACGGGGCGTAGGGATTGCGCCGCACGGCCTTCTTCTCAAGCGACGTGACGCGGAATTTGCCGCCTTGGATCGCAGCCTTGATGGCCGCTGCCGCCGCCTCGTCCTTGATGTCGAGCTTCTTCAGCGCGGTGGCGTCGATGGCCTGCAGGCGGGCTGGGAACTCCTCGCCCTTGGCCGTCGCAAGCGTGGCGTCGATCGTCCAGTATTCATCGGTGCGGAAGGCCTCGATCTCGGCTTCGCGGTCGCAGATGAGGCGCAGGGCGACGGACTGAACGCGGCCAGCCGACTTGGCGCCCGGAAGCTTGCGCCACAGCACCGGCGAGAGGGTGAATCCCACGAGGTAATCCAGGGCGCGGCGAGCAAGATAGGCGTCGACGAGCGGCTCATCGATCTGTCGGGGGGCGGCGAGGGCGGCCTGGATCGCCTGCTTCGTCACGGCGTTGAAGGCCACGCGCTCGATCGGCAAGCCCTTCTTGATGACCTTCTTCTGGGTTAGGATCTCGAGTAGATGCCAAGAGATGGCCTCGCCCTCGCGATCGGGATCGGTGGCGAGAATCAGCCGGTCGGCGTGTTTGACCGCTTCGGCAATCTCGCGAATGATCTTTTGCGAGCCGCCGTCGATCTCCCACAGCATCTCAAAATCCCGGTCCGGCGCAACGGAGCCGTCCTTCGAGGGAAGATCGCGCACGTGACCGAAGGAAGCGATCACTTTATAGTTGCTTCCCAGGTACTTATTGATGGTCTTGGCCTTTGCGGCCGATTCCACGATGACGACGTTCATCTGTGCTTTCTTGCCTTTGAACGTACGGGCGCCCGGTCGTCGAACATGTCGTCGAACTCCCTTTGGCGCGCATCATTCTGGGAAGTCCGAGCCGTTGGGCCCGGAGCGGAAAAACGGATCAAACTCGAGGCGGGAACATGGGTGATGAACGGCTCCGTGTCAAACCGGGGGTGGGAACCGGGGTTCATTCAATGGTCTGTTCCGGCCGTGTAGGGGCCCGCTATCAGGCGCTAAAAAGCAAGAGAGCGGCTATCGTGCCGCTCTCGTATTTAATTAATTAAATCAAACTCCTGAGCCGGTTCGGCCTAGCGATTTACTCACTGACCAGAGATCAGCGCCTTGACATCCTTGCCGACGGCGGACGCCTCGGCAAACTGCTTGGCCTCGCAGTGCGTCTCGATCTTGGTCAGGAGATCCTCGATCTTAGCGAGCTTGTCATCGCTGAGCTTCTTGCCTTCGGCTTCCTTGGCAAGCGTGATGCTGGTCTTGAAGCACTCGTCGGCGGTGGCAGGAACGTCGCCGGCAAAAGCTGTGCCGCCAAGGCCGGACACGACTAAGGTAAAAGCTGCGAAGCGCTTCAGCATGTGACGTTCATCCCCTTTTGGCCTGCCAGCTTCTGACGGATGGCGAGACCGCTGCTGCAAATGCGATCGGCATTCCTCAACTGGAATTATGGCTCCACTACGACTGGGTGGGGATGCGCGGCGGTCGGTCGTGTCAGGATGTCAGGCTCGAGACGGCCGCCTCAATCTCGTTGAAGTGATGGACGAGGCGGTCGGGGGCAAGGTCTGCCAAGGGAACGTCCGAGTAGCCGAAGGAGCAGGCGATAACCGGTATCTCGGCGGCGCGGGCGGTGGCGATATCGACGCCGGTGTCGCCGATCATGAGGGCGCGGGCGGGCTCTCCGCCGGCGAGCTTGATGGCGCCGGTCAGGTGGCCGGGATGCGGCTTGTTGACTGGGAAGGTGTCGCGGCCGGCGAGGGCGTCAAACAGCGACATGAGTCCGAGCGCTTCAAGCAACTGGCGTGAAAGGCCTTCGCGCTTGTTGGTGCAGACGGCAAGCCGCATGCCTCGTTCGCGGAAGCGCTCGAGGGCTCGGACCGCGCCGTCGAAGGGGCGGCTCTCGGCGGCGATATTGGCCTCGTAGTACCCGAGGAAGCGGGCGTGCAGCCGGTTCATTTCTGGCTCGGCAAGCGTCTTGCCGGTCGCAGCGAGGCCGGTCGCGATCATGTGACGCGCGCCAAGGCCGATGGCAGGCCTCAGCACGGCCGCTGACACCGGCGCGAGACCTAGATCGGCCAGCGCGTGATTGGTCGCGGCTGCGAGGTCTGGGGCGGTGTCGACGAGGGTGCCGTCGAGGTCGAAGGCGAGGGTGAGATTGCTTCTGGGTGTGCTCATGGAGCGCCTTCTAGCGCCACTGAGACGCAATGCGCAATGTCACACGGCGCAATGGCACAAGCGGTCGCGTCACCATAGGGCTTTCGGCTTGGATCAGCGAAGCCGGTTTGCGCATTCCGCCTTAAGATGGCAGAGAGGAGACAAAGAGCCAGGGGAGACGGAATGCCGGCGGACAGTATGAAGATTGCGGCAGCAGAGCGGGCGCTGGCCTACGTTGAGCCCAAGATGCGGCTTGGCCTCGGCACGGGCTCGACGGCCGCAAAGTTTGTCGATTTGCTCGGCAAGAGGGTCAAGGGCGGGCTCAACGTGCTCTGCGTTCCGACCTCGGAGGCCACCCGCGTGCAGGCTCAGCGTCTCGGCATTCCGCTGACGACCCTCGACGATACGCCGCTGCTCGATCTCACCATCGATGGCGCTGACGAGCTCGACGGCGAGCTGCGCCTGATCAAGGGCGGCGGTGGCGCGCTCCTGCGCGAGAAGATTGTGGCGACAGCCTCCGATCGCATGATCGTCATCGCTGATGCGGCAAAGCGCGTCGGCATGCTCGGCGCGTTTCCGTTGCCGGTCGAGGTGGTGCGCTTCGGCGTTACGGCAACGCGCAATATGATCGAGATGCTGGCAGCCGATTCCGGGTGCCGGGGCGAGATCAGGATGCGTCTCGGCTTCGATGGACAGCCGTTCGTGACGGACGGCGGCAACTACATCTTCGATTGCGCATTCGGGCGCATCGAGGATCCCGAGTCGCTCGACGAGGCATTGAAGTTCATCCCCGGCGTGGTCGAGAACGGCCTCTTCCTCGGTATTGCGGATGCGGCGATCATCGGCGGTCCGGATGGGGTAGCGGTCCTCGAAGCACGATATGGCGAGGCGGCCGACGAGACCGTCTAACCCCGTTGATAGAAAGCGGCAGCACGGAATGACAGCGTTTGATTTTGATCTCTTCGTCATCGGGGGAGGCTCGGGCGGCGTGCGGGCGGCTCGCGTTGCGGCCGATCACGGTGCCAGGGTCGCCATTGCGGAAGCTGATCGCTTTGGCGGCACCTGCGTGATCCGCGGTTGCGTGCCGAAGAAGCTTCTTGTCTATGCATCGCGGTTTCGCGGAGATTTCGAGGATGCCGCCGGATTCGGCTGGACGGTGGGTGAGAGGCGGTTCGATTGGGCGACGCTCATTGCCAATAAGGACAAGGAGATCGCGCGTCTCGAGCGTGCCTATGCGAGCAACCTCGAAGCCCGCGGCGTGACCACCCTTAAGTGGCACGCCAAGCTCGACCGGGCAGGTGCTGTGCAGCTTGCAGACGGCCGCCGGTTCACCGCACGCACGATCCTCATTGCGACGGGCGGCAATGCCAACATCGATCCTGATCTTCCGGGCCGAGAGCACGTGATCACCTCCAAGGAGGCGTTCGATCTCCCAGAGTTGCCGCGGCGCGTGGTGATTGCAGGAGGCGGCTACATTGCGGTCGAGTTTGCGTCGATCTTCGCCGGGCTCGGCGCCGAGACGACGCTCATCTATCGTGGACCGAAAGTGCTGCGGGGATTCGACGAGGACTTGCGAGACGGGCTCATGGAGGCGCTCGCGAACCGCGGCATTCGTCTCGTGATGTCGGACGTCTTTTCTCGTATCGAGAAGGCGGCGGGTGGCTTGGTCGGACACTTGGGTTCGGGTGGCGTGCTCGAGGCCGATCAGATCATGTTCGCGATCGGGCGGTCGCCGGCGACCGGCGGCCTCGGGCTCGAGACGGCGGGCGTGAGGACAGGACGCCTCGGCGAGATCATTGTTGATGGATTGTCGGAGACGAGCGTTCCCGGCATCTATGCGGTTGGCGATGTTACGAACCGCGTCAATCTCACTCCTGTCGCCATCCGCGAGGGGCATGCGTTTGCCGATAGCGTGTTCGGGAAAGGGCCCGTTCGGGTCGATCACTCGATGGTACCGACGGCCGTGTTTACGTCGCCGGAGATCGGCACCGTCGGTTTGCCCGAGCATCAAGCGCGAGAGACCTATAAGCAGATCGATGTCTACAAGGCGCGGTTCCGGCCAATGCGCAATACGCTTGCTGGGCGCGACGAGCGGACGCTGATGAAGCTCCTCGTCTGCGGCGAGACGGATCGCGTGCTTGGTTGTCACGTGCTCGGGCCCGATGCGGCGGAAATCGTACAGATGGCTGCCATCGCGCTTCGTATGGGGGCTTCGAAAGCGGATTTCGATGCCACCATGGCTTTGCATCCGAGCGCGGGTGAGGAACTCGTAACCATGCGCGAAAAATGGGTGGCTCCCGCCGGCTGATACATGGCGACACGGCAGAGCAATCAGGACTAAGAGAAATCGAGACAAGGCAGCGGCGGGGCTCGGCACTCGCGCTATCCGCTACGAAGGTGAAACGAGCATGGGACGGCTTACGGAAAGAATTGCGATCGTGACAGGGGCGGGCGCCGGTATCGGGCGGGCGATTGCCAACCTGTTTGCCGAGGAAGGCGCTATCGTCTACGTGACGGATGTCGACGGCGCGAGCGCAGAGACGGTTGCAGGAGAGATTGACGGCCGGGGCTTCAAAGCACATGCGATGGCAGTCGACGTCTCGCGCGGGCAGGACGTGTCGGCGCTGTTTCGAGCGGTCGAAGCCAAGTACGGCAAGGCCGACATCATCGTCAACAATGCGGGCATCAATGTTCGAAGCGATTTCCGCCACCTTTCGGATGCCGATTGGGTGAAGATCCGCGAGGTCAACCTCGATGGCGTGATAAGAATCGCCCGTGACGGCTTTGGTCTGCTCAAGGCGTCCGGCGACGGCTCGCTGATCAATATAGCCTCGATCATGGGGCAGCGGGGCATGCGCCAGCTCACCGGCTATTCCGCCACCAAGGGGGCCGTGCTGGCGCTGACGCGGGGGCTTGCCGTCGAGTACGCGCCATACAATATCCGCGTCAACTCGCTGGCGCCTGGCTTCATCGAGACGGCGCTTACCGAGCGCATCTTGAAAAATCCGCTGATCAACAAGGCGCTCGTCGATCAGACGCCGATGCGTCGCTTGGGCACTCCGGAGGACATTGCGCGCGCCGCGCTGTTTTTTGCGAGCACGGATTCCGTCTACTGCACAGGCGCCGAGCTGGTGGTCGATGGCGGCATGACGGCGAGCCTTTAGAACTCGCTCAGGTTCAGGAAGACTGGATCAAAGCACTTGTCAGGTTCAGGTTGGCTCAGGCGCTGATCTCGGCCTGGCGAACCAGCACCCTCAACGAGCCTGCGGGAGCCAAGCGCATCGTTCTCATGGAGCGGCGGGCTGGCTTCATCGTCACAATCTCTTCGACGAACCGCTCGATTGGCGTAATTTTGGCTCTGACGGGCTTGCGCAGCGGACGCATGCGGAAGGGCGGGAGAGGACGCACCATAAAGGACCCCAACATTGGCTTGCTGACTGAGCGCGGATCGAACCTTTGCGGTTTAGCATTGGCGCGATTTTACAGCAATAGAAGAGGCGTCCGGGACGTCCTGCATGCCTCAGCTCATCGCGGGAAGGCTTGTCTAGGTCAATGCGCTATGCAGTATGTGCGGTTGTCGGGATAAAGGCCGCGCGCGCTCGCTTCGAGGACAGGACATAACCCATGCGCTATGATGATAACGATCGCCAGAGCAGCAACGTAGAAGATCGCCGCGGCGAGGGCGGTGGTGGGTTCCCGTTCCCGATGGGGCGGGGGGGACGCGGCGTCCGTATCCCGATTGGCGGTCCCGGCGGAATGAGTCTTACGACCATGCTCATTCTCGGCGCGATCATGCTCTTCTTTGGCATCAACCCGCTCGAGGTTTTCCTTGGCGGTGGCGGCATCAACATTCCCGGCATGCCGGGGATGCCCAGCACGGAACAGACCGAGCGGCGCACGGCGCAGCGCGGCCCGCTCGATATCCCGGGCTTGCCAGGCAGCGAGAAGAGCGCCGAGGGCCAGGTGCCGAAGTCAGACGACGCCATGAAGACTTTCATCTCGCGTGTGCTGGCCGATACCGAGGATGTGTGGGGGCGAGTTTTCAAGAGCGTCGGGCGCACCTATGAGGATCCGCAGCTTGTGCTGTTCACGGGTGGGACACGGACGTCCTGCGGCACCGGGCAGACAGCGATGGGCCCGTTCTATTGTCCGCTCGACAAGAAAGTCTACTTGGACCTCGCCTTCTATGACGAGCTCAAGCGGCGCTTCAACGCGCCTGGCGATTTCGCGCAGGCCTATGTCATCGCGCACGAGGTCGGGCACCACGTCCAGACCCTGCTTGGCATCTCGGACAAAGTGCAGGCCGCCAAGCAGCGCATGGACGAATCGGAAGCAAATCGCGTCCAGGTCATGATGGAGCTACAGGCTGACTGTCTGGCAGGCGTGTGGGCCAACCTCAATGATCAGGTCAAGCAGAGGCTGGAGCCGGGCGACATCGACGAGGCGTTGAACGCGGCAAGCCAGATCGGCGATGACATGATCCAGAAGCGCACGCAGGGACATGTGGTGCCGGATGCCTTCACCCATGGCTCCGCGGCGCAGCGGGTTCGCTGGTTCAAGCGTGGCTTCGAAGCCGGCAATATGAAGTCGTGCGATACGTTCCAGGCGAGCGACCTCTGATACCGGCCGGACAAAGTCTTGACTCACTGGTTAGCGGTTTCCGGCCGCTATTCTCTTTAGCTTGCGCGCAGCCATGCTGAAAGCATGCTTCCAGCATGACACACCAACCCTGCGCGCTGATGACCTGCCCGCACTGCGTCAGCACTTCGTGCGGTTGGTAGGAGGCCGGAGATCGATCGTAAGACTTCTCCCAAGTAAGAACGGTGCCAGACCCGTCGGGTCGGCACCGTTTCTCTTTAGGCGTCCTCTTGGCGGCTGCTTCCGGGCGCCGGTGAGTGTTTAGAGTGCGTCGCCACGGAACTGGGCGGGCGCGCATGGCGTCGCCTTGGCAGCCAACTCCTGGCAGAGCTGCCTCGCCTCGGCCAGCGTATTGACCGGGCCAACCAGCAGATTGTAGGCGACGCCCTGCTCGTTGGCGCCGACCGTATAGCGCGGCTGAAGCGCACTTAGGCTTGCGCCGTGCCGCTCGGAAATGAGTGTCCAGCTGAGACGCAGGCTGTCAACCGAGGGTCCCGTTGCGACCTGGACGCCGAGGGTCGCGGGTGGCGGTGTCTTCACAGCGGGCGTGACGGTGGCAGGGCCGAATGTCACCTCGGCCGGTGCGGCAGCACTCTCCACGCTGCCAGTCTCGAGCGATGCGTTGCGTGTGCCCGCTCCTGGGGTTGCGGCCGCGGGCGTGACGGCTGCCGCGGACTTCTTCGGTGCCGGCGCCGAAGCGGGCTTTGGCGACGGCGATGGCACCGTCACGGCCACCACGGCGGGGTCGGCGTGCGGCGGCTTGGCTGCAACGGCCTTTGCCCCCTTGGCCACTGGCGGCGGCTGTGGCGGCGCCTCTAGGGCTGCGATGCGCTCCATCACGTCGCGATCCCGCTCAGATTGGGTGGAGACCTCGGACTTCAGGACCGTTAGCTCGTTGTTTACTCGGTCAAGGGTCGTGCGCAGCGTGCGAACCTCGGCGAGCGCGTCATTCGCAGCGCGCTGGGTTTCGCTGACCTGCTGCTGTACGGCTGACGTCCTCGCGCCAAGGTACTTGGCCACGAGTGCAGGCTCGACGGCAAGCACGCCCAGGTAGGCGAGGGATAGGCTCGCAAGGCCAGCCCAGATCAGGACAGCGGGTGTCATGAACCGGACTTTGGCCTTCGGCAGGCTCGGTTGCGGCGTTGTCTTTTCCGTCATGTCTGTCATTCCGATACGCGCTGGGTTGCGGTCTCTCAAGGGCCGGCGATCAGGTCGAACCTATTGACAGTTCTACGGACTCACCGACGCTACTATGCTCGTTCGTGGCTGAGTCCCCCGTACGGGTCAACGCGTGGACGCTCTGCAACTGTGGACGATGTGGGGATAGTCGTCCGTGCGCCCGGCAATTGGTTGCCTAGGCGCCTCCGTGTCGCACCTGCGTGCTTTTCGGCCGGTCCCGAAATCGCTAATACGGGGCTTGACCCGTCGCCAGACCTGAGCTTTCGAGGCTTCGCGCGAACGTCTCTCACCACAGTGCAAGCTTTAGGATGGAACATGAGCCGCCCGCTTCTCATCGTCATTCTTGCCGCCGGCAAGGGCACGCGCATGAAGTCGTCAATACCGAAGGTCTTGCACAAGGTGGCTGGCCGCTCGATGCTCGCTCACGTGTTGGCACTGGCGACCGCGGCGGGCGCAGGGGACGTTTCGGTCGTTGTCGGTCCTAGCATGGAAGATGTGCGGGCTGAGGCGCTGAAAGCGGTGCCGACAGCTACCGTTTTTACGCAGGAGACTCAGGCGGGAACAGCGGATGCTGTGCTTGCGGCTCGCGCCGCAATCTCGGCGCATGGCGGTGACGTACTGGTGCTTTATGCTGATACGCCGCTGATCATGCCCGCTACGATCGCGCGGCTCATAAGTGAGCTCGATCGCGGCGCTAGTGTCGCGGTGCTCGGGTTCGAGGCGGCGGAGCCAGGGAGTTATGGGCGGCTTTTGACAGACGCCGACGGGACGCTTACCGCCATTCGCGAGGCGAAGGACGCGAACCCGGCCGAGCTTTCTGTGCGGCTCTGCAACTCGGGTGTGATGGCGTTTCGCGTGGAGGGGCTTGCCGACGTACTCGCCAGCATCGGCAATGATAATGCCAAGGGCGAGTATTATCTGACCGACGCGGTCGAGGTCGTGCGCGGGCGGGGCGGGCGAGCCTCGGTGATCGTATGCCCCGAGGATGAAGTGCTTGGTGTCAACTCGCGGCTTGAACTCGCCGCAGCCGAGGCCATCTGGCAGCGCCGGCGTCGCGCAGACCTGATGTCCGAGGGCGTGACGATGATCGCGCCGGAGACGGTTTGGCTTTCGTTTGACACCGAGATCGGGCGTGACGTCGTGGTCGAGCCAAATGTGTTCTTCGGCCCCTGCGTAAAGGTTGAGGCCGGGGTCGAGATCCGTGCTAACTGCCACATTGAAGGGGCGCAGATCGGTGCGGGCGCGAAAGTCGGACCCTTCGCGCGATTGCGGCCCGGGGCGCAACTTGCGTCCGATGTCCACATCGGCAACTTCGTCGAAGTAAAGAACGTCAGCATCGGGCCGGGGGCCAAGGCCAACCACCTGTCCTACCTCGGAGATGGTTCCGTCGGCGCGGGCGCCAATATCGGTGCGGGTACGATCTTCTGCAACTATGACGGGTTCTTTAAGCATCGTACTGAGATCGGCGCAGGGGCCTTCGTAGGCTCGAACAGTGCCCTCGTCGCGCCGGTCAGAATTGGAGACGGGGCCTATGTCGGCTCGGGAAGCGTTATCACCAAGGATGTCGCGGCAGATTCCCTTGCCCTCGAGCGATCGAGCCAGGAGGAGAGGCCGGGGTGGGCCGGGAAGTTCCGAGCCATGATGGCGCGCCGTAAAGGCAGGGCGTAAGCGGGTGTTAGGATGAGAAATATAGAGTGAATTGAACGCGCGCTGCCGGTCTCGTAACTCAGGACGAGCATACGCGCCAACGAAGAGGTCCTGGCATGTGCGGCATCGTCGGAATATTGGGCTCGAAGCCGGTTGCGACTGATCTTATCGATGCGCTTCGACGTCTCGAGTATCGCGGCTATGACAGTGCGGGCATCGCAACCGTTGAGGATGGGCATCTCGAGCGCCGGCGCGCCGAGGGCAAGCTGCGCAACCTCGAGAGCCGGCTCAATGCCGAGCCGCTTTCCGGGCGCACCGGCATCGGGCACACGCGCTGGGCCACGCACGGCCGGCCGACCGAGCGCAATGCGCATCCGCACATGACCGCGACCGTTTCCGTCGTTCACAACGGCATTATCGAGAACTATCGCGAGCTCAAGGCGGAACTCACGAGCAAGGGCCACAGGTTCGAGACGGATACCGATACAGAAGCCGTCGTGCACCTCGTGACCGACGAGATGCAGGGCGGGCTCGGCCCGATCGAGGCGGTCAAGGCGGCGCTCGGAAAGCTGCAAGGTGCGTTTGCGCTTGGCATCATCTTCGCGGGCCACGACGATCTCATGATTGCGGCCCGCCAGGGCAGCCCGCTCGCGATTGGCCATGGCACCGGCGAGATGTACCTGGGTTCGGACGCCATCGCGCTGGCGCCGTTCACCGATTGCATTACTTACCTCGACGAAGGCGATTGCGCGGTTCTGCGCCGGTCGGGCCTCGAGGTTTTCGATCGCGCAGGACAGCACGTCACCCGTCCGGTGGTGAAGTCGGTCGCGAGCTCGCTGCTCGTCGACAAAGGCAATCATCGCCATTTTATGGCCAAGGAAATCCATGAGCAGCCCGACGTCATCAGCCACACGCTGTCCAACTATCTCGACATGGCCGAGGCGCGCGTTTCCTTCCCTGACCTCGGCGTCGATCTCGCGGCGATTTCACGCGTTACGATTTCTGCATGTGGTACGGCCTATTATGCTGGTCTCGTCGGCAAATATTGGATCGAGCGCTATGGGCGCCTGCCCGTCGAGATCGACGTCGCGTCGGAGCTGCGCTACCGAGAGGCCCCGCTGCCGCCGGGCGGGCTTGCGGTGTTCGTCTCGCAGTCGGGCGAGACGGCCGATACACTTGCGACGCTCAGATATTGCAAGGCTCAAGGTCAGCGCATCGCGTCGATCGTGAACGTACGGACGTCGACGATAGCGAGGGAATCGCATGCCGTGCTGCCGACACTGGCCGGGCCGGAGATTGGCGTCGCATCGACCAAAGCCTTCACATGCCAGCTCTCGGCGCTGGCGTGCCTTGCGATCGCACTCGGACGCGCGCGCGGCACGCTCACTGACGAAAAGGAGCGTGAGCTCGTCAAGGGGCTGATCGAGGTGCCGCGGCTGATCTCGACGATGCTGCGGCACGAGGACGAGTATATCGCGATTGCGCATCTCTTGTCGAAGGCGCGCGACGTTCTCTATCTCGGCCGGGGGTCGAGCTATCCTCTGGCGCTCGAAGGCGCATTGAAGCTTAAGGAAATCTCATACATTCACGCCGAGGGCTATGCGGCCGGCGAGTTGAAGCATGGCCCGATCGCGCTCATCGACGAGAATGTGCCGGTGATCGTCGTGGCCCCGTCGGACGACCTCCTCGAGAAGACGATTTCAAATGTGCAGGAGGTAGCGGCGCGCGGCGGACAGATCATTCTCATATCCGACATCGACGCGGATAAATTCGGTTGCGCGGTTGCCGCGCATATCAAGTTGCCGCGAGCGCATCCGATGACCCATCCCATAATTGCTGCAGTGCCGGTGCAACTTCTTGCTTACCATACCGCAGTGTTGATGGGGACCGATGTCGATCAACCGCGCAATCTGGCGAAATCGGTGACCGTCGAATAGTTACCGGTAGCAATTAGGGGAAAAATGACGCTCTTCGCCTGCCCTGGAATTGCCTCCGTGGTCTGGTTGTCATAAGTGTTCGCAATGGGGTGCTGCGTTTACTGCGGCAGGGAATAGACGCATGTTCAATGCGACACGACCGGGTTTGCGCGGAGTACTGGCAGCGGGGGGCTTTTGGGCTCTGGCGCTCATCAGCGCGCCTTTGAGCTCTGAGGCTCAGCAAGTGGCGCCGAATAAGCCGGCAGCTCCTAATTCTGCCAAACCAGCGGGAAGCGCCACTGCTCCGGCCAAAGACAAGGACCCAACTGCGGCGCAGCGTGCGTACGCTGCCGGAACGCGGGCCTATGAAGCCAAGAACCTGCCCGAAGCCGTGCAGCAGTTGTCGGCAGCATTGGCGAACGGTGGTCTTGGCAACCAGCAGATGGCCAAGGCCCTCTATTATCGCGGCTCAGCTTATCGACAGCAGGGAAAGCCGGCTCAAGCGATCTCCGATCTGACCACGGCAGTCTGGATCAAAGGTGGCCTGGCCGGGCCTGACAAGGTCAAGGCCGTTGAAGAGCGACAATCTGCGTATGTAGAGGCCGGTCTCGGCGATAACGTGCCGCCTGTCGGTCTCACGGTCGCATCGCAGGGTGCGAAGGCGCCGGACGTCTCGAGTGCCACCTCGCAGCCGCAGGTCACCCCCGGAGCGCAGGTGGCCGCCGCTCCGGCTCAGTCGTCGATCTGGAATTTCTTGCCGAAGTTGCCGAGCTTGCCGAATTTACTGCAAGGAAGTCCTGCCTCGGCGCCAACTCCGGGGGCGCAAGCTGTGCCTGAGACCGCGCCGGTTGCAACGACGTCGACCGCAACGTCGTCTTGGGATACGTCCACCGCGGCCGCAGCGAGTGCGCCGCTGTCTTCTGGGTTTGCGCCAACGGGTGGCGAAGTGGCAGCTGCTCCGCAGCAAGCGGCATCGGCCGAGCCGGCCGCTGCTGCGACGAACCCAGTATCAGGTTTTTTCAACTCTCTTCTTAATCCAGGCGGTGGCACTGCCGAGCAGGCAACCGCTCAGCCATCGACGCCACTGAGTACCGGCTCAACGGGGCCGTCGACAGGGTCCGCAGAAGGCAGCGCGCAGGTACCCCAGCAAACTTCGTCAATCATCCAGCGTGGGCCCGAGGATGACAACGCTCCTTTGCCTTGGGCGGTGCAGACGGTGGCCGTCGCTACGCAACCCGACTCTAATATTGATGGCGCCGCATCCACTCCTAAGCCATCCAGGCGCGCGATTGCTGTTGCCGGGCGCGGGAAGTACCGGTTGCAGGTTGCCGCTGTTCGCTCGCGCGAGGAGGCGGACCAGGTGGCACAGAGCTTGTTGAGCAATCCGCAGCTTCAGGGTGGCAGTCTCAAGCCTGAGGTCGACGAGGCGGCCTTCGGCAGCTCGGGCAAGTTCTATCGCGTGCGCCTCGGGCCCTATGCTGATGCCATCGAACCCAATGAGCTGTGCAAGAATTTGCGCCCGCAGGGCTATGACTGCCTTGTCGTGACGCAATAGTGTCCCGACACTAACGCTTGGTTCCCGCGCGTGTGATGATTTCGAAGTCTGCTCTCGACCCAGCCGAAAAGTATGCAGCGGACTTCGAAATCATCACATGAGGCGCTGGCATGCTCGTCGATCGGGCATCGGCGGGCTGTTGACGAAGGGAACGGAGCGCCCCACCATGGGCGCGATGACCGATACGCCATCAAAAGACAATTCGGGCAATGGGGACGGCGGCCTTTCGGCGGCGGAACTTCAGCGGCTCGCCACAGACGACCCCGGTGTGCCGCTTCGCATCGGCGCGCGCCTGCGCAATTATTTCCTGACCGGCCTCCTGATCATTGGGCCGGTTACGCTGACGATCTACATCATTTGGTGGGTGATCAACGTCACGGACGCGTGGCTGAAGCCGTTCGTGCCGAAAATATATTTGCCTGAGACATATTTGCCGTTCCCCGTGCCGGGCTTTGGGCTCGTGTTCGGCATCCTTTTTCTTACGCTCACAGGCGCGCTCACCGCCAACCTTCTGGGGCGGTCGCTGATCTCGTTCGGCGAGATGATGCTGGATCGCATGCCGATCGTGCGGAACGTTTACCGGGCGCTGAAGCAGTTTTTTGAATCGGTGGTGTCGGCGACAGGCACCCAGGCCGGCTTCCAGAAGGTGGGGCTCATCGAGTTTCCGTCGAAGGGGCTTTGGTCGATCGTCTTCGTGACTGGTGCGACCAAGGGTGAGATCGGTCTCGTCCAGCCGGGCGGCGAGGCCGAGCTCCTCACCGTCTTCATGCCGACGGGGATCGTGCCGCCCACGGGGTTCATCTGCTTCGTGCCGCGCCGCGACGTGCAATTCCTCAAGATGACGGTCGAGGACGCAGCCAAGATCATTATCTCGGCTGGCATGGTCGTGCCGGATTATCAGGCGCGTTTGAAGCATCTCGCCGAGCAGGCGCATGCCGAGGCGCAACGGGCAGCGACCCTCGCGGCAGGGCTTGCACCCAGAACGGCCGGCAAAAAGGTGGTGAAGACGTAGGGGGCACGGTCACGCGGCCCGGAACAGTCGCACCGCCTCGTCGCACTCGAAGAGATAGAGGAGGCGGCGGAGCGCTTCGCCACGCGCAGTCTTGAGGCTCGGGTCCGTCTGCAGGACGAGCTGGGCGTCGTTGCGCGCTGCGGAGAGCAGCTCGCTCAAGTTCGAAATACTGGCGAGGCGGAACTCGGGCAAGCCGCTTTGGCGGGCGCCGAGCACCTCGCCGCCGCCGCGCAGCTCGAGGTCCTTTTCAGCGATGAGGAAGCCGTCCTCGGTGTCCTCCATCATGGCGAGGCGTTGTCTGGCGGTTTCGGTCAATGGCTCCTGGAACAGCAGCATGCAGAAGCTTTCGCGGCTGCCGCGGCCGACGCGTCCACGCAGCTGATGCAGCTGGGCTAGGCCGAAACGCTCGGCGTGCTCAATGACCATGATGTTGGCGTTGGGCACGTTGACGCCGACCTCGATGACTGTCGTCGCGACGAGCACGCTCAAGCGGCCGGAGGAGAAAGCTTCCATAACCGCGTCCTTGGCGGAGCCTGTCATGGCGCCATGCAGAAGCCCGACCACCCCTTCGCCGAGGATTTGCGTCAGGTGTGCATGCCGCTCCTCAGCGGCAGCGAGCTCCGAGACGTCCGAGCTCTCGATCAGCGGGCAGACCCAGTAGACCTGTGCGCCTTCTGCTAGCTGGGCGCGGACGCGCTCGATGAGCTTCTCGAGCTTGTCATTCGAGATCTGCTTGGTGGTGATCGGTTTGCGGCCCGCGGGCTTCTCTGTCAGGCGAGAGACGTCGAGATCGCCGTAGTGCGTCATGAGGAGCGTGCGGGGAATGGGGGTTGCCGTCATGACGAGCATGTTGGCGCCGCCGTCGCCGCCCTTGGTCTGTAGTGCGAGGCGCTGGTGGACACCGAAGCGATGCTGCTCGTCGATGACTGCGAAGGCGAGATCGCGAAAGACGACGTCGTCCTGGAAGAGCGCGTGCGTTCCAATCAGGACGTCGAGCTCACCGGCGGAGAGGCGGGCGAGGATTTCGTCACGCGTGCGGCCCTTTTCGCGGCCAGTGAGAAGGCCAACCCGCAGGCCCGACTGCTCAGCCAAAGGCGCGATGGTTTCGAGGTGCTGGCGGGCGAGGACCTCGGTCGGAGCCATCAAAGCTGCTTGCGCGCCGGCCTCAACGGCAATCGACATGGCCAAGAGGGCGACGACGGTCTTGCCCGAGCCGACATCGCCCTGGAGCAGGCGGAGCATGCGGCTGGGGGCGGCCATGTCGGCTGCGATCTCCTCAAGCGCACGCTGTTGAGAGCCGGTGAGGGCAAAGGGCAAAGCGGCGACGATGCGATCGCGAATTTGGCCATCTCCCGAAACGGGCCGTCCGCGCTGTGCCTTGTAGTTTTCACGAACGATGCCGAGCGCCAGTTGATTGGCGAGAAGCTCGTCGTAGGCGAGGCGCTGCCACGGCGCGCTGCCGGGCGAAACGTCGCCGGCGTCCTCCGGGCGGTGCAGGCGGGCGAGGGCATCCGCGAAGGAGGGCCAGTCACGGGCCTTGAGCCAGGCTGGGTCCTGCCACTCGGACAGGGCCGGGACGCGCGTCAGGGCCTGGCGCTCTGCCTTCAAGAGCACCTTACCGGAGAGGCCCGCCGTGAGCGGATAGACAGGCTCGAGGAGGGGAAGCTCGCTCCTGGCCTCGGGGGCGACAATGTAGTCGGGATGGGACATCTGCAACTTGTCGCCATACTGCTCCACCCGGCCGGAGATATAGCGGATTTCGCCGACCGGCAGTTGGCGCTCGACGTAGGATCGCTCGGCGCGGAAGAAGACGATATCGAGCGTTCCGGTGTCGTCCTCGGTCGCGACTTTGTAGGGGGCCTTGTTATTGCCGCGCGGGGGAGCCTTGTGCTTCAGGACGCGAACCTTGAGGGTCGCGATGGTGCCGGGGATGGCGGAATTGACGGTGGGTTCGGCGCGGCGGTCGATGACGCCGGTCGGGAGATGCCAGAGGAGATCGACGACGCGTGGGGCTTGCGTGCCGAGGGGCAGGCGGACCGCCTTCTTGAGCAGGCTCACGACCGCCGGGCCGACGCCTTTCAAGACCTCGGCAGAGGCGAACAAAGCTGAGAGCTCGTTGGGCCGCATCGCGGGGCTATTTTATCCGTGGAGGGGGTGCATAGGTGACTGCGCCGTTATTCTTGACCTTCGCGCGTGGCAAAACGCTCTCTACCGGCTGACATGCCCCTGCTAGAGCGCTATATGACACCCTAACCGGGGGCAAGCAAAGCGCACGTCCGCCTCGCTCTCCGAGATTTCCAACGCGGTTTTTAGGATTATGACCGACGATATCGAGATTCGGCGGCGGCGGGCCGCGTGGCGGGCCGCCCATCGTGGCACGAAGGAGCTCGACATCCTGGTCGGGGGATATGCAGCGGCCAAGCTCGCCTTCATGGCGGCTCACGAGCTCGGTCACTTCGAGCGGTTTCTCGAAGTGGGCGATCCTGAGCTGCAAGCGTGGCTCTTGGCACCTGTCGCTGATAGGGCACCTGTCGTAGATATGGCGCCGGCAGTGGATAGGGGCGGGGCGGAAGAACGGTCTGGCGTGGGGACGGGAGCGCACAACAATGCAACCGAAGGCGGCGAGTTCTGTGACCTTGTGCTCGCCGTGCGACATTTTCACGGCCTCACGTAATTCATAGAAGCGTCGCCCAAGTCGCAACAGCCAAGTACCAATAGATCGAGCACGCAGAAGAAGATGGGAGAGCGAACAGACCTCATTCATGCGGGCGTCCCGGAAGGGCTCGACGCCCTGGTGCTGGCGCGTCTTGTCGGGGAGAGTGCGCAGGGCGAGAGGCAAGGACTCCTTGTCCATGTGGCGCGCGACGATCGGCGGATCGAGGCACTCGAGGGGCAGCTCAAGTTCTTCGCGCCCAAGGTCCGGGTCGTGGCGTTTCCGGCCTGGGATACGGTGCCGTATGACCGCGTCGGTCCGAACGCGGATATCGTGGCGCGACGCATAACGACCTTGTCGCGGCTGGTGCTTGGGAGCAGGGCCGAGGCGACGATCGTTCTCACAACCGTGAATGCGGTGCTGCAGCGTGTTCCGCCGCGCACCTTCATCCGCAATTCGATGAAGAGTTTATCGCCTGGCCAGCGCTCCGACTTGAACCGGCTGGTCAAGCGTCTCGAGCTTGCTGGCTTCACACGCACGGGCACGGTCATGGAGCCCGGCGAGTACGCGGTGCGGGGCGGCATTCTCGACCTCTATCCTCCCGGCCGGCAAAGCCCGGTGCGCCTTGATTTCTTCGGCGACACGATCGAGAGCATCAAGTCGTTCGATACGGATACGCAGCGTACGTCGAAGCCGCTCCGGAAGCTGATATTGATGCCGATCTCCGAGGTTGCCTTCGGGGAGGCGGCGACGGCTGCGTTCCGCTCGCGTTATGTCGAGCTTTTTGGCGGGGCAACCGGCGACGACCCGCTCTATGAGGCTGTCAGTGCCGGCAGCCGCTATTCCGGACAGGAGCATTGGCTGCCGTTCTACCACGAGCATCTTGAGACGCTGTTCGATTATGCGGGCGACGCGGTGGTCAGCTTCGACCAGGGTGCGGATGAGGCGATCAAGAGCCGGTTCGAGCAGGTCAACGAGCACTATCTCGCGCGGACCGAGGGCCTCGAGCAGGCGCGCTTCGGGGCGCCGCCGTATCGCCCGGTGCCGCCGGAGAGGATGTTTCTCGATGGTGCGGCTTGGGGTAAGGCGCTCTCCGCCCACAAGGTCGTTCGCCTGACGCCGTTCGAGGTGGCGGATGCGCCGCACGTCGTTTCCTGGAAGGGGCGCGCGGCGCGCACGTTCGCCGCCGAGCGGCAGGATCCGGACGCTAACGTGTTCGATGCTGTCGTGCGCCACGTGCGCCGCGTGCACGAGGACAATCGCCGGGCCATCATCGCTGCGTGGACGACGGGCGCGCGTGAGCGGCTCGTCTCGCTTCTCACCGAGCATGGCCTCACGAGCGAAGCCAAGGTCGAGGGATATAGCGATGCCCTGGCGCTGCCACCGGGCGCGACGGCGTTCGCCGTGCTCGGGCTCGAGCAGGGCTTCGAGACGCCCGAGCTTTCGGTGATTGCGGAGCAGGACATTCTCGGTGACCGCCTCGTGCGGCCGCGGCGCAAGGCCAAGCGCGCGGCGGATGTGCTCACCGAGGCAACGAGCCTTTCGGTCGGCGATCTCGTCGTGCATGCGGATCATGGCATTGGCCGCTTCGCCGGCTTGAAGACGATCACGGCGCTGGGTGCTCCGCATGATTGCCTCGAGCTCAAGTATGCGGGTGGCGATACGCTTTATCTGCCTGTCGAGAACATCGAGCTTCTGTCGCGCTACGGCACGGACGAGGGGGATGGGCAGCTCGACAAGCTCGGTGGTGCGGCGTGGCAATCGCGCAAGGCGCGGCTCAAAAAGCGGCTGCGCGAGATCGCCTCCGAGCTGATCAAGATCGCGGCACTGCGCCAGCTCAAGGAGGCGCCGCCGGTGGCGCCGCCGCAAGGGGCCTACGAGGAATTCGTCGCGCGCTTTCCCTACGAGGAGACGGAGGACCAGCAGGCCAGCATCGAGGCGGTTCTCGCCGATCTCGGCTCGGGCCGGCCGATGGATCGGCTGGTTTGCGGAGACGTTGGCTTCGGAAAAACGGAGGTGGCGCTGCGGGCCGCCTTCGTTGCGGCCATGAACGGGATGCAGGTGGCGCTCGTGGTGCCGACGACGCTGCTGGCGCGGCAGCACTCGAAGACGGTCAACGAGCGCTTCAAGAATTTGCCGGTCAAGATCGGGCAGGCGTCGCGTCTGGTGACCGCAAAGGAGCTTTCCGAGACGCGCGAAGGGCTCAAGAACGGCCAGATCGACATCGTCGTCGGCACGCATGCGCTGCTCGGCAAGCAGATCGAGTTCCAGAGGCTCGGGCTCTTGATCATTGATGAGGAGCAGCATTTTGGCGTGGCGCACAAGGAGCGCCTGAAGCAGCTCCGCGAGGACGTGCATGTGCTGACGCTTTCAGCAACGCCCATTCCGCGGACGCTGCAGCTCGCATTGACGGGCGTGCGCGAGCTGTCGCTGATTACGACGCCGCCGGTCGACCGTCTCGCGGTGCGCACGTACATCTCGGCGTTCGATCCGGTGATCCTCGTCGACGCGTTGAAGCGTGAGCGCGATCGCGGCGGGCAGACGTATTACGTGGCGCCGCGCATTACCGATCTCGACGACGTGGCGGAGTTCCTGCGCGAAGCGGTTCCGCATCTCAAGGTGGCGCGTGCGCACGGGCAGATGCCGCCGACCGAGCTCGACGATGTGATGACGGCGTTCTACGAGGGACAATATGACGTGCTCTTGTCGACGGCGATCGTCGAATCCGGACTCGATGTGCCGAATGCCAATACGCTGATCGTGCATCGGGCGGACATGTTCGGCCTGGCGCAGCTCTATCAGCTGCGCGGCCGCGTTGGCCGGGCGAAGCGGCGCGCCTATGCCTACTTCACCACGCCGCCCGGCCAGAAGCTGACGGAGGGCGCGGAGAAGCGTCTCAAGGTGCTGCAGTCGCTCGACACGCTGGGAGCTGGGTTCTCGCTGGCATCGCACGATCTCGATATTCGCGGCGCAGGCAACCTGCTGGGTGAGGAGCAGTCCGGCCATATCCGCGAGGTCGGCTTCGAGCTCTATCAGTCGATGCTCGAGGAGGCGGTTGCCGCGATGAAGGGCGGCGATCTCGGCGAGGCCGACGACCGGTGGAGTCCCGAGATCTCGATCGGGCTTTCTGTGCTGATCCCGGAGACGTATGTCGCGGACCTGCAGCTTCGGCTCGGGCTCTATCGCCGGCTCTCGGCGCTCGAGACACGGGGCGAGATCGACGCCTTCGCGGCCGAGCTCGTCGATCGTTTCGGCGAGCCGCCGGAGGAGGTGCGCCATCTCCTCGACGTCATGGAGATCAAGGGCTTTTGCCGCGCCGCCGGCATCGCCAAGATCGACGCCGGCACCAAGGGCTGTGTCATCACCTTCCACCGCAACGATTTTGCGAACGCGCAGGGGCTCGCGCAATTCCTGCATGCCTCGCGCGCGGTGGCGAAGCTGCAGCCCGACCACAAGCTCGTCTTCAAGGGAGATTGGGACTTGCCGGAGAAGCGCTTCAAGGGCGTGCGCCAACTCGTAGCAAAGCTCGCCGAGATTGCGGCGCAGGGGAAGAAGGCGGCGTGAGAGCGGCCGGCTTTCGGGGGACCCTGCCCAAGCGGCTGCCCCTCACCGTCATGACGAAGTCATGCTACGCATGAACCGGTCACCCATGGTCGCTGTGCGATCATGGGGAGAGGGAAATCACATCCCCGCGCGCTTGGCGTTGCCTTTGGAAAGGGCGGCGGGGCCGCCGTAGGCGACTTTGGCGATGTGGATCGCCTGATGGTAGACGAGCGGGAAGATCACGATCAGGAACGAACCCACAATCATGAGGTCCTTCATCTCGGCCTGGAAGCCGCGATAGAGCACGACGATGCCGGATGCAAAGCCTGCGGCACAGAGCGTGGTGATCAGCACGGAATGCAGGTGGTGCGAGACGACGTACCAACCGCCGATGAGTGCCAGGACAACGAAGGCGCCGAGGGACGCCGTAACAATCGGGTGCTCGACGAGGTATTGGCTAAGCTCTTGAAGCATTCTTAGTCCCCCCTGATACGCGACGAGATCACGGACAAACCGCGTGCACTGACCCGCGGCCGCATTTGCCAACGTTTCCTAGCTGTTTTGTCCGCGCTCCGCCAGTCCGGCCGGCGTCTCCAAGGGTGCTGCGGCCAAAAGCGCCGAGCGTTTGACCTTGCCGTTGGCGGTGCGCGGAAGCTGGTCGAGGAAGCGGACCTCGCGCGGGCACTTGTAGGCGGCGAGACGCTCGGCCGCGAAGGCCTTGATCTCCGCTGGATTTATCGGCGCCTGGTGTCGCGGCACGATAAAGGCGCCAATGACGTGGACACCTTCCCGCACGGCAATCTCAGCGCAGGCAACCTCGGCGACGGCGGGATGGCCCGCCAGCACGGCCTCGACCTCGAGCGGGGAGACGCGATAGCCGAGCGCCTTCATCAGATCATTGTTGCGGCCGGCATAGGTGATGTAGCCGTCGGCGTCCATGATGCCGAGGTCGCCGCCGGTGAACCATTGGCCGCGAAGGACCTCGGCTTCCTCTTGCGGGCGGTTCCAGTAGCCGAGCATGAGGCCCGGGTCGGAGCGGTGCACCGCAATCAGCCCTTCGGCGCCGGGGGGAAGCGGATCGTCGCTGCCGTCGGCGGAGAGGATTTCCACCCGGCGGCCAGGCTGGGGCTTTCCGGCAGTGCCCGGCCGGCGGGGTACCGTGGGAGAGGACGAGATATAGGTCGAGATTTCGCTCATGCCGAAGCCCTCGTAAATCTCGGTGCCGGTCTCGTGAGCCCAGTCCTCAAAGAGGCCGGGAGGCGGGGTCTCGCCGGCCATCAGGGCGTGCCGAAGGGTCGGCATGTGGCCTGCCGTCGGGCTGGCATATTTCAGGATCTGGCGAAGAAGGCCGGGAACGCCAGCAAAGATCGTGGCGTCGGTCTTGGCGATGAGATGCGGCCAGAGTGCCGGCTCCTTCTCGCCCGTGAAGACAATGGCCGTGGCGCCGTTCGCCCACGGGTCTGTCAGACCGGTGCCGAGCGTGAAGGTCCAGTTGAAGGCGCCTGCGTGCAGCACGCGGTCGGCAGCCGTCATGCCGTACCAGCCGTCGTACATGGGGCGGCGGCCGAGCACGGAGCGTTGCGCGTGGAGCACGCCTTTCGGGCGCGCCGTCGTGCCGGAGGTGTAGATGAGAAAGGCCGGATCGCCGGCATGCGTCGCCGCGTAGCGCGCGCGCGGGGCCTCGCGGATCATGCGGGCGACGTCATCCGGGGTGATTAGGATCGGCGCGTGGGCGAGCGACGCGGTATCGAGGCTTGCTGCGGTCGCGATGGCGGCGGCGCTACAGTCGCGGGCCAGGAACAGCGCTTCCGTCTCGGTGAGCTGGAACGAGGTTGGCAGCGCCACGACGCCGGCTGCGACGGCGCCGAAGAAGAGAAGCGCATAGGCACTGGTGTTATCGAGCCGGATCATCAGGCGGTCGCCTGGGGCGAGGCCCATGGCGCGGAGACCGCCAGCTATGCGAAGCACGGCGTCCTCCAGGGCGGCGTAGGTCCAGGTCTCGGTGGGTGCGTCCGCGGCGACATCGGCAATGACCAGGAGCGCCGTCTTTTCCGGCGTCCAGTGTGCCGCCTCGCCCACGCAATGGCGTGCCATGTTGAACGGCATGCGCGAGGCAATGCGGCAGAGGCTGGCGGCGGCGTTCAATTCGGCCTTTTGCTCCACCATGTGTCGATATTGAACCCGAAGAGAGGTGTTTTTTCCGGTCGAGCGAGGTGGCTCCAGTAGGCAAGCCACTGGGCGGGCGCATGAAAGAGCGGGATCACGTAATCGCCCGAGAGCAAGACCCGGTCAAGTGCGTGGACGGTGGCGACGAACTCGTCCTGGCCGTCGGCTGAGAGGATGGCGGCGATCATGGCGTCGGCAGCCGGATTCTCGACGCCCGCGTAATTGTAGGAGCCCGGCTCCTTGCCCACCTTCGACGACCAGCGAAAGAGCTGCTCATTGCCCGGCGAGAGGGAGGCAGGCCAGGTGAATTGCATCATGTCGTAGTCGTAGTCCTTGAGGCGTGCCTGGTATTGCGCGCTGTCGACCATGCGGATGCGCGCTGCAATGCCTAGTCTTGCGAGATCGGACGTAAAGCTTGCGAGTAGACGCTCTTGACTGGACGTCGAGGCTAGAATTTCGAACTCGAGCGGCTGTCCGGTTGCGGTCTTGAGAAGCCTGCCATTGACCAGTGCGTAGCCAGCGCTCGCCAGCAATGCAGAGGCCTTGCGGGCGTTGTTGCGATTGTGTCCCGTGCCATCGCTTTCCGGCATGCGATACGTGCCGGAGAGAATTGCCGCCTTAACGCTATCCGGGAAGGGGGCGAGCAGTGCGCGCTCGCGCTCGCCGGCGGGCTCGCTGGCGGAGGAAAGGATCGAGCGCTCGAAATAGCTTTGCGTGCGCTTGTAGAGACCGTTGTAGAGGCTCTTGTTGACCCATTCAAAGTTGAAAAGCTCGATCAGGGCGGCGCGCACACGCGGGTCTGCGAAGACGGCGCGACGGGTATTGAAGACGAGCCCGGTCATGCCTGCCGGCAGGCCAACGGGAAGGTCCGCCTTGACGACGCGGCCGTCGGTTGCTGCCGGGAACGTGTAGCCTTGCGCCCACTGCGCCGGATCGTCCTCATTTCTGACATCGATGGCGCCGCTCTTGAAGGCTTCGAATAAGGTCGAGCTGTCGCGGTAGTACTCGAAACGGATCTGATCGAAGTTGAAGCGGCCCCTGCTCACGGGCAGATCGCGCGCCCAATAGCCGGGGTCGCGCTCGTAAGTGATCGAGCGGCCCGGATCGATGCGGCCGACACGGTAGGGGCCTGAGCCGACGGGCGGCTTGAGGCTCGTTTGCTCGAAGGTCTCGGCAGAGAATAGATGCTTCGGCAGAATGGGCATCAAGCCGAGGATGAGGGGGAGCTCGCGGTCGGCACCGGCGAGGACGAAGCGCACCGAGTGATCGGAAAGCCGCTCCGTTTTTGCAACCTTCTTGTAATAGGTGCGGTAGTTGGGCCGGCCCTTGTCGCGCAGGACCTCGAAGGAGAAGAGCACGTCGTCGGCGGTAACCGGTGCGCCGTCCGAGAAGCGCGCGAGCGGGTTGAGGTTGAAGGTCACCTGGCTGCGGTCGTCCGGCACGTCGATCGTTTCGGCGAGGAGGCCGTAGAGCGTGAACGGCTCATCCTGGCTGCGGGTCATCAGGCTTTCGAAGACGAACTCGCGCATGCCTTGCACAGGCTCGCCGCGTACGATCAGTGGATTCAAGCTGTCGAATGACCCGAGGGAGCCGATGGTCACCCGGCCACCTTTAGGCGCGTCCGGATTGACGTAGGGAAAGACCGCGAAGTCATGTGGCAGCGCTGGCGTGCCATGCATGGCGATTGCCGTGGCGGGCGCGGAGGCCGTCGCGGCGCCGGCCTGAGTGGAGACGAGCGCGAGCAGGATCGAGCTCACCAAGCCAAAGAGGAGAACGCGCGACATGAAGTGGCGGCGAGGCACGAGTTTTGCTCCGGTTTGGCGCGGGTTATTAGGAGCGCGCAGGTTGCGCGCAGGTAGTGCGAGCTTCTTGATCACTATGCGAGCCGGCGCGCGCCACCTCTCTACCACACATGTCAGGGCGCAAAAGCGGTGTTCCGCAAGCAAAGTATCTGTAGCGAGCCTCAGCAGGAGTGGCGGGTTTGCAACGCCGCCTCGCATCAGTCCGGTCATCAGACTTTGCCGCGTTAACCGGCCACGGGATTGCCGCAATCGAGGCCTTAGTGCCGGGCCGGTTGGCGCCGTGGGCGTCAGAACCCGCGCGCCCAGTTATGCAGTTGTGCGCAGCGAAGAGGGGGTTGAGCCACCGGAGCGTTTCCGGGAAGGCTCCGGGACTGGCTCACAAGGAAAGGTCGATTGTCGCATGTCACAGAGAGAAGTCATCGCAACGAGCAAGGGGCGCAGCGCGGCGGTGCTGGGTGGAGCTGCGGCCATGATCCTCAGTCTTGCCCTGGCTAGCGGTTCCGCGTTGGCTCAGGACGCAAAAGATGCAAAGGCCGCACCTGCGGCGAAGACTGATGCTGCTGCGGCCAAGCCGGAGAATGCCGGGGCATGGATCAAGCTCTGTGAGAAATTCCCGTCCCCTAAGAAGGACGAGGCCGGTAAGAAAGACGATGCCGCCAAGAAGGACGATGCTGCCAAGGACGATAAGCTCATCTGCCTGACGCAGAGCGAGCGGATCAGCGCCAACTCCGGCGAGACCATTCTCTCGGTGGCGCTACGTCAGATCGACACCGACAAGCAGCATCTTCTGGTTCTCGTTCCGGGTGGCATGATCCTGCCGGCCGGTGTGCGCATGTACATCCACGGCAAGGACGAGTGGGAGAAGCTCACGAAGGAGAAGGTCGATGGCTCGATCTTCAAGGATTTGAAGCCGGTCGAGCTCAAGTTCATGCATTGCCTTCGCCCTGGCTGCACGGCTGAGATGGAGGCCCCGAAGGAGCTGGTCGAGCAGCTGAAGACGTCTGCCGGCCTCACAATCATCTCGGTCGGCGTAACGGGCGAGCCTTATGTGGTTCCGCTGCCGCTGACGGGCTTTGCCGAGACCTATGCCGGCAAGCCGACGGACAGCGCACTTTACGCCAAGGCCAAGAACGAGCTTTTCGCGCAGATTCGTCAGCACCAGAAGGAGGCTTACGAGAAAGCCAAGGCTGAGAAGTTGAAGGAGCTGCCGCCGCAGCCGGGCGCGGCTCCCGCTGCTGCTCCAGCCGCCAAGCCTGCCGAGAAGAAGTAAGCGATCGCGGGTCGCCTACCACTCCTTTGACTTACGCACGAACGAGCCGCCTGGAAATCTCCGGGCGGCTTTTCTTTCATCTGCACGGTCAGTAAAAGCTAGCCTCGCGCCACGCGGATCCCTTATCGCTGGCGCGAGTCCGACTGGTCGGTGGTGGCCGGTTTTGGAGTCACCGCTCTAGAGTGTTTCCGGCTCAGATTGAAGCGCTCTGGCGCGTGAATTCACGCCGATACACTTCGGTCTTCAGCTTGCGAATACCCGGGGTATTGGCTGCGCTGAAGCTCTCGGTCTCGACGCGAATTCCCGCAGCCATAGTTGCTTCCATCTGAGCCGGAACCACTCTAATTCGGCTGCATGAAGACGGCGCGGAGGCGGCCTTCGTCATCCTCGACGAAGAACTCGCCGAGCTGGGGATGGCGCAGGGGCGCGCCGCTGGTGTCGGCGAGAAGGTTCTGCTCAGAGACGTAGGCGATGTATTCCGTCTCGTCGTTCTCGGCCAGGAGATGATAGAAGGGTTGGTCCTTGACCGGTCTGATCTCGGCCGGGATTGCAAGCCACCAGTCCTCGGTATTGCTGAACACCGGGTCGATGTCGAAGACGACGCCGCGGAAGGCGTAGAGGCGGTGACGTACAACCTGGCCAAGAGCGAACTTGGCGGTACGCACGGCGGACGCCTGGGGCTTCTTTTTGCGCTTGCGCGCGACTGCGGTTAGTTTCCGGGGCATTGGATCATTCGATGTGACACGTCTTTAGATGTCAACGGGCGGTTTTATCCAGAGGCTTAAACGGTTCGGCGCTGACACTCAAAAGCCATATGCAGCGCCGCGCGCGGGGTCTTTTTTGGCGACGAGCCGGGCCAGATCGACGATGACCTTTGCCTGCTTCCAGGTGGCGTCATCTTGCATTTTGCCATCGATCATGACGGCGCCGGTGCCGTCTGGCATGGCTTCAAGGATGCGCTTGGCGAAGGCCACTTCGTTAACGTCGGGGGAGAAGACGCGCTTTGCGATGTCGATCTGTGTGGGGTGCAGAGACCACGCGCCAAGGCAGCCCTGGATGAAGGCGTTGCGGAATTGGGCTTCGCACGCGGCCCCGTCCGAGAAATCGCCGAACGGCCCATAGAAGGGCTTCAAGCCATAGCTCAAACAGGCGTCGACCATTTTGCCGACCGTATAGTGCCAGAGATCCTGCTGATAGCGGGCGCGCTCCGCCGTGGCGTCGGCGCCGGCATCGGCCAATACCGTGTAGTTCGGGTGGCCGCCGCCGACGCGTGTCGTCTTCATGCCGCGGGACGCAGCCAGATCGGCCGGCCCCAAGCTCATGCCGTGCATGCGCGGCGATGCGGCCGCGATCGCCTCGACATTCTTGACGCCCTCGGCGGTCTCGAGAATGGCGTGGATAAGGATCGGCTTCTTGACGGCGTGCCTCGCCTCAAGCTGAGCCAGCAGCTGGTCGAGGTAATGGATGTCCCAGGGACCTTCGACCTTCGGCAGCATGATGACGTCGAGCTTGTTGCCAGCCTCACGCACGATCTCGGTGACGTCGTCGAGCATCCAGGGCGAGTTCAGGCAATTGATGCGGGTCCAAAGGCCAGTATCGCCGAAATCGTTGTCGCGGGCCATTTGAATGAAGCCCTTGCGCGCGGCTTCCTTGTCGCCGACCGGGATGGCGTCCTCGAGGTTGCCGAGCACAACGTCGACCTGGCTTGCGATCTCCTTGATTTTTGATCGGATCTTGTCGTTGTGCGGCGGCACGAAATGGATCATGCGCTCGATGCGGACGGGCAGTGTACGGAATGGCTCGGGTGCGCCGATGGCGAGGGGGGCAAAGTGCTTCGCGGGCGTACGGATGGCGCTCATCGGCGGCATGACCTCGATTAGGAGTTCGCTCTTGATTGGGATTTTGTTCCACTCTAGTGGGCATGCGACGAGAGTCAACGCGCCTGTCGTGGCGCGCTTTTCGACTCTCGCGTCTCATACCGGCCGGACAAAGTCTTGACTCACTGGTCTGCGGTTTCCGGCCGGTATTCTCTTTAGCTTGCGCGCAGCGATGCTGAAAGCATGCTTCCAGCATGACACACCAACCCTGCGCGCTGATACCAGCCGCACTGCGTCAGCACGTCGTGCGATTGGTATCAGTTGGCAATACTACGCATGTCGAGCGAGACCCGTGCCAGGGTCGGCCTGTCGTGTTCGGACGGGGCACAAAGAACAGATGCGTGGGAGAGCCTGGTGTGCTCACGCGGCCAAGTTATCCAGCACCGTTAGGGGCGGCTCGTCCGTTCGGCTTTGCATTGCTGTTGGCGCTGCGCCAGTCGAACTGCTGCTCGCGGTTGTTGTGCAGCGTGTGATAAGGCAGCGGCACCTTCATATCGGCGCCGCCGACACGCCGCTTGAACTGAATGGTGCGGATCATCTCGCGGATACGCGGCTGGATCTCGGCGCGGAAGCGGGTGCCGCTGAAGACGCCGTAATGGCCGACGCCCGGCTGCACGTAATAGTAGTGCTCATCGACCGGAATATTGGGGCAGAGGTCGTGGGCGGCCTCGGTTTGGCCTAGACCACAGATGTCGTCGCGTTCGCCTTCGACCGTCATGAGGGCTGTCTTACGGATGGCCGCGCAGTCGACGCGACGGCCGCGATGCATCAGCTCGCCTTTCGGCAGCGAGTGCTCCTGGAACACGGACTTGATCGTGTCGAGGTAAAACTCGGCCGGCAGGTCCATAACCGCCAGGTACTCCTCGTAGAAGTCCTTGTGGCTTTTGACACTGTCGCAATCGCCCTTCACCAGGTTCTCGAACAGCTTCATGTGTGCCTGGGTGTGGCGCTCGAGGTTCATGGTCATGAACCCGGTGAGCTGGATGAAGCCCGGATAGACGCGCCGGCCCATGCCGGCGTTGGGAAAGGGGACGTAGTTGATGACGTTGTTCTCGAACCAGGTGAGCGACTTCTCCTTGGCCAGCTTGTTCACCTGAGTGAGATTGCGGCGGGTGTCGATCGGTCCGCCCATCAAGGTCATTGACGCGGGCTGAGCCGGATCGCCGTTGGCCGCCATCACGGCCGCGGCGGCGAGCGCCGGTACGGCCGGCTGGCAGACGGCCATGACGTGCGTATTCGGTCCCAAGAACTGGATGAACTCGATGATGTAGTCGACGAAGTCGTCGAGGCCAAATGTCCCGTCGTAGAGTGGGATCTCGCGCGAGTCCTTCCAGTCTGTGATGTAGACGTTGTGCTCCTGGATCATGGCCTGGACGGTGCCGCGCAGAAGGCTCGCGTAGTGACCCGACATGGGCGCGATGAGGAGCACCTTCGGGTCGTAGCGTTTGCCGACAACGGTCTCGTCACGATCAAAGTGAAGGAGATTGCAGAAGGTCTTGCTCATCACGACCTCCTCGCGCACTGGGACGTTCAGGCCATGCACCGTCGTTTCCTTGATGCCGAACTCGGGCTTGCCATATCGGCGCGTCATGCCCTCGAAGACTTCACAGGCGGCGGTAATGTTCTTGACGATCGGCGTATCTCGGAAGGGATTGAACGGGACCTCGAGCTGGTTCTTGAGCGCGCGCGTCATGAGCCGGATCGGGCGCATAAATGCGTGCGTCATTTCGTACGTGTGATACTGCATAGGCTCGGAGCTCCCGACAATACGAACTTCATAGTGCAGCAGAGATGTTAGCTTAGCGTCAAGTTTTGCTTCGCTTGGGACTTAAGGTGCCAAAATCTCGAGCAGTTTTTTGGTCATTCTTTGAGCGGGAATGCCCCCCGTTGATCCTTGACCGGCAGCTGCACAACAAGGCAGCATTCAGCCGTGTAGACCACGGGTTCGGAGCTGCGTTTTTGAAGTCCAATCAGCAGCTTTCGCCCGCCAGCCCTTTGAGGTGCCCTCGGCGATGGCTATTCTTGCGAGCCTGCATCACGTCACAAGCTACAATTACGATAAACCTGTAGCACTGGGGCCACAGACGATACGTTTGAGGCCCGCGCCGCACTGCAGGGTCAAGGTGCCCAGCTACTCCATCAAGGTCACGCCCGAGCCGCATTTCGTCAATTGGCAGCAGGACCCGCACGGAAACTGGATTGCGCGGTACGTGTTTCCTGAAAAGACAACCGAATACAAGGTTGTGGTCGATCTCCTGGCCGAGATGGCCGTCTACAATCCGTTCGATTTCTTCGTCGAGCCATATGCCGAGGAGATGCCGTTCGTCTATCCGGCCGAGCTCAAGCGAGAGTTGGCGCCGTGCCTCGAAAGCGAGCCCCCCGGACCGCTGCTCGCGAAGTATGTCGACGGGCTGCCGAAGGTCGGACGCACGATCGACTTCCTTGTCGAGCTCAACGCACGCCTCAATCGCGACATTCGCTATGTGATCCGCATGGAGCCCGGCGTACAGGCGCCAGAGGAGACGCTTAAATTGGCGTCAGGCAGTTGCCGGGATTCCGGCTGGCTGCTCGTTCATGTCCTCCGCCGCCTCGGCTTTGCGGCGCGGTTCGTCTCGGGCTACCTCATTCAGTTGAAGCCGGATCTCAAGTCGCTCGATGGTCCATCCGGCACGGATCACGACTTTACCGACCTGCACGCATGGGCCGAGGTCTATCTGCCTGGCGCCGGGTGGATCGGCCTCGATGCCACGTCGGGGCTCCTGTGCGGCGAAGGGCATTTGCCGTTGGCAGCGACGCCGCACTATTCGTCGGCCTCGCCGATCAGCGGTCTTGTCGACGCGGCCAAGGTCGAGTTCGATTTCGAGATGACGGTTACGCGCGTGGCGGAGAAGCCGCGTATCACACTGCCATTCTCCGACGAGAGCTGGAAGGAGCTCGTCGCGCTCGGTGACAAGGTCGACGAGGACCTCGCCGCCAATCGCGTCGGGCTGACGATGGGCGGCGAGCCGACGTTCGTCTCCATCGATGACTATCAGGCGGCCGAGTGGAACACCGCGGCGGTCGGGCCGACGAAGCGCATTCGGGCGGACGACCTCGTGCGGCGGCTGCGGACGCGCTTTGCGCCGGGCGGCTTCCTGCACTATGGCCAGGGCAAGTGGTATCCGGGCGAGAGCTTGCCGCGGTGGACATTCGCGCTCTATTGGCGGCGAGACGGCAAGCCGATCTGGCGCAACGAGAAGCTGATAGCGCCGGAAGGCATGTACTCGGCTCCCGGTCCGGTTGGCGCGTTGAAGCTCACGGAGGGCATCGCGGCGCGCCTCGGCGTCGACGCGAAGAACGTGGAGCCGGCCTTTGAGGACCCCGCTCATTGGATCGTGAAGGAAGGCCAGCTTCCGATCAACGTCGACCCGCTCGAGAACAAGCTCGAGGACGCCGAGGAGCGGGCGCGTATCTCGCGCGTGTTCGAGCGCGGGCTTTCTCAGGCCTCGGGCTACGTGCTGCCGGTGCAGCGCTGGAATTCGCGTGCCGGCAAAGGCTGGATGAGCGAGAAATGGAAGATGCGCCGCGGGCGCTTGTTCCTCATTCCTGGCGACAGTCCACTCGGCCTGCGCTTGCCGCTCAGCTCCCTGCCCTGGCTGCCGCCACTGGCGCAGCCCATGGTTGTTCCGGACGACCCGTTCATGGAGCGGGAGAGCTTGCCGGATCCGGACGAGTACATGCAGGTCTACCGGCGCGTCGGAGACAATCCCTATAAGCAGCCGTTCCCGCTTTCGCACGATATTGAGGGCGCCTCCGTGCGGACGGCACTCGCTGTGGAGCTGCGCGACGGCAAGCTTTGCGTGTTCATGCCGCCGCTCGCGGCGCTCGACGATTATCTCGAGCTTCTCACCGTTATCGAGGCAACGGTGGAAGAGCTCAAGGTCACCGTCCAAATCGAGGGCTATCCGCCGCCGGTCGACTACCGGCTCGGCGTCATCAAGGTGACGCCAGATCCTGGCGTCATCGAGGTCAACATTCACCCGGCGACGTCGTGGCGCGAATGCGTGGACATCACGGATACGCTTTATAAGGAAGCGCGTCAGGCGCGGCTCGGTGCCGATAAGTTCATGGTCGACGGGCGCCACACCGGCACGGGCGGCGGCAATCATGTCGTCGTCGGCGGGGCGACGCCTTGGGGCAGTCCGTTCCTGCGGCGTCCTGATGTTTTGCGCAGCCTCATCATCTTCTGGCAACGTCACCCATCGCTTTCCTACCTCTTCTCGGGCCTGTTCATCGGCCCGACGAGCCAGGCGCCCCGTGTCGACGAGGCGCGGCACGACGCGCTCTACGAGCTTGAGATTGCGTTGCGCATGATCCCCGCGCCCGACGAGGGCCACGCACCTGCTCCTTGGCTCGTGGATCGTTATTTGCGCAATCTCCTCGTTGATGCGAGCGGCAATACACATCGCAGCGAGATCTGCATCGATAAGCTCTATTCCCCGGACAGCTCGACGGGGCGGCTCGGGCTTGTCGAGTTCCGCTCGTTCGAGATGCCGCCGGATGCGCGTATGAGCTTGGCGCAACAGTTGTTGTTGCGGGCGCTTATCTCAATGTTCTGGAAGGAGCCGCAGCGAGGCGACCTCGTGCGGTGGGGGACGGCGCTGCATGACCGGTTCATGCTCGAGCAATTCGTCTGGGCGGATTTCATGGGCGTTCTCGACGCCCTGAAACATGTGGGCTACGACTTCAAGCCTGAGTGGTTTGAGGCGCAGCGCGAGTTCCGTTTCCCATTCTTCGGTACCGTCGAGCATGGCGGCGTGAAGCTCGAGGTGCGCCAGGCACTCGAGCCTTGGCATGTGATGGGCGAGGAGGGAGCGATCGGCGGCACGGTTCGCTACGTCGATTCTTCCGTTGAGCGTCTGCAGGTGAAGGCCGATGGGCTCAATCCGCGCCGTCACGTGGTGACCTGCAACGGGCGGCGTGTTCCGCTGACCTCAACGGGCAAGTCCGGCGAGTTCGTGGCCGGCGTGCGCTTTAAGGCGTGGCAACCATCCTCAGGCCTGCATACCACAATCCCAGTGCATGCGCCGCTGACCTTCGACATACTGGATTCGTGGAACAACAGGTCACTCGGCGGGTGCGTTTACCACGTTGCTCATCCGGGGGGGCGCAGCTACGACACATATCCGGTCAATAACTACGAAGCGGAGGCGCGCAGGCTTGCTCGGTTCCAGGATCACGGTCATACGCCGGGCTATATGCAAATTCCTGCTCTCGAGAAGAACGACGAGTTTCCGGCCACCCTCGACCTCAGGCGGCCGCCTGCATGAGATGACAGCGATGAGGCCTCGGAGTTTGTGAGCAAGGAACCGGCAAGACCTATCGAACATGCTGGGCTCGACGCTCTGCTTCACGGCTATCTGCCCACGCAGGGCGTCTACGACGAGATGATCGATGCGCGGGGGCAGATCCGTCCGCATTGGCTGGCGTTCGTTGAGCGGCTTGCGGCGGAAGGTCCGAACGGGCTCAGCGCGCGGTTTGAGGCGGCTGATCGCTACCTCAAGGACTCAGGTGTCTTTTATCGCGTCTACGACGATCCGGCGGCGGGCGAGCGGCCTTGGCCACTGAGCCATGTGCCACTCCTCATCTCGCCTGAGGATTGGAAGGTCATTGAAGCTGGTGTCATCCAGCGTGCCGAGCTTATCGAGGCCATTCTGGCCGATTGCTATGGACCGCGGGAGCTCGTCAAACGCAATCTCATTCCTGCGGCTGCAGTTGCGGGCAGCCCCGACTACTTGAGGCCGCTGGTAGACGCGGCGCGCTCGGGGCAACGGCACCTTTATTTCTACGCCATCGATCTCGGCCGCAGCCCGACGGGCCAGTGGTGGGTTATTCGCGACCGAACTCAGGCGCCATCGGGGGCAGGCTATGCGCTCGAGAACCGAGTGGCGATCTCGAGGGCCGTGTCGGACATTTATCGCACGTTCGACGTCGAGCGGCTGGCTCCATTTTTCGATCGGCTCCGTGCCGAGCTTGCGGTCGTTACCGAGGCCGATGACGCGGGCGTGTGCCTGCTCAGTCCTGGACCTCTGAACGAGACCTATTTCGAGCATACGTATCTCGCCCGCTACCTCGGCATCCGCCTCGTCGAGGGCATGGATCTCATGGTGCAGGGCGGGGCAGTCTACCTCCGCACGATCCGCGGGTTGCGCAAGGTTCGCGTGCTGCTTCGGCGCATCGACGGCGACTTCGCTGATCCGCTCGAGCTCAACTCGCGTTCGCAGCTCGGAGTGCCGGGGCTGGTGCAGGCGGTTCGCGAAGGCCAGGTTACAATCGCAAACTCGCTCGGCGCAGGCTTTGCCGAGGGCCGGGCGCTGCTTGGTTTCTTGCCGGCGCTCGCCGAGCCGTTGCTGGGTCAGAGCTTGAAGCTACCGAACGTCGCGACGTGGTGGTGCGGACAGCCGGCGGAGCGGCGCGTGGTGCTCGACAATCTCGCTGACTTCGTCATTGCGCCAGCCTTCTCGCGCATGAATGGCGGGCCGAATGTTGGACCTTGGGTGATGTCGGAAGCCTCCCACGCGGCCCACGAGCAAATGCGCGAGGCGATCGGCAGGCGAGGCATCGACTACGTGGGGCAGGAAGTCGTCAAATTGTCGACGACGCCGGTCTGGAGCAACGGCCGGCTCGAGCCGCATCCCTTTATTTTCCGCGTCTATGTGGGGGCGACCGCGAATGGCCTCACCGTCATGCCGGGTGGCTTTGCGCTGATCGGCGACAAGAGCGACTTGCGCGCCGTCTCGATGCAGAAGGGCGCTCGCTCGGCCGACGTCTGGGTGATGTCGAAGGGACCGGTCGAGCAAGTGACGCTGATGCCGCCGGAAAAGCAGGTGGTTTTGCGGCGCGCGGCCGACGCTCTACCAAGCCGGGCGGCGGACAACCTTTTTTGGCTCGCACGCTACGTTGAGCGGGCGGAAGCGACGCTGCGGCTGGTTCGCGCGCTCGTTTGGCGGATCTCGGAGCGGCGTGAGCAGAACCGACCCGACATGCACGGAATTGCGGAGCTCCTCTTTCGCTGGGGCGCGGCCGGCGCAATACCGGCGCACGGTGAGCTCGTGCGCATGGCGCAGGCGGCCATCAGCGATCAGCAGCTCGACGGCGCGGTGCCATGTCTCGTGCGCGCGGGGCGGCGCGCCGCGTCGGTCATTCGCGATCGCTTTCCGGCGGATGCCTGGCGCACGCTCGACGATCTCGATCGCTACGTGCAGCGGTCGATTAAGGGCCCGATTGCGGAAGGCGTGATCTACGAAAAGGCCGACAGGGCGCTGCGCAGCATCGCGGCCGTTACCGGGTTTCAGCTGGAGACGATGAATCGGCTCGCGGGCTGGCGCTTCTTGAAGCTTGGGCTCAGGATCGAGCGCGCCATTGCGATCTGCAGGTTCACCCGGCAGTTCGCGGGGGGAGATGCTTCGGTCGGAAAGGGAAGCACGCCGGAAGAGCTCGACCTGCTGCTCGAGCTTTGCGACGTGCAGGCGACGTACCGCGCTCGTTACCGGTTGGGCGCATCCTTTGCGCCGGTCCTCGACCTTGTCATTCTCGACGACAGAAATCCGCGCTCGCTGGTGTTCCAGATCAAGTCCATCCAGGAACATGCCGAGGCGTTGCCATTGCTGCCGCCAAGTAATCGGCCAACTCCGGCGCTGGCCGTTGCGAACCGGCTGCTCGGCACCGTGACGGCGCTCGATCCCGGCAGAATCAGAAGCGACGATATTCTTGGCATCGAGAACTCCCTGATGCAGCTTTCCGACGAGATCGCGCAGAGCTTCTTCCGGGCGCGCGAGCCGGTGGCACGGTGAGGCGCTGATGATCTACGCGATCCGCCAGATTACCGCTTATTCCTACGGCTCGTATGTCCCTTATGCCGCGCACGTTCTGCGGCTCGTGCCGGTGGCGGGGCCGAGCCTGAACGTGATCGAGTGCGACCTCGTGATCGATCCCAAGCCGTCCGAGTACGTGGTCGGCAAGGACTTCTTCGGCAACTCGCTCGCGCATGTCGTGCTGAAGTCGCCACATAGCCGGCTCTCGGTCGAAAGCCGGGCGGTGGTGGAATTGCTCGAGGGACCTGCCGTGACGCCGGAAGGCACTCCGCCGTGGGAGGATGTACGGGCGGCTGCCCACACGTCGGCGCGGCTCGATCCGCGCTCGCCTGCGCATCAATTGTTTCCGACGCGGCATGTGCCGATCTCGCCCGAGCTTCTGGCCTATGGCGTGGATCTGTTTGTGCCCGGCCGGCCGGTGCTCGAGGCTGCAATTGCCTTGATGACGCGTATCCGCCAAGACTTCGAGTACGATCCCTCGGCGACGAGCGTGTCGACGCCGACGGTGGAAGCGCTGGGCTTGCGGCGCGGTGTCTGCCAGGACTTCGCGCACATCATGATTGGCGTGCTGCGTTCGCTTGGCTTACCGGCCGGTTACGTCAGCGGCTATCTGCGCACGGTACCGCTCCCCGGCAAGGCGCGGCTTCAGGGCGCGGACGCCATGCACGCGTGGGTGAGCGTGTGGTGCGGCGAGGAGGCCGGCTGGCAGGATCTCGACCCGACGAACGCCGTGCGTGCCGGGCGCGATCACGTGCCACTCGCCTTCGGCCGCGACTACGCTGACGTATCGCCAATCGATGGCGTGATATTCCATTCCGGCAGCCATTCGCTGGCTGTCTCTGTCGACGTGGTTGAGCGCTGAATACGCAACGTCAATCACAAAACGCCTAACGCGGTGCCTGCCTGCAGCAGCGACGCGGGCGAACCTTTCGCGGCAGACCAGCGCCCGCTCAAACGCCGCTTTCGCGAACGAGCACGTTGAGCGTTCGCCGCCAGAGGCTCGCGAGGAAGCTCTCGGCCTGTGCGTCCAGGACGACAGTGCCGCGGCTTACTTGGCCGACCGACGGGGTGATGGAAGCCGGCTTCATGGTCACGAGGTACGTGGCGTGGGCCGGCACGGGGCCGCGCGTCTTGTCCTCGAGCACTTGGACCGGTCCGCCGAATGTCGACGCGAGGTAGGGGATCTCGATTGCAGAGGCCGCGGAGTAGGCAACGTCCGCGACCTCCACCATTTCGGCGGCGGCAAAGGGGTCCTCCGGCGTGAAGCGTCCGGTCGCGCCTTTGTGAACGCGCGCCAGATCATCATTGCTCAGGTATCCCGTGACGACTGTGCCGTGCTCTGGAGCGACGATCACGGCGATCTCCTCAGTGCGGGCGAGCCAACGGCCTTCATGCAATTCGTTGTTGAGCTCGGCGACCTTGCCGGTTATCGGCGCCCTCACCATTAGCTCGGCTCGCTTTCGCTCGAGACCGTCGCGCTGCTCCTCGAGCGTGCCGATCTGTTTCTCGAGCGACAGGCTGGTGGCGCGGTCGGTCCTGTCGGCGGCGCGGCGGTCGCGGCGAAGGCGAAGGAGGTTGATCTTGAGGTTCACGACCCGCAGGTCCTGGACGAGGCGGGGGGACTGAAGCTCAACAAGAAGGTCACCGGCCTTGACGTCCTGGCCGTCTGCGACATGCACCTTTGTTATGACAGAGGCCTCGGCTGGAAACATGCGTGCGTAGACCGCGCTCTCGCGAATGGCCGGGACCGCTATTTGGGTCGACCAGGGAACGACTGCCATAAGGACGGCTGCGACGGCGGCGGCCAGTGTGACCCGGCTGCGCCCGCTCGCGGCTATGCGGGCGCGATTTTTCCACCAGAAGCGAAGCTCATGGATGATCGGTCCTAACACGAACCAAAGGATCTCTACGCAGAAGAGGATGACGCCCAAGACTTTGAAGAAATAGTAGTAGACCGTCAGCGCGATGCCGGTGAAGACGGTGACGCGATAGAGCCAGACGATCCACGCGTAGGCGATAATCCAGGTGCGGGTCGGAGGCACGAGGTTGTCGGGGCAGGCGTCGCCGAGGCCAAAGAGCAGCTCACGCAAGCGCCAGACGCCGAGCGCGTTGGCTCGGTTCTGCAGGTTGCTGACACCGATCCAGTCGGCGAACAGGAAGTAGCCGTCGAAGCGCATCAATGGGTTCAAGTTGATGGCGATGCTGGTGATCCAGCTCGTGGTTGCGATGATGAAGGCATAGCTGCGCATCGGGCCGTCGGGAATGAAGGCCCAGGCGAAGGTCGCGAGCGCGGCGAGGGTCAACTCGACGATGATGCCGGCGCCGGCAATCAGCATTTTTTCCCGGCGCGGCAACTTCCAAGCATCGGAGACGTCGGTGTAGAGCATCGGCAGCATGACGACGAGGGCAACACCCATTGACGGGATTTTGCAACCGAACCGCATGGCCGTATAGGCGTGGCCCAACTCATGGAAGAACTTCACAACTGCTATGGCCGCCGCAAACATCGCAGCACCCTCGACCGAGATGAGGGGCGCAAACGAGGCGACGAACTCGTCCCACTGGCGTGACGTGAGATAAAGACCGACGAGGCCGATCACCGCGACGGCCAGATAGAAGCCGGGTGCGAAGGCAAAGTCCACCAACGGCAGCGTCGCCTTGAGTACGGCGTGCGGGCGGAGGAGAGGAATGCGGATGTACAAGTAGTTATGGACGAGCCACGCGAGCATTCCGGGCTTGGCGCTCGCGGCGCGACTGGAATAGGTGCGCCAGCCGCCGTCTGCCTCGAGAACGAGGCAGCTCTCGGTCAGGAAGCGTATGAGGGATTGGATGTCGTCGTAGGCGGCGTCCTGCTCCCAAGTGGTGTGGAGCATCGCGCGCAGCTCGCCCACGGTGTTGCAGTGGCTCCACGCCGACAGGATGCGAAATGTATCGAGGTCGATCTCGAAATAGCGATGCGAGATGGGATCAAAGATGAGAGAGCTGTTGCCGGTTGAGCCCTTGGGCTGCGCGAGCAGGCGCAGATCCTCGCGTAGCTTAGGCAGCGGCGTGTCGTCGTTGAGGCCCGGAGTGGTCATACGCCGAGCCTCTGGCGGACATAGCTGATCGGGCGGCGGAAGAGATAATAGAAGAGCGTGACGCGACTGCCGTGGATCTGCGCTGTGCCGCGCTGACCGAGGCGAAGCACTGGAGCATTCGCATCGGCTACCAAGTCCGCGTCAACGCGGAAGGCGAGGACGTTATTCTCTTTGATTCTTGCGGTGTAGCTTGCGCGCGTGATGACGGCTTCGGCGGGATGCAACGGATCGGCGTCGAGGAAGACGCGGACACGCGAGCCTTTGGCGAGGGAGATGGCATCGCTCACGGGTACCTCGATCCTGACGGCCACGCGTGCAGGGTCCGCGATCTCGAGGATGCGCTGACCGACGGTCACAGGACGTCCGACAAGCTCGCGCTTATCGCTGAAGACGGCGAGGCCGTTGCGGGGGGCGGAGATGATCGTCTTGGAGAGGAGGTCACGGGCAAAATCGCGCTCGGCCTGCTTGACGGCGAGGTCGGCGCGGGCAACGGCCAACGTGCGCTTGGCCTCGGGATCGCTGAAGGCGGCCTGCGTCGTTTGACGTAGCTGAGCGTCTGCAACCTGGACCTCACGCTCGGCAACGGCCAGCGAGTTGCGGGCCGTCGTGTCCGAGAAGCGGATCAGAGGTGTGCCGGCGGAGACGGCCGTGTTCGGCTCGACGAGGATATCGTCGATGACGCCGTCTAAGGAGGCTGCGACCACGAACGGCTCAACGGCCGCAATCTCGGCTGGAGCCAAAACGGTCATCGAGACTGGAAAGAGCATCGCCGCGCAGAGCATGACGGCGATCGCCGCCTTGGTACGCAAGCTCAGGGCCATGGACAGGCGAAAGGTGGCAGGCGGCTCGAGCGCCAGCCACGAATGCGCATAGGCCTCCGCAAGACGTGAGGCGACCACGTCGTCGCTCTCGCCCCATGGGATTTCTCGCGTCAACAGCATGCCGGCGAAGGTGTTGCCGTCGCGGCCCTGCATCGGCACCCATTTGAATTGGGGGAACGGGTAGGTCTTGTCGTCGTAGGCGTCATTGGCGTCGCAATAGGCCGGCAGGCGGAACGTGTGCGGCTTATTGAGGCTCGCCTCGCGTCCGAGCCGGATCAGAAGACGCTCGACCCAGACGACGGCGGGTGCCTCCCGATCCACAGCCGAGAGGCTCGAGATCGCCTCGACGCTGACGTTGCCCTTCGGGTGAACGCGGACGACGAACAGCTGGCGAGCGTTGATGAGCTTGCGCGTCTCGTTGGCGGCGAGGAATACGAGATCCGCCACGGAGCCGGCGCGCCGCGCATCGCCTTCTATCTTCATCAGGCGCTGAAGAGCGGAGGCGGCACTGTCCTTGACGGCTTGCGGGCCCGATGGGGCCTGCGGCTTTATCGTCTGTGGTCCGCTTGTCGGCGGCTGGGGTGACGCTTTGGTCTGCATGGTCATTGTCCCGCCGTGTTGAAGTTTGCGGTTCCGCTCATGCCCGGCAGGACGCCCTCGGCGCTCCCCGCTATTAGTCCGGTGATCTTGACGGTTTGGCTGACCGCATCAACGGCCGCTCCAATCTGGGCTACGCGCGCTGGAAGTGTGGTTCCGGTTTCGTCGACCAAGAGACTAAATGCTGTGCCTGCCTTCAGCCAGCGCAGCCACACGGACGGAGCGATGAGCTCGATCTCCAGATTGTGGTCATCGACGATGCGCATCAGCGCACCGTTGGCTGCAGGCATGTCGAACTCGTTGACGATGAGGTCGACAATGCGGCCGGTGAATGGCGCCATGATCGTGCATTGGGTTACTCGAATTTGGAACGCCTGGACGCTCGCTTCCGATTTCTCGGCGGCCGACTCGGCGATCGCGACATCGAAGCTTCCGGCCGCATTGAGCTTCTTGAGGCTGCGGCTGTTGTCGCGGGTGGCCAAGTTGCCGCGATGCTCTGCGAGCGCTGCGTCGAGCTCGGCGCGAACCTTGCCACATTCGAACTCGACGAGGAGGTCGCCTTTCTGGAAGTGTTGACCTTCGCGCAGTGGCAGACGAATGATGCGCGCCTGCAGGTCCGTTGCCAGCGTCGCCTGGTGGACGGACTTGATGATGCCGCGAACGGGAGCATCGCTCGACGACGGGTCGATTTCACCGGCGGTTGCCATGCTTGCCGTGCAGACCAGGAGCAAGGCTGCATCGACGAGCGGCCGCTTATTGCGATGGTTGCGCATATCTGTCGCTCCTTCCAAACGAAAATCCGGCGAACCAGACGTTGTCCGTATCGGTGGCTGCGGGTGGGGTGTCGAGAGTTACGACCGGGGTCCAGCGCAAATCGGCCGTGGACCCCGGGCGGCTTTCGCGCAAGGCTTCGGCTAGCGATTTGACGTCCATGCTGGACGAGACGTTGCCTCCCAATGGATCAAGTCCGATCGAGGCGAAAATGCCGCCGACGGTGTTTTGCATCCCTGCGTAGGCGAGATCTCGCTTGGCGTCGGCGAGGAGGGTGTTCATCTCCTCCCGGATAAGTGCCTGCTCGCTGATGCGGCCAGCTTTGTTCTGGGCGCGCATCTGCTCGAGAATACTGGTTTGGATTTTCAGGTACTCGCGGGCGGTCTTCAGCTCAGTTAGGGCATGCAGGTAGCGTATGCGGCTCACGTGAACTTGGGTTATCACAGCCATCGTCAACGCGAGGACTTGCTGATCGAGGAGCGCGGACTTTTCCTCGATGGCATATAGCTGCGTTGGATATTGGAACACCCTCAGCGCGTTCCAGCTGGCCTTTGCACCCCAGCTTATCCAGTCGGCGTTGTAGATGAACGTGTTCGTGTCGTGATTTGGCCCGCCGTAAAGCTGCAGGCCCGGCAATAGAGAGAGCAGGGCGGCGGTCGCCTCCTTCTCATTGATGCGGCCCTTATACGCAATTTCGGCCAACTCTGGCCGACGGGTAAGTGCAATCTCGATCAACTCGCCCGTCGAAAGACCGATCTCGGGGGATCCGTGCGGCGATTCAACGAGTGTGAAATCGCTGCTCGGCGGCACGTTCATCAAAGCTGCGAGCTGCGCCTTCGAGACGACGAGGTCGGCTTCGAGGGTGCGTATGTCGCGATGAATGCCGATGAGCTCGCGCTGATAGGTGAGCGCGGCCAGCGGCGACGTCTCGCGCCGGTCGGCAAGAGTGCGGCTGTTGCGCAGCGCTGATTTGACACGGCGCTCCAATGTTGCCAGTCGTCTGACTAGCCGCTGCCCACTCGCTGCGCGCCAGTAGGCCGTGCGCACGTCCTCGACAATGCGGAGGATGACCTTGCGGCGCGTTTCCTCTGCGATCAGGGCTTGGTCGGCGGTCTGGCGGGCGCGAACGTAGGAGAGGCCGAAATCCAAAATATTCCAGCTGAAGGACAGGTCGGACGAAATTATCTCGCGCTCCTGCGACGTTGAGACCTCGAGGCTTTGATTGCCCGTCAGCAGAGATCTGCTGCTGCTGCCGGCATCGTTGTTGCGGGCGGCATAGCCGGAGCTGGCTGTGATGTCGGGTAGCTGTGCGAAGTTCGAAAGGTCGAGGTCTCTTAAGCTGACCGCCTTCTGTATCACCGCGACCTTGGCGTCGAGATTGTATTTGAGGGCGCGGGCCGTCGCTTCGTAGATGTCGACTTTTCCGGTAATCGGCTCTTGGTTCGCCGCAACCCGGGACAGCTTGTCATCGGAGTAGGCAAGCTTCTCATCGAAGGTCAGAGGATCGGGTGTGACGGCGCAACCACCAAGGAGGCTCAACGCCCACATGACGAGAAGAAGCTTCGGCCTACTTAGAACCCGACCAATTACCATCGCGCATCAATTTGTACTGAAGGGGGAAGCCGCTCCTTCCTCCCGTCCCAGTCTTACGATGCTGATGGTTTGTATTGGGTTAATCGCAGTTTAGATTCTGGTCATGATGCAGGAGCAAGCCTGCATTACAGGCTTAAATTTCTCTGCGCCGAGTCAATAAGTTAACTGCTCGCTCGAAACAACCGCCATCCGCCATAGGATGAAATGTCCGTTGCGCCCGCAGTGGCATAGGCTTCGACGAGGAAACCGGTGACCGTCCGTCCGTCAACAAGCTTAAGGGTGCCGATTGCGAGAGGAGGCGGGACCAGGGCCATAAAGGAGCCGACGGCCTGCTGCTCCATCTCCCAGATCTCAACCTCGATGTTGCCGGGGCCCTCCCCATCATAGAGCAGTCCGGGCTTCGGGGGTGTTGTCCCGGGAAGCGCATAGAGGCGATAGCCTGGCGCCGTTCGTGTCGTCTCGATGAGGGTCGCATGGCGGTCGGTGAGCTGCCAATTCAGCGGCTCACCTTTGAGGTGCGCGCCGACGACGGCGATGCTCATGGTCGCCAGCTTGGTTGCGGTTGGTAGGAGGGCTGGGGTCGACTGCAGCGAGGCGGGTGTGGCGCCGAGTTTGGCGTCTTGGTCCTGTCTGTGCAGGCGGTCTGCTATCACCGCCAGCGTGCCATCGGAAAATGCCGGACCGATGAGGGTTACGCCAAAGGGAAGGCCGTCTGTCGTGAAGCCTGCCGGGAGTGCGAAGGCTGCGAGGTCGAGCAGGTTCACGAAGTTCGTGTAATATCCGAGGCTTGAATTGAGGCTGACGGGGTCGGCTCGCATCTCCGCGAGCGTGTACGTCCTAGGGGCAGTCGGCACGAGCATGGCATCGATTGTCTGCCACGTTGGCTCAGTTTGCCGCGCAAGGCTCGCAAGCGCGTAGACGCCTTCGAAGGCGTCGGCCGCACTTTGCGACTTGGCGCTCAGGATAATGCTTCGCACCGGCTCGATAATCGCCGCAGAGTGCGCTTCAGCAAAGGATCGGATGGCGGCAAACCGCTCGGCAACCCACGGTCCGGCATAGAGGAGCTTCGCAACGGCGAGAAAAGGCGTGAGGTCGATCGGTACGATCTCAGCACCGAGCGACCGCAGCTTCTCGACGGTGGCTGCGTAGAGCTGCTCTGCATCCACGTCGCCGAAGAACTCGAGACCCTTCGCGGGCATTCCGATGCGGATTGCATCTGGCGGTGACGTGGGGGCGAACCCCTTGGGAGAGCGTCGCGAAAAAGGGTCATCGGCATCGAAGCCGGCACAAGTTGATGCGACCAAGGCCGCGTCAGTTGCGGTCAGCGCGAAGATGGAGATCACGTCCAGCGTACGGCAGGCGGGCACGAGGCCCTTGGTGCTGAAGAGGCCTTTTGTTGGCTTGAGGCCGACGATGTTGTTGAACGCTGCCGGCACGCGGCCGGAGCCCGCCGTATCGGTTCCAAGGGCGAAGGAGACGAGGCCTGCGGCGACGGCGACGGCCGAGCCGGAGCTCGAGCCGCCGGAGATATGCTTGTCGCTGAATACGCTCGAACAGGCGCCAAAGGGCGTGCGCGTGCCATTGAGGCCGGTGGCGAATTGATCGAGGTTGGTCTTGCCGATGAAGATGGCGCCGGCCGCCTCCAGCTTCTCGACGACTGTCGCCGAGCGCTCCGGAACATAGGCAAACTCCGGACAGGCGCACGTTGTCGGCACGCCGGCGACGTCGATGTTGTCCTTCACGGCGAAGGGTATGCCCCAGAGCGGGCCCTTGGGTGCCACGGCTACCCGTTTTAGCGTATCCTCCTCTGAGGCAAGGTGGATCCAGACCGGGCGTTCACCGCGACTGCCGATACGTTTGTATATTTCTGCTACAACCTGATCTGGCGTCAGGGTCGCGGCAGCATAGGCAGCCGAAAGGGCTGCGATATCGAGCGACGAGATCATTCTGCGGCCTCCACTTCCGTTTCCGTCATGACGACGAGCGTTTGTCCAAGTGTGACGGCGCGGCCTTCCGCGCAGCGCAGCTCGCGGACGATGCCATCGTGAGGCGCTGTGACAACCATCTCCATCTTCATGCTCTCGACGATGACCAGCACGTCGCCGGACTTGACGCTGGCGCCCTCCTTGGTCTCAATCCGCCAGATGTTGCCCGGCACTGGACTTTGCACGGCGAGGCTGCCGACAGGGATCTCATCTGTGGCGCTCGCCTCTTTGCCGGTCTCGGCGCCCGTTTCCGACGCGGCCTGGTCGCTCGCTTTCCAGCGGTGCCGCTCGGCTTCGAATGCGGCGTGCTGCCTATCCTTGAACGCCTCGATTTCGGCTGCGTTTGTCGCGAGGAACTCGCGGTAGTCCGCGAGGCTGAAGGTCGTCTCCTCGATGTCGAGGGTGAAGCGACCATCGACGAGGTCCTCGCGGATTTTGAGGAGCTCGCCGGGCGTCACGGGGTAGAAGCGCACCTGATCGAAGAAGCGGAGCAGCCAGGGCTTTCCGGGCTCGAAATCTGTCGTCGCGCGGTAGGTGTTCCACATCTGGCAGGTGCGGCCGACGAGCTGGTAGCCGCCGGGGCCTTCCATGCCATAGACGCACATGTAGGCGCCGCCGATGCCGACGGAATTTTCCGCTGTCCAAGTCCGCGCCGGGTTGTACTTGGTGGTGACGAGGCGATGGCGTGGGTCGACCGGAGTTGCGAGGGGTGCGCCGAGGTAGACGTCGCCGAGCCCGAGGACGAGGTAGCTCGCCTCGAATAATATGCGCTGCACGTCGGCGATGCTGTCGAGCCCATTCATGCGGCGGATGAACTCGATGTTGCTTGGGCACCAGGGCGCGTCGGGGCGGACGGACTGGACATATTTGTCGATCGCTTGCTGCGTGGTGGTGTCGTTCCAGGCCAGCGGCAAGCGGACGATGCGGCCGGGCACGGTGATGTCGTCGGCGTTATCGAGATCGGCATCGATCTCGCGCAGGGCGGCGATGAGGGTGTCGAGTGGCAGCACGCGGCTTTCGTAGTGAATCTGCAGCGAGCGCACGCCGGGGGTGAGATCAGAGATGCCCGGCAGCGCGCGCTTGCGCAAGGCCGTCATGAGGCCGTGGACGCGGAAGCGGAGCTCGAGGTCGAGGGCCAGGGGCCCGTATTCAACAAGCATGTATTTGTCGCCGGCGCGGCGGTAGAGCACGCGCGGCTTACCGGGCTCTGCCGGTACCTCGCCGACGATGCAGTCGTCGCTACCGGTCTGTGTGAGGGCAGACTGTATATCGTCCCGCGGCGGCGAGAGCGTCGCAATCATGTTCTCGAGGTGATCCTCAGCGATGCGCGCGGCGTCCGGGGTGAGGCGTTTGAACCGTACTTTGTCGCCGGGGCGGAGCTGACCGATCTTCCAGAGCTCGGCTGCAACGATTGTGGCCGGGCAGACGAAGCCTCCGAGCGAGGGGCCGTCCGGGCCCAGGATGATCGGCATGTCGCCGGTGAAGTCGATGGTGCCGATAGCATAGGCGTTGTCGTGCAGGTTCGAGGGATGCAGTCCAGCCTCGCCGCCGTCGGTGCGGGCCCATTCGGGCTTTGGGCCGATGAGACGAACGCCGGTACGGTTCGAATTGTAGTGCACCTCCCAATTGGCCGCGAAGAAGCTTTCGATGTAGCTCTCGGTAAAGAAATCGGGTGCGCCGTGCGGTCCATAGAGCACGCCGATCTCCCATGTGTGCGTCATCGCGGGGAGGATTTCGGCTGCGACCTCGCTGCCGTGCACGGGTGCTTCGATTGCGCATTTTCCGATATGCAGCACGTCGCCGGTGAGGAGCGCGCGGCCGCCGTGGCCGCCGAACTTGCCGAGTTGGAAGGTTGCCTTCGAGCCGAGATAGGCTGGCACATCGATGCCGCCGCGGACGGCAAGATAGGCGCGTGCGCCGGCGCCCTTCACCGTGCCGACGGAAAGGGTTTCTCCGGCCATGACATCGAAAGTGGTCCAGAACGGGATTTGCTTGCCGTCAAGTGTCGCGGCCATCTCGGCGCCGGTGAGGCAAAGAGTGGCGTTCGTGTTGAACCGGATCTTCGGTCCTGCAAGGGTTATCTCGAGGGCGGCTGCATCGGGGGAATTGCCGACGAGGCGATTTGCCAGCCGCAGGGATCGCGCATCCATTGGTCCGGAGGGCGGGACGCCGACATCCCAGAGGCCGAGCCGTCCTGGCCAATCCTGCACCGTGGTCAGCGTGCCGGGGGAGAGGACTTCGATGCTCCTCGGGTGATAGGCGAAGCTGTCGAGAGTGCGGGTGGTGACCTTGCCGCTGGCGAAGACCTCAGATCCTATCAGCTCGCGCAGATAGGCGAGGTTGCTTTCTATGCCTGCTGCTTCGGTGGCGCCGAGCGACGACTGCAAGCGTGCGAGAGCCTCCTCGCGCGTCGTGCCGGTGGTGATGATCTTGGCGATCATCGGATCATAATAGGGCGAGATCTCCGTTCCGCTCTCGACCCACGTCTCGATGCGGGCGTCGGCAGGCCAGCGGACATTGGTGAGTACGCCGGAGCTTGGGCGGAAGTCGCGCGCGGGGTCCTCGGCGTAGAGGCGAACTTGGATCGAGGCCCCCTTCGGCCGGATGAACTCCTGCGAGATGATGGGTAGCTCGCCTGCAGCCTCGCGGATCATCCATTCGACGAGGTCGACGCCGGTCACCTCCTCGGTGACGCCATGCTCGACCTGAAGGCGGGTGTTGACCTCGAGGAAATAGAACGCGCCGCTGTCTGTGTCGTAGAGAAACTCGACCGTGCCAGCGTTGGCGTAGCACACACTTTCGCCGAGCCGGGCTGCGGTCTCCCATAGCTCTTTGCGGGTCGCATCGGGAAGGTTTGGGGCCGGCGTCTCCTCGACAACTTTCTGGTTGCGGCGCTGGGCCGAGCAATCGCGCTCACCCAGGGCGACAACCTTGCCGCGGCCGTCGCCGAAGATCTGCACCTCGATGTGCCTGCCGCGCTCGACATATTTTTCGATAAAGATGCCGGCGTCCTTGAAGTTGTTCTGCGCGAGGCGCTCGACACGCTCGTACATGGGGGCGAGCTCGTCCTCGTTCCTGATGAGCTGCAAGCCAATGCCGCCGCCACCCGCCGTGCTCTTCAACATCACCGGGTAGCCGATGCGGGCGGCTTCGCTCTCGGCCTCGGCGACCGAATGCACAAGGCCGGAGCCGGGCGCGAGCGGTACACCCGCCTTCCCAGCAAGCTCGCGCGCGGTGTGCTTCAGGCCGAACGCGCGCATGTGCTCGGGACGCGGGCCAATGAAGACGATGCCGGCGCTCGCGCATGCTTCTGCAAAGCCCGGATTTTCGGAGAGGAAGCCATAGCCAGGGTGAATGGCTTCTGCGCCAGTCTCGAGGGCGGCTTTCAGGATTGCGTCCTGGTCGAGGTAGCTTTTAGCAGCAGGCGGCGGGCCGATGAGCACGGCTTCGGTCGCTTGGCGGACGTGCAGCGAGTAGCGGTCCGCTTCGGAGTAGACGGCGACGCTTGCGATCCCGAGGCGATCGAGGGTGCGGATGACGCGGCAGGCAATGGCGCCGCGGTTGGCGATCAAGACTTTCTGGAACATCCGCTCAAGCTCCTTCCATGGGCGTGCTGCCGTTCCAGACAATCACCTCGATGGGCGTGGGATTATAAGCATTGCACGGATTGTTGAGCTGAGGGCAATTCGAGATCAAGACTACGACGTTCATGTCGGCCCGCATCTCGACGTATTTGCCGGGGCTTGAGACGCCATCGGCGAACGTCAAGCCGCCGTCGGGTGTGACGGGCACATTCATGAAGAAGTTGATGTTGTGGGCGATGTCTCGCTTCGAGAGGCCGAAGCGCTCGTTCTCGGCGATGGCGAGAAGAAAGCTGTCGCGGCAGGCGTGCATGCTCTTCTTATCGAGTGCGTATCGCACCGTATTGCTTTCGGTGGCGCAAGCGCCACCGAGCGTGTCGTGCCGCCCGACCGTGTCTGCCGTGACGGTCAGCATCGGACGGCAGAGATCCGAGAGAAGTTGCGTGCCGGCAGTGATGTAGACATTGCCCTGCTCGCGCAAGGTATCCATGGCCGAATAGTGCTCGGAAGGATCGTCGGCACTATAGAAGAGCGTGTCGGCGGCCTGGTTGCCTTCGAGATCGACGATGCGGATCGTCGAGCCCTTGGTCACGACGCCGATGAAGTAGTCGCCGGCCGGCACGATTTTGCGGAAGCTCGCCGTCACGGGGGCAAGGGCGCTTTCTTTGATCTGCATGGCTTCGATCTCCCTCAGTGGCCGCAGCAAGCGTGGAAGAGCCGGTTGTTCTCGAACCCGCGGGCATTCTCGGGCGCCGAGTTGAGGCAGATGTCATCCGGCATGACGGCGGGAGCCTGGCGCAGCTCGTATCCCAACGGCTTTCTCGGATAGGCGGCGGCCGGGTTCAGGGGATGAGGGCAGGTGTGGAGCAACACGAGCGTATCCATCTCGAAGCGGAGGACGACGCGGCTGCCGGCTCTTGCTGCAGATGGATCGAAGATCATGCGGCCGCCGTCATCGATCGCGACTTTGCTGAACCAGTTGACGTTGGCTGCGAGGTCGCGACGGCCGAGACCGTATTTCGCGGCTTCGACGAGGAAGCTGTCGTGGCCGTTCTGCTGCCAGTCGTTGCGGTGGGTCTGGTAGCTTGTCTCGCCCCATTTTCGCGCCACGATTGCCTTGGTGGAGTTGCCGCATACCGTGTCGTGCCAGCCGGCGGTGTCATCGACGATTGAGCAGAAGATGCGCCCCATGTCGGAATAGAGGCAGTGGCCCGTGGTGAGCTTGAAGGTGTGTTGGCATTTCAGCGTGTCGGGCGCGTTGTAGCGCTCGAGCATGGAGAGCGGATTGTAAAGGAGCATGCCGCAGTTCACGCCGCCTTCAAGGTCAACGAGGGTTAGCTCAATGCCTTTGCGCAGAACAAATGACCAATGCTTTCCGGATGGAAGTGCGTCGGCATAGATGATGTCGCTCATCGTCGTCTCTCCTCGCGGCTAAGAAGCCGCTTGCGTTGGCCGGGCCGTCCCGGGTTTCGCAATGTCCCTGGGGTCGTCCCCAGCGGAGCAGTCTCTCCCTCTCCCCATACGCGCTGAGCGCTACGGGGAGAGGGGGTGTAGCTAGTGAACAGCCGCCGAGGGCTTGAGCTCGGCTGCAACCTTTGGCGGCCAGATGACGAGGTCGCGCGAGACGGTCGCGCCTTGCGCGGGAAGGTGTCCGTTGGGCTTTGGCGTTTGCTCAGCGAGGGTCGCACCAAAGCGCTCCTGCTCTTCCGGGCGGTTGCGATGGCGCTCGAAGGCGATGACACGAGTGGCGAGGCGAAATGCTTCGGACAGGTCGTGGGTGACCATGACGACCGTAAGATCCGTCTCGTTCCAGAGCCGCCTCATGAGCACGTGGATGTCGGCGCGAATGCCGGGGTCGAGTGCGCCGAAGGGCTCATCGAGGAGAAGGATCTTCGGTTCACGCATGAGCGTTTGAGCGAGCGCGAGACGCTGCTGCATGCCGCCGGAAAGGGCCGCGGGGTACTTCTTCTCGTGGCCGGTGAGGCCGACGCACGCCAGAAGCGCAAGCGCGTCCTCCTTGGCCTTGCGACGGGCGGAGCCGAACAGACGGCCGAGGACAGGCGCTTGCTCGAGCTCGCGTCCGATCATGACGTTCTCGAGGACGGTGAGGTGGGGAAAAACCGAGTAACGTTGAAAGACAACGCCGCGATCTGCATCGGGCTCTGGTTTCAGTGGCTTGCCGTCGATGAGGATCTGGCCGCGCGTTTGACGCTCGGCGCCGAGGAGCATGCGCAAGAACGTCGTCTTGCCGCAACCCGAGGGACCGACGAGGGCCACAAACGAGCGGGGGGTGATCTCGAGCGAGATTTGCTCGAGCACAACGTGGGAGCCGTATTCCTTCCAGACGTTGTCGAACGTAATCTGGCTCATTGGTTTTTCTCCGGCTGAAACCAGGGGAAGGCGCGGCGTTGCAGGGCGCCGAGCGACGCGTCCATCAGCCAGGCGATAAGCGTGATCCAGACAACGTAGGGCAGGATCACATCCATGGAGAGAAACCGGCGGACGAGGAAGATGCGGTAGCCAAGGCCGCCGGTCGCGGCGATGGCCTCGGCGGAGATGAGGAAAATCCAGGCCGGGATCAGCGAGAAGCGGGCAGCGATGATGAGCTTTGGCAGCGCTTGCGGCAGCACGAGGCGCAGAACCATCTGCCACGTCGAGGCTCCGAGCGTCTGCGCCTTGACGAGCATTTCCTCCGGGATCTCTTCGACCGCAAGCGCGACGGCGCGGATCATGAGCGGGGCCGTGCCGATGACAATCAGCGAGATCTTGGAGGCCTCGTCGAGACCGACGATGATGAAGAGGATCGGCAGAACGGTGATCGGCGGGATGAGAGAGAACGCCTCGATGAACGGGCGGAACATGGCCCTGATCCAGGGGATGAAGCCTGCGGCGACGCCGATGACGAGGGAGATCGCAACCGAGATGGCAAGGCCGACGCCGAGGCGCCAGAGGCTGATCAGGGTGTCGGACCAGAGTATATAGTCTCCGGAGCGTTTCTCAGGGACGAACGCATATTCGTACATGGCTGCGCTCATCTGCGACAGTGAGGGCAGGATCTTGTCGACGGGGTTGATTGCCAGCCGGTGATAGCTGCCAATCGAGTAGGCGATCAGAAGCGCGATGAATGGCAGGCTTGCGAGCAGCAGGGCCAGTCCGCGGCTTGGTTTGCGATTGATGATGCGCATCAGGCGCCTGTCCCTTGGCTGGAATGCTTCGATGGGCTGCGGCGTGAAGTTTGTCTATCGCGTGTGAGCGGATGGACGAGCGTGTCGGCCTCCCGCTCAAGCCAGCTCCGCGCGTCGGGGGTTAGCTCCGTCGTGAGAGGAAACTCGACGCTGGCCGTGAGGCTGTCAATCCGCCAGAGGCGATCGCGGATCTCCTCACCGTCGAGGTGCTGGATCAGATGGCCCTCGGCTGCAGGCGCGAAGCCTGCGGTCATGGCAAGCGTGGTGCCTTGGCGGCGCGGGTCGGTCGAGCTCTTAATGCTATAGAGCCCGGCCACGCGCTGAGCATAATCGACGGTGCAGTCGAAGACGTCCGCGAGGGCTTTGGCGGGGTTACTGCTCCTTCGCACGTAATCCTGGGCGCGGGTTCCTTCCGGAAGGGGGCGGCGGCGGGCGATCGACTGGATGACATGGTCGCCGGCGATAACGAGGCCGCCCTGGCGCGCTTGCGTTACGCCATCTGTTCCGGTTTCGGAAACGAGCCTCAGGCCTGCGAGAGGACCCACGCCGCTCTCAAGAAATCTCCAGTCCTCGATGTAGGCCCCGGAAGGGGCGAACTCGATCATACAATCGCCAATCCGGCGGAGAAGACCTGGCTCGGGATATTTGTCGTATGCTTGGAAGCCGATCCAATCGCTCCACATCATGAGGCCACCAAGCCCGAGTGAAGTCCTGGCGACGCCACCCTCGACACTGGCAAGTAGACAGAGCGTCTCGAGGTCCATGTCCTCGAAGCGATCGGCCGCGCTCATCTCGGGACGGGCAGGGTGAATTCGCAAGTCGCCGGTCATGGCGTGGGCCTGCACCCAATGGACGCGTGTCTCTACGTCCTCGATGCCGGTCGCGAATGTTATCGAGCGGCGGCGCACTGTGCCGAGCGCCCAGTTCGGCACGCTTGGCGTGTCGTGTCTACCCAGAGCTGCGGCGATCTCCTCAAGCGTCACGCTGGTGCACCGCCTCCTGGGAGGCGTCTCTAAGCCGTGCCTCCTGTCCGAAGCTCGAAAGCGCCAATGCGCTCTCCGGCTGTTTGAACGTGCCGTTGGCGATGCGCGTCTTGAGGTAGGCGAAGGTCTGGGCGGTTTGCGCGAGAAGGTGCTCGCCTGAAACGAGTGCCTCGAACTTGGGCTCGCTGCCGGCGGCAACAAATTGCGGCAGGGGAGCAACCACGGTGTGGTAATCGCAGGTGGCGAAGAACGGGAATGAGTAGCGCTCCTCCTTCACCTTGCGGACGCGGTGAGAGGTGGCCGCAAAGGTGCCGTTGGTCCAGGCCTCCAGCATGTCGCCGATGTTGATGACGAAGGCGCCCTCGACCGGCGGCGCGTCGATCCAATCGCCTGCACCATTCAGCACCTCGAGACCGGGTGCGGTTCCAAGCAGGATTGTGAAGCACTCGTAGTCGGTGTGGGCGCCGATACCTGGCTCGTCAGGCGGAGCGTCGGCGGCATAGGGGTAATGGATGAGGCGAAGCTGGCTCGGCGGATTGGTGAGGTGCGCTTCGAACCAGGTCTCGGGCATGTCGAGGGCGAGGGCGAAGCCCTGGAAAAGCTTGCGGGCGAGATTGGAGATGTCCTCGTAGTATGCCTTTACGACTGCGCGGAAGACGGGATCGTCTGGCCACTGGACCGGGCCGAGAAACGGCGTCTTGCCAGAGAGCACGTCGGGGTGATCGGCGGGAACGTCGGGCGGCACGTCGAAGGCTTCCTTGCGGTCTGGCTTCTGACCGTAGAAGCCCTCTTCGCCCGCCGGCACGTAGCCTGAGTGGTTGTCCGAGCCACCGATATAGTGGCGCATCTTCGCTTCCGGTGATTGCGCGAAGAACGTTTTCGCGGCGACGAGCAGGTCGTCCAGGCGCTTCCTCGCGATTGGATGGCCGGCGATGTAGAAGAAACCAGAGTCGCGGGCGGCGGTGCCCATCTCGCTGGCGACCTGGCGGCGCACGTCCATATCTGCCGAATAAAGGCCGCTGATGTCGATGACGGGAAGGGCCGTAAAGGCTGAAGGCATTGTGCTTCCTCGAGGCGCGGGCTTGGCGAGGGCCGCCGACGAATGCGCGCGGCGGCCCTGGCTTGTTGCTTAAGACGCGGCGTGAGACTTAAAGCTTGCCGTCCATAGCCAGCTTTTTGAATTCGGCGTTGAAGCGGAGCTTGATGTTATCCTTAGAGCCCAGGACGGTGCCGTCCGGGAACTCGATACCGATGTCATCGACGCTCTTCGCAGCCGTGCCGTAAAGGCCCTTTTCGAAAGAGAACTGGCGTACGTAGTCGAACTTGGTCTTCTCGGCAGGGTCGGTGGTGAAGGCGTAGGCCTCGGCGGGGGTGGTGAAGAGCTTGGTTGTTTTGAGCTGTGCCTCAAAGCCGGCGAGGTCGGTGCCAGAGGCCTTGCCCATGCTCTCGCGTGCGGCCTTGCCTACGGCGTCATCCTTGAGAGTGAGCGCGATGACTTCGAACCAGGCACCGGTCAGCGCCTTGCCGAAGCTCGGGTTGTCCTTCAGCAGCGCGGTGTTGGTGATGAGAGCGTCGACGATCTCGCCGGGGAGCTTTGAGGAATCAAATACGAGATTTGCATCCGGCTCGGCATCGATGGTGCTCAAGGCCGGATTCCACGCGACGATGGCGCTGACGGTGCCGGTCTTGTAGGCCGAGATCCAATCGACGTCAGACGTGTTGACGATCTTGATGTCCTTCTCCGTGAGGCCGACGCTGCTAAGGGCGCGGGCGAGGAAATAGTGGGAGACCGAGAGCTCAAGCACGTTGACGGTCTGGCCCTTCACGTCCTCGAGCTTGGTCTTGCCCTTGAGTATGATGCCGTCGTTGCCATTCGAGTAGTCGCCGGCAATGAGCACGGTCGTGTCGACGCCGCCAGCAGAGGGAATTGCGAGCGCGTCCATGGTGGTTGACGTTGCAGCGTCGAAGGCGCCAGCGGTGAACTGGTTGATGCACTCGACGTAGTCGCCGACCTGCGTGACGTCGATCTTGATGCCGTATTTGTCAGCCCATTTCTTCATGATGCCGGTATCGTTCAGGTAGCCCCAGGGCATCCAGCCGGCATAGATCGTCCAGCAGACCTTAAATTCCTTTTTCTCTGCGGCGGCTGCTGGCGAGACGAGCACGGCGGCGACTGTGGCTAGGCCGAGTGCGCTGCCAAGGACGGAGCGAAAAGATAGGTGCATTTTAATCCCCATGCTGACGAAGAAACTGGTCGGCGCGAGGAAGATCGGAGCAGGGCAGAGGCCATAGTGCGCACGTCAGTAGGAGGCCTTCCGTCCTGGAGCCAAGGCTCCTCGCGGGCGGGCCAGACGCTTCTGCCGTCGCTTTCGCTTTGGCCGAGCGCCAGGCTCAAGGTCTCCCGGGCTTTTATCCCGCCGTGGCTCCGCCAAGCCCATGTACGGGCCGGCGGGAGCGCCTCTCTTGGACCAAACACCACCTGAGAGAGGTGGCCGGAACCCTAGAGGCATTATGGTGACTGGTACTGCACGTGGTGTGCCAGTGCTAAGTTATTGATTTTCCAAAGAACCTAATAGCGACGCCGCCTAGTTTTTGTGCATTTGCTGCGAAGATCGGAGGCGATTTTGCGCCGCATCTCGGCGGCAGGGTTTGCTGAGGATGATATTTTGCCTCTGGGCCGGCCAGCGATAGAGCTAAGATTTGTTCACCGCTGATCTGTGTAAGTAGCTGTATTCTTTGTTAACCAATCCGTGTGAGGCTGCCAGAATATCCGACTAAAATATTAGCCATTCATTTTCGAGTCATCGATGGCCTTTTTTCTAGACAAACTGATGCGGCGGTGGGTTGGCTGGTCCGTCCGGGTGGCACAGGTGTTGCGCACTTTTTCTGAGCCGTTCCTTGCATTCCGCTCGTCGTCGGTGGGGCGCAGCAGAGAGCCAGATCTTGCGGCACAGGAAGCATTGCTCGCCTCCTTGCACGCCACGGAGCGGCGCATATCCGAAATTCTCGACAGCGCGACGCACGCCCTTGCCGTCTTCGGAACTGATCGTCGCGTTACATTCTTTAATTCTGCGGCCGAGCGGTTACTCGGACGGACGGCACACAGCTTGGCCGGGGTCGATATTCTGACGCTGGTTCCGGAGGCCTCGCGCAGCGCCATCGAAGCGCTGATCAAGGATTGTCCGTGTGGCTCCGGGCACCTCTCGGCCGTCATCGATTGCCCGCAGGGCGGCCAGGTGGTGCCGATCGAAGTGTTGCTGTCATCGAACGGGCCACTGCAAGAGCGCACGTACATGGCCGTTCTGCGCGATATTACCGAGAAACGGAGATCAGAGCTCGAAACGGCGCTTCTTGCAGCCCTCGTGCAGTCGTCGCAGGATGCGATCCTCAGCTTTTCAGCCGATGCGCGGATCATTTCCTGGAACGAGGGCGCGCAACGCATGTTCGGCTACACCGCGGCCGAAGCGCTCGGCGCGCCAGCAGGGCTGCTCGTGCCTGCCGGTCGGACCGATGGGCCGAAATCGTACTTGCGGCGGGTTCTCGAGGGCGGCAATTTTTCTTGCGAATCCCAGCGGCAACGCAAGGACGGGGTCATCCTCGACGTGTTTCTCAGCGTCGCGCCGATCCGCGATAAAACGGGTGCGACGGTCGGCATCTCTGCCATCATGCACGACATTACGCAGCGCAAGCGCGATGAGGCGCGGCTCAGGCAGTCGGAGATTGTCTTCTCGAGCACGCGCGATGGGCTCGTCATCACGGACGCGGATCTGCGTGTTGTCGCCGTCAATCCGGCGTTCGAAACGATGACGGGGTATGGCGACGCGGAGATTTGTGGCCAGCAGCTCAGCATTTTGCATTCGTCGCGCAATACTCCTGAATTCTACCAGCGGATCTGGGATGAGGTAAGACGAGAGGGAGGCTGGCAGGGAGAGGTGTACAACAAGCGGAAGGATGGCAAAGTCGTTCCGCAGCTGCTGACCCTCAATTTGGTTCAGGACAAGCAAGGCCAGCCGCAGAACTATGTCGGGACGCTCACCGATATGTCGCGCATAAGGGAGTCCGAGCATCGGCTCGAGCATCTCGCGCACCACGATGTTCTTACCAATCTCCCGAACCGGCAGCTGCTGCTGCCCCAACTGTCTCTGGCGATTGAGCGGGCGAAAGCCAATGGAACAATCGGCGCGGTGCTGTTCATCGATCTCGACCGGTTCAAGATGATCAATGACAGCCTCGGGCATTCGGCCGGCGATGAGATGCTGATTGCCGTGGTGGAGCGGCTGCGCGAGAACTTGGGGCCCGGCGATATTCTGGCGCGTTTTGGGGGCGACGAGTTCGTCGTCGTACTCGAGGGGCTTCCCGATAAGGAGGCCGCAGGACGGGTGGCGCAGCGGCTTATCGATAAGCTCGAGGAGCGCGTCATGAAGGAGGGCGACGGCGAGATCTACATGGGCGCCAGCATCGGCATTTGCTTGTTCCCCCACGACGCCGACGATGCAAGCTGGGCGATACAGAACGCCGATACGGCGCTCTACGGGGCCAAGGTTGCCGGTCGAGGTTGCTACCGCTATTACGACGTGGCGCTGACGTTGGCTGCCAGCGTGCGATTGCAGAGAGAAGCCCGCCTGCGCCGTGCACTCGAGCGGGAAGAATTCATTCTCGACTATCAGCCGCTCTACTGTCTGGCCACCGGTAGGATAAAGGGCGTTGAAGCGTTGGTGCGGTGGATTGATCCCGTGCACGGGCTCATTCCGCCGTCCGAGTTCATTCCAATCGCCGAGGATACAGGTCTCATCATTGCGCTTGGGCAGTGGGTGTTGCGGACTGCGTGCATTCAGATGCGGGTCTGGCGCGAGGCCGGCTCGACGATCGATACGATGGCCGTTAACCTTTCGCCACGGCAGTTCCAGCAGGCCAACCTCGATGAGCAGCTTAAGCAGCTCTTAGCCGAGACACGGCTCGATCCGCGGCTGCTTGAGCTCGAGATCACCGAGAGCGCGCTGATGGATGACGGCGAGAACGTGCAGGCGAAGCTCGCCGCAGTGAAGTTGCTCGGTGTGAAGCTCGCGATCGACGACTTCGGGACCGGGTATTCCTCACTCTCGTATTTGCGACGCTTCCCGATCGACAAGCTTAAGGTGGATCGCAGCTTCGTGCGCGACATCGGCACGGATAAAGCGGCAGGCGATATTGCGAGCGCCATCATTGCGCTGGGCAAGAACCTCAATCTCGAGGTGCTTGCTGAGGGTGTCGAGACGGAGCAGCAGCGGGAGTTCCTCGAGGCGCACGGCTGCGATACGGCGCAGGGGTATCTTCTAAGCAGGCCTCTGTCGGCAGCCGGCATCGAGGCCCTGCTCTTCAGGAACAATTTGAAGCTTGCCGGGGAGGTGGCTTCGGCAATCTATGGCATGACCGGCTAATCCCGGAACCACTCTAATGGCCGGCCATGTAGCCCGGAAGCCAACCGGCGTGTAGGCAAGCAAGCTCCGTGAGCGGGATCGGCGGCTCGCTCTTGAGGGAGATCGCCGTGCCGCCGGTGCGGCCGACGATGCGGGCGGGGATGGCGAGGAGGCGGGCGCGCTCGAGCACCTCTTCGGCCTGGGCCGGATTGACGGCCAGCACATAGCGCCCCTGATCCTCGCCGAACCAGACGGCGTGCGCTGGAAGCTTGCCTTCATAGGCAAAGAGCTCGACGCCGATGCTGCTGCCATTGTCCCCGGAGGCAAGCGCCATCTCAGCGATCGCGACGAGGAGGCCACCGTCTGAGACGTCATGCACGGCTGTTACCTTGGTCTCGCGAATAAGCGCACGCACGAGACGGCCTGCTTTCAACTCGTCTGCGAGGTCCACAGGGGGCGGCGCGCCTTCGAGCTTGCCCGCTATGATCTGCTGGTAGAGTGACTGGCCGAGCCAGCCCTGCTCGCGGCCGATGGCGATCACGAGCTCGCCTTCGCGCTTCAAGCTAATGTCCGCCATCTTCGCCGTATCCGGGATGAGCCCTACGCCGCCGATGGCCGGTGTCGGCGGGATGCCGACGCCGTTGGTCTCGTTGTAGAGCGAGACGTTACCCGAGACGACGGGATAATCGAGCACGAGGCAGGCTTCGGCCATCCCCTTAACCGAGCCCACGAATTGCCCCATGATCTCGGGTCGCTCGGGGTTGGCGAAGTTCATGTTGTCGGTGATGGCGATGGGGTCGGCGCCGACGCACGTCAGATTGCGCCAGGTTTCAGCGACGGCCTGCTTGGTGCCCATCTCCGGATCCGCAGCCACGTAGCGCGGGGTGACGTCGCAGGTGACGGCGAGGCCCTTGCGCGTGCCGTGGATGCGGACGACGCCCGCGTCGCCTCCTGGACGGCCGATGGTATCGCCCATGACCATATGATCGTATTGCTCGTAGATCCACCGCCGCGAGCAGAGGGCGGGCGAGGCGATCAAGGTTTTCAGCGCATCGGCGATGCTGTCGGCGGCCTTCACCCACTCGGGCAGCACGGGCTTTGGCGGGATGTGCTTGAACCAGGGGCGCTCGTAGACGGGGGCGGAATTGGCGAGCACGGGTACCGGCAGATCTGCTTCGACGTGCCCCTTGTGCCTCACGATCATACGACCCGTGTCGGTGGTGATGCCGATGACCGCGAAGTCGAGGCCCCACTTCTTGAAGACGGCCTCTGCTTCGGGCTCGCGCCCGGGCTTCAGGATCATGAGCATGCGCTCCTGGCTTTCCGAGAGCATCATCTCATAGGCCGTCATGCCGGGTTCGCGCTGGGGCACGTGATCGAGATCGAGGTCGATGCCGACGCCGCCTTTGTCCGCCATCTCGGACGTCGAGGACGTGAGGCCGGCAGCCCCCATGTCCTGGATGGCGATGATGGCGTCGGATGCCATCAGCTCGAGGCAGGCTTCGATCAGGAGCTTCTCGGTAAAGGGGTCACCGACTTGCACGGTCGGGCGCTTTTCGTCGCTCTTATCGTCGAACTCGGCGGAGGCCATGGTGGCGCCGTGGATGCCGTCGCGGCCTGTCTTCGAGCCGACGTAGACCACCGGCAGGCCGACGCCCTTGGCGGCCGAGTAGAAGATCTTGTCGGTGCGGGCGAGGCCGACGCACATGGCATTGACCAGGATGTTGTTGTTGTAGCCGGCGTCGAAATTCACCTCGCCGCCGATGGTTGGCACGCCGACGCAATTGCCGTAGCCGCCGATGCCGGAGACGACGCCCGAGACGAGGTGGCGCGTTTTCGCGTGCGATGGGTCGCCGAAACGAAGGGCGTTGAGGTTCGCGACTGGTCGCGCGCCCATCGTGAACACGTCGCGCATGATGCCGCCGACGCCGGTGGCCGCGCCCTGGTAGGGCTCGATGTACGAGGGGTGGTTGTGGCTTTCCATCTTGAAGACGGCCGCATCGCCATCACCGAGGTCGACGATGCCCGCGTTCTCGCCGGGGCCCTGGATGACCTTTGGGCCGGTGGTGGGCAGTGTGCGTAGCCAAACGCGCGACGACTTATAGGAGCAGTGCTCGCTCCACATGACGGAGAAGATACCGAGTTCAGTGAGGCTCGGCTCGCGGCCGAGGATGGTCAAGAGACGCTTGTACTCGTCCGGTTTGAGGCCGTGGCTGGCTACAACTTCGGCGGTGATGGCTGGGGCGGTGAGAGTGGGCTTCGCGGTATCCTGCATCAAGGTGGTCCGGCTCGCGATCTCTGATGGCATGCGGCTGCTTATAGCGGCTGCCGCAGCGGTTGTCGTCCGGTGCGTTGGTTCAGCCTTGGGGGAAGCGCGGTAGGCCAAAAGTCAAAAACGTATGGCAGCTCAGCGCGACAATACCGCGCTGCACAAAATGGTCCGCTGCTATGCACCCAAACGCGTTCCTCATTACTAAACATCATGTTAGACAATTGCCACGCCGAACACGAGGGCCATCCGAGAGCACCCGGCGGCGATCCTGAGCAAATAGAAGTATCGGAAGGAGCACAACCATGAATAGAGCGACGAAGCTCGTTGCTGCAGTGGGTGTGGTTGCAGTGTTGGCTGCCAGCGCGGTGTTCGCGAAGGGGGCAGCGGACGTTGAGGGCGCCAAGGGCGCAGAATTCAAGCCGGGTCAGGGCATCAGCTTCGACCTTGGCGGCAAGCATGCCGTCGGCTACTTCTCCAGCAATACAGAGGCCTGCGAGCTGACCGTCGTGCTGGCGGATATGGCTGGCGGCGAGACCGGTCAAGATAGCCCCGGCACGCGGTTCAGCGTGGCAGTGCCGGCGGGTCTTGCCTTCAAGATCGACGCGCGCGCCAACAAGTCGGCCGAGATCGTTTGCTCGGATGACACGCGCCGCATGAGCGCCAGGGTTTACGATCGATTGCCTTACAAGTCGTAAGGCTTTGCGGTAGCAAGCGGGGATCTTCGAGGGGGTAGGCCGATGAGGCCGGCCCCCTTATTCATGTCTAAATTGTGAAGTGTCGCACTGGAGTGAATGCATTTTATGCATTCCTGGGGTGCGACTTTAAGCATTTTGCCTAAATGGCAAGCGGAGTATACATCGAGCCTAGACAGCAAAAGCTAGGAAGACTTCCAATGAAAGCCGTGTTGCTTGCGCTCCTCCAGAGCTACTCGTTCGATATGTTCTCGAACGCTGGCCCGTCGAAGAAGCGCAGAATCTAAGGCCTTGCGATTGTAGGCTGACGATTGATAGGGGGGCTTCGGCCTCCCTTTTTTATTGCGGTGGGAGCTGTGGGTTAGGCCGCAGCGGCCAGCGCGCTGACGAGGGCACTTTCGAAGAGGCGGCGGCCGTCGGTGCCGCCGAGGGCCTTTTCGTAGAGGCGTTCAGGGTGGGGCATCATGCCGAGGATGCGGCCGGTCTCGTCCGAGATGCCGGCGATATTGCGCTGGGCCCCGTTGGGACTCGTCTCGGGCGAGACGTTGCCGTCCTTGTCCGCGTAGCGGAAGATGACGCGGCCTTCGCCTTCCAGGCGATCGAGGGTCTCATCATCGGCGAAGTAGTTGCCTTCGGCGTGCGCGATCGGCACGCGGATGACCTCGCCGGCGCGGTAGCAGGCAGTGAAGAAGGTCTTGTCGCTCTCGACCCTCAAATGTACGTCGCGGCAGATGAAGCGAAGGTCGCGATTGCGCATCAAGACGCCGGGCAGCAACCCCGCTTCGCAGAGGATCTGGAAGCCGTTGCAGATGCCGAGCACGGGCGTGCCCTTTTTCGCCTTGTCGATGACGTCGCGCATGATGGGCGAATGGGCGGCCATGGCACCGCAACGCAGATAGTCGCCGTAGGAGAAGCCGCCGGGCACGACGATGAGGTCGGATGCCGGCACGGTCGCATCACCGTGCCAGACCATCTTGGCCGGGAAGCCCGTGATGCGCTCAAGCGCGGTCTTGACGTCGCGGTCGCAGTTCGAGCCGGGGAAGACGATGACGGAGGCGCGGAGCATTCGTTCAGACTTTCTCGTCGTTCAACGCGAGGCGACGCTCGATGCGCTCCAAGCGGCGGTCTGCGCAGTCCAAACGGTCGTAGATCTCGTAGACGTCGCTCTGCGCGGCATTCGCGGGCCCGCGAATGGCGGATTGCTCTTCCCTAATACCTCGAATGTCCTCTTGGACGCGGGTCCCCTGATCTTGAAGCCTCTTCAGAACCTCATAGGTCAAATCGGTAGAGACCTCTGCCATTTCAGCTCCGGTCACGGCATCAATTCGTAGCTGTAGTTCTCGATGACGGTGTTGGCCAGGAGGTCGCGGCACATGCGGTCGACCTCGGCGCGGGCCGTCTCCTCGCTCATACCGGCCACATCGACCTCGATGTACTTGCCTTGGCGCACGTCGTTGACGCCTGCGAAGCCCAGGGCTCCGAGCGCGTTTTGGATGGCTTTGCCTTGCGGATCGAGGACGCCGTTCTTCAGGGTGATCTTGATGCGGGCTTTCATGGAAGTCCTGTCACTATCCCCTCTCCCCGCTCGCGCGGAGAGGGTTAGGATGAGGGGCGGCAAAATGCGCTGCGGCCTAGAGCCTGCCCCTCACCCCAACCCTCTCCCCATCGTCATGGCGGAGCCATGCTCCGCATGGACGACGATGGGGAGAGGGAGATTTTACTAGTTCGGCTTACCCGTCGGATTGGAGGCGACGAGGACGGGGCCGGCGCCTTTCGGCGGGCGATTCTCGGCCAGGACGCCAAGACGCCGTGCCACCTCCTGGTAGGCCTCGAGGACGCCACCGAGATCGCGGCGGAAGCGATCCTTGTCGAGCTTGTCGCCGCTCGTGATGTCCCACAGGCGGCAGCAATCGGGGCTGATCTCGTCGGCGAGAACGATGCGCATCTGGTCATTGTCCCAGAGGCGGCCGAACTCGACTTTGAAATCGACCAGGCGAATGCCGATGCCGAGGAAGAGGCCGACGAGGAAATCGTTGACGCGCAGCGCAAGCTGCATGATCTCGTCGATCTCCTGCGGCGTCGCCCAACCGAATGCGGTGATATGCTCCTCGGAGACCATCGGATCGTTCAGGTTGTCGGCCTTGAAATAGAACTCGATGATCGAGCGCGGCAGCTGCATGCCTTCCTCGAGGCCGAGGCGCGTCGACAGCGAGCCCGCTGCAACATTGCGCACGACCACTTCGAGCGGGATGATTTCAACCTCGCGGATCAACTGCTCGCGCATGTTGAGGCGCTTCAGGAAGTGCGTCGGCACTCCGATCTCGCCGAGCCGCTGGAAGATGTACTCGGAGATGCGATTGTTGAGCACGCCCTTGCCTTCGATGAGCGCATGCTTCTTCGCATTGAATGCTGTCGCGTCATCCTTGAAGTGCTGGATGAGTGTTCCGGGCTCGGGTCCTTCGTAAAGTACCTTGGCCTTCCCCTCATAGATTCGGCGCCGCTTGTTCATCGATCCTGGTCCCTTGACGATCACGCTCATGCTCAATCTTTTTTCTGAGGAGGGACTGGCCTGTCCCGTGGAGCCGACCCATTGATCTTGCAGCGTGTTTTTCCATCACATGCTGCTGGTTTGAGGTCGGCCAAACGCACAAAAACCATGAAGCGGACACTAGCTGAAGCAGGGGGCAGAAACAATCTAAACGACAGGCAGAATGCTGAAGTGGTTCACGCAGTGCACAAGCCGTTGATTTGTCTGCCCCGTCGGGGTACGGCTCCCCGGTCAATCGACACGCTTCGCACCCCCTGCAACTCATGGGATTGCGAAACAAAGCAAGAACATTTTGGCTCCTGGTAGCCCGATGGAGACGGTCATGACGACGTTCGATGAACGTGAGAAGGCGTTTGAGAAGAAGTTTGCTCTCGATCAGGACCTCAAGTTCAGGGCCGAAGCACGGCGCAACAAGATTGTCGCCGAGTGGGCGGGTGCGAAGCTCGGCTACACGGGCTCGGCGCTCGAGGACTACATCAAGGCCGTGCGCAAGGCCGATCTCGAAGAGAAGGGCGATGAGGACGTGGTCCGTAAGCTCAAGGCGGACTTCGCGGCAGGCGGCCTCACGGTGTCGGACGAGGACATCCGCAAGGTGATGCGGGAATCGCTGGCGACGGCTGTGCAACAGGTCGAAGCTTCGAGCTAAATTTACGTTTACGCAGACAGTTCGCGCAGGAAACTGCCAAATCGCAAGACACCTTCGGGCCACGGACCGTGGCCCGAAGCGCTGTTGATGTGCCCCATCTCGCCGCCATCGACGAATGTTGCACCCCATGCGTCGGCAAGCATGCGCGCGCGAGCGAGCGAGCAATAGGGGTCGGTGGCGGACGCGATCATCGTCGACGGGAAGGGCAGCTCGTTCATCGGGAGCGGGGCGAAGCCGCTTGAGACGGGATCGAACGTTTGACCTTGGGTCAAGGGCCAGTCCGACGCCTTGTCGACATCGGCCGGCGCCACGAGAAACGCCCCAGAAAGAAAATCCTTCGGCATGCGCTGAGCCGCGTGTGCGACGGCTGCGACGCCAAGGCTGTGGGCGACGAGGACGGCCTTGCGATTGCTCGCGACGCAGGCCTCGATGATGCGGCCAACCCAAGCCTCGCACGCTGGCTCAAGCCAATTGTCCTGCTCGACGCGGCGGGCGGTCTTGAGGCTACGCACCCAGCGGGACTGCCAATGATCTGGGCTCGAATCGGACCAGCCGGGGATGATGAGAATGTCGACGTCGGAGGTTTTCATGCGTCAGGGGCTCAGTTGCGTGGACTTGTATTTTGGCTTGCCCGCTCCTGGATTGAAAGAGCGATCGTGATGGGGACGAGGAGCATGAGCGCATCAAACAGCGGTACCATCTGCATCCGGCTCGCAATGTGCTCCGCGCCAGCGACAATGACTGCGGCTCGGCAAACGAGGTCCACCCCAGTCGGGGCCTTGAGATCATCGGGCATTTGTACACGCGGCCCCTTTCGTTTGCCAATGGAACGTCTACGAACGGATTATCCGTCGCCGATGCCGCGGTAAATTTCCGTGAGGGGAAGAGAGAGGCCGAGCGCGGGGATGTCGATCGATGCCTCGTGGCCCGCTATCTCGGTCGCGAGCTTTGCGAGCCTTCGCACCCCTCCGTCATCCTGGCCGAGGAGGGCCGCAGGCCCCCACGAGCGCCGGGACCCAGCGTAAGAAGCGCCGAAGGCACTTCAGATCTTTCGCGCTCGCACTCCTTATTCTGGGTCCCGGCGCTCGCTCGCTTCCCTCGCTCCCCGGCCAGGATGGACGGAGGTTGGGGGGATTGACGGCCCTCCTCGACCAGGATGACGGCGAGAGGGACCGGAGTTCTCCACAGCTTGATTCGGAGAGTCGCGGAACAAAAGCCAAGGCCCGCCCGTTGTTCTCGTGTCTTGGTCAGGATCCTCCGCTTCCCCGCACATGAGGATCAGGTGAGACGGGCCTCCGCAAGGTGTTGCGTCCGGGGGCGAAGTTCGAGTTCTGCGTCACTGTATTGCGTAAGTGTTCTGCGTAAGTGTAAATGCGTTGAGTTTGCGTACCTAGTAAGGCGTACCCTATTTGAGGCGCCATTCGCGTGGGGCAGGCTGCCCGCCTGCTCCACGCCTCTTCTTATTCGCCAAACACACGTTACTTACCGAACACACGGGTGAAGATCGTGTCGGCGTGCTTCAGATGATAGCCGAGATCGAACATGGCCTCGAGCTCGGCCGGCTTCACTTTGGCGGTGACGTCGGGATCGGCCTTGAGCTCGGCGAGGAAGTCGGCGCCCTTCTCCCAGGTCTTCATGGCGTTGCGCTGGACGAGGGAATAGGCCTCCTCGCGCGAGGCGCCGGCCTGTGTCAGCGCGAGCAACACGCGCTGCGAATTATGCAGACCGCCGAGCTTGTCGAGATTGCGCTTCATGTTCTCTGGGTAGATCACGAGCTTCTCGATGACGCCTGCAAGGCGGGTGAGGGCGAAATCGAGCGTGACGGTGGCGTCCGGGCCGATCATGCGCTCGACGGAGGAGTGCGAAATATCGCGCTCGTGCCAGAGTGCCACGTTCTCCATGGCGGGCAGCGCGTAGGAGCGCACCATGCGGGCGAGGCCGGTGAGGTTCTCTGACAGCACGGGATTGCGCTTGTGCGGCATCGCAGACGAGCCCTTCTGCCCGGCTGAGAAGAACTCCTCGGCCTCAAGAACCTCGGTGCGCTGCAGGTGGCGGATCTCGGTGGCGAGGCGCTCGACGGACGAGGCGATAACGGCGAGGGTCGCGAAGTACATGGCGTGGCGGTCGCGCGGAATGACCTGTGTCGAGACCGGCTCGGGCGTGAGGCCCATCTTGTCGGCAACATAGGTTTCGACGAATGGATCGATGTTCGCGAATGTGCCGACGGCGCCGGAGATGGCGCAGGTTGCCACCTCGCGGCGTGCAGCCACCATGCGCTCGCGGGCGCGGGCGAACTCCGCATAAGCGTAGGCGAGCTTGATGCCGAAGGTCGTCGGCTCGGCGTGGATGCCGTGGCTGCGGCCGATGGTGGGTGTCGTCTTGTGCTCGAGCGCGCGCACCTTCAAGGCTTGGAGCAGGCGATCGAGATCGGCAATGATGAGGTCGGCGGCGCGAACGAGCTGCACGTTGAGGCAGGTATCCAATACGTCCGACGACGTCATGCCCTGGTGCACGAAGCGGGCTTCTGGGCCGACGTGCTCAGCCAAGTGCGTCAGGAAGGCGATGACGTCATGCTTCGTGACGGCTTCGATCTCGTCGATGCGCGCGATGTCGAAGGTCGCGGCGGAGCCCTTCTCCCAGATGACCTTGGCCGCTTCCTTGGGGATGATGCCGATTTCCGCGCAAGCCTCAGCAGCGTGGGCCTCGATCTCGAACCAGATGCGAAAGCGCGTCTCGGGCGTCCAGATGGAGGCCATCTCGGGGCGTGAATAACGGGGGATCATGCGGCCTCTCTCTTGCCGGGTTCTCAATGCGCCGGTCTTGCGGACGAATGTTTGCGGCTCGTGGCCTAGCCCGCCTTTCTCACAGGCTCGCGGATCGTCATCGCATGAGCGTGAGCCGATCCGCAAGAAGCGCGGCGAAAAGCGTAGCATAGTCTACGGTTAAGCCATGCGCCGCCGCGGGCGGCCATGATCATGCGACCCGAAGGGCGTGCCAGATTTGACGACAGGCTGTGTCGACATGGGCTTTCGTAGGGCACTACGCCGCGCCCATGTCTCCTGGCCTGTCGCCAAATCTGGCGTCGTGTCGAAGACACGCCTCCGGCGTGGTGCCGACCGCGACCCTGTGAGAAAGGCGGGCTAGCAGACCGGGGGGGCGGCTTCAATTCGGCGCGTCGAATTGTGCTTGCTGATACGGGGGGCGAGGCTCATGCGATGAGGGTCGGACGAGGATGGAGCGTGCGGTAGGCGGGCGGCCCGCACCAGTTTGGGGGTGCCACCGCGGCTTCGTACACACCGCGGGCGATGGCGCGGGCGAGGACGTTGGCCGCGGCAATTCCGATCGCGGTCAGGTTCTGGATCGGATCTCTCAGGGGTATTTCGCCGGTGGAGGCTGCGAAAACCGTGTCGCCGTCGAGCGGCGTGTGGGCGGGGTAGAGGGCGCGGCTGAGACCCGATTGCGCCATCACTGCAAGGCGATGCGCCTCGCGCTTGGTGAGGCGGGCGTTGGTTGCGACGACGGCCAAGGTTGTCGCCTCGCCGGCCTGGCCTTTGAAACGAGGGCTGAGAAGAGCGGGATCCATGCCGGATGGGAATCCGTGGCCGCCGAATTCAGACGCTTCTTCAAAGGCTGAGGCCCAGAAGTGTCGTGTGGAGCCGAATGTCGCCGAGCCCACAGCATTGACCGCCACAAGGGCGCCGACAACAATGCTGCTTGGAAGCACTGCTGAAGCACTGCCGAGACCCCCCCGAAAGGTCGCCGTCGAGGCGCCGTATCCCGCGCCAGCGCTGCCGAGGGCGAAGTCCGGGGCGGCGGCGTTGCTGGCCTTCCGCGCGAGGGCTTCATAGGGCGGGCTCTCACCCCAGGACTTATTGCCGCCGTTCAAGAGATCGAACAGGGAGGCTTGTGCGACGATCGGTACGCGTGCGCCGCGTACTTCGAAGCCTCGCCCCTGCTCGGCCAGCCAACATTGCGCGCCCGTGGCTGCTGAAAGGCCAAACGCCGAGCCGCCTGAGAGCACGATGGCGTGGACCTCGTCTACTGTGCCGGCAAGGCCCAATGCGTCCGTCTCGCGTGTCGCGGGGCCGCCGCCGCGGACGTCGACAGCGGCAATAAGGGTTCGATTGGACAGGACGACCGTGACACCCGAGCAAAGCTTTGCGTCGTCGGCATTGCCGACCATGAGACCAGGAACGTCTGTGAGAAGGTTGCGACGTTCTGTCATAGGGTTGTCATGTCTCCGTAACCTGCCTTATTTTTGGGCGGTTGCAGTGCGCTTGTCGCGGCATCCGGGACTGCAAATTTATTCCGCGCCGCGAAACGTGTTTCAGTAAAAGTGAAACTGCAATTTATAAAACTATTAATTGTCAGTCATTTGGTTTTTGCTGCGCTGCAGAGGTTGCTCGCTTGCAATGCGGCAATATCGTCGCAAAGGCGCGCCTATCTCCGGCCACATTGCGATGGAATATGCCGCTCTGCAGCACGAAAGTGCGTGTAGAAACACTGGGTTATCTGTGGCCTTTTGTAGTGCGCGGGCTGGCGAATGGGCATATGCTTTGGCTTGTGTAATGTGGCCATAAGAGCCATTTGAAACTTGCTCTGGCCTGGCGAATTGTTTGGGCTAGAGGCAGAATTCGAATTGAGGAGCCTAAGGGAACGACCATGTCTGACCAAATGCAGAGCGAAATCGCCGAACTCAGCATCAAGCTCGACGAAATTGAGGATCCGCGCCGTAGCTTCGCTCTCGTGCAGGAGCGCATCCGCCGCTATCGCGCCGAAGGTCGCGAGATCCCCGACGAGCTGGTGATGATGGAGCGCCGCCTCGCTGCCGACTGCCTGTGCGAATCGCAAGGGCGCTAAGCGTCAAGCATCTTTGGGATTATTGGGGCGGCAGGTCTACACACACACACACCTGCCGCCTCAGCCGTCTCAGATCGCCCGTCGATCATCTGTCGCTCGTCCAGGTTTCGCCTACGGGTCTTGCTGCCGTAAACGACGGGCCGCGAACGTCGCCATTCGCATCAAAGCTGATGGGGCCGAGTGCTTGGGTCTCGACGCTTCCTTCGCGGAGGCTGGCTGCGATGCGCACAGCTTCGGTCGAACGCGTCTTGCGGACCGCTGCTGCCCAGGCCTCGACGGCTGCTGCTGCGCGCTTCTCCGAGCTTTCGCCGGGGTCTGCGGCGAGGAGGGCGCGTATGGTGCTCGTGCCCGAGGAGGCTGTGCTTGCGAAGCCAGCGGTCGTCAGCGAGTCTGAGCCGAGGAAGGAGGTCGCAAGGCCGGCGGCTCTCATTCCAGACAATATGATCGCGGCTTCGTCCGGGTATCCGGCGAAGAAGACTGCTTCGGTCGCCTCGATCTTGAGGCGGTTAGCGATCTCACTGTAATCGCGTTTGCTCGCGACGATGGTCAGAACTGGTGCTGTCCCCAACCCATGCTCCGAGAGGCTTTTGACGGCGGCTTCCGCGATCGTGCGGGCGTAAGCCGTTCGATCGTGCACGATGGCGGCACGTTTGTTCGGGGCGTTGGCCAGTAGCCAGGCGGCTGCGGCCTCACCCTGCCGATCGTCGCGGCCGGCGAGGCGGAAGACGAGCGGCGCGGGGCGGGTTGCGGTGAGCGCGGGGTGGCGGACGTTGGGAGCGATAAAGAGCACCCCGGCCGAGGCATAGATTGATGCTGCTGCAATCGCGGCGCTGGAGCAGGGGTGGCCGACGATGAGGGCGGGCTTTTGCGCGGCAAGCAGGCGAGCTGATCGCTCGCCGCCGGCTTGCGCGCAGCCGTCGTCGGCGGTGACGACCGTCAGATGCTCGCCGATGAGGCCGCCCGCCTGATTGATGATCGCGACGGCTTGCTCGACGCCGCGACGGACGCTGTCGCCGGCCGACGCGTAGCGGCCGGATGCGGGCGTGGGCACGGCAACGAGAATGTCGGCTCGGGCAGTGTCGGCAGCAAACGCGACGGCGAGCGCTAGAGCTATGCGCCGGCGCATGCTCGCGCGCACGAGGTCAGTTCTCGACGTACAGGATCTGGCCGTCAGGCATCTTCTGCCACGTGTACATCACGTAGTCGATGCGCGTGACGTCGCCCTTCTTGTCGAAAGCGAGGTCGCCAATGACGGTTTTCCAAGTCTTGCCGGATTTCAGCTCCTCGGCAATCTTCTGCGGATCGAGCGAGTTTGCCGACTTTGCCGCCGCGGCAATGACCTCGACCGAGGCGTAGCTGTAAAGCGTGTAGGCTTCGGGCCTGAAGTTACGCTCGGCGAATTTTTTCAGCACGGCTTGCGCTTCAGGCCGCTTCTGCGGGTCAGGTCCGAACGTCATCAGCGTGCCTTCCGTGCCGGGGCCGCCGAGTGCTGCGAACTCATTCGTGGCGATGCCGTCGCCGCCCATCATGACGGCTGTGACGCCTGCGGCACGCATCTGGCGCAGGATGCTCCCGCCTTCTGTGTGCACGCCGCCCCAGTAGACGATATCGGCGCCGGCGGCTTTGATCTTCGAAACGAGTGCGGTGAAATCCCGCTCGCCGGCATTGATGCCTTCGTACAAGACCTCGGTGATGCCAAGGCCGTTCATGACTTTCTTGGTCTCGTCGGCGAGGCCCTTGCCGTACGTCGTCTTATCGTGGGTGATGGCGACCTTCTTGCCAGCGAAATGCTTGGCGATGTACTCGCCTGCGACCTTGCCCTGCTGATCGTCGCGACCGCAGGTGCGGAACACGTTCCATAGTCCGCGCTCGGTGATCTTGGGATTGGTGGAGCCGGGCGTTATCATCAGAATGCCGTTCTCGGCGTAGACGTCGGAGGCGGGTTCCGTCACACCGGAATTGAAATGGCCTACGACAAAGGAGACGCCTTCGCCGACGAAATTGTTGGCGACCGAGCGACCCTGCTTCGGCTCACCGGCATCGTCGCCGACGACGAGCTCGAGCTTCTGGCCATTGATTCCACCTGCGGCGTTGATGTCCTCGACGGCCTGCTCGGCACCGTTCTTGAGCTGTGCGCCGAATACGGCGTCCTTGCCGGTAAAGGGTCCGGCGACGGCAATCTTGAGCTTCTTCTCGCCGCTGCAGGAGGCGACAAGGAGCGCTGCCATCAGCACTGCGAAAAGCTTGACGAAACGCATGTGCCATCTCTCCCTTTAAAGAACTTTGTGCGTTTTTAGCGTGAGAAGGCCACGTGAGTCACGCGCGGCGACAAGCTGGGTCATTATTTGCGCGGACGCCAGGAGAGCGGCGTGGCGGGCTCGAACGCCCAGGCGTATTGCAGGGTCATCTGGTGGGCGCGGTGGGCGCGGTGGCCGAGATAGCTAAGGGCCAGGAGAATCGCGAAGTCGATCACATAGCTCGGGAGCGATAGGAGGGGGCCGCCGAAGAGCGCGAAGCTCAGGAAGCGGACGGCAGCCGCCAGAAGGCCCGTGTAGCCTATGAGGGGCCACCCCGGGCTCCAAGATTGGGCAACGGCCTGCCCTGTGCGCCAGGCGGCGCCGCCACCCAATAGGATGGTAACGAGCAGGAAGACGTAGACGCCGTTTGGTCCGGCGGTCTCATAGCCGACGAGTGAGAGCAAGCCTTCGAGCATGTTCGTGTCTCCTGCAGTTCCCTCTCCCTATCGATAAGTGGAGGGGGCTTAGGCCGCGTCCTCAATTTGGATGGATCATCAATGCACCATCCATAATGAGTTCACAGCCTAGTGTCGTCCGCCTTCGAGGTAGGCTTGGCGGATCTCGGGCTTTGAGAGCAGCTCGCGGCCGCCGCCTTCCATCGCAATGGCGCCGTTGACCATGACGTAGCCGCGATGGGCGAGCTTCAGGGCGTGAAACGCGTTCTGCTCGACCAGGAAGATCGTCATGCCCTGGCGGTTCAGCTCGGCGAGCGTCTCGAAGATCTGTTTCACGATGAGGGGAGCGAGGCCAAGAGAGGGTTCGTCCAGCATCAGCAACTTGGGCCGGCTCATGAGGGCGCGCGCAATGGCGAGCATCTGCTGCTCGCCGCCGGAAAGTGTGCCGCCACGCTGAGCGAGGCGCTCCTTGAGACGCGGGAAGAGGCGGGTCACGCGGATCAGGTCCTCGTCGAAATGAACCGCGCCGTCGATCGAGGCGCCCATCTGCAGGTTCTCGAAGACGGTCATGCGCTGGAAGATGCGGCGGCCTTCCGGGGCTTGTGCGATACGCAGGCGCGCGATCTCGTGGGTCGCGAGACCGGTGATGTCCTGGCCGTCGAAGGTGATGCGGCCCTCTCGCGGACGCGGGGCGCCGAACACCGACATCATGAGCGTTGATTTGCCAGCGCCATTGGCGCCGATCAGGGTCACGATCTCGCCGCGCTGCACCTCGAGCGAGACCGATTTCAGGGCCTGGATATTGCCGTAAAAGGCCGAGACGTCGGCGATGGTGAGGAGTGCCTGGCTCACAGTCCCGCCTCCTTCTCGGCCGCGACGACCTCCTCGTCCTCGACGCCGAGATAGGCGGCGATCACCTTCGGGTCGTTCTTGACACTTGCCGCCGTGTCATCGGCGATCTTGGTGCCGTACTCGATGACGATGACATGGTCGGAGATGTCCATTACGACCGACATGTCATGCTCAATGAGGAGAATTGAAACGCCGGTTTCGGAGCGAATGGCGCGCAACAAGGTCGTCAGCTCGGCGCTCTCACGATTGTTGAGGCCGGCTGCCGGCTCGTCGAGGCAGAGGAGCACGGGGTCGGTGCACATGGCGCGCGCGATCTCGAGACGACGCTGGGCGCCATAGGGCAACTCGCCGGCCGGATCGTCGGCGCGGCTCGTGAGGCCCACGACCTCGAGCCAGGCGCGGGCATGGTCGATCGCGTTCGCTTCCGCTTGGCGATAGGCAGGCGTGCCGAGGAGGCCAAGAAGACTGAAGCCCGAGGCACGCATAAGCGTCTTGTGCTGGGCGACGATCAAGTTCTCGAGCACGGTCATCCCCGGGAAGAGGCGGATGTTCTGGAACGTGCGGGCTACGCGCGCCTTGGCGGCGATCTCGTGATCGGGCATCCGCTCCAAGAGAAACAGCTCAGGCCTGGCCTTGGGGCTCATGCGCGAGCCGGACGCAGTCAGGTCGTCGATGGCGCTCGTGGTCATGGCCCCGTGCGCAATGGCGATGCGGCCGCCGGTCGGTTTGTAAAAGCCCGTAATGCAGTTGAAGACTGTCGTCTTGCCGGCGCCGTTGGGACCGATGAGGGCGGTGATGTCGCCGCGTCCGACGCTGAACGAGAGGTCGTTGATGGCGATGAGGCCGCCGAAGCGCATCTGCAGGTGATCGACCTTGAGGAGTGGGTCTTCGATCCAGCGCACGGCCCTACTCCCCCGCCGTGGCGATGCTCGGTGGCGCCACGCGCCCCGGCTTCGGCGGCAATCGCAGCGACGGCTCGCGCGTCGAGATCAAGCCCTTGGGCCTCACGATCATGATCAGGACCAGCGCGAGGCCGAATAGCAGCATGCGGTACTGGGTCGGCTCGAAGTCGTCGCCGAAGACGGCCTTGAGGAAGGTGAGCTCACGCAGCAGCTCGGTCGAGGCGACGACGGCGGTGGCGGCGATGGCGATGCCGATATTGCTGCCCATGCCGCCAAGGACGACGATAATGAGGATGAGGGCGCTCTCGTTGAACTCGAACGACTTCGGGCTGATGAAGCCTTGCTGGGCGGCGAAGAAGCTGCCCGCGATGCCGCCGAAGAAGGCACCGGCGGCCATGGCGGAGAGCTTGGAGGACACCGTATTGATGCCGAGGGAGCGGCAGGCGATCTCGTCCTCGCGCATGGCTTCCCAGGCCCGCCCGACGGGCAGTTTCCTGAGCCGTACGGTCACCCAGTAGGCGAGGAGGGCGAGGCCAAGGGCAAGATAAAAGAGGAAGAAAATGCGGTAGAGCGGCGACGGCGGCAGGCCGAGAACCGAGGCGAGACTATCCGGGCCGGGCGTGAAGGTGAGGCCAAACAACGTCGGCTTCGGGATTGAGGAGATGCCGGCATAGCCGCCGGTCACGGGCACCCAGTTGATGAGCACGAGGCGCAGGATCTCGGCGAAGGCGAGGGTGACGATGGCGAGATAATCGCCGCGCAGGCGCAACACCGGAAGGCCGACCAGCAGGCCCCAACACGCCGCGAGAAGTCCTGCGGCGGGAAGGGCAAGCCAGAATGAAACGCCGAGCGTCTTGGTGAGGAGTGCAGTTGTGTAGGCGCCGACGGCATAGAAGGCGACATAGCCTAGGTCGAGGAGGCCGGCCAAACCGACGATGATGTTGAGGCCCCAGCCGAGAAGGATGTAGAGCAGGATCTGTGCGCCAAAGGTCTCGATCCATTTGATCGAGCCCGCCGTGCCGGTCAGGGTGACTGCGAGAAACGGATAGGCGATGAGCAGCGCAAGACCGATACGCGGAAGATGCTGGCTCAGCGGGCTTTGCGGGCCTTTCTCGAGCGCTTCTTGGGCAGGGCCTCTGGGGAGAGCCCTGCCGTAGAGCGAAATCGCCAAGCGCAGGGCGAAGGTTGCGGCGCAAATGGCAGCGACCAGTGCCCAACGCTCGTTCAAGACCAGGCGATTGAAGGCGTCGGGCTCGGTGCGATAGGCGACGATGGGGAACGCGAGCCCGAGCGTCACGAGTGCCGTCAGCGCGGCGTTTTTCAGTGCGTCGCGCACGCCGCTCATCAGGTTAGACCTTTTCGACGTCGGGCCGGCCGAGGAGCCCGGATGGCATGAAGACCAGGACGACGGCGAGAATAGAAAAGGCGGCGACGTCCTTGTAATCAAGATTGAAATAGGCCGACCAAAACGTCTCGATGAGGCCGATCAGTAGGCCGCCGATGACCGCGCCGGGCAGTGAGCCGATGCCGCCGAGAACGGCCGCCGTGAAGGCCTTGACGCCGGGGACGAAGCCTTCATTGAAGCTTACCACACCGTAATAGGTCATCCACAGCAGGCCGGCGACGGAGGCCAAGGCCGCGCCCATGATGAAGGTGAGGGAGATCGTGCGGTCGACATCGACGCCGAGCAGCGATGCCATCTTGCGATCCTGCTCGCAGGCGCGCTGGGCGCGCCCGAGCGGTGTCTTCTGCACCACATACCAGAGGGCGAAGAGAAGGGCGGCGGTCACCACCATGATGAGAAGCTGCTTTTCGGCCAACGTCACGGAGCCCTGGCCGATCGGGATGGTGATGACGTTGGTGAGGAGCGGATCGAGCGTCTTGTTGCGCGGGCCCTGGATGAGCTGGACGAAATTCGAGAGGAAGATTGACATGCCGATGGCGGAGATCAGCGGGGCGAGCCGGAACGAGCCACGCAGCGGTTTGTAGGCGAGGCGCTCAATCGTCCAATTCCAGAGACTCGTCAAGGCCATGCCGAGGACGAGGACAATCAATAGCGCAAGCCCGATCGCGGCGATGCCAAGGACCTGCGTCAGGAGCAGGAAGAGGATCAGGGCGATAAAGGCCGAAAGCATGAAAACATCGCCATGGGCGAAATTTACCATGCCGATGATGCCGTAGACCATCGTGTAGCCGATGGCGATGAGGCCGTAGATGGATCCGAGCGTCAACCCGTTGATCAGCTGCTGGACGAAATAATCCATGGGCGGCTATTTCCCCCGAAGGCCAAGTTCCTCAAGCTGTTTAAAGCCCGAGTCCCGGCGTTGGGAACAAAATTCTATGGCCGCTGTGAGCTTTGCCGAGCGCCGCTGCCGTGGTGCCACGTTGTGGGCCGAGTGGCTCTCGGCGTTATCTTAGCCGCATCGGGTCAAAACAGGCGTCTGACCCAGCGGGTCAGACAGCCCTGGCGGCCCGGTGCTTCAGACGACGTTGTGGCTGCCGTCGCAATAAGGCTCGTCGTCGGTCGCCTTGCAGCCGCAGATATTGAAGACGCCGGTTGAGGGTGCCTCGAAGCGGAGTGGCTCTATGCCGGTATCCTTGTGCGAGCCATCGCAGAACGGCTGATTCTGGGACCTGCCGCAGCGGCAATACCAATAGGCCTCGCCCTCTTTAAGCTCGACCTGGTAAGGGCTTTTCTGAGCAACAACCGGATCTTCTGCCATAGGTGTCCCTCCGCACATTATTTGTCTCTTCCTCGCGTAACGGCTTCGCCCGATATCGACAAGAGGCAGCTTGCCTCAGGAGCGCTCTGCGCCCGGATTTCTCCAGATCTAGGCCAGGGCCACACCATCCGGCCGCGTGGTCAGGCGACGTTTAGGGGCGCGCGCTCAATTGTGGTCGCACCGGCGTCGTCCGTCCAGGTCATCTCGAACTCGCCGGGGCCGGGCACGCGCATATAGAAGGCGATGAAGGGGTTGGCGGCAATGCCAGAGCCAAACTCGGCCTTGAACACCAGCTCGCCCGCATATCTCGCGGTAAACGTGTGGATGATGTTGCGGGGGATCGGCTTACCATCGCCGTCCTTGCGATTGCCGGTCTCCATGACGTGCGTGGTCAGCGCCTTGACCTCGATGACTTCGCCGGTGGCCGCCTGATCGGGAAGCTTGATGCGCGATTTATTCGTCATGTCCGGTCCGCCTACTCGTTGCCACAGCCGGCGATGTCCACCTTCACAGCTCGCCGGCCGATGAGGAACGCACCCGTGTGCGTCTCGGCGACGGCGACGACATCCTGGCTCTTGGCGAGCCGCATGCGGCCGATAACGGTTGCCTTGGCCGAGAGGGCCGTAAAGTGGAAAACTGCGACCGAGGCCTGAGGGTTGGCGGTGGAGAAGAGGTGCAAGCGTTTGATGCTGTCCTGCTCGTTCATCTCGCTTTGCACTTCGAGCCGATAGGGGACGATGTTGCCGTTCTCGACCGCCTCGGGAATATCAACGGTCACCCGCTCCTCGAGCGGGGTTGCATCGCCGAGGAGACGTTTCAAGGCTTCTTGATACTGTGGGGAGGTTTCGGCGTCGTGCGGTTCCGGCTTCGGCGCATCGACTGCTGGTGCAACAGGGACTTCTGGGGCAATGGGGACTGGGCTCGGCGCAGCAGGTGACGTGTCAGGTGTGGTCGGCTGATCCTCCGCAAGTGCTCGCGCATCCACAAACACCGTCGCGCAGGTCAAAGCCCCTGCTCCGATCAGGACTTGGCGGCGATCCGGGGTTTGCATATCAGCCACTTTGCAGATGCGTGCGGTTACTCCCTTACATATGTATTTTCTGAGCCGCCCGCTATGGCTGCTTTCGCTGTGCTGTGCCAACTGCTACGAACTGTGCAATAGCAGTTGACGTGCAGGGGGAGCGACCGATGGCAGGAACGCCCGTTGAGGTGCTGTCTTATGCTGGCCCACAGGTTGATCGTCCTCGATCCGCGAGCTTGGCAGCCGCTCTGGCGCTGACTATCGCGTTCGCCGGCTTGGCTTTTGTCGCTGCCGCTCTGGGATTATCACCACGTGCAGTCGCTGCTGCCGACGCAGGCGTGCGGCTCATCATGATCGAGGAAAAGGGCTGTCGCTACTGCATCAAGTGGGATGCCGATGTCGGCTCGGGATACGCGAAGTCAGGGGAAGGCCGATTTGCGCCATTGAAGCGGGTGAAGAGGGGGGCGGCCGAGATCAAGTCTTTCAATCCCGTCGTGTATACTCCGACCTTCATCGTCGTGCGCTCGGGTGAGGAAATCGGGCGCATCACCGGATATCCAGGAAGGGTCTATTTCTGGTCGGAGCTTAAGGAGCTCCTTGCTTCGGTGGGCTATTTTCCGGGCCTGTGATCCGGCGCGGTTCGACGAAGTTGAAGCCTGGAGCAACACGCATGGCCATTTCCCGCGACGCGATGAACCGTCGGCAATTCGGTGCTGGTCTTGCGGCCTCGGTCTCGCTCGCAGGGCCTGCACTGGCGCAGGGAGCCGCGAACATCGTGATCATCGGCGGCGGGCCGGGAGGGGCCACGGTGGCCGGGAGCTTGCTGCGCGCCGATCCGAGCCTCAAGGTTACGATCGTCGAGCCGAACAAGCTCTATACGAGTTGCTTCTTCTCCAACCACTATATCGGTGGCTTCCGGAGCATAGCGAGCCTGACGCATAACTACGACGGCTTGCGCCGCTTAGGAGCGAAGCTCGCGAGCGATAGGGCAATCGATGTCGACCAGGGCAAGAAAATTGTCCGCCTGGAGGATGGCCGCCAGCTTTCCTACGATGTGCTCGTCGTGGCACCGGGCATCGATTTCAAATTTGGGGCAATCGAGGGCTATGACGAGAAGGCGTCACTCAGGATGCCGCACGCCTGGCGAGGCGGGTGGCAATCTCAAGCTCTGCGCGGACGGCTCGAAGCCATGCCGGACGGCGGCCTCGTCGTCATTGCGCCGCCGCGCAATCCGTACCGCTGTCCGCCGGGTCCCTACGAGCGAGCCTGCGTCATCGCCAATTATCTCAAGACAAAAAAGCCGAAATCAAAGCTCGTCATTCTTGATCCCAAGCTGAGTTTTTCGAAGCAGCCTGTATTCGAGGAGGCCTTCCGGAAATACTACAAGGACATTGTCGAGCTGCACCTCACCAACGACATCGACGACATGAGCGTCGTCAAGGTCGATGCTGTGAGTGGCGAGGTTGTGACCAAGTCGGGCGAGCGATACATGGCCGCGGTCGCCAATATTATTCCAGATCAGCGGGCCGGTGATATTGCACGCGTAGCCGGGCTTACCGAGGGCGATTGGTGCCCGGTCCGCCTCGAGACGTTCAAATCGGCCAAGGCCGAAGCCATTTACGTGCTCGGCGATGCTGCGATCTCCGCCGAAATGCCAAAGTCAGCCTTTACAGCGAACAATCAGGCAAAGGCGGTCGTGCAAAGCATTCTTGCCGATCTCAAGGGTGTGTCGTCGCCGAGCGCGCACTACCGCAACACGTGCTGGTCGCTGCTGGCTCCGGACGACAGCGTCAAGATCGGCGCGGACTATGCGCCTGGCGAGAATAAAGGAAAGCGCGTGCTCGTGCCGTCGGGCGCGTTCGTTTCGCAGCCGGGTGAAAAGCCGGAGCTGCGCCGTGAGGTCTACGAGGAGAGCCTTGCCTGGTACGAGACGCTCGTTGCCGATGTCTTTGCCAAGGACCCGCGGAGCACAAAAGCGCAACGAGGAGACGGAAAGGGTTGAGGCGGGCCGCCTGGCTCTCTCTCTACGAGCCTTAAGTTTTCCACATGGGCATTTTCGCTACGTGCCGCTCCTCAATCGAAGCGGGCTATAGTCTCGAATCGAGATGGGAGCTTGTGTTTCGGCCGAACTGCAACAACATCTTGGGTTCCATTGTGTCGCAGCGTCGCTCAGCCCCGATCGCGCTCGTGTCAATAACTTGTGCCTATCTCAATAGCTTGTGCCTGGCAAAGCTTGTCGTTGGTTGCAACTCCTAAACCTCTAGTGTCCCGACCGCGAAGTTCGTCACATTCTGCTGCGGGCGCTGAACGAACTTCGCGGTCGAAAGGACACTAGCAAGTGTATGATTCTAGTGTGATTCAGATTTCGAAGTCCGCTCTCGACCCAG
>JBAZXL010000018.1:0-80073 GCA_041659825.1 Hyphomicrobium sp.
AGCCCACCGAGTTGCGCCACAAGCTCGTGAAACTCCGCCTCTTCCATCGCCGCCTCCCCGCTCGCGAATCACCGCAAACAGGAGACAGCAACATCAAGACCAAACAGAGCCAAATGAAATCGCTTACCGCTGCATTGCTCGCGACTGCTTTGATCGCCGTCTCCGGTCCGGCCTTTGCTGCCAAGTCTGATTGCGACGCCGGCTTCAAGGGCTTCATGACCAAGATGTCGGTTTTTGTCGACAAGACCTCAGGCGATGCTTTGGCCGACGCAATCCGCAAGGGCCTCGACGGGTACACGTCCTGCACGGCTGGCGACAGCTTCACCGTGCACGGCGTCTGGGACCAGATCGTCGCCGACATGCAGAAGAAATCTGGCCAGTAGCGCCAAACGCTCAGGCTTGACCTCGAGGGCTTCCCGGCGCGTATGCCGGGGAGCCTGCATCTATTAGGTCGATACTGTTGGGTCGATACGCGCCCCCCTGCGCTGGAGTTACTCATGCACACCAATTTCAAAGCAGCTCTCCTTGCGGCATCCATTCTTCTCCTGACTGCAGTCAATGCGGCTCCACAGTCCCCGCCTGAGGAGAGCCGGTCTACGGTCGGGCTCGTTCTTTCCGGCCTACCACCGGTCAATAGTCCAGACTATGCCGCACTGAAGGCACGAGCTGCGGCCAAGCAAGGCCAGGCGCTCGAGATGACCCAGTCCGAAATATGGGTTGTTCCAGCGGACAATGTCGCGGCCGTCACAGAAGCCGCGGAAAAGCTTGGCGTCAAGGTGATGGGGCTTGATATCGGCTCATCGCAGCCGGCCTTCCAGCCCATGCCGCCCAGCACGCCGATGTCCCCAGCTCAGAAGACGATGATGCACGACACGATGCAGCAAAAGGCCGTCATGGGCATGTCGATGATGGCCTTGCCGGACCCGCGCGCAATGGAGTACGCCCTCACCCAAGGCATGAACGACCCCGATGCGCCTGCTGAGGCCGCAATCCTATCATTCAAACTGCGGGATGATCTTGTCGTCGACGCGAAGCGGACGAGTGTCGTCAAAACCAAAAATGGCTACGCTTGGCATGGCACCGTCATCGCCACCGGCGAGCCGGTAACGCTTCTGTGGTGGCCAGAGGGACGCCTCTCCGGCAGCATTGCCTACAAGGGCCATGTTTACGCGGTGCGCAGCTTCGGTGGCGGTATGCATGGCATCGTCGAGCAGGCTCCCAACCTCCTTCCCCCCGAGCATGAACCCCTGACAGAGAAGCTCAGGAAGAAGATGAACATGACGGTGGACCCCCTGGTGCGCGAGGGCGACGCCAGTACGATGATGCCTCGTCAAACGCCACCTGCCATCGAGGCGGCGCCGTCACTGCGGCCGTCTCTGGGCGAGGATCGCACTGCGCGCGATGTGGGCCCAGATGACCAAACCATAGCCGCTCTGAACCCGACCATGATTGTGCCTCCGCCAATCGCGACAGATGCAAAGACGCCGGAGACCGTCATCACCGTGCTCGTCGCCTACACGCAAGCAGCCACCAAGTTCTACAACGACCTCGAGTACGATCTCATTGCCATTGCCCTTGAGGACGTGAACCAATCCTTCCGCAATTCGGGCTTGCACAATATCCGGGTGGAGCTTGCACACGCCTACGAGACGAACTATGTCGAAAGCGGTAGCCACTTCGATCACGTGTTCCGCTTTGCCTACAGGAACGATGGCTACATGGATGAGGTCCATGCGCTCCGCGATGAGCACAAGGCAGACGTTTCGATCCTCATCGTGAATGACCCAAAGGGCTGTGGTCTCGCAGCGCAAGTGCGCGCCCCTCAGGATCGGGCCTTCGCCGTCGTCGATCAGGCCTGCGCCGCAACGTCCTACTCTCTCGCTCACGAGATCGGCCACATCATCGGCGCTCGTCACGACTTCGGCATCGATGACAGCACCGCGCCGTTTCCCTTTGGGCATGGATACGTGAACGGCGAGGAATGGCGGACCATGATGGCCTACAAGGAGAGCTGCCACGGCTGCCCGCGCATTCCCGCCTGGTCGAGCCCAGGGATCAAGGTCGAGGGCATCGCGGCAGGTGACGAGCGCAGCAACAATGCGCGCGTAGTCGCCGAGGAAGCAGCCCGGGTCGCGGCCTTCCGCTAGTGCTACGGATCAGGGCGCTGCCTCGCTGAGCTTCGAGCCTGCGAGGGCCGCACAGGCAAGTGCAGCCCCGACACCGGCAACGCATGCGCCCCAACCGACGGCCTCGAATAAGCGGCCCAGGATGGCACTGCCCGCGAGCCCACCGAGGAAGTAGCTCGCGAGGTAAATGCCGCTCGCGGCGCTGCGATTGAACCTGGCTGTGCGGCTGACGAAACCCGTCGCAACGGCTTGAGCAAAGAACGTCCCAATGGATACGAGAACCATTCCGCAGAGCACGGGCGCGAGCTCCTTGTGCAGCAAAAGCGGCAAACCCATAGCCGCCACTAGGACGCCGCCCCATAGCGACGCCCGCCCGCCCAGCCTGGCGACAACACGGCCTGCAAGCGGCGTTGTGACGATCGCCGGCAGAAAAACCAGATAGATGAATCCAAGTTGCATCATGCCGACCGCGAGCGGCGGGCGGACTAGCACGAAATTGATGTATGTAAAGACCCCGATGAACGCGAACAGAATGCAGAAGCCTATGAGGAAGCCCGCCCTCAGCCGCGGATTTGTGAGGTGGGCGAGCCACGTCTGCATCGAGGCCGCCGCAGGATCGGCCGGCACAGCGGCAGGCTTGGACATCCGCTCGAGCGACACCAGCACGAGGCCGGCGCCTGCTATGTTCAAGGCGGCGAATGCGAGAAACGCGGCCCCGAGCCCCGCGTGATCTGCTACGGCGGTGGCGATGAGGCGCCCCACGAGGTTGCTGGCAACGTTTCCGGTGATGTAGGCCGCAAACGCGCTCGCTGCACGCTCGCCGCAGTAGTGCTCGCCGAGATAGGCCAGCGTCAGCCCGAATGCGGCCGACATGGCAAGCCCTTGAACAACTCGAAGCGCCGCGAACGTGGCGAGATTTGGCGCAATCGCGAGAAGCAGCGTGGGAAGCGCAAGGAAAAGGAGGCTCGCGAGAATGCCATTACGGCGCGGCAGCTGATCTCCGTAAAGGGCTACGCCCAGGCCGCCCAAAGCCATGCCGAGCGTGCACGCGTTGACTGCTAGCCCCATCGCCGCAGGTGTCACACCATAGTGCGAGGTGAGGGACGGAAGCAGCGCCTGAACCGCAAACAGATCTACGACCGTCAGGAAGGCCGTCAGAGCGATGATCCCCAGGCGTAGAGCCTCAGATGTGTCTGAGCGCGTTTCGGATGAAGTGGCAGCTGTGTCGATCGATTGGGTCATGAGGACGATCCAGTGTTTGACCTTCACGCCGGCCGAGGACGCGCCGCTCGCTCTGGAAGGGCTACGGCGCGTCCAGGCGCGGGCAGCTACATATTGTGATCGTGCGGATCCGCGGCGATGTCCGCCGAGATCAGCACGACAGCCTCCGACGACGTGTTCTTCCACCAATGCGAAAGTCCGCCCTTCTCGACTGACAGCTCACCGTCCTTGTGGACGATGGGCACGGAGCAGTGGCTCGAGTACTCCGTGATGGTGCCCGCGACGACGTAGATGAGCGCCGGACGATCGGCGTGGCTATGCCAGGCAACCTCTCCTCCGGGCTTGATATCGAGGCGGCGCATGCGGAAGTTTTGCCCAGCGACGGCAACTTTTTCCTTCGACAGGTCGATCTGTCCGAGGAGTTTCTCCGTGACGCCCTTATGAGCTGTGGCTCCGGGCTTTTGGCTGTCCGTGGTTACCTTGTCTGCGGGACACTCGCCTGCCGCTGCAAGCGTGGCGCTGAACAGCAGGGCTCCAAAGAGCGCTCCGGCAATTGAGAAGGCATTGAGCGAGCTTCGATGTGACTTTGTCATGAGGATTCTCCATGTTGAGCTTGGAAGAGCACCGCGCGCATGACGCAGTTGGCGATACAGAGAATGGCCCCATTGACGGGAGCATTGAAAATACCCGATCGGCCTTGATTTGATAGCAGCGAGCTATCGGTTGCCCATTCGATCGAATGGCTCAGCCAGGCCGCTTACGCCCGACGCGATGGCTGGGCAAAAGAACGTGGGCTTCGGATGAGCTTTCGCCCGGTCGATCTCAACCCGGGCCGCGCGAGGCCGCACATTGGAACCGGCTACCCAATCGGCACCAGCCTGGTATCGCGGCTCCGCCTTGAAACCTCTTTGGCCAACGCGCGTATTCTCAACATCGGCGAACCTAACCGAAAGGCTTAAAGCGCGCTAAAGTCATTCATTCTGACGAGAGCGCTTTATGTCTGAAGCAAGTGGTTCGGCGTAGCCCGTATGCATCGATGCGGCCTGCGCTGAAGCAAAGCCCGACGGTGGCGGCACAAAGCGCCCCTTCGCTGCGGGCTCGCTTCCGTCGTAAGAGCGCCTATCCGCATCGTCTTTGAAGCTCTTTGAAGCGAGGTATTCATTGAGTGGTGCTTCAATAGCTGCGCGCTATGACGCGAACCTCGGCCAGCGGTGTCCCTGAAAGAGACGTCTCATGGAAATGCACCAAGTAAGGTACTTTCTGGCCGTTGCGCGCCTCCTGAACTTCACCCGCGCAGCCGAGGAATGCCATGTCGCTCAGCCGTCCCTGACACGGGCGATAAAGCAGCTCGAGGACGAGCTTGGCGGAGACCTGTTCCGGCGTGAGCGGAACCTCTCGCATTTGACGGATCTTGGCCAGCGCATGCTGCCGATGATGCAGCAGTGCTACGAGAGCGCCGTGTCGGCGAAATCTCTGGCTCAGTCGATCAAGTCCGGCGCCGTGGCACCGATTTCCATCGCCCTGTCGTTAGCCATCGATCTTTCACTGATTGTTGGCATCTTGACCGAGCTCGTGCGCGCGCTGCCAGGCCTCGAATTGCGCTTTCTGCGCGGCACCGGACCCGAGCTCGCAGAGCTTCTGAAAAGGGGCGGGGCGGAGATTGCGATCGGGGGACCCTTGGGGGAAACCTGGGATCGCTTGGAAACATGGACGCTCTTTACCGAGCCCTATAAGCTCGTGGTCGGTTCGCAGCACGCATTGGCGGGCCGAAAGTCTGCGTCCGTAGCCGATTTCGCCAAAGCACGCTTGCTGCGCCGAACATTTTGCGAGCACAGCGCCGAACTCTGCACCTATCTTGAGGAGCACGGAGCGCCACCGGCGTCGCATCATCAAATTGGCTCCGAGCGCGACGCGCTTGCACTTCTGTCCTCAAACCTTGGTGTTTGCATCATGCCCGAAAGCTCGGCCGCTTCGCAGGATGTGCGGCTTCTGGATATCGATGAGCTGCCCATTACGCGCTCCGTATGTGTCTATGCGGTATCCGGGCGGCAGCGCTCCGTCGCGGCGGGTACCTTCATCAAAATGCTGAGGGCCGCCGACTGGGGCGCCAAGCGCACCCAGACTGCGGCCTAGGCCGTGAAGTCATTATGGTTGAGTGAGTTCTAGCTATCGGCGAGTTCCCGCAATGCCGCGATGATGTCCTCGACATCCATGCGCCGACGGTAGTCGGGGTCCACATAACGGGCTTTGACGAGGCCGTCCTGTCCGACAATGAAAGTGGCCGGAATAGGCAGCATCCAGGATTCGCTGTCGTTGAATTTGGTGATACCCCAGCCTGCCTCGGCCATGCAGCGCTTCTTCTCGTCGCCGACGTAGAAGGCAAGGTTGAGGAGCAGGGAGTAGCCGTTGTCCATGTCCGAAAGCACCGGGAAAGGTGCCTTGGACGTGTTCTTCAGCTCGGCGTTGAATTTCTCGACCTCCGGCGTGATGGCAATAAGCGTGGCTCCGTGGCGGACCACGTCCGGATGGATCTCGGCGAGGGCGGTCGCGCTGATCAGGCAATAAGGGCACCAGTGGCCGCGGTGAAATGCAACGACGGCCGGCCCGTTCGCGATCAGGTCGGAGAGAGAAACAAGCCGACCAGTCTCATCCGGCAACAGGAAGTCCGGCATGACATCGCCGGGCCGCGGGGCACCGCTGCCAGCCTCGTTGAGCCTTAGCCGCTCGATCATGCGCTCAACGGCATCTGCAAACTCGGGACTGACGCGGCGGACCTCGGCTGCAAATGTAGCCAGGCGCACAGCCAGCGGCGCATCCATGCTGCGGCAGCGCTCAGTGCACTCATCGAGGATCTCATCGAGAGATGGCGTGTTCATTTTGCTTCAGGCCTCTCGGACCAACCCTGATGCGAGAACAATGGCAGGCGAGCGAGTGGCCTGGTCGAAGAGCCAGCGCGCTCCAGTGCCTTCTTACGTTTTTATCGAACCGAGGGCCGCCAGGATATCATCAATTCCCATGCGCTTGCGAAAATCTGGGTCGACGAAGCGCGCCACAACTTTCTTCTTCTGGTCAATGACGAAGGTTGCCGGAAGCGGAACGAACCAGCCCTCATTTCCATGATAGGCCTCGAGGTGATATCCGCGGCCCTTCATAAGCTCTTTCACGCGATCGCCGAGCCACATGACGAGGCCGAGCGAGAGCGCGTAGCCGTTATCGACATCGGAAAGGATGTGCAGCTTATCCAGCGTCGCGCTGCGCAGCTCATGAGTGAACTGCTGCTTGTCGGGAATGATGGACGCAACCTCGGCGCCAAGCGCGCGTATTTCGGCGTGGTGCGCGGCAATCGTTCTGAGCTCGATCTTGCAGAAGGGGCACCAGTGACCTCGATTGAAGCTTAGGACGAGGGGCCCGGCCCGCGTTAGATCATCGAGGCTCGTCAAGGCACCGGTCTTCGATGCCAGCACGAAATCCGGCATGTCGTCACCAACGACCGGAGCCGTGTTCCCGATCTCGCCAGCAATCAGCCTCGCCACCAGATGGTCGTACGCCTCCGCGAACGGAAAATTGAGTTCGCGAAGCCTGTCGGCGTAAGCGGCTAGCCGCACATTCAGAGGTGCATCAGAGTTGCAGATCTCCTCAAAGGCGACGGCCAGGGATGCTTTTTGCTCGCTCAAGGCTGTTTCAATCCCCGGGTTCTGAATGTCCTGGCCGATGTTTTGCGCGATATTTACCCTTTTACGCAAGCGCCAGATGACCTGACCGGCAAAGGGAGAGCTGCCGCAACTGGATGGGGATCGAAAGGGGATGGCCGGTTTGGCCGTCCCCTTTCGCCGGGCTTAGCGGCCGTCAAACACGCCGTGCAGCGTGATGATCGAGCCGGTCTGCGCAAGGTCCCGAGTGACGTCGGCCTCAGCGTTTGCTGCAAAGGCAAGGGTGGTTGCGAAAAGCGCGACGATAAAGGTCTTCATCTGTCTACTCCATGTGAGAAGGATCGTTGTCATGATGGGGACAATTCCCTGGGAGACCGGCTGAGGCCACCGGCTCTCGGGATGTGTTTTTGCGCCCTCAAGCGGCAAATCTGAAATATCGAGATCCTTTGGAATTCATAGCACGGGGCTATTGCGCCGAGCCGCGAGCAGCACATCACATCGATCACGAATTGAGGCTCCCCCGCGGCTGGTTGCACAGGCGAGAGGTGCCGCAGCCCGAGGCGGTCGAATGACAAACGGCCGTGCACAACGCTCGATTTCCAGGCTTTTGCCTCGCGCCCTATTTGAGGTTAAGAGAGATGATTTGAGGCGCGAGACGAGTAGATCATGGCAAGACTTCCACACCGATACGCTCCCTTTCTTTTCAGCGTCATTCAGGCTGGTCTCACGACCGGAGTGGCGACGGCCGTGGCCGCATTTCAAACGTCGAACCTTTCCGGTTCGAGCTTCCTCATTCAATGGCTGGGAAGTTGGGGGCTCGCGTGGATCATGATGGTTCCGCTCGTCATCGTCGCGGCACCGCTAATCCAACGCTCAGTATTTTGGCTTACAGACGCTAAGCCCTCCCCGAACAAGCGCTGAGGCGATCAGGATCTCACACTCTTTGCCCGCTCACCCGGCTAACTGGGGTTCGGGGTTGCCTTTCAGCACGAGCGAGGTTGCACCCGTTGGCGCGAGGATGCGACGCGCCTCAGCTTCGCTCCACTGCCCTCTGCACATGGAAACCATAGTCCCCTCGCATGGCATTTTAGGCTGAACTGATCGTGCTCTCGAGTGAGAGCCCGTTACGTCAGTTGCACTACGATCTCGCCAATTTACCTCGAAATGAGCAAGGCGGGCATCTCGCAGCCAACTGATGGCGGATGGGAAGTTGGCCTCAAGCAAGAGGAGTGGCACATGGTCGAGTTCATTCGAGGCACGACGATTATTCTGATGGGTCTCACCGTGCTCGGCGCCGGCCTGATTGTCGTCGTCTACGGTTGAGCGGAGTTTACGGTCGGAGACGCCGTTGCCGTCGAGTTGTGCGGCCGCACGTCAACGTGCGTGGACCAGCCGCGATACACGGCAGATACCGATCAGGAAGATTAAGCACCACCTTTGAGTTGAGCTTCGAAGGCATTTCATTTTCGCCGGAATAGCTGTCGCCCGGCTCTGGCATTTGATCGCATCGGAGGATTGAATGACGAACGTGAAAAAGCTGAAGATCGCGGCCCCGACCACCGCTGGTCAGATCGTCCTTGTATTTCAGGGTGGAGGTGCCCTCGGCGCCTACCAGGCAGGCGTCTACCAGGCCTTGCATGAGGCGGGGATTGAGCCTGACTGGATTATCGGAACGTCAATCGGCGCCATCAATGCTGCGCTGATCGCTGGCAACGAGCCTCAGCGGCGGTTGAGCGCCATCGAAGATTTCTGGAAGCGAATGGCGGACAAGTCGCCGTTGTATTCATGGCCAGGTTTCGGGCTGGCCGCGCACGCCATATCCAACTGGCAGACCATCACGGGCGGCATCAAAGGCTTCTTCGAGCCTCAGCCCCTTGCATTCTTCGGGCCCTGGATTGAACTCGGTGCGGAGCATGCTGGCTACTATTCGACCGCGCCGCTAGAGAAAACTCTGAGCGAGCTCGTCGACTTCGGTCTCATCAATCGCAACAGGCCGCGTCTGACCGTTGGTGCAGCGCATGTCCGCACGAGCCAGATGCGCTATTTCGACACCCGTCAGGGCGAGATCGGGGTCGAGCATATCATGGCCTCGGGCGCACTCCCGCCTGCCTTCCCGGCAGTACGTATCGATGGTGACCTCTATTGGGATGGCGGCATCCTCTCCAACACGCCGGCCGAAGTGATCTTCGACGATCATCCACGCCGCAACTCGCTCGTGTTCTCAGTCCACTTGTGGAACCCGATCGGACCCGAGCCGCAGACGATGTCGGACGTGGCGCTTCGCCATAAGGACATCCAGTATTCGAGCCGGGTTGCGACGCACATCTTGCGCCAGGCGCAGATTCACCGTCTTCGGCACGTGATCAAGGAGCTTACGGCGTACGTTCCTGAATCGGTCAGGAAGAGTGACGAGGTTCAAAAGCTCGCCGCCTACGCTTGTGTTACGAAGATGCATATTGTTCAATTGCTCTCACCGAGCCTCGAGCATGAAGATCAGACGAAAGACATAGATTTCAGCCTGACCGACATTCGTCAGCGTTGGCAGGCTGGCTATGAGAGGACGCTCAAGACGATAGAGCTCGCTCCATGGACCAACGAGAGCGATCCGTTAGAAGGGGTGGTTTTCCACGAGCTGGAAGATGTCTTGCCCGCCGACAAGGTCGCCCAAGCTAGTGGCCAGAGCGAGCCTCAATTGACCGACTTGGACCGCAACGGCCCCGCGCGTACGACGGAGACGACCGCCCGGGCATCCATGGCGAAGTGAGGAAAGACTTTGCTGCCGAGGTTTGCACCCGTATCGGCCTCATTTATGTCGCCGGCGCGGTGAGGACAGACGAGTGCTGCCGAGCGAGCCTCACTCGGCAGCACCATTTATCGCCTAGAACAAGCCAGCCAACAGGGCGAGCCCAGTCACGGACATTGCCGTTCCCCCAATTTGGCTCACGCGCGCGGCTCCGCTGCCGATGCGGCCGATCAAAAGCCCGATGCCAACTCCGAGCATGTGCAAGAGGGCCGTGGCCAGCATGAAGCCTTCCGCGTAACCCATGCCGGACGCGTCCGCCGGCATCTCCGCTCCATGAGCATGGCCGTGGAAGACAGCAAAAAAGCCGACTAGCGACATTGCTGCAACCGTTGGCAGCGGCGTCCTCAGCGCGACAGCGGTTCCAAGCACAATCACGGAGATCGCGATTCCAATCTCGACGTAAGGAAGGTCAATGCCAGCGATGCCGATAGCGCCGCCGACAGCCATCATCAGCACGAAGGTAGCTGGGACAAGCCACAACGCCCGTCCGCCGAGGTTGGCGGCAAATATGCCAACGGCAATCATCGCAAGCACATGGTCCAGGCCACCGATCGGGTGAGCGAACCCGCGCGCAAATCCATGTGCATCACCTACACCCACGTGTGCAGCCGCAGGTGTCGAAAGCGCAACGGCAAGAGTAACCGCGGCGCCAAGCCACCGCACGAGCGAGTTAGTCTTCATCTGTCAATGTCCTCCTAGTTGGTATGTTACGTGTAGAACTCTTAGATGGAATGGGCGCGCATCGCCTTGGCCTCCTGCTGGATCCAGTCATACCAGGCGGCCAACCCCTCGCCGCTGCGGGCCGAGACGCGAAAGACGACAATGTCTGGGTTCACCGCCTTGGCATTCGCGACGGCCATCTCTGCATCAAACTCGATATGCGCCAGCAAATCGATTTTGTTCAGGATCATCACCCGGCTGGCCTTGAACATGTGCGGATACTTAAGCGGCTTGTCCTCGCCTTCGGTGACAGAAAGGATCGCGACCTTAGCGTGCTCGCCGAGGTCGAACAGGGCCGGGCACACGAGATTGCCGACATTCTCGACGAGGACGATGGAGCCGACAGCCGGCTTCAGCTCGGACAGGCCGCGCGCGATCATGTCCGCTTCCAGATGGCAGCCGGTACCAGTATTGACTTGCACGCATGGGGCCCCGGCACGCCGGATGCGGTCGCCGTCGCGATCGGTGGCCTGGTCGCCTTCGATCACGGCAATGGAGGCCACACTCGCGAGATCGCGGATCGTGCGCTCAAGCAGCGTCGTTTTGCCCGATCCAGGCGAGCTTACGAGGTTAAGAGCTAGGATTTCCCGGCCTGAAAACCAAGCCCGGTTCCTGTCCGCCAGTGCATCGTTCTTTGCGAGGAGCCTCATTTCAAGATCAATGGTGGTCGCACGCTCGCTCCTTGCAGAGTGGGGCGGCTCCTCCGGATGGTGGTGATGCCCAGGGCCGTGGGAATGGTTGTGCTGTGTTTCGTCGGCGTGTCCGGGCTCATGACTGTGGTGATGCCAACGATCATGGTCATGATCATGGTGATGGCTGTGCCGCGTTCCGTCAGAGTGCGTGTGCTCGTCGCGATCGAGCGTTGAGGTGAAGCCCGTGTCGAGATTCGTTATTGTAACTTTCGTGGCGCTGCCACATCCGCAGGTCCCACACATCACGCGGCCTCCTCGAGTTCGATGCTTCTGACTTTCAGCTCCTCACCGGAAATGCGCTCGCAAGCCCGGCTCCCGCAAGCACAGGCTGTGAAAAGCGTCGGCGTCGCAAAGACGGACGCGCATTCCCGACATCTGGCGCGCCCGTCGATCTGTACGATTTCAAGCTCGGCGCCGTCGAGCGACGTGCCTTGCGCCACCGTCTCAAAGCAGAACGCGATGGCCTCCGACATGATGCCCGACAATTTTCCGACCTCGAGCGTGACGCGGCGAACGCGACGGCCCTTAGCGGCCTCCGAGGCGATGGCGATGACATTCCTGGTGATCCCAAGCTCATGCATGTCAGCAGATCCTCGGCAGCTGCTCGCCAACGAGCATATCGACAATACGGGTTCCGCCAAACACGGTTTTCATCGTCACCCGGCCCGGGATGCCTGCGCGAACCTCGCCGATCGCGACGGCGCTCTCGCCGTAACGGTGGCCTCTGAGTGCCGAGATGGCGGCGTCCGCTTCGCCCGCCGGCACGACCGCGACGATCTTGCCCTCGTTGGCGAGATAGAGCGGGTCGAGCCCGAGGATCTCGCAGAAGCCTTTCACCTCGGTGCGGATTGGCGTGACCGCTTCCTCGATCTCGATCGCCACGTTTGAGGCTTGCGCAAATTCGTTCAGAACCGTTGCGATGCCGCCGCGCGTTGCATCGCGGATGGCACGCGTGCCGGGAGCCGCGGCAAGCAGCGCTTCGATCAATCCGGCGAGCGGCGCGCAGTCGCTTTCAATAGGACTCTCGAGAGCCATATCCCCGCGCGCGCCGAGGATAGCCGCCCCGTGATCGCCGAGCACGCCATTGACCAGCACGATATCGCCAGGGCGCGCACGGTCTGCCCCCAAGAGACGCCCCGGTCGGATGACGCCGATGCCCGTCGTTGTCAGAAACACCCTATCGCAAGCGCCCTTCTGCACGACCTTGGTATCGCCGGTGACGAAATGCACGCCCGCCGCCCGTGCCGTCTCCGCCATTGAGCTGGCGATGCGGCGCAAGAGTGCGAGCTCGACGCCCTCTTCGATGATGGCTGCGCACGAGAGATAGAGTGGCGTGGCGCCGCCGACAGCGAGATCGTTGACCGTGCCGCAGACTGCGAGCTTGCCGATATCGCCGCCGGGAAAGAACAGTGGATCGACGACGAACGAATCCGTTGTAAACGCCAGGCGGTCGCCGTACGCCGCCAGCTTCGCAAGATCCAACCGCGCCTGATCCTCGAGCGGCGCGAGGTGCGTGTTGTCGAAGGCCGAAACGAAGACGTCGTCGATCAGATCTTTCATGGCCTTGCCCCCGCCGCCATGGGCGAGCGTGACTTTGGCGACATGAATCTGGCCGAGGTTACGGCGCCGCGGCAGGGGCACGATATTCATGACGCCGCCTCGTAGGTTTTCACGCCGCCGTATTGATAGTAGGCCGCGCAGGCCCCTTCGGACGACACCATCAGCGCGCCGAGCGGCGTTTCCGGCGTGCAGGCCGTGCCGAACACTTTGCACTGCCAGGGCTTGATCACGCCTTTCAACACCTCGCCGCACTGGCAAGACTTCGGGTCCGCGATCTTGATATTCGGCATCGTGAACTTGACTTCCGCATCGAACTCGCGGAAAGCCTCGCGCACTCTGAGGCCCGAATGATCGATCGAGCCGAGCCCGCGCCATTCAAAGAATTCGCGCAGCTCGTAAACCTCGGCCACCGCCGAAAGCGCAGGCGAGTTTCCCCCGTCCGGCACAATGCGCGCGTACTGGTTCTCGATCTCGGCGCGGCCTTCCCTGATTTGCTTCAAGACCATCCAGATTGATTGCAGGATGTCGAGCGGCTCGAAGCCGGCTACGACCATCGGCCGCTTGTAATAGTTCGACACGAACTCGTACGGCGCCGTGCCGATCACCATCGACACGTGACCAGGACCGAGGAAACCATCGAGTTGCAGATCCGGACTATCGAGGATCGCCTTGATCGTCGGCACGATGGTGATGTGATTGCAGAAGACGGAAAAGTTCTTGATGCCGTCGGCCTTGGCCTGGAGAACCGTCAGCGCCGTCGAGGGTACGGTGGTCTCAAACCCGATGGCAAAGAACACGACTTCCCGATCCGGGTTCTTCTTCGCCAGGGCAAGCGCGTCCATGGGCGAATAGACCATGCGCACGTCCGCGCCATCGGCTTTCGCTTGCAGCAGGCTCTTCTTCGAGCCGGGCACCCGCATCGCGTCTCCGAACGTCGTGAAGATCACCTCGGGCCGCTCGGCAATCGCCACGCAGTCGTCGACCCGCCCCATGGGCAGCACGCAGACCGGACAACCAGGCCCGTGTACGAGCTCAATCGACTTAGGCAGCATGCCCTCGAGGCCATAGCGGAAGATGGAATGCGTGTGCCCTCCGCAGACCTCCATAATCGCAATGGGCCGCTCCTTGGCGAACTCGATGCTAGACGCCAAGGTTTCGATCTCATGCACCAGCACCCTGGCCTTCTCGGCATCGCGGAACTCATCGACGTACTTCATGCGGCCGCTCCCTTGCTCGCTGCGGAGCCACGGTCGTCGGCCAGCAGCGTGTGCACCAGATCCCAAAGAATATGATAGGCGATGACATGACACTCCTGCGTGCGATGGATGGAGTGCGTCGGTACGACGAGGCAGAAATCGACGGACCCGGACGTCTTCATGCGCCCGCCATCGCCACCCGCGAGCCCGATTGTCACGAGCCCCATCTCCTTGGCCTTGGCAAACGCGGCAATGATGTTGCTCGAATTGCCGCTCGTCGAGATGCCGACCAGGCCATCACCCGCACGCCCCTGGGCGATGATCTGCCGAACGAAGACGTGCTCGAAGCCGACGTCGTTTCCGACCGCCGAGATCATGGCAAGGTCGGAGACTAGGTTTGTTGCCGCCAGGGCCGGCCGTCCGGCCGTGATCGGATGCACGAACTCGACAGCCACGTGTGAGGCATCGCAGCTCGAGCCGCCGTTGCCCATCGAGAAAAGCCTGCCGTTCTTGCGATAGATTCCGGCAACGGCCTTTGCCGCCGCAACAAGCGTCGGCGCGCACACCCCGAAGAAGAGGGCGTTGGCGTCCCGGCTTTCGCGCGCCTTTTCGGAGACAGAATGCAAGAGCGCCGCATCCAATTTGGCCGGGTCCTGAGCGGTCCCGTGCAAGAATGGGTAGAGCCCGGAGAGTTCTCGCTCGTTGGCCATTGACAGCCTCCTATCTTGTTCCAGAGAGCCGCATCGCGTCCATTTCGGCCTGCGCTTCGCCAAGCTCCGTCAGGATCTTCAGCGTCTGCGCCGCCTCCGCCGCATCGATCCGGCTCATGGCAAAGCCCACATGGACCAGCACCCAGTCCCCAACACAGGCCTGAACCGGGTGATCCTCCGAAACGATGCAGGCGATATTCACCTGCCGCTTGATGCCGCTGACATCCACCGTCGCGAGTTTGCGCTCGACGTCGTCGATCTTCACAATGCGTCCGGGGATACCGAGGCACATGGGGTATTTCCTCCAATGGACTTCTGTTCGTTATTTATGAGGAGTTGGGCCGCGGCGATCGCCACCTGTCCGACAGCCAGCCCGCCGTCGCCGGCAGGGATGCTTGACTGTGAAAGAACCTTGAAATTCTGCGCTTCCAGGCGCCGCACGACCTCCTCGAGCAGGACCCTATTGTGGAAGCAGCCACCTGAGAGCGCGATCGTATCGAAGCGCGCGCCGCCATCCCCGTCACGCTCCGCAAGCTTGATGGCCATCTGAGCGATGGCGCGCGCAAGTCCGCGGTGGAAGCGGGCAGCCATCACGCCAGTTGGCGTCTTGAGGATGAGGTCGCCGAGCATGGCATTCCACACGCCAACCGGCTCGATATAGGGAAGATTGGAGCCTTTGAGACGCGGGATCGCGAAGGGATAGTCGAGTGCCCCGTCCTCCGTCGCAAGTGCGTCTCGATCGACAAGGGCCTCGATCTGCGCCGCGGCCTCGCCTTCATAGCCTTGCGCTTCGAAGCACACGCCCATCATCGCCGCCGCAGCATCGAAGAGGCGGCCGGACGACGAGGCCCTGGGCGCATTGACGCCGTCGCGCAGCATCGAATCCAATATCCTGCGCGGCTTTTCGTTCAAGGCCCGGAAGACATCGAGCTCGGCGAAGTTGATGGCGAAATTGGCCCAGCCCATCTCGGCCATCAGGTGCGCGTAAAGATTGCGCCAGGGCTCCCGCGAGGCCTGATCTCCGCCGAGCATCGCGACGGACTTGAGGGTACCGAGACGCTGGAAGCCGCGATAATCGGCGAGCAGGAACTCGCCACCCCAGACTTCGCCGCCCTCGCCATAACCGAGCCCATCCAGCGCAATGCCGAGGACACGCTTGCCGTGAAGCGGCCAGCCGTTTTCGGCTAGGCAACTGGCGATGTGCGCATGGTGATGCTGCACTTGGCAAAGCGGCAGCTTCTCTGCCCCGGCTATTCTCTGCGCCACGGTCGAGCTGCGATAGCCCGGATGCTGGTCGCACACGATAACACGCGGCGACACCGCCAGCATGTCACGGTAGAGGCCGATCATCCGCTCGAAATCTGCGAGCGTCAGCGCGTCGTCGAGGTCGCCAATGTGCTGCGAAAGCACCACCGCACCAGACTTTGCGAAGCAGAAGGCCGACTTGAGGTCGCCACCCAGGGCCAGGATCTCCGGCGCAGCCTTGAAGCCTTCCGGCAGTCGCAAGGCGGCGGGTGCGTAACCTCGCGAACGGCGGAGAACACGCACCGTCCCGGCGCTGACCCTCACGACCGAATCGTCAACACGATTGAGAATGTCCCGGTCATGGACAAGCGCGAATGGCGCGATGGCAGCGAGCGCCTGCTTCGCCTGATCATCCGTGATGACTTGCGGGGAATTCGACAAGTTACCAGACGTCATGACCACCGGCCGCGGCATGCGGCGCAGCATGAGACAATGCAAAGGCGTCGTCGGCAACATGAAGCCGAGCGTCGACAGTCCCGGTGCGATAGCTTCGGGTAGCCGTTCCGGCCCGTTGGCTGAGAGCAGGACGATGGGAGCTGCTGTGCTCCGCAGCACCTGCTCCTCTTGCGCCGTGACTGTGCAATAGCGCCGGATGACATCGAGATCCCGCGCCATCAGCGCAAATGGCTTGCGGTCACGCTGTTTCTGGGCGCGCAGCCGACCGACGACATCGGCCCGCGTTGCGTCGCAGGCGAGCTGATACCCACCCAGTCCCTTGATGGCGACGATCTCGCCTTTCTGAATGAGCCCCATGGCCCCATCGACGTCATCGAGCATCGACGACTGATCGAAGCTCACGGCCTTTCCGTCATAGCGAACAAGGCGCGCCTTGGGACCGCAAGCATGGCAGGCCGTGGTCTCAGCATGAAAACGCCTGTCCGCTGGACTGGCATATTCCGCGGCGCATTCTGGGCACAGGTCGAAGCCGGCCATGCTTGTCGAGCCGCGGTCATAGGGAACCTGCTCCACAATGGAGAGCCGCGGACCGCAGTTGGTGCAAGTCGTGAAGGGATAACGATAGCGGCGCGAAAAGGGGTCGATGATCTCGCGCTCGCAATCGGCGCAGAGCGCTGCGTCGGGCGCAACCTCGGTATTCGACTTGCCCTTACCGCTTTCGAGAATCTCGAAGGTCGCGGGCAATTCCCCTTCATACGGCGCCACCTCGAGCTCATCGACGCAGGCAAGTGGCGGCGGCGCGTTCTCCATCCGAGCGATCAGCTCCCAGACTGCTGATGCCTTGCCGGTAGCGCGGATCAACAGCCCATCTGCATCGTTGAGCACGACGCCGCGCAACCCGAGCTCGCGGGCATGCCGCCAAACCATCGGCCGGAAGCCGACGCCCTGCACGCGGCCACGCACGCGGATTTCGATCGACGGCGTTGCAACGTTGGGCAGGAGCGGGGAGATGATGCTCATGCCTGAGCCTCCCACAGCAGCACGCGATTATTGCCACTGTCGGCGATAGCGAGCGTGTTGCCACACGCAGAAACCCCGTAAGGCCAGCACATGGTATTACGCTGAGCGGCGCCCCACCCGTTTTCGCCCTTGTCTTGAAAGGAGCGCTGCCCGGCGACACGATCTGCCGCTGAATTCATGGCGACCGCTCCGAGATCGTAGCCGACGATGCGGCTGTTGGCCGTATCAGCGGCAACAAGGCGGCTTCCGAGAAGCGCAATTCCGTAGGGCATATTCAGCGATGTGGGCGTCGGATAGTACGCCGCTTGATTGTGATCGACGCCGAGGCAATCGCGCTGTCCGAGCACAAACGAGCATGCGCCGCCGTTTTGATCTGGCACCGCGTTCCAAACCATGATGCGGTTGTTGCCCGCGTCCGCAATAAAGAGCCGGCCACGAGGATCGACGGCTATGCCGTGTGGCCAGCGCATGCCCCTAGAATCCGGTGCCTGTCCGCCATTTTCGTCACGCGTGATGAAATCCGCTTCGCCCAGCACGAGATCTGCAGGAGCCGCGTTCGCGGTCGGAATGGAGTTCCATCTCAAGACGCGCCGATTGCCGGTGTCAGCCACATAGAGCGCGCCGTCAAAAATGGCGACGCCGTAACACCAGTTGAGGCTGTCGGCCGCGGCAACGCTTGCGCCTCGGTTAGCAAGTGCGCTCGTGAAATCATGCTGTCCGAGAATAACGTCGGCCGGCTGGTTGCAACGGGTCGGATAACGGTGCCAGATGAGAACGCGATGGTTCCACGCGTCGGCCACGGCAAGGACGCCGTCAACCGCAGCAACGCCCGTGGGCACATTCAATGTCGCTGCGCTGACGTCAGCCTTGCCGTTGCGGCCTTCGGACATGAAGTCCGGCTGTCCAATAACGATGTCCGCCGCCGTGCGGTCCGCCGTTGGAGCCCGATTCCAGATCAGCAGGCGATGATGGCCAGTGTCGCAAACGAATAGTGGGCCGCCGGGCGCGGAGAGAGCCGCCCCGCGAGGGCCAAATAGTGAATCGGCCGCCGGCCGGATTGGATCTGCCAAGCCATCTGCGGCCGCTGCCTGCCCAAGGATGACGCGCGCGCCCCCGCGCTCGAGCAGCGGCTCGCCGTATGCTGGGGATTGGCCAGCGTGTTTCCGAACCGGACTCAAAGAGACGCGCATGGCTATTTTTCCAGCCTCACTTCGACACGATTGCCGATCACGCGCACGGCGTGCGGCTGCAGTTGCACCGCAGGCGCAGTCAGGCACTCGCCACTCGCGAGGTCGTAACGGAAGTTGTGGAATGGACAGGTAATGATGCCGTCCTCGACGTCTCCGCCATCGAGCGCGAGCCCGAGGTGTGCGCAGGCGTTCTGAAAGCATGTAACGATCGAGCCACGGCGCGAGAGCAAGATTTTCTCGCCCTCGAGCAACTGCGCTTTGACGCCGCCCTCGGGAATCTCGTGAAGCTTTGCAGCCACGTGCCATCTGCCGCCGGAGCCGAGCGCAAACGGACTGACGAAGCGCACGCTCTCGCCGTTTGCCCCCGCCGCCGCAGTGCCCTTGACCTGGAGGATCTCGGTGATCTCCGGACAGGCCTCCTCGACGGCCTTTTTCACTCCCGCATGGAAGGTCAACTGTGAGGCCGGGCACCCGTCGCAGGAACCGGTGAAGCGCACCTCGATGGAAGGCGGCGCAACGCTCACAAGCTCCACATCGCCGCCGTGCGACGCGAGCATCGGCCGTATGCTCTCGAGGGCGGCCTCGACCCGTTCTGTGAGGCTCGGCTTGACGATGCCATGGCGCCGCAGGACGGCATAGACCACCTCATCTGCCGCGGCCAGCTTCATCGCAGCCAGCGCCGCCGGGTCATGCTTCAACGCCGCAATGAGGCGCCTAAGCGCCTCGCCGTTCAACGCCTCGATCGCAAGACCGTAAGCTTTCGCGGCCCCACGCGGGGTATCGTCCCAGCCCTCGAAAATCATCTCCAGCCGTTCGATATCGCCCACGAGGCGGGCGATATCGTTGCGTCCAGGCATGATGCTCTCGATGACGGTCACGTCGCTCTCACCGGTAGCGGAGATTGCGGAAGAGGTACGGCTGCAGCGCGCCGCCGAGGAACCCGGCAATGGCCGACGCTGCCACATGCGGCAGTTCGCCAAAGCGTAGCGCTGCGAAATAGCAGAGCACGGTGAACAGAATACCGAATGCCAATTGCGTGTAGGCCTTGGCCGGCTCGGCAAAAAGCTTCCCGGTCAGGAAAAGGCAGGCGGAAGTTTTGACCATATCGAACATAGGCGACCTCAGGCGATGAAAGCAGAAACGACGAGAGCAACCACTACGCCGGCCGTGCCCGCGAGCTGCCCATAGAAGGACCCCATGAAAGCGGCAAGCTCCATACCGAGCGCCCTGCCGCCGGTTATCACGCCGCCCAACGCACCCCCGGCAAGCGACGCAAGCATTCCTGCGACAAGCGCCAGGGCGGCGGTTTCTATCGGCAAGTTACCGATCATGACTTTCCTCTCCTCTCCGATTAGAAGTTCAATTTTGGTTATGGGCATAGGTGGCGTTGCCGTTGACTGGCATCGCCGATAATGTCTCGCGCTCGATCTGATCGATGGCCTCAGCCACGATGCGCGCCTTCTCGACCTCGCCGAACGCGTTGAAGATCTCACGCGCCTCGCCGTAAAGCTTGCGAGCAGAGCCAAGGTTCTTGCGATTGCCAGCCGCTGGCCTCTCGGCCTCGTCGGGAAGGTTCCACAGGCAGTTCGCCTTGTTGGCGATCGTGTTGGCGTACTCGAGCGGCATCGCCTCCCGGCTGCGCACTTTCAAAGCCTCATCATAAGCCTCGAGCGCGCGGAAATTATTCTCGATGACATGACTGGACGATGCGTACTGAAGCGCGTTGCCGAGATTATTCTGCAACATGGCGTATTCGGACGGATGATCGATCAGATTGACAACCTTGAGCCCATCCTCGAAGGCTTGCACCGCGAGTGCCTCACGCATCTTGGCCCTCTCGTCTGTGAAGGGAATTGAGAGAAACGCCGTCGCGAGATTATTCTGGAGAATAGCGAACTCTTTCGGAAAGCGCGCCCGGTCGAAAGTTCTTAGCGCCCGCTGGTACGCCGCGATCGCATCCGTAATCCGGGCCTTATTGGCGCTGGCAAGGCTCTGGAGAACAAGCCCGCAATTCATTTCGCATTCTGCGAGCTCCTCAGCTTCTCCATGCGCGCGAATAACGGGAACGGCCAGAAAAAACGCATCGCGCGCTTTTTCAAGATAGGCAGTCCCGACTTCTGGAACCGCCTGCATCGCGGTTGCCATTCGCGCCTGAATACGAGCCCCCAAGAGCGCGTATGTCGATGGGCAGATCACAAGCGCACGCTGATAAAGGTCGATCGCAGCGAAAAGTTCGTCCGCAGATTTGGGCTTTAGTTGCAGGCCGATAGCGATTTCCATCAACATCTCGGCCCGCTCTTGCGGGCTCGCCGTTTCAGCGTCGGCCGCGGCGAGCGCCGCGCGCACTTGCTCGTCTGCTCCGATTGCCACGCTTACCACCTCCCCAGCCGCCACCTCTTCGGATGGCCTGCTTTGTTAGCAAGATGATAAGCGGATTTGTCGCACGCCGTCTATAACAATTACAGAATGAATACTAAGTTATCAGTCAAAGACGCCCGCCGCAACGAGAGCCGCACGCTCGCTGCTCCATTGCGCCGGGACGGTCAATTCGACGTTGTCATCGATGCCGTGGTCACGAAAGAAATCGGCGCCCTGCACCGCGCGATCACCGGACGCTGACCGGAGCTTGATGACATAACCTCCGGCCGCGTGGTGGTGCACGGGCAGCACGATCAAATCGCTTCCGTCACGCAACAAAACGACGTTTCCGAGATCGCGAAAGTATCGCTCGTAAACATCGGATGTGAAATGGAGCGTGCCTCGGCGCACAAAAAGCATACAAGCGTCGCTCATGTCTCACTCGCAATTGGCATTTCAGCGCGCAAGGTCGCCAGAATTCGTACCTCGATCATATCCGCGACACGCGTCGCAGATGCCTGGACATTATTGGATAATTCGCATCCAAATTCGAGATCATGCGCTTCGATTAGATAGGCAATGACATCCTTTGGAAAATTTTCGCGATAGATCTGCCGCCCTGCATACAAAGCGTGATCCCAGCGAAAGTCGTGCAGATTGAGTGAGTGGTTCGAGCGGGATTGAAGCTCATAGCCCGGGACCTCGAAAATGGCACCCGGCTCGACCCCGGTCCGGCAAGCATCCACGATGATGAGGGACGTGCACCCCCTGGCCGCAAACATCACCGCCATGCCGTCCGTTCCGGCGTCGAGCAGATGCACGCGCTCGTTGGCACGCAACGCCTCGCGCGCATAGAGCCGCCGGATCACCGCCAATCCCGCTCCGTCGTCTCGCCGGTTGGCATTCCCGCATCCGATGACGGCGATCATGGCGAGCGAACCTCCTCAACAAGCACACGGCCTAAATGCGCCAGAGCCGGCATGACCACTCCGGCTCGACCGGACAGTCGAGCTCCGGCAGCTCACAGTATTGTCTGTGCACCAGGTAATACATGCACGTTTCGCACGGCTGCTCGAGCCCTCCATGCTCGATGGTGTGATCCGTGAAGCCGCCTATGACTAATCTCGACGTCAGATCACCCGGCGATGCTCGCAAGCGCGCAATGATCGCCTGCACCTCATCATGCGTGTCGGCGCGGGGAAAAATCTCGGTCTTGAGGCCCGAGGCAAGCAGGCCTCGGATTTCCTCGCGGATACTATCGTCCTGGGTCGTGCTGGTGTGCTCGGCCACAATGCACCTCGATAGCTTCGACGGTTGTTTCTAGATTCTCCACAGCCTGCACCACCAGTGCGGCTCGACCGGCACGGCAAGCTCCGGAAGATCGCACCATTTTCGATGCACCAGATAGTACATGCATTCGAGGCAGCGCTGCTGATCCGGCCCGTGCGGATGATCGACGAAGCCGCTGATGACGAGCTTCTTCTCCAGATCATCGGGGTCGAGGTGACGCAATTCGGCGAGGATGGCGCCGAACTCCTTGTCAGTTTCTGGAAAAGGCTCTGTCTGCGTCTCGAGACCAGCCGCCATCATATCGGCGATGACCTTGAGAAGAGCCTCGTCCTTGCCATTAGCGCTCATGTCCCACCTCTTCTGGCGCGAGCTGCACTTCCGCGCCGCCCGTCACGATCGTCTCGTGAACGGGCGACGCGGAAATAGCAAGCCAGACTCTAGGCGGTGCGGAAACGAGCGAGTTGTTCGCCGGTCTTCGCGTCATAGGCGTGAACCGTGCAAACGAGGCACGAGTCATAGGAGCGGCAGACGTGACCAACCTCGACCGGATCGCTCGAGTCTGCGATGGGCGTGCCGATGAGTGCTTCCTCGATTGGCCCGCGAGCGCCATCCGTGGTTCTCGGGCCAACGTTCCAGGTCGTCGGCGCGATGATTTGATAGTTCTTGATCTTGCCGCCTTGCACTTCGATCCAGTGGCACAGCGCGCCGCGGGCGGCCTCCGTCGCCCCCCAGCCGCGACCGTCCTTCTCGGTCGGCTTCACGTACCACTGATCCTTGAGCTTGAATTCGCGGAGAATGCGCTCGGCCTCGCGGTAAAGCTTTACGGCCTCGTGCATGCGGGCGAAGTGGCGGAGCAAAATGCTGGCGCCGCCCATTTGATTGTACATGTCGAGCACCAGAGGGTCGTGATGCTGCCAGCTCTCTCCGTGCTGTCCACCAGCAACAAGCTGACGCGATAGAGGGCCAGCTTCGAGACGTCCGTCCTGCGCATGCAGCACGGCCGAAGCCCAGGAATACTTGCCGTTGTGATCGATGGCGTTCTTTTGCACCGGCTTGGTGGTGCGATCGAACGGATGCAAAGCCTGGGCTTCGTCGTACCAAGCATGCTTCAGGTCTTCGCGCGTGAACGACTGATCCATCAGCTTGTGCGTGCCGGCGGCGCCGTCGAACACGCCGCTCTTCATGATCACCGAGGCATTGCGGCTCTCGATCGTTGGCTTGTTGTAGCGATCCTCGTGCGGCAGGTATCCCCAAGAGATGTACTTCTTGTGACCGCGGCCATACTTGTCGAGGCCGATATCCATCGACATTCGCCAGAACATGCCGAGATCCGAGTTGGCATGCTCGGGACGCTCGTCAAGCCACGCCATGAAGTCGTTGTAGGAGCGGATCTGCTCGTAGCGCTCGAGCGTGCATCCAAGCCAGATGTTCTCGAGCCAATTGCGGCGGAAGTGTTCGAGGATCGACCAAGCGCGTGTCACGTCCGTCAGAGTTGGCGCACACATCACGCCACCAGGCACCATGTAGCTCGAGTGCGGCCACTGACCGCCGAGCAGTGCATAGATTTCAACCGGCCGGCCGGAGATGGTGACGCCAATCTCGTAGTTCTTGCCTGTAAATGGCGACCAGCGTTTGACGGCTTCCTCGTAGTACTTGGACTTCGAGTAGTTCTTGTTGGTGTAGTCGATCATGAACAAGCCGTAGTGATGCCGTGGCTGGCTCTGAATGGTCTCGACGATCTGACCGAGGTTGCGCGCAAGAATAGCGTTGCGCGGAACCTCGCTCTTCCAGGCCGTATCGAGGGCCCAAGCGGCGCAGGACAAATGTGAGGCACCACAGATCCCGCAAGCACGCGGCGTGACGACGAGGCCGGCCTGTGGATCTTTGTCACGCAGGATCACTTCGAACCCGCGGAACAACTCGGCATTGGTCCAGGCATTCACCACCGCGCCGTTCTGAATGTCGACGCGCACGTCGAGATCACCTTCGACGCGGCCGACCGGCGAAATATCGAGGGTCTGTACAGCTTGCATTGCAGGTCTCTCTCCCAAGAGTAATATCGTTCTTGTTGCTTGATTGCGCCGGGTCAGACGACGAAGATGTCTTCTTCCGCCCACTTGGGCGAAGCGGCCTTGGCGGCGGCGGTGAGCTTGACGTAGCCCGTCTTATCGACCCCGCTCGGCATGTCTTTCGGCACACCCATCACGGTCTGAGTTCTGAAGACCGTGCCCGGCGCCAAGTCGTAGAAGGGAAATTCCGGCTCGGAGCAGCCCATGCACGGCATGCCCGCGCGCGTTTTCGACGATTGCCGGTTCCAGAGAATGCGGTTGCAGGGCGAGTGCGTCATCGGCCCGCGGCAGCCGAGATCGTAGAACAGACAGCCCTTCCGCTGTCCGAACTCCGTCGCCGAGACCTTGTAGGCGAAATGCATGTTCCTGGTGCAGCCCGTCTGCGTGAAGCTTTGGAAGAACGTCTTCGGACGGCCGAACTCGTCGAGCGAGAGATCACCGCCGCGCCCCGTTGCGACGGCCACAACGATCTGCGTGATCCAATCGGGATGCGCAGGGCAGCCTGGAATATTGATGACGGGAAGGCCGGCCTTCGACTTGTAGTCCTTGCCGAGGAAGCCTCCGTGGCCGCGCTTCAGGAACTGCAATCCGACGCTGTCGGACGGATTAGGTGCGGTAGCCGGAATTCCGCCCCATGTCGCGCAATCGCCGACAGCGACTGTAAAGCCGGCGACCTTGGAGAGGTCGCGCACCCAGTCCTTCATGGGTCTACCGGCGAACCGGTTCCACTCGCCGGTCCCGTTGGGCGCCTGCACGACCGACCCTTCGAAGACGAAGATGTCGAGCGGGATCTCACCGCTGATCAACCCACGCAGCATGCGCTGCAGGTTTTGGCCAAGCTCCATCCCGAGCGACGGGTGCCAGAGAACGTTGATGCCGAAATCAGTAACCAGATCGCACGCGCTCGGCTCCTCGGCGTTGAGGAAGGACATCGTGTTGCCCGAGCACGCCCCGCCCTGGAGCCACAACAGGTTGGCCATTCGTCTTCTCCCTTGCTTTTTTGAAGTCGTTAACTTTGCTTCTCAATAGTTAACGTCAGCAAGGTCCGTGCCAGCAACGAGAAGGCAGAAATATTTACGTTATTACAGATGGTTAGACACAATCATCGCGACTGGACGCAATTTTTTGATCTGGATCAAAGCAGCAAAGTATGTTTGCTGCAGCCTACTTAATTTGCAATTTGACCGTGCTGCTGATCCAGGTCAGCCGTGTCTGTTTCCGCATGTCGGGCACGCGACCTCGAGCAGGTATCCGTACCAGATCCTCCGGCACTGACTGCACCAGTGCCCCGTCGTCTGCTCTCGCGGCGCGCCGATCGCCTTCGCAAACGTGCCGAAGTGCACCGGCTCATCGCCTTGGCCGCTTTGCGCCGGCGCGACACGAGAAAAGGGAAACGGCACAACTTGCGCAGTTTTCTTGTCGCCGTCGTCGTCACTGCTCATCCCGTCCCTCCGCATTGAGCCCATAGCGGCGGATCTTGTTGGCAAGCCCGACCCGCGACAACCCCAGCGCGTCAGCGGCCTTGCTTTGGTTCCAACGATGCCGTTGCAGCGTGCTTTCGACAAGATGACGCTCAAGGCTCTCAACCTGATCCTTGAGCGTTTCGCCTTTCGGAACAAACCCGCCGTTTTGCGATTGCGGCTCTCTCCTGGTCGCCAACAGAACGGCCGGCGAGAGATGCCGGGTGGTCAGATACTCACCGTCCCCAGTCAGAACGACAAGACGGCGAATTTCGTTCTCGAGCTCGCGAATATTGCCTGGAAACTCGTAATGCGTGAGCTTTTCAATGAGGCTCGCCGATAGCCCTAGGATCTTGCGACCGGTCGCTTCGCTGTGCTTCGCGGCGAAGAACTCGGCAAGCGGCGCAATGTCATCCGTCCGGTCGCGTAGTGGCGGAACGTCGAATTCAAATCCTTTAAGGCGATAGTAGAGATCGCGCCGGAACTCGCCGCGCGTAACGAGCTGCGCCAAGGGCCTATTCGAGGCCGCGATAATGCGCACATCCGCCTGGATGGTCTTGTCGGCGCCGAGCGGCTTGACCTCGCCCTCCTGCAGAAAGCGCAACAGGCTCACCTGAAACGACGGCGACACTTCCGAGATCTCATCGAGAAAGACCGTGCCGCCGTCGCCGGCGCGAAACAGGCCCAGGCGGTCCGATACCGCGCCGGTGAACGCCCCGCGCTTGTGCCCGAAGAGCTCAGATTGCAGCAGCTCGTCGTTCATGCCACCGCAGTTTTGCACGAGGAGCGGGCTGGTTTTACGCGACGAATTATAGTGGATGGCACGCGCCAGGAGCTCTTTGCCGGTGCCAGTCTCTCCTTGGATGAGGATCGGCAGATCCGTTCTGGCCGCCGTCTTTGCTGCGTCACAAAGCGAGGACATCTGCTCGCTGAAATAGACGAGCTTTTCGAACCGCTGGCTCTGCGGCTGAAATCCGAAATGGTGGGGTGCTGCAAACGCCGAATTGTCGTCGCTCATCTTGAACTCGCGGGAAATCAAGCGATGCCGGCGGGCGAGCTCACGCGTCTCTAGCCCGCGTTTGACCACGAGCGCGGCCTGCTCCACGTCGAGGGGCTTGCGCAGGTACTGATAGACCGAGGCCTCCCTGATGGCCTTGCTGGATCGCTCGGACCCTTTCGCGAGCACCAAGACCCGCACGACGTCGGGATGCGAAATGCGCAGGCTCGAAAGGAAGGAATAGCCGTCGAGACCCTTGCCGCCTTCGTCCGCAACCGCGAGATCAATATGCACATCGCGGCTGAGCCGCTGGGCTTCGGCTTCGCTCTCGGCGAGAAGGACGCGATAGCCACTCCTCTCCGCGAGCGCCTCGGCGAGTGCCGACCAACTAGGATCGATGCTTGTATAGATGAGGACCGTATTCTCGCGTTCCATGCAGCCGTCGAAACCAAGTTGTCATTATGCATGAATGCTTAGCAGCATCGCTCCTCGATGAACAGGCACTGCCGAAATCAACCCAGCGAGGGCGTGCTCCGCCAAATGCACGGGCCTGGGCAGGCGCACACCTGCGCTTGTCGCGGGTTTCAGCCGCCGCGTTCGGTCAAGCTGTGTGGTTCGAAGTGGCTCTCCGTGGCATTATACTCCCAGTCTCAATTCAGTACATTTTGTAAGGAATTTGTATGGAGTTCGGGTGATCCGCGGGCCTGCCTAACCGCATGACCTAGATTTTTCCTCGGCGGCGACAATTGGCTGGGCGGTTGCAAGGGAGACCGCTGGTTGCATCTGAAGCGGCCTAAGGTTGACCGACGAAGGCGCAGGCGAGAGAGCGGGTTTATGAGCAAGCAGTCATCAACTTGCTCAAAGTTATGGAAAATCTAAACATGTCCTCTCAGACCGCCCAGGTGTTCTATGACGCCTCTGGTCGCCGGCGCCGAATGCTGCGGCTAGCCACCTCTGTCTTCTGGCTGCTTGTTCTGATCCTGGCAGGCATCTTGGCCGGCTCAATCGTAGACGTGCAACCGCAGCCCCTTCTGCCGTTCGAAGCGGAACATCCTTCGCGGCACGCCGAGGCTGCCCAAGCCCGCGCTAGAACGGATCGCTTTTCGCAACGGCTGGCAAAACTTTACGCGCACTCAACCAACTTGATTAAGCCGGCATTTCAGGGCCCCGAGGCGATACCCCTGAATATCGCCTTTCACGTGCCATGGGACGATAGCAGCGCAGTCTCTCTCGCCGGGCATATCGGCGAGCTCGACTGGCTGGTACCTGCCTGGATGTCAATAACCGGTACCAACCATCAGTTCACCAGCATCCCGGATGCGCGCGGCCGTTCCATCATCAATCTCGCGGACCATCGGCCTCGCATCGTTCCCATGGTGCAAAATTCGGTAGACGGCAAATGGGATGGAGCCGGCATCGCGGCTCTGTTTGCAGATCGACCGGCACGACAAAAGGCTCTCGACGAACTTGATCGGGCGCTGACGGCAGATCATGCAGAAGGTGTCTTCTTCGACTTTGAAGAGTTGCCGGCAGACTCGCATAGTCATTACCGTGAATTTCTCGCCGAAGCCAAGAAGCGCTTCGCAGACCGAGGCTGGATAGTCGCCGTCGCAGTTCCGGTCGACAATACCGACTGGGACTTGCGGGAGTATGCCGCCATCGTCGACAAGGTTTTTGCGATGACCTACGACGAGCACTCGGAGGCGGGTGATCCAGGACCAATTGCCTCGAAAAAATGGTTTATCAAAGAGCTGACGCGGGTCGCGGATGCAGTTCCACGCGACAAGCTTGTCGTTGCCATCGGCAATTATGCCTACGATTGGAGTGGCAAGGATCGTGTCGATGCAAGCAGTGTCGAGGGCGGCTGGCTTGCTGCGACTGAATCGGAGGCGCGGCCGGCATTCGACCCCGAGAGCGGCAACAGCCATTTCGGTTTCGAGGAGGATGGCGTTCAGCATCAGGTCTGGCTCCTTGATGCATCATCGGCTTACATCCAGCTGCAAGTGCTCCACTCCCTGGGACTGAACGAGGTCGCCTTGTGGCGGCTCGGCGCCGAAGACCCGTCAATCTGGAAATTGTTCGGACGTGACGCCAAATTGCCCCTATCCCCGCACCTGATCGAGGCCATTCCCGCCGGCACCGAAGTCGACATCGAAGGCAGCGGTGAGATCCTGAAAATCACCAGAACTCCGGCAACTGGGCTTCGGCAGGTGAGGACGGATGCCAGCGGCAAGGGAATTGTCGATGTAAAATTTTCACGGATGCCGTCACCCTACCAAATCGAGCGAACCGGCTACCGCCCTGGGCTCGTAGCCCTGACTTTCGACGACGGACCAGACCCACGCTGGACCCCGGCCATCCTCGATATCCTCAAGGCCAACGACATCCCGGCGACCTTCTTTATTGTTGGCGAGAATGCGCTGACCGAGCGTAACCTACTCAATCGTGCGGTTGTGGAAGGTCACGAGATTGCCAGTCACACCTATTCGCACCCCAACTTGGCCAGGGCGCTCGACCTGCAGACCGAGGTCGAGCTCAATGCAACGCAACGCTTGGTTCAGGCTTATACGGGCCATTCGATGCGACTGTTCCGGGCTCCTTTTTTTGGCGACGCAGAACCAACGAGTGCCGACGAACTCGGGCCAATCTATCGGGCTCAAATGCTTGGCTACCTGTCGGTTGGTCTGCACGTCGATCCGGGAGATTGGACGCGCCCTGGAACCGACGAAATTGTCCGTCGAACCGTGGCCGGAGTGATTGAGGGCAACAAGAACCACAGCGGCAACATCGTCCTTTTGCACGATAGCGGCGGCGATCGCTCACAGACGATTGCAGCCTTGCCAGAGATCATTCGCCAGCTCAAGACGCAGGGGTATCGCTTTGTCCGGGTGTCAGAGCTCGCGGGGCTTGATCCCGCAGATGCAATGCCGCTGATTTCCGAGGTCGACCGCGTTCAAGCACATCTTGACCTCCTTCTATTCAGGTTACTCGGCTGGATCGTAATCGGGCTCGGCTGGCTTTTCACGATTGCGATTGCGGTCGGCATCGCGCGGGCGATCGTTCTCTCCGGTCTCGCCGTTCTTCAAGCGCGGCGAGAAGCAAAGCAGGTGTTTCCGAATGCAGATCCGGATCGCCTTATCTCTGTGCTTATTCCTGCATTCAACGAAGCCAAGGTCATCGAGCGTTCAATACGCGACGTGCTTGCCAGCACCAAGGTCTGTGTCGAAGTAATCGTAATTGATGATGGGTCTACGGATGGTACAAGTGACATTGTTACCCGTGCATTCGGAGACGAGCCGCGCGTTCGGCTGTTGACACTTCAAAACGGAGGCAAGGCACGAGCACTTAACCATGGCCTCAGCCTGGTCGCCGGGGAGATTGTTGTCGCACTCGATGCGGATACTCAATTTGAGGCGAGCACCATCTCACGCCTTACACGCTGGTTCGAAGATCCTGATGTCGGCGCCGTTGCAGGAAACGCCAAAGTCGGAAACCGGATAAATCTCGTCACACGCTGGCAAGCTTTGGAATACATCACGGCGCAAAACCTTGAGCGGCGGGCGCTCGCCAACCTCGATGCGATAACTGTGGTGCCGGGAGCCGTTGGCGCCTGGCGGCTCTCGACGCTACGGCAAGTGGGAGGCTACCCTCTCGACACCCTCGCTGAGGACCAGGACCTTACGATTGCCATCCAGCGTGCTGGCAGGAAGGTGCATTACGACCAATTCGCAGTCGCCTGGACCGAAGCGCCAGAGACATTCTCGGCGCTCGCCAGGCAGCGCTTTCGCTGGGCCTATGGCACGCTCCAGTGCATATGGAAGCACCGTGATGTCATGAGAACTGGTAGGCCGCGCGGGCTCGGCTTTGTCGGATTACCTCAGGTGATCGTGTTTCAGATCCTTTTCGCAGCAATATCGCCCATTATCGATTTGGCCCTCATTGTCAGCCTCTTCGGCACCGGCATGAGAATAGTCCAACATGGGATTACCCAAACGTCGACCGACATCGATAGAATGCTCGTCTTTTGGGCCGTCTTTGCGACAATCGACCTTTTAGCAGGTTCAATTGCCTTCATTCTTGAGCGCAAGGAGAACTGGCGGCTACTTTGGCTGCTCGTGCCGCAGAGGTTTGTGTACCGGCAGGTCATGTATTTCGTGGTCCTGAAAGCCGTCTCTCGCGCATTGCAAGGGCTCAGCGTCGGCTGGGGTAAACTTAATCGTACCGGCCGCGTTGAAAGGAATGCGGCTTCAGATGCAGCACACGAATTACTCTAGTGTAGCGCATCTGACGTTTGGTCCCCGCTTGCGGCAGGTCTCGTCACCAAACGTCAGATGCAAAAGCTACACTAGAATCATTGAGTTGCTAGTGTTCCTGTTGGTTCCGACATTTGCTCCGAACCGCACTCCAGGGGGAGGCAAATGTCGGAACCGGAACACTAGGCTGTGAACTCTTTGCGGATGGCGCATTGATGAGCCATCCGCAACGAGTGCACAGCCTAGTGTTCCGACACTAACGCTTGATCCCACGGGCCGTCAGCTAACCGCGAGCACCGCGTCCTCTGCGCGTATCTTAAACCAAGCTTGGTCGGAGGGACGGACCGGAGGCAAACGCCGGATTACTGAAAATTCACTGGCCAGCAAGCGCGGCCGCGGTATTGCTTGCCAGACTGCAATGACGATGGCAGGCTGTCCGCATGAAGACGTGCATGTTGCATCGCTGCTCGTTACTGCTCGGCATGGTCGCCATGCTCGGGGCGCTGTTTGCCGTGCCTTTGGCGGCCACGTCGGCATTCGCCAACTCCAGCCGGTCAGCGGTGGCTGCGAAGGCAGAGATGCCTTGCCATAAGCCCTTCAAGCCCTGTCCCAGTTGTCCGCAGAAATCCTGCGCCGACATGGGAAGCTGCATGGTCAAGTGCTTCCAGCCTCTCTCGGCTCCGACAAGTCACGTCCAGCCCCAAATCGCGAACGCCAGGTCGCGGTATCTACCGGCACCGTCGCAGGTCACCGCCGGCTCTCTATTGCCTCCGCTTCTCCGACCTCCCAGCGTCTGAACAGCGCCCTTAGTGGCATTTCGAAGGCTCGTCCGGCTTAGGCCACGGCCTTTCGCACAACGGTCATGGCGGCCGTCGTGAGGTTCACGATGCGTGGAGAAAAGCAATATGCGACGCAATCACCTGCGCGCGGCAGCCGTCGGCGCCGCGCTACTGATCGCATCCTTAGTCGGGATGACGACGCAATTCACTGCCGTATGGACCGCTCCCATGGAGGTCGGTCATGGCGTTGGCCTTATAGACATGCCTGCAAACGCCGAAACGCTCCCTGCTGAGCGCAAGGTCAAGTTCTACCGCAACCCAATGGGGCTGCCGGATACGTCGCCCGCGCCCAAGAAGGATTCGATGGGGATGGACTACATCCCTGTCTTCGAGGAGGAGGCCGGGGCCGACGACGGCTCGGTCAGGATCTCGCTCGGGAAGATCCAGCGCACGGGTGTCGAGACAGTGCTGGTCGATAAACGCGCCCTCACCCGCACCATCAAGGCTCCCGGTATCATCCAGCTCGACGAGCGCCGCATCGCGGTGGTTGCACCGCGCTTCGACGGATTTATCGAGAACCTCTCCGATGCCACGACAGGGATTCACGTCCCAAAAGGCTACCCGCTCGCCACGGTTTTCGGCCAGGAGTTGCTCAATCAGGGCGCGCGGTTGATCGTCGAGGAGAGTTCCGGCCGCGGGGGTGATGAAGCCTTCGCGTCGTCTAGGGCTCAGGCCGGTGGGGTCATTGGCGCCCGCCGCCGTCTCCGAAATCTCGGCGTGCCTGACGAGTTCATTGAGCAGATCAAGCGTGACCGGCGCGTCCCCGACGTAATCACCGTGAGGGCTCCAATCGACGGCGTTGTGCTCGAACGCAATGTCGTTGACGGCCAGGCCTTCAAAGCCGGAGACGTGGCGTTTCGCATTGCAGACCATTCCCTCGTGTGGATGCTGGCGGACGTGCCGGAGGGAGACATGGCTTCGATCAAGCCGGGGGAGCCGGTTACTGTGACGGTGCGAGCGCATCCCGGCCGGATCTTCAAAGGCGCCGTCTCGGTTGTGTATCCGCACCTGATGAAGGAAACCCGCACGGCGCGCGTGCGCATCGAGCTACCAAACCCCGACCTCGCCCTCCTGCCTGATATGTACGGCGACGTTGAGATCTCGACCGGAAGCAACGAGGACGTGGTGGCCGTGCCCGCCAGCGCTATCATCGACAGCGGAAGCCGCCAGGTGGCGCTGATCGATTTGGGCGACGGACGCTATGAGCCGCGTCAGGTCGAACTGGGACGCAGGGGCGACGGGTTCATTGAGATTCTGAGCGGTGTGTCGGGGGGAGAACGGGTCGTCGTCAACGGCAACTTCCTCATCGATTCCGAAAGCAATCTCCAAGCCGCGCTCAAGAGCTTTACCGCGTCGTCGTCAACTGAGGCCAAGCCATGATTGCCCGCGTCATTGCCTGGTCGGCCAGAAACCTCATCCTGGTGTTCATCGCCGCGGCGTTCGTGGTTGTTGCCGGCGTGTGGGCGGTGAGGACCCTGCCGCTCGACGCCATACCGGATCTCTCCGACACGCAGGTCATCGTCTATACTGAGTACCCTGGTCAGGCACCCCAGGTTGTCGAAGACCAGGTTACGTATCCGTTGACCACCTCAATGCTGACAGTACCGCGCTCCAAGGTGGTGCGTGGGTTCTCGTTCTTCGCCGTCTCGTTCGTTTACATCATCTTTGAGGACGGCACCGACATCTATTGGGCGCGCTCGCGCGTGCTTGAATACCTCAATGCGGCCGCGAAGCGCTTGCCCGTCGGGATCACGCCCACGCTTGGCCCCGATGCCAGTGGGGTTGGGTGGGTCTATCAATATGCTCTCCAGAGTAAGGACAAATCGCTCGCCGCCTTGCGCTCGTTGCAGGATTGGGAAGTCCGATTTGGCCTTTCGAAGGCGGAGGGTGTAGCCGAAGTGGCCAGCGTCGGCGGCTTCGTCAAGCAGTACAATGTTGTGGTCGATCCGGGCCGCCTGCGCAGTCTCAATATCCCGCTCGACAGGATCCGCGAGGTCATTCGCGGCAACAACATGGACGTCGGCGGGCGCACGCTGGAGCTCGCCGAGCACGAGTTCATAGTGCGAGGGCGTGGCTATCTCAGAGGGATCGGCGACCTCGAGGCCATCGTCGTTAAGGCGGACGGTGGGACGCCTGTGCTGCTCAAGGACGTGGCCCGCGTCGAGCTTGCGGGCGACGAGCGCCGCGGCATCACCGAGCTCAACGGCGAAGGCGAGGTGGCGAGCGGTATCGCGCTGCAACGCTCTGGTGCCAACGCACTGACCGTCATTGATAACGTCAAGACGCGCATCCAGGAGATCTTGCCATCGCTGCCTGAGGGCACGGACATCATCCCGGTTTACGACCGCTCCGAGCTGATCCACCGGGCCATCGCGACCCTCAAGTCTACGCTGTTCGAGGAAAGTCTGGTGGTCGCGCTGGTTTGCATCGTGTTCCTGCTGCATGTGCGCAGCGCGCTCGTTGCCATCATAATGCTGCCTGTTGGCATCTTGATGGCCTTCGTCGCCATGCGGCTGCTGAACATCGGTGCCAATATCATGAGCCTCGGCGGCATCGCCATTGCCATAGGTGCAATGATCGACGCGGCGATCGTCATGATCGAGAACGCTCACAAACACCTGGAACGTGCGAGCCCAGACAAACCCCGCACCGAAATCATCATCGAGGCGGCATCCGAGGTCGGCCCGGCGCTGTTCTTCTCGCTATTGATCATCACCGTGTCCTTCCTGCCGATTTTCACGTTGGAATCGCAGGAGGGACGTCTGTTCGGCCCGCTGGCGTTTACGAAGACATTCGCGATGGCGGCGGCGGCAATCCTGTCGGTGACGTTGGTCCCGGCATTGATGATCATTTTCGTACGCGGCCGTATCGTCCCTGAGGCAAGGAACCCTCTCAACCGTGCGCTCATCGCCGTCTATCGGCCAATTATCCGTGGCGTCCTGAAAGCGAAGACGTTGACCATCGCCACGGCCGCGGTCATCCTCGCGGCCTCTGTATGGCCTATGACCCAGGTCGGAACCGAATTCATGCCCAATCTCAACGAGGGCACGCTACTCTATATGCCGACCACCCTGCCGGGCCTTTCGGTGACGAAATCGGCAGAGCTGCTGCAAACCCAGGATCGCATTATCCGCACCTTCCCGGAGGTGGCGTCCGTCTACGGCAAGGCAGGGCGCGCGCAGACGGCGACCGATCCCGCCCCGACCGAAATGTTCGAGACAGTTATCAATCTCAAGCCCAAGGAAGAATGGCGGCCGGGCATTACGTCAGACAGCCTCGTCCGAGAGATGGACAAGGCGCTGCAGTTCCCCGGTGTCTCGAATGCTTGGACGATGCCGATCAAGGCGCGCATTGACATGCTGGCGACGGGCATCCGCACGCCCGTCGGAGTCAAAGTCATAGGCAAGGACCTTGCCGCCATGGAACAGGTCGCGCGCGAGGTCGAAACCGTCCTCAAATCCGTCCCAGGTACGTCGAGTGCCTATGCCGAGCGAGTCGTCGGAGGCTACTATCTCGAAATCCTGCCCAACCGCGACCGCCTGGCGCGCTACGGCCTTATGATTTCCGATGTGCAGGACGTTGTTGCTATGGCGCTCGGCGCCGAACCCATCACCACGACGGTGGAAGGTCGCGAGCGATACTCGGTCGCCATCCGCTATCCGCGTGATCTGCGCGTCGACCCGCAGGCGATTGCAAAGGATGTGCTCGTGTCGCTGCCGGCCGCGGGCACCGTTCCCCTCGGTGAAGTAGCGGACATCAAGCTTACGCGTGGCGCAACCACCATTCGCACGGAGAACGCCAAGCTCGCGACCTATATCTTCGTCGACATCCGCGATCGCGATCTCGGCAGCTATGTGGCCGACGCAAAGAAGGCGGTAAACGAGCAGGTGAATTTGCCAGCCGGGACGTATCTCGTCTGGAGCGGACAATTCGAATATCTCGAACGCGCCGAGGCGCGACTGATGCTAGTCGTTCCGGTGACGCTGATGATCATCTTCCTGCTGCTCTACCTCAACTTCCGGCGCCTCACCGAGACGCTTATCGTCATGCTGTCGCTGCCGTTCGCCCTCGTCGGTGGGTTCTGGCTGATGTGGTGGATTGGCTTCAACCTGTCGGTTGCGGTAGCAGTCGGATTCATCGCGCTTGCCGGTGTCGCGGCTGAGACCGGTGTGGTGATGCTCATCTACCTCGACCATGCCGCCGAGGAGATGAAGGCAAAATGTGCGCACGAGGGGCGCCCTTATACACGCGCCGATCTCTATGACGCCGTCATGGTTGGGGCAGTCGAGCGTGTACGGCCGAAGATGATGACCGTCGTCGCCATCATGGCGGGCCTGTTGCCCATCATGTGGAGCACCGGTACAGGATCCGAAGTCATGCAGCGCATCGCCGTGCCGATGATCGGCGGGATGGTATCCTCGACATTGCTGACGCTGGTGGTTATTCCCGCAATCTATGCAGCGGCGAAAGGGTGGCGACTTGAAGGGGCTCTCCATAGTCCAAAAGCGATATTGAAACCCGCGACCGCTGAGTAGGAGTTGCCGCTACTGGCCGGACCTTTCCGTTCCGCCGCGTCGCAGTACCGCCCGCAGCTGAGTGCAATGGCGACGACAGTCGCAAATTCGCCAAGACTTTCAGCGGACCAGGCTCGCGAAAGTAGCAGCGGCAGAGGTTGCCCCGCTTCAGACGATCATCAGCTTGTACGGGCTTCATGGCGACCCTTGCAAGCCTGCTTCGGCGCAAACCTGGACTGCTCGACGAAGTGCGGGATATCGCAGAGGAGAGTGACCGGAAGCAACCGCGGAAGAAGCCGGGGCCCTGAAGCGTGCCCAGCGCCCGGCGCAGTTGCCCGGTGGTTGCAAGAAGCTCCTCAGTTCAAGGCGTCACGCTTCTAAGTAATTGAAATTGCTGGTGAGCCGGGAGGGAATCGAACCCTCGACCCCATGATTAAAAGTCACGTGCTCTACCTCTGAGCTACCGGCCCTGAAGCAGCAATCGTAACGCTTCGAGGAATGCGCTTCTTAAGGGTAGCCCCCCTCGGGGTCAAGGCAGCGATTGGCGTCCAGGAGCAATCCTCCCTTGCAGAATATAACCTCAACCTTTGCCGCCGAGTGCGCTATGAGACCGCCTGGAACGTATCTGACGCAAAAGATGCAGTGAAAAGGGATGTCGGCCGGCTCGGCCGTTCCATGCAAAAGCTCAGCAATCCCACAAACGACTTCGACGCACGTGAGGCTCGCGACCGCCTGACGGCCATCGGCCTTATGGTTGCAGCGGTCGGCCTCTTCTCCGGGCTCGACACCGCGGCCAAGTATCTCGTGACCCATTACGGACTGTCGGTTGGACAAGTCGTCTGGGCGCGGTTCTTCGGTCAGTTTGTCATGCTCGCGACGTGCGTGCCCCTGCTCGGTGTCATGAGCCTGCGAGCGCTCCTCACCACCAGCCACCTCAAGTTGCAGCTCATCCGCTCGGTCCTCATGGTCGCGACGACGGCGTTCAACTTCATGGCGCTCCGCTATCTCCGCCTGGACCAGACCATCACCATCGTCTTCCTTGCGCCGCTCGTGGTTGCCCTCCTCGCCGGCCCACTCCTCGGCGAATGGGTTGGCTGGCGACGCTTCGTCGCGATCCTCGTCGGATTTGCCGGTATTCTGATTGCAATCCACCCGGACGCATCGAATGTCCACCCGGCGGTCCTCATGGCGCTCTCAGCCATGTTCGCCTACGCGCTCTTCATGCTGCTCACGCGTTACATGGCGAGTTTCAATCCGCCCCTCGTCACGCTCTTTTATTCAATGTTTGCTGGCACGGTCGGCGGTGCTCCCGTCGCCTGGATGAGCTGGACCACGCCGCCCGACGCCCTCGCCTGGGCGCTGCTAGCCTGCCTCGGGCTGCTCGGCGGCATCGGCCATTACTTGTTCATCCACGCCTATCGACTAGCGCCGGCCTCCACCGTCGCGCCATTCCTCTATCTGCAGCTCTTGACCATGGTGGCATTCGGATACGCCGTGTTCGGCGACCTGCCGGATGTCTATACCCTCGCAGGCGCGGCGATCATCGTCGGGTCAGGCGTCTACCTCGTCCACCGCGAGCGCAAGGTCGCCCGCGCCGCCCGCGACGCGGCGAAGGTCTAACTTTTGGCCGCGAGCCGGCCCTTCGTCTCCTCGGCCCAGGCGGCGAAGCGCTCCTCAGCGATCGCCGCGCGCATCGCCGCCATCAGCTCCTGATAGAAAACCGTGTTGACCCAAGAGAGCAGCATGGCGCCAAGGTATTCGCCACTTCGCATCAGGTGATGCAGATAGGCGCGCGAGTAGTCACGCGCCGCCGGGCATGAGCTTAAGGGATCGAGCGGCGCCGGGTCGTCGGCGTGCCGGGCATTGCGCAGATTGACCGTGCCCTCCCACGTGTAGGCGAGCCCGTGCCGCCCGTTACGCGTCGGCAGCACACAGTCGAACATATCGATCCCCCGCCGCACGCTCTCGATGATGTCGAGCGGCGTGCCGACGCCCATAAGATAGCGCGGCTTCCCCTCCGGCAGAAACGGCAGCGTCACCTCGAGTGCGGCAAGCATCGCATCATGGCCTTCGCCAACCGCAAGCCCACCGACTGCATATCCCGGCAGGTCCAGAGCAGCCAAAGCCTCTGCCGAGCGACGCCTGAGGTCGGGCTCGGTGCCGCCTTGCACGATGCCGAACAACGCCTGCCCCGGCTTTGCGCCGCCACTCTGAAGCTGCCCCTCGAAGGCCTTCTTCGAGCGCTCCGCCCAGCGCAGCGACAACTCCATCGCCCGCTCTACCTCGCGCCTTTCCGCCGGCAGCTCGATGCACTCGTCGAACTGCATCTGGATATCCGCGCCGAGCAGGCACTGGATCTCGATCGAGCGCTCTGGCGATAGCATGTGCCGCGAGCCATCGATGTGAGACTGGAACGCCACCCCGTCCTCGGAGATCTTTCGGATCTTCGACAGGCTCATGACCTGGAAGCCGCCGGAATCCGTCAGGATTGGCCGATCCCAGCGCATGAAGGTGTGTAGGCCGCCGAGCTTCGCCACGCGCTCTGCGCCAGGGCGCAGCATGAGATGATAGGTATTGCCGAGCAGGATGTCCGCGCCGGCGTCGCGCACCTGCTCCGGATAGAGCGCCTTGACCGTGCCGACGGTCCCGACCGGCATGAAGGCCGGAGTTCTGATGACGCCGCGCGGCGTCGTGATTTCGCCGGTCCGCGCCAGTCCATCTTGCCGGAACAGATGATACCCGAACTGTGGAGCTGCCTTTTGCATGGAACCCTTGCTCAAATGGCCGCGGCGGACGCGGCCGGAAACAACAGCGACGCATCGCCGTAGGAATAGAAGCGATAGCCGCGCTCGATCGCGTGCGAATAGGCGCTCCGCATCGTCTCGAGGCCAGCGAAAGCCGAGACGAGCATGAAGAGCGTCGAGCGTGGGAGATGAAAGTTGGTCATCAGCACGTCCACCGCGCGAAACGCATAGCCCGGCGCGATGAAAATCGCCGTCTCGCCCTGGAACGGCGCGATCTCGCCGCCCGCCGCCGCGCTCTCGAGCAGTCGCAGCGATGTCGTGCCGACGGCAACGATGCGCCCACCCTGCGCTCGCACATGTCGCAGCGCCAAAGCGGTCTCCTCCGCAACCTCGCCCCACTCGGCATGCATCTTGTGGTCGGCGGTGTCCGCGACTTTGATCGGCAGGAACGTACCCGCTCCGACATGCAGCGTCACGAAATGCTGGCTGACACCGCGCTCGCCTAGCGCCGCCATGAGCTCGGGCGTGAAATGCAGCCCCGCAGTCGGCGCGGCAACTGCGCCTTCCCGGTCCGCGTAGACGGTTTGGTAGGCCGCCCGGTCGCTGTCGTCCGGCGGCCGTTTGGCGGCAATATAAGGCGGCAGCGGCATCTTGCCGACAGCCGCGATGGCCCGGTCAAGGTCTGGACCTGAAAAATCGAACGCAAGCTCCACCTCGCCCGCATCGAGCCGCGCAGTGACCGTAGCCAGAACCTCGCCCGCGAGGCACACCGAGCCCTGCGCGCCAAACCGGACGCGGTCACCCGGAATAAGCCGCTTCGCCGGCCGCGCCAGCGCGCGCCACCGGCTCTCGTCGACGCGGCGCAATAGATTGAACGTCACGCGCGAGGCCGTCTCGCCACGCATCCGCACGCCCTCGAGGGCCGCCGCGATTACCCGTGTATCGTTGAACACCAGCGCGTCGCCTGGCCGAAGAAGATCTACGATATCCCGCACCATGCGATCCTCGAGCGGCGGTGTCTCTCCCGGCCGCACCACAAGCAGCCGCGCACAGTCTCGCGGGCTCATCGGCGTGAGCGCGATACGGTCGTCCGGCAGCTCGAAATCGAAAATATCGGTTCGCATGGCGGCTGTCATACAGCATGCAGCCCAGAAACTGGAACTGCTGCGACAAGAGCACCTTCCCATCCTCAAGGAGGGAGCCCAAGACCGAGCCAGACGCAGCATCGACCAAAATCCACGACTGCCACCCGCTTTACGTGAATGGGGTGAATGCAGATGCGGACCATTGTCATGAGTTGGGAGGCGGAGACCAGCTATTTCCGCCCGGTCATGAACTCCCGAGCCGACGCCAAGGCCGCAATCAGCCACGCCAGCATCATCGAGCTGCCGCCGATCGGCGCGGCCATGGGAAACAGGCTCCCTCCAAGCAGCACGCGCGCCGAGATATCGCCGCTGAAAAGCACCACGCCGAACAGCATGATGCTAGCTGCCGCAAGGTGAAGCGTCGGGCGAATAACTCCAGCTGCCAGCGCGACAAGCCCGGTCACCGCCGCTGCGTGAAGAATAAGGAACTGCGCCGCCGTCGCGAGCGTGGGCTCGGCGACGCGATGGGCGGCAACCGCAGCCAGCGCCACGCCCGCCGCCCCGGAGAGTGCGGCGAGAGCCGCCAGCGCGGCCCTCCACCTGATCTGGCCAGCGTCCGAGCCCATGCGCTTAAGCGGCGTCCGCCGCAACCGTCACGCTGACCATGCGATCCGGGTTCTGCACCGGCTCGCCCCGCTTGATCTTGTCGACGTTCTCCATGCCTTCGATGACCTTGCCCCAGACGGTATACTTCTTGTCGAGGAAGCCCGCATCGTCGAAGCAGATGAAGAACTGGCTGTTGGCACTGTTCGGCGGCGTCGCACGCGCCATCGAGCACACGCCGCGCACGTGCGGCTCAGCATTGAACTCAGCCGGCAGGTTCGGGTAGGTCGAGCCGCCCGTGCCGGTGCCTTGCGGGCAGCCGGTCTGCGCCATGAAGCCGTCGATCACACGATGGAAGGCGATGCCGTCATAGAACTTCTCGCGAACGAGCTGTTTGATGCGCTCGACGTGCTTGGGAGCGAGATCCGGGCGCATGGCGATGACGACCCGGCCCTTCGTGGTCTCGACGATGAGCGTATTTTCGGGATCTGTAAATTCGGCCATTTGGGGTCTCCAGATTGGCGGGTTGCAAGCTAGGCATTTGAAGTCGGCAACTGACAGCGAAAGGAGAAGCGGGCCCTGCCCCCCTTCCCCCGCCGATAGCGCTTCTGACAGACGGGAGTGCTAATGCGGTGCAGCTGACGCCAGATACGCCTTTATGATGACATCGGGCTTTGCCGGAGGCTCGCCTTTGGCCACCTGGTCGATGTACTGCATGCCTTCCACGACCTGCCCCCAAACGGTGTATTGCCCGTTGAGGTGTGGCACGTGCGTAAAGCAGATGAAGAACTGGCTGTTGGCGCTGTTCGGGTCACCCGTCCGCGCGGCGCCGATCGTGCCACGCTCGAACGGAGTGGGCGTGAACTCGGCCGGCAGGTCCGGGTAGCTTGAGCCGCCCCCGCCGGTGCCGAGCGGATCGCCGGTCTGCGCCATAAAGCCTGGAATGACGCGGTGGAACTTGAGACCGTTGTAGAACCCCTCGGACGCGAGCTTCTTGACCCGTTCCACGTGCTTGGGCGCGAGGTCCGGCCTCAGCCGGATCATAACCTTGCCGGTCTTCACCTCAAGGACGAGCGTGTTCGAAGGATCATTCGCGGCCGGGGGTGCAACCGCAGGCGCTGCCTCACCCGCGTTGGCGACCTGCCCGATCGGCGCTGTAGAACAGGCGCAGAGGGCCAGTGCAAAGAAGCCAACCGCAAAACATCTCATGATACCCATCGACCTTTCCCCTTGGATCCCTGACCGGGCCAGAGACACCCGATATCTGTTTGGCCCGCTTTATGGACTGCCTGCCGCGTCCGAGCAACTCTCAGTCGCAGCGCGCCAGAAGGCAAAGTTAGCGCGGCTTGGCGGCCTTCGATACCAACCGCTTGGCCACACCCTTTGAGACGAAGGCCGAGACATCCCCACCCATCACCGCAATCTGGCGCACGAGATTGGCGGCGATATGCCGGACGTGAGGCGAAGCCGAGACGAACACGGTCTGCACGGCGGGCGCCATGGCGTCGTTCATGCCTGCCATCTGCATCTCGTAATCGAAGTCGGTGCCGTCGCGCAGGCCCCTGAAGATCACGGCCGCCCCATAACGCTTTGCCGCGTCGATCGCGAGATCAGAGAATGTAACGACCTCGATATCGCAGCCGCTCCTCGAGGCGATGCCTCGCGTCTCGGCAACGAGCATTTCCACTCGCTCGGCATCGGCAAACATCGGAGCCTTCGCGGGGTGCACACCAACGCCGATCACAAGCCGGTCGACGAGCCTGCAGGCCCGCTCGATGACGTCCGTATGGCCAAGCGTGACCGGGTCGAACGACCCGGAGTAGAAGCCGGTTCTGTTCATGCCATTTCTGCTCATTGTCGAGTTTGTAGCCGCCCGGAGCCGGCCGCGGCAAGCGAACAACGGGCCTCCCCGCCTATCATCCCTAACGAGCTTCAGCATGAAAAAGGGCCCGGCGCATCGGCCGGACCCCTTAATGTCGGATTTCGGAAGACGAGCCCTACTTCAGCGGCGCAGCGCTGCGCGACCCGAAGATATCCGAAAGGTTAAAGCGATAGCCGAGGTTTGCGGTCGCAATTAAGGGATCGATATCGTGGTTTGCAATGGTCGTATCGCCATTGGCCGCGGTCCAGGTGATCTTGGTGTCTTCCCAGACCTTCTTGACATCGAGACCGAGCGACCAGCCGCCACCGAGGTCGTAATCGACGCCAGCCTGCAGCACAAAGCCGAAGCTATCGTCGAACTTCACGCTCTCGAAGCCTCCGAGATTGGAGTTTTCGTTGAAGTAGTGAACCCACTGCGCGCCGACACCGACGTAGGGCTTGATCGGACCAAGATTATCAAAGTGGTATTGCAGAGTAAGGGCCGGCGGAAACACCCAGACATCGGCAAGGTCCACACCGTTCAAGAGGCCTCGGCCATCGACATTGATCTTGTCGAAGCAGCAGAAGAGTTCAACGGCCAGGTTCTTGTTCAAGAAATAGGTCAACGTCAGCGACGGAATGACGGTGTCGTTCGTGGATGCCGAAGCGCCAGCCGCCAGAAGATCCGTGGTCACGCCGCTAAGCGTCTGCGTCAGACTGTTCGTCGAATCGTCGGTCCAAACGCCGGTTACCCCAAGCTTCGCCTGGAAATTACCGTTGCTGTCGCCGGCAAATGACGGAGCGGCAACGAGCCCCATCGCTGCCACAAGCGCCAAAGTAAATCTGCAATCCAGCATTTTTGTTCCCTTTCGTAAGTCAAGCTAAGCCCGACGCGACTCGCCAGCTTATGTGCACCCACCAAAAGTCTTGCGTCCCAAATGCCCCCCACCTCCAGCCTCAAATCGCTGTGGACGCTGATAAATATCAGCAACACGCTGAGCAACGCCAAGCAGTGGCTGAGACGCCACAATTCACTTGACTTGAATCAAGCCCTCCGAATACCGCGCGACATCCTCTCCGCAGCGAAACTTGATGAAGGTCAAGGCCGAGCCCGCCAAATGATCAGAAGGATTTACGACACATGCCGCGGGCTGCAATCAGTCCCGCAGAGCCCAGGATCTGAGCAAATGGGACCACACGCGCGCACGAGAAGAACGGCCGCAGCAGCGAAAGAGCACTCAGGTTCGCAACTGGGCCTAATACGCAATCAATCCATATTCGAGAAGCTCGAACCACTCGCCGTTGTGATCCGCACACGCAGGCGGCAAAAGCTTGCGATTGCATCCGACCAGGAAGATACGCTTTACCTCGTTCGCCGGGGCTTCATGCTTGCGCAGGCGTCACTTGCCGGAAACCGCACGCAGATCCTGAGCATCCTCACGCCAGGGGACGTCTATCGCACGGCAGCCATGCCGCCGCTTGCAGGAACCGCGCTGACCTCGACGAACGACCAAGGCGAGGTCTGGCGCGTGCGATGGCCGGTTGCATCTGAGGGACCAAGCCGCGATTCGGCGCTTGAAAACCTGCTCTCGCGCCAGCTCGCCGAGCAGGCCGCACGGCTGGCGCTGCATGCCGCCATCGTCGGCGGTTTGACGGGAGAGGAGCGCGTGGCCTCGCTCTACGCGGAGCTCGCTCTCCGCACCGGCAAGGCCTCGCATGCAGGCGTCACGTTCGAGATGCCGATCTCTCGTGTCGACATCGCCGAGTACCTGTCCTTGAACGCAGATACGGTATCGCGCATCGTATCGCGCATGCGCGCCAGGGGACTGATCGCCGAGGCCGGACGCGGCTTCATCCTCTGCCGCGATATCGAGGCCCTGATGCGCGAGTGCCCGGTGGCTCGCACGCTCGAGGCCATGCATCCAGCCAAGCTGATCACGGCTCAGGTCGCGTAAACGCACCGCTCGCGTAAAGGCCGCTTACGAAATCTGCCGCCCGCTCGTCGACGATCGGCTCATCGAGTACAGACGTTCCCTAAGGCCCGTCTACTCCGTGGGCTCCGAAGCGTCAACATCTCCATTGTCCACAACACTACCCTCGTCCGAGATGCTCTCGACCGACACCACACGCTCCTCGACCTCGGTCTTGAATATGCGGACACCTTGCGTGTTGCGCCCAGCGATGCGCACGCCCTCGACCGGGCAGCGGATGAGTTGCCCCCCATCGGTGACGAGCATCATCTGATCGTTGTGCTCCACCGGGAACGACGCCACGAGGTTGCCGTTGCGGTCATTGACGACCATCGCCACGATGCCTTTGCCGCCGCGCCCCGAGGTTCGGTACTCGTAGGACGAACTGCGCTTGCCGTATCCCTTCTCCGAGACCGTGAGAACAAACTGCTCCTTCGCCGCAAGCTCGGCGATCCGCTCTGGCGCAAGGTCCTCCGCACTCTCGGCTGCCTCAACATCCTCGGACTCGGTCTCGGGCGCTGCATCGACGGGCTCCTCGCCCTGCGCGCGCCGCATCTGAATGGCCTGCTTGAGGTAGGCCGTACGCTCGGCAGGCGAGGCCTCGACATGCGTCAGGATGGACATCGAGATAACCTCGTCCCCATCCTCGAGCCGGATGCCGCGGACGCCGTCCGAATCACGCCCACGGAACAGCCGCACCTCGTCCTTGATCGGAAAACGGATGCACTGCCCCTTGGCGGTCGTGAGCTGCACGTCGTCCTCGAGAGACGAGATGCCGACCGCGACGATCCGATCGCCCGCGTCGAGCTTCATGGCAATCTTGCCGTTGCGATTGATATTCTCGAAGTCGGTCAACGCATTGCGACGCACGTTGCCGCTGCGCGTTGCAAACATCAGCTCGAGCTGGCTCCACGTCGTCGGATCTTCCGGCAACGGCAGGATCGACGTGATCGCCTCGTCCTGCGCCAGCGGCAAGAGATTGATCAGGGCTTTGCCCGAAGCCTGCGGAGTGGACGCGGGCAGCCGCCAGACCTTCATGCGATAGCACATGCCGCGCGACGAGAAGAACAGCACCGGCGTATGCGTCGACGTGATAAACAGCTGCGTGACGAAATCCTCGTCGCGCGTCGACATTCCCGAGCGGCCCTTGCCGCCGCGCCGCTGCGCCCGGTAAGTCGAGAGCGGCACGCGCTTGATATAGCCCTTGTGCGAGACGGTGACGACGACGTCCTCCCGCTGGATGAGATCCTCGTCGTCGACCTCACCCTCGACGTCGAGGATCTCCGTCATGCGTGGCGTCGCGAACTCGTCGCGGATGGCGGTGAGCTCGCCCTTCACGATCTCAACGATGCGCGCCCGCGACGACAGGATCGCGAGATACTCCTTGATCTCCTCGGCGATCTTGGTGAGCTCGTCACCGATCTCGTCGCGGCCGAGAGCCGTGAGGCGCGAGAGGCGCAGCTCGAGGATGGCCTTCGCCTGCTCTTCCGAAAGGCGATAGGTCCCGTCGGCCGCTATCCTGTGGCGCGGATCGGCGATCAGCTCGATGAGCGGCGCCATGTCGCGCGCCGGCCAATCACGGTCCATGAGCTGGACCTTGGCTTCAGCCGGCGACGGCGATGTGCGGATGAGCCGTATGACCTCGTCGATGTTGGCGACCGCAATAGCGAGGCCGACCAACACGTGCGCCCGTTCGCGCGCCTTCATGAGCAAGTGGCGCGTCCGCCGCGTCACGACCTCTTGGCGGAACGAGGTGAACGCCTCGATGATGTCGCGAAGGTTGAGCTGCTCCGGCTTGCCGCCGTTGATCGCGAGCATGTTCGCGCCAAATGTCGTCTGCAGGTCGGAGAAGCGCCAGAGCTGGTTCAGAACCACGTCTGCGATCGCATCGCGCTTGAGTTCGATGACGATGCGCATGCCCTCGCGGTTGCTCTCGTCCCAAATGTCCGCGATACCCTCGACCTTCTTCTCGCGAACGAGGTCGGCAATCTTCTCGATCAGAACGCGCTTGTTGATCTGGTACGGGATGGCGGTGACAATCAGCGCCTCGCGATCCTTGCGGATCTCCTCCACCTCGACCTTGGCGCGCATGATGATGGAGCCGCGGCCCTTGTGATAGGCGGCAAGCGCACCCGCGCGTCCAAGAATTAGGCCGCCGGTCGGGAAATCCGGGCCCGGAATGATGCGCGTCAAATCGTCGATGGTCGTCTCGGGATTGTCGAGCACTGCGATCGCCGCATCGATGACCTCGCCGAGATTGTGCGGCGGGATATTGGTCGCCATGCCGACGGCAATGCCGCCCGCACCGTTAACGAGCAGGTTCGGGAACTTCGCCGGCAGGACGCACGGCTCCTCGAGGCGGTCGTCGTAGTTCGCCTTGAAGTCGACGGTGTCCTTGTCGAGATCGTCGAGCAGATATTGCGCGATCTTCGAGAGACGGGCCTCGGTGTAGCGCTCGGCCGCCGGCGGGTCGCCATCGACTGAGCCGAAGTTGCCCTGCCCGTCGATCAGCGGCACGCGCATGGAGAAGTCCTGCGCGAGGCGGACCAGAGCATCGTAAATCGCAAGGTTTCCGTGCGGATGAAAATCGCCCATCGTGTCGCCCACGACCTTGGACGACTTCATATGCTTTCGATTCCAATCGAGTCCGAGGCGCTGCATCGCATAGAGAATGCGCCGATGCACCGGCTTCAAGCCGTCGCGCACATCCGGCAAAGCACGCGAGATGATGACGCTCATCGCGTACTCGAGATACGAGCGCTTCATCTCGTCGACGATGAGCACGGGCCGGATATCACTCGGACCGGCGGCGCCAGGACGATCGCTATTGTCTGTCAAATTCGGTTCCCAATTGCGCGAGTTCGTCCAGACGCTGAACTACGGACGGCACTCTTCTTATGATCTTCTTCTAAGGCGCGTTGGGCGGCAGTTTACCTTAGGCCGTCAAGGCCTTGCAACCGCCTGCCCTGTGCTGCCCGGCAGTGCGTCGAAATTTCAGGGGATAGCAGGCGCAACCAAATAGAACTCCACGCCCTCGGCACGTCATAAATTGCGCTACAATATCAGTCCTTTGCGAGAAACTCCAGGCTTAGACCAACTCGCCTTCCCTAGCTCAGTCTCGTATCAACTCCGCGGTCGCCTGAGTATTTGCGTATCGCACCAAACGTATGAGGCCACCATAAAGCTCCACTTCACACACGGAGCCTGCTCGCTCGCCCCGCACATCGCTGCCCCCGAGGCGGGCCTCGACATTGAACTCGTCAAGGTCGACCTTGCCACCCACCGCACCGAAAGGGGCGAGGATTTCTACAAGATCAACGCACGTGGCTACGTCCCCGCACTCGCCCATGAAGGACCGCCGAAATTCTCTGAATAGCCAGTCGACCTGAGTGCCGATGTCGCACTGGCCGCGGAAACCGGCCGCAGAATAAGTCTCGCGAAAGCGATTTTCTTCGCCCGCGTCGCGGTTGCATCCGTCCTCGACATTCCTATGTCAAGAAGTGCCGCTAAGCGGCGCTTCGCGTGCTGAGAGACGAGGGGGAGAGCAGCACAAGTGAGGATCCCCGGGCCGACCTTAAGAGGAAGATACGTATGAAACATGCTTCAGTATTCGTTGCGGCCGCACTGCTCGTCATTCCGGCCCTTGCGCCGCACGCAGGTGCAGCGGAGGCCGGCACGATGTTCCTGCCCGCCCAGACCGCAAACCAGTACCTCGCCAAGGACCACCTGATCGGTGCCAAGGTGTACGGCAAGGACGGCAAGATCATCGCCGACGTTGAGGACCTGATCGTCAACGAGCAGAACCAGGTCATCGGCGTCGTCATGGGCACCGGCGGATACTTCGGAATTGCCGAGAAGAAAATCGGCATCGACCTCAGCTCGTTGAAGTTCGAGGAAAAGGATGGACATGTCACCGTCTCTGTCCCTGACGTGACGCAGGAGGTCTTGAACACGGCTCCGACCTTTCAGCGTGCCAAGCCCCCGAAGTCCCTCTTCGATCGCGCCAAGGAGAAGGTCCACGAGTTGACCGACAAGACGACATCGTCGACTGCGGGCGCCATCGAGCAGGCCAAGCCCGCACTGGAAGAGGCAAAGAAACAAGCCGAAGAGGCCCTCCAGAAGGCCAAGGAGGCCGCCACCCCGGCTATCGAGAAGGCTAAGGAAGCGGTGTCCGGGGCGATCGACGAGGCCAAAAAGGCTGTCGGCGCCGAGACTGCTCCGGCCCCCGAGGCGACCCCGGCTCCTTCCCAGGCCGCCCCAGCCACCCCGCCGGAAGCCGCTCCGGCTCCGGCCCCCACACCGGCTCCTGCGCCGGCTCAATAAGCGGCACGTAAGCCGTCGCAAACCATCGAAGCCCTAGAAGAAGCTCCGCCGCGATAGCGCGGCGGGGCCTTTCGCTGTATTTCAATGCGAAGCGGACGACCTGTCCGCACAAAGCCAAAAAAAAGATGGAGATGAAATCTAGTGTCAGCAGGTGGTTCAACTGGCGTTGTACTCATAGCACTCGGCTGCAATCTCGGCATCGCCATAGCCAAATTCGCGGCCGCCGCCTGGACCGGCTCATCGGCCATGCTCTCCGAGGCAATCCACTCTCTTGTCGATACCTCGAACCAAGCCTTGTTGCTCGTTGGCCTGAAACGATCGCGGCGCCCCGCCGACGCCCATCATCCGTTCGGCTACTCGAAGGAGCTCTATTTTTGGAGCTTCATCGTCGCCATTCTCTTGTTCTCGCTCGGCGCCGGCGTCGCCATTTACGAGGGCGTCGAGAAAATCCACGATCCCCACCCGATCAGCAGTCCGCAGGTCGCCTACCTCGTCCTCGCCGTTGCCATCGCCCTTGAAAGCGCATCCACCTACAAGGCGCTCAAGGAGTTCAACTCCCGGCGCGGCCAAACGCCCCTGATAACGGCCCTCCGCGCCTCGAAAGACCCGGCCCTTTTCACGGTGCTCTTGGAGGACATCGCGGCCTTGACCGGCCTCGTCGTCGCCGCCATCGGCATCGCGGTCGCAGAGCTTTCTGGCTACCCTGCCGCCGACGGCGTCGCCTCGATCGTGATCGGCCTCGTCCTTGGCGCCGTCGCAGCCTTCATGAGCATCGAGATCCGAAGCCTGATTGTCGGAGAGGCCGCGCACCCCGCCGTGCAGGCAGGCCTCCGCGACCTGATCCAGACCGAGATGGGCGAAGGAAGACCGATCCGTTGCATCAACGACGTGAGGACGATGCACCTCGGGCCGGACGATGTCCTGGTCGCCGCCAGCGTCGATTTCGAAGATTGGGAGACCGCCGCCAGCGTCGAGGTCACCACCGCCCGCCTCGAGCTTCTCATCAAGAGCAAGTACCCCGAGGTTCGCCACCTCTACCTTGAGGTGAAGTCGGCGGCCGACCAAGCCCACTTCGATCCAACTGCCGGCCACGGCCCGAAGCAGTGCTCGAACCAGAATTCGAGCCAGAAATCGGGCCAGAAACCCAACGGGCAGCTCAGCGTTCGAGTGCCAGCTGCTCAGCCCGCACCTTTGGCAGAGGCATCTCCGCCGCCCGCTCAGGCAACGAGAGAGGCCGGCGTCGCGCGCGCTGCAGCCACGCAAGCTGCATCCACCCCCACTGCGGCGGCTGCGTCGCAGCCGACCGCTGCACAGCACGCGAGCCGAAAGAGCCGCAAACGCAACAAAAAGCACGGCCGGTAGAGCAAATCCGCCAGCGCGCTTCGCCGCCTTCACCTCTCCGGCAGGAATAGGTTGGCGGAGCAAGGCGCAGCCGGGGAAAGGCGGGATTCCAACTAGAATGGGATCTCGTCATCGAGCTGCTTGTCGAAGCTGCCCTTGGAGCCGCTACCGGAGCCTGACGAGCTGCCCTTGCTGCCGCCGCTGCTCCGGCGCGGCTCGCTCGAATAGCCGCCGCCCGAGGACGGCTCACCATAATCGGACTGACTGCCCTCCTGCATGCCGCCCGAACGGCCGTCGAGCATGGTCAGCGTGCCGTTGAAGCCCTGCAGCACGACTTCGGTCGAGTACCGCTCCTGGCCCTGCTGATCCTGCCATTTGCGTGTCTGCAGCGCGCCCTCGATGTAAACTTTGGCGCCCTTCTTCAAGTACTGCTCGACGACCTTGCACAGGTTCTCGTTGAAAATGACGACCGAGTGCCACTCCGTCTTCTCGCGCCGCTCACCCGAGTTCTTGTCGCGCCACGTCTCGCTGGTGGCGATCCGGAGGTTCGCGATCGGCCGCCCATCCTGCGTGCGCCGGATCTCTGGATCCTTGCCTAGATTTCCAACCAGGATCACTTTGTTGACCGAGCCGGCCATGATTCACTCCTTCGCAATCGAACGTATTTCGCAATCGAACGTATTGTGCGTCCCTGCTTCGCGGACAGCGTGCGGCGAGCATTAGCGAGCAGGCGACTCAAGTTGCAGACCCTACCCGGCCCGGCCGCGCCCTGCACGACGCACATGCGCCAAGCCGCCAATCGCGGCGCCTTATCCACAGCAGACGCCTTATGCACAGCCGATGACCGCCGACGGCTCTTGGCCATACGTTCATCTTTCGTTCCAATTTAAACCATGCCAGCCCGCTGCGCAAGCCGCTCTCGATGTCTCGCCAGCGGTCGAGCCGCAGCCGAAGGCGTCACCGGCCGGGTTCGCTCGCCAGCTCACGCGCCGCGACGGATGAGACCGCTTCCGAGCGTTGAGCATCAATCGCAAACGGTTCACGGGTATTCGACAATGTGTGGCGGCACTGACGATGAAGCGGCTCTATCGAAAGACTTGAAGGCCCTGGTGACGCGCCGCGCGTGGCTGCGGCTCGCTGGAGCTGCGAGCGCGAGCGCGCTGGCCTCAGCTTGTGACGGCGGCCCGATCTTCTCTAGTGGTGAACCCGAGCGGGTAGCAGCGTCCGCAAGCGGCGAGACGTGCGTCGCCGACCCCACGGAAACGGCGGGACCGTTTCCTGCAGACGGCTCGAACCGAACTCACGGCAGGCTCGCCAACCTGCTGAGCGAGAGCGGCATCGTCCGTCGCGACTTGCGCTCGAAAATCGGTGCCGGAGAAAGCACCTACGCAGCCGGCGCAAAGCTCGACCTGACGCTGAGCCTCGTCGATGTGGCCACCGCGTGCCGGCCATTGTCGGGCCACGCGATTTATCTCTGGCACTGCGATGCCGAGGGCCGCTATTCGATCTATGATATTGCAGAGACAGATTATCTCAGAGGCGTGGGCGTGAGCGACGACAGCGGCCATGTGCGCTTCACGACCATCATTCCGGGTTGTTATCCCGGGCGCGCGCCTCACATGCATTTCGAGGTCTATCCAAGCCTTTCAAGCTCCGTCAGCTACGAGAAGCGTAGTCTCACGTCGCAGCTCGCAATTCCCCCTCTCGTGTGCAAGGAAGTCTACGGAAGCGTAAGTGCGTATCGGGCAAGCCAGGAAAACTATCGGCGCACTCCGGCCCTCGAGAACGACGGCATTTTCTCCGACAACACGCCAAAGCAGCTTGCAGCCCAGACTATGGCGATAAGCGGCAGCCAAGACTCTGGCTATCAGGGCCTCATTACGATTGGACTTGCAATCTAGGCCGTGCCCTCAATTCCCGCGCAGCAAGTCTGCGGCCGACGCCAGGTCCTTCATCACCTTCGCTGGCACCGTCTTCGAGGCCGGGCATTCGTCTGCCTTGAGCCTGTCGTAGATCGCGAGGAGATCACCGCGGAACTGCCGTGTCTGCACGCGCCGCGCAACTCCCGTGGCAACTGAGCCATTGCTCCACCTTGCCCGGCACGACAGCTTGCCGAGGTACTCGGTCAGCCGCGCCTTGTACGCGTCCGCCTGTAGCGGGGTGCCGGTGTAAGAAAGTGTCTGCCAGGCCGACTGCTCGCTGGACCCGGACCATTTCGCCATCTCGGACAAATCCAGCATCGGCTGAAATTCCTCGCTCAGTCGCCCACGCACACGGCGGCTGACGATATGCTCGAGCATGGACCGTGTCGCCGAGACATCGGCGTCGCCCGGCGGCGTCATCGACACGTCGCTAAGATCGGCAACGCCATCCGGATCGGCCTCGGGTGGCCGCGTCATCCAAACCTTGGCGCCGCGAAAATCCGCGCCCGTAATTCTCGTACCTGAGAGATCCGCCGCCTGCAGGGACGCCTGAAAGAATGAAGCGGCCTCCATATCCGCATCCCTGAGGTTCGCCTTCTCGAGATGCGCATAATTGAAGATCGCGCCCTGCAGATAGGAGCTCGAAAGATCCGCGCCCTGCAGAAGCGCGCCGGTCAAATCCGCGCCCTGCAGCGACGTGATGAGAAAGGTCGTGCCCTGCGCCTGCACCCCGCCGGTCAGGTCTGCCTTGTCGAGCTTGGCACTCGCAAAATTGGCGCCTTGCAGGATGGAGTAGGGCAGCTCGGCGCCTTCGAGCCGTGCCTCCTCGAACTTCGCACCGCGCACGTCGATTCCGGTCATATGCGCCCCCTCGAGCTTCGCTCGTGAGAAGTTGGCGCGCCGCGCCGTAGTGCAGCGAGCTTCCGTCCTTTCATCCGAGAGAATGAGCTGCACGACGTCGGCGCAATGAAGCCACGCCCCGCGCAGATCTGCGCCCGCAAAGCTTGCGCCACGAAGATCGGCTCCCGTCAGGTCCGCTTGGTGAAAGTCTGAGCGTTCGAGCTTGGCAAAGCGCAGGTCCCGCCCACGCAGTGAAAGACTGGGCTCCCCCGGTGTGGTGTCCTTGTCAGCAACAAGATCCGTGTCGGTAACGTTGAGATTTCGCTGGAAGATGCCGAACAAAGACCCCTCCGAGCCGAAGCTCAGAAGCGGCACGGCAAAGCCCGCGACGTAGCGCGGCGTCTGTCCCGTCTCGTCCTCGTTCTCGAAGCCGAGAGCCCGTTGCGTCATGCGATCGAGCGACTCGCCCGGAATTGTCGCGAAGAAAAGCGAGAAAAGCCCCACCATAACGAGCGCGACGATGGTCGCGAAAAAACTGACCGGGTGCGACGTCGTCGTCCTGAGAAACGCCTCGACGAACGACGCCTCCGCGCGCATCAGGAAGACGCCGATGGAGACCAGCATGGCGATGTCGGCGACGATGGCGATGCGATGCGTCCATGTGATTGCAACGTCGTGGTACGGCAGGAACACCACCTGCACATAGACAAGCAGCACCACCGGCAGCACGACCAAGGTGAGCCAGCTCATGCCGTGCAGGAATACGCTCATCACCCGGCTGCGATAAGGGCCCGCGATCGCCTGCACGAAGAAGTAGTTGTTGAGCTCGAGACGCAGGGGGTGCGTGCGCTTGTCGGTCGCTTCAAGCAAACGGATGGCGTGATCGAACTCAAGCGTCTCGCGCGAAAGCAGCGCCAGTTGCGAGATGAGCCCGAGATGAAACACGACGAGCACGACCGGCGCAAACTGGAAGAATTGCGCGAGCTGAATGTTCACCTGCAGGATCGGCAAAGAGACCGGCGTCTCGAGCAAGAGATCCTTGTGCGTGACCCCCGCAACCGCAATCATAAGGTAGCCCATGATCGCAAGAAAGATGAGCCACGCTGTATGTGCCGTGTCGCTCGAGTGATTGACGGCCTCGAGCAGACTATACGGGTTGACCGGCGTTTCTCCTTCATGCGCGCCCTGAGTCAATTCCGTCATGCCGAGAACCCCCAACGCCACATTATGTCCCCAATAGCGCTGACCATAGAGGAGAAATTTGGGCGCGTTAACAGTCACTCGGCGGCGCTGAGCGGTATGGCGGCCGTGGTGCACCATTTCGGCCCCAGATCGCCATCACGGGTTTGCTATCGATTTTTTTGCATTGCCCCCCATGCGGACAGAAGTTAACAACCGTCACTAAGACGCGCCGATCCATGTGCCGGCCCACGCACGCAGGGCTCTCGGTCGCCTGCCCACATCAATTTTTACGGACGTCGCCTTGTACAACTGCAGTAAATGCCCCGGATATTGTTGCTCATACCCCTTGATCGCGCTCGACAAACGCGACGTCGAGCGTCTGGCGCGTCATCACGGTCTCAAGTTCGAGGACGCCCGCAAGGCCTTCACGCGCGAGGCACACGGGCGCAAATACGCGATGAAGCGCAAAAAGGATAAGCACTTCGGCGCCATCTGCCGTTTCTTCGATACCAAGAAGCGCTGCTGCACAATCTATGAGGCCCGGCCAGCCGTGTGCCGCTCATTCCCCGGCAAGGGCCGCTGCGGCTATTACGACTTCCTGAACTTCGAGCGCCGCGCGCAGGAAGACCCGACCTGGGTCGCGGTCACCACCAACACCTGACCTGGGGCAGACCGCCCGATCCCCCCTTGTTGCCTGCAAGCCATGTTGCCTGGAAGGTGGCTTGATGCTCTCGCTACGTCTCCGGCCCCCGGCTCAGCCTTCCCGACGCCAGCCCTTTCGTCACCAAGGCCCTGGTTCTTTTCAAAATGTCAGGCCTCCCCTACGAGACAGCGCACGCCAACACCTCCGCCGAAGGCCTGCCCAATCTCATAGACTACCGCGAACCTGCGGTTGTCAGCGGCTCAGCCAGCGCCACCCTTGCACTTCGTCTCGCACGGAACCTCTTCGCGCTTGTCGACCGAGCCACGCACCGGCGACATGGTCTCGCGATAGCACTTGCCGCCTTCCCTGACGACACGCACCAGCGCCTGCTTGCTGATGAGCGCCTGCCTGATCGAGCTTCCCGCGCCCGGAAGCCTCGTCTGCGCGAACCGTCCTTTTTGACCCTGGGCCGTCCTGCCACCCCCTCCTGCTGCCGCCAAACTTCGATGCAGAGATTGCAGACATCGGTTGCACGATCGATTGCGTGCCATCACCGACTGGACGGGGCGGCCGCAGCACCTCAGAAAGCGGCTATTGACGGGCGACGCAGGGCGCGAGGCCTATCGCAATCCGCAGTTCGGAATCATTCAAAGCAATTCGGCCACATTCGAGTAGTTCGTGCGTGCTCACGGACTCTTATTGTTGACTCGTAAAATCAGCAAATGAGATAACGACCGCAGTGCCGGCGTAAAATCATTTTGCGATGGCTTCGTTGATGGCGGGGCCTTGAACCCCGCTGATCGGGGGAACAGATGACTGCAAGCGCTTCACGTGGCGGCGGGCTCGGCGTGACCAATCGAGCCAATGAATTTTCGAAGCGACTACTGACGAGTATAGCGGTAGCAAGTGCATTTATAGCGAGTGGTTTCCACGCCGCTCGGGCGCAAGACGCCCAATCGAGCAGCGCTCCGGCCGAAACCGCGCCGGTTTCCACAGAGCTTCCACCTGTGACTGTCACCACAAACAAGCCGAAGAAGACCACTACATCGGTTAGAGCCAAGACCAAGCCGTACGCGCCGATCCCGCAGCAAGAGGCTTTTGGCGGCGACGCGAAGCCGAAGCAAAGCGAGCCCGTGGATCAGACGACCGCCGAAGGCGCTGCGACCGCAGGCCCGGCCTTGAGCAGCAAGGGAGACGCCGGGTATCTCGCGACACGCGGTACCACAGCGACCAAGACCGACACGCCCCTTCGCAACGTTCCTCAGTCCTTGAGCGTCGTCACGCGTAAGCAAATCAAAGACCAATCCTTCCAGAGCATCGGCGACGTATCGCGGTATGTGCCGGGCATCATTTTGCACCAAGGCGAAGGCAATCGCGACCAGATCTCGATCCGCGGACAAGTCGCTTCGTCAGCAGATTTCTTCGTCAACGGCGTGCGCGACGACGCGCAGGTTTTCCGCGATCTCTATAACTCCGAGCGCGTAGAGTTCCTCAAGGGCCCGGCTGCGCTGGTGTTTGGACGCGGAGGCGCGGGCGGCGTAGTCAACAGAGTGACGAAGGAAGCCGAGTTCAGGCCTTCGTTCGCCGAGGTCAGTGCTGAGTACGGCATGTATGATCATAAGCGTACTGTCGTCGACGCGGGGACCAGCGCGAACAACACCGCTGCGTTTCGCATCGTGTCAATGTATGAAGATAGCAGCAGCTATCGCGACTTCGTCGATCTCGAACGATGGGCCGTCAATCCAACGCTGGCATTCAAGCCGTCCGACGACACCAAGCTCGTCCTCGGTTATGAGCACTCAGAGGACCACCGCACGGCCGACCGTGGCATCCCTTCGATCAGGTTTCCCGGCGCCACATACGGCGTGCCGTCCTCGGCCGACCGCTCCACTTTCTTCGGCGATCCGGACCTCAGCTTCGCCGACGCATCGGTCAATCGAGTCTACGCGACGGTCGAGCACAAGACCGACTTCGGCTTGTCGGTCCGCAACCACACATCATGGGTAGGTTACGACAAGTTTTATCAGAATGTGTATCCGGGCACGTCAGCGAACGCGCCAGGCAATGGTCTCGTCGGTATCGTCGCCTATAACAACGAGAATGACCGCGAGAACATCTTCAATCAAACGGACTTCACCTATAAATTTGCCGACGGCTGGAACCGCCACACGCTCTTGTTCGGCGCAGAATTTGGACATCAGCAAGCGGACAACTGGCGTCACAACGGGACGTTCGGACCGGGAAGCGGGCAGTGTGTTTCATTCTCGACAGCAAATGGCTCCCCCACAGGACAGTGCAACGTTCTCTTCACCAGCCCAACGATCTTCACACCAAATACGACCTTCGCAGCCACATCTACTCGCAACCACGTCGAGGCCGATGTCCGCTCGTTCTACATTCAAGATCAGATCGAGATCTCGCGCTATCTCGAGATAATCGGTGGCGTGCGCCACGACACCTTCGATCTCCAGTTTACAAATCGCGGGCCAGCGACAGCCATTCTTCCGGCCAACGCACAGCTATCACAAAAGGACGAACTGCTTTCGCCGCGCTTCGGACTTGTGTTGAAGCCCACGGATACGTTTTCCATCTACGGCAGCTACAGTTTGACGTACTTGCCGGCCAGCGGGGACCAGTTCGCCGGCGTCAGCAACGCAACGTTGAACCTCGAGCCCGAGAAATACACGAACTATGAAATTGGCGCCAAGTGGGACATCACCCCGTTCCTTGTGGCCACGAGCGCGATTTACCGGACTGATCGAGAAAATATCCGCTTCGCGACCTCGCCGACGGAGTTTGTGCAATCGGGTACCTCGCAGGTCGAGGGCCTAGAGCTGGCACTCCAGGGCTACCTAACCGACCAATGGCAGATGACGGCCGGCTACTCTCACATCTTCAAGGGTGAACTGACCAGTGCCACCTCCGCCACGCTGATCGCCGGCACGCCGCTGCCGCTCCTCCCCGAGGATACGATTTCTCTATTGAATCGGTATCAACTCACGCCGATGTTCGGGGCAGGCGTCGGCATCGTATATCACGCAGAGAACTTCGCGACCCTGCAGGCGCAAAGCAATCGTGTGGAATTGCCGGCATTTACGACCGTCGATGCAGCACTCTTCGTGAAACTCGACAAAAACTGGAACGCACAGATGAACATCACCAACGTCTTCAACGAGAACTACATAGTCAGTGCTGACGCCAACGATAATCTCACACCTGGTGCTCCGACGACCGCAGTGTTCTCGCTTACGACAAGGTATTGAGGTTGAGGGGCACACGCGAATCGCGCTGTGGGAAAAAAGGCACGCTCATAAGGCGAAGCGAAACAAGGTCGCAAGACCCAATTTCAAGGGCAGCTTCGCCAGCCTCTTCGCCGGCAAAGTCAACTAATCAGCGCATTCACGTGTTGCAAACCTGACCGATGGTTCCCCGCTCCATGACCGGGCTTGACCCACGGCCGTCCGGTTCAACGCCGAGCACATCAATAGCACGTCATGGCCGCCGTCCGCGCGGAGCGCGGCTCCGCCGCGACAGGCGGCCATCCAGGGGCTGCTTGTTCCAGCGTTTCTGGGCTTGGCCCTGGATGGCAGGGTGTCGTGTCGAACGAAGGCACGCTTCCAGCATGAGCCCTGCCATGACGGAGAGGGGAGGCGGGTACAGCGTCTTCCGAGAAAGGTTAGCGCTAAACTTGAAAAATATGCTTTGCTATTCAGGATCTGAAAAGGTGAGCGGAAATCTCAACCGGACAGCCCTAGGCTCGCCCCGGGCATCCAGGAGTTCACGGGACAGGATAAAATTTTGGAAGCAAAAATAGCCACGGCGAGCCCTGCTCCCGCGGCCTATATTTTGCAGCCGCAGCTTGTAACCTGCGGTTGTCAGCGGCTCAACCAGCGCCACCCTTGCACTTCGTCTCGCACGGAACCTCTTCGCGCTTGTCGACCGAGCCACGCACCGGCGACATGGTCTCGCGATAGCACTTGCCGCCTTCCTTGACGACACGCACCAGCGCCTGCTTGCTGATGAGCGCCTGGCACATCACCTCCATGCCACCCTGCGCGAGGCGGAGCCGGCCTGATGTGCCATCTGCGCGCGCCGCACCAATCAGCATGTCAATGAGCGTTACCGGCGGCTGCTCGCCCGGCTTCTGCAGCTGGTTATAGGCAATCCACTCGTACGTACTCTTGCCGTCCTCGGCCGAGATCTTGATGGCAATGTCGCCGGTCTTGGGGCAGGCGCCGACGTCGACCTTGGTCCCTCCGCCCGTCAGCAACGCCTTGTAGTCAATCGTGCAATCCAGGTTGTTGACCCAGAGGTCATACTGGGCAAGCCGGTGCGAGACCTGGCTGAACGGGATCTTGTATTGCCATGCGTGATAGACGGTGATCGCTGTCGGGATCGCGCCAAGGATGGTGACGACGAGCGCCGCCATCTTGAGGATCGGCAAATAGCGCTTCAGCGGCCCGGGCACGAGCTCGTCGGTAATGGCGTGATCGGTCATAGCGGAAGGCCCCTCATGCGACGATGTCCTCTCATATGAGAGCGTATTGGCAAGTGTCAGTGCGCTCATTTGGCGCTTTACTCACCTAGTGTTCCTGTTCCGACATTTGCCTCCCCCTGGAGGTGACGAGACCTTCCGCAGGCGGGGACCAAACGTCAGATGCGCTACACTAGCGTAGTTCCGTGACGCGAGTGATCACATATCCTCTTTGAACCACGCTTGAGCAAGCGGTTCATCCCCCGTTCAGCCGAGCGGCTTGCATTCCTGATACATAGCTAGTGTCATGATTCCGAAGTCCGCACCCACCTTGCGGCACGGTCGGTTTGCGGACTTTGGAATCTGAACCACAGGCAGCGCTTTTCCTAACCCTTGGCTTGCTTTGGCTCATCAATGCATTATCCATAATGAGTTCACAGCCTAGAGTTCCGGTTCCGACATTTGCTTCCCCCTGGAGTGCGGTTTGGAGCAAATGTCGGAACCATAAGGAACACTAGCAACTCTATGATTCTACACTAGCAACTCTATGATTCCAGTGTAGCTTTTTGCATCTGGCGATTGGTGATGAGATCTGCCGCAAGCGGGGACCAAACGTCAGATGCGCTACACTAGAAAAATAGACTTGCTAGTGTCCTTTCGATCGCGAAGTTCGTTCGAGAGCCTGCCGCATATGGTGACGAACTTCGCGATCGGGACACTGGCGCGACGGAGCTGCAAGAGCCATCTGCAGTGTGATTTGAGCTCAGCGTTTACAAAGCCGCGGACGCCGCCGCCATGCGCACCAGACGCCCCGATCAGGATCCGCCTATGGCTCGCCGAGCCAGCGGCTGGGCCGATGGGAACCCGTCCATCTCTTCGCGCCACGCCCGCATAAGCTTCGCACGCGCCCCCTGATATCGGCTCTCCGTCACTGTCGCCCTTAAGATCCGGTCCGTCCGGAAGTGACGAAAGCCTTGGCGCAGCTCGCACCACGCCACCAGGACTCGCGAAAGCTCAAAATAGCCGAGCGCCAACGGCCACACCACGCGCGTGCTCTTAGCTCCCTGCTGATCCGAATACTCCAATCTAACCTTACGACGCTCGCGCACTGCAAAGCGGAGCTGCCCAACATCGACCAGGTCTAATTGCGGAACGTTGCCGTAGGATGGCGCTTCGACCGTCCTCTCAATTAGGAGAGGCGCCAGACACTCGGGCACGACCGCGCCCACCTTCGCGAGCACATCGCGAGCGGCAGCTGCGAGACCCGCGTCGGCCCGAGACTCGACCCAACTCATGCCAACCACGAGCGCCTCCACTTCATCCGCCGTGAACATGAGCGGCGGTAGGTCATACCCGGGACCGAGAACGTAGCCGATCCCGGCCTCGCCGCGGATCGGTGCCCCGTCTGCAACAAGGCCGGAGATGTCACGATACACCGTGCGCTCCGAGATCTCGAGCTCGTGCGCGAGAAGCTTGGCGGTCACGGGCTTGCGATGACGCCGCAGGATCTGAATGAGTTTCAACAGTCGGTCGGCTTGGCGCATCGGGTTGGCCTGAAAGACTCCTGACACCGGATGTCAGGAGCATGGCAGTATATCACCCAAGAAAAGAGGGCTGCACCATGATCACCGTCTATACCTTCGGCGCCAACTTCGGGCTGCCTGACCCGAGCACGTTCGTGACGAAAACACTCGTGCACTTCAAGATGAGCGGCCTGCCCTTTCAGGTTGACACCGAGGGCTTTAGCAAGGCGCCGAAAGGCAAGCTGCCCTACATCAACGACGCAGGCACCATCATTTGCGACAGCACGTTCATCCAGATCCACCTTAAGGAGAAGTACGGCATCGATCTCGACAAGGGACTTTCGCCTGCAGAGCGGGCGACGGGCTGGGCGCTCGAGAAGATGTGCGAGGATCATCTCTATTGGGCCATTATCGACGCCCGTTGGATGGTTGATGTAAACTTCAACAAGGGCCCTCGACAGTTCTTCGGATCTGCACCGGCTCCGATCCGCCCCCTCATAATCCGAAAGGTCCGTCACGACATAAAGCGGACATTGTACGGCCACGGCCTTGGCCGCCACACCCGCGCCGAGGTCGAGACCCTCGCCGCGCGTGACCTGGACGCCATTGCCGGCTACCTTGGCGAAAAGCCGTTCCTATTTGGCAACGAACCGCACGCCGCGGATGCCTCAGTCTACGCCTCCGTCGCCGGTGCGCTCTGTCCATTGTTCGAGACTGGGCTGCGCGACCACGCACTGAAGCACCTGAACCTTTCGGCCTACGCTGCACGCTGCACACAACGCTGGTTCCCCGACCTGGGGGTGCCGGAGCCCGTGAGCTAAACGGCCCCAGGGAGCGACGTGTCCAAATACCACCCGCCGCATTGCCCCGGCCCCGCTCCTCCGCTAAATCTCACCCATGACAAAGCTTCCGAAAAGGCCCGCACCCGCAGCGCCCTCCCTCATGAAAACCATTCATGTCCGGGGCGCCCGCGAGCATAACCTCAAAAACGTGGACCTCGAGATCCCGCGCGACGCCCTCGTCGTATTCACCGGGCTGTCGGGTTCCGGCAAGTCGTCGCTCGCCTTTGACACTATTTATGCCGAGGGGCAGCGCCGCTATGTCGAGAGCCTCTCGGCCTACGCTCGCCAGTTCCTCGAGATGATGCAGAAACCGGACGTCGACCATATCGACGGCCTCTCGCCGGCCATCTCCATCGAGCAGAAGACTACGTCCAAGAACCCGCGCTCGACCGTCGGCACCGTCACCGAGATCTACGACTACCTGCGCCTCTTGTTCGCCCGCGTCGGCGTCCCCTACTCGCCCGCAACCGGCCTCCCCATCGAGAGCCAGACCGTCTCGCAAATGGTCGACCGGGTGCTCACACTGCCCGAGGGCACGCGCCTCTACCTGCTGGCCCCCATCGTTCGCGGCCGTAAGGGCGAGTACAAGAAAGAGCTTGCCGAGCTCATGAAGAAGGGCTTCCAGCGGGTCAAGGTCAACGGCACCTTCTACGAGATCGCCGACGCGCCGAAGCTCGACAAGAAATTCAAGCACGACATCGACGTGGTCGTGGACCGCCTCGTCGTCCGCTCCGATATCGCAAAGCGGCTCGCCGACAGCTTCGAGACCGCACTAGGATTGGCGGACGGCATCACCATCGCCGAGCTCGCAGACAAACCGTTGGGCAACGCAGCAGCAAGAAGCGCGTCCCCTCCCCCCTTGCGGGGGAGGGCTAGGGAGGGGGGTGTCCCCGACCTCAAGGACATTGCACCACCCCCACCCCAACCCTCCCCCGTCAAGGGGGAGGGAGAAAGCGGAGTGCTCAAAAATAAGAACGACACCCACGAACGCATCATCTTCTCGGCCCGCTTCGCCTGCCCCGTCTCCGGCTTCACCATCGAGGAGATTGAGCCCCGCCTCTTCTCATTCAACGCACCTGCCGGCGCCTGCCCGAAATGCGACGGCCTCGGCACCGAGCTGCAGTTCGAGCCCGAGCTGGTCGTACCCGACGCCACGCTCTCCCTGAAGGACGGCGCCGTCTACCCCTGGGCCAAGACGGGCGCCACCTCGCCCTACTACGAGCAAACGCTCGAAGCGCTCGCCAAGCACTACAAGGTCTCCATGTCGATGCCGTGGGAGCGGCTTCCGAAGCACGTGCAGCTCGCCATCCTCTACGGCACCGGCGAGGAGGAGGTCGAGTTCACCTACGAGGACGGCATGCGCCGCTACAAAACGATGAAGCCCTTCGAAGGCGTCATCGGCAACATCCAGCGGCGCTGGCGCGAGACGGATAGCGACTGGGTACGCGAGGAGCTTTCCCGCTATCAGACGGCGCATCCCTGCGACGCCTGCAACGGCTATCGCCTGAAGCCGCAGGCCCTCGCAGTCAAGATTGGCGGCAAGCACATTGGCGAGGTCGGCGACCTCTCGATCAAGGCCGCAAACATCTGGTTCGAGGAGGTCCCGAAAGGCTTCTCGAAAAAGCAGATCGAGATCGCGACGCGCATTCTGAAGGAGATCCGCGAGCGCCTGGCCTTCCTGAACGACGTCGGCCTCGAATACCTGACACTCTCCCGCTCATCCGGCACGCTTTCAGGCGGCGAGAGCCAGCGCATCCGCCTTGCTTCCCAAATCGGCTCCGGCCTGACCGGCGTCCTCTATGTGCTCGACGAGCCCTCGATCGGCCTGCATCAGCGCGACAACGATCGCCTGCTCGGCACGCTGAAGCACCTGCGCGACCTTGGCAACACGGTTATCGTCGTCGAGCATGACGAGGACGCGATCCTGGCTGCCGACTACGTTGTCGACATCGGACCCGGAGCCGGCATTCACGGCGGCGAGGTGATCGCCGAAGGCACACCGGCCGAGATCATGGCCAACCCGAAGAGCCTCACCGGACAATACCTATCGGGCGCCCGGCAGATCCCGCTGCCGAAAGCGCGGCGCGCCCCCGACAAGACGCGAAAGCTTCGCGTCATCGGCGCCCGTGGCAACAACCTGCAGAACGTCACGGCCGATGTTCCGCTAGGCCTCTTCACCTGCATCACCGGCGTGTCGGGTGGCGGCAAATCAACGCTCCTGATCGATACGCTCTTCAAGGCGGTTGCGAGGAAGCTCAACAACGCGCGCGAGCACCCCGCCCCGCATGACCGCATCGAAGGGCTCGAGCACCTGGACAAGGTTATCGACATCGACCAGTCGCCGATCGGCCGCACGCCGCGCTCGAATCCTGCGACCTACACCGGCGCCTTCACGCCCATCCGCGATTGGTTTGCAGGCCTTCCCGAGGCGAAGGCGCGCGGCTATGGCCCGGGGCGCTTCTCCTTCAACGTCAAGGGCGGGCGCTGCGAAGCCTGCCAGGGCGACGGCGTCATCAAGATCGAGATGCACTTCCTGCCCGACGTCTACGTCACCTGCGACCAGTGCAAGGGCAAGCGCTACAATCGCGAGACGCTGGACGTCACGTTCCGCGACAAGTCGATTGCCGACGTGCTCGACATGACGGTCGAGGAAGGCGCGCAATTTTTCAAGGCCGTGCCGCCGATCCGCGACAAGCTCGAAACGCTGGCCCGCGTCGGCCTCGACTACGTCCATATCGGCCAGCAGGCGACGACGCTCTCCGGCGGCGAGGCGCAGCGCATCAAGCTTTCGAAGGAGCTATCGCGGCGAGCAACCGGGCGCACGCTCTACATTCTCGATGAGCCGACGACGGGCCTGCACTTCCACGACGTCGCGAAACTCTTGGAGGTACTGCACGAGCTGGCCGACGCCGGGAATACCGTGGTCGTCATCGAGCACAACCTCGAGGTCATTAAAACAGCCGACTGGATCATCGACTTGGGCCCCGAAGGTGGCGACGGCGGCGGCCGCATCGTCGCCGAAGGCACGCCCGAGGACGTGGCGCGCGTCAAGGAAAGCTACACCGGCCGATATCTGAAGGAGCTGTTGGTGAGACGGTCGCGTCTTGCCGGAGGCGGGCAAGAAAGTCGTGCCGGAGGCGCGCAAGAAAGTCGTGCCGGAGGCGGGCAAGAAAAAGAGCCGAAGGGGAAGGCGAAAGCGGCGGAGTAGAGGGCTGTGACCTCCACATTCGAGACCATACGCCAGCTTCTCCCGATAGATGATTGGCGAGCCTCAGACCATGCTCTGCAACGAGCCGAGGACTTTGGCATTATGATTTCGGACCTGGCGAAGGACATTGAGCTTGCGCTCGTTGTGGAGGATTATCCAAGCTACAACGCAGGCCCCTGCGTACTCGTATTGCAAAGCGACCGATTTGGCCCTCTGCATGCCCTTTGGGGACAGGAACTCGGAACGCACCGCCCTGCAATCCTGATCACAACCTACCGGCCAGACACCGAAAGGTGGCAAGCCGACAACCGGACACGCAAACCATGAGCCAGCGCAAAACCCAAAAGCTTATTCGCGAGGGCACCTACGTCGCTGAGGTCGAGGTGACTTTTATCGATACCGGTCATGAGTGGGCGCCCTACCTCTCACCAGACGATGTGCGCAAACTTGAAGACGTCCGGCTTGCCCTCCGCCATGGCGACCTCGCCCGCGCTGCCAAGCTCGCCCGCGTCTACGAGCTGAAGCCAGTCGCAGCGGAGTAGCCGGCGGCGGCGGCGGCCGCGTCGTCACCTCTCATTCCCGTCTTGGCCGCCATCCGCGCAGAGCGCGGCTCCGCCGCGACAGGCGGCCACCCAGACAAGACCCCACTTGCGCTCACTGGCAAACACGCGCGCCGTCGCATCCGCGATGGTCTGGCCGCCTTCTGAATGGACGCACTTGGGACGAATACCCCGCGCCATTACACGAAGCGGCCGAGCAATCGAGCCCTACGCCCTCCTCCGTCATCCCGCACGAGCGAGGCCTTTCAGCCGAGCGAAGATGCGGGACCCAGCGCAAAGTCGTGCCGGAGGCGCGCAGGCACGCAAGAAAAGGCCGCAAAAGGCTTCGAAGTCACGACGGCCCAGTCTCTCCTTCATTCTCTGCGCTTGAATGGCGAGAGCGCCAGCGAGAGGGGCAGGACAATTGCACCCCCGAACATGTTCCGCTATTGTTCCAGACGAGCGTCGCACCGCCCGGAGGCAATCCATGCCTGAGTTTGACCGCATTACTCTCGATCCCCGCGTCATGGGCGGCAGGGCCTGCGTGCGCGGCCTCCGTGTGACGGTCGGCATGATCGTCGGGCAGATCGGTGCCGGGCATGCCATTGACGATCTTCTTCGCGACTATCCCTATCTCGAGCGCGAGGATGTGCTGCAGGCTCTGCGCTATGCGGCTTGGCGCGCCGAGGAGCGCGAAGTGCCGTTAGCGAGCGCATGAAGCTCCTGATCGACATGAACCTGTCGCCCCGGTGGGTTGAGTTTCTAAGGTCGAACGCGTTTGAGGCGGAGCATTGCTCGGCCTTGGGGCTGAGCCACGCGTCCGACGATGAGATCATGCATAATGCGCGCACCCGAGGCTTTGTCGTCCTCACGCACGACCTCGATTTCGGATCGATTCTCGCGGCCACAAACGGCAAGGCCCCGAGCGTCGTTCAAATCCGCGCCCGTGATATTAGCCCGGAAGCAATCGGCACGAAACTCGTGGCAGCGATCCAGCAAGAAATTGCAGACTTGAAAAGTGGCGCACTCTTGACCGTTGACGCGGACCGTAGCCGCATTCGCCTGCTGCCACTGAACGAACGCCCCGACGCGTAGGGCGACGACCGCCCCTCACCGACGCCCCTGGTCCGTCACACCACCGCCAAAGCCCGAGGGCACGATATCAGGCGCTGACACTCCAAACCGAAACCGGCCTGAATGTCCCTCACCCCACTCCTCGAAGCCTCACTCGCCATCAAGCTCCACGCCGCCTCCGCGATCGCGGCACTGCTCCTCGGCATCGTCCAGCTCACGGCCCCCAAGGGAACGCTACCGCATCGGGCGATCGGCTACGTCTGGCTCGCCCTAATGGTGGCCGTCGCGACGAGCTCGTTCTTCATTCACGAGATCCGGCAGCTCGGCCCCTTCAGCGTCATCCATCTGCTCTCCGCCTACACCCTTGTCATGCTGCCGGTCGGCATTCTGCTTGCGCGCCGCGGCGATATCGCCCGCCACCGTTGGCTCATGACGCAGATGTTCTATGGCGCGCTCGTCGTCGCGGGCCTCTTCACGCTCGTGCCGGGACGCATTCTCGGCCGGGCAATCTTCGGCTGGTGAGATACGCCCGCACTTGGCCTCAGCCTGCCTTGCCCGACGATGCCGCATCCAGATTGGCAAGACCCTTTTCGAACATGTCGCCGACCATCTTGTCAGCGTTCATAAGGATGCAGATGGCGCGCTGAAAAAATCCACTCTCGCCGCGCATATCCCACGTCACGAGCGTCTTGGTCCCGTCGGGTTTGAACGTGAACTCAGCATAGCTCGTGTTGGCCATAGGCTTCGTGAAGTCGAGCCGGATCTTGATACGCTCGTTGGGCACGCTTTCCGCAATCGTCATCTTGCCCGCGCCGACCTCATCGTTGCCGTCCCACGAGAAGGCAGCACCCGCGCCTGTCTCCGGACCTTCGAAGGTTGCCTTGGCATTGGGATCGAGCTTCGCCCACGGCGACCACGCCTGCCACATGTGGAAATCGTTCACGTGCGGGAAAATTTCGGCGGGCGAGGCAGCGAGTGTCGCCGAGCGCACAATCCGACCCTCGGCAGGCTGCAAGGCGACGTAGCCGGCGAACACTGCCAGAACCGCCACGATGGCGAATAGAATTCCTCTGAGCATGGAAGCCCCTCCCAATTTTTCGACGGGCGCAAGCGCTTGGCGCGATGCACATTTTTATGACCTGAACCGCTGATTTATAGCATATTTGCGGAGCCTCCGCACGACCCGGAGCCGCCTATCACGAACGAAGATTCATATTCCCGGACACATCCCTGGTCGGAAGATCAGCCCTTGAATGCGCCGCGCCCGTAGGCTTTTATGCCGCCCAAATAGACTGGGGGAACGCGATGCTGAGAACAATGCTGAGGATGGCCCCGGCACTGGCCATTGCGGTCGGCTTGGCGGCATGTGCGGCAAACACAGCCAGCCTCTCCCTGACAGAGATCCAAGCTCTCAAGCTTGAGGCGGTCGAGGTCGTCGTTCCCACGGATGCGCCGATCATTTGGGGAAATGCGGAGCGCGAGTATGCCGAGAAGGCGCTGGCAGCAGACCCAGCAGCGAAGAAAAAAACCGGTGAGACGTCCGAGGAACAGCACGACGCTCTTATAAACAGCGCCGAGTGCAAGGCTTATCTGCGCAAAAAGGCTGCGGACGTGCTGAAACGACACGTGGAGCAGACCGTCTTGCCAGCCTATCAAGGCACCCGCCGCGCAAAACTCGTGGTGACGCTGAAGGACATGACGATCCCCTCAGCCCTCCAGCGCGCCTTCATAGGTGGCGTACCGGTCATGATCGCCTGGGTGTCGGTTGTCGACGCGACATCGGGAAAGACCATCGCGAGCACACCGCAGGACAAGCCGATCATAGCTGCGGCAAACGCCGGAAATGGCATCATCGGCGTGATTGCGGATCAAGCCTTCAGTGATCTCGATGAAAGACTTATGGCCTCGTTCGCCAACCAAACGAAGGGCTGGCTTCCTAACAAGGCGTGACCATCAGGCGACCATCTCGGTGGCGCCTAGATCCCGCTTTTTCTGCGCTTTGCAGAACCAATCCTCCACGAGGCTTGACTTTGCCGCAATCAGACGGTTGCGTGAGAGCCCAGAACGCTAAATCACGCGGGGAACAGAATCCATGCGCACGACCCAGACTGTCATTTCGGCCTTCGCAGCAGCAGCGGTTCTCGCCGCCGCTCCAGCGCACGCAGCCGACCCCGCTTACGTCGGAACCTGGGCCGGCGATCTTGGCCAATGCAAAATTGCCCAGGACAGACAGGAAGCCCCCCTCATCCTCTCCAAGGACAGCTACGACCAGCATGAGGCGCACTGCACCTTCAAGACGGTCGACGGCAAGGACAGTGAGTTCACGGTCACGTCGAGCTGCCTTGTCGAGGGAGATCAGCAGCCCTACGACTTCAAGTTGACCATCTCCGGCGACACCCTGACCGTCACCGACGACACGGGCGCCCGTGACCTCCTCAAATGCAAATGAGCTCGGGCGTAAGCCGCTTTTTTAAATCAGTATCGTGAAGCTTGTGGCCCGTCTGATACGGCTACCGCGCAATCGTGCCGGCGCGTGTGGTTTGCGTGGAAAATGCCATAGTTCTTAACCGCAAGTCGGCGCAGCTTCGCGCCCGAGTGGCGCCCCCGCGCAGCTGCTCACGCAAACGAACAACACCAACTATGGAGGCACGCATGACCGTTCGAGCCAATTTCGGCGCCATCGCCATCGCAATGCTTGGAGCAGCGTTCGCCACGGGCCCCGCCCACGCTGATTGCAAGGCCATCGGCGCAGTCGGCACCGGCGTTACCCAGGATATCGCAAAGTTCATGGCGACGGCGGCCCTCAAGAATATCCGCGAAAACCAGGGATACGGGCCGAGCAGCACACCGACCTTCAAGTGCGAGTCCGGCATCATCGCCACCGATTGCCATGCCCGCCAGAAGGTCTGCAAGTAATCGAGCCTTAGCAAGATTGGGCCGCGGCAAGTCCGCCGCGAGACGCAAATAGCCCGGTAAAAAATAGAGGGGCGGTGCGACGGAAGTCGCCCGCCACTACGTTTTCCTGAGCAAGACAGCGCGGAAAAAGAGGTCGCGCGTCGTGTATGAGGAGAACGGCAATCATGAATCCGAAAACGAAGTATGTCCTGGCCGGTGTGGCCGCCGTAACGGTCGGGCTTGCAGCAGCAGGCGCCGTGGCTCACCGCGCTGGCGGATGGGACGACCACCATGATCGCGGACCGGGAATGCACCGCCAAGGTGGCGGTCCCATCGGCATGATGGGCATGGCAGGCTTTGGCTTCGGCGGGCCCATGGCGCGCTTCTGCCGTCATGACGGCAGCGAGATGGCCGACCACATGCTGGTCCGCATCGAGCACCGCGTGAAACCCACTGAAGCTCAGACCGCAGCCTTCGACGAGTTCAAAACCGCGACGCGCGCTGCGGCGGACCGCATGAAGGCAGCCTGCCCGAAGCAGGCTGCGAAGGACGATGCTGCAAGCGATGCAACGCCACCCTCACCCATCGAGCGGTTGGCCGAGGCACAGGCCGGGCTTGAAGCATCCCTCGAAGCCTTGAAGACCTTCCGCCCCGCCGCCGAGAAATTCTACGCAACACTCGATGACGCCCAGAAGGCCAAGCTCACCGAGCGCCACCGCGGCGGTGGCTGGTTCGATCGCAAGGAGCACAACAAAGGTCCGGGTCCGGATGGCGGAGCCAAGCCCGACGACGGCGTAAAGCCGGAAACGACCCCTGCACCCAATCGCGGCTAAGCAACAAACGCCACAATTTAGCGTTAACGATGCTGAGCGGCCGGACCAACCCCGGCCGCTCAGCCTATCGGCGGAAGCCTCTCCAGTGTTCTGGATCGAACGCTTGATTCCGGGCGCAGGTCGTCAAGCGTTCGTGAATCCAGAACACCAACAAAGGACTAGGCCAGTGTTCCGGGCTAGCGCGTGGGAACCGAGCGTTAGAGCAGGAACACTAGCGCGTCAGCGTTGTTCTCTGCTTCCTGATGCTTCCGGGCGTGGATCTACGCTCGCTGTTTTACCACCGCGCCGGTTTAGCTATAGTGATCGACAGTTACCGTATCGGACGATGCATTGCCGATATGTTGAATAGAAAAGCTAATTCGCAACTCCGATACGGCTCCTCGACGAGGCAACGATGCGCCGGATTTCAACCGTTCTCTTAGTGCTACTTTTCTCGACATCCGCAGCACTTGTTGCGGCGACCCAACTCGAGATCGACTGGCCGTGGAGCATATCGCGCTCCACGACGGCGGATCCGACGACCACAGACCCAGCACGGAAGGACGATCATCCCCTCGCGCCGGATGCAGCTGCCGAGAAATCAGCGGCGCGTACAACGGAGGCTGCGCTCGCCGACCTCGGCAAGACCGTTGCTGGCACTCGGCCCGCGGCGGGGGATAAACCGCAGATCGACGTTTCTCGCATTTCGCCAAACGGCGTTTCCGTGTTTGCCGGGCAGGCAAAGCCCAATACCTTCGTAACCGTTCTCGAGAACGACACGCCAATTGGCACGGTCAAGAGCGACGCGAATGGCGAATGGAGCATCGTCACCGAGCATAGATTCGCGAGTGCGGACCCGAAGGTCACCCTGCGGATGGATGTTGAACCGCCGCGCCCCGTCGCCGAGCTAACGAAACCCTCGCCCAATGCGTCTGGCCCAGTGTCTGGCCCAGTCGCAAACGCGAAGCCGCTCTCTCCCGCGAGTGCCGCCCTGCAGAAGTTTGAGGCGGTGGTCGCCGAGGCGCGCTCGCAAGCGGCCAAGGAGAATGAGCCTGGTAATGAAGCTAAGTCGAAAAACGACAGCACGACGGTGCAACCGGCTGGCTCATCCGCGGCCCTGACGCCCGAAACAAAGGCCCCAGATGCAAGCCCGAGCCAAAGGCTTGCCCTGGCCAACGGAGCCGCAACGCCAGCGCCTTCTGGCACCGCGGGGCCAGCGGGCCCCGCGACAGGGCTGCCACGCCCGAGCGAGGCCGCACGCGCACCTGCACTGGTTTCGATCCCGGTGCCAATCATGTTCGTCTATAACGGCGCAAACCTCACTCCGGAGGGCGAGCGCGCCGCCAAGCTACTGCTCGAATATGTGAAGCTGAAGCGCCTCGCGTCGCTTTCCCTCAGCGGGCACGCCGACGAGCGCGGCACGGACGCCTACAACATCGACCTTTCTCGCGAGCGCCTCGGTGTGGTCGCCAAACTGTTGCGCGACGGCGGCTACGCAGGTGCGCTGGACCTGATCCCGAAAGGCAAGGCCGAACCCTACAAGGGCGTCGACCGGACGAAATATTCCGGCGAGACCCTCTACCAGCTGGACCGTCGCGTCGAGCTGCGTTTTGAGCGCTGAGGCTTGTCACGCTCGACCAGCGTCACCGGCTACTCGAAGGCAAAGATCCGCTTCCAATCGTTCTTCATGCTAACGACAATCCAGCCCTTGCTCTTGGCCTCCTCCATGAGGGCTTCGGTGAATGTACCAACCTTGGATTCGGGCCCGTAAGCATACTCGCGCACGGCGTCATCGTGGTGCACGAGCAGCATGAGCCGCGCACCTTCGCCCGCCTGAGTGTATTCGAGCATCTCTTTGTCGCCGATGGAGTTGCCAAACGCGGCCACAGGACGCCGCCCGATCACAAGGTGGATGCCCTCTGGCTTGCCGGCCTTGTCGTCGTTGAGGAGCAGCTTAGGCACCTTGGTGAGGATCGGCTTGCCTTCGCGGTAGCCGAACTCGGTCGCCCCCGCGCTGCCGACCACCTGCTCGATCGACACTCCGTAGACCTGAGCGGAATAGACGCGCACGAAATCCTGCCCGCCGCCAGTGGCAAAGTACGTTTTGTAACCGTTGTCGCGAAAGAGACGCATCACCTCCAGCATCGGCAGGTAGGTGAGCTCCGTATACGACCGCTTAAAGCGCGGGTGCGCTGCCGAGTCTAGCCACAGCCTAACCTCCGCGCTGAACTCTTCGACTGTCATGCCGGTGAGCGTGGCGCCGAGAATGGTCTCGAGCTCCGTCATCGAGAGCTTGCTCATTGCCTCCCGATCGCCCGATAGAACGGTCTTGAAGGGCACAACATCCTTCAGCTCAGGCTTTTTTGCCGCCACGGCCGGAACCTGGTCCAGGCAGTATTTCACCTGCGTGTACATCGGCTGCTCGACCCAGGTCGTACCATCCTGATCAAACGTGGCGATTCGAGCCTCGCGCGGCACAAATTTGGGGCTCTCCGTGTCCGTAGTTGCTTGCACGAATTCAATGATCGCCCTCTTAGCTGCACCGTCGTTCCAGGACGGCAGCGGGTCGGTTGCTTGGGCGAGGACCAAGGTCGGCTGCAGAAGAAGGCACGCGAGCAGGAGAGCCAAGGAGGAAGCCGGCGTCATGAACGATCAATCCGTTGAAGCTCCAAGAATAAGCGAGTGGCGCGTCCGAGCCGCCGCCGCGGGTCTAACATCTACGGCCGCGGCTTGTTCCTGCGGACGGCCATATCGTTTCCCTCGTATTTCCGCTTGAGACATCGTCTGATACGCAGCGCGTTTCCGGAAGCCCCTCGAAAAAGGTGAACATGACCTCGCCGGTGACTGCCACACTCTCACCCGGTCTCAAGGGGCGCACGCAGGCCATCGTCACTGAGGCGATGACCGCGCCGCACGTCGGCAGCGGCACGGTCCACGTGCTCTCGACCCCGATGATGATCGCACTGATGGAGGCCGCCGCCGTGCAATGCGTCGAGCATCTGCTGCCGGCGGGTCACGCATCGCTCGGCACACATCTCGACGTTGCGCACCTTGCTCCGACACCTCCCGGCATCGAGGTTACGGCAATCGCCGAGCTCGTCGCAGTCGACGGCCGCAAGCTCACGTTTCGCATTGACGCGTCTGATGCATATCAGCTGATCGGACGCGCCACCCACACGCGCATCGTCGTCAATACTCAGCGTTTCGTCGAAAGACTCGCCGCAAAAAGCAGCTAGTGTCCCGATCGCGAAGTTCGTCACCATCCGCAGCACGCTCCAAGCGAACTTCGCGATCGAAAGGACACTAGCAAGTCTATGAACCTAGTGTGGTTCAGATTCCGAAGTCCGCCTCTGAGGCCAGCTATCAGGTGGTGGCGGACTTCGGAATCACCACACTAGCTCTGACAAATTACTGGTCGCCTCGAGCGCGACTGACCTCCCGCAGGCCATGTTTGTCTGCTAAAAGAAGAGGCAGAATCGGGAGGGAAAGATGCGTCTATCTTTGACATCACTGCTGATCTCGGCGGCCGTGGCCACTGTCGCCGCTGCCGGCCAAGTAGGCCAACCCAATGACGCCGCGCCCAATACCGTCGCGAAGGCGAAGCTCGCCAATACGAACCCGCCCCAAGCTACCTCAACCGAGAAGCAACCCGCGGCTGCACCGGCGCCGAAGCCGGCCATAGCCGGTTGCGAGAACCCGAACGCGCTCGGGGTCTCCCGAACGGTCGAGATCGACACCACGGGCGGTCCGGGATTCGGCTTTGAGCATTACAAGGCCTATGACTTCCTCGCCGACAAGGAAGTAGTCTTGACGTTCGACGACGGGCCGCAGGTCGGCACCACCAAAGCCGTGCTCGACGCGCTGGCCAAGCACTGCACCAAGGCCCTCTTCTTCTCCATCGGCAAGATGGCTATCGGATTGCCCGAGATCATTCGCGATGTTGCCGCCCGCGGTCACACCATCGGCACACACACCTGGTCCCACCAGGACATCCGCAAGAAAGGTGATGCCGAAGCCAAGGACGAGCTCGAGCGCGGTATCAGCGGCGTGCGCCGCGGTGTTGGCGGCCCGATAGCGCCCTTCTTCCGCTTTCCGTATTTGAAGGATAGCCCCTCGGCACTGACCCACCTCGCCAGCCGGAACATCGCGGTCTTCTCGACCGATATCGACAGCTTCGACTTCAAGCCGCAGACGTCCGAGAACCTCGTCAAGTCGATCATGGCCAAGCTCGAGAAGAAGGGCAAAGGCATCCTGTTGATGCACGACATCCAAAAGCACACGGCTCAGGCCCTGCCGGCCCTGCTCGATGCAATGAAGGAGAAGGGCTACAAAATCGTGCAGGTTAAGCCCAAGGAGGAAGTCAAAACCCTGGCCGAGTACGACACGCTGATCGAAAAGGACGTCAAGGGACTGCCCGCCGCAGGCGCCGAGCGGCCCGTCTCGAGCATTATTCGAACCGTCCCGACTACGCCGTAATCCTCGCCATCATGACCAGGCTTCGCTAAGCTCGCTAAAGTCAAGCAACGCCTGGAGAATGAATGCCTCGCCTAAGTCACGTCCTTTTCATCCTCGCACTCCTCCTGCCCCTGGTCTCGGCCGCCCAGGCCGACGAGGTATGCACGGCCGAAAGTCTCGCTGCGGCCGTTGATCAGGCCGGAGCAGAATTGCGCGCGTTTAGTGCCGAGGCCCAGCCGAAGCTCAAGCAGCAGCTCGCGGCTCTCAAGGAAAAGAAGCAGTGGTCCGACGAGGGCTACGAGGAGAAGGGCCTCGATCTGGTCCGCGACGACCGCATAACAGCGTTCGATGAGATGGCCGAGGAGCTGCTGACGCGGATCGACACGCTCGGCCGCCCGGAAGCCGGCGCAGCGGTCCCATGCACCAGCATGAACGAGGTGAAAGCCTCGGCCAGTGAGCTTCTCGCCGTCATGCGCACCAAGGCAAGCTACATCAACGAGCGCATCAATCGCGAACTGGGCGTCGCGCCCCCTCCCGCTACCGAAAAAGTCGCGAAAGAGACAGCTCCGGCGGCGCTAGCCCCGGCACAACCGGCGCCTGCGTCCGCTCCACCAAAGCAGGCTGCCAAGATCGAGCTGCCGAAGCCCCTAGCGTTAGCCCCGGCGCAACCCGCCCCGTGGAACACGACCACCGCCGAGGCGCTGCCGCCAGAGGAGCCCTATCCATCGCCTGCCCCTGCCGAGCCATTGGGACCAGTCGAGGAGCGGGGCTACACGATCGAGGAGATCCAAGAGGCCTCGCGCGGCTTCTTCGGTACGGTCTCAACCTCGCTTGCAAGCGTCATTGAGCACGCGTTCAGGAAGTCTGGCCGCCCGACCGCCTACGTGCTCGGCAATGAAGGTGGCGGCGCCATGCTGGCTGGCGTGCGCTACGGCAACGGCACCATGTATCTGCGCGATGGCGGCACGCGGCAGGTCTATTGGCACGGGCCGTCCATCGGCTACGATATCGGCGCCGCAGGCTCGCGCACATTGTTTCTGATCTACCGGCTGGATGACCCCGAGCGAATTTACCGGACCTTCACTGGGATCGATGGCTCGGCCTACCTCGTCGGTGGCGTCGGCATCACATTTCTCAAAGGCGGCGACGTTCTGATGGCGCCCATCCGCTCAGGGCTCGGCCTGCGCCTCGGTGCCAGCGTCGGCTACGTGCGCTTCACGCCGCGACCGACCTGGAACCCCTTCTAGAGGCACCCCCCTAGTGTGATGATTTCGAAGTCCGCTTCATACTTCTCGGCTAGGTCGAGAGCGGACTTCGAAATCTGAATCACACTAGAATCATACACTTGCTAGTGTCCTTTCGACCGCGAAGTTCGTTCAGCGCCCGCAGCAGAATGAGACGAACTTCGCGGTCGGGACACTAGAACAATCAGGGAAGCCTCTAATAGCCGTAGCCGTAGTAGTAGCCACCGCCACCAAACAGTCCCCGCGGCCGCGCATATCGGCGTGGTGCCGCATAATACCGGCGCGCCCTGTCGCGTGCGCGATACTCATAGTCTGAATACCGATAGTCGTAATAGCGGCTGCGATAGCCGGGCGGGGGATAATTGTAGGCGAGCCCGTAGCTGCGGCGATAGTCGTAGCGCTGCGCATTTCGCGGTGCATCTTCGCGCGAAGCAACCTCCGCGTCGTACTTGGGCGTGCCGTGCACAACGATCTTCGTCATGCTTTTCCCGTGCCGCGAAACGAGCTTGTAGAGCGTCGCTGCATGGCTCGGCGCCAGCCTGACGCACCCATGCGAAGCCGGGCTGCCGAGCTGGCTGACGGCCGACGTCGCATGGATCGCCGCTCCGCCATGGAAGAAGATCGAGTTCGGCATCGGGGCATATTCGTATTGCCTCGAGTACCACATCTTCGTCATCCAGACCGGATTGAAGGTGCCCGTCGGCGTGCGGTATCCCGAACGGCCGGAGGAGACAGCCCAGCTGTAAAGCTGCTCCCCGTTATCGCTGACCGTCATTCGCTGCGTGCCAAGGTCGATGTCAATGGCGAGCGTCGGCTCCTTGGGCGGCGTGGGCGGCGCCTCGGCCGCCTTCTTTTCCTCAGCCTTGCTTATGGCCGCGGCCTCGGACATTGCGGCGTCCTCTGCAGCGGCTTCGCTCTTCTCGCCTTCTGCGGCGACGCCCTTGTTGGCATCGCCCTGCGATGCACCCGCGGCCGTGTTGCCGTTGGGCTTTCCCGCGCCCGCCTTTTCAGTGCCACTCTTCTCGTCCGCAGCCGTATCACTCTTGGCGCGGGCCGCCGGCTCCGCAGCCACACGCTCTGCTGTCGCAGGCGCCGCAGCAAGCTCGCCGCCGGCAGCGCTCGACGCGCTGGCGCTACCCGGATTGACAATCACCAGACCCGGCTTCGCCTCCGGCGACTGTGTCGGCTTTGTCACCTCCGGCGACTGTGTGGGCTTTGTCGCCTCCGGCGACTGTGTGGGCTTTGTCACCTCCGGCGACTGTGCATACACCGCGGACGCAGAAACCGCTGCAAAAACGGCGGCACACAAAATTCTCGTGACCCTCATCGCAAATCTCCGACGCAATACAAAACGGGATCGAAGTGACTGCACTCAGCGCATTCGGCCTCAGAATTTCACGCAGTAAACTTTGACCTCGAGTTTTGCCTTAAAAGACAATTACTCTCACTCCGTGGCCCTAATGCGAAATCTGGATACGTGTTCGCGAGGCGCCCTGCTTCCGAATAAGCGCGTATAGCGTTGCCGCGTTCCCTGGCGCGAGGCGAATGCACCCATGTGATGCGGTTTGGCCGAGGCGGGCAACCTCGTTTGTACCATGAATTGCGTAGCCCCCATGGAAGAAAACGGCGTTGTGCATTGGCGCGCCGCGGTATTTGGTCGAGTACCACCGTCTCTCAAGCCGCTGGGGGCGGAAGGAGCCGCCGGGCGTCGCATAGCCACCGCGCCCGGTGGAGACGGGCCAAACGTGCTGAAGCTCGCCATCCACGTAGACGTGCATTGTCTGGCTACTTTTGCTCACTCGCACGACAACACTTGCGCCAGCACAAAAAGGCGTAAAAACTGTGACGATTGCAATTGCAATCGCAATCAAGGCGCGGCGCATCTTTACTCCGTACACAAAAGAAGCGGCCCGAGAGTTCCGGGCAAAGCCAATAGAGCACAATCCCGTTAGGATAGCGTTTCCCTGGATAATCCGGTTGGAGACGAAAGAACACTAAAGCAACACTTTAGGATTAAGTTTACCGTGTGCGCACGCCCGCTTTACCTTTAACGGCTTCAGAAGCGGCCAGCGCCCGCCCTCTCCGGTCAATATTGTCGACGATTGGTCTTTGGGGGGCAGGCCGAGACGAGCTCGAGGCCTCACGCTACCCAGCCGAGCGTTCTGGATCGAACGCTTGATTCCGGGCGCAGGACGTCAAGCACGCGCCGCAGAGGGAAGCAAACGTCGGAACCGGAACACTAGTTGAAGAACAGGTCGAAGATCGTCTTCGGCTTGCGTCTGACCTGCGCGCGCTTGACGGGCTGTTGACCCGCGCCGGTCTGTCCTGCCCAGGGATCTGACCATGGCGCCCAGGCGCCGCCCCCTTCACCATTATAGCCCCGGTAAGGCGCCGCCACGTTTTGCGCCACCGACCGGAGTGAAAACTCATCGGTCACACCATCGGCGCTCGCAACGGTGACCTTGCCATCGGCCCACGTCCAGTTCGCGGTTTTGTCACCCTGACGGTGCGGCTCGATGGCGATCACCAGGTTGGCGTCGAGATCCACCACCGCCGCAAGCTCGATGTCCTCGCGACCCGAGCCAGCGGCGACTGTTCCGCTAAGAAAGCGCAGGACCCCGATCCCCTTGTACGGCTGTTCCTTGAGCTCCCACTCGAGAAGCTGCGGCTCACCGGCTCCCATCATCTCGAGTGGAATGCTGAGCCGCGGAAAGGTATCGCTCACAGCAAAATAACGCCCGCCGCGCAGCACGACACGCCAGACGTCGATACCCGCGCCGGTAACTTCGGTTTCCTCGGTGAGAACTGCGCCAGCGCCGAGACGCTGCAGCGATTCTTCGGCTTCCTTGTATCCGGGCCGCAAGCTCAACGCCTTCTTGAGATCGGCTACGGCAATCTCGGGGCGGCCTTGGGCCTCCTCGATCTCGGCCTTTGCCCAGTGAACCTCCGCCCGGTCGGAGCTGAGCTTCATCGCGACTTCGATATCGCGCAGCGCAACATCGATTTGCGCATTCTGCTTGTAGACAAAGGCGCGATAGGCGAATGCGGTGCCCCACCGCGGATCAAGCTCGATCGCCTTGTTGAGATCCCCGTAGGCCTCGTCGTAAGCCTCGGCAAGCCCGTACGCAAAGCCGCGCGCCGCATAGGCCGGCGCATTCTTCGGATCGAGATCGATCGCCTGCGAGAAATCCTTGATCGCAGCCGCCGTATTCCGCGTCGTGAGGTAGGCTTGCCCGCGCAGCACATAGCTCGACGCTTGCGTCACATCGAACGCGATGGCGCGCGACAGATCCTCGATCGCCTCGTCATAATGCTGGACCTCGAGCTTGGCCTCGGCGCGATTGCGATAGCCCGGCGCAAAGCGCGCATCAGCCTGCACGGCGCGCGAAAAATCGCGAATGGCGGCGTGCGGGCGCGAAAGCGCAAGGTGCGCCCGCCCGCGACCGCTCAGTGGCGCAGGATTGGACGGCAGCAGCTTTATGGCTTTGGTATAGTCAGCTATGGCGTCTTCGACCTTGCCAAGACGAACGAGCGCACCCGCCCGATTGTTGTAAGCAGCCGCATACCCCGGAGCCAGCACGATTGCCCGATCGAAATCCTTCACGGCTTCCTTCAACAGCCCGAGAGAAAGCAGAAGATTGCCGCGATTGTTGTAGACCGGAGCATATTCGGGAAAAAACTGCGCCGCTGCATTGAAGTCCTCGATCGCCTGCCGCGCTTGACCGAGCTTGATGTAGACGACGCCGCGGTCGTTCAGTATTGCAGCCCTTCGGTCGTTCGAAAGCGCCGTATCGCTGAGAGCTTCGGAGTAGCTGCTCAAGGCCTGCTGCAGATCGCCCCGCACCAGGGCGCTGGCGCCATCGCCGGCCTTGGCAGGCATGTCGGTCGGCACCGCCCAAGCGGTACCGCCGCCGCCGAGAACCCCGGCAGCAACGACAAGTGCACGGACAAAGCACCAGTGCGTCATCAAACCTCGAACAACAAAGCGCCTGACCCGATATGCTTAAGTTAGCTCCGCCCGTGGCTAAGGTGCGTAAAGAGAAAAGCGTCCATGAGCCAACTGGGCGGTTCCGATTCGCGCCGATCGGCTCCGACCTTAACATAACCCACGGCGTGCGCGCACCG
>JBAZXL010000019.1:0-79529 GCA_041659825.1 Hyphomicrobium sp.
ACGCACCGTCGAAGCCGTGTGGAGGCGGATCGGCAGCTTGCTCGGTTGCTTCGAACCAGCCGAGTGCGCCAACTACCTCAGAAACTCCGGATACGCTTCAATCTAAGTCGGAAAGACTCTAACGCTGCCACTCCCGGAAGTCGAACAAGCAGAAGAGCCTATCGCGCCATCGTCCTCGCAATAGGGGCCCCCATACCCTGCCGCTAAACCTGTTCCGCAGGAAACAGCGGACCTGCCCTCCAGGTTGCATTTTCAGCCCCGGGGCCATTGAGACACAACACTCAATTTGTGGCCGGCCGTCGCTCAAACCCACAGCACATCGAGCTTGAAAGTGTGCGCCTCGAACGGAGGCGCACACACTTCGTCCGCCTCCTTGAACGTCGCGGCCAGCAGCCACTTGGGCCCCGTTAGCGCCAGCACCTCGAGCGTCCGCGCGACCGGGTCCACATACCAGCAGTGCGCCACCCCAAACTCGGCATAGACCGCAAGCTTGTCGGTTCGATCGAGAGCCTGCGTCGAGGGTGACAACACCTCGGCCAGCCAGTCCGGCGGCGTCTCAATGAACGCCCTCTCAGGAAATGGCGTGAGGCGCTCACGTCGCCAGCCCGCAATGTCCGGCACGACGACGTGAGGCCCGAGATGCAGCTCCGGCTCGACGATGAAGATCCAGCCGCCAGGCCCGCCACGGCCGCGACCGAATGGGAGGGTGAGCTCAGTCTGAAGCTCGCCTGCGGCCACGCCATGGCGCGGCGCAGGCCGGGGATGGGTATGCAGCGCTCCGAAAATAATTTCGCCCACCAGATTTGGAGGCAAGGCCTCTATATCGGCGTAGGTGGCTGGCGCGTCCATAAGCTTTGGCGTCGACATGGCTGAAGCGTGCCAGAAATTGCAGGTCTTGAACAGCGCCCCCACCGGCGCTGAGCAGCTATCCTCCGCCCCGCCAGCAAGTGTTGCACAAGCGCCCAACGCTTGGCCCCACCAGCAAATAATGATACTGAAGATTCGTCCGATAGCCTGTTGCGTACCCGTCCTGTCGCGTCCGAGTTGCGAGTAAAGCGACCCCTGCGACCGCCACGCGAGTACACGACATGCAAAAAGCCCTCAATACCCGTGGCTCCTTGAGAGCCCTCTACGAGACGATGGCCTTGATCCGCGCGGTCGAGACGAGCCTCCTCGATCTCTTCAGCAAGGGCAAGCTGCGCGGCACGGTGCACACCGGCATCGGCCAGGAAGGCATCGCCGCCGGCGCGGTCGCGGCCCTCGACAACGAGCGCGACATCATCTGCTCGAACCACCGCGGGCACGGCCACTATCTCGCCTACTGCGGTGATAGCCGCGGCCTCATCGCCGAAATCATGGGTCTCTCTGAAGGGGTCTGCAAAGGCGTCGGCGGCAGCCAGCATCTGCACAAGCGCAATTTCTACTCGAACGGCATCCTGGGCGGCATGGCGCCCGTCTCAGTCGGCATGGCCATGGCCGAAAAGACCAGGAAATCCGGCGCCATCGTCGTCCAGTTCGCGGGCGACGGCGCGCTTGCCGAGGGCGCGTTCTACGAGGCCTTCAATCTCGCCGCCCTCTGGAAGCTTCCATATATGCTGGTGGTTGAGGATAACGGCTACGCGCAAAGCACTCCAAAAGCCCTCGAGCAGTCAGGCACGCTTGCGGATCGTCCCCGCCCCTTCGGCATTCCCGTCGTCGAGGTGGACGGCAACGACGTCGAGGCCGTCTATGAAGCAGCGGAATCGCTCGCCGGCCGCATCCGAGGAGGCGAGGGCCCGGGCGTCCTTTACTGCACCACCTACCGCCTCGCGCCTCACAGCAAGGGCGACGACATCCGCGCCAAGGAAGAGATTGCCGACGCCTGGACGCGCGAGCCGCTCGCCCGCGCCCGCGCCAAGTTGAACCCGGACGTCTCGTCCGCAATCGATCAAGCCATTGCCACCCATGCCCGCGACATCATCGAGACGCTGACGAAATGACCCAGCACGCGCCAGAAGCTTCCACCACCTATCTGCAGAGCCTCAACCGCGGCCTGCACGCCGCCATGGCTGCCGACCCCCGCGTCCACTTCGCGGGCGAGGACGTGCTCGATCCCTACGGCGGCGCCTTCAAGGTCGCGGCCGGTCTCTCGAAAGCCTATCCAGACCGCGTGCACACGACGCCGATTTCCGAATGCATGATCACCGGCCTCGCCAGCGGCATGGCCCTTCGCGGCCTGAAGCCGGTCATCGAGATCATGTTCGGCGACTTCATGACCCTCACATTTGACCAGATCCTGAACCACGCGGTGAAGTTCGGCACGATGTACGGCTCGAGCCTCGACGTGCCGATGCTGATCAGAACGCCGATGGGCGGCCGCCGCGGCTATGGGCCGACGCACAGCCAAAGCATCGAAAAGCATTTCTTCGGCATTCCGGGCCTCAAGATCATCTCGCCGTCGCACGTCCATAATGCCGGTGAGATGCTGGCCTCGGCCATCGCTACCGAGACGCAGCCGATCCTCTTCATCGAGTACAAGAACCTCTATCCCCTTGCCCTCGTCAACGGCGACGACGTCCTTTCCGTCGAAAGCGTCACGGACGGCCCCTACCCGACGCGCATCTTGCGCAACTTCGAGGCTGGCGAGCCGGACATCGTGCTCATTGGATACGGCGGCGTCGCGCCGGTCATGCTCGAGGTGGCGGAGAAGCTCGCGGAAGAGGAAATCAACGTCTCGATCGTGCTTCCCGCTGTCATCTCGCCGCTCGACGTTGCACCTCTGGCCCGCGAGGTCACCCGCGCCCGTCGCGCCATTGTGGTCGAGGAAGGCACACAAGGTTTCGATTGGGGCGCCGAGGTCGCGGCTCGTCTCCATGAGACGCTGTTCGGCAAGCTCGACCGGCCGATCCGCCGTCTCGCGTCGAAGCCCGCAATCATCCCGACTTCGCGCGACGGCGAGGCCGCAGCGCTGATCGGCGCCGCCGACATCGAAGCGGCCGTATTCGAGGAGCTCGCATGATCCACATTGTCCGCATGCCGGGCGTCAACGCCAACGAGGACACGGCGACGCTCACGCGCTGGACCGTGGCCGATGGCTCGAGCGTGCAGAAGGGCCAATATATCTGCGAGATCGAAACGACGAAGAGCGCCGTCGAGGTCGAGGCCGAGGTTGACGGTTTTCTCGTGCAGCTCACGCCTCCTGGCGGCGCCCACCGCGTCGGCGTGCCGTTGGCTGTCATCAAGCAAAGCCTGAGCGATGACCACGCGGCCTTGCTCGCCGGAGAGGCCTCAGCCAGTCAGGAAACCGAGCGCCGCTGGACCAAGAAGGCCTTCATCGTCGCTCGCCGTCTCGGCATCGACATCGAAGCGCTTGCTAAGTCAAAGCCCGGCACCACGCTGACCGAAGCCGACGTGCTCGCGGCCCAAGCTCCAGGCGCCGGAACGCAGCCCACACAATCATCGCCTTCCGAAGTGAAGGCCGTCGCATCGGCTCCGGCCGCAACCGCCGCACCGCGCCTTATCGCCGCCGGCGGCCAGCACTTCGAGCGCGTGCTCCTCATCGGCGGCGCCAGTGGCGCGGGTGCGTTGGCCGTCGAAGCGATCATGCGCACGTCTCACCAGCGCCCCGCCGGCATCATCGACGCCAACCCGCAAACCCATGGCCAGATCATCCATGGTGCGCCCGTCCTCGGCGACCGCACGAGCATCCCGGCCCTCTGGGCAAATGGACAGTTTGATGGCGCCGTCATCCTTTTTACGGACGACATCGACGACCGCGCCGAGCTGTTCTCGAGCCTCCTCGGAGAGGGCATTCGCATGACCAACGTCATCGACCCCTCGGTGCAGATCCGCAACGACGTGCGCATGGGCGTCGGCAATGCCATCATGGCGAACGGCTTCATCGCCAACGGTGTCGAGATCGGCAACAACAACTTCCTGGCGAGCCACAACGTCATCGAGCATCACAGCAAGGTCGGCGATCACAACGCGTTTGGGCCACGCTGCACGGCCAGTGGCAAGGTGATGATTGGCAGCTACATCCGCTTCGGCATGCACATCGGCATCGAGCCCTACCTCTCGATCGGCGACCGCTGCATCATCGCCTCCGGCACGATCCTCACCGGATCCATCGCCGCCAACACCATCGTCAAGAGCCGCTCCACCAACGAGTTCAGGAAGCGGTAGCTGACCGCAAAGGGCTCATCTATTTTCAACGAAGGTACCGCAGTGACCGACAAACGTGGCATTGTGATCTCCACACCACTCATCGCTACTAAAGAGATTTTCCAGATCGATGCCGAACCTTTGGATCCACATGAGCTTCGATATTGGCTCCTCTTCTGGGATAAGCTCAATTTCCCCCTCTTTGAGGGCTTCCATATCGACCCTGGCGATGATGGTCAATTTCTCGAGTCAGTAGGAATTCTCCAGCGCCATCAAATCAGCGCCAATTTGACCATCTCGTCGGACGACAAGCCTGAGGAGAGTTTTCAGTATCACTTCTTAAGTGCTTACCGCGAACTAGATGCAGCTGAGCCTGGGGTTTGGAGTCTAGCCACAGGTGAACGATCAATCACCCTAGATGAAGAAGAACTCGATAGCCATCGTGGTGTCCTCGTACGCCTTCACCGCGCGCTGCCCGTCCCTGAAGAAGACGTGCCATTAGAGGATGTCTTAAGCTTTAAAGAAAAAAGACGGGACGAACTCTTAGCCCTTCGATGTCAACTTGAGGCAATGTACCAGCGGATAAGAGCGGCTCCGGACGGGCCGCTCGCAATCAATTCAGAACTAACCGCGGCCGACAAGGCACTTTCAGATTATCTGAAAGTGGCAAAGGGCAGTTGGATTAGAAAATGGGTCCCTACTAGCATCGACGCAGAGCTTCAAATCTTACCAGGGATTAATTCAGCTGTGACGGCGTTCGCAGCTGGCTTGCCCTTGTTTCAAGCCCTTGCTACGGGAGCATCCACTTATCTAAGCATATCCGCTGGAAAGTCGTTGCGTGATCAACAAAGGCACAATGGCGTCCCGTGGAGATATGTAGCAAGGTACCACAATGAACTCTTTCATTGGCGCTGAATTGGCTATCAGCTCTTCCTCTTCGCCATGAACCGGGCGGCCTCGATCAGCACATTCGCCCGCGCTCCGAACGGCGCCAGCGCTTCGACCGCATCCTGCTCCACGGCCGCCAGCTCCGCGCGCGCAGCACCGATGCCGATGAGCGACACGAGTGTCGCCTTGCCCGCCGCGGCATCCTTTGCGACCCGCTTGCCGACGGTCACCGCATCGCCCTCGGCATCCAGAAGATCGTCGGCGATCTGAAACGCCCGCCCAAGTGCTTCGCCATAGCGGCGCAAGGCGAGCCGCTCCTCCACCGGAGCCTGCCCGAGAATGGCGCCCGCCTCGCACGCATATTCGATGAGCGCGCCCGTTTTCATGCTTTGCAGGCGGCGAATATGGCTGACCTCGAGCGCTGCCGGCTTCCCAAGCTTTTCCGCCTCGAGGTCGAAAGCCTGCCCGCCGACCATGCCGGCCGCACCCGCTGCCCGCGCCAGACCGGAGATCAGATCGACCCGCACCTGCGCGTCTCGATGTGTTTCGCTGCCAGCCAGCACCTCGAACGCCAGGGTCAATAGTGCGTCGCCGGCAAGGATCGCCGTCCACTCGTCGAACGCCTTCCACACCGTCGGCTGTCCGCGACGCAGCTCGTCGTTATCCATGGCCGGAAGATCATCGTGCACCAGGGAGTAGCAATGCACGCATTCGAGGGCCGCGGCCGCATCCAGCACCGCCTCGACCGGAATGCCAAAAACCCCCGCGCTCTCTGCGACGAGGAACGGCCTGAACCGCTTTCCGCCCCCAAGGGCTGCATGCCGGACCGCCGCGACAAGCCGTCCCGACACCGCGCCATTAAGCCGCCCGCACTCGACTTTTTGACCAATGATCGCCCGAAGACGCTGCTCCATTAGCCCTGCGATACGATCGAGCCTTTGCGGGAAGGTCATGGACGAAGTACCTAAAGCTTAGTCGTAGGCATGCGGGCCGAGCCAGCATCGACATCGTTTTTGCGTTGGGGCGGGATATAGCATCCGTGGCAGACAAGGATAGCGGGGACGGCACCGTGGAGACGAGAGGCGCGCAGGACAATGCGTCCGGCGGGCAACAATCCGAGTCTGCCTTGCCAGAGTCTGCCTTGTCGGAGCCCGCCGTGCCAGCGTCTCCACCGCCAGAGGCTGTCCTGCCAGATTCTCCGCCAGATGCATCCTCCCAGAGTGATGCATCCTTCTCTCCAGAGCCGTGGGCGCCAAGCGATGCGCCAGCCCTGAGCGAGGCGCCGGCCACCAGCGAAAAGCCAGGCGCTCCCGATCAGCTAACCACCGCCCCCGCAGCCGATGAGCAAGCAGCTGCCGCTCGAGTTAACGCGGCCACTCCGACGCGCCCGCCCGTAACCCTTCTGCCGGACCCCGTCCCACCCGCCTTCACCGCGGCGATTTTCGCGAGCCAAGCCGGCGAGACCCACGCCACTGCCGACCCCGCTAACGAGAGACAAAATACTGAAAATAAAAAGCAATTTGCGAAATATGTTGACGATCTCCCCCCGCCAGAGCCTCAATCAGAGCCCCGGCCGGCGACCCGCGCACCCCTCACCATTGAGCCCGAGCTGCGCATTCCGCCCCTTGACATGGAGCCGGCACACGAAAGCCGCCTCACGCGGGCAAAATCACTCTTCTGGAGCGCAACTCGCTATGCCGTTTATGGCGCTGCCGGCTATCTGGCGCTGGTCCTCGCCCTGATCCCGGTATTCCGCTTCATCGACCCGCCCGGCTCGATCCTGATGCTGGGGCAAATTCTGACCGGCACATCGATCGAGCGGACATGGGTCCCGCTCGACGACATCTCTCCCAATCTTATCCGCGCCGTCGTCGTCTCGGAGGACGGGCGCTTTTGCGATCATTGGGGCATTGACATCGAAGCCATGCAGGAAGCCATCGCCAAGTCCGGTGGGCGCGGCGCCAGCACCATATCGATGCAGGTAACGAAGAACCTTTTCCTATGGTCATCAAGGAGTTACATAAGGAAACTCATAGAGCTTCCGCTCACGGTCATCAGCGAGCTCGTCTGGCCGAAATGGCGAATTCTTGAAATCTATCTTAATGTTGCCGAATGGGGCCCCGGTATCTTCGGAGCCGAGGCCGCGGCCCGGCACCACTTCGATAAGTCGGCCGCGCGGCTCTCCCCCAGCGAAGCAGCACTTTTAGCCGCCTCCCTACCAAATCCCGTAGTCCGCGATGCCGGTGACCCAGGCCCCCGCACGGCGAGCAAGGCGCGTGTGATCCAAGCCCGTGTCCGCGCCTACGGCGATGTCGCCTCCTGCGTCACGAAACGCTTCCCCGCCCTTGAGCAACAACCCGAGCCCACCTTCAAGCCGCTGCGCAAAGCTCAACCCGCAAGGCGGCGCCAGAGACAGCCTGACGAGATCCCATTCTTCATCGCCCCCTAGTGTGATGATTTCGAAGTCCGCTGCATACTTTTCTGCTGGGTCGAGAGCGGACTTCGAAATCTGAATCACACTAGAATCATGCACTTACTGGTGTCCTTTCGACCGCGAAGTTCGTTCAACGCTCGCGGCAGAATGTGACGAACTTCGCGGTCGGGACACTAGCCAGGCTTTCTCCATAGGCTGTCGGTCGGCACGGAGCCTGCGAGAAAGTCGGGCTAGCGCTCGCGCCGGAATGTGAGTATAAGGCCGCGACTGTGGTTCAGCCTCGGGCCGCGCACGGGGTTCCCTGTGTGCGGCGAGTGACGTTAAAGTAGGCAACTCCTGAACCGTGCAAATCATAAGAGCGACATGGTCGTGCCCCTCGGCTGAGCCGAGCGGACCGCGCGAGACATCGGAGTTGAGAAATGGCCGTACCGAGGAAAAAGACCAGCAGAATGAAGAAGGGCCAGCGTCAGTCGCATGATGCCCTCGCCCGCCCAACCTACATCGAGGACAAGGACAGCGGTGAGCGCCGCCGTCCCCACCACATCGATCTCAAGACTGGCAAGTACCGCGGCCGTCAGATCCTAGAGCCAAAGACGGAAATCTAAAGCGATGAAGCGGGCAAGGCGGAGGTAGACGGAATGTCTCCCCCGCCTTTCTCTTGTGCACTGTCCTAATCTTGACGAGGATGGGGCGTAGACTTCAGGTCAGGAAGCAGGGGAGAGATCCATGTCGTTGCGAGCTATTCCGTTCACGGTATTCGCCTTCATTCTTTACAACGTGCTCGTACTGTTTTCGGGCGCATCCACCCCGGCCGCTGACGGAACGGTAGACGCCGCCTCGGGCGCTCGCGCCCTCTTGGCAACCGAGCTTTTCTCCTTCCCCATGATCAGCAAAGCACAATGGGCCTTCACGTGGGGTGATCTCATCCTGATTGTCACTTTGCTGATGTTGTTCATCGAGATTTTGAAGGCGACCTACACGTCGACCGCCTCGCTCGTCGACCATGGTCTTTCGATGTTGGTCTTCATCGCCGCATTGATCGAGTTCATCGTCGTGCCCCAAGCTGCGACGTCCGTCTTCTTCCTGCTGCTCGTGGCCCTGCTGATCGATGTGATCGCGGGCTTCACCATCGGCATTCGAGTTGCCAAGCGCGACATTGGCTTCGGCGGCTCCGACCAGTAACGCCGGTCTTCGAACAGCAGATCACGAACCGCGGCCGCCCACGAGGCGGCCGCATCCGTTCTGTCGACGGCCATCAGCTAAAATTTTACACTTATTAGGAGATGCGCCCTATGTTTGCGATGGTTAAGCATCTTCGCGAGACACGCGGTGCACCCACGCAATATACTGACCCGAGATGCGACGTTGCACCGCAGAACCGCACTTAAGCCAATAGCTCGGACACGGCGCACGACGAAAATCAACCACGACGGGATCTCGCCGCAATGCTGACCGGCATCGAGGAGACGACCTACACGTGGGATGTGGCCACCGATCAACTGGACTGGCAAGCCAACGCGGTGACGCTGCTTGGCGTGAGATCCTTGGGCGAGATCTCGACAGGGGCCCACCTGCAAGCCCACATAGTTCCTGAGCATACGACGCGCTGGCACGATGCGATACTCGGGTCGAAATCGCGGCCGGCAGGCTCCGAAGGTGTCCCCTACCGGGTGCAATACCGATTTGTGCCCGACGTTGTGAGCGGCAGCAGTGTGGTGTGGCTCGAGGACACGGGTCGATGGTGGCCAGGACCAAGCGGCCGCCCGATGCGCGCACGCGGTATCGTCCGCATCATTACCGAGCGCTATCTAGAAGAGCAACGCCTACTCCAACGCGACGACGACGAAAGCAGCTCCGGCCAGGTCAATCGCGTCCGGCTCACCGAGGCGCTCACGTCCGCCATCAGCCGCTCGGAACATGCCCGGCAGTCGAGCGCATTGTTCATCGTCGCCGTCAACAATCTGGCCGTCCTCAACTCGACCTTTGGTTTTGACATTGGCGACGAGATCATTGACGCCGTTGAGCGCGTCTTGAAGTCGAAGCTGCGTAGCGGCGACGTTTTGGGCCGCTACTCGTCAAACAAGTTCGGCATCATCGTCAACGACTGCGATCCCGGCGCCATGCGGATCATTGCCGAGCGCTTCATCGACGCCGTCCGCAACGCAAAGCTCGAGACGTCCTCTTGCCAGGTCACCGCCACGATTGCGATCGGCGCAGCGGCCATTCCCGAGCATGCGACCACCGTTCCCCAAGCGATGAGCAACGCCCTGCAAGCGCTCGATCGTGCCAAGCAAACACACATGGGCACGGTTGCCGTCTATCAGCCGGACCTCGCCTATCAAAACAAACGCCAGCGCAATATCACGATTGCAGACAGCGTCGTCAAAGCGCTCAACGAAGGCCGCATGCGCTTCCTGCTGCAGCCGATCGTCAATTCGCAAACCGGCGAGACTGAGCTCTACGAGTGTCTCCTGCGCATGGTGCGGACCGACGGTACGCTGGTCTCAGCCGGAGAATTTATTGAGGTCGCCGAGCAGCTCGGGCTTGCCCGCCTTATCGACCGCCACACGCTCGAGCTTGCCACCCGGCTGCTCGAGCAGAACCCCGGCCTTCGGCTCTCGCTCAACGTATCGAGCCTTACCGCCAACGATAACGATTGGATCGTCGCCTTGCATCGGCTGACCGCCGGCGATCGCACACTGACGCAACGGTTGACCATCGAGATCACCGAGACGGCAATGATCCGCGACATCGGCCAGATAGCCGCGTTTGTCGATGTGCTGCATAAATTTGGCTGCGGCGTCGCGATCGACGACTTCGGTGCCGGCTACACGTCCTTCCGCCACCTAAAGCAACTGGACGTTGATACTTTGAAGATCGACGGCACGTTCGTGAAGGATCTTCCAGACGACCCGCAGGGCCGCGTCTTCATCAAGACCATGGTCGAGGTCGCCAAATCTTTTGGCATGAAAACCGTGGCTGAATGGGTGCGCACAGAGGCTGCCGCGCAATTCCTGCGCGAGGCAGGTATCGACTATCTGCAAGGCTTCCTCTACGGCGAGCCAATCTCCCCGGACAAGCTGCCGAAAGCCAAATAGAACCGCTGGAGCGGCCACAGAACAACGGCTGAATTGACGGCCTCATTGCACGAATGAGGTCCACGGCGAGATGGCGCGACTACGAGGGAGGAAAAAGACGCTACTTCAGTCGCGGTCTTTCGCGAGTCGCTCGATCCGCTGCTGCATCGCCGAGAGCTGAGCCTTGAGCTCGTCGATTTCGCCGCCCTTGTCGGCTGCCTCGGTCGGAGCTGCAGATGCCGGGGCCGTAGACAACGTCTGCTCACCGCTGCCCACCTGCTTGCCGCCGGGTCCAGCAGCCCCGAATGACGTCCACATCGCCATAGCCTGCTCGAACATTGCCATGTTCTTGCGAGCTAGGTCTTGATACGCCTCGAAAGCCACCGCTGGGTTCGAGAAGGCCGATGCAAACATCGTCCGGAACTTCTCCTGCTCCTTGACGAGGTTCTCGAGGCTGAACTGGAGATAGCTCGGCACCATGCTGCCGATGTTGTCATCGTAGAAGCGAATGAGCTGGCGGAGAAACGGGATCGGCAACAGTGTTTGCCCGCCCGAACGGCTTTCCTGCTCGACGATGATCTGGGTCAAGACTGCGTGCGTGAGGTCATCCCCGGACTTCGCATCATAGACAACGAAATCCTTGTCGTTGCGCACCATTTGCGCCAAGTCTTCGAGCGTGACGTAAGTGCTCGTCTCGGTATTGTACAAGCGCCGGTTCGCATACTTCTTGATGACCACCGACTCGCGCTTCTCGGGCTGAGTTTCGGTCTTATTGAGCATCGGTTGGGCCATCAATTTTTCGCTTTCTGTGCTGCAATGCGTCATTCTAACACAGCGGCTGGACCAGCTGCCATACTTAAGTGCAGCGGCGGCGGTCGAATTCTAAGCGCAAGACTTAATTGCGAGCACTTGCTAGTCGCTGCTATTCTACTAAAGAAGCTGACGGGCCATGATGCAGGTCAAAGACTGCTTTCCAATCCCAACGTCAAAGATCGCCAAGATTTCCCCCCGAGGAGGAAGCACGAATGAGTGCGGACAATACCACCATCGTTATCGCCAGTGCAGCACGCACTCCAGTCGGATCCTTCAATGGCTCGCTGGGTACGGTTCCTGCCCATGAGCTTGGCAAGACCGCGATAAAGGCGGCGCTCGATCGAGCAGCCGTAGCGCCCGGCGACGTCTCTGAGGTAATCCTCGGACAGATCCTCACCGCAGGCCAAGGCCAAAACCCTGCCCGCCAAGCCTCGCTTGCCGCCGGCATTCCGGTCGACACGCCGGCTTGGGGCATGAACCAGATCTGCGGCTCTGGCCTGCGCGCCGTTGCCCTCGGCATGCAACAGATCCAGACCGGGTCGTCCTCGATCGTCGTCGCCGGTGGCCAGGAAAGCATGAGCCAGTCGATGCACGCGATGTACATGCGCGAAGGCACCAAGATGGGCGACGTCAAGATCATCGATACAATGATCAAGGATGGCCTTTGGGATGCCTTCAACAATTATCACATGGGCGTCACGGCCGAGAACGTTGCCCGCCAATGGCAGGTGAGCCGCGCCGACCAGGACGCCTTCGCCGTCGCCTCGCAGAACAAGGCTGAAGCCGCCAGGAAGGCCGGCAAGTTTAAGGACGAGATCGCCCCTGTCACGATCAAGACCCGGAAGGGCGAGACGGTCGTCGATCAGGACGAGTACATCAAGGACGGGGTGACGCTTGATAGCATCGCCAAGCTGCGCCCGGCATTCGATCCGAAAGAGGGCTCCGTCACGGCCGCAAACGCCAGCGGCATCAACGACGGCGCCGCAGTCGTCGTGCTGATGACGGCCGCCGAGGCTGCAAAGCGTGGCGTCAAGCCGCTCGCCCGCATCGTCTCGTGGGCACACGCAGGCGTCGACCCGTCGATCATGGGAACCGGGCCGATCCCGGCATCCAAGAAGGCGCTCGAGAAAGCCGGCTGGACCATCCAGGACCTCGACCTTGTTGAGGCCAACGAGGCGTTCGCTGCTCAGGCGGTTGCCGTTAACAAGGGCATGGGCTGGGATACGGAGAAGGTCAACGTGAACGGCGGCGCCATCGCCATCGGCCATCCGATCGGCGCCTCGGGTGCCCGCGTCCTCGTAACCCTGCTCTATGAAATGCAGCGCCGCGACGCCAAGAAGGGCCTCGCCACCCTGTGCATCGGCGGCGGCATGGGCGTTGCTCTCTGCGTCGCCCGCGACTAGCGATTTCCCCCTCCGCCCGTTCGCGCGGGAGGAGGGGGAAAAACGGACTCTCCGCAAAGATAACTTTCCTCTTCCCGCCATACCCATGGTGGGGCTAATCACTCGCGAACAAATATAACCTATCCCTAGGGAGGATAATTCAGATGACGCGCGTCGCCGTTGTAACCGGAGGCACACGTGGCATTGGCCACGCCATCTCCATCGCACTCAAGAACAAGGGCTATCGCGTCGCTGCGAACTATGCCGGCAATGATGCCGCCGCTCAGCAGTTCCAGGCTGCGACCGGCATCCCGGTCTACAAATTCGATGTTGGTGATTTCGACGCCTGCGCCAAGGGCGTCGCCGACATTACGAAGGCGCTCGGCCCGATTGACGTCCTCGTCAACAATGCCGGCATCACGCGCGACGCCATGCTGCACCGCATGACGAAAGAGCAGTGGAACGAGGTCATCCGTACCGACCTTGACTCGGTCTTCAACATGACGCGCCCCATCATCGACAGCATGCGTGCCCGCAACTTCGGCCGTATCATCAACATCTCGTCGATCAACGGCCGCAAGGGCCAGATGGGCCAGACAAATTACTCGGCCGCGAAAGCGGGCATGCACGGCTTCACCAAAGCCCTCGCCTTCGAAGGCGCCGCCAAGGGCATCACCGCCAACACCATCGCACCCGGCTACATCAACACCGAGATGGTCGCGGCCGTGCCGAAGGAAGTCCTCGAGACGAAGATTCTGCCCCAGATCCCCGTCGGCCGTCTCGGCACGGCCGAGGAGATCGCTCGTGCAGTCACCTTCCTCGCGGCCGACGACGCTGGCTTCATCACCGGCGCATGCTTTGACGTGAACGGCGGCCACTATATCGCTCTCTGATTTGGGCCACGAAGTCTCCTGAATAGCGAAGGCCGCGGAGAGGGTGCTCTCCGCGGCCTTTCGTATGTCCATGCGACGAGAGACGGGGCGCACCGGCCCGCCCCCGCTCAATCACCCGCGCAGACGCGAGCGCACGATGCGCGGAAACTCGTCATCCGGTTGGTTTGCGAAACCCTGCGGCTGCTGTGCCTGGCCGTAAACGACGCCATCCTGAGCCCAGCGATCACCCGCTGGCACGCGGCTGGGAGCTTGGGCTGCTGTTTGATCTGCAGAACCTGCCTGCGGCTGCTGCTTATAGGAAGGAGCCTGAGCCGCCACGCGCTGCGACGGCGCCGCGCCACCGAACCAAGCATCCACAAGATCAATCTCATCTGCCGATAGGCTCAGGCCCTGACTCCGGCAGCGCGCCACGACAAAGTTGCGGAAACGGCTGGCAAACAGATTTGCCGACGCGCCCTGCTCGAACCACGGATCCGCCTCGCTGACCACTTCGAGCACGAAGCGAACGTCATCACGCCTTACCTCAAGCCCCAGCTCGAGCGCCCGCTGAGCGATATTGACGAGCGTCTGCGCGCCGGAAAGGTTGTTGGCGTTGATCTCTTCCGCCATCACCTCGAACAGCACGCGATATTCCGGCGGCGAAAGCGGCGGTGCTTGGCATGCCTCGTGGATGCGCGCGATCGACTGCTGGATTTGCGCAGCAGTATCGGTTCCGCGCGGCGCCACCTGAGGCGCGGGGGCGCGTTGGGACGGCATCGCATCGTAACCGTACTGCTGATTGGGGGCCTGCTGCGGCGGCATGGAATAGCGCGGAGCCTGAGGCGCTGCTTGCGCCGGCGCCGGTGCGGCCTGCCTCGCGGCCTGACGTTCGGCAGGAATCCGCTCGGCAGGCTGACGCTCGTGTTGCGGAGCGACCGGCGATTGGGGCAGAGGCGCACGCGGTGCCTGCTGCTGTGGTGCGGCAGAAGCATAGACCGGAAGCGACGGCTCACCCCGAGCCAGCGGCGCGCGGTCTTGCTCCGAAGCCAGCGGCGCCCGCTCATATCTCGGAGCCGGAAGATCACCGGCGAAATCAGCGCTCGACCCGGCGCGATCATCCCGGCCTGCATCCTGGCGACCGTCTGAACGCTGGGCCTCTATGCGCCTATCCTCGCTTTGGAGAGGACGCTGATCGAAGCGGCCATCGTTCCAACTCGACTGAGCCGGCGCCAGGGCCTGAGGGTGGGCCTGAGGATGCGCTTGAGCCGAAACCTGAGCTTGAACGGGAGCATGCGACGGCGCTTCAAGCCTCCGGTCGCGAAGCTCGGGACGCGCTTCCAGCTCGCGCGCGACCTGACGTGTCGTCTCGAAGGCATAGAAAGGAGCCTGATCGGTGACTTTGATATCAGCCGGCAGGTTCTTGGACAGTAGATCCCGGAAGGTGCCCGCGCCGCCCCAAGACGATCCCACCGTCTTGTCGTGACCCAGCGCCCTGACGGCGCGATCAGCCAATGCCTCAAGCGGCACAGGCTGCGCTGCCGAGCGAACGGACGCGGCAACCTCTGCCACGATCTCCTTGCGCAACACATCGAGCTCGGCCGACGAAACGGGCCCGCGCAACTCGCCCGCAATCTTCGTCTCGCCAACGCTTCCGATGCGCCCTTCCAGCAGCAGTGCGATGAGATCTGATTCGCGCACCTCGCCATCGCTGATGGCCGTATAAGGCGCTGCTGTATGGTCGTTGGCGAACACCACTGTACGGCGCGCATGCGCCCGCAAGCGATGCAGCACGGGAGTGAAGTCCGCGTCGCCCGAGAGGATGATGAACTCCTCGAACCGCGTCTCATGGTTCAAGTAGTCTCGAACGTCCATTACCATGCGGATGTCGGCAGAGTTCTTGAGCTGAGCCGTCAGCGGCGGGCAATCGATGCTCTCAAATCCAGCGCGCAGGAAGTGGTGTCGGATGAACGGAAACGAGTTCATGTCCGTCGAGTTGTCACCCGAATTCCGGCGTGGCACCGGATTTCCGTAGCAACGGCTCATCACGATGCGGCGCTGTCCGGCATAGGAGGATCCGTTCGTCGCTGTGATGAGGCGCCCGCTCTCGATCTCTTTCAGCCAAAGATTGCAGTCTTTGGCAAATCGCTTAGCCGCCTCTTCGCTCTTCCTCTTAAGCGACAGATAGATGTTGTCGTAGTCGACCAACACCGCGCTCAGAATAGACCCTGAGGACTCCGACTTCATGTTTGGCAACCCCCGCTGCGCCCACGCATTTCTTGCTAAGCACTCTTCAATGAGTCGTGTTTCAGCGGCAAGCGGTGGCAGGCCTCAATCCCCAGGAATTGGAAAAACATGCAGCGCAATCAGGGACCTACAGGTCAGATGACAATGAAATAAGCAGTGGAAAAGCCGGCTGGCAGCAAATTCGCTACCGGCAATCCGCCTTCGTTGGCGCAAAGCTTGCCTCTGCGAGCTCGAACCCCGCGAATGAGAATCCCGGCGCGACCGTGCATCCTACGAGTGTCCAGGCCCCACGGCTTTTGGCCCGCTGCCAAGCCCCTGCAGGTACGACGCCCTGCGGCCGCTCGCCTGCGCCCAAATCAGCGCCGAGCCGGAGCACGAGTTCCTCGCCGCCCGCCTCGGCGACGCCGAGCTCCAATGGCGCGCCGGCATACCAGTGCCAGACCTCCGCCGCATCGACGCGATGCCAGCGCGACTCCTGGCCTTCCTTGAGCAGAAAATAGATTGCCGTCGAGCACGCACGCCCATCTGAGGACGTCACGGCGTCGCGGAAGGTTTCGCGAAAATAGCCGCCCTCGGGGTGAGGCTTGAGCCCCAGCACCGCAATGACCTCCTCTGCGTGTAGGTCCAAGGCGCGCTCCTTAAGGCTGTGGCCGAACATCCTCCGCCTCAAATTGCCATAGGAATTGATCGACAACAGGGATCTCAAAACTTGTTCTTGCGGTCGCGGATCTCTGCAAAGACCCTCCAGTCGGGCGCAGATCTCATGCCGAGCCGCTCGCGAATGGCGTCGACCTGCGGACGCAAAAATACATTTGTCTCGAGCTCGAGACCGACCCGCGTTGGCAGGGTTTGCTTGCCAGCGGCTCGCATCGCCTCGACGTCATGAGCGCGTTGCCTCAGCGCCACATTTTCCGGCTCGATCGTAAGGCCGAAGCGAGCGTTCGCCAGCGTATACTCATGGCCGCAGTAGATCATCGTCTCGGCTGGCAGACAGGCGAGCTTCTCGAGCGATGCCCACATCATCTCCGCAGTACCTTCGAGCACGCGTCCACACCCCATCGCGAAAAGCGTATCGCCGACGAAGGCCACCCTTGCCTCGGGCAGCCAATAGCTCACATGACCGATCGTGTGCCCCGGCGTGTCGAGCACACGCACCTCAAGCTGCCCGAACGCAAACGCGTCAGGCTCCGCCACCTCGCGGTCGATCATGGGGATGCGTTGCGCCTCGCCGCGAGGCCCGATCACCTGACAGCCTGTCTCGGATTTCAGCGCCGCAATCCCAGCGGTATGATCGGCGTGATGGTGCGTCGCAAAGATGTGCGTCAGCCGCCAGCCAGCCTCCGCCAGCTGGTGCGCCACTACCGCGGCGTCCGGAGCGTCGATGGAGGCAGTAGTTCCCCCTTCCGGGTCGTGAAACAGAACGCCATAATTGTCCTTGAGACAGGGGAACTGGCGTATGTGAAGCTGTGTCATGGTCCTTCGGACTTGCGGCGACCTAAGGAAACCTAGAACCCGCACCTCGCCATTTCAATGCCGGTGAAGCCAAGGTAAGCCGAGAAGAGAGATAACACCCTTTACGCCGATCATGCAGCTCGATGTCGCAGATTTGAGGGACTTCTACGCGACGCCGCTAGGCCAGGTGGCGAGACGGCTGCTATCCCGTAAGCTCCGCTCGCGCTGGCCGCGAGCCAATGGCGCGACATTGGCGGGCCTTGGCTACTGCACACCGTACCTCGGCAGCTACCGTGGCGAGGCCTCGCACATCGCCGCGCTGATGCCGGAAACACAAGGCGCGCTTGTCTGGCCCCCAGAAGGCGCAAAGCAATCGACCCTGGTCGACGAATGCCGCCTGCCGCTGCGCGACAATTCCGTCGACCGCATGCTGGTTGCTCATTGCCTCGAGGTTTCCGACCACGCAGCCCCGCTGCTCCGCGAGCTTTGGCGGGTCCTGAAGCCCGAGGGCCGATTGATCATCATAGTTCCAAATCGGCGCGGAGTGTGGGCGCACCTTGATACAACGCCCTTTGGCTACGGCCGTCCCTATAGCCGCTCGCAGCTCGAGTTCCTGCTTCGTGACAGCCTCCTCACGCCGATCGATTGGAGCAGCTCGCTGCACGTCCCGCCCTTCAACCAGTCGATGCTGCTACGGTCCGCCGCGGCCTGGGAGCGCCTCGGCTCAAGTCTATGGCCGGGCTTCGGCGGCGTCCTCGTAGTCGAGGCATGCAAAGAGACGGTCGCACCGATTGGTGGCAAGGTCGCTCGCGCCCGCACCATCCGCGACCTCGTCATCGCCCGCTGATCAAGCCCGAGGCACACAAGCTGCGGAAGCGGCCTGACGCCCCTTGCGCTTGAGTTTGAACACGGCCTTCTCGCCGAGCAGGTTCTGCAATGACAGCGAGCGCTTTATCGGCAGCCGCTCGCCCTTGCTGTTGAAGGCAACGGCCTCCTCGACCTCAGCATCCACGAGATCGACGAGATCGACAAAGTCCTTGATCGTGCAGAGGTGCGCGTCCGCCGTCGTATACCAGGGCTCCGGCAGGTTCGGAGTCATCGGCATGCGGCCGGTGAACAAGAGCTCCGCACGCACGCGCCAATGGCCGAAGTTCGGGAACGACACGATTGCATGCCGCCCGATGCGGAGCAGATTCTCGAGCACCGACTTCGGATCGCGTGTCGCCTGGATCGTCAGCGACAGAATAGCATAGTCGAAAGCCTGGTCAGGATAGTCGACGAGATCGCGATCTGCGTCGCCCTGAATGACCGAAAGCCCGCGCGTCACGCAATGGTTCACGTTCTCGCGCGAAAGCTCGACGCCGCGCGCGTCCACGTCCTTCGTCACCGACAACAGGTGCAGGAGCGCACCATCGCCGCAGCCGACATCCAACACACGCGAGGAGGGCTCAACCATCTCGGCGATGAGAAGATGGTCGGCCCGGTGCTGACCATTGAATGGGACGGCTTTTTGCAACGCTACCTTCTGCATTATCTCGGCACCCCGATGCCGTGCTTTTGAGCCGCAGCCGTCAAGAACCCGCGCACCGTCGCATGAAATTCCGGCTCCTCCAGCAAGAACGCGTCGTGCCCCTTGTCGCTTTCGATCTCGACGAACGAGACGTTGGCCGCGACCGCATTCAAAGCTTTGACGATATCCTTGCTGTCGCGCGTCGGATAAAGCCAGTCGCTCGTGAACGACACGACGCAGAATTGCGCGCGCGTGCCACGGAAGGCATTGGCGAGCTTGCCCTCGTGCTCGTGCTCGAGATCGAAATAATCCATAGCGCGCGTGATGTAGAGATAGCTGTTGGCATCGAACCGGTCGACGAAGGTCGAGCCCTGGTAGCGGAGATAGCTCTCGACCCGGAAATCGGCGTCGAACGAGAACGATCGCGCCGCACGGTCCTGCAGGTTGCGGCCGAACTTGCCCTGCAGCGCCCGCTCCGAGAGATAGGTAATGTGTGCAGCCATGCGCGCCACCGCGAGGCCGTTCTTCGGCACCACTCCATGCGCATAGTAATTGCCGCCGCACCATTGCGGGTCAGCCATCACCGCCTGCCGGCCGACCTCGTGAAACGCGATGTTCTGTGCGGAATGACACGGTGCCGTCGCGATCGGTATCGCCGTCAATAGGCGATCCTTCTGGCGCGCCGCCCATTCGAGCACCTGCATGCCGCCCATCGAGCCGCCAACGACGGAGAACAATTTGCCGATACCGAGATGATCAATGAGCCTGACCTGAGCATCCACCATGTCACCGATGGTGATGACCGGAAAGTCAAGGCCGTAGGGCGCGCCGGTTCTCGGATTGACGGAGGCAGGACCGGTGGAGCCCATGCACCCGCCCAAAATGTTGGAGCAGATCACGAAGTAGCGGCTCGTATCGACCGGCTTGCCCGGACCGACGAGCGACTCCCACCATCCGGGCTTACCCGTCACGGGATGGACATTCGCGACGTGCTGGTCACCCGTTAGAGCATGACAGATGAGGATTGCGTTCGACTTGTCGGCGTTAAGCTGTCCGTAGGTCTGGTAGGCGATTGAGAACGGCGCGAGCTCCTGCTCGCAATCGAGCTGCAACGGCTCGCTCTCCGGAAAATGCACAATTGCGCTCGGGGGCCGGTGTGCTTCGGGATAGCCTGCGCCTGCAGGCAGCCCCGTCACAGCGATCGGCGCTCCCGCCACAGCATCTGGAAAAGAAGACATGCCTGGAAAAGAAGACATGATGCGCACAAAGCTCCTGCCTGAGAGGCCGGGCCCATCCGCTTGCGGAGCGCACGGCCTTTTTAGCGACTTTTTTTACGTGGCTGCAAGCCGGCCGGCCAAATCACCACGAACCATGACACTTCAATATCGGGTAGCCATCGCGCCGGTCAAGTGAACCCTTGGCCATGACGCGACCAGCGCCTCAGGCATAAAAGCCGACGAGCTTCACGAACTGCCCGCCAAGTCCCTCCTTGAAGCGCTTGATACCCTGAGCACTTTCGTCATTGATCCCGCCAAGATCGAAGTCCCGGACGCCGCGGTCCCGAAGCATGAGCATGGCATGCCAGAAGAGGCGGTGGTGGGCCCACAGCTTGCGGCCTTCGGGCAGGTTCCAACCCACTTGGTAGGTCGCCGACGTGCCGTGGATGAGGATCAGAAGCGCGGCGACGGTCTTCTCGCCATCAAGCGCGTTAAGAATGACAGCCTCCCCGCGGGGGACCATGAACGTGAGCAGGGCATCAAGCATCTTCTGCGATGGGCCACTGTAGTTTTTTGCTGCCCTGTCCGCGGCGTAGGTTGCCAGGAAGCCTCCCGCCGTCTCGCACGTCCAGTCCTCTGCGACGGTGAGATGCGTGCGCTCCGCCTTGCCGAGAAACCGGCGCCAATTGCCATCGAGCTTTGCGCGCAACCTGTCCGGCGTACTCGTGAGGTCCACCCATATCGTCTCGTAGCCATGGTACCGATCATTCCGCCTGAGGCCGGCCTTCTCCATCAGCGCCCGGTTCGGCCCGCAATCCTCGAGCTCCGGGAGAACCCTGATTCTTCGCCCGAAACGCTTCGGAAATTGCCTGGAGAACGCGGCAAAGAAGGCCGCTGCATTGAGAGCCGTATCGAACCCCTCGAACCACATCGGCCCGCGATCCAAATTTACGACGTGCACGAGGTTCCTGAACAGGCCAACCTCGCCAATCTGCACCAAGCCCGCCGCCACTCCGTCAATCTTGATGATGCCGTGCCGCGCGCCGATCTGGTTGATGACCCTCTCCGCCTTAGCGTACGGAAAATGCTGCAGCAACGTTGACCGCCGGAGCAGCCTGAAATGCTCATCCCAGTCGGCGGCCGTCACGGGCGACCAATCGATTGTGCAGTCCGTCGTGCGGCCCGTCATATCCCCCCTCACGTGGCAAGCCTCCGCCCCTGATAGCGGCGACGAGGTACCCGATTCACGACGAAATTTCACGCAACCCATGTTGCAGGGGCGACACTCCACGTATCCCGAGCGTCGACAAGCCACTCAACGCATGCTAATTTATGAGCATGAAAAAGCTCGCAATCTCTGCCATCGTCGCTGCATCCTTGGTCCTTGGCACCTCTATTGTTTTGGCCCCTGTCGAGGCGGCCAGCAAGAAGGTTGCTGAAGGTAAGCCGCTGCACGGCACCGTTCGCCCCTATCGCCACGGCGGCGGCTATTCTTATAAATACATCCAGGGCGTGAACACCCGCCGCTTCACGGATCCCACCCTCACGAGCCAGTCGATTTCTGGCCCGTTCGATAGCGGCTTCTTCTTCTCCACTCCGTCCGCCCCGCACGGCGGTGATTCCCCTTATATGCAGTAACGGCGCTCGCAAGCCGGGCCTCGACTATCCGAAAGGCCGACTGGGTTGCATTGGCAGCCCGGTCATACAACAGCTAAACCTCCGAGACGGTTTAACCTTTGCGCTTTCCGGGCGCCCTCGGTATCACTGCCGCGACTTGCGATTTTCGCAGTCGGCAACTGAGAACCCGGATTCCCCCCGATGGCCCAAGCCCCCCCTAAACCCCGCCCAGGCGTCCTCGACATCGAGGCCTACGTGCCGGGCGAAAGCCACCTTCCGGGCGGCCTGAAGCCGATCAAGCTGTCGTCCAATGAGACGCCGCTCGGCCCTAGCCCCACCGCCATCGCCGCGTTCCAGAATACAGTGGCTGGCCTCGAGCGTTACCCCGATGGCCAAGCCACCGATCTGCGCCGCGCCATCGCCAACCGCTTCGGCCTCAACGCCGATCGAATTGTTTGTGGCGCCGGCTCCGACGAGTTGATCAGCCTTCTCGCCCATGCCTACCTTGGGCCGGGAGACGAAGGCATCTTCACCGAGCACGGCTTCCTGCTCTACCGGATCGTGATCCTGGCTGCAGGCGGAACGCCCGTCATGGTGCCAGAGAAGAACCTCACGGCCGACGTCGACGCCATCCTTGCCGCCGTCACGCCGCGCACCAAGATCGTGTTCCTGGCGAACCCGAATAATCCAACCGGAACATACCTTCCAATCGGCGAGGTCCGCCGCCTGCGCAACAAGCTGCCCCCCAGCGTGCTCCTCGTCCTCGACGCGGCCTACGCCGAATACGTCCGCCGCAACGACTACGAAGCCGGCCTCGAGTTGGTCGCCACGACGGAGAATACCGTCATGACGCGCACCTTCTCGAAAATCTTCGGCCTCGCCGGCCTGCGGATCGGTTGGGCCTATTGCCCGGCATCCGTCGCCGACGCAGTGAACCGCATTCGCGGCCCCTTTAACCTGTCTATTCCTTCGATCACGGCTGGCACTGCCGCGATGGCGGACTGGGGCCACATCGAAATGGCCATTGCGCACAATGAGCAATGGCTGCCCTGGCTGACGACCGAGATCGAAAAGTTGGGCCTCACGGTCACACCGAGCGTCGCGAACTTCATTCTGATTCACTTCCCCGCCGAGCCCTCCCGGAACGCGGCCGCCTGCGACGCATTCCTGAAGCAGCACGCAATCATTCTTCGCCGCGTCGCCGGCTACGGACTGCCCGGCGCTCTGCGCCTCACCATCGGTACGGAGGAGGAGAACCGCAAAGTCGTGGCGGCCCTCCGCGACTTCGTAGGAGGCGCCGCGTGAGAAGCAATAATCCTGAGCCTCTGTTCGAACGCATTGCCCTGATTGGCATCGGCCTCATCGGCTCGTCCATCAGCCACGCGAGCCGCCGTGCCGGCCTCGCCGGATCCATCGTCGGCTCTGCCCGCACGCCGGCAACAGTCGAGACGGCTCTGAAGCTTGCACTCATCGACAAGGGCTATTCGAGCGCCGTAGAAGCGGCGACCGGCGCCGACCTCGTCATCCTCTGCACGCCGGTAGGCCTCTGCGGCCCGATCGCCAAAGAGATTGCACCTGCCCTCAAGCCCGGCGCCATCCTGACCGACGTCGGCTCGGTCAAAGCCGCCATCGTCCGCGATGTTGCGCCTCACGTCCCCGATGGCGTGCACTTCGTGGCAGGCCACCCGATCGCCGGCACCGAGCAGTCTGGCCCGGAATCCGGTTTCGCCGAGCTGTTCGATGGCCGCTGGTGCATCCTGACACCCGAGGCGCACACCGCCGAGGCTGCGATTGGCAAGCTTCGCTCCTTTTGGGAAGGCCTCGGCTCCAAGGTCGAGATCATGACGCCCGAGCACCACGACTTGGTGCTGGCGATCACCAGCCATGTGCCGCATCTGATCGCCTACAATATCGTCAACACGGCAGCCCACCTCGAGCGCGTCACTGATAGCGAGGTGATCAAATTTTCCGCTGGCGGCTTCCGTGACTTCACCCGCATCGCAGCTTCCGACCCAACCATGTGGCGCGACGTCTTCCTGAACAACAAGGAGGCCGTGCTCGACATGCTCGGCCGCTTCACTGAGGACCTGACCGCGCTTCAGCGTGCCATCCGCTTCGGCGAGGGCGACACGCTCCATCGCCTGTTCTCGGAAGCTCGTGCCGTCCGCCGCAACATCATCCAGGCAGGCCAGGATACGGCCGCGCCGGATTTCGGCCGCAGCAAAACGATTGCGAAATAGAGAAACCTGCCGGAGGCCGCATCGCCGCATGTCGGGGGCCGCACGTGACATCTGGATCTTCGGCTATGGCTCCCTCATGTGGCAGCCGGGGTTTGCCTACGCCGAGGCACACCACGCCCGTCTCGATGGCTATCATCGCGCCTTCTGCATCTACTCGGTGCATTATCGTGGCTCGACGACGCGCCCGGGCCTCGTACTCGGCTTGGACCGCGGAGGCATGTGCGAAGGCATAGCTTTTCGCCTCGAGACTGCAGCGGCGGCGGCGACGCTCGCCTATCTCCGCCGCCGCGAGCTGATCTATGGCGTCTACCGCGAGGCCAGACTGCCGATCGAGCTTTTGGGAGCGCAAGGTTCGCTCATGCGAGGCGAGCGGCTCAATGCCACGACCTTCATCGCCGAGCGCGCCCACCCGGCCTATACCGGGCGGCTTTCGCTCGCTCGCCAGGTCGAGCTGATCCGCGGCGCCCGAGGCATCGGCGGAACAAACCTCGATTATGTATTGAACACGCTTGCGCACCTCGACAGCTTGAGCATCGCCGAGCACCGGCTTGCCCGCATCCGGGCGCTGGCGGGATCCTTCGCAGCCCGCGGCAGCGCACTCAACGGAGCCCGCCCTCGCGCCCTGGCCCTATCGAGAAACTGGGCAAATATGCCAATCGCAAGGCCGCGCGTCGTCCGTGACAACCGCTTCAGCCACCGCGCCAAGATCGCGGCTCTGCATGCCACATAAAAAAATGGCCGGAGCGACCCGGCCATTGCAGAAGGAGGAATCTAAGGCCTAAAGGCTAATGGCGGGTGACGGCGATACGCTCATCGGCAAGTTCCGGGTTCGCTGCGGCGCGCAGGTCAAGCTCGATGACGCGACGCTGCTGAGCGGTCTCAGCGAGCAAATGAACGTGCACTTCGTTGGCACCGAGACGGGCACCGCGCTGGCGCAGCTCCGCGAGATTGAGCGACGCCGTCGCATGTGAGAGATGGCCGAGAGCGAGAATTGTACGGCGGCCGCGAGCATCGCGATGGACAAGCATGAAGTTGCCTTGCGGCACTTCCGGGCAATCGACGAGATTGTAGACGGTGTGAACGTAGCGGCGGCCGGAAGCGCCACTCCAGAAATGGAACGAGTTTGTGAGCTGGGGCACAGCAACGCTTGCTGCTTGCATGCTGGCAGGTTCTGCCAGTCGAGCAGCACGGCTGGCCCGGATCTCGGCGAGGTTTATGACACGCGCTCCCATGACGGCTACCCTCTGGCGGCCCGCTCGGTGGGGCCGGTTACGCTTGACTTGAACAAGACTGAACAAGAACTCTGAACGCGACATGCTCGCTTGACTGCCCAAATAGATGACCCCGGTTTCGGCCTGAAATGTGGCCCGATCGGATTCATTTCTGGGCATTTGAGCCCGCGCGAGAGGGACTGTAGGCAATGTCCCGCCACTCTGCTGTTACGCGGGGAACTCGCGCGGGGCTTCAGCGAACGCACCCGAGAACGGTGTCGAGACCCGACGTATTCGACCTCGCCAAGTGCGCCTTAGCCCACCCAAGTCCCTCAACCTCGCCAAGCGCCTCCGTCTCAAACAATCAGGCTCTACCCGCATCGCGAAAACCCGCAGGCCCGGCAGATCCAGCACTGTCCCTCTTTGACGTAGGCAGCCGACGCGCAACGCGGGCACGATCGCGGCACCACTCCCGTCTGAGCTGACGCACGCGGCATATCCTCGCTCGTGACCTCGCCCGCCCCCTTCGCCTCATAGGAAACCGCGCCGCGCAGAGCTGACGCGTCCTCCGCCGAGCCTTCCGCCGCATCGCGACGCGCGAGAAAGCCGATCCGCACGAGATGCGTCTCGATGATCTCACCGATGGCAGCAAGCAGGCTTGGCACATAACGCCCGGAGATCCACCGCCCGCCCTGAGGATCGAACACGGCCTTGAGCTCATCAGCCACGAAGGCGACGTCGCCACCCCGGCGGAAGACCGCGCTGATCATGCGCGTCAACGCAACGGTCCAGGCATAGTGCTCGAGATTGCGCGTGTTGATGAAGATCTCGAACGGCCGCCGCCGGCCGTCCCGGTCGATGTCGTTGATGGTGACGTAGATCGCGTGATCGCTCTCGGGCCACTTGAGCTTATAGGTGTACCCGGCGAGCACCGGGTCCCGGTCGAGCGGCTTCGCCATATAGACGATTTCGCCCGGCCGCTCAGCCGCTGCGTGAGGCACCGGCTTTGCACTCACCTCAACAGGCGTTGGCGGAGAAGGCTGAGCCGGAGAAGCAATTGTCGAAGCCCCGACCGCCGCCTTTGTGCTGCCGGCCTCGGCCAGCGGCGCTCTCATCGTCGCGTCGGACGCGGTCAGCACGGCGCCGGTTACCGCATTCGGGCGGTAGGCCGTGCAGCCCTTGAGACCCAGCGCGTAGGCCTCGAGGTAGATATCCTTGAATGCATCGAACGCAATGCCCACCGGGCAATTGATCGTCTTCGAGATCGAGCTGTCGACGTGACGCTGCAGCGCTGCCTGCATCACGAGATGGCTGTGCGGCGCGAGGTCGGCAGCCCGCACGAATACATTCGGCAGTTCTTGAGAGGGCTGATTTTGAGTGGCCAGATCTTGCGTCGAAAGTGCCGCGCGCCCGGCCTCCGCCTCGCGCCGGAACACAGCGTGCGCAAAGTCCTCCACGGCTTCTTCCCGTGTGCTCCCATCCGCATTGAGCACTCGGCGCCTGTAGGTGAAATCGAAAACCGGCTCGATCCCCGAGGACACGTTCCCAGCCAGCAGGGAAATCGTACCTGTCGGAGCAATCGAGGTGAGGCACCCGTTGCGAATGCCATGCCGCCCGATCGCACTACGCACCTCTTCCGGCATCCGAGCGATATGCGGACGCTGCAAGAATTGCGAGGCATCGTAGAGTGGAAACGCACCCTTCTCCGCCGCCAGCTCCGCACTCGCGACGTAGGCGGCTCGCTCGATCGCCGCCATCCATTCGCCGGAAAGCGTCACGGCCTCCCTGGAGCCATAGCGAGCGCCAGCAAAAATCAACGCGTCCGCGAGCCCTGTCACGCCAAGCCCTATCCGCCGCTTGGATTTGGCCTCGTTGCGTTGCTCCGGCAGCGGATACCGCGAAACGTCGATCACGTTATCGAGGAAGCGCACCGCCGTCCGCACCCGCTCTTCCACCCGCCCTAGATCCAAGGCCGCATCCGCACTGAACGGCTTCACCACGAACTGCGCGAGATTGATCGAGCCGAGCAGACACGCACCATAAGGCGGCAGCGGCTGCTCACCGCACGGGTTCGTTGCGTGGATCTCCTCGCAATAGGCAAGATTGTTCAGGCCGTTCACCCGATCGATGAAAATGACGCCCGGCTCGGCATACTCGTAGGCCGCGCGCATGATCCGCTCCCACAAGGCCCGCGCATCGACCGTGCGATAGACCTTGCCCTCGAACACGAGATCCCACGGCTTCCCGGCGCGCTCAGCTTGCATGAACGCGTCTGTTACCAGCACCGAAACATTGAAGTTGCGCAGACGCGCCGGATCCGCCTTGACGTCGATGAAGGCCTCAATATCGGGATGATCCACACGCAGTGTGCCCATCATCGCTCCGCGCCGCGCCCCAGCCGACATGATGCTTCGGCACATGCCATCCCACACGTCCATGAAGCTCACCGGACCCGACGCATCGGCTCCGATGCTTCTGACGAGCGCACCCTTGGGCCTCAGCGTCGAGAAATCATGCCCGATGCCGCCACCCTGCTGCATCGTCAGCGCGGCTTCCTTCACGCTATCGAAAATAGCCGCGAGATCATCCCCGATGCGGCCCAGCACAAAACAGTTGAACAGCGTGACTTCGCGCCCCGTCCCCGCACCGGCCAGGATCCTCCCAGCCGGCAGAAAGCCAAAATCCGCGATGGCATCATAAAAGCATCCGGCCCAGCGCTCGCGCACCCGCTTGCCGCCACGCTCAACCTCGGCTGCGGCCCGGGCGACGCGCCGAAACGTATCCTCGATCGTCTGATCGCCCGCACGGCCATCAACGGGCGAAAACCGGTACTTTGATCGCCAGATCTCTTCCGATATGGGAGCCAGGAACTTCAAGGCCTTGGGCATCTCTCGCCTCGCTGCCGAATGCCTTAAATCTAAGCCCAGCGACCTCTTGAGTCAATAAAATGTTCTCATTATGTTCTGGTCGTCGCCGCGAGGTCCTTCCGGCCTTCTGCCACGAGCCGGTCGCACGCCGCCTCAAGCCGCTGCTCAAGCGTCGCCCTGAACTCCTTGCGCGCCATCCCGGCCGGCAACGGCTCCAGGAACTCGACCACGATGGTTCCTGGATAGCGCATGAGCTTTCGCCGAGGCCAATATAGCCCCGAGTTGAGAGCCAGTGGCACGCAGGGCAAATTGAGCCCCTCATAGAGCGCGACGTAGCCGGGCTTGTAGTCCGGCGGCGCGCCTGGCGCCTGCCGCGTGCCCTCTGGGAAGATTACGACCTCACGCCCCTGGCTGGCGCGATTGCGTGCGTCCCTGATCATGGCCTTCAAGGCAGTGGACGCCTTATCGCGCTTGACCAGGATATGCTTGAACTTGATGCAGAACCAGCCGTAGAACGGAATCCACTTGAGCTCGTCCTTGAGCACGATGGCCGGATCGCGAAACAGCGGCACGAGCGCAAACGTGTCCCATGCCGATTGATGCTTCGAGACGACGAGGCAGGCCCCTCGCGGTAGCTTCTCGAGCCCGCGAACCTCGATGCCGGTGCCAGCGACGCGTTTGAGCAGCCAGAGCGAAGCCATCGCATGCGCCTTGAGCCCGGCCATGGCCCAACTGCGCGGCGCGAAAAAGAGCCACGATCCGAGCAACAGAAAAAGGGCCGTCGTGACATAGAAGGCCACGGCGAAAGCGATCGAGCGAACTATCAGCATGAGAGCGAGCGGCTTACGGATGAGAAAGCAAAAGGTAGATGCTTAGGATTTATGCGGCGGCGCGACGGTCGAGGCCGTCAGCGTTCCATGCCACGGCGAGACGCCGCGCGCTACAACGAGCCTCGCCGCAGCCGGCAAAAATTTGAGGTACTCGGCGACGAGAACGCGCATCGCCACCGGGTCCAGCCACCAGGCGGTGCGCCTTAGACCCTCGGGCAGAACGGGATGGGGGATAAGCTCGACCCCTGGCATCACGCGGGCAAGCTCCGCAATGCTGCGTGGCATATGATAGCTCGCCGTGACGACGATGAGCTTTTTATAGCGCAGAGCCTCGGCCCAACGGCGCGCTTCCGCCGCGTTGCCGACCGTGTCGAGAGCCGCGTAGCCGAGATCGACACAGCAATCGAACTTCTTTTCCTCGAGACCCGACAGCTTGAGCAGCGAGGGGCGCCCCGTCTTCTGGTTCACGCCCGAAATCAGCAACCGCTCGCCGCGATGCTCATCGAGCAGGCGCGCGGCCTCAGCGATGCGCGTCTGCCCGCCGGTCAATACGACAATACCATCAGCCTTGGCATTCTGCCGCTCCGGATCACGCATCACCGACGCTGCAAACAATAGGAAGCCGAACGCGAGAAGCCAAAGCATCGCGCCGACGGTGCCGATCAGGATGCGTCTCGTGCGCATAGCCATCCGATTTGGGGCGAAGCGTCGCCGCTCCCTCCATACTGCGTCGCAGAAGCAGACTACCCGATTAGGTAATCCCTGTGGCAGCACTTATCGACATTGCGCCTGAAATATAATTGACGACCGGCAAAGATTTCCGGGGCAATTTTCGGCCCGGGTCGCCGCCCCAGGTCGCGAAATCAATTCCGGCTGTTCAAAATCCTGAACACGCCATAGCGCGAGGTCAACATGCAGAGTGCAGCAACAACCACGACGACGATGCCCATGAGCACATAGCCCGCGAGATCAAGGGACCCGCTGCCGATCAGCCGGTGCAGCTCGGTGAGCGTGACCGTGCCACCACCGAGCAAACTCATGACACTTGGCATGGCTGCAAAGACAAACAGCGCAGAGCCTGCCCCGACAAGCCCCGACCTGACACCAAGCCTCAGAAAGTGCTTCTCAAATTCTCGAGCGATAAAGCGGTCGGTCGCACCGACGAAATGCAGAACCTCGACGATCTCACGGTTCGACGCCATCGAGCTTCTTGTCGCCGAAACGATGATCGCCATGGTAGCCGCGGCGACCAGCGCGAGAATTCCCAATCCGCCGAGCGCGAAGCTGCGCGTGATCGTGCGGATCTGCTGCTGCCAATGCCGATGGTCGTCGAGGCTCGCGCCGGCAAATTGGCGTTCGAGCTCAACTCGCATGGCATCGAGATTGGGCGCGGTGTCGCGGTCGATCTCAAGCGCGATCAGCCGCGGCACGGGAAGCGCTTTGAGCTCATCGCCCTTTCCGAGCCACGGCTCGAGCAGGCCAGCCGATTCCTCGAGGCTGAGGGCCTTTACCTTCGAGATCCCAGCCTGGCGTCCGAGGAATGCCGCGACGTCGAGCACCAACTTCTCGGTATCGACCTTATCCCTTGGCTCGACCTGGACCGTCACCTCGCTGGCGATGTCCTTGAGCCAAGCTTCGGCAGACTGTCGGATCATATACACAGCTCCCGCCGTAAGGCAGGCAAGGAAGCACATGATGGTGATGACGAGGGTCAGCGATCGCCCGGTTACCGAGCCTTGCGGTACGATCGGCGCAATGCCGCTGCCGCGGCCTCCGTTGCGCGCCGGCGCGATTATCCCGGGATCCTGGACCGCGCCATAGCTCGACCCATACCCGGTAGGTTCAGCTTCGCCGACCTCCGTTTCTCCATAGGTGCGCTCGGAGCGATAGTCGTACGGTTCCGGCCGCGGTGCCGGCGTACCGCCCGTTACCGGCTCCCCATAAGGATCGTATCCGGTGACACGGGGGCCCGCTGCTTGCATCGGGCGCCCACCCGGACGTTCTGGTCTGTCAAACGATCCGGACATGGCCGTCGTGCAACTCCAATCGTGGGGCCTTGAACTGACGCATCAGCTGATGGTCGTGGGTCGCAATTAAGACGGATGTCCCGAGGCGATTGAGCTCGATGAACAGCCTCAGGAGGCGCCTCGCCATTTGCGGGTCGACGTTACCGGTCGGCTCGTCGGCAAGGAGAAGCTCGGGCTTGCCGATCACCGCGCGCGCAATGGCAGCGCGTTGCTTCTCACCGCCCGACAGCACGGAGGGATAGCCGTGCATGCGATCGCCGAGACCGACCCATTGCAGGAGATCCGTCACGTCCTCCTTGTAATCCTCAACACGCTTGCCGATGACGCGCAATGGCAGCGCTACGTTCTCCCAGGTCGTCATGTGCTCGAGCAGGCGGAAATCCTGGAACACGATGCCGATGCGCCGCCGCAGGGGCGCGCGTTTTCCGGTCGTGATGCGGCTCACGTCCTTGTCGAAGAGATGGATCTGCCCACGCGTCGGATGTATCGACATGAAAAGCAGGCGCAGAAGGGAGGTCTTGCCGGCACCCGAGGGTCCGGTCAAGAAGTGAAACGACCCCGGCCTGAGGTGGAAATCGATATTGGTCAGGATCTCGGGCCCACGGTCGTACTTGAGCCCAACATTGGTCAATCGAATCACGGGGCCGCCCATCGCTCCAGTAAGAGGAGAGCCAGCCTCCCCGCAGACGCTATATGCGGGAAGCTTGGCTGAGTATCAATCAAAGGATCAATCAGCGGATCAATCGGTCACGAATGTGGCGGCCTCGTGTGACGGCCTGGCGAAAGCTGCGCGCAAGACTTGCACTTCGCGCGCAATAACTGGATACCTGGACCTATAAGAGTTGGAAAATGCTCTGAAGACCAGGGATGACACAAGACCAGGGATGACATGACGCAGCAGCAGTTGACCCGCCGTGGAACCGAGCTCGGGGTCATTTTTTCCGAGGAAGCAATCGCCGCTCGTATGATCGAGCTTGCCGACGAGATCAAAGCGCGCGGCTTGGAGCAGCCGCTCGTCGTGGCGATCTTGAAAGGCAGTTTCGTCTTTGCAGCGGACCTGATCCGCGCCCTTTACAAGGCAGGCATGGAGCCCGAGGTCGATTTCCTGACTCTGTCTAGCTACCGCAAGAGCAAGACATCGTCCGGCAAGGTCGAGATACTGCGCGATATGGACCTTGGCGTCGAAGACCGCAACGTCATCATCGTCGACGACGTCCTGGATTCCGGCCGCACCCTCGTCTTTGCCAAGGACCTGCTTTCAGCCCGCGGCGCCAAGTCGATCCACACCTGCGTGCTGCTCGACAAGAAAGTGCCGCGCGCCGTCAGCGTCGCATCCGATTTCCATGCCTTCGAATGCGGCGATGAATTCGTTGTCGGCTACGGCATGGACGTCGCCCATCGCTTTCGCGAGCTGCCGTTCGTTGGCCGCGTGATCAAGGAGTAGCAGCATACGTCGTGCACAAGAGGTGAAGCATGGCCCACATACTTTTAGCCGACGACGATAGCTCCACGCGTGACCTGGTGCGACGCGCACTCGAGCAGGACGGCCACGTGGTTCGCATTGCGCAGGACGGGACGGAAGCACTTGAATCCTTGACCGGCAATGCCTCGATCGATGCGTTGGTCTCGGACATTCACATGCCGGGCGTCGACGGCATTGTGCTGGCCTCGAAAGCGATCGAGATCGCGCCAAAGCTCAAAATCCTGCTCATGTCCGGTTTCCCGGAAGAGCTCGATCGCGCCAAGGTCCTGAAGCCAGCCCGGCTCGGCCTCATTGCAAAGCCGTTCACGCTGGAGCAGATCCGCGCGGCCCTGCGCGAGCTACTGGCCGCCTGAGACCTTTGGTGTTTCCTGAGGTGCGACAGGTGCCGCAGGTAGCGTAGCAACGGGCGATTGCGACGTTGGCGATGGCGCGCCATCGCCTGCCGCTGGTTTGGCTTCCGAGCTGGTTCCAGGTTGGGTCACGGGCGCAGCCGGCGGGCTCGCGACCGGCGGCTCGGCCGCCTTCGCCGCCGCAGGCTTGGAGCAAGCCTTGTCGATCCGCTCCTCCGCCAGACGCTTCGTCTCGCTGAACTGCCCGCTCAAGGGAATAAACGTGAGCTGCGTCATCTTGTAGAGCTCGTTGCTGAACGTCGCGCCGCAATCGAGCACGAACTGGTGCAGCACCGGCATCTTGCATTGCTCGAGAACGGCCTTGCCGTCCTGGTTGGCAATCCGCTTGTCGTAGGCCTTCGTGATGCAACGATCCACGTCTGCCATGGCATCCACGAGGCGGTTCTCGAACACCAGCTCGAGCGACGAGAACTTAAAATCGCCCGCCACCTCTCGGATGGCGAACAGATTGAGCATAACGTTCTTATTCCAGTCGACATAGGCTTCGTCGTAAGCCTGCTTGCGGTGCCGAACCTCCTCGACATCCGCATCGCGCCGGATCGCCGAAGCGATCATGCCCGCACGTGTCCGCCGCTCATAGACAAGATGCGCGATGCTCTCGATGGATTGGCGCCGGCTCTGGTGGATGGCATAGGTCCGTGCCAGCCAGGCCCCGACGGTCGCCGTCACGACGCCGTTGATCGCAGCGGAAGCCAGCGCAAAGAAAATGAGCTGACTGCGTGTCAGCCGCGCGTACCTGAGCAATCCCCTCGACATAGGCCCCCCGGCTTTGCCAGCCTCACCCGGCGAGCCTATTACCCACCCGTGACGCTCATATGGCGTGCGACCGCCGGACGCTTGGAGCGCCGGTCGATGACGAAATCATGCCCCTTTGGCTTGCGCGCAATCGCCTCGTCGATGGCGGCGAGCAACAGCGCATCGTCGCCGCTGGCGCGGAGTGGAGCCCTGAGGTCGGCCGCATCCTCCTGTCCGAGGCACATATAGAGCATGCCCGTGCAGGTCAGCCGCACGCGATTGCAGCTCTCGCAGAAGTTATGCGTCATCGGCGTGATGAAGCCAAGCCTGCCGCCCGTTTCCTTAACCCGCACATAGCGGGCCGGCCCGCCGGTCCGGAACGGGACATCCTCGAGCGAGAAGCGGTCCATGAGTCGCGCCCGTACGATCGACAGCGGCAGATATTGGTCCGTGCGATCGCCTTCGATGTCCCCGAGCGGCATGGTTTCAATCAGTGTCAGATCCGCGCCCCGGCCATGTGCGAAGGCAACGAGATCACCGATCTCCCCTTCGTTGACGCCCTTGAGTGCCACCGCGTTGATCTTGATCTTGAGCCCTGCTTTCTCCGCGGCCGCTACGCCTTCGAGCACCGTCGAAAGCTCCCCCCACCGCGTGATGGCCTTGAATTTTATGGGATCGAGCGTATCGATCGAGACATTGATGCGCCGCACACCAGCCGCCATGAGATCGGCGGCGTGCTTTGCAAGCTGGCTGCCGTTCGTCGTCAGCGTCACTTCCTCAAGCGCGCCGTTTTCGAGATGGCGTGACAGTGCCCGGAATAGCCACATGATGTTCTTGCGCACCAGCGGCTCTCCGCCGGTGATCCTTATCTTCTTGACGCCCTTCTCCACGAAGGCGGAGCACAGCCGGTCCAGCTCCTCGAGCGTCAAGAGGTCCTTCTTCGGCAGGAAGGACATATTCTCGGACATGCAATAGACGCAGCGAAAATCGCAGCGATCCGTCACCGAGACGCGCAAGTAGCTGACGTGGCGGCCAAACGGATCGATAAGTATTGGCGCGCGATGGTGCAGGTTCATAAGGCTGAGGTCGCTGTTATTTGGGGGTATCGTCACAAGACGTGGCCCATGTTGTTCAATATGGCAAGTCGACTGTAGCAAAAGGTCTTCCGCATCACGTTTGAGTGACCGGCAGAGCCAAATTTTCAAAACCTAGTGGCCCCCAGGTCTTGTTATGCAGCCGCGCAGAGGCTAGTCCTAGAAAAAACCAATTGGAAGGGCGCAAAGCCCTGAAAACAAGACGACTTGGGGGAGACGCGACCAATGACCACGACGGCTGAAACCGCCGGCAGCACAATGCCGGGTCTGCTGGACCGCGAACGCATCATCGCAAAGCCTGGATTTAACCGCTGGCTGGTGCCGCCGGCCGCGCTTTGCATCCATCTCTGCATCGGCATGGCTTACGGCTTCTCGGTATTCTGGAAACCGCTGCAAGGCGCCCTCACTGGCGCCGACGGCAAGCCCATCGCGGAGTGCTCCGCAGGGGCCGTGAGCTTCGCTGAAAAGGCGACAGGTACGCTCCGTGCCCTAACTGCCACGGACTGCAACTGGTCTCAGTTCGATCTCGGCTGGATGTACACGTTCTTCTTTGTCCTGCTCGGCGTTTCGGCAGCTATCTGGGGCGGCTGGCTCGAACGCGCTGGCCCGCGCAAGGCGGGTCTCGTCTCCACGCTGTGCTGGTGTGGTGGCCTGCTGCTCGCGGCCCTCGGCGTTTACACGCATCAGCTCTGGATGATGTGGATCGGCTCGGGTGTGATCGGCGGCATTGGCCTCGGCCTCGGTTACATTTCGCCCGTCTCGACGCTCATCAAATGGTTTCCCGATCGCCGCGGCATGGCCACCGGCATGGCGATCATGGGCTTCGGCGGCGGCGCCATGATCGGCTCGCCGCTCGCCACACTCCTGATGAACCAGTACAAGACGCCGATCGATCCTGGCGTCTGGCAGACCTTTCTCAGCATGGCCGCCATCTACACGGTATTCATGCTGATCGGCTCCTTCGGCTATCGACTTCCGCCAGCCGGCTGGAAGCCGGAGAGCTGGACGCCGCCGGTCAACACGAAGGCGATGATTACGTCAAACCACGTCCACCTTGACGACGCCCACAAGACGCTGTCGTTCTGGCTGCTCTGGATGGTGCTCTGCCTCAACGTGTCTGCGGGCATCGGCATCATCGGGGCAGCTTCGCCCATGTTGCAGGAAACCTTCGGCGGCAAGCTCATCGAGCAATCGGCACTAAGCTACCCGGACATCAAGAAGGATGCAGCCCTTGCCGCATCCGCAGCGGCCGTCGGCGCCGGCTTCGTCGGTTTGATCTCGCTTCTCAATATCTTCGGGCGCTTCGCCTGGGCTTCGTCGTCCGATTACTTCGGCCGCAAGGTCACGTACTTCATATTCTTCACCCTCGGCGCCGCAATGTACGTCACCGCCGCTTACGCTGCCGACTGGAAGTCACTCGGGTTGTTCGTTCTCTGCTTCTGCATCATCGCCTCAATGTACGGCGGCGGCTTTGCGACCATCCCGGCCTACTTGGCCGACATCTTCGGCACGCAGTTCGTGGGCGCGATCCATGGGCGGCTGCTGACGGCGTGGTCGACGGCCGGCATCCTGGGGCCGGTTATCGTCAACTACTTCCACGACACCCGCCTCGCCGAGGGCATACCGCCCGATCAGGTCTACGGGCCCATTTTCTACACGCTTGCAGGTTTGCTGGTCGTGGGCTTTATCGCCAACCTGCTCGTCCGCCCGGTCGACCCGAAATGGCACATGAGCGAAGCCGACGTCGCGGCCGAGCAGGCCAAGCTTCGGGCCGCAGGCGCTGTGGCCACCTCGGGCTCGTTCGGCATCGGTAAAGGCGGCCTCGATCTCAAGGCAGCCGCCTTCTGGCTGCTGGTTGGCGTGCCGCTTGCTTGGGGCGTCATGAAGACTGCTGAGAAAGCGCTGGTGCTTTTCCGTTAAAGCTCCGCGCATCGGAGCAAATCCCATGCGTTGCAGTTACGTTGTTGCCCTGCTCGCCCTGGTAGCCGCCACCTCACCCACCACCGCGGGTGAGGTGCGCGGCAGGCTTCTGCGGCTCGAAAAACCCGAGCAGCAACGTCTGACGGCGCCAGTGCCTCGCCTCCAGGCAGTGCCCCGCTTCCAAATGTTCCCGCTGGCCTTAGCGCTTGCCCTGACCGGTGCCCTGACCATCACAGGCCGGCGCCCGTGCCCCCGCTCCGCCAAGCGGATGGCTTAACAGCAAAAGGACGTCGCGCTTCATCTGGGCGCCGCTCGCCCCATTGAGTAGGACGGCTCCGCACGCAAGCACGCGCCGCACCGTTTCGGCGGCAGCGGTCGCTGCGTCGCGCTGAGACAAGCTCACCTCAGCCGCGGCGCCATTCGAAATCGCGATTGAGTTCTCGAGCTTCAGCCGCGTCGGAAACCCAGTTCCGTCTGCCGTCACCAGCACGAAGAGCAACCCGCTGAAATGCCGGGCCGCAGCCGAGAACGCCTCCCAGTCCTTGGCGAGGCCGCTCTCCATCGGCACGACAACAATGCGCGCCTCGGTGCGCGCGACGAACCCGATCCCACGCGCGAGCGACCCGGGCTCGCTGAGGCTCACCCGAACCGGCACGATCCGCGCGCCACCGTCGGCACCGATCACGCTTGCAAGGGTCCCATCGCGCGGGTCGTCCGCAGCGTACGGCCGCGGATCGCCGTCGACAAAATCCCAGCCGATGAGCTCCCCCTCACCATCGCGCGCCAGCACGCGGGCGACCTCCGCCCGCATGTAGTCGATCCCGGCCGTAAGCATTGCAACGGCCACCCCGCCTGGATCCCGCCCAGAAGGCACTTTCGGATCGCCCGCCGCCGCGGCCGTTGGCACAAGACAAATCACGAGGAAGCACAGGCAAAGCCGCATCAATTCTCCATAAGACCCATGATGAGATCCGCCAGACCTCGAATATCATCGAGATCGAAGACCGGCACCCGAGCCCAGGGCACCTCATGATCCGCGGCAATCGCAATCACGAGCTGGTCGGTTTCCGCGAGCCCCGGCTCCACGGAGCCCCTGCGCCGCAGCTCGATCTTGCGAATGGCCGCGCGCTTGTAGCCCTCGACGAGCACGAGATCCGCGTCACGAAGCCACGACAGCGCCTTCCCAAGCTCCGGCTCCGGCCCCTCATGCAGCTCCGGCAGCACGCCTGAGCAAGAGGGCGTCACGAGTGCCGTCGCGACGGCACCGGCACGCAGATGCCGCGCCGTGTCCGTATCCTCACCAAGCCCGACGATCTCGTGGTGGGAATGCTTGACGGTCGCGACGCGAAGCCCCCGCCGTGTCAGCTCCTCGGTGAGCCCAACGACGAGCGTCGTCTTGCCGGAATTCTTCCACCCTGCGATGCCCATCACCAGCGGCTCCGCCTTGGCGATGATCCCTCGAGCCTCCTCTAACTCCTCCGGCGTATTCACGTTGAAGAACGGGTCGACAAGCTCGCAGCCGAAACGCTTGAAGGCATACTCGACGACCGCGACGCCAAAGCGCTCCTGCAGCACCTGCACCTTGTTCTCGCTACGCCCTAGAGCCGCCTCGATCTCGTCTGCGAGCGCCACCGGCCAAAGCGCGATGACCGGGTGCACGCGCCCCCCCGAAGCGGCGACGACCACTCTGTTCCGGCTGGGCTTAGCGACGAGATCATCACCTGCAATTTGAATGAATTGCCCCACCAGGTCCCGCGGCAGGAACGGCGCGTCCGTCGAAACGCTGACGATATGGCTGACCTCCGGCGCATGCGCTCCGGCCCAGCGCAACCCCGCAAGGACGCCCGCCAATGGCCCCTGGAAACCTCCCACCGCATCGGCAACAATCGGTAGCCCAAACCCCGCAAACGGCGCCGGATCGCCATTGGTGCTCAGCACCATGCTGGAAACCTGGCTTTGCATCCGCGCCATCACGTGCGCCAGCATCGACCGCCCGCCGAGCTCCGCGAGCGCCTTGTCGCCGCCTCGCATGCGCCGGCTCTGCCCACCCGCCAGCAAAAGACCAGCCACGCGATCACGCGTCATCATCTTCCCATTCCAAGCATCGTTTCACCCCCGAGCCACTACACACAAATCCTAGCACGGCAGCCCGACCTCGCGTTTGTGCGCCGACTATCGACTGGCTATAGTCCGGCCCGCCAATCCAAGGGGAGCCAGCCGTGACCAAACTCAACCGCCGCAAGTTCCTGAAAACGGCGAGCGCGGCCGGAACAGGCGCCACCGCGGCCGCCGCAATTGCCTCGCCCGCCATCGCTGAGAGTGCGCCCGTGCTGCGCTGGCGCATGACCTCGAGCTTCCCGAAATCGCTGGACACCCTGCACGGCGCTGCCGACGTCTTCGCCAAGATCGTCGGCGAGATGACCGACGGCCGCTTTCAGATCCAGGTCTTTGGCGCAGGCGAGATCGTGGGTGGCCTGATGGCCGCCGACGCCGTCTCCGATGGCACGGTCGAGGCCTGCCACACGGCGTCCTATTACTACTGGGGCAAAGACCCGACGTTTGCCCTGGCAACCGGCGTCCCGTTCGCCCTCAACTGCCGCATGCAGAACGCCTGGATGTACGAAGGCGGCGGCATCGAGCTGATGAACGAGTTCTACCAGCGCTATAATGTTTTCGGCCTGCCGAGTGGCAACTCCGGCGCTCAGATGGGCGGCTGGTACCGCAAGGAGATCAAGACGGCGGACGACTGGAAAGGCCTCAAGATCCGCATCGGCGGGTTCGGCGGCGCAGTCATGTCGAGGCTCGGCGCCGTGCCTCAGCAAATTGCCGGCGGTGAGATCTACCTCGCGCTCGAAAAGGGCACCATCGACGCAGCCGAATGGGTCGGCCCCTACGACGACGAGAAGCTCGGCTTCTATCGCGTCGCCCCCTATTACTATTATCCTGGTTGGTGGGAAGGCCAGGCGATGCTGCACTTCTTCTTCAATCTCGACAAGTGGAACAGCCTGCCGAAGCCCTATCAGGCGATCGTGAGAAGCGCCTCGCAAACGGCCAGCACAGTCATGATGGCCCGCTACGACATGCAGAACCCGGCCGCCCTCCGCCGTCTCGTCAAGAACGGAACCATCCTGCGCCCCTTCTCCGAAGACGTGCTGGACGCCTGCTTCAAGGCCTCGACCGAGGTTTACACGGAGCTCTCGGCGAAGAACCCGCAGTTCAAAAAGACCTACGAGGCCATGACCGCCGTTCGCGCCGAGGAATTCCTCTGGTTCCAGCTCTCCGAGCACACGAGCGACACCTACATGATGATCCAGCAGCGCAAGGGGAATTTGTAGACTGCGCTCCGATCGCCGCGCGTCCTTTCACACGCGGCAAGGGGAAGCTCCCCTTATCTGAGATTAATCCAGACGCGACTGCACTTCGCAGGGAATACCGTTGTGGAGAAGAATCCGAGCGAACGCTTTCGCGTAGGCCGTTGCCCGTTCAATCGACTGGCTATCTACGTCTGCAAAAATTTGCGTACCAGACCGATAGCGGTGATATGCATGACCGTGCGCAATCAACCATTTCGCGAAGCTGTGGCGTCCGTCCTTCATTCGTACCCTGGCAAAGCCGCACTCTCCCTCGAATATCACCGGGAAACCTTCAACTTTCATGGGGGTGGGTATTGCAGCGCGTGCAGCCTCCCTCCCCGCTTGAGACGCCATCTCAAAGATTGCGACCCACCGCTCATTGCCACGGAGACTTCTCGACACAACCGCAACAGGTCCGACATCGCCGCGGTTACAATCGCGACGTTTCGCCGGAATAGCCGTCGAAAGGCGAGGTTGCTTTCCTGGTTCCATTATCCAATTAGTATCTATATCGACAATTCGGTCATTTAAACCTTTGACAGGCACGACCGCATTGAAGCTCACTTTAAAACCTCCAGGAAAACTCTTTATTTGAAACTCCTTCAACTCGGCTTGTTTTAGGCCGTCATGAAACTGCGCCGCCAGATAGCGCCAGTCCTCCGGGCCTATGCCGAGCGCTTCGGCGTAGAACTTAGCCTTATGCCTTCCGTGCTCGTGCTCCTTGCTCAGAAGATATTTTACGAATTTGGTCTCCGTAAGATCGGCTTCCAGCGGATTTCGCGCGTCTTCAGTGACGGTAAAAGAATACGGCTGCGCGTGGTTTGCCCGATCCATATGAGCGAGAGCCGTGGTCACTCGTTCTTGTAGGCAGAGTTCGCTCTTTCCACGATAGAGGTTGAGAGAGATCTCTCCGCGCTCTGACACGTCCCCTGTGTACTGCAGAGGCGGCCGATGGCGGGATAATTCGCCGCAAGCAACGCGTTTTTCGCCCCGTGGCTTGAATTTATCAGAGCCCGAAAAAAGCGATTCTGGATAACCTTCGAAACTTAGCTCGACCACGACCTGACCGCCCACGATAACGGCGATATCGATGAGCAATTCATAAAACAAAGTCCGTTGTATTGGATTCCCAAAGTCCAGATATATGGCCCCGAGGTATCCGCGAGTGCGTCGTAGCTTTTGATCTACGGGAGCGCTAAAGTCAGGGTTGAACGTAGAAAGAAAAATGCAGTGCGTGTTTCTACGCGCAAGCTGGAGCGGAAAAGCGTCTAAGTTTACGGTATGCCACTGCTGAGTAAGCGCGTCGACCAAGTCCCAGACTATCGTTTGATAAATCCCTTCATCGCAGGTGTCCGTTCTCTGCGTACCTCTATCGGACGCCGAAACCTGCGACACTCGACGAGCAAGACTTGAAACCATAACGTCGCCGAGGCGCACTGCGGTATTCGTGCGTCCTAGCGGATCGCAGTGTGAGAGTGCCCGCAGAAACGCCTGATTGAAATAATCGCCGTAGCACGACGAGACGTCATCCGCATCGGCGTCAAAGAGGAAAACGATTGGAGAAATTCTGTCGGCCATTCTCAAGACCATATTGCTGAACCAGTAAGATACTTCGATTCTCTGATGATCAGGTGCCTCCTCCTACCCCCCACCGGCCGCTGCCCAGCCCCACGAATACGAATGCCTCACCAGCCTCCCACGCCCCCTCCCACTCGGCAACGCCTCACCCGTGCAGCAGCCACAGCATCGGCGGCACTGCGAGGAAGAGAACGTAGTGGCCGTAAACGTCGACCAGGTGGCGCGCCCAAAGCAGCGCCGCTGCCCGGCCGCTCTGCCCATCGCCCATCTTGGCCCGTAAATAGTCGATCCTCGCGTGGTTGACCGGGCACGCCTTCAGGATCTCGTTATAGCGCCGCCGGAAATCCTGCACCGCTCGTGGATCAGAGGGTCGCTCGATCGAAAGCTCCTGCGCCAGCTCCGAGACGGCGAGCGCGCAATTGTGCAGGTGATGCGCCTTCATCTTGTAGTCGTTCATCGCCTCGAGCAGCCCGAGCATTAGCGTGAACACCGACGACACGATCTGGATGAAGGTCACCAGCCGGTTCGTCGGCTCGACGATTTGCCCGATGTAGACGGCCTGCCAAACCGCGAGCCCGACGAAGTACAGCGCCACCATCGATTGCGTGAAAAGCGAGGCGGCTTGCTTGGCCTCGAGCCGATCCGCCGCGTTGAAGCGCGACGCCTTCACGATCCGCATCGTCTTGGCAAGCTGATCCGCCGCCCGAGGATCCGGCAGGACGGGCACGACACGCAAGTCGCGCGGCGGCACCTGACGCTGCGGCTCAACATTAAGCGGTTTGAACGTGGGATTCATCGAAAAGCGCCGGTTCTCGTTTGAACATCAGCGTCCCGGATACCCTGATTCGCCTCGACCCAGCGGCGACGGCCGGCAACACTCCCAAGGGTTCTTCAACAAGTGCAATTGAACGAGGTGAGCGACTGAGTCCCTAGTGTTCTGGAGCTGACGCTTGGTTCCCCACTCCCCCGTCATGGCCGCCCGTCGCGGCGCAGCCGCGCTCCGCGCGGACGGCGGCCATCCAGGGGCCGCTTGTAGCAGCGTTTGTGGGCTTGGCCCTGGATGGCCGGGTGTCGTGTCGAAGACACGCTTCCAGCATGAGCCCGGCCATGGAAAGGGGGGAACCATCTGCTAGGTTCGCAACACTAGCGAGCCAGAACGGGTGACGCCCTGAGTGCCGGCCCGGGATGCGACGCGAGCAGATAAGCCCCGCCGGACAGCACGCCGGCTGTAAACATCAGTGTCGCGAACCAGGCAGCAGCATTGGTGAGCCGCGATCTCAGTCGCGCCCGCCGCTTCATCCTGAGCCACGGCGGCACGACGAACTCGCCGGCGCCCACCGCCGAGTGCCCGGAAGGACTGGCGACCTCCTCGAAGACGCCGCCCATCTCCTCATAATGAGGAACGACCGAATGCTGGGCGACCGCGATCGCGACGAGGCCGCGGTCCGGCCCGCGGGTAACCTTGAGTGTCGTCTGTGGCCCAGCCGAGCGGGGCTCCTCGCGCACGACGACAGGCGTGCCGCCCAATCCGGCTTCCCCTAGGGCAGCCGCAAGCGATCGCCGGCGACGCGAGCGCTGACCTCCACCGTGTTTGGCGCCGCCCAGAGAACGGACGCGGTCTTCGATCGCTTCCACCCGCAAGCCTCTCTCTCTAACCCGCTCCCTTCGAATGAGATTGTGCTAAAGAACCGAAGCAGAGCTTGACGTTCGGTCACAAGAATAGGCTGAGATGCTGACCGATTTAGGACCGATGCGATAAATCCTGCATCTGGCACGGAGGATTGAGGAACATGCTGCCGCTGATCTTGGGTCTCGTTCTATTTTTCGCCGTGCATCTCGTGCCGGCGTCTCCATCGCTGCGCCAGGGGCTCGCCGCTCGTTTCGGCGAGAACGCCTATAAGGCGGTCTTCTCGCTGGTCTCGCTTGCCGGTCTCGTGCTTATCGTCATGGGCTACCACAAGCTGCAGATCATGCCTGGCAAAAACGAGCTTATTTGGGACCCGCCCGCCTGGACGCGCCACATCGCCTTCCTGCTCATGCTCCCGGCGCTGATCCTGCTCGTCGCGTCGCAAGTCCCGTCGCGTATCCGCACCGCCTCAAAGCACCCGATGCTGGTCGCCATCAAACTCTGGGCCTTAGCCCACCTGCTCGTCAACGGCGACCTTGGCTCTATCCTGCTCTTCGGCTCCTTCCTCGCCTACGCCGTCTTCGACCGCATCTCGGTTAAGCGTCGCGGCGCGAGCGGTCCTCTCGGCGCCCGTACCGCAGGCCCGATGAACGATGTCATCGTGGTTGTGCTTGGCGTCGCCCTTTACGCTTTCATGATGTTCTGGGGTCACGCAGCGCTCATCGGCGTGCCGATCGTCAAGGCGAGCTTCGCTGCCTGATGGCCGAGAATGAAGGCAGGCTCATCGGCATAGCCCGGCGCCCGGCTCGCCTCGCGCCCATGGAGGAGATCGCCGAGGGGCTCGTCTCGCTGAACGGCGGGCTCGAGGGCGACCACAAAGGGCCGAAGTTCAATCTCCGGCGCATAACAGTGCTGGCTCGGGAGGCCTGGGAGCGTGCGCTATCCGAACTCGACCCGGCGGCTGGTCCGGTCGACCTGCCCTGGACCGTGCGCCGCGCCAACCTGTTCGTTGAGGGCGTCGAGCTGCCGCGAGCCCGTGGCGGCGTTGTCCGCATCGGCCCCCTGCTGCTCGAGGTAACCTACCCGACACAACCCTGCGGCCGCATGGAAGAGGCCCGCAAGGGCCTTCTCAAGGCTCTGCACCCAGACTGGCGCGGCGGAATCTGCTGCCGTGTGCTCGAAGAAGGCTACCTCCGCATCGGCGACCGCGTCGAAGTCCTTGTCTCGCCGCCCGAAAAAAAGCTTCGTTTGCCCGGCTGATGATCAGCGCGTCAGCACGATAAAATCCGTGTACTCGCCCGTCTCGCCGCTGATGCCGTTGTCGGAGATCACCACCGATGAGCCAGGCTTCATGAGATCGACGATCTGCTCGCGCGCCTCGTCCGGGATTTTGATGCGATCGAGAGCCGCAGTAGCCGTCAGCGCTGACGCAGGTGCCGCGGCAGCAGCGGCAACCTCGCCGCGTTCCTTGCGCGATAGCGTCTTGTCGCTCTTGCCGGCGCCGCTCTGCACCGAGACGGCGCTCCACGTCAGTTTCGTCTTGTTCGTCCCGTAGTCGAGTGCCGTCAGCACATGCGTACCGACGGGTTCCTCTGGCCGATCGAAGGTTACAGCAGCGTCGAGAATGGGCTCAAAGCCCTGGCGAACGTAAAGCCGTTGCGTCTTGCGGCTGATGAAGACCGAGACAGGCAGCGCACGCTTTGCTTCGCGCCGCTTCATGTCCTGCTCCTTCTTGAGAGACGCTGAAAGCTCGGCCAAGGCTATCGAATAAGTACTGAGCGCCAAACGGCGCTTGCGCTCGGCTTGGAGCGAGGCATCCTCCACGACTTTCATCGCCTCGATTGCCGTCTTCAATGCATCATCGGCAAGATCGGCCGCATCTGCAGCCGCCGCAGCCTTGTCCTCGAGCGCGCGCTTTTTTTCTTGGATATTTGCGTCGCTGTCGGCCGTCTTGCTGCCCTCGATCTTGCGATTGAAGTTCGCAAGATCTTGATACGCATCGTCCTTCTGCGCGAGGGCCTGCCGCGAGTCCTGCGTCAACCGAAGGTTTTCGACGCGGGCCTTGTTGTAAGGCACGCGCGCCCGCTCTGCCTCTCTCGCTGCACTCGCGAGAAAGACGGACGCTTCGAGTTTTCGGTATCCGGCCGTGCGGATCGCAGCCGTAAGCTCCTCGGCTTCCTTCCGGCGTCGCTCCTGAAATGAGAGCTTCGCAGGCTCGGCCTTCATCGCGCCGTCTACCGCCGCGGCAGCACCAAGACCAATCGAAGCTGCACCCACGTCGCCGCCACTCTCCAACGCCGTTGTATTGGCGGCGACTTGCACCGCACTGCCGGCATTCGACGCGCTCTTGAGCTCGTTCTCCGGCGGAAAAGCCGCAAAAAGCTGATCATGAGTGAACGCCGCCGGCGCGACCGGCTCACGCGAGACGATCACGCGTGCGCCCATCTTGGTCATGCCAAAAAGCTTCTGCGAGAAGCCGTGCGGCAGGCGAATGCAGCCGTGCGACGCGGGATAGCCTGGCAAAGCGCCGGCATGCAGGGCAACACCCGACCAGGTTAGGCGCTGCATGTTGGGCATTGGCGCGCCTGAGTAGAGGTTCGAGTGGTGAATCTTGTTCTTCTCGAGGATCGTGAAAATACCGGTGGGCGTCGCATACCCGATACGACCGGATGAGATGGGCGACTCGGCGATCGGCCCGTTCGCATCGAAAACCGTGAGCCGTTGACGCGCCAGCGATACGCTGATCAGCAACGGGCCAGCTGGTCTTGCCTCGGCTTCTTTGACCTTGGTAACGCTGTCGGCCTTCGCGACGCGCTCGGGGCCAGTCGACGCAGGGCGCACCCGTCTTTGCTTCCGCTGTTTTCCGCCCGGCGCGTCGAGAGAGCCGAAGAGCCCTTGCGCACATACCGTTGTGGCCCCCGGCCCGCCCAGGACGAGAAGGCTCGAGACGATGAGCGCAAGACCTCGCGCCGCCCAATGGCATGCACGAAAGCGCGCACAATCAGTCCCCGCTGGGGATCGCATGTTGCTGATAGAAGACACGAAAATCCCCACCCAAGAATCATTTGCAAAAGGCAAGCAATGACAAGGTCTAGCGGGCGTCGCCTAACTTATAGTTAGCAGAGCGCAGCGGCGCGCCGCAATTCAAGACTAAGAGTACTTCCAAGTCTGCCGTCGCAATGTGGCTCAAGTTCAACGTTCAGTGATTGACAATGCATTGAGGCGGCACTGGCGCCTCGAGCAGGTGGGGATTAGGCTCCGCCACTGTCCCGCACGATGAGGAAACGACACCAATCATGTCACTGCACGCGACATCCGGCCGGCTGATGGCCCCGAACATCACGGCCATGAAGGGCGAGAGGCCGATCATTGCGCTAACGTCCTATCATGCCCACACAGCCGCGATCGCCGACAAGTATTGCGATTTTCTCCTTGTCGGCGATAGCCTTGGCATGGTGATGCATGGCTACGAGACCACCGTGCCTGTGCCGCTCGAGCTGATGATCATGCACGGGCGCGCCGTTGTTCGCGGCGCAAAGCGGGCGCTCGTAGTCGTCGACATGCCATTCAGCACCTATGAGGAAAGCCCTTCGCAGGCCTTCCGCAACGCCGCGCGTGTGATGAAAGAAACCGACTGTGGCGCCGTAAAGCTCGAAGGCGGCAGGCGCATGGCCGAAACCACACGCTATCTCGTCGAGCGTGGCATTCCGGTGATGGCTCACGTCGGCCTCACCCCCCAATCCGTAAAGGTCCTCGGCGGCTTCAAGACTCAGGGCCGCGTGCGCGAGGAATGGGCGGCCCTCGAGGAGGACGCGCGCGCCGTTGCCGAGGCCGGAGCCTTTGCCGTCGTCCTCGAAGCCATTGCAGCCCCACTCGCAGCGAGAATTACGGCGTCCATCGACATCCCCACCATTGGCATCGGCGCGTCATCGGCCTGCGACGGACAAATTCTGGTGATGGAGGATATGCTCGGACTGTCGCCGCGCGTGCCGAAGTTCGTCAAGGAGTTTGGCTCCATCGGCGCGGCCATCGAAGGCGCCATCAGGAGCTACGCCGAGGCAGTACGCACCAAGCAATTTCCCGCTCCCGAGCATAGCTACGCCATGAAGGAGGACGACGCCCCCCCACCGGGTGCTGCGCAAGCTGCAGCTGCGCCACACGGCCGAGCCACGAAAAAGCCGAAAACACAGGGCACTTGACCGCCATCTTCACCACATCGCGATGCGAAAGAACGCCCTATTTGCGCTCGACCTGGGTGGCGGGCTATCTAGTCGACCGAATACGGCCTGCGCCTGATGGCAGGAGGCCGCACGTAAGCACAAGCCGGGACAAAGGCAATGGTCGACAATAACGACTCCCTATTTCGCGAAGTAGATGAGGAGCTGCGCCGAGAACAATACGCAAAGCTATGGGATCGCTACGGAATATATGTTCTTTCTGGAGCAGCTTTGATCGTCGCCGTGGTCGGCGGCTATAAGTATTGGGAGGTGCAGAAGCTTGCCTCAGCCCAAGCAGCAGGCACAAGCTTCGAAGCAGCCATTGATTTGGCGAGCAGCGGTAAGACGGACGACTCCGTCAAAGCTTTGGCGACGATTGCCGCATCCGGCCCCAAGGGTTACGCAGCGCTCGCCGAGCTCTCCCTCGCCGCTGCGGACCTCAAAGCCGGCAAGCGCGGAGAAGCCCTTGCAGCCTTCGAGAAGCTCGCTCGCGACAGCAGAGCCGATCGCTTTTTATCAGGGTTCGCAGCGCTTCAGGCCGCCGCAATTCGGCTCGGCGAGGCGGACTTTACGGAGATACAGAATCGGCTCAAGCCTCTCATGGGCGATGACAACCCTTGGCACTACCTTGCAAAGGAATACGTCGGCACCGCAGCAGTGAAGGCCGGAAAATTAGCGGAAGCGCGTGCCACTCTTTCACCGCTTCTTTCTGATCCTCTCCTCCCTCAGAGTGCAGCCGAACGCATTCGACGCTTGATGGACACCATCGCGACCGCGGACTTGGCAAGCGCAAAGGCACCGGCTGCGGCAGCGCCGGACCAAACGCAAGCCCCGACTCCGGGCGATGCAAAGTCCGCACCGGTGAACTAAACCTGAGAAGGGTCCCGCATGCCGGAGGGCAAGAAGAAGAGGCGCATGAACCCCAGGCCCTTTGGCCTCAGGATCAAGAGCCATGGAGCGGCACCTAGCTTACGAGCACTCGCTCTTGGCCTTACGGTCGTGGCGGCCCTATCCGGCTGCTCCGACAGCCTTCCGAGCCTTCCCAAAGCCACCGACTTGAACCCCTTCAAGGAGAAGGTTCCACCCCTCCCTGGCAAGCGTATCGCTGTCATTCCAACGCAGGAAAAATTGGCTGGCGAGCTCGCGGACGGCTCCAGTCCGATCGCGCTTCCCGCAGCCGTCCTGAACGATAGCTGGACCCAGCCGGGCGGCGCGGCCAACAACGCCCCCGGACATTTGCAGCTAACAGGCACCGTACGCCAGACCTGGAAAGCCAGCGCGGGCAAGGGCTCGAGCAAATCGGGCCGCGTGACGGCAAGCCCCATCGTCTACGACGGGCGGATCTATACGCTGGACGCCGACGGCGTCGTGACAGCGTTTTCTCTCTCTGGCGGATCGTCAGTCTGGCGCGCGGGCCTTCAACCGGCGACCGCCGCCAATACCACCAGCAGTATATTCGACACCTCGAACCTCCTTTCGCTCGGCGGCGCCGACGGCGGCGGCTACGGCGGCGGGCTTGCCGCAGATGGGGGTCGCATCTTCGCCGTCAGCGGCTACGGCACAGTCATTGCGCTCGATCCCGCGACGGGGAACCGCGTCTGGGAGAAATCCCTCGGCGTGCCGATCCGCCAATCACCTACGGCGACCGGCGACCGGCTCTACGTCGTTACGACCGAGGGCCGCCTCTTCTGTTATTCGGGCACCGACGGAGCCGAGCTATGGGCGGTCCGCGGCCTTCCGCAGCAGGCGAGCCTGGGGCTCAACGCGAGCCCAGCCGTCGAAGGCGACCTTGTCGTTGTTCCCTACTCCACTGGAGACCTTGTCGCGCTGCGCGCATCAGATGGCTCGGCGTTGTGGTCCGAAAGTCTCTCGCGCACCCGCACCACCTCTCAGCTCGCCTCGCTGAGCGATGCAGCACGCCCGGCGATTGACAGCGGCACCGTTTTCGCAGTTGGCCATGGCGGCCGCATGGTCGCGACAAAAGCCGCGACGGGTGAACGCCTTTGGTCCTTGAATGTCCCGGGGACTCAGACGCCCTGGGTTGCGGGCGAATCTGTTTTTGTCGTCGACACGACGGGCCAGCTCATGGCCGTCAATCGACGCGACGGCAAGTTGCAATGGACCGCGAAGCTTCCCGGCGCCAGCAATTGGTCGGGCCCGGTGCTGGCCGGCGGAACGCTATGGCTCGCCTCCAACAAAGGCCTGCTCGTGGGTGTAGACCCATCGACAGGGCGCGTCACCGGCCAGCTCGACGTCGGCGACCCAGTCTACATCGCCCCGATCGTGGCTCAAGGCCGGCTTTTCATCCTGACAGACAACGCGGCCCTTATCGCCTACAACTAGAGTCTCATCCGATCAACCGATCGCACTTGCGATCGCCTTTGATCGGACTAGGCGGGCCGCATTAACTATCCCGGGCATGTCGCTTCCGGACCCGAACCAAGTCCTCGAGCCGGACCTGTCCGGCCGCAGCCTTTGCATTCTCGAGAAATTCGGGGCATAAGCGCGGCTAGCAAAGAAAAAGATCATGTCGCCGAAAATCGCTATTGTAGGCCGGCCCAACGTCGGCAAATCGACCCTGTTCAATCGCCTGACCGGAACACGCTCAGCGCTCGTCTCGGACCTCCCTGGTCTGACGCGAGATCGCCGCGAAGGCACAGCCGAGTTCGGCGGTCATCAGCTCGCCATCGTCGACACCGCGGGCCTCGAGGACGCCGCCCGCGGCTCCATCGCCGATCGCATGCGCCAGCAGTCGGAATCCGCCATCAATACTGCCGATCTCGTGCTCTTCGTCATCGACGCGCGCGACGGCGTCACCGCAACCGACGAGATCTTCGCTCGCACGGTGCGCGCCTCGGGAAGCCCCGTCGTCCTCGTCGCCAACAAATGCGAAGGCCGCTCCTCCGACGATGGCTTCTACGAGGCCTTCAAGCTCGGGCTCGGCGAGCCAGTCTCCATCTCGGCCGAGCACGGCCTCGGCCTCGGCGACCTCGAGCGCGACGTCCTTGCCGCCCTCGGCCTTGAATCGAAGCAGCAGAAAAAACGCCGCGACGCCGACGGCGGCGACGCCGAGGCCGAGCCAGAGCAAGCTCATCGCCCGCTCCGCGTCGCGATCGTAGGTCGCCCTAACGCCGGCAAGTCAACGCTGGTCAACGCGCTGCTCGGCGAGGATCGCATGATCACAGGCCCCGAGCCGGGCCTCACGCGCGATGCCGTCGCGAGCGACCTCACGTTCGAAGGACGAGAGATCAAACTCTTCGACACGGCGGGACTGAGACGCAAGGCGAAGGTCACCGAGCTCGCCGAGAAGCTCTCGACCAGCGACACCATCCGCGCCATCCGCTTCGCCGAGGTCGTCGTTCTTTTGCTTGATGCCGAGCGCCCGCTCGAGCATCAGGATCTGACCATTGGCTCGCATGTGGTGGACGAAGGCCGTGCGCTCGTCATCGCACTCAATAAATGGGACCTGATCGAAGAAAAGCAGAAGTTCCTGCGCGATCTCATCGCCAAGGTGACGGACGGGCTCGCCCAGGTCCCTGGCGTCGCCATTATTCCGATTTCAGCCATCGGCGAAAAAGGCATGGACAAGCTCATGCGCGCCATCTTCAAGGCGTCAGAGCATTGGAACCGCCGTGTGCCGACGCCGAAGCTCAATCGCTGGCTTGCCGAAGCTCTGGCGCGCCACTCGCCGCCCGCGAGCTCCGGACGTCGCATCAAGCTGCGCTACATCACGCAGCCCTCGACGCGGCCACCCACCTTCGTTGCATTTTGTTCGAAGCCCGGAGACTTGCCGAAGAGCTACATGAAATACCTGACCAACAGCTTGCGGGAAGCGTTTGATCTTCCGGGCGTGCCGATCCGCTTTAATCTGAGAAAGGGCGAAAATCCATTCGCCGCCAAGCGAGAGCGCAGCTAGCCGTAGCGCGCATCTAGCGCGGTGATTGCGAAGTTCGCTTGGAGCGTGCTGCTAATGGTGACGAGCTTCGCGATCAGGACGCCAGCGAATGGAGAACTGATTGCAGCTCATGCGCTGCTCTGCCCACCGCGAGATACAGGCCCAGACTGGAAATCCCAACGCGGAGACGTTATCTTCCGCTGTCGAATGTTGCACGGCGCCACTCGCAACTCTGTGGAATGAGGGAAATCAGTTCATGAGCGTCTCTTTGAGATCGACGAGCGCGGCGAAGTCACGATCTGCTGCGCACTTCTCAGCCACCGCCATCGCAACCTACGTCGCCCTCATTTGCTCCATCCTCTTGGGTCCAGCCCAGGCCAGCGCCAAGGATGTGACCGACAAGGTAATAAACGCCTGCCGTGGCGACTATAAGAGGTTCTGTCCGGCCTACTCGGTCAACACGCCTGAGCTCAACGACTGCATGACGGAAGCGGGCAAGCGCAAATCGCTCACTCCGAAATGCTTCGACGCGCTTGTCGATGACGGCTTCGTGCCCCGCAAATATCTCAAGCAATAGGGCGGAAGAAAAATAGGGCAGATAAAGCAGCGGGCGGGAGCAAGGCAGCGAACCCGAAGATGCTACCGAACTCACCGCCCGCACAGGCGTCACCCGTAAAGGCGACACTCCGGACGGCGAGAGATAGGGTAGCAGCCACTCCGGTTCAAGTGCCTTTTTTTTATTTCTTCGAAAGCGTGTGATGCAGCGGAAAGCAGAGGTGCTTTTTTACCATCTCGAGCGGCAGCCGCTTGAGCGCGTGCTTCCAAGCCTGCTCGAAAAAACGCTTGAGCGTGGCTGGCGTGCGGTCGTGCAGGCCGGCAGTGAGGAGCGCCTTGAAGCCCTTGACCTCGCCCTCTGGACATACACCGAGCAAAGCTTCTTGCCCCACGGCACAGCACGCGACGGCAACGAAGCCGAGCAGCCGATCTTCCTCACGACAGGCGCTGGAAATCCAAACAATGCGGGTGTGCGCTTCGTCGTCGACGGCGCCGAGGCTGCGAGCTTCGATGATATTGCCCGCCTTGTTTACCTTTTCGATGGCAATGACAGTGAGGCGACGACAATAGCCCGCAGGCAATGGCAAGCGGCGAAGGCCGCCGGCTGCCCAGTCACATACTGGCGCCAGGCCGCGTCCGGCCGCTGGGAGAAACAGGGCGCGTGAGCTGACGCAGCCGGGATTGACCGGATGCGGCCAGGCTCCCGCCGCTTCCCCTAAAACTACGCGCCGATGAGCGTCCTGCATTCCTTGATGCAGGCCGCGCAGGCTTCACCACACGCCTTGCACACGGCATGATGCTCTGCGTGCTTCTTGCATTGCTTCTCACAATCGTCGCACACATCGATGCAGAGCTTGGCAAGCTCCTTGAGCCGCGGCGCGTCAATGGCCGCAAAGCGAGCCAGCGCGGAACACATCGGCTGCATCGCAAGCACGGCTCTGTGGCAATCCTTGAGCGAGGTATCGCCCGTGGCAAGGGCAGCCACACAATGAGCAGCGCAGATCTCCGCATTCCTGACGCAATCCGTCGCGGCAATGATCAGCGCTCCGTTCGGCGACGCGCCACCACCATCCATGTGGTCATGGGTCGGATCGCCGGCGAACGCCCTGGAAAGCACCGCAGTCAAACCGGCGCTGGCAACGAGCGCTCCCGCGAGTACGGAACGGCGGCTCGTCGGTTGATTGCCGGCCACAACAACACTTTTCGTCATCAGTTCCTCCCGTTGAGATTGAAGCACGCAAATACTGAATATACCACGCTCCTGCTCAGATGAGCCTGGAGAGCGGTCCTTACGATGCCGGGCCCTCGCCGCTCGGCTTCAGCCGAAGGCTCTCGAGAAACCCAGTAAGGTTCTCCGTCATGTGGTGAATGTGATCGGGCAGCTCGGTCCAGCGCTTCATCTGCTCCTGCACCGGATGATCGAGATAGGCCGAATGCACGAGCACGGTCGTCATGCCGAAATCATGCGGCGTCACGAGGTTATGCGGCATGTCCTCGAACATGGCCGCCTCACGAGCCAGGACGGCATGCCGCCGGATCATTCGGTTGAACGCCTCGGCTTCCGGCTTCGGCACATACTCGCAGGCCGCGATATCGCAAATGTCCTCGAAAAGATCCAGCACGCCGAGCTTTTCTGCGACACGTTCCGCATGCCGCCGCGAGCCGTTCGTATAGATGAGCCGCCGGCCTTCAAGCTGGCGGATCTCGTGCCTCAGCGCCGGAGCCTCCGGTAGGCAGGAGAGGTCGATGTCGTGCACATAGGCGAGGAACGCAGCCGGATCCATCTTATGGACCTGCATGAGCCCCGTGAGCGTGGTCCCAAACTGGCGATAGTAGGTCTTCTGCAAGTGCCGCGCATAGACATAGGGCACGCCGAGCTGTTTGGCGATGAACTCGCCCATGCGGTGATCCACCTGGGCAAACAAGTTGCACTCGGCCGGATAGAGCGTGTTGTCGAGATCAAAAATCCAGACGCGGGTACCTTTGAAGCCGCGCGCAGGTCCACCCCGCACAAGCGGCGTCAATAAGGCACTCTGCTCCCGCTTGCCGCCCATCAAGCGCTCTTCACCCTCGGCTTGCGCCCTCCAAGGAGCGTGCCCGCACCGTGATCGGTCAACAGCTCGAGCAGAACGCTGTGCGCCACCTTGCCGTTGATGATGACGACGGCCTCGACGCCGGCCTCCACCACCTCGATGCAACCCTCGATCTTCGGAATCATGCCGCCCGTGATCGTGCCGTTGCGAATGAGCTCCCGCGCTTCGTCGACCCCGAGCGAGGCGATGAGATTGCCGCTCTTGTCGAGCACGCCCTCAACGTCGGTCAAAAGCAGGAGGCGCTTTGCCTTCATGCGCGCTGCCAGCGCCGACGCGAACGTATCGGCATTGATGTTGAGCGTCTCGCCTTCGCGCGAGAGGCCGATCGGCGCGATGACCGGGATAAGGTCCGATTTCGAGATCACGTCGACGATGTGCGGGTTCACCTCGAGCGGATCGCCCACGTAGCCGATATCCACCGCACGCATGAGGTTGCTCTCCGGGTCGGCCATCTCGGTGATCTTGCGGGCGATCATCAGGTTCGCGTCCTTGCCGCAGATACCCACGGCCTTGCCGCCTTGGCGATTGATAGCGGACACGATGTCCTTATTGATCAGACCAGCGAGCACCATCTCGACGACCTCGACGGTCGGCTTGTCGGTCACCCGCAAGCCCTGCACGAACTCGCTCTTTATCTCGAGCTTCTTCAGCATGTTGGCGATCTGCGGTCCGCCACCGTGTACGACGATGGGGTTGACGCCCGACTGCTTCAGATAAACGATATCCTGTGCAAACGCATCGGCCAGCGCCTGGTCGCCCATCGCGTGCCCGCCGAACTTCACAACCACGGTCTGCTCGTCATAGCGCAGCATATTCGGCAAGGCCTCGGCCAGAATGCGCGCCTGAAGGTGAGCGGAAATCTCAATGGGCTGAGACGCTTCTTGTGCCTTGCTCATGTTTTCCTTCGACATCGCAATATGCCCTCTCTAAACCGGCATCCGTCCACCAGCCGCACGGAAAGTACGAGGCCGCATGCCTCGCCCGCGCTTCGGAGCACATATAGCCGCGGACGGCAATGCTCAACGGAATTCCCTCACAATCGGGCGGTAGCACCACAGACGAAGATCTGGAGTGCGCATCGCGTCTTGCGGCGAGTATCTGGTAAAGTCATATGCTTGCAAAAGATTCGCTTCGCGCACGGCGAGAGTTCTGACCAAGGCCTCTCGAGAGGAAAACGGCATGTCCACGAACGTCGTTGCAGAACTCGGCCGAATTCCGATGTCGCCGTTTCTCACGGCGACACTGACGCGCGCCGCCGACTATGCTGCTGCCCAGGCCCACCGCGAGGTGATGCTCGAGCATCTCCTGCTCGCCCTTGCCGAAGACCCTGAAGCGAGCATCGTCCTCAAGACGAGCAACATCGACCTCAACCGGCTGATGGCCGAAGTCTCTGACTTCCTCGGCCGTTCTGATGATCGCGTGCCGCCCGGCACCCAAAACGTTACGATCTCCGCCGACCTGCGCCGCATCCTGGAAGCCGCGGCCGCAGCCGCTCAGCAAGGCCGCCGCCGCGAGATCAATGGCGCCATTGTTCTTGCCGCAATCGTCGGCGACGGCAGAAGCGCCGCAGCTCACATCCTCCGCACCCAAGGGCTGACGTTCGAGGAAGCCATCCGCGCCCTACAGAAAGCCAGCGCGGCCGCTCCCCAAGCGCGCCCGCCGGCCGCACAAGCGGCGCCGCAGTCGCCCTCGACCGACGACCTGCTCGCGTCAGCCCGCGAGCGCGTGCATACCCGAAGCGGCAACACGCAACCTGAGCCGAGACCCCTGCCGCAGCCGCCCGCCGATGCGCGCCCGCGCGGCTATGCCGAAGCCTTCGAGGCGGCGCGATCAACCCCGAACGAAACCCAGAACGGCACCGTTCCGCTCCCATCCGAGCCACCTGTTCAGCCAGATCCTGCGCCTGCGCCCCAGCCTGTGCCGTCGCCGGCTGCCCGCCCGCCACGTTACGAGCAGCGTCCACCGGCGCCGCCGCAGCCCGCCGCTGCCCCGCGCAAGGAGCCCCCTCAATGGGCTCCGCCGCCGCACCCGGCCGCCCAGCCGCCGCGTCCGCCGATGACCCGTACCATGCCGCCCCCGCAACCGCCCGCAGCGCCGCGGTACGGAGCCCCCCCGGCTCCGCCCGGGTCGGCACCGATGGCCCCGCAGCAGTACCCGGCTCCACCGGCGCCGCACGCACCGCGTCCACAGTCGCCTGCGAGCCCGCCCTGGCAAGAGCACGCCCAATTACCTGCCCAGTCACCGGCAGGAGGCGATCGCCGCGGCCCTCCCGCTTCCGGGCCATTCGTCGGCAACTGGCCGCTGATCGAAGCGGGACAACTTGTCGAAAACATCCCGCGTCGCATGCGCGTTGCAAAGCCCGTCGTCGTGGAAGCCCGCGTTGCCCGCGCCGACGTAAAGGCCCTATCTGATGGGCTGCAGGGCGGTGGCGCCGCCTACCGGCACGAGGTCGTGGTCACCAAAGCCATGTCGGTCCGCCTGCGCGCACCCGAAGGTGGCTTCTGGATCGAGCCGCGCTCTCCCGAAACGCAGTGGATCGAGAATATCCTCGGCATGCAGGGCGACGACTTCGCGAGTTGGCGCTGGACGGTAACCGCCCGTGACGCCGGACGGCGCCAGTTGCAGCTCATCGTCTCGGCGCGCACCGTTGGTGCCGATGGCCTCACCGCCGAGACGGCGCTTCCCGATCAGGTGGTCGACGTCAAGGTTGGGATCAATTACGGCGCAGCAGCGCGCCGCATGCTTGGCTGGACGGTTGCGGCCGTGGCGGGCGGCGTCCTTGCCCGCTTCGGTGACGGAGCCTTCGATACGGCGCGCACAATCATCGCCAAGCTCACCAGCGGCTGATCGGCCCGCCTGCCTATGCGGCTTTCTTACCGCTGCTGGCAGATCGAAGAAGCGCAACGACCCCTTTGGGATCGCAATCGATCATCATGAGATAGGCGCGCACGCCGCCGATTGGACGCGATCTGCCCTGCTCCCAGTCCTTGATTTGGTTGAGGGTGAACCCAAACGCGGCTGCGAACTCGTCCTGCGATAGCGAGAGCTTTGCCCTGATTGCCTTTACATCCAATTCTGCCGGAATGTAAAGACGCGCAGGCTTCAGATCGCCGCGCGCAAACGCAAGAGCCTCGTTCAGACCCTTGGCGATCTTGTCGAATGCTTTCTTGCCCATTTTTAGGTGCCCTTCTTCGCCGATCAGGCGACCTTACGCCGATACGCGTTCACGATAGCCTTCGTGATGTCACGAAGAGCATTACACTCGGATTTGGATAGGTTCGACTTCTCTCCCTTTCCAAAAGCCGTAACAAGAAACACCGGCAAATCCGAACCGCTGTAGAACGTTATCGTTCTGTAGCCACCACTCTTGCCCTTGCCACGTCCGGCCACGCGAAACTTTCGGCACCCGCCGGTACCTGGAATCTCAACACCTGCAGTCGGGTTCTCAGACAGAAAGACGACAAGGCTCTCAACCTCCTCCTCCGTCATGCCGGCTTCGGCGGCATCTTTCTCGAAGCCTGAAAAATATGCGACCGTATGCATGAAAGATACGTACGTAAAATACGTACATCTGTCAAGCTAACAAATCCTTAACGCCTATTCCCTGATCAGCGCGGCCAACGTTGCGCGCAGCTCAGCGATGCCGGGACCCTTCTCGGACGACGTCACCAGCACTACCGGAAACGCGGCCGGATGCTTGTTGAGGATCGCCTCAGTTGCCCGCCTGACGACCGCGAGATCCGGCACGCTAATCTTGTCGGATTTGGTCAGGACGACCTGATAAGAGACCGCCGTCTCGTCCAGCATCCGCATGATGTCGCGGTCTGGTGGCTTGATGCCGTGCCGGCTGTCGACGAGAAGGAAGACGCGCCTGAGCGTCGGCCGGCCGCTGAGATAGGCACGGATCAGCTTCGTCCACGTCTCGACCTTGTCCTTCGGCGCCTTGGCGAAACCGTAGCCCGGCATATCGACGAGATACATCGGGTCGTCAGCGGGCATGAAGAAGTTGAGTTCTTGCGTACGCCCCGGCGTATTGGACGTTCGCGCAAGACGCTGATTGCGGACAAGCGCATTGATAAGGCTCGACTTGCCGACGTTCGAGCGGCCGGCGAAAGCGACCTCGATCAGCCCGTCGTCCGGCAGCCCCTCGAGCGCGACCACGCCTTTGACGAACTGCCACGGCCTTGCAACGAGTTGCTCGCCGGCCGCCAGATCTTCATCGCTGAAGAGTGCATCGTCTACCATCAGCCGATGGGTCCTCACCCAGAGAAGCGTCGTCTCAACTCTTGGTCTCGGACGCCTTGCCCAACAATCGCAGCACCGGGCCGAACTGCCGGCGGAGGTTGTCAAGCAGGTGGATGTCAGCGCCCTGCTTGTGCGAGATGTAAGCCTGCTGGACCACCGATAGAATGTTGTTCCATGCCCAGTAGATAACGAGACCTGCCGGAAAAGACGCGAGCAGGAACGTGAAGATCAGCGGCATCCAGGCAAACATCTGCTGCTGAACGGGATCGGGCTGCGGCGGGTTGAGCTGCATCTGGATCCACATTGTAACGCCCATGATGAGCGGCCACACACCGATATGCAGAAACTCGGGCACCGCGAACGGTAGTAAGCCGAACAAATTGAACAAAGACGTCGGATCCGGCGCCGAGAGATCGTGAATCCAGCCGAAGAACGGCGCATGCCGCATGTCGATCGACACGAACAGCACCTTGTAGAGCGCGAAGAATACCGGAATTTGCACGAATATCGGCAAGCAGCCGGCCAGCGGATTGATCTTCTCTTTCTGGTAAAGCTGCATCAGCTCCTGCTGCTGCTTCGCCTTGTCGTCCTTATAGCGCTCGCGCAGGGCTTCCATCTGAGGCTGCAGCTTCTTCATCTTCGCCATGCTCTCGTAGCTCTTGTTGGCGAGCGGGAAGAACGCCGACTTGACGAGAACGGTCACGGCCAAGATCGCGAGGCCGAAGTTGCCTAGGAATTGGTACAGCCAGTCCAAAAGGAAATAGAGCGGCTTCGTTATGAAATAGAACCAGCCCCAATCGATCAGGAGCTCGAACTTCTCGATCCCGAGGCTCGCTTCATAGCCCTCGATGATCTTCACCTGCTTGGCACCAGCATAGAGATGCCCTTCCACCTTCTGCGTCTGCCCGGCGGGCACCACCACGGCAGGGTGCAGGTAATCCGTCCAATAAACATCCTGTGCGCTGCCAGCAGCCTTGCGGCCACGGAACGTCGCCGTATAGGCCATAGTTTGATCGGGGATCAGCGCCGAAGCCCAATATTTGTCCGTGATGCCAAGCCAGCCACCCTTCTTTGCCTCGAAGGTATGCGCAGCACCGTTCTCCACGAGCTTCGCGTAGGTCAGCTCCTGCAAGCCGGCATCCCCCGGCACGCCGATCAAGCCCTCATGCAAGACAGCATAGCCGCTCACATGCGGTTTGCCGAAGCGGTAAAGACGGCCGTAAGGCGCGATGACAATGTCCCCCGCAGTCTTGTTCTCAACCGCATCGGTGATTGTCAGCATGTAGTTCGCATCGACGGCAAACGTGCGCTGGAACAAGAGTCCCTGCCCGTTGTCCCAAGAGATCGTCACCGGACTTGCCGGCGTGAGCGATGCGCCGCCTGGCGCCGTCCAAAGCGTCTCGCTGTCCGGAACCGGATATTGGCCGCGTGACACGGGCTGCCAGCCGAACTCGCCGAAATAGGCATCTGGTGCGCCAGGCGGCGAGAAGAGCACCACGTTCGGGCTCTTGGGATCAACCGTCTCGCGATACTTCTGCAGCACCACGTCGTCGATCAACCCACCCTTGAGCGCGATAGAGCCGCGCAGCGACGGCGTCTCGACCGGGATGCGAGGCGAGCGTGCCAACGCCTCTTCGCGCGTTGTCGCAAGCGCAAGCGCCGACTTCTGTGCGTCCGGGCTCGGCGGAACCACACCCGGCGCGACGGCTCCGGGAGTGGCAGTACTCGGGGCGGAATTTTGCGCCGCCTCCTGCTTCTCGCGCAACGCCCGCTCCTGCTGCGCCTTCATTTGCGGGCCGGCATAGAAGAATTGCCAACCCACCATCACCGCCATCGACAGCACGACGGCAATGAGTAGATTCTTTTGATCGTCGGGGCGCTGGCTCATAAACACCTCAGTTGGCTCGGTGCCGGACTGAGCGTCGAAAGCGGCAACCGGCAAGTATTTGTAGCGGTTCTCTTACATCTGCCGCAGCAGACAGGATATGGGCGATATGCGCACGCGCGGCCGGCGCCTCGCGAGGTGGACGAAAACGCGAGGCCCCACAAGTTGCACATCACCCCTTGGCGCGCGGCCCCTTGGCAGAAGGCACCACCGCCTGATGCACGCGCTGCAGAGCCCGTTCAAGGTCTTTCTTTAGGTCAGAGAACGGGCACACGAGCGCCGGCCCCCTCGCAATCAAAACATAGTCGTGGTCGGAGCGAGCCTTTTCCGATGTCACGAGCCCCACGACCGCTCGCAGCCGCCGCTTGATGCGGTTTCTCTCGACAGCGCCGCCAATCTTCTTGGTCACGGTATAGCCGAAGCGCGGCCCTGTTATCTCACGATCTTCCGAAGGTCTCGGCCTGGTCTCTAGGACGAAGCTTGGGGTCGCACATCTGGCGCCGCCTCTAAGCCTTAGAAAATCCGCGCGTTTCTTTAAGGTTGCAGGCGCCACAATCCTTGCCTCTGCACCTGAGCAAACGTACCGTCTCGCCCAAGCAGACGTACCCCAAGGACCCGGCCGGAGAACTAGGCAGAGAGACGCTTGCGGCCCTTGGCGCGACGGCGCGCGATGACCTTGACGCCACCGGCGGTCTGCATACGCGCACGGAAGCCATGACGGCGCTTGCGAACAAGCTTGCTGGGTTGATATGTGCGCTTCACCGGATCTACTCCGCTCGAGATCGTAAAAAAAACAAACGCGGCCGGGCCGGCAAATGCCGTCGCCGAAAGCCGCTCGTGAAAGGATTTCGACCGGCTTATAAGTGTGCGGGCGCCCGAAGTCAATAATTCGCTCAGCGGTCGCCAAAGCAGCCGTCGCGAAACTCCGAATCGGCGTTCAGAGTGAGGAACCGAAGTCGCCGTCTCGCCTGAGACCCACCTGAAACCCTCCCAAATCCTTCAACGTAGACGATCAAGATTGCAAACTTGACCCAGAGATTGAGCGCGGCGGACCAGCGATGAGCAGCGAAATTGCCACGATTGCAGGACGCTGGGGCCCGATTGCCGCGCTTGTCGTCCTCACTGGCCTCGCCTACGCCATGGGCTGGCATAAGCTTTTCTCGTTCGAGACGATCGGCCTTAACTACGACGCGCTCAACGCATTTATCGCCGGCAACCTACCGCTTGCCCTCGCCATCTATATGGCGGCCTATGCCGCTGTAGTTGCGCTGTCGTTGCCTGTTGCCCTCGTTATGACGCTCGCCGGAGGCTTGCTCTTCGGTTGGCAAATCTCGACGCCAGCAACCGTCCTCGCCGCCACGATTGGCGCAACGCTCATTTTCCTGATCGCCAAGACCTCGTTCGGCGAAGCGCTTGCCGACAGTGCCGGCCCTTGGCTCGAAACGCTGAAGAAGGGCTTTCAGGAGAACGCGCTGAGCTATCTTCTCTTCCTACGCTTGGTGCCGGCGTTTCCGTTTGTCATCGTAAACCTGGCTCCAGCCCTTCTCGGCGTTCCGCTCGGTTGGTTTGTACTTGGAACTGCGCTCGGCATCCTGCCGGGCACGCTAGCCTTCTCGGTCGCCGGCTCGAGCCTCGGCAGTATCATCGAAGCGCAGAACGCAAGCCATAAGGCATGCCTGGCCAATGCCGGAGCCGACGCGGCAAACCTCTGCCCCTACAGCATCGATACAAGTGCCCTGGTGACAAGGGAACTGTTGCTGACATTCGCGCTCCTTGGTGTGCTAGCCCTCGTCCCCGTCGCCCTGAAGACCTGGAGCAAACGTCATGCAACAGAATAAGCCCGCACGCGCCGGCACGCTCACCGCAGCGGAGCAACTCCCAGCTGAGCTGATCAGAACCGACATCTGCGTCATTGGAGCAGGCTCCGGAGGGCTTTCCGTTGCGGCCGCTGCGGCAGCTTTCGGCCGCAACGTTGTGCTGATCGAGAAGCACAAGATGGGCGGCGATTGCTTGAACTTCGGTTGCGTGCCGTCGAAAGCGCTGCTGGCCGCTGGAAAACGCGCCCACGCGTTTCGCACCGCGAGCAAGTTTGGCATGCTCGCCGTCGAGCCACAGATTGATCATCGCGCCGTTAATGGCCACGTCAAGAGTATCATCGCCGCCATCGCGCCGAACGACTCGGTCGAGCGTTTCACCGGTCTCGGCGTCCGCGTCATTCTCGGCGCCGCCCGCTTCATCGATCGGCGAACCGTCGCAGCCGGAGACTATCAGATCAAGGCCCGCCGCTTCGTCATCGCCACCGGCTCGTCTCCGGTCGTGCCTCCAATTCCGGGCCTCGACCAGGCGCCCTACTTCACCAACGAGACGATCTTCGACAACGATAGGAAGCTCAGCCATCTTTTGATCATTGGCGGCGGCCCAATCGGCCTCGAGATGGCCCAGGCACATGCCCGCCTTGGGAGCCGCGTCACGGTGCTCGAGGGCGCCACGGCGCTCTCCAAGGACGATCCTGAGCTCGCGGCCGTCGTCCTGAAGCAACTCCGCGCCGAAGGCATCGAGATCCGCGAAGGGACAACCGTGGACAGCGTGGAGACTTTGCCTGGCGTCGTCCGCGTGCATGCCACGTGCGGCGGACATACGGAAACGATCAGTGGCACTCACATCCTGGTCGCGGCCGGCCGCCGCCCGAACCTATCGGATCTCAACCTCGCAGCTGCCGGCATCAAGTTCGACAAGCGTGGGATCACCGTCGACAGGGGCCTCAGAACATCGAACCGACGCACCTACGCCATTGGCGATGTCGCAGGTGGCCTGCAGTTCACCCACGTCGCCAACTACCACGCCGGTATTGTTATCCGCCGCGCCCTTTTCTGGATTCCAGCCAAGGTCAATAACGATATCGTGCCCTGGGTCACGTTTACGGACCCGGAGCTTGCCCACGTCGGCCTCACTGAGGCGACGGCTGCCGAGCGCAAAATCGCTGTCAATGTTTTGCGTTGGCCATACCACGAGAACGACCGCGCCCAGGCCGAGCGCGAGACCGAGGGACACATCAAGGTCGTCACGGACAAGAAGGGCCGCATCCTAGGCGCAACCATCGTCGGCGCGCACGCTGGCGAGCTCATTCAAATGTGGGCGCTCGCCCTCTCGCAGGGAATGAAAATCGGCGCCATGACGGGCTGGATCTCGCCCTACCCGACCCTTGGTGAGATCGGCAAACGCGCCGCCTATAGATTCTACGCCATAGCGCCGTCGAAGCCCATCGTCCGCAAGGTGATCAACTTCCTGGCGAAACTTGGCTAGGATCGGCTTCGATCTCGCGTGGCTCTGGCGCTGACCAATTCATTCAGCAAGTCCAGGTCCCGTGGGATGACATGCGTGCACTTAAATGCGAGAATCGCGCGCGTGGAGTATATTCGGATCGCTCCGTGTGCGCGCCTTTAGCGCGATTGAGACCAATGCCTCGCACCATGGACGAGCGCCTGACAAAACCGGCCGCTGATCGGCCACTGGCGACGCATTTGCACCGGCTTGAGACAGCCGCTGCCGGATTGCGGCGCCGGTGGCTGCGCATTGGCTTGCCCGCGAAGCTCCTGGTTCTTACCGCTGCATTTGTCATGCTGGCGGAAATCCTGATCTTCCTGCCGTCGATCTCGAACTACCGCATAAGCTGGCTGAACGATCGCCTGACGGCTGCCAACGTAGCAGCCCTGGCCGCGGAAGCCGTGCCCGGCCGCGCCGTGCCGCCAGCATTGCGCAATGAGCTGGTCCGCACCGCGCTTGTCCGCGCTGTCGCCATCCGCCGCAATGGCGCTCGACGCCTCGTCCTGCCCCCGGTCGTAGAGCTTAGCATCGACGAGCATTTCGACCTGCGCGAGCCTCCAGGACTGACACCGCTCCAGGATCTCGCCACTCGCGTCGGGCAGATCCGCGACGCCATTGCCGTCTTCTTTGCCCGCGAGGACCGTGTCATCCGCGTCATCGGCTACCTCGGCCCCCGCTATGACGACGTCATCGAGATCGTGCTGCCAGAAGAGCCGTTGAAACGCGCCATGGTTCGCTATGGCCTGAACATCGTCTACCTCTCGATCATGATCTCGCTGATCACGGCAGCACTCGTCTATTTCGCCATCAGCGCCCTTCTCGTGCGGCCCATGATGCGCATCTCACGCAACATGCTGCACTTCGGCGAGAACCCTGAAGACGCGAGCCGCATCATCGCGCCGTCGGATCGCTCCGACGAGATCGGCACCGCCGAGCGCGAGCTGTCTCACATGCAGCGCCAGCTCACACAGCTTCTGATTCAGAAGAACCGGCTTGCCCAGCTCGGCCTCGCCGTCAGCAAGATCAGCCACGACCTGCGCAATATGCTGGCCAACGCACAATTGATCTCCGACCGCCTGACCGCAATTCCCGACCCGACTGTGCAGCAGTTCGCTCCGAAGCTGATCGCCTCCCTGGACCGGGCCATCAACTTCTGCAACTCGGCCCTGAATTTTGGTCGCGCCGAGGAGGCGGAGCCTCGCCGCGAGCTGATGCGCTTGAAGCCGCTGGTGGACGAGGTGGGCGAAGGCCTGGGCTTGCCGCGCGAGGGGCGCATTCGCTGGACGCTTCACATGGACGACCAGCTCCTGGTCGACGCCGACCACGAGCATCTCTTCCGCGTCTTGAGCAATCTATGCAGAAACGCCGTGCAGGCGATCGAGCAGCAGGGCGAGACGGCCGATGGCGAAATCCGCGTCAAAGGCTGGCGCGACGGCCGCAAGGTCTTCATAGAGGTCGCGGACGACGGCCCCGGTATTCCGCCGCGCGCCCGTGCCAATATCTTTCGCGCCTTCCAGGGCTCGACGAGAAAGGGTGGCATGGGGCTCGGTCTCGTTATCGCAGCCGAGCTCATCGGCGTGCACGGTGGCCGGCTGGAGCTCCTCGACACTAAAATCGGCACAACCTTCCTGATCGAGATCCCCGACCGGCCAGTTCGCTGAGCCCAGTCCGCTGAGGCCAGTCCGCTGAGGCCAGTCCGCTGAGCCTTGTGCTGATCGGGGGCACTGATGCCAGACCTATAATGCCGGTCTGCAAAAGCCCTTGCGCTCGCGAGGCTCTACGATTAATAGAGGCGTTCTTGCGGGTCTCCGGCAGCGGCATAGCCGGCTCAGGTCTCGGAACCCACCTAGGCAAGAATGCGCCCGTAGCTCAGCTGGATAGAGCATCAGACTACGAATCTGAGGGTCGGACGTTCGAATCGTTCCGGGCGCGCCATTAAATCAATGACTTGGCTGTTCTTCGGTCGAGGCCGCGCCTCGCTAACGCGCATTTCGCACGCGCGCACGAGCCCGCCGATGCGACGAGGTCCGACGCAGATATAAAGCTCAAGCCGCGGGCACAGCGTCCGAGCAGGGGCAATCCTGCCTGTCACACCCTTCTGCTTGGTCGGGAGTTACCAAGTAATACCAACCGCACGAAGTGCTGACGCAGTGCGGGCAGGTCATCAGCGCGCAGGGTTGGTGTGCCATGCTGGAAGCATGCTTTCAGCATGGCTGCGCGCAAGCTAAAGAGAATACCGGCCGGAAGCTGCTGACCAGTCAGTCAAGACTTTGTCCGGCCGGTATAACGGGGCGGAGCAAGGCAGGGAGCCACTTAATAAAACGAGGCAGTTGCGTTTGCGAGCTTGAGGGACAAGTCCCTAAATATTGGGGAGAAAACCCGCCCCCTCAGCGACCAGAAAATCCCACATGGCGAGCCCCGCGGGCAGAAGATGCTTCTGCTTGGCTCTGACGGCACACCATTGGCGGACAACGGGCAAGCCTTCGACCGGCAGGATGCTCAGCCATCCGGCGGCGACCTCGGCGGCGACAGTGTGGGCAGAAATGAAAGCCAGGCCAAGACCGGCCATCACCGCCTGCTTGATCGTTTCGTTGCTCCCGAATTCAGTGCTGATGCGCGGCGCAATTTCGTGCTTGGCGAAGAGGCGTTCCATCAAGGTGCGGGTGCCCGATCCCGGCTCGCGAAGAAGGAACTTCTCGTTGGCGAGGGCCGAGAGCGCAACCCGCCGCCTTGCGGCAAGCCGATGACCGGGCGGCGCGATGATGATGAAGGGGTGCTCACCTATGGCCTGCTGCACAGCCGCGAGCGTATCGGGCGGAGACCCCATGATTGCGATATCGAGATCGAACTGTTCGAGAGCGGCGATGATCTTCTCGCGATTGCCTTCGGTCAATTTGACTTCAACGCGCGGATGGGCCGCCGCGAAGGCGGCAATGGCGCGTGGAGCAAAATATTTCGCCGTGCTTATCACGCCGACTGAGACCCGCCCGCGGGTGAGCCCCTTCATCTCGCTCAACGCATCGCTGCATTCGAGCAGCATGGCCTCAATGCGCGCTTGGACGCCGAGCACATAGATACCAGCGTCCGTCAGTCGCAGGCCCTGCCGCGTCCGTTCAAACAGGGCCAAGCCGGCAGCGTCCTCCAGTTGCTTGAGCTGCAGGGTCACGGCCGGCGGCGTGATGCCTAACTCATTGGCGGCAGTGGTTATCCTTCCGCAACGCGTGATCACCGGCATGACGCGAAGCTGCTTCAGCGTGACGTCGCGCATCAGGCGATGATTCAGTTTTTCTTTCATCCCCCAAAACTTATTGCAAATTGACTTAATAGGCAATACAAATGAGACGATAGATACCGTCTATCAATGGCCAAGAGTCGCCGCGGATCAATCGGCAGCAATGCCTGTCCTGTGGTGTCGGCCCGATGCTTTGGAAAGGACAGGCGATGCATCTCACGGTTGCGCACGAAGATCGGAACCCTCACCAGCACATCGGCGCCGCACTTGGTGGCCAAGGCGCGGCTCTGACTTGCAACGTTGTGATCAATGGCAAGTCCATCGAAGCTGCACCAGGCACTACCCTCCTCTCGGCGGCGCGGAACGCAGGCTTCAACATCCCCTCCATGTGCGAAGACCCGCGCATGAAGCCCTCCGGCGAGTGCGGGATGTGCCTCGTCGAGGTGGCCGGCCGCAGCGAGCCAGTCAAGGCGTGCCTGACGCCCGTCACTGACGGTCTCGACGTCAAGACCGAAACGCCTGCACTCAGTGCTCTGCGCAAGTCACGGCTCAACGAGCTCCTCTCCAACCACAACGCCTATTGTGAGCCGCCGTGCCAGGCCGCCTGCCCCGCGGGCATCGACATTGCCGGCTATATCAACCTGATTGCCAGGGGCAAGCACGTTGAGGCGACGGCGCTGATCAAAGAGATGCTGCCACTGCCGGGCATCCTCGGGCGCGTATGCCCGAGGCCGTGCGAGGACCCGTGCCGGCGCAACCAGATAGACGGTGAGCCGGTCGCCATCTGCGCCTTGAAGCGCCACGCCGCCGACAAGGCGCGTCAATCCGGCTTGCCGACACAGCCGGCAGCCAAGCCGGCCACGGGTAAGCGCGTCGCCGTGATCGGTGCCGGGCCGAGCGGTCTATCGGCGGCTTACTATCTCGCCCTCGAGGGGCACGCCGTCACGCTGCTCGAGGCCGAGAAGGAGCCGGGCGGAACATTGCGCTTCGGCATCCCCTCCTATCGCTTGCCGAACCACGTCCTCGACGAGGAGATCGCCGACATCCTCTCGCTCGGCGTTGAGCTCAGAACCAACCAATGGATGGGACGCGACTTCAGGATCGAAGACCTGCGCGCCAAGGGCTTCAATGCCGTGTTCTTGTCCGTCGGCGCAATGCTCGGAAAGAGGGCGCGCATAGAGGGCGAGGACGCTCGCGGCGTCATGCCTGCGGTGGAGTTTCTCCGGCGCGTCAACTGGGGCGAGCGCGTCGAAATAGGCAAACGCGTGATCGTGGTCGGTGGTGGCTTTACGGCCGCTGATGCAGCGCGCACGGCCCGTCGCGAAGGTGCATCCGAAGTCATTATGATGTATCGCCGAACGAAGGCGGAGATGACCGCCGCCGCACACGAGATCCACGAGTGCGAGGTCGAGGGCGTCACATTCGATTTCCTCGCAGCTCCCGGGGCCGTCGTTGTGGAGAACGAGCGTGCCATCGGCCTCACCGCGCAGCGCATGGCGCTCGGTGCGCCCGATGCCAGCGGGCGTCGCAGGCCCGAGCCGGTCGCGGGATCCGACTACTTTACTGCCGCCGACACAGTGTTGATGGCGATTGGTCAGGACGTCAATGCCTTCGGACTTGATGAGGCCGATCTTGGCACAAACAGGCACGGTCATATCGCCATCGACGAGGCGACGATGACCACCAGCCTGCCGGGCGTGTTTGCGGGCGGAGACTGCGCCACGGGAGCAGCCACCGTGGTGGAGGCCGTGGCCGCAGGGCGCAAAGGCGCCTACGCTATTCATGCTTATCTGAATGGTGCTGATGATCGGAGTATCGCCAAAGCTATTGCGCGCCCCCTTCCCAAGTTCTTCGACATCGGCGCGACCGCGAGGCAACCCGCCAGAATGGCCGAGATGCCCGTACTCGACGGGACAGCGCGCGTCGCCGCGTTTCGCAGCTCCTCCCACGTCGGCCACGACGACAATGACGGCGCCTTCGCAGAGGTCGAGCTCGGCTTCTCCGACGAGGTTGCGCAGCGAGAGGCCGAGCGTTGCCTGCAATGCGTCTGCCAAGCGGCTGGAAGCTGCAAGCTGCAGAAGTACTCGCTCGAGTATGGCGCAGGCACGAAGACCTATGTCGGCAGGACATATGCGACGGATCACACGCGTGTCGAAATGAAGGAGATGTCGAAATGAAGGGCCAAGTCGGCGAGACCTCCACGTCGGATAACATGCGTGTCGAAACGAAGGATTATGTCGGTAAAATAGACGCGCGGGACAACACACGTGTCTTCGAGCCGATCGTGTCCTGGCCGTTCTTTGAGCTCAATCGCGAGAAGTGCATCAAGTGCATGGCCTGCGTGAACATCTGCGACGCGGTTCAGTTTCGCAATGTCTTCACGACCGATAGCGAGGGCTACCCCGCGCTCGTCAGCGGCACGCTGGATTTTCGCGATACCGACTGCAACAACTGCGGCCAGTGTCTCGGCGTTTGTCCCACGGGTGCCTTGAAGAGCCTGTTCGACAAGGGCGCATTGCCAAAGCCGCAGCGCAAGAAGACCGAAAGTGTCTGCAACTTCTGCGGCACTGGTTGCGCAATTGAATTCGAGTCCGAGGACAACAAGATCGTTGCCGTCAATGCGTCGACAAGGTCGCCGTCCAACTCGGGCAATCTGTGTGTCAAAGGCCGTTTCGGCATGGATTTCATCCAAAGCCCGGAGCGCCTGACCAAGCCTCTGATCCGTCGCGGCGGCAAGGAGAGCCCCCTCGAGGAGGTGACCTGGGACGAGGCCACGAGCTACGTGGCGCAGCGCCTCAACGAGATCAAAGCCGAGCACGGGCCGCACAAGATCGCCGCCCTCACCTCGGCGCGTGTCAGCAATGAGGACAATTACGTCCTGCAGAAGCTGATCCGCTGCGCCGTCGGCACCAACAACACCGATCACTGCGCAAGGCTCTGCCATATGGCGAGCGTCGTCGCGCTCAAGCAAGCAATCGGCTCAAGTGCGCCCTCCGCGTCGGCAACCGACATCGGACTGGCGACGGTTCTGCTCGCCGTCGGCTCAAATCCAACCGTATCGCATCCCGTCATCTCCGCCCAAGTGCTGCGCGCAAAATACGAGCGGGGCGCCAAGATCATCGCCGCCGATCCGCGCCACAGCGAGCTTGTGGGACACGCCGACATTTGGCTGCGCCTGAGGCCCGGCACCAACGTATCGCTCTTGAACTCCTTAGCACACGCTATCGTCGAGGAAGGGCTCGCCAACGAAACCTTCATCAACGCCCGCACGGTCAACTTCGATGCCTTCGCCGCCAACCTCAAGGGCTATAGCCCCGAGAAGATGGCAGACGTGACCGGCGTCGATCCAGAGCTCGTCCGCGAGGCAGCCCGACTCTATGCCAAGGCCGAGCGGGGCATGCTGCTGTGGGGCATGGGCATTACGCAGCACTTGAAGGGCGTCGACGGGGCGCTCGGGATGGCCAATCTGGGGCTGCTGACGGGCCACGTGGGCCGACCGGGTACGGGTTGGATGCCGCTGCGCGGGCAGGCCAACGTGCAAGGCGCCTCCGACATGCAGGGGCATCATAACGCGCTACCTGGCTACCAATCGATCACGGATCCCATGGCGCGCGAGAAGTTCGAGAACGCCTGGGGCGTTACGCTGCCCGACAACCCGTATCTCTCCATCATCGAGTTGGAAGAGGCCGCCTGCACTGGAGAAATCCGCGCCATGTACATCATGGGCGACAACGCGTTGGCCGCGAGCCCCGACCAGGCGACGGTCGAGAAGGGCCTTCGCAATCTCGAGATCCTCGTGGTGCAGGACATCTTCATGTCTGAAACAGCCAAGCTTGCAGACGTGGTACTGCCAGCTGCGGCCTTTGCTGAGAAGGAAGGCACCTTCACCAATACCGAGCGGCGTGTGCAGCTCCTCAACAAGGCGGTCGAGCCGCCGGGTGAGGCGCGCCCCGACTGGCAGATCGTGTGCGATATTTCGACAGCCATGGGCTATCCCATGTCGTACCCCAACGCGGCCGCGATCATGGAGGAGATCGCCTCCCTCGTGCCTACCTACGGCGGCATCCGCCACGAGCGGCTTAGGGAGACGGACGGCGGCCTGCAGTGGCCATGCCCGGACACGTCGCACCCCGGCACCCGCTTCCTCTACGCGGAGAGGTTCCCGACCGACGACGGAAGAGCAAGCTTCACTGTGCTGACCCAGCAGCGCGCCATAGAGGATGTGAGCGCCGACTTCCCGCTGATCGTCGATACCGGCCGCCAGCTCGAGCATTACGACACCGGCACGATGACCAGCCGCTCGCGCGGACTGAACCACATGCGGCCCGAGGGTGAGGTGGAGATCAATCCCGTGGACGCCGATCGAAGCCAGCTCAAGACCGGCGACTGGGCGCGCCTTACGACAAGGCGCGGCTCCATCGAGGCGCGCGTGACCGTCTCCGATCGCATGCCGGTTGGCATGGTCTTCTACCCGTTCCACTATCCGGAGCAGTCGGCGAACCGCCTCATCGGCGCCGAGTTCGACGGTGCCTCGCGCACGCCCGCGTTCAAAGGTGCGGCCGCGCGGATAGAGCGGATCCTGCGGAACTGGTAGTCCGAGCGGCGCCGAACGGATGGTCTGTTATACCAACCGCACGAAGTGCTGACGCAGTGCGGTTGGTATCAGCGCGCAGGGTTGGTGTGCCATGCTGAAAGCATGCTTTCAGCATGGCTGCGCGCAAGCTAAAGAGAATACCGGCCGGAAACCGCAGACCAGTGAGTCAAGACTTTGTCCGGCCGGTATTATGTGGCGTGTGCTGCCGGTCCGATGAGCGATCATCAGCCGTGAAACCCGTGAAGCCTGCGGCTGCGGCATCCCTCGTCCCGTTGCGAAAAAGCCCGGGGCTTTGGCCCAGGGCTGATCGTGAGGCATACCAAGCGCACGAAGTCCTAGCTGACGCAGTGTCCTGATTGCCTGAGTGCGCTTGCTCTTCGCGCGCCAGCGCCAGAATTACTGGCAGTGCTGCTCGAGCGTCCAGGCCACGATCTTCGTGCGGCCCTTGGCATCAACCTTGTGCACGGGAATCCGGACGTAGCTGCAGTAATAGTCGCCCGCACGGCCTTCGTAGCCATGCATCGGCTTGTCGAAGGTATAGGTCTGCGAGTAAAATTCCTTACCGCGGCCACCGGCTTCGGCAGGCGAGACCGTGGCAACCGCAGCTCCAGCGAGAGCCGCGCAAAGAGCAAGTGACTTCACGTAAGCATTGGTCATTTCAGTCTCCTTCGGCAGGGCCACCATGGCCCCTAAGGTTCCTGGAGGTAATTTGCTCGCTTCCTCCGCCGATTGCTGTTCCCAACGGCACAGGCCAGGAACGGCGGATCGCCCCGCCTCGGCGTTAACTCTCCCCTAACCCTAATGCATCAACTTTACACCTTCTATGCATGCGTGTGACGAAGCGTTAGGACTGGACTGCGATCATCCCCACTCGGCGTTTGCCAGTCACTTTTTGGCGACGCATCGTCGTGGGGACCATCCAGTGAAGGGTTATCGAGCACACCTCTACGTGCTGTGCGCCTTGGCCGCCGCCATGTTGAGTGGCGCCGATAGTCTATTGTTTCACGCCCTCACGGACGCTCGCTTCGCCTGGTTCCCCCGCGCCGCGACCGGGAACGTCGTGCTCGTTGCCGTCGACCCGCGTTCAATTAAGGATGTCGGTGTCTGGCCTTGGCCACGTACGCTGCACGCCGATCTGATCCGGAAGCTTGGAGAAGCCGGCGCGTCAGAGATTGTCTTCGACATCGACTTCTCGTCGCGCGCAACCGCCACCTCGGACGCAGCCTTCTTGTCGGCCCTCAAAGCCGCAGGTGGCTCCGTCATCCTTCCGTCATTCGTGCAGAACGTCAGCAACGAGCGCGGGCAAACGTCCGTGCAGGTGACTAACCCGCCTCCAGAGTTTCGAGCAAGCTCCTGGCCAGCCACCGCGAACTACGTGATTGAAAGCGACGGCCTTGCGCGCAGATATTCGCATGGCGCCGAGATCGAAGGCTCGTTCGTACCTTCGATCGGTGCCTTGCTCGCAGGCGCCTACGATACCCGGGCTAACGACTTTATCATCGACTACAGCATCCGGACCGAGACCTTACCGGTTCTCTCGTTCGCGGACGTGCTTGCACGCGCAGTTCGGCCGGAGCAGCTCGCGGGCAAGAAGATCATCGTCGGCGCCACAGCCGTGGAGCTTGGCGATCGCATCACGGTTCCAAACGGCCATGTCATACCGGGGCCGATGCTCCAGGCGCTAGCGACCGAATCGCTGCTTCAGAAGCGCGCTCTTCAACGCACCGGCACTCTGCTTGATGCAGCGGGTCTTGTCGGCCTCGCGCTTCTGGTGATGGCGCTCTGGCGCCGCCTGTCGAATGTCCGCCTTGGGGTCGTTCTCGTCGGCACAGCTATCGTTATCGAGCTTCTCGCAACGGCGCTTCAGGTCAAGGCTGCCATCTTGCTCGACACATCTCTGTGGCATCTGGCGATCATGGCTTACCTTGCCGCCACTTTCGTCGCCGAAATCGATATCCGCGGCCTCATGGCCCACATCGCCGAAAACCGCTTTCGCCGGATCGCAATGTCGCTCGGCGACGGCCTCGTCTGCACCGACTTCGAAGGCCGCATCACCTTCTGGAATCCTGGCGCAACGCAGATATTCGGTTTCGGTCGCGGCGACATGATCGGCAAACCGCTGCAGACACTCATCATATTGGACGACCGCCCGAGCGAGCCACACCAAACTGCATTGTTCTCGGAAAGCGCGACCGATGTCGCAAGCTTCATCGTCGAATGCACCGGCAAGCGCAAATCCGGCGAAAGCTTTGCGCTCGAGATGTGCGTCTCACGGTGGAGGAGCACCGATCACTTCGACTACGGCTTCGTGCTTCGCGATATCTCGGCGCGCAAGCGGGAAGAGGAGCGCATCCGCTTCCTCGCTGGCCACGACGTGCTCACCGGACTCGCCAATCGCACGAAGTTGATCGACGAGCTTCAGCGCATTCTCCTTACCGCGCGACCGAACGAAGAAGAGGTCGCTGTTCTTCTGCTCGGGCTCGACCGATTCAAGGATTTGAACGACACGCTAGGCCAGGACCGCGGCGACGCCATCATCCGGGCTGTCGCACAGCGGCTCGAGCAACGCGTATTCGGCATTGGCGAGGTCGCTCGCACGAGCGGCGACGAATTTGCGATCGTGCTGCCGTCGTCACGCACCGCGGCCTCTGCGGCCGCTATCGTGGCCACCATCGCAGACGAGCTTAAGGAGTTCTCGATAGAGCTTGACGACCGGACCATCAACGTCGCTGTGAGCCTGGGCTCTGCAGTCTTCCCGGAGGACGGCGAGACGGCAGGCGACCTCATGGCCAACGCCACACTCGCTTTGCAGGATGCAAAGCTTCACCACCGCGGCGGACACGTCGCCTATCTTGCCAAGATACGCACCAAGATCGAGGATCAACGCCGCCTGGAGAAGGAGCTGCACCGCGCCTTCGCAGAGCGCGAATTCGAGCTGCACTATCAGCCGCAGGTGACGCTTCACGATCATAAGGTCGTTGGCGCCGAGGCGCTGATCCGCTGGAGGCACCCTGTACGGGGCCTCGTCTCGCCGGGCCAGTTCCTGGCGGTGCTCAACACCATGCCGCTTTCCGAGGATGTCGGCCGTTGGGTCATCGAGACAGCTTTCCGCCAGGCACGCGACTGGCGTGATGCCGGACAAGGAATTCGCATCGGCGCGAACTTGTCGCCGAGCCAGCTCACCTCGCCTGAGCTGCCGGGTATCGTTGCCGCCGCGCTCGCCGCGAACGACTTGGAAGCCTCGCTCGTTGAGCTGGAGGTCACTGAGAACATTTTACTCGACGACGGCGACATGGCCGCCGGAATTTTGCGCAGCATTCGCGAAACCGGGGTAGAGATCGCGTTCGACGATTTCGGCACCGGCTACGCGAGCCTCACGCATCTGAAGCGCATGCCATTGGACCGGCTCAAGATCGACCAGACCTTCGTGCGGAACTTCGGCGCCGACCCAGATGATCGCGCCATCGTAAGTGCCATCGTCGGCCTCGGCCGCCTCCTCGATATGCACGTCATCGCCGAGGGCATCGAGGATCTCGCGACCGCTGACGCCCTGGCCCAGATGGGCTGCGAAGAAGCGCAAGGCTATTATTTCGGCCGTCCCGCGAATGCGTCCGAGTTTTTCGAGAAATATCTGAAAAACGACGCCGCGCGCTTCATCAAGACGAACGCGGAACAGGCTCGCTTGATCGCATAGATCGCGACGATCGAGCCAAGCCAGATAGGTCTCGAGCTTGGCGCCCTTCTCAGCCGCGTCCGATGAGCGGCATTTTCGTCGCCATGAGCGTCATGAACTGCACGTTGGCGTCGAGCGGCAGATTGGCCATGTAGAGCACGGCCTCCGCCACGTGACGGAGATCCATGCGCGGCTCGGGCCGGTTGCTGCCGTCGGCTTGCAATACGCCGCGCGCCATGGGTTCCGTCATCTCGGTGGCCGCATTGCCAATGTCGATCTGCGAGCAGGCGATGTCATGGGCTCGGCCATCGAGCGACAGCGACTTCGTGAGCCCCGTGATCGCGTGCTTTGTCGCCGTGTAAGGCGCCGAGAATGGACGCGGTGCATCTGCCGAGATCGAGCCGTTGTTGATGATGCGCCCACCCTTTGGGCTCTGCCCCTTCATCATGCGAAAAGCCGCCTGCGCGCAGAGAAACGCCCCCGACAGGTTGACGTCCACGACCGCCTTCCACTGCTCGAAGGTAAGCTCGTCGATCGGGACCGGCGGCGCCGACAAGCCAGCATTGTTGAACAGCACATCGATCCGCCCGAAGGCATCGCGCACTTCCCGAAAGAGGCTTGCGACCTGACCCGCATCCGCGACATCGGTGCACACGGAGACGATGCGCCCGCCGCCCTGAGCCGCACCCGCGGCTGTCTCAGCGAGCGCAACAAGTCTGCGCCCCGCCAGCACGACATCATAGCCGTCGGCCTGGAGCGCGAGCGCAACGACGCGACCGATGCCGCTGCCCGCACCCGTCACCACCGCAACCCTGACGGCATCCGTCATGGTTCACGCTCCTCGCCAAGTCTGGACGATTACGAACGCATCATTCACGCGCCAGAGCGCTTCAATCAGCGCCGGAGACGCTCCAAATGCCGGTGCCGCAGACCTCCCTTACCGTGTCGGCACGGGCTTCTCGCCGCGGTAATCGTAGAAGCCGCGGGAGGTCTTCCGCCCGAGCCAGCCCGCCTCGACATATTTCACGAGCAGCGGGCAGGGACGATACTTCGAATCCGAAAGCCCCTCATAAAGCACCTGCATCACCGAAAGGCAGGTATCCAAGCCGATAAAGTCGGCAAGCTCGAGCGGTCCCATCGGATGGTGCGCGCCGAGCCGCATGGCCTTGTCGATGCCCTCGACGGTGCCGACACCCTCATAAAGCGTGTAAACGGCCTCGTTGATCATCGGCAGCAGGATGCGGTTGACGATGAACGCCGGAAAATCCTCGGAGACCGTCGTCGCCTTGCCCAGGCTGTCGACGAATTTCCGCGCCGCGCTGAACACCTCGTCCTCGGTCGCGATGCCGCGAATGAGCTCAACAAGCTCCATCAGCGGCACCGGGTTCATGAAATGCATGCCGATGAAATGCTCGGGCCGGTCGGTCGTCGAGGCAAGCCGCGTAATCGAGATCGACGACGTATTCGTCGCCAGGATGGCCGACTGCTTGAGCTTCGGACAAAGGTCCTGGAAGATCTTGCGCTTGACCCCCTCGTCCTCGGTCGCCGCCTCGATCACGACGTCGCAATCACCAAGCGCATCTAGCGAAGGCGCGAACTTGATGCGCGACATCGCCTCCTTCATCGCCGCTTCCTTGACGATGCCTTTCGCGACCTGGCGGCCCATGTTCCGCTCGATCAGCGCCAGCGCCTTGTCGACGGCTTCCTTGCGGATGTCGTTGATCAGCACGTCGTACTGACCGAGCGCAATGACGTGGGCAATGCCGCTACCCATTTGCCCGGCGCCGATCACGCCCACCGATTTGATCGTCGGCACAGGTCGCCCTTCAGGCTTGCCCTTGCTTTCGGATTTCAATGCAACATCCATGTCGAATGTCCTTTTTATCCCGAGAGCCCGGGCGGAAGAGACTAGCGGCCGGCCGTCGCGAGCGCCTGCTCGAGTTCCGGGAGAGCCGTGAAGAGATCAGCGACAAGTCCATAATCTGCAACCTGGAAGATCGGCGCATCGCCGTCCTTGTTGATCGCAACGATGACCTTTGAATCCTTCATACCCGCCAGGTGCTGAATCGCGCCGGAAATTCCAACAGCAATGTAAAGCTCAGGCGCCACGACCTTGCCGGTCTGTCCCACCTGCCAGTCGTTCGGTACGAAACCCGCGTCGACAGCGGCTCGCGAGGCGCCCATTGCGGCACCAAGACGTTCCGCAACCGGCTCAATGTAGGTCTTGAAGTTCTCGCCGTTGCCCATGCCGCGTCCGCCAGAGATCACGATCTTGGCAGCCGTTAGTTCCGGACGATCGGACTTCGTCAACTCGGCCACGACGAACGACGACTTTCCGACAACGGCAGGTACGCTGATGGCTTCGATCGCAGCCGATCCGCCTTCCCCCGCCGCAGCGAACGTCGCAATGCGCACCGTGATGACACGCTTGGCTTCCGTCGACTGCACAGTCTGGATGGCATTGCCGGCATAGATCGGACGTTCGAACGTATCCGGCGCCAGCACCTTGGTGATGTCGGAAATCTGCATCACGTCGAGCAGCGCCGCAACGCGGGGAAGCGTATTCTTTCCGGCAGCGGTCGCCGGCGCTATGATCGTGTCATAGGCGCCAGCGAGCGAGACGACGAGCGCCGCCACCTCTTCTGCAAGCCCATGCGCAAGCTGAGGCGCGTCAGCGAGCAGCACTTTGGCCACGCCGTCGAGCTTGGTCGCGGAAGCCGCCGCAGCCGAGCAGTCGTGGCCTGCGACGAGCACATGCACGTCGCCACCAATGGCCTTTGCGGCCGTCAGCGCTTTCGCTGTGGCGCTACCGAGTGCGCTATTCGTGTGTTCCGCAACGAGCAGAATGGCCATCAGATCACCCCCGCTTCCGTCTTGAGGCGGCGCACCAGTTCTGCCACATCCGCAACCTTCACGCCGCCCTTGCGGGCCGGCGGCTCGACCGTTTTCAACACCTTCAACCGCGGCGCAATATCGACACCCAAGTCGCCGGGCTTCTTCACATCGAGCGGCTTCTTCTTTGCCTTCATGATGTTCGGCAGGGAAGGATAGCGCGGCTCGTTCAAGCGAAGATCCGTCGTCACGACTGCGGGCAAGCTGAGCTTGACGGTCTCGAGCCCGCCATCAACCTCGCGGGTCACCGCGACCGATCCGGCGTCCGGCACCACCTTCGATGCGAAGGTGCCCTGCGGCCAGCCGAGCAGCGCCGCCAGCATTTGGCCTGTCTGATTGCAGTCGTCGTCGATCGCCTGCTTTCCGAGAATGACGAGGTCAGGGGTCTCGGCCCCCACGATGGCTTTTAATAGCTTGGCGACCGCGAGCGGCTCCACGATCGCGTCCTCGGGGGTTTCGACCAGGATCGCGCGATCTGCGCCGATTGCCAGCGCTGTCCGCAGCGTCTCTTGTGCCTTTACCGGGCCGATCGTCACGACCACGACCTCGGTTGCACCAGATTTTTCCTTGAGCCGGACCGCTTCCTCGACGGCAATTTCGTCGAAGGGGTTCATCGACATTTTGACGTTGGCGAGCTCGATACCCGAGCCATCTGCCTTGACGCGGATCTTGACCGCATAATCGACGACACGTTTGACTGCGACGAGGACTTTCATGCCGCGAGGTGCTCCCCAGCACACACTCTGTATTTCTTCATCGTTGTTCCGGTTTTCTTTCTGAATGTTCCTGGCGTTCTAGCGCGGATGGACACCGAAACCAGCGTCACGCGGCGTTCTCGCCGGCTCGCTGGTACCAACCCGCTGAGTGCGGGGCGTATTTTAACCTCTTTCGCAAATGCGAGACGTAAGCCTACGAGCCGCCCCTTGTTAAGTCAATGCGGCCCAAAGCAAAGAGAAGCCGACAAATCGCATGTCTCGCTAACGCGGTCCTGAAGTCACGCCGTGCTCAAGCGCTTGTCGAACAGCGGAACCCCTGGTCGGCGAAAGAAAATGACCAGAAATGCGCCCGCCACAAGTCCGCCAATATGCGCCCACCACGCCACCGGTCCAACCTGCGGCAGAATGGCCATCACCACCTGAATGAGAATCCAAAGACCGAGGCAGAACGCGGCCGAGATCCGCAACGGGATGACCTTGAACGCCAGCACCCAGACGCGCACGCGCGGATGCAGCATGAGGTAGGCCGCGATCACACCCGCAACCGCGCCGCTCGCTCCGATCAACGGACTGTCCGAGGTCGGCACGACCCAGGCATGCACAAGACCCGCGAATATTCCGCACGCCAAGTAGAAGAGAAGAAATTTTACGTGGCCCATTGCATCTTCGACGTTATCGCCGAAGACCCAAAGGAAAAGCATGTTTCCGCCAAGGTGAAGAATATCGCCATGGAAGAACATGTAGGACAACAGGGTCAACCGCTCCGGGACATGCGGACCTTCGGCCGACGGTAGCCCGGCCGGCAGTAGCCCCGTGTCGAATAGCTCGTTCGGAATGATCGCAAAGCTCGCGATCACGGCATCCGGAACGCCCGACATCTCGAAAAGATAGACGAGCACGTTGAGCACAATGATGCCCATCGTCACAAACTGGAAGCGGATCGATTTCAGCGTATTCTCATCGTGGAGCGGTACGAACATGGGCGCGATCTTCCTTGGCTCGAGAATTGGGCTCTGATGGTGTTGCGCCCTGTTATGCCACCCCTTCGTCATGGCCCCTAGTGTTCTGGATCGGACGCTTGATTCCGGGCGAAGGTCGTCAAGCGGCCGTGAATCCAGAACACAAACAAAAACTTGGCTAGGGTTCCGGCGGAGACGGTTGGGAACCAACCGTCGGAGTCGGAA
>JBAZXL010000020.1:0-75786 GCA_041659825.1 Hyphomicrobium sp.
CGCCGCTGAACCAGTTGCTGAAGCCGTCGTCGAGGAAGCAGCTGTGGAAGCCGCAGCCGAGGCACCTGCTGCCGAAGCCGCCGCTGAGGCAGTTGCTGAGGCCGTCGTCGAGGAAGCAGCCGTGGAAGCCGCAGCCGAGGCACCTGCCGCCGAGGCCGCTGCCGAGCCAGTTGCTGAGGCCGTCGTCGCGGAGACCGAAGTTCCGGTCATTGACCCTGCTATCGCCGCCGCATCAGCATCTACGGCATCGGCTACGCCGTCAGTCGCTGCTCCCTAGTTTTATCTACGCATATTTCTGTACGAAGCATTTGAGAGAACGAGGCGGACTGGCCGATCGCAGACGGCCGGTCCGCAGCGCGTTTTGGGTTCGTGCATATGCGAAGCTCAAACCTTGTAGTAGTCGCGGTACCAATCGACGAACGCGCGGACGCCGACCTCGAGGGGCGTCGCGGGAGTGTACGACGTCAAGGCCTTGAGGAGCGCAGGGCTTGCGAAGGTTCGCGGCACGTCGCCCGGCTGCATCGGCAGCATTCGGCGCTCGGCTTTTGCGCCCGTCGCCGCCTCGACCGTTGCGACGAACTCCATCAATCCTACCGGACGGCCGGCACCGAGATTGACGATGCGGAACGGGGCGACATGGGAGAGGGTATCTTGCACGCCGTCGCCCGTGATCGGCCTACCAACCTCAGGCACCGCTTCGGCGAGACGGACAATGGCCTCGACCAGGTCATCGATGTAGGTGAAATCGCGCTGCATGCGCCCTTCGCCGTAAATCTCGACCGGCCTGGCGTGCAGGATGGCGTCGACAAATTTGAAGAGCGCCATGTCCGGCCTGCCCCACGGTCCGTAGACCGTGAAGAAGCGGAATGACGTGGTCGGCACGTTGTAAAGGTGTGCATACGAGTGCGCCATCACCTCCATGCTCCGCTTCGTCGCGGCGTAAAGTGTGAGCGGGCGCCCGGTTTCGTCGTCCTCGTGGAACGGCACTTTCTCTGCGGCGCCGTAGACCGAGCTGGTCGAGGCTAACAGGAGGTGCTTGGGCTTCAGCTCGCGGGCGACCTCGAGGACGTTCCATGAGCCGACGAGATTTGAATCTACGTAGGCCTTCGGATTTTCAAGGCTGTAGCGCACGCCCGCCTGCGCGGCCAGATGGACGATGACGTCCGGATCGGCTCGTCCAGCTGCCTCGCGCAGGGCCGCTCCATCCTCGAGCATGCCAATGACGGGCGTAAATTCGGCATGCGTCGCGAGCACCGCATGTCGGGCGTGCTTTAGGGACACATCGTAATACGGGGTCATGCCATCATAGCCGGTGACGGCATGACCTGACTCGAGAAGTCGCCGGGCGAGATGGAAGCCGATGAACCCGGCCGAGCCCGTGACCAGAAAGCGCATTATTCCGCTGCCTCACCTAGCGCGACCGGGATGTCCTCGTGCGGGCGCCCAACGCTGTAGTAGCGGAAGCCTTGGCGCTTGACGATCTCGCGCCGGTAGACGTTGCGTAGATCGACGAGCACCGGTGATTTCATGAGCGACTTGAGGCGCGGGAAATCGAGGGCGCGGAAGGCGTCCCATTCCGTTACAATGACGAGCGCGTCAGCTCCTTCGGCTATGCTGTAGGGGTCCGTGCCGAAGGTGACATTGGTCAGCATTCCTTTTGCCGCCTCCATTCCTTCAGGGTCGTAAGCGGAGATGATAGCGCCACCGTCCTGCAACCCCTGGATGATCGAGAGTGCCGGCGCGTCGCGCATATCGTCGGTGTTGGGCTTGAAGGTTAGGCCGAGAACGGCGATCTTGGTGCCGCGAACATCCGGCCCGACGGCGCGGACCACCTTGCGAGCCATGGCACGCTTCCGCTGATCGTTGATGGCGACGGTGGTTTCGATCAGACGGACCGGGCTGCCGTAGTCCTGCGCGGTCTTGACGAGTGCCAGGGTATCCTTGGGGAAGCATGAGCCGCCGTAGCCGGGACCGGCATGCAGGAACTTCGCTCCGATGCGGTTGTCGAGACCGATGCCGCGCGCGACGTCCTGCACGTTGGCACCGACGACCTCGCAAAGGTCCGCAATCTCGTTGATGAAGGTGATCTTCATGGCGAGGAAGGCGTTGGCGGCGTACTTGATCAGCTCGGACGTGCGGCGCGCCGTAAACATGAGGGGCGCCTGATTGAGGTAAAGCGGACGATAGACTTCAGTCATTACCTCGCGCGCGCGCTCGTCCTCGATGCCGAGGACGATGCGGTCCGGATGCTTGAAGTCTTCAATCGCGGCTCCCTCGCGGAGGAATTCCGGGTTCGAGACGACGGCCACATCTGCGTTGGGATTTGCCTCGCGAATGATGCGCTCGACCTCGTCGCCGGTGCCAACCGGAACGGTGGACTTCGTGATGACAACGGTAAAACCTTTGATCGCGTGGGCGATCTCCTCGGCGACGCCGTAGACATAGGAGAGATCAGCGTGCCCATCGCCGCGCCGGGACGGGGTGCCAACGGCGATGAAGACCGCATCCGCCCGGCCGACGGGACCGGCGAGCTCAGTCGAGAACAACAGGCGTCCTGCCTTCACGTTAGAGGCCACGAGTTGATCGAGGCCCGGCTCGTAGATCGGCATGACGCCAGCGTGCAGCGCGTTAATCTTGTCCACATTGCTATCGATGCAAACCACCTCATGCCCGAAATCGGCAAGGCAGGCGCCGGACACCAGACCAACGTAACCAGACCCAATCACTGCTATCCGCATTCGAAGATCCTTCCATCAACTCAAGCGATTCTCGTCCAAGCTTTCGAGGCGGCCGGCATTTTACCCGCCCGTTGCGGCGGCTGCCACCCGTCCAAGCGGCCAGAAGCACTTTAGCCGCGGCTTCATTCCCAGCAAAAACTTAGCGTGCGGATATTCGCCAGCAAGTCCCGGGCCGCTTTTATTGATAGCTCCCGTTTCATTTCGCGCCAAATTGAGGACACGGCCTAGTGTAGCGCATCTGACGTTTGGTCCCCGCTTGCGGCTGGTCTCGAGACCAAACGTCAGATGCAGAAGCTACACTAGAAAAATAGAGTTGCTAGTGTTCCTCATGGTTCCGACATTTGCTCCGAACCGCGCCGCAGAGGGAAGCAAATGTCGGAACCGGAACACTAGTCCGCCCGGCATCCGGCGGTCGAAAAAGGGGTGCGTCTTCGAAATGTATACGCCATTCAAATGCCCGCCTGCTCCTCGATGACGCTGTTCTGACGCGGGTCTCTTCCGGATAGTCCGGCCTCCCAAGCGAGGGCGTGGGCAACGATGGTATCGAGGTCTGCGAGCTCCGGGGTCCAAGCTAGGATGCGGCGAACCTTGTCAGATGCGGCAACCACGCGCTCCGCGTCCCCCGGCCGGCGCGGGCCGAGGACAACCCGGAAGTCCGCTCCCGACGCACGCTTCACCGCGCGAATGACCTCCAAGACGGAGTAGCCGCCTGTGTACCCACAGTTCATAATGTCGGATGGGCCGCCGTCGCGCAGGTAACGCAGGGCAGCGGTGTGCGCACGGACCAGATCCGTCACGTGGATGTAGTCACGAATGCATGTGCCATCGGGAGTGCCATAGTCGGTCCCGTGCACGACGAGCCCCGGCCGCTTGCCGAGCGCCGTCTCGCAGGCAACCTTGATGAGATGTGTCGCGCGCGGCGTCGATTGCCCGGTACGGCCGTGGGGATCGGCTCCCGCAACGTTGAAATAGCGCAACGCAACGTAGTGGAAGTCGTGAGCAATGGCTGTGTCCGCCAGCATCATCTCCGTCATGAGCTTCGACGTGCCGTAGGGCGAGAGCGGTTGCAGCGGCGCGTCCTCGCGGACCGGCACCACGGTCGGGTTGCCATAGACAGCGGCGGTTGACGAGAAGATGAAATGCTTGACGCCGCCTGCCACGGCAGCCGCCATCAGCGAGCGCGAGTTCGAGGTGTTATTGGCGTAATAGCCGAGCGGATCGGCGACAGAGTCCGGCACGACAATCGAGCCTGCAAAGTGGATGATCGCTGTGACCTGCTCGCTGCCGATGATGTGACTTAGAAGCGCGTCGTCGCCAACGCTCCCGACGATGAGCGTGGCGGCCTCGGGCACGGCGGCACGACACCCGGTCGACAGATCGTCGAGGACGATCACGTCTTCGCCGGCCTCGAGGAGATCGAGCACCATGTGGCTGCCGATATAGCCTGCGCCACCCGTCACGAGAACACTCATAGTCTGCATCCCATCATGCAAGCTTCCTGCTGGTGGCCGCAATGGATCGCGCCGCGCCGGCACGCAGACTTCTCAGGATTTATTTCGCTTCTTCAAGCGGGAGTGCGGAGGAACATGCCCTCGAGAGGGCTTTGCGGGGTGCGCCGACAATGGAGCCAGCAGGGGCGGCCGGCGCGGAGCCGGCCCCAATTCGCCGCATACATCAAGGCCGTGGTCTTGTCCGTGCCGGGAGGAGGGGACGCGCATTTACCCTGATGAGCAAATGCTTCTAGCGTTGCGGTATGTGTGGTGTGTGACCCGCGTGCGTCGCTTCTGTCGCAGCAAACCTTGACATGGATTAACCCAAGCCGGGCCTGCGGGGCGTCTCCTAGGCTCGCGCGCTTCGACGCATTGGCGCAGCATCAATGGAGGGTTGCCATGTATAAGGTTGCTGCTGTTTTGTGGATTGTGCTCGGGACAGTCGTCGCCGGGACAGGCGTTGTCGCAATTTTATCGACACCATCTCTTGAGCCTCTCGCAAGCAAGCTTATCCCCGCCATCTGCGCCCTTGGGTTCGTGCTGGCCATACCGGCCTCCATCCTGCTCGCCAAGAAGATTGGCGCCGGGTCGACTCGATGAGGGGACCGGGGTTGCGCTAAAGTCTGGCTTGGCGGCGGGTTGTGCAGGGAGCGTGCGCGATCTAGTGTGCCCTGCGATAAGTAATCCGGGCGGCGGGCATTCTCTCCTCGCCCTGCTCTCAGTCAAAGGCCGATGGCACCCAAGCACCAGCGAACGCGCATCACCGCGCAGGAAGCCCTCCAATTTCACGCCCAGGGGAAGCCTGGCAAGCTCGAGATCACTGCGACCAAGCCTCTCGTCACCCAGCGGGACTTGGCACTCGCGTACTCGCCGGGCGTGGCCGTGCCGGTCGAGGCCATCGCGGAAAACCCGGCGCTCGCCTACGACTATACGAACAAGGGAAACCTTGTCGCGGTCGTCTCCAACGGCACGGCTATTCTCGGCCTTGGAAATCTCGGGGCGCTTGCCGCGAAGCCGGTCATGGAGGGCAAGGGGGCGCTGTTCAAGCGCTTTGCCGATATCGATGCCATGGACCTTCTCGTCGATACGCAGGACGTGGACGCCTTCATCAATTGCGTACGCTACCTCGGCCCGAGCTTCGGCGGCATCAATCTCGAGGACATCAAGGCGCCGGACTGCTTCATCATCGAGGAGCGGCTCAAGGAGCTCCTCGACATTCCAGTGTTTCACGACGACCAGCACGGCACAGCCATCATCGCGTCAGCAGGCCTGCTCAATGCGCTCGAGCTCACAGGCCGCGACATTGCCGATTTCAGGCTTGTCGTAAATGGAGCGGGAGCGGCAGGCATCGCTTGCCTCGAGTTGCTCGGCGCACTCGGGATGCCGAAGAAGAACGTCACGTTCTGCGACACCAAGGGCGTTATCTATCAGGGCCGCAAGGATGGGATGAACCAATGGAAGTCAGCCTACGCCGCAAAGACCAAGGCACGCACGCTTGCTGAAGCGCTCGACGGCGCCGACGCCTTCTTCGGTCTCTCTGCCAAAGGCGCGGTGACCAAAGCGATGGTCGCCTCGATGGCGGCGAAGCCTATCATCTTCGCCATGGCCAACCCCGATCCCGAGATCACACCCGAGGAAGTGCACGCCGTGCGCGACGACGCGATCGTCGCCACCGGACGATCGGACTATCCGAACCAGGTCAACAACGTCTTGGGCTTTCCCTTCATCTTTCGTGGCGCGCTCGATGTGCAGGCGCGGACGATCAACGACGCTATGAAGATAGCGGCGGCGCGAGCCTTAGCGGCCCTGGCGCGCGAGGACGTCCCTGACGAGGTGATGGCGGCGTTTCTCGGCCGTCGCGCGACTTTTGGCCCGGATTATATCATTCCGGCTCCCTTCGATCCGCGCCTCATCAGCCATGTGCCGCCGGCCATTGCGCAGGCGGCCATGGATACGGGTGTTGCGCGCCGACCGATCGTCGACATGGATGCCTATGTGGCGCGTCTCAAGGGGCGGCTCGATCCGGTTGCGGGCTGGCTGCAGTCTATCTTCGACCGGGTGCGCGCCAAGCCGAAGCGGATGGTCTTTGCCGAGGGCGAGGACCCGACCGTGATCCGCGCGGCGAACGCCTACCTCGCGCAAGGGCTCGGGACGCCGCTTCTGGTCGGTGGTGAGGACGCCGTGCGGGAGTGCTTCGTCGCCAACGGCCTCAAACCGCGCGATGACTTCGAGATCCTCGATACGCGCACATCGCCACACACCGAGGAGTTTACCGAGTATCTCTTTGCGCGCCTGCAGCGGCGGGGCTACCTCAAGCGCGACTGCCTGCGGCTCGTGCTCAACGAGCGCAATGTCTTTGCGGCACTGATGGTGGTGCATGGCTATGCGGATGCCCTGGTCGCGGGCGTGACGCGCAATTGGACGAGCGCCTTCCAGGACGTGCGCCGCGTCATGGATCCGAAGCCTGGCCGGCACCTCATCGGCGTCAGCCTCGCGCTCTGCCGCGGGCGTGGCGTTCTCGTCGCCGATACCAGCGTGCATGACATGCCCTCGGCTGAGCAGATCGCCAATATCGCGACGGAAGCCGCGCACGCCGCCCGCAAGTTCGGCATCGAGCCGCGGGTCGCACTGCTTGCCTATTCGACCTTCGGTCAGCCGCAGGGCGAGCGCTCGGACCAGGTGCGGGAGGCGGTCAAGATTCTCGATCGCAGAGATGTCAATTTCGAGTACGATGGCGACATGGCGGCCGACGTCGCGCTGTCAGCCGAGCTCATGAAGCTTTATCCGTTCTGTCGCCTCAGCGGGCCCGCAAACGTGCTCGTTATGCCCGCGTTCCATGCCGCCTCCATCTCGACCAAGATGCTGAAGGAGCTGGGTGGCGCCACCGTGATCGGTCCGCTGCTGGTCGGGCTCGATCGGTCGGTTCAGATCTGCACGCTTGGCGCCAAGGATACGGATATCGTCAATCTGGCGGCCCTCGCGGCAGACGATTTCGGCGGCTAACGACGAGGAGTGCCGCGTCGGAACTAGCCTTCGGGTGACCGCGTTGATTTGCGTTTACGGAGAGGTGATGATGACCCGGCCGATCGTTGTTTCTATCCCGCACAAGCTTGGCCGCGACGAGGCGGCCCGCCGCCTGAAGCGCGGGCTCGCGACCGCCTCCGACAGCCTGCATGTGCTCACGATCGACGAGGAGCTCTGGTCCGGCGACAGCATGACGTTTCGCGTCCGGGCGCTTGGACAAGCCGCGTCCGGCAAGGTGGACGTCGGCGATGATGTCGTACGGCTCGAGGTGGTGTTGCCGTACGTGCTGCAGAAGTTCGCCGAGATGGCCCAAAAGGTGCTCAGGACGCGCGGTCAGCTTCTACTCGAGAAGAAGTAGCGGCTCTAACGTCGGTGGGCTCGTCGATTGTGCCACGTCGCTGTAGCCAAATGGCGATCAGCCAGCACAGAGACGCCCAAGCAGCGCCGAGTGCCCAGCCCGCCAGCACGTCGGTCGGCCAGTGTACGCCGAGATAAACGCGACTGATGCCGACGAGGGCCGTCAGGAGCATGGCGACGCTCATGACGTAGATCTTGATATTGCGCCGCTCTTGCGTGCGGGCAATGAGAGCTCCGAGGGTGAGGTAGACGACCGCCGACATGAGGGCGTGCTGAGAGGGAAAGCTCAAGGAGTGCACCGCGACCGCGTGCGGGACGAGATCAGGCCGGGGCCGCTCAAAGCCGAGCTTGGCCAGGTTGGCCAGCGCCACGCCAGTTGCGGTGAGCGCGACGACGAGCACCGCGCTGCCTCGCTTTCCTATGAGCGCAAGAAAGCCCGCGACGATGCCGACCAGCACGAGCAACACGCCCGTGCTACCGAGCCCCGTGTAGTCGCGCATCATCTCTTGCAGCCATCGCGGACCGAGCGGCTGGCTCCGGTCCTCCGGTGAGCGCAAGAGCAACATCACCTGCTCGTCAAAAGCGTGCGTGCGCCCTGCGAAGACCTGGTCGGCGACGGTGGCGAAGACAAACAGAGTAGCGGCGGTGGCAGCAAGGAGCAGAAGGATGTCGGCCTCGAGCACGTAGCCAAACCTTTCGCCGAAGCGGCTTCTCAGCTGTTGCGCGCGTTCGCGCGCGCCTTGCAAAAACCTGGGATGCTCCATTGAACGTTCTTCGTCTCCAATCGCGAAACTGGCTTACGCCGTGGTTGCGCTCGGCTGCGGACGCAGCACCTTCAACGCCTTCGGGTGAATTCCATAGACGAGCGGGGTTTCGACCTCCTCGACCTCGCCGTCATTGGAGAGCCGAACCTTAGGCCGCCTCGTCTTCACGACGACCTTATGCGCAATGATGGCGGTCAGGTTCGGGTCGTCCCTCCATCGGCCAAACAAGGCCCGAAGCACGGTGACGGCAAGCGCTAAAGCCGTCGCGTGGCGGGCAATATAGAGCCCGAGATGTCCTTGGTCGAGCGCAGGCCGGGTGAGCCACAACCCCGGCGCTTCCGCATAGCAGTTGTTCGACACGGCCAGCGTCATAGCGCGCACGCTACGCTGCTCATTGCCGTCATCGACAGCAATCGCAAGCTTTCGCCGCGTCTGGAGGACGCGTCTCGCAACGCCCAAATAGCCGCGGAGCCGCTCCAAAACAGGCTTACCGCGCAAACGCTGGCGCTCCTCGGAATAGGTCAGCGGCAGACCGAGAAGAGAATTGCACATGAAAATACTGCCGTTGACCTCCGCGACGTCGATCTCATGAACGCCGCCATGGGCGAGTGCGTCGGCCGCTGCCTTGAGGCTCAAGGGTAAGCCGAGATCGCGGGCGAGGCGATTGATCGTCCCAAGCGGTAAGATTCCGAGCGCGATCGTCCCGCCCTTGAGGAGTGCGGCCGCGGATCTGATGGTGCCGTCGCCGCCGCCGACAACAAGAACATCGAGGCCAGGTCGCGCGGCTTCAGCCATCCTGTGCATGAGGTCGGCCGGCTGCACGACCTCCACCGTCACCTCGTGGCCCGTTGATGAAAGGGCACGTTTGATCGTCGCAGCACTTTCCCTGGGGTCAACTCCAATGATGGCGCCGGCCTGGGCGTTGATGACGGCGTGCATGCGCATGGGGCCATCAATTCGCTGGCATACAATTTGGTTCCGTCCTTTTCTTGCGCTGCTGTAGCTCAATGGAAAAACCCGCGTGATGCTTGTTCGCTCGAGATTTGCTCCTAAGTAACATTTGCGTCGCATTTTGAGGCGGAGGCAGAGATGGAGAGATACACCTTTCGAAGAATGGCATTAACGGCATCGTTCTATTTATTCGGCACTGCCGCAAGTTTCGCGCAGCAGAATACGCTGGAGAATACTGTGACCGAGCCTGGTATCCCGTGGCCGGTTATTTCGGAGAATGAGGCAGCTCGCCTCAAGGCACGGACGGAGGAGCCTCCGGCTCGCGATGCTTCCGGACAATCGCAGGCGAAGCAAGCGCCAATGACCAATACCGCGACGGAGCCGGGCATGCCGTGGCCGGTCATCTCGGAGACGGAGGCAGATCGCCTCAAGGCGCAGACGGACGAGCCTCCGGCTCACGATGCTTCAGGATCGTCGGCAAGCAACGCGCCGACCAACACCGCGACAGAGCCCGGCATGCCGTGGCCGGTTATTTCGGAAACAGAGGCGGGATCAAAGGCGCCCGCTCGCTCCGTCACCGAACCGGGCATGCCGTGGCCGGTGGTGCAGGACAAGCGGGAAACTGCCGCCGCCGTGGCGCCGTTGTCGGCCGCGCGTTGCGAAGCCGAAATCAAGGGAGCTGCCGCGTCCGGCGCACTCACGTTCCGCCCGGCGCAAGCTACGCTCGAGCATGAGAGTGCGACCACATTGGATTTGATCGCTGCGGCAGCAAAGCGGTGCGCGAGCGTGCGGATCGTTGTCGTCGGGCATACGGATTCGCTCGGGCTTCGCTCGCGAAATCTTGTGCTTTCCAAGGAACGCGCGCAGGCTGTGGCGGAGTACCTGCGAAAAGCAGGTGTCGACGGACACCTTCTCGTTACCGAAGGATATGGCGCCGCGAGGCCGGTCGCACCCAATGACACGCCGGCCGACAGAGCCAAAAACCGGCGCATCGAGTTTCGCGTCGAGAATCTTGGCGAGGCCACGCAATAGTGTGAGGTGGGAGACGCGGGAAGACCTCCGCGTCGTCTCAAACTCACGACGTCAACTCTCAACATAGCACGGCGCATTGGATCTCGTCGCGCTGCTGCGCGTTGTTGCTCGTCCAATTGCGCCACGCTTAGTCTGGTCACGCTTTGCAGTGATTGACGGGCTGGAGAAGCGCAATCTCGGCATGTGCCCGTCGTGCCGGCACCGTCACGCTCGGCCATCGCGCTCTTTTTGGACATTCTCGTGCCTCGTTGCTGATACCGATTGCAACGGAGTATTACAATCTTTGGCAACCGAATATTGATCATGGCTGATGCGGTTTTGCGTTGAGGAATTTCAGTGCGACTTTCGGCATTTCGTCGACCCAAGCCCGGCACGGGTTTTTCGGCAGTGCGCGCCGGCCTTGCACGGCTCACATCTTCCTGGTGCCGCGATTGGCCACTCAGAGCGCACCTGGCCTTGTTTGCGGCGCTTCTTGTGGTGCCCGCCATTCTCTTTTCAGCATACTTGATCCAGCGCGCAGATGTGCAGCAACGGGAAAGCGCCGAAGGCCGGGTGGTGCAGATTGCATCCGAGCTTGCCAATGATGTCAGCACCGAGATCGAACGCGGGATTGTTATTTTGAAAGTGCTCGCGCTCTCGGCGGAGCTCGAGCGTGGCGACTTAGCCGCCTTTCACGAGCAGGCGAAGCGCGCTCTTTGGCCACTCGACAACGCCATCCTGCTAGTCTCCGAAGAGGGTCACCAGCTCGTAAACACAGCCGTGCCGTTCGGGACGCCGCTACCTGACTATGCGGACCCGAAGGCACTCAAGCTCGTGCAAGAAAGGCGCGAGCCTTACCTGACTGACCTCTTTCACAGCGAGACGCAAGGAATGCGCGTGATCAACTTGCTCGTTCCGATCACCGGGTCATCAGCGACCAACGCCCGCAACGTCCTGGTCCTCTCGTACTCCAGTCTCGATATTCAAAACCTTGTTGCGGCCCAGCAGACCCGGGGCAACTCAAGTACGATGATCACGGATCGCCGTGGGGTCGTCATCGCACGTTCCGGTGACAAGCCGTCCGTAGGTCAGGTGCTCCCACCCGAACCGCAGAAGCCCCCTAAGGACGGCGTCGCGCATCGTGTCACCAATCTCGACGGCCGAAAGGTCGTACGGGCCGCTGCGTACACTCGTCGTGGCGGTTGGACGGCCTCTGCCGAGGTCGATGAGCAACAACTGGAGGTAATGGTTCATTCGTCCGTTCGACGGCTCGCACTCGTCGGCCTTGCGCTCGTGCTGCTAACGGGCAGCCTAATATTCGCATACGGCCGGCGTATTGCCGGCTCGATCAAAGCTTTGACCCCTGCGGCGGAGGGCGGTCAGCTGCCAGAGACCTCCTCCGTGCGGGAGGCCAATGAGGTGTCGCAGCTCCTTGCCAGGATAACGGGCGACTTGCGCCAAAGCCGCCAGTCGCTCGAGGCTGCCCTGGATGTAGCGGGCGTGGCCGCATGGGGCTGGGATATTTCCCGCGGCGAAGAGGTCTGGTCCGCCCGGACCAAGGCCATCTTCGGGCTAAAGCCGGAGGCGACCGTCACCAAAGAGGTGTTCGAGGAGTTGCTGCATCCGGCCGAGCGAACGCGTTGCGCATCGGAATGGGCGGCGGCCCTCGATCCGAAGGGCAATCGAACGCATCGACTTGAGTATCGCATCTTGCGAGCCAACGACGGCGCAGAACGCTGGATCAGCTCCAAAGCGAGTGTCGAGTTCATTGGCTCGACGCCTGTCCGCGTCGTCGGGGCAATGCGGGACATCACCGATGAGAAGAAGGCAGAGGAGGCCGTGCGGCGGCATGCTTTGAGCCAGGCGCTCCTCCTTGACGTTACACGGACCCTCATCAGCAAGGAGTACGATGAACCCGCCCTCTGCACGAAGGTATTCCAGATCGTCGCGTTCGCGCTGGAGGCGGATGTTTGCCTGAACTACCGCATCGAGGACAGCGCTCACCTGACCCTCATTTGTCACCACGGCGTGCCACCGGCACTGGTCGATGTGGCAAAGGCGCTTCCACTCGAGTCTGCGTTCTGCGGAACGGCGATCGACGACCTACGCCCTGTTCTTGCTGACTCCCGCTGTATCGCCACCGATCCCAAGGGCCGCTTCGTACGGAACTTCGGCATTACCGCCTATAGCTGCCATCCGCTGTTTGCGAAGGATGGACGCGTTCTAGGAACCTTTTCGATCGGCAGCAGAAAGCGCACAAGCTTCACGCGCGAGGAGCACGATTTCCTGCAAACCGTCGCTAATTTTCTTGCCCTCGCCTGGGAGCGCATCGAGGCGGAGCGCGGTATCGAGCAGCGCGAGGCGCACGTTCGCAGCATCCTCGACAACACCTTGGCGTTCGTCGGCATTCTGGCGCGGGACGGCACATTACTAGAAGCAAACGCGGCGTCGCTGCGGGCAGGCGGACTTTCACGAGAGGACGTGGTGGGGCGAAAATTCTGGGATTGCGGCTGGTGGTGCAAGGACTGCGGCGAGATTTCCCGGCTGAAGGACGCGGTCGAGCAAGTCGGGCGCGGCGGAATCGCGCGCTATGATGCTGTCATCTGCACGTCAGGCGATGGCCGCATGACGATCGACTTCATGCTTTCCCCGGTGCGCGACGAACATGGACACGTGACGTACCTGGTGCCTTCTGGCTTCGACATTACTCAGCGCAAACAGGGCGAGCTGCAGATCCACTTGCTCATGCGTGAGGTAAACCACCGAGCAAAAAATCTGCTTGCCGTCGTGCAATCGATCGCCCGGCACACCGCGCGCGAAAGCGATCCGGCCGTGTTCCTGGATCGGCTAACCGACCGCATCGGGGGGCTATCCGCGAGCCAGGATCTTCTTGTGGAGTCCGGCTGGCACGGCGTCGGGCTGCACGATCTGGTCGGCACTCAGCTCGCTCACTTCCGGGACCTCGTCGGCACCCGCGTCATCCTCGATGGTCCTCCCTTGCGCATCAATGCGGCAGCGGCGCAAGCCATAGGGATGGCACTGCACGAGCTTGCGACCAATTCAGGAAAATACGGGGCACTTTCCATCGACGGAGGCTCGGTCACGATTGCGTGGCAGATCGATGCCGACAATGAACCTCCACTCTTTACCATCGAGTGGAGAGAGAGCGGGGGACCTATGGTCTCACCGCCACCTCACCGCGGCTTCGGGTATACAGTCACGGTACGCATGGCGGAACATGCCCTTTCCGGCAAAGTTACGCTTGAGTATCCCGAGCAGGGCGTGCTGTGGCGGCTCGTATCTCCGGTCACCAGGACGCTCGAGCTCGGTGCGTAGAGCGCGAGCTTGCTCTTGTTAGTAGCTTTTCGTGGCAAAAAAGCGCTTTAAGTAATTTGCCTGGAGCGAAGACAAAAGACATGAGAGTTCTAGTTGTAGAGGACGAGCCTTTGATAGCGGTCGATATCGAGCAGATCGTCATCGAAGGCGGCCACGAGATCGCAGGCTTGGCTGCAACAGTCGAGCACGCGTTGTCCCTCGTCGGAGAAGGTGCGTTCGATGCAGCCATTCTGGATGCCAATCTTGCGGGAAAGAGCGCGGGCCCCGTTGCCGAGGCGCTCAAGGAGCGGCAGCTTCCATTTATCGCGATCTCAGGCTACTCAATCTCGCAACGTCCCCGAGCGTTCTGCGGGGCGCCATTCTTGTCGAAACCCTTCAAGCCTGCCGCCTTGCTGGCGGCGCTCTCCGACATTGCGGCTTAGAGCGAGTTAAGGTCCTTGGGCTGTCACCGACGCCAACTCCAGCGTCCATAACGCCAGGGCATTAGGGTATGGTGTTTTTCTCGAATATCGGGCGCGGGATCATAGCCGGCGCTGCCCCACGGGTGACAGCGCGAAAGGCGCGATAGCGTCAGCCATAAGCCGCGCCAGGCACCGTTCTTCTCAATGGCATCGAGCGCATATTCCGAGCAGGTCGGCAGGTGGCGGCACTCCATGCCGATCAGCGGCTTCAGGGTCCACCGGTAGATATGGATCGGAAGCTTGAGGAGGGTCGCGGCGAGGCTCACGGGTAGGGCTCCCCGCCTTTGCGGAAGAAGCGGAATTTGCCATCTCGCTTCTCGGCTCGGAGATCAACGTCGCCATAGGTGACGTCGTCCTCGTGCGAGCGCGTGCCGATCTCAAGGTATGTCGCATCGCTCGAGCTGCGATTCACGAGCTGGTGGGCATTCTTTTCGCCAGCTGGAAAACCGGCGATCGTACCGGCCGTGAGAACGTGCTCGCCCTCATCTACTATGAGGGTGAGCTCGCCAGACAGCACGTATATGCATTCATCTTCCTGCATGTGGTAGTGGCGGTGCGAGGAGAGGCCTCCGGGCTCCAAGGTGGTCATGTTCACGCCGAACTGCGTGAGCCCCAAGCTCTCCGTCAGGGCGCGCTTGACCCGCCGCTCGAACCCCGCCGCGAAGTCCGCTGGATAGATCGTACGCCGCCGCCCAGGCAGCGACTTCGGGTCTTTGATCACCGGCATTACTGGCTGCTCCCCAAACCATCCGTACTATGACTTCTAGGTCTGCTCCACCGCGTCTTGAAGCCAACGCAGCGGAGCCCTCGGGCGGCCATCTCACCCGGTCCGTTGGGCGGGCTCTTGAGCGACGTCAGCCAAGGCGCGCTCGATCGCATCGAAGACCAGGAGCGTGGAGGCGTGGCGATGAGGATAATCGCGTACCGGCGCGAGGAGTGCGAGGTCCGACCAGCGTCCCTCCGGCGGAGGGCCCTTTTCCTTGAGCATGCGCCGCATGGTGGCCGCGACAGCGCGAAACTCGCTCGGGGCGGTGCCGATTATCTCGCGCCCGACGATAGACGCCGAGGCCTGGCCCAGCAGGCATGCCTTTACCGTCTGGGCGAACTCACGAACGCGCCCGTCGCTGGCAAGCGCGAGGTCGACCGTTATGGTCGATCCGCAAAGCTTGGAGTGGGCGGTTGCACTCGCATCAGGGTGCTCGAGCCGCCGCGATGGTGGCGTTGCAGCTGCCAGCTCGAAAATCCGCTGGCTATAGATATCATCAAGATCGGCCATGCACTCTGGATCCTTTTGGCCATACGAGGCAACGGTTAGGCGCTTTCTGGAGCGGCAGCCTACGTATATAGCCTACCCTTATATATATGCGCCCCGGCGCATTGGGAGGGGCTGCGGCCTGCGACGGCTCGCCCTCCCGGCCAGCTCAGCATCGCATAAAGGTTTCCAATGCAGCAACCTGCCCCCCCTTCTCCTCCTCGCAGATCGGCCGCCGACATCGAACGCGGGCTGGCATTCCAGCCTAAGCTCGATGCAGACGGACTAATTGCTGCAATCGTAACCGACGCGACCTCGGGCGAAGTTCTTATGTTCGCCTTTATGAACGCTGAGGCCGTGCGGCTGACGTTCGAGACGGGCATGGCCCACTTTTGGAGCAGGTCGCGCGGTCGGCTTTGGAAAAAGGGCGAGGAGAGCGGCAACCTGCTCTCCGTCGTTGAGGCTCGCGTCGATTGCGATCAAGACGCGATTTGGCTCAGGGTATCGGTGCAGGGAGAAGGGGTCGCGTGCCATACCGGCGCGGCATCGTGCTTCTATCGGCGCGTTGTAACATCGGACGATGGAGAGACCCGCCTCGAGCACGTCGGCAAATAAGGTTGCGTTGATGTCCTTCCGCGGCGAATAAAATTGCGGGGCGCAACCGTCAGCGCGGCGCTGCGTTTGGCTATCAGATATTGCGTCGCGCTTGTCATTCACGCAGCGCAATATCCTGTTACTGAGGGAATATCCGCCGGAAGTAGCTTGGTCTTAATCTGGACTTGATAGTCTCGATCCAAGTTTAGGGACAGGCCGCGCTCGTTCACTTTTTCGCGCAGGCTGGAACGTCGCACCGGTCACACCTCGTAAAGAGGGGATAGGTGGAATGGAGATCAGTATGGCGAGCGTCAACGCAGGCATTGGCAAGATCGGATTGGCGTTGGGCGGCGGCGCCGCAAGGGGATGGGCGCATATCGGCGTCATTCGAGCCCTGCAGAAGGCCGGCATCAAGCCGGATATCGTGGCCGGAACTTCCATTGGAGCAGTTGTAGGCGCCTGCTATGTTGCCGGGCACCTCGACGCGCTTGAGGATTTTGCGCGCGAGCTGACCCGCAGGCGGGTTCTCGGCTACCTCGATTTTAACCTCACGGGAACCGGGCTCATCACCGGTCAGCGGCTCTGCGAGCGGCTCCAGAAGCACCTTGGATCAACCAAGATCGAGGAGCTGAGCCGGAGATTCACAGCGGTTGCGACTGAAATCGGCACTGGCCATGAGGTCTGGCTATCGCGCGGTAGCCTGGTCGACTCCGTCCGAGCCTCTTATGCTTTGCCCGGCATTTTCAGGCCGGTGAAGATCGACGGACGGTGGCTTTTCGACGGAGCGCTCGTCAATCCCATTCCCGTCTCGGTATGCCGGGCACTCGGCGCGCGGCACGTGATCGCCGTCAATCTCAACATCGATATCTCGAGCCGCGGGACAACATCGAACGTCACGCCAATGCCGGGTCTCGTTACCGAGGAAGAAGAGCCGCGTCCAGTCACGGGCAAGAACGGCGTCGCGGTGCGTCGTCTGCTTCAGCGACAGTTGCTGGGTGGCAGAGGCGAGGAGGCCCCGGGCATCTCGACGGTGATGGTCGACGCGTTCAATATCGTTCAGGATCGCATTGCTCGCTCAAGGCTTGCCGGCGACCCGCCCGACAGCATGATTAGCCCGCGGCTGCACGGCGTCGGCTTGTTCGATTTCCATAAGGCCGACGAGCTTATTCAGCGCGGAGAGGCGGCTGCCAAGCGCGAGATTGAAGAGTTCGCACGGGAGCTCGAGGTTGTGCGCATCAGCGATCAGCGCGCGCACCAGAACCAATAGCGACTTGCGAGCGCGCTCGACATTAGCAAGCGCGCTCACTTTCCATGGGACGCGTCTCAAGGCTAACGCGTCTGTGGCGGTCGCTCAGCCGGTCGCGAGATAGTTGCGCATGGCCGAGACCTCCATCTCGACCTCGGCCACATGGTGCTTCACCACATCGCCAATTGAGACGATGCCGACGAGCGCCCCATCCTCGATCACCGGAAGATGCCGGAAGCGGCCCTTGGTCATCATCTCCATCAGCTCGTCGAGCTCGCTCGTCTCGCCGCAGGAAATGACATGACGGGTCATGACATCGGCGACCGCAAGGCTCAATGCCGAGGCGCCGCGCTCCGAGATGGCACGAATGATATCGCGCTCAGAGATGATGCCGGCGACGTTGCCGTTGTCACCAACGACGACAATGGCACCGATCTTCTTGGTGCCGAGCTTCTGCGCGACTTCTAACAAAGACGCGTCGGGCCGAGCCGTCGACACGGCCCTGCCCTTCATCTTCAGGATTGTTGCGACGTTCATTGCGGTTTCCTCCCGCTTTCCTGATGTGGCCGCTTCGTCAAGGCACCGAGACGGCGCCGCCAAGCATGTCCTCAGCCAGGGGTTAGCGTTTCCTCTAGTTCTTCGTTGGTCGAAACTTAACAAAGTCTCAACAAATGCAGACTGCGGCAAACACGGGATTTGCGCAAGCCGTCAACTGCCATTTGGTTGCTTTCCGTTTTCAGACGATCGAGGCCGGTCGAAAAAACCGAAGGTCAAAAGTCCTGCAAAGTAGCCGCCGATATGCGCCTGCCAGGCGATGACCGCGGAATCTTGTGCAGTGCCGAAACCGAATGCGGCGAGAACGTTCAGAACGACGAGCATCAGGCTCATCCATTGAACCCGGCGGTCGGCGAGAGCCTCCGTCACGCTCATCAGCGGGACGGCGCGCGGGTTTTCGCGCAAGCTGCGTAACCCTCCGCTATCTATTGCCGTAAACATAAACCGCATCGTTCCGCCCATGAGCCCCGAGATGGCTCCCGACGCGCCAACAACCGGGGCCAATAGGCTTGGGTTCCATGCATAAAACGCCGCAGCCCCGGCGATGCCTGTCAGCAACGAGAAGAGCAGGAACCGGACGGGTCCGACACGCTCGGCTATTGCACCGCCAAAAACGAGAAGCCATACGGAATTAAATCCCAGGTGGACGACATCGCCATGGATGAGCATATGCGTTATCCAGGACGTGAAACGTGCCGCCTCGCCGCCGGGAAGCTCGCTACCGCCCGATTCGAAGCGGGCTGGTATGAAGCCTGCGGCGTAGACGAGCCAGACGTCTGTGTCCTCGGATAGCAGCGAGCGGAGCGCATGCACGGCACAGATTGTGAGAAGGATGCCGATGACGACACGCGGCACATTGAAAATTGGTTCTTCTACCTGCACCGGCTGTCCTCCGTCGGTTCCGCCTGCATCGCTCTCCCCTAACGCCTGCGGCCCGCTCGGAGACCTCAGTTGAGGAGCACGTGTTGAAATGGGATGGCATGAAAGGTGCTCTTAGCCCCATAGGCTCGCGCGATAAAGCAGCCCGCCGCTCGGACCGTAGCACGCACTCCCCGCGCGTGACCGGACCGTCGGCTCGATCGGCGGAGCATGCTGGATTGACGATGAGACATAAAGCAACTCAAGACCTTTTCGCGTACTGGAATGAGGTGCGGCGCGGCCGACTTGCCCCCAACCGTCTTGAGATTGTACCCCAGAGAATTGGAGATGCTCTTCTCGACGCCTTTATTCTCGAGCGCGTCGATGCCCACACCTACCGCTTCCGGCTCGCGGGCGCGCGCATCTCGGCTCGCTTCGGGATGGATCTCCGAGATACGAACTTTCTAGATCGCTGGACGGACGGCGACCAGTCGATGCTCGAGACGTATCTTGCTGCCACAACCGAGCATGGCCGCGCGGCGCTCTTCACTGTCGAGGCCACGTGCGCAACGGAGGGTCGCCTCTTTAGGTCAGCCCCTACGCGAGCTACCTTCGAGATCCTTGTCCTTCCGCTGGTTCATACCGGTAACAGCATCGATCGGCTGCTTGGCGTTCTGGTCCCGCTCGACATGGACGTCGATGCAGCGCTCTCGCGCGTAACGGATGCCCGCCTCATTGCAGCAGAGGGAATTTTGCCGGACCTGCCTGTTGCCGCCGACCTGCAATCGCCGGAGCGCCAGCGCCCGCTTTACCCGCACGTCCGCAACGCGCGCATCGTTCGCCAGGGCCGCCGCCAGTTTCGCGTCTACCAGGGCGGCCTTGATTAGGCCGGGTCCTCGACACACACTCTATCCCGACCCTGCTGCAACACCCTGCCCCTGCTCGTCACGGGGCATTTTTTTTCCGGCCGTCAAAGCGGAAGCCCTGGTCAAGTTGGTGCACGCCTTAGTGGTTCTTTAAGGGACCTGTCCCATTATGAACCATTATCCGCGGCCGTCTCCTTTCGCGCGACATCGCTCGCGAGGCAGACAACCAGTCCTGCTTATGTCCGGAACATGTTCATGTCGCTGAATTCGCACCACACGACGCGCATGCCGCCTTTTGCGGCCGGCCACGTCTCCCCCGACCGGCGGCGCCACAAGCGCTTCAGCCTGACCCTGCTCGGGCGCTTCATGCGCGCCAACAGGCAAGAGTTTCCCTGCAAGCTCACTGAAATATCCGTTGGCGGCGCGCTGATCATGTCGCCGGTGGACGTCGACGTCGATGAGCGGATCGTGGCCTACGTCGATGAACTCGGCGGGCTCGAGGGCACCGTCGCCCGCGTTTTCGACGGCGGGTTTGCCATGCGGCTCACCGTCAGCCCGCACAAGCGCGATAAGCTCGCGGCCCATATCACCTGGCTCGTCAACAAGGACGTTGTCGGCGGAGTGGAGGCGCGACGGCACCAACGTATCGCTGTGGCTAACAAAACGTCAACGCTGAAGCTGGCCGAGGGCTCGTCGATTGCCTGCGAGGTCCTCGACGTCTCGCTTTCCGGCGCGTCTATCGGCACCAACGCCCGTCCGCCAATCGGCAGCCAGGTGATGTTCGGAAAAATGCGCAGCCGGGTTATGCGCTACCACGATCGCGGCATTGGCGTGCTGTTTCTCGACATCCCGGATCCGGAAGCATTGAGGCGCTACTTCGGCTGAAATGCGTCGGCGGGGTGGCCCTGTTACGGTTTCCAACCGACTAACAGGCTGCGTCACCTTTAGCTCAAATTTGGCTCAATTTCTCGGGCCACACTTCAGGGGACCACGAGGTTTCTCGACTACAGTCAGTCGTGTGTGAGGGATAGTTGGGGTAGTAGTATGAAGCGTCTTATTCCGTGCGTTCTAGCACTTGCAGCCGGGTTTCTCGTTCCAAGCATCGCCTCGGCGGAAGGGACTGCATTGGCGGTCTCCTATCATTCAGAAGCAGCGTCGCCTTTCATGCGCGTCTATGGGCCCGCGCAACCGCCGTACGGCTTTGTGCGGTTTTGCGAGACGCAGCCAGAAGCCTGTGCTGCACAGCGGCTCATCGACGTGCGCTTCCAACCGACACCTGAGCGCCTGAGTGAGCTCGATGAAGTCAATCGCAATATCAATCGTGCGATCGCACCAGCGACCGACGCAGAGATCTATGGTGTCAGCGAGTATTGGACCGTTCCAGTCGATCGCGGTGACTGCGAGGATTATGCGCTTTTGAAGCAAAAGGTTCTCGCCGAGAGCGGCTGGCCGATGAGCGCCCTGCTCATCACGGTCGTGCGCGACGAGAAGGGTGAAGGCCATGCCGTCCTCACCGTGCGCACCTCGCAGGGAGACTTCATTCTCGACAACAAGGTCGACGACGTGAAGCTCTGGTACAAATCCGGCTATCAGCTGGTCATGCGCCAGTCCTATCTCGACCCGCGCGTCTGGGTGTCGCTCGATGCCTCGGCCAGGCTTGCTCCCGGCACCTTGGCGGGTGTTCGCAACGGTCAATAGCCTCGTTCCTACTGTACCGCCCCCCTGTCGCCGCTTTTGACTAAAGGACCCGGTTCCCCCCTGCCCTCACAGACCGGGTTTAACCTGAGCCGGACACTTCCCCCCGAGTGTCCGGCTCATTTTTTTGAGGATGCAGCTTTTTTGAGGATGCAAAGCCGCAATTGGGTGGAGTCCGCCTCCGAAGGCTCTCGCCTACGGGGTCTGTAGCGTCAAACCCCGTGCATAGCGGCGCCAGTTCTTGACGTAGCGTCCGGCGGCGGCGCCGAAACGCTTCACATCGTCATCCGACAGCTCGCGGACGACTTTTCCAGGCGAGCCGAGCACCATCGACCGCGGCGGAATGATCTTGCCCTCTGCGATTAGCGTATGTGCTCCAATGAGGCATTCCTCTCCGATCCTGGCGCCGTTCAGGATGATCGAGCCGATGCCGATGAGGCTACCGCGGCCGATCGTACACCCGTGCAGCATCACCATGTGGCCGATCGTGCAGTCTGCGCCGATCTCCAGAGGATAGCCGGGATCGGTGTGCAACACGCAGCCGTCCTGGACATTTGATCGCGGACCGACGCTGATCTGCTCGTTGTCGCCGCGCAGGACCGCACCGAACCAGACGCTGGCGTCCTCCTCGAGCACAACATCGCCGAGAAGAACTGCGTTCGGTGCAACCCAGAAATTGCCGCTTGAAGGAGTTGCCACGCGTACGCCGTCGAGCTCGTAAAGTGCCATGACGTATGCTCCGCTATCTCTCGCGCGCCTGCGTCGAGGCGAAGACCGCAGCTTCTCTCATGCCTCCTCTAGGTCCATCTCCAGAATAGCCATCTGGAACTGATAGGACGTCTCGCCGTCCTCGTCCTCACGGAAGAGCACCGCGATGAAATCCTCGCCGATGTAAACTTCGGCTGAGTCATCCTTTTTGGGGCGCGCACGCACAGTGAGGTTTTGTGCTCCAAAGGTCTTGCGCAAATACGTCTGCAGCCGCGCCAACTCATCTTTCTTCACGTGGTCTCTCCAGCTTTCAAGGAATTCGTTTGGCTAAGCCCATTCTTTGGCTGGGCCCATTCAAAGCATGGCATAGTCGTCCGGTATCACACCATTGTCGGCGCATCCGAGCCCTTGGTCCATCATGCGGCCTGGCTCGGCCGTGCCGGCTGGGCCGACGACGCGGGCCGGCACTCCCGCCACCGTCGTGTGCGGGGGCACATCTTGCAGGACGACGCTGCCTGCCGCCACCCGGGAGCAATTTCCAACGTGGATGTTGCCGAGGACCTTCGCGCCGGCGCCGATAAGCACGCAGGAGCCGATCTTCGGGTGGCGATCGCCCGTCTGCTTGCCGCTACCGCCAAGCGTCACGGCGTGCAGGAACGAGCAATTGTCGCCAACCGTTGCCGTCTCTCCGACAACGAAGCCTGTTGCGTGGTCCAACATCAGACCCTTGCCGAGACGCGCGGCAGGGTGGATGTCGACGGCAAAAATGCGTGATGACTGGCTCTGGAGGTAGAGCGCGAAATCGTGCCGGCCCTGACGCCACAGCTCGTGCGAGAAGCGATAGGTCACAAGAGCGTGGAAGCCTTTGAAGTAGAGGAGCGGCTCAAGATAGCGGTTGCAGGCCGGATCACGATCGAGCACGGCCGCCAGATCCGCACGGAAGGCTGCGGCAAGCTCCGGCTGAGACGCTAGTACATCACGGAAGGTTTGGACGATCAGCCCGGCATCAACGTCAGCGTGACCAAGCCTCTGCGCGATGCGGTGGCAGATCGAGTCCTCGAGGCTGCTGTGGCTCATGATGGTGGCGAAGATAAAGCCGGTCAGAGCTGGCTCGGCGGCCATGGCGACGTCAGCCTCGCTGCGCAAGGCCCGCCAGATCGGATCGTCGATCTCAGCTTTCTTCTGCGCCCTTGCCGATGACCTGCCATGGGCAAGAGCGGATGCGGATGATTGCCGCGTTGCTGACATGTTCGAATTCCTCACGCGTCATCTACTGAGCGCTTCGCCGCGAGGTCGAGCCAGAGCCGTACGCCCGGCCGACCAGGCTCTACGGGGTATCGGCGCTCGCCCCGGACGTCAATCTAAAGAAATCACGGCGTACAGTCGAGTTGCAGCGCCTATTTTGGTCCAGACGTCGCGTTGTCCAGGCTGCCCAGCGGAGCTAAGAACGTCACACCAGCGCAGAAGGAATTTCATTCATGGCCGATACGCCCGCTCCAATGCCGCAGCTCGCCCTGAGACGCGAGGGGCCACTTGCATGGATCATGGCTGATAACTCACAGCGCATGAACGCCTTCACGGCCGGAATGTGGCAAGCCCTGCCGCGTCTCGTCCAGGAAGCCGAGGCCGATCCGGCGGTCCGCGTCATCATTCTGCGCGGGTCGGGAACAAGAGCCTTTTCGGCCGGCGCGGACATTTCGGAGTTCGAGAGCGCGCGGAGCACGCAGGATGCCGTGCTGGCTTATGATCGCCTGAATGACGAGGCTTTTCACGCGCTCACCACGGCTGCGAAGCCGACGATCGCCATGATCCACGGTTTTTGCCTCGGCGGCGGGTTCGGTATCGCGGCGTGCTGCGATCTGCGCATCGGGGATACGAAATCGCAGTTTGCCATACCAGCCGTCAAGCTCGGCCTTGGCTACAACGGCCGCTGGATCAGGCCTTTGCTGGCGCTTGCTGGCCCGCCGGTGATCAAGGAACTGTTGTTTACCGGCCGACGCTTCACGAGCGAGGAGGCGTTTTGCATGGGCCTCGTCAACCGCTTGTACGAGGTGGAGGAGCTCGAGGAGGCGACGCGTTCCCTAGCGCTCGAGATCGCGGCGAATGCTCCGCTCTCGGTGAAGGCCGCGAAGCTGGCGATCGACGAGATGTGGCGCCATCCGGAGGGCGCGGATTGGGCGGCGCTCGACAACGCGGTTCGCAACTGTTTCGAAAGCGAGGACTACGCGGAGGGACGGCGCGCCTTTCTCGAAAAGCGCAAGCCTGCTTTCAGTGGCCGCTGACCTGGACCCGGGAGTGTAGCTATCGCCAAGTGCTCATGGTAAGGACGCCGCGTATGGCTGTGCTCAAAACCCTCGTCGCGGTGACGGCCGCGCTCATATTCGGCGGCTCTTCCGCCGGCTCTGTGGCTGCTGAGGACGGTGCGCCCCAAGGCCAGGATTGGCAGACGCTCACGCAAGGCGCCCAGTGCGTCGCTAAGGATCAGCTCACCGCGGTCGATGGCGAGCGGAGCGTCCGCAAGGGCATTCATACGTTCGACAGGCCAGCACCCGCGCGCGACCTCGAAGCGTTTCAGCCCGTACCCGCGGGTCTCCGGGGATCCATTCGGCGCGTGACCCTACCAGCCGGCCGGAAGCTCATCGCGCTGACCTTTGATCTTTGCGAGCAGCCGGGAGAGATTGCCGGCTATGACGGGGATATTGTCGATTACCTGCGTGCGCAGGGCGTGAAAGCGACGTTTTTTGCTGGCGGCAAGTGGATGCGGTCGCATGCCGAGCGGGCGTTGCAGCTGATGGCCGATCCGATGTTCGAGATCGGCAATCACAGCGAGGCGCATCGCAACTTGCGACTCTTGAGCGGACCGGCGCTCACGGACGAGATCCTGGGCCCGCAGCGCGCGTTTGAGACATTGCGGGCGGATGTGGCGTCGCGGCAGTGTCGCGTCAATGATAAGCCTGTTGCTGAGACGATAGCGCCGAGGATCGGCTTGTTCCGCTTTCCCTACGGCGCCTGCAATGACGCCGCGATGGAGACCGTCAACGACAACGGCCTGCTGGCCATTCAGTGGGATCTTTCGGTCGGCGATCCGTCGCCTCAGCAATCGGCCAAGGCGATCGCGAGTGCGATGATGCAGGCAAAACCCGGCTCGATCCTCATCGCCCATGCCAATGGGCGCGGATATAATACCCGGGAGGCGCTTCCTATTGCGATCCCAGCGCTCAGGGCCAAGGGCTTCGAGTTCGTAACCGTGAGTGAGCTTCTGGCTGCCGGCACGCCTCAAATTACAACCGAATGCTATGATAACCGGCCGGGCGATACCAACCGCTACGACCACCTGCTCGCGCACCATAAGGCTGCTCCGCAAAAGTGACGGCGAACTCTCCTCTTGCGTTCTCATCGTCTGCGTACGAGCTCGACGGTGGGCGCGTGCGTCTAGCGCCGCTCACTTGCCACCAAGCGAGTGAGCTCGGCACCTCCTTTGCGGCGATCAACCCGTGGGCCAGCTATCCCTACCCGGCCTCAGCGCTTGAGGCGTATCTGGCCCTCGGCGAGGCGGGCGCACCGCGCTTCGGGATCAATTTCCAAGGAACGCTCGCCGGCGCGCTCGGCTTGCGCCTTGCCTGGCTGCGGGGGCCTTACGTGCAGTTCCTCGGCATCCTTCCGCCCTTCCAGGGTCACGGAATAGGAGGCCTTGTCATCGCCTGGCTCGAGGAGGAGGCTCGAACTCAAGGCGAGCGCAATCTCTGGGTCGCCGCGTCGGACTTCAATACGGACGCACTTCGCTTCTACGAGCGGCACGGCTTTGTGCATGTCGCAGCGCTTGCAGGGCTTGTCCGCGACGAGCGAACAGAAATTCTACTGCGCAAGGCTCTCCGAGTCGGCCGGGAATAAAATCGTGAGCTGGATCTTTCCGCGCCGCGGTACTCAGTTCGTCGTGGATAAACCGGGACATGTGGCCGCCAGCCTGCCTCTAAGGGGTTAGTTTTGGTGCGCCGCAATAACTTTTTTCCTTGGCAAGAGATGTTTTTCGGTAACTAATTGTTAATGATTAGACGGGATTCAACGCTCCGTTCGATCGGTAACGCTGGCGGTGGAGCTGGCGCATATCATGCAGTCCCCCAGCGTCGGAATCCGGCAAGGAGGCATCGATGGAACTTACGATGAGATTGAATGTGCTTGCAGCACTTCTATCATTCGGCTTCATCGCTGCAATTGTGGTCGGAATGATATGAGAGCACGTCGCAGCGGCGCGACCGCGTATTGCAGTACCCCACCCGTTTCCTGATGCGGGTGAACGCGAATAGAGTGGCGCTGGAGCAGCTATCCAGCGCCTTTTTCTATTGGCCTAGAAGCTAGCGCTTGATCATGTAGCCGAGAATGGCGCCACCGAGCACTGCATATTCTGCTGGAATCTTGCCCCATGGCACCTGCGAGATGATCGGCAGGCCCGGTCCGAACGTCCATAGCAAAGCTGCAATGAGAGCCAACCCGAGCGCCCAAGAAAGCGTGTGGCTTGATGGTGTGCCAACGTCCTTCAGGACCTGAGCGGCGATGATGCCGATGAGGAAAACGACGATCGCTGCCACGACCGCAAAAATGAACAGATGGAACTCACCACCGATCTTGACGTAGCCCATCAGCGCATTGGTGCCGAACCAGCCGATCACGATCTGCAATAGCAGAAGTACGAGACGTCCTAGCATTTGTTTGAACTCCCCCAGAGTAGCGCCTTCTTGGCGACGTGCCTTGTCGCGCCGGCGCGGACGCTAACATGGGGAAGAAGATCAGAAAACTGTAAGACGCATGATCACGCCCGCTTTCCGCCCGCGAGAAGGTATCCGCTGATCGCTGCCGCGACGGGCGCAAACGTGGCGAGATGTGTCATCGCCTCGGAGGCCGCAGCTTGGGGCGCGATGAACGTGATGGCGAGGAAGGCAGCCAGCAGCGCCAATATGAGTGCTGTGGCACCACTCGCGAGGGTCGGGTGAGGCAGCGCGGTTGAAATTCTCGCGCCGATGAGCCCGCCAATCACGATCACGACTGCGGCCATGGCGGCGATCACATAGTCTTTCCAGGGCTCGAGACCCGTCGCGAAGGGCAGCAGCAGGCTTGCCAGCGCGGTCGGTGCAATCCAACCTGCGACCGCCTGGGCAACAATCAGGTTTGCGAACGGCATATGGTGGTCCCCCGCCTTACCCCCTCGCGCCCTGAGGCTCACCCCCCAGCGCCTGCGGCGCTGCTGGGGAAAGGGACTTCGTTATTTATGCCACGTTCCTGGTGGCTGAGACAGGGTCATAGTTGAGTACCGGGGCGAGCCAGCGCTCGGCCTCGGCGACGCTCCAGCCCTTGCGGCGGGCGTAGTCCTCGACCTGGTCGCGCTCGACCTTGCCGACGCCGAAATAATGGCTCTCGGGGTGGGCGAAGTAGAGCCCCGAGACAGACGACCCCGGCCACATGGCGTAACTCTCGGTCAGCTCGATGCCCGCTTCTTCCTTGACGTTCATCAAACTCCAGATCGTTCTCTTCTCCGTGTGATCGGGCTGGGCGGGATAGCCCGGCGCGGGGCGAATGCCTCTATACCGCTCGAGGATGAGGTCGTCGTTTGTCAGCGTCTCGTCCCTGGCATAGCCCCAGAGATCGCGTCTGACCCTCGCGTGCAGCGCTTCGGTAAAGGCTTCCGCCAGACGATCCGCGAGTGCCTTCAAGATGATGCGGCCGTAGTCGTCAGTCGTCTTGAAGTGGGCCTCGAGTGCGGCCTCCTCGCCAACGCCTGTCGTGACGGCAAAGCCGCCGACATAGTCCGCGATGTTCGTCACGTCGGGCGCGACGAAGTCGGCAAGCGCGGTGTGAGCGCGGTCGCGGGAGGGGTCGCGCGCAATCTGCTGGCGCAGTGTGTGGAACGTGGCGAGGTGGTCCGAGCGGGTGTCATCCTTGAAGAGCGTGATGTCGTCGCCGGTGCTGTTTGCCGGCCAGAAGCCGACGACGGCGTTGGCCGTCAGCCATTTCCCGGCAACGAGGCGCGCGAGCAGCTCCTTGGCATCGGCAAACAGCTTTCTCGCCTCAACGCCAACCTTGTTGTCGTCGAGGATCTGCGGGTAACGGCCGGCCAGCTCCCATGTTTGGAAGAACGGCGTCCAATCAATGTAGGGGACGAGGCTCGCAAGATCGTAGCTTTTGAACGCGCGGGCCCCGAGGAACGATGGCTTCGGCGGCGTATACGACTTCCAGTCGATGGCGAACTTGTTTGAGCGCGCGGCGGCGAGCGTGATGCGCTGCTTCTTGGCCTCGTTGGCGAGATGCGCATCGCGCACTCTCACGTACTCAGTCTTGATACCCTCGATGTAGGGTTGGCTTTCCGTCTCGGAGAGCAAGTTCGAGACAACACCGACGGCCCGGCTGGCGTCGAGCACATAGATCGCCTGGCCGCGACTGTAGTTGGGGCTGATCTTGACGGCCGTGTGGACGCGGCTCGTCGTGGCACCGCCGATGAGGAGCGGGCACGAGAACCCCTCGCGCTGCATCTCGGCTGCGACAAAGGACATTTCATCGAGCGATGGCGTAATCAGACCCGAGAGGCCAATGATGTCGGCCTTCTCGCGCCTGGCCGTCTCGAGGATTTTTGCCACCGGCACCATGACGCCGAGATCGATGACCTCGTAGTTGTTGCACTGAAGCACGACGCCAACGATGTTCTTGCCAATGTCGTGTACGTCGCCTTTGACGGTTGCCATCACGACCTTGCCGGCGGCCGGCTTCTGGGCCAGGCCAGACGCCTTCTTCTCTTCCTCGAGGTAGGGTTGCAGATACGCGACCGCCTGCTTCATGACGCGGGCGCTCTTCACGACCTGGGGTAGGAACATCTTGCCCGCGCCGAAGAGATCGCCGACGACGTTCATGCCCGCCATGAGCGGGCCTTCGATGACGTGCAGGGGCTTCGGCAGCTTCTGGCGCGCCTCCTCGGTATCGGCCTCGATGAACTCCGTGATGCCGTGGACGAGCGCGTGTGTGAGGCGGTCCTCGACAGGGCCTTCACGCCAGGTGAGGTCCTTCTCTTTCTGCTTCGTCGCGCCGTCGCCCTTATAGCGGGGAGCCGCTTCGAGCAGACGATCGGTGGCGTCGTCGCGACGGTTCAGGATCACGTCCTCGGCGAGGTCGCGCAGCTCGGCCGGGATGTCATCGTAGAGCGCAAGCTGGCCGGCATTGACGATGCCCATGTCCATGCCGGCGCGGATGGCGTGGTAGAGGAAAACCGAGTGCATGGCTTCTCGCACGGGCTCGTTACCGCGAAAGGCGAACGAGAGGTTCGAGACGCCGCCTGAGATGTGCACGAGCGGCATGCGCTCTTTGATCTGGCGGGCTGCCTCGATGAAGGCGAGGCCGTAGCCGTTGTGCTCGTCGATACCGGTTGCGACGGCGAAAATGTTCGGATCGAAGATGATGTCCTCAGGCGGGAAGCCGACCTCCTCGGTGAGGATCTTATAGGCGCGCGAGCAGATTTTGACCTTGCGCTCGATGGTGTCGGCCTGGCCCTGCTCGTCGAATGCCATGACGACGACGGCAGCGCCGTAGCGGAGGACTTTCCGCGCGTGCTCGATGAACGCCGCCTCGCCTTCCTTCATGGAGATCGAGTTGACGATGGCCTTGCCTTGCACGCACTTGAGGCCTGCTTCGATGACGCTCCATTTGGAGCTGTCGATCATGACAGGAACGCGGGCGATATCGGGCTCGGCGGCGATGAGGTTCAGAAATGTGCTCATCGCCTTCTCGCTGTCGAGCAGGCCCTCGTCCATATTGATGTCGAGGATCATGGCACCAGCTTCGACCTGCTGGCGCGCGACCGTGAGGGCCGCCGTGTAATCGCCTGCCTCGATGAGCTTCCTGAATTTCGCCGAGCCGGTGACATTCGTCCGCTCGCCGACGTTGATGAACGATTGTGCTGCGCTGCCTATGGTCATGGGATCAGTTTTTCTCGGTTCTCAGTTCAGCGCGTACGCGCAATTCGGGTCTCGACGATTAAACGCACTGCGCATGGCCGCCTTTGGACATGCGGCAGATCACCCATGCACAAAGGGCTCGAGGCCGGAGAGGCGCAGCTTGGGGGCGATCTCAGGCATCGGCCGCGGCTTATATTTCGCCACATGCTCGGCGATGTGCTGGATGTGGTCCGGAGTGGAGCCACAGCAGCCACCGACGATGTTCACGAGGCCGTCGGCCGCCCATGGCTCGATTTTGCAGGCCATGTCGTGGCCGCTCTCGTCGTATTCGCCCATGGCATTCGGTAAGCCGGCATTCGGATAGGCGGAAATGCGCACGTCCGCGATGTGGGAGAGGTCGGCAATATAGGGGCGCATCAGCTCGGCTCCGAGCGCGCAGTTGAGGCCGATCGAGAACGGCTTCAAGTGACGCATCGAGTACCAGAAGGCCTCTCCCGTCTGGCCGGAGAGCGTGCGGCCCGAACGGTCGGTAATCGTGCCAGAGATCATGATCGGCAGCTCGATGCCTTTCTCCTCGAACACCTCGAGAGTGGCAACGCCTGCAGCCTTCGCATTCAGCGTGTCGAAAATGGTCTCGATCAGGATGATATCCGCGCCCCCATCGATGAGGCCTCTAACCTGCTCCTTATAGGCATCGCGAAGCTCGTCGAAGCTGATGTTTCTGAAACCGGGATTGTTGACGTCCGGCGAGAGCGACGCGGTGCGGTTCGTCGGGCCCACAGCGCCGGCCACGAAGCGCGGCTTGCCGGGAGTGAGGCTCGTGTATTTATCCGCGGCCTCTCGCGCGAGCTTGGCGCTCTCGACGTTCATCTCGTAGGCCAGTTCCTGCATGCCGTAGTCGGCCTGCGAGATAACCTGCGCGCCGAAGGTGTTCGTCTCGGCGATGTCGGCGCCGGCGTCGAAGTACTGCTCGTGGATGGCGCGGATGATGTCCGGCTTAGTCAACGACAACAGCTCATTGTTGCCTTTGACGTCGCGTGGCCAATCTTTGAAGCGGGCGCCGCGATAACCTGCCTCGTCAAGCTTGTGGCGCTGGATCATCGTTCCCATGGCGCCGTCGATGATGAGAATGCGCTCGCGGGCAGCATTCTCGAGGACTTTAGCACTTGCGATCTTTTTCATGTTCTTCTCTTTCGCAACTAGATGGCAGCAACGCGCGTCTCGAGGGGGGCGGTCTTAAGCGGGCGCAGGCCCAGCAGGTGGCAGATCGCGTAGACGAGGTCGGCGCGGTTCAGCGTATAGAAATGGAACGTCTTGATGCCCTGGTCGACAAGGTCCATGACCTGCTCGGTAGCGACGGCCGCGGCGACGAGGTGGGTCGTCGCCGGATCCTCCTCGAGCCCCTCGAAGCGACGGGCGAGCCAAGCCGGGACGCTGGCGCCAGTCTTGACCGCGAAGCCCGCAACCTGGCGGAAATTATGGATCGGAACGATGCCCGGCGTGATCGGCACCCAGATACCGGCCGCACGCGCGTGCTCGAGAAAACGCAGGTAATGCGCATTATCGAAGCCAAATTGCGTGATGATGCGGTCGGCACCCGCATCGACCTTGGCCTTGAGGTTGTCCATGTCGGCCTGCAGAGTCGGGCTTTCGGGGTGCCTCTCAGGATAGCCGGCGACGGAGACCTCGAAATTGGCGATCTTCTTCAAGCCGGCGACGAGATCGGCGGCGTTGACGTAGCCGCCGGGGGACGGCGTATAGCGCTGGCCGACGCCAGCGGCAGGGTCGCCGCGGAGCGCCACGACATGGCGCACGCCGGCATCCCAATATGCACGAGCGACCGCATCGACCTCCGCACGCGTGGCGTCAACACAGGTCAGATGGGCTGCCGGGCGCAGAGCCGTCTCCTTCACGATGCGCGAGACGGTCGCGTGGGTTCTTTCGCGCGTCGAACCGCCGGCGCCGTAGGTCACCGATACGAACTCCGGGCAGAGCGGGGCGAGGCGTTTGACCGCCGCCCATAGCGCCTCCTCCATTTTCTCGCTCTTCGGCGGAAAGAACTCGAAGGAGACCTCGATCTCGCCGGAACCCAAAAGCCTGCTTTTTCTTTCGTTGGGAACGATCATTAGCGTATCCACTCGAGTTGGCGGTTCAGTTGGGGATCCCTCGGACCAGCCGGCGTCTCGGGTCGCTCGGCCAGCCAGAGCGAAACGGTGAGCTTCTGGCGTCCATCGCTCTGCTCGGGCTTCAGCGTCTTGATCTCAAGGGGAGTAAGACCTGCGTCCACGAGCCATTCTCCCACCTGCGCGTTGGAGAAGCCCAGACGCTCGTGGGCGTGAAGCTCTCGCAATTCCTCGAGATCATGCGGCGCAAAATCGACGATCAAGAGCCGTCCTTTCGGTGCCAGCACGCGTGCGGCCTCGCGGATGCCTTGGGCTGGCTCTGACAGAAAGTGCAAGACCTGATGCATGACGATTGCGTCGGCGACCCGGTCGGCGAGCGCCAAATTGTAGAGATCGCCATGGCGCACCTCGGCATTGGCCAGGCCTGCCGTGTTGAGGCGGCTTCGTGCGTAGGCGAGCATCGATTTGTTGACGTCGAGCCCGAGGCCTCGCTCAAAGCGCGGCGCAAACAGCTCTAACATACGTCCGGTGCCGGTGCCGAGGTCGAGGAAGAATTTCATCGGCCGATCATCGAACGTGTCGAGAATGGCCGCTTCGACGTCGCCCTCGGCGACATAGAGCGTGCGGATGCGATCCCAATCGGCCGCATGCTGGCGGAAATAGGATTGCGCGGACTGCTCGCGCTCGCGCTTCAGGCTCTCGGCGCGCTCGTGGTCACGGCGTATAATCAGATCAGCCGCATCGACTGTCTCGAGGAGACGGCGCGCGAGCCTGCCGCCCTCCGAGCGATCCGAGACATGGAAGTATACCCAACTGCCTTCGCGAAAGCGCTCGATCAGTCCGCCCTCCGCCAAGAGCTTCAGGTGCCGGCTCAGCCGCGGCTGGCTTTGACCGAGGATTTGCGTCAAATCCTTCACGTTGAGCTCACCACCCGCCAGCAGCACGAGAATGCGAAGGCGCGTCGGCTCCGCCGCGGCCTTTAGGGCCGTCACCAATTGGCTTGTATCAAGCGCGCCAGTCATCGTGCCTCCCACGCAACTCAACATATAAAGATATGTTTATGTGTCAAGCCAATTCAGGTCAGGAGGAGATCTTTCGGTTAAGGTCTGGGTAAGCCTGACCACATAACTTGGTCTCTTCTCCGGTCCGCCATTTCTTTCCCCGTCCGATCCGTACCTCCTCGAGGCCTTCATGCGCGATGCGAACTCCTGCTCGGCAAGCGTGCCGTTTACGTCGCTTCCGGTCGTTCTTGATCAATCGCCCTCGCAATCGTCCCCGGTGATCCTCATCACTCTGCTGATCCCGGTCGTTGCGGGTTTATCATTGCCGTTTGTCGCGCTGGCGCAGGAGCTTGCAGCGGACGCGTCGGCTCGGTCCGCCCTTGCCGAGAAGCCAATAGCTGCGGTTCAGCTCATCCTCGCCGCGATCGCTCTGACGTCGCTCTTCGCTTGGCCTTTGGTGCGACTTCTGAGAAAGACCCTCCGTAAGCGTGTTGTTCGCATCGAGGGCTCAATGGTCGAATGCTCCGAGCTTGGACTTTTCCGGCGAAAGGTATGGTCTCAGCCGATGGCCTCGTACGAGGGCATTAGCCGGCGTGTCCTCTCCTCGCTATCGGGCGTAAGTCACGAGCTGCTACTCGTGCACCGCGATCGCCGCCGCTCGGTGACGCTCGCCGTCGCCGCCGGGTTTTCCCAGGAACAAGTGGATCAACTGGCGGCCCTGCTCAATGTTGCCGAAATTCCGTCGCGAGATGCCTCTAGTGTGGTGACGGGCCGCAATATATCCGGCGCAAGCATAATGCCGCTCCCCTTTGACGGACGCGCGGCCACGTGCTGAAAGTAGATTTGGCTCGCCATGTCAGGCTAGTCGCGAGGGAAATCCGGGAGCACGGGTAATGTCGATCGAACGTAAGCGCTTTGCCGCGCACGCTCAGACTTTTGGGCTCGCGCTGGTTGCGGCCTTCATGTTCATGGGTCTGGCCAACGGCGCGCGCGCCGAAGGGCCGGGCGCCTATATGCAGCGCGTAGCCAATGAGTTGCTCGCGGCGTCACGTTCGGGCGGCGAAGCAGCCTTCGCGACGGTGATCCGCAGCCACGCCGACGTCCCGTCGATCGGTCTGACTGCGCTCGGCTCCTATGCCAACAGCCTGCCGAAGGCCGATCGTCCCGCATACTATAATGGCATGATCAATTTCATCGCTCGTTATGCGGCGAAGGAAGGCCCCAAATATCCCGTGGCCAAGGCAGTCATGGTCGGCCAGTCCAAGGAGACCTCGGGGGGCGCTTACGTCGATAGCCAAATTTCACTTAGAACCGGTGAAGTCTACGATGTGCGCTGGCGCGTGATCCGTCGCGGCGGCGTGTGGAAGGTGCGGGATGCGGAGATCATCGGCTTCGAGATGACGTCGTTCCTTAATACGCTGTTTCAGAATTATATCTCCGAGAACGGCGGCAATCCCCGTGCGCTCGTGATCGCACTCAACCATTGAGCCTCGGCCGGGCGGAGCTTGTCCGGGCGTCATCGTAGCGGCCCGGTCACGGTTGACCGCCACACTCCGATGTCCGCCGATCACACAGGGCGTGGCTCTGCCGCGGCAGGCGGCCATCGAGGGCTATTCGCTTTAAGGTTTGCTGGCCTCGCTCCTGGATGGCAGGAGCCGCCAGTTGCAGAGTCTCGCTGTTGCCGAAGCTTTGCAGCCCACACAAAGCAGGTGCCCTTACTGGCGTGATCTTGCTCGCGAGCTGCAGCTTGGGGCGACGCAGCTCCGATTTCGGGTTAAAGTACGGGCCCCGCCGATTCCGCAGTGCCGGCCGGCGGGGCTAACACCCGGAGTTGAGATGAAGACAGATACGCCGCGCCCAATTCGCCTCAGGGATTACCGGCCGCCGGCCTATTTCATAACGCACGTCGACCTCGATTTCTCGCTCCACTCCGAGCAGACGCTGGTGCGAGCGAAGCTTTCGGTGCGGCTCAATGGCGAGGCAGCGAAGGCGGGGGCTCCGCTGGTACTCGACGGCGAGCAACTCGAGCTGCGAGAGATCCTCATCGACGGCAAAGCGCTGCAGAGCAAAGACTATCGGCTTGCCGACACGCAGCTCACCATTTTGAAGCCGCCTGCAAAGCCGTTCACGGTCGAGACGACGACCGTCATCAATCCCCAGGCCAACAAGGCCTTGCAGGGGCTTTATCGATCACGCGGCGTCTACTGTACGCAGTGCGAGGCAGAAGGCTTTCGCCGCATCACATTCTTTCTTGATCGACCCGACGTCCTTTCGGTCTACACGTGCCGCATCGAGGCCGACACAGCCGAGGCCCCCGTGTTGCTTGCCAACGGCAACCCTGTCGAGAGCGGGAAGCTCGAGCGCGGCAGGCGCCACTATGCCGTCTGGAAGGATCCACATCCGAAGCCGTGTTATTTGTTTGCGCTCGTCGGCGGGGACCTCGCGAATATAGCTTCCAAGTTCACGACGATGTCGGGACGCGTGGTCGATCTCCAGATTTACGTCGAGCACGGCAAGGAGGTGCGCGCCACGTGGGCGATGGATGCGCTCAAGCGCAGCATGCGGTGGGACGAGACGCGGTTTGGCCGCGAATACGACCTCGATGTATTCAACATCGTCGCGGTGTCGGATTTCAACATGGGCGCAATGGAGAACAAGGGTCTCAACATTTTCAACGACCGCTTGATTCTTGCCTCGCCTGAGACGGCGACGGATGCCAATTTCGAATCCATCGAAAGCGTCGTCGCGCATGAGTATTTTCATAACTGGACCGGAAATCGCATCACCTGCCGCGACTGGTTTCAGCTATGCCTCAAGGAAGGCCTCACCGTCTTTCGCGACCAGGAATTCTCAGCCGACGAGCGCTCGCAGACCGTGCAGCGGATTGTCGATATCCGTCAGCTCAAGGCGACGCAGTTCACGGAGGACGCAGGCCCGCTGGCGCATCCCGTGCGGCCAGAGAGCTACATCGAGATCAACAACTTCTATACGCCGACTGTCTATGAGAAGGGCGCCGAGCTTGTGCGCATGATCGAGACGATCCTCGGGTCAGAGGATTTCCGGCGGGGTATGGACCTTTACTTTGAGCGGCACGACGGCGAAGCCGCGACCGTCGAGGATTTTCTGAAGTGCTTCGAGGACAGCTCGGGCCGGGATTTATCGCAATTCAGGCTTTGGTACTCGCAAGCCGGTACACCGGAGCTCGTTTGCTCGCTCGCCTACGACAAGCAGAAGAAGACGGCTGACCTAAAAATCGAACAGATGCTGCCGCCGACACCGGGTGACGCGAAGAAGAAGCCGTTGCACATTCCCGTGCGGCTCGGGCTCCTTGGCGCGAACGGACAAGAGATCGAGCTCAAGCGCGAGACAGGAGAAGCCGTTGTAGATGGCGTGATCCATTTGACCAAGCGCGCACAGAGCTTCCGCTTCGTCGATGTGCCATCAGCACCCGTGCCGTCGCTGCTCAGAGGATTTTCCGCACCCGTGAACCTCACGGTCGATCTCTCGGATCGCGATCTTGAGTTCCTGATGACGCATGACAAGGATCTGTTCAATCGGTGGCAGGCTGCCAATACCTATGCCACACGCACTCTCGTCGATATGGTGAAGGTGCTACGCAAGGGGGAGCGCCTCGGCTCGCGAGGTCAGGCATTTGCGAAGGCGCTTGGGGCATCCGTCATAGAGTCCGATCTCGAGCCGGCCTACCGTGCCGAGCTCCTGAAGCTCCCTAGTCAATCCGATGTGGCGCGCGAGATCGGCCGCAATGTCGATCCTGGGCTCATCTATCGCGCGCATCGCAAGCTGACGAAGATCGTCGGGACTACGCTCGGCGACCTGCTCGAGGATGTGTATCGCGGGTTGAAGCAGGCGGGGCCGTTCTCACCGGACGCGACGAGCGCTGGCCGGCGAGCACTGCGCAATGCGGCACTCACGCTTCTTACCCAGCGCGGCACTGAGGCCGATGCGGCCAGGCTCTCGTCGCATTTTTTCAAGGCGAGCAATATGACCGATGAGGCCCATAGCCTCGTGCTGATCGCCGGCAGCAGAAGCGCCGAGCGAGAGAAAGCGCTGCAACGCTTCTACGATCGCTGGCACGATGACCATCTCGTTATCGACATTTGGTTCGCCGCCCAAGCGCAGTCGCCGCTGGCCTCGACGCTCAGAGATGTCAAGGCGCTCACGAAGCATCCGCTCTTCAGCCAGACAGCGCCCAACAAGGTGCGGGCTCTGGTCGGCAATTTTGCGCTCCTTAACCCTGTCCAGTTTCATCGGGCGGATGGGGCTGGCTATGAGTTCGTGGCCAATCAGGTGCTGGCGATCGACCGCTTCAACCCTTCGATCGCTGCCCGCATGCTCGGCTCGTTCCGCACCTGGAATGCGCTTGAGAGCGGCCGAAGAGCTGCAGCCAAAAAGACCTTGCTTAGCGTCGCAAAGGCCGCCTCGCCGTCGCGCGACGTGTTCGAGATTGTGACCAAGATGCTCGATCAGTAACACTCGTCTGACTAGGGTATCCCGACCACTTAATCTCCCTCGACATCGGCGCATCGAATCAGTGAACTAGGCTAGAGATTCTGCTGCGTCAGGCTTGACCGAACGCAATTAACAAAAAAATCGATAGTGGGGTGAAGGATGGCTGGCTCGACGTCTGCCTACCTGAGTGGCGCGGCCGCGTCTTGCGAGCCTGCCAGGTGGCCCGCTCATCGGAGCATCCTTGCGCGCATGGGGCTGGCTCACACGCACGTCTATCTCGTCATCGCTGCCGCCCTACATCTCGTAGCCCTCGTCGTTTCCTTCGCGACGCCAGGCGGAGCCGATAACGCCATTTTGATCGCGACTGGCCTCTTGCTCATTCTCGTCGCGTTGAGGCTCCCGCACCAGTCGGCTGCTCGGCCAGAGGAGGCGGTACTATCGCCACCGGACGGGCACCGAGAAGCGCCGATTGTGGCCGCGTCCGCGGTCGTGCCATTCGAGCCGTCCATGCCTGGCGCGCTGCCCTTCATCGGCGAGCGTATTCTGCTCAATTCCGATCATTCGAAGATTGCCAGGCTTGCCCGCGCGGCTGCCCGTCTCGGTCAGGTAACTGCGGCTCGCAGCTACCCCTGGGCGGAGTTGATGGCGCGCGTGAGCCACGAACTCAGAACTCCTCTCAACGCCGTCATCGGCTTCTCCGACCTCATGAACGCCGAGCTTTTTGGCCCAATGGGGCACCCTCGCTACCAAGAGTATGCGCGCCACATCCGGGATTGCGGCCGCGAGCTTCTGAAATCGGCGGAAGACACTCTCGCGATCACTTGCCTCCTCGACTATGACGCGGCGCCAAGTCTCGACCGACCATTGGATCTTGGCAACCTCGTCAACGAGGCTTGGCTTTTTTACGCTGACGTGACCGCGGCGCGCTGCCTCAGCTTGCAGCAATCCGTCCCAGAAGGGCTTGAGTTGCTCACAGATCGTCGGCCGATGCGCCAGATCCTGATTAACCTGTTTGCGGAGGCTGTACAGCGGGCCGAGGACGGCGGCATGATAGGCCTCACCTCATGCGCGGACGGAGATCTCGTGCAGATCGAGGTATTCGTGCGTGGTCGACCGAATGACCGGAGCGTCGGCGAAGCATCACTTGCCATTTGCCTGGCGCGCGCGCTGCTTGAATTGCAGGGCGCCGCCCTCGTCGAGGTGGACGACCCGTCTTCGACCTGGCGCGCTTTGACCGTCCTTAGATGTGCTGCCCAACAGGACTTTTTCAGCGTGGCGCCCCTGCAAGACAGGCGTCCCCAGCACCTCTGCTAGAGCATCACCCAGCGGGACGGAACCGCGGCATCGGCTCACTGGTCAAAGAAAGGATGCCCAAGACAGTCAGGCTCACTGCGGCGGCGGGTCGTCGGCATCTGGCTTGTCGTCAGTTGGTGGCCTGCGCCGCGGTCGTTTGGTCTTCCACCACTCGCTCAGCGATTTGCGCTCGGCCGCGGTAAGCTTCTCGGCGTGGTTGAGAAACATATCGAGGCCCGCGGCTTTAAGCGTCTGCTCGCGCTCCGTGACTTTGTCGGATGCGGCTCGAAGTGCGTCCCGATTGAAGGGCTCGGACGCCAATACAGATGCTGCGTCGTCGCGAGCCTGCTCGATCTCGTCGACGAGTGGCCGCAGTTTGGCACGTTCTTGTTTCAACTCCTTGCGGATCTCCTTCCGACGGTCGCTCGGCAACGTTCGGGTGAAACCCATGAGGCCATAGTCCTCTGCTCCTCGCCCGCCGTGTGGCGGCCCGTGCCGCTTGATCGCAATTCCTGCCCCAACGACGGCCCCAATGACGAGAAGGTTCACGGCCAGCGAGGCCAGAAGGACTATCCTCAAGCGCTTTTCTCGTGGGGTCGCGACGGGGGCTCCCTGAGTGTCGGGCGTAGACATGGAGGGAGGCGTATCGGTCAAAGCATATCCTCCTCAAACGCAGTCGTGCCGTCGTTGCCGAGCGCGATCTGACTGGGATCGAGGATGGCGTCGGCGGCCGCCGTGGTCGTCGAGGTCATGATCGGCGCCAACGCATTGTTAAATGCGCCAGAGAGGCCGCCCATTGTTCCGAGGACGAGGGAGGCTGCAAGAAACGCCGCGGCCGGCCACTCGGTCCGCCAGCGCGGCTCTGACGCCATCACGGGTCTCACCTCGCGGCTTGCCACTGGCCACAGGCGTGGCTCACGGCCGTCCTGATCGCCCGCTTCGGCGTCAGCTGCTGCCACGATGCGGTCGGTCAACCGACTTAGATCGCTCCCGGCCGCAGGCGCAAGATCGAGCAGCCGATCTAGCATCTCGGCCTCGCGGAAGAGGCGCTTTGCTTCGGGATTGAGGGCAAGCAGGCTTGCAAACGCGAGCCGGTCGCTTGCCGGCCAGCGCGTTCGATCGGAACCGTGGCGTGCGAGGAAGTCCTCAAAGACCTCTATTTCTCGCCGTTCGTTGCTCTTCTCGGTCATGACGGTCTCGTGTCCAATCTGCGTCAGTCCTGGTCTTTCGACAGCATGCTTCTCCATTCGGTCTCGAGGCTTGCTCGCAGGGCGCGACGGGCGCGTGCCAGGAGCGATTCAACCGCCTCGTCCGAGACGCCGAGAATGGCGCCGATCTCAATCTGGCTCAGGCCCTCGTGGTGAAAGAGGGTGAGTGCCAGTCGTTGCCGCTCGGGCAGGACGTGTAGCGCCTCGCCGACGCGTTTGGCGATGTCCTTCTGCTCGAGGCCAGCCACCTGCGTCGGCGGCTCGGCGACCTCAGGAAGCTCGTCGGTCACCACGGTGCGACTGCCGCTCCGTACGCGGTCGATACACAAGTTCGACGCGACCCGGCGCAGCCATGGGCGCAGGCCGTGGTTGCCGATCTCCAACCCGTCACCGGATCGCCAAAGCTTCAGCATTGTCTCCTGGGCGACGTCCTCGGCTTCGGCCTCATCACGAAGCATGCGACGTGCGAGCGCGAGGACTGCGCCGGCATGGCGATCGACGAGCGCACGAAAGGCCACACGATCCTGACGCGCGACGCGAGCCAAAAGCACGCGATCCTCAGCGGTGTCCGGCCAGGGGCCCGCCCGTACGTTTGTTCCAGGCGATTTGGTCCCCACTGCCACGCGCTGCCTTGGAAGAGCTGCCGACAAGATGTTTCTACTCTTATCTGTTCTAGGCGTCACGGCCTGGCTTGAGCTTTCCCTTAAGGAACGAAGCGCCAGCCATTTTCCGTCGCGAACATCAGCCGATCAGTTCATCGAAGAGCCTGGAAACGTCGCCAAGTGCTTGTTGCAACGCGATTTCTAGGCTCGCAAAGCTTTGCGCATTACCAGTGCGCGTGAGCAGTGCCTTTAGACCTCTGGGCGCGCTCTTGGGGTCGAACGGCCCATCGAGGCAGAGGCGCAAGACTTGGGTCAGGTTGTGGATCAGCCGCGTGGCAGCGATCAGAGTCTCTGCCTGCCTTCTGCCGATCACGCCGCGATCCGACGCCTTCTGAAAGACAGCGAGGGTTGTCTGGTTCAGGATCTCGGGGTGATCGGCCGCGTGCACGAGTTCGAGAAACTGAGCGATGAACTCAAGATCGACGAGACCGCCACGGACCTGCTTTAGCTCCCATATGTTGTCTGTACCCTTCTCGGCTGCGATGCGCATTCGCATATCGCGGACATCGGCGGCAATCTTGGCGCGGTCGCGCTTGTGCACCAGCGTCTCGCGGATCGCAGCCGCGACGCGTACTTGCAGGGCATGGGGCCCCGAGATGATGCGGGCGCGCGTGAGGGCTAGGTGCTCCCAGGTCCATGCCTCGGTGGCCTGATACTCGGTGAAGGTCGAGAGCTGCGCGGCGACCGGCCCTTTTTGCCCAGAGGGGCGAAGGCGCATGTCGACCTCGTAGAGCGTGCCCTCGGGGGTCGGCGCAGAAAGTGCGTTGATCAGGCGCTGCGTGAAGCGGGCGTAATAGGTGCTCGGCGCAAGCGGTTTCGGGCCATCCGATTCGATGCACTCCTGATCGAAATCGTAGATCACGATGAGGTCGAGGTCGGACGCGGCTGTCATCTCGAGGCCACCGAGCTTGCCCATTGCGACGACGACCGCGCCGCCTCCCCTTATGCGACCATGGCCGCATAAGAGATCCTTCTCGACGGCCGACGCGAGAGCTCTGATCAGACCGGCGGCGAGTTCTGCATAGGCTGCGCCCGCCTGAGTGGCGTCTATCGCGCCGGACAGCACTCTCAGCCCGACGAGGAACGCCTGCTCGCTGCCAATGATGCGGGCGCGGTCGAGCAAGTCTTGAAAGTCGAATGCACCGCCGAGTTCGGCTTCGATCAGCGTCTCGAGCTCCTCATCGTTCGGTTGCACGGCATAGGTACGTGGATCTATGACCGCATCGAGAAGGCGACGGCGGCGAGAGAGGATCTGGGCGAGACGAGGCGCCGTGCCCATGATGTCTGCGACGAGGCGCATCAAAGCCGGATTAGCTTTGAGCAGCGAGAAGAGCTGCACGCCCGCGGGCAGCTCTGAGAGAAAGCGATCGAAGCTCGCGACGGCGGCGTCCGGCTCTGCCGTTCCCGCGAGGGCCGCGACGAGCAGCGGCTGCACCTCGGTCAGAAGCTCGCGGGCGCGTGGCGATCGTACGGCGGGATAGCGGCCGTGGTGCCAGCCGCGAATGGCGGCGAGAACATCGGACGGCCGCTCGAACCCCATGGATGCAAGGGCCTCGATTGTGGCCGGATCGTCAGTCTCGCCGGCGAACACCATGTTCGCGCCGGCGGTGGTCAGCTCAGGCGCGCGCTCGAACAGGCGCGCGTAGTGACCCTGAACCCGCCGTAATACGTCGACGAGTGCACGCGAGAAGCTGGCGACTGTCTCGTATCCAGCAAAGTGCGCGAGGGCCTCCAGTCGGTCGGATTCTGCCGGGACCTCATGCGTCTGCTCGTCGGCGACCATTTGAATCCGGTGCTCGAGGCGGCGCAGGAAGAGATAGGCGCTCGCAAGCTCCTTGGCGATATTGCTCTTGATCCAACCGTCGGCGACGAGTGCGTTCATCGCGTCGAGCGTGCGCCGGGCGCGCAGATGGCGTTGCCGTCCGCCGGCGATCAATTGCTGCGTCTGGACGAAAAATTCGATCTCGCGGATGCCGCCCGGCCCGAGCTTGATATTCTGGCCTGCGACGCCGATGCCGCCGAAGCCGCGGAAGGCATGGATCTGCCGTTTCATGGCGTGAATATCGGCGATGGCGGCGAAGTCGAGATGGCGGCGCCAGATGAAGGGCGCGAGCTCGGCCAGGAATGCCTCTCCGGCCTCGATATCTCCCGCCGCGGGGCGAGCCTTGATCAATGCTGCACGCTCCCAGTTTTGGCCAAAGCTTTCGTAGTAGGCCGCGGCGGCAGCCGTCGAGAGCGCAATCTGAGTTGCCCCCGCGTCCGGGCGCAGGCGCAGATCAGTTCGAAACACGTAGCCGTCGGCAGTCCGCTCATCCATCAGTCGGACGAGATCGCGCGTCAGCCGGACATGGAAAGTCGGGAGGTCTAGTCCTTGCTTGAGGGTTGCGCGCTCAGGCTCGTAGAAGACGATGAGGTCGATGTCGCTCGAGTAGTTGAGCTCGAATGCGCCGTATTTGCCAACCGCGATGACCGTGTAGCCAGAGCAGGCCTCGGGGCTTTCGGGATGAGCAGGACGCCAGTCTCCCTTGGCTGCAGCTTGCCGGAAAAGAAATCGCACCGCGCTTTTCAGCGCGGCATCCGCCGCCTCGGAGAGGGTCTGCGTTACGGTAATGACCGGCCAGATGCCGGCCAGATCGCAAAGTGCGGTGAGGAGGGCGATCTCGCTCTTGTAGAGGCGCAAGGCTTTCATGGCCTCTGGCATGGAGCCGGCCTCCGCAAGCGCGCGGGAAAGCGCCTGCGTTTGACTTGCGAAATAATCCTCCGGAACGGACGTGAGAATGCGCTCGAGCCGCGCGGGATCTCGCTCCATCGCGCTTTTCAAATAGGGTGCGCCCTGGATGGTGCCTTCAATCAGGTTGGCAACAGTTGGCACCGCGAGGAGCTTCTGCAGCCCGCCGTACCGCGGCTCCGATGCCGCCCCGGCAAGGAGGCCCCCAATTCCGACCTTTGCGCCGGCGGGCACAACCGGCGTTTCGCGGATTTGCTCGTAGAATGCTCGAGCGGTGCCGGTCCCCTCGTCTGCCATGCTTTTCCCCATACCTAAGAGGGACTCATTTACCTAGGAGGGACTCTTTCCCGCCCCTTGATCGTCGCTCCGAGCCTCGGTCGTCTTTTGCTCTCGAGCCGGCAGAGGTAGCGCGAGGACGATCCGGAGACCCGGCTCATTGTCTTCGAGGCGGACGTCGCCGCCGTGCAGCCGGGCAACGGCTGCGACAAGACTAAGGCCGAGACCCGTTCCAGGCTTTGTCCGGCTCTCCTCGAGACGAACGAAACGGCGCAAGGCCCGCTCGCGATCCTTTGGCGCGATGCCCGGTCCATGGTCGGCAACCGAGATCTCGGCCATGTTGTTCTTGGCCACGAGCCGCACGTCGATATTCTTGAGGTCCGGTCTTGCCAGCGCCTTCGCCGCGTACTTAATCGCGTTATCGGCGAGATTTGCAACCGCCTGGCCGACGAGCTGCCGGTTGGCCACAATCGTAAGATCCGTCACAACTGTGGTCGTGAGGTCCAGCCCCTCCTGCTCGGCTACTGGTTCATAGAGGTCGACAACGTCGCGCACGAGCTTGCCAAGATCAAAGCGTTCCGCACTTTCCTCAACGACCCCTGCCTCGAGTCGGGCAATGAGCAGCAAAGCATTGAACGTCTTGATCAGATCATCGGCGCGCTCGATGGTGCTTTCCAGTCCCTCCTTATACGCATCCGGTCCACGCGAATCGCGAAGGGCGGCCTCAGCGCGATTGCGCAGGCGGTTGAGCGGCGTCTTCAAATCATGGGCGATGTTGTCCGAGACCTCGCGAAGTCCATTCATCAGCTGCTCAATTCGATCGAGCATCGAGTTGAGGCTGGTCGCGAGATCATCAAGCTCGTCGGCTGTACCGGTCACAGGAATGCGGCGCGAAAGATCGCCGGCCATAATGGAGCGGCTCGTAGCGTTGATTGTCTCAATGCGTCGCAAAACGGCACGTCCCGCGGCGAGACCTGCCAAGACCGCTGCGACAGAAAGAAAGCCGAAGCCCCAGAGCAGCGTGCGCTTGATGCGGCTCGCAAAGCCGCGCTGCTCCTCGATGTCCCGACCGACGATGAGCACCGCATTCGGTCCGGCGTCGACGGGGATGGCAACCGCGAGACTGCCTTTGGCTCCAGATGCCCCGTCTGTGCCGTATGTGAAGACACCACCCTGAGGACTGCCGGCAATTTCAGGAGGCAAACCTTCGAGATTGCCGGCGAGCTTTCGATTGGATGTCGTCGCGAGGTAATAGAGGCCGGGTCCGGCCGGATGGCTGCGAGCGCGGATCGTGTCGGCGAGCGCATCGATGTCGCCGGCTCGCGCATCACGCGCAAGCTCATCGGCCTCGGCGCGAAGGCCCGCGATCACATGCCCGGTCAATAGCTCGTTGGTCTGCCAGAACAGCAGTCCGACGATCATCACAGCAGCAATGAGAAAGCCGGCCGCACTCGCGGCTGCAAGGCGGAACGCCTGCGTCGAGAAGGCTCTCGGGAGCAGATCAGCCAGCGCCGTCACGAACCATGTATCCTGCGCCGCGCACGGTATGAAGCAAGGGCCTATCGAAACCTTTATCGATCTTGGACCGAAGCCGCGAGACGTGGACGTCGATAACGTTTGTTTGCGGGTCGAAGTGATAGTCCCATACGTTCTCGAGAAGCATGGTGCGGGTCACGACCTGGCCTGCGTGCTTCATCAGATACTCAAGGAGGCGATACTCCCTCGGTTGTAAGAGGATTTGCTCGCCGCCCCGCATGACGCGATGCGAGAGCCGGTCCAGGACGAGGTCACCCACTGCATACCGCGTCTCTTGCTCTTCCGGCACCGCGCGCCGCGCGAGCGCTTCGACGCGTGCGAGGAACTCGGAATATGCGTACGGCTTCGTCAGGTAATCATCGCCGCCGGCGCGCAGCCCTTTGACGCGGTCGTCGACGTCGCCCAAGGCAGAAAGGATGAGCACCGGTGTTCGGCAGCCGCCTTTGCGCAAGTCCTTTACTACGGACAGGCCGTCGAGCCGCGGCAGCATGCGATCTACGATCAAGATGTCGTAGCCGCCGTTCTGCGCCATGGAAAGGCCAGTCTCTCCGTCGCCGGCAACATCGGCGGAATGCCCGCTCTCCTTCAGTGACTTCTGAAGAAACTGTGCCGTTTCGCGGTCGTCTTCGATCACTAGAACGCGCATGCGATGCAGACCCTCCGGCAGGCGGGAGCTTGCTCTTCCCGCCTACGTCCAGTCTCAAATACATCGAGGCGGCCCACCCCCTCAAGGGCCGGCCGCCTCGCAGTCTCGAATTTAGTCGCCTCAGCCCTTTTTAAGCTGCACAGGAATGATCCGCTTCTGATCTGCTGATTTGATCTGAAGCATGACCGCCTTGCGGCCCAGGTCCTTTGCCTTCTTCACGCCCTGGACCACATCGTCGAGACCGGTCACGGTCTGGCCGCCGACCTCAATGATGACGTCACCCGGTTTGATGCCTTTCTCGGCGGCATCCGACTCAGGATCGACCTCAGTCACAGCGATGCCCTCTTTTTCCGGGCCGTGAACGGGTGCCAGCGTGAGACCTAGCTGCTCAAGCTCCGTTCCGCTCTTGTCGTCGACCGGCTTGCCCTGCTCGAGCTTTGCAATCTCCTCGGCAGAGCCTGGGAACTTGCCGAGTTTGATCTTGACGATCTCCTCCTTGGTGCCGCGCCAGATCTTGACGTTAACCATGGTGTCGGGAGCGTGCTCGGCGACTTTGCGGGCAAGCTCGCGGCTGTCCGCAATCGGGTCGTTGTCAACGGCAATGATGGCATCCTGGATCTTGAGGCCGGCGCCGGCAGCGGGGCCGTTCGGCGTGATCTCGCTCACAAGGGCACCTTTGGCGTTGGGCAGGCCAAGCGCCGACGCTGTATCTTCATCAACGTTCTGGATCTTTACACCTAGCCAGCCGCGGCTGACCGAGCCGGACTTCCTAAGTTGCTCCACGACCTCCTGCACCGTGCGCGCAGGCACTGCGAAGGCGATGCCGACGTTTCCGCCCGAGGGACTGAAAATGGCCGTGTTGACGCCAATGACCTCGCCATTGAGGTTGAAAGTCGGGCCACCGGAATTGCCCTTGTTCACGGCTGCGTCGATCTGCAGGTAGTCGTACGGGCCCGATCCAATGTCGCGGCCGAGCGCCGAGACGATGCCGGCGGTCACAGTGCCGCCGAGCCCGAACGGGTTGCCAACCGCAAGCGCCCAGTCACCGACGCGAGCAGGCTTCTCGACAAACTTCAGGGCCGGGAAGGTCTTGTTCGACTTGATCTTGATGAGTGCGATGTCGGTGCGGGGATCGGTGCCGACGAGCTCGGCGTCAAGCTTCTCCTGGTCATCGAAGCTGACCTGAATCTTGTTGGCGCCGTCGATGACGTGGTTGTTTGTTACGACATATCCGTCCTGGGTGATTACGAAACCGGATCCCTGAGCCTGGGTGGGCCGCTGCTGCTGGGGCATGTTGCGGAACTCCTTCGGCAAGTTCTTAAAGAACTCGTAGAAGGGGCTGTCCTCGGGAACCTCGGGCAAGCCCTCCGGCATCCGACCGCCGCCACTCTTGCTCACGACGCTCTTGCCGCCGGAAACGACGGAGATGCTAACGACCGAGGGTTTGACCTTATCAACGATGTCGGCGAAGCTCAGCGGTGCGCGACCGAAGGGCGTCTCCACGGAGGGAGCCGGTGTTGCAGGAGCGAGCTGAGCAAAAACGGGAGAAGTAGATGCGCCAATGCCCGCCGCCAGGATGCCACAGCCAGCGGCCACAGCAGCCGCACTGCCGAGAAGGGCGCGCCGGAGCGAGCTTGGCCCGGGATTTGCTGAACCCTGTGCTGTACGCGAGTTAGTCATGTGTCGAGACCTCCGCCTTGGACTTCGAAAACCAGTGCGGGAAGGAGTATCTCGAGCGGCCTTACAGCTGCCTTGCGGCTACGTTAATACTTGGTAATGAATCGCTCCTGGGAGCTCGGCGTGAGCGCAAGGTACCGGACTTCACGTTCTGGCCTGACCATGGTCTTTAGCTGTGCGGCCTTTGGTTTTGCATGTGCGCTCGCGGCATCAGCGGCAGCCGCGTCCGTGTGGACGCCGAAGATCAAGCCCAGTATGCAAGTGCTCGTCACCCCGATCGCCGTCTTCGGGACCGATGATCGCGTCCCTCTGCCAACCTCGCGGCAGGCGCTCGGGCAGTCGGTCGGGCTCCTTTATGAGGCCGCTTCGCACACGATTTGCTCGGCCTTTTGTGTTGGTGACGCGACGATTGCGACGGCTGGCCATTGCATCTTCCGCACCCAGGGCGAGCCGTCACTTAAGACGTCCGGGTTCACGTTCCGACTACCCTCGGCAAGGACTGCCACTTCGAGCCGCATTGCAGGCGTGCAGCAAGGAACCGGGGCTCAGTTTGTCGCTGCGAGCTCGTCTCGCCTTAGCGTCTATCCGCCAATCGATGCCGCGCACGACTGGGCGCTGATCAGGCTCGAAGCACCGATCTGTGCCCGCCGCGCGCTTCCGGTCAGCCGCCGGCCGGCGGAAGAATTGGTGAAGCTTTCGGCTCAGGATCGCGTCTACCAGGTCGGTTATCATCGCGACTTCGGCAATTGGCAGCTCGCCCTCGGCACGCCGTGCGCGATTCGCCGGGGCTTCGCTGCGGCCGACTGGAAGACAATAAGCCGCGATTTCACTGATGCCGAGCACGTCATTCTGCATACCTGCGACACGGGGGGCGCCTCGTCCGGGTCGCCGCTTCTGATCGATGGCCCGGCAGGGCCTGAGGTCATTGGCATCAATGTCGGAACATACGTGCAATCGCGTGTGCTGACGCAGAATGGCGAGGTGGTGCATCGGTATAAGGCCGACAGTGTCGCCAATACGGGCGTGAGTGCAGAGGCTTTCATGCCGCAGCTCCTTGCGTTCACGCGGGCCGATATTCTGCCCACGCGTGCGAAGCTGCGCGAGCTGCAGATCCTGTTGGCGGCAGAGGGGCATTATGCGGGGCAGCACGACGGCACGTACGGGCCGGAGCTGCGGGCCGGAATTGAACGCTTTGAGCGCGCGGAGGGACGGCCCGAAACGGGCTTGGCTACGCGAGGGCTTCTGGCTCGCCTCAAGGCGCTGAGTATGGAACGCGTTGGCGCGACCGCGACGTCACACAGAGCTCAGATCGAGACTGGCCGTGTCGGCTCGCATGAGACCTCAAAGGCGACCAGTGAGGTGGCGCCGCGCTGAATGCGCTCGACCGGTTACGATCACCGGTTACGATCTAAGCTCGATCATCCGGCGTGGCGGACTGGCGAAGCACCGCGTCGAGCTTTGCCTGCTCCTCGGCCGTCAAGGCTTTCGCAGGCGCTGATCTGCTGCTCGAAAGCCGCGCGCCGGACATACCCCGCCAGAGCATCCAAGCTGCCACGCTCAGCACGAGGAACGGCGTGAGCCAGAGCAGGAGCGTGTGCGGGGAGAGCCGCGGCTGGAGCAGGACGAACTCGCCGTAGCGCGCGACGATGTAGTCCTTCACCTCCGCGTCATTGTCTCCCGCCTTGAGACGTTCGCGTACCAGGAGCCTCAGATCGCGCGCAAGCGGCGCGTCGGAATCGTCAATCGACTGATTTTGACAGACGAGGCAGCGAAAGCCTGCCGAGAGCTCGCGAGCGCGGTGCTCGAGGGTGGAATCGGGCAGTATTTCGTCGGGCTGGACTGCGCGCACGTCGAGGCTTGCTACCGCCAGTGCCGGCACGACGAGGGCAATCAGCATCCATCTGACGAACGGAAGCATGGTTCAGGTGTCCTCACTCGGCCGGAAGCACGCTGGCGGGCACGCTTGGGCGGCTACGCACCGGCGCACCGATACGCAGCCGTCGATCGGAAAGCGACACGGCTCCCCCGAAAAACATGATGAGTGAACCGATCCAAATGAAACGGACCAAGGGGTGGAAGTAGAGGCGGACAGCAAACGCTCCCTCAGGCTGTTGGTCACCCATCACCACGTAAAGATCGCCGCGCCAAGAGGCGTGAATTCCGGCTTCTGTCGTCGGCTGAGGCGGCGCGTCGTAGAGGCGCTTTGCCGGCGCGAGCCTCGCGACCGGCACGCCGCCACGGGTTACGTCGAAGTCGCCTGTCAGCTCGGAGAAGTTCGGGCCCAATGAGGGCTTGGCACCCGCGAAGCGCAGCTCGTAACCGCCGATCTCCGTCTTGTCACCAGGCTTCATGACGAGAACGCTCTCGCTGCGGTAGGCGCTCGTGCCGACGATCCCGAGGAGCATGAGGCCGACGCCGAAATGCGCGAGCATGGTGCCGAAGGCCGAGCGTGGCAGGTTCACGAGCCGGCGCCAAACCTCTGCTGCAGGCACATGTCCCACCTTGATCCGGAAGGCGAGCTCGGAGAGTGCTCCTGCCATCACCCAGACGGCGAGCGCTATGCCAAACGGCGCGAGCCACGGACCCCGCCCAGCAATCGCGAATGAGGCGGTGAGAGCGACGACCGCCAGCACTGCTGCAAACGCCAAGCGTTCGGCGGCTGCCGCCATGTCGCCACGCTTCCAGGCGAGGAACGGCCCGAAGGGCAGTGCAAATAGCAGCGGCAGCATCAAAGGTCCAAACGTCGAGTTGAAGAATGGCGCGCCGACGGAGATCTTGGCGCCGGTGAGTGCCTCGAGGGCGAGCGGATAGAGCGTGCCGATCAGCACGGTGGCGCACGCGGTCGTCAGCAACACGTTATTCAGAACGAGGCCGCCTTCGCGCGAAATCGGGGCGAAGATGCCGCCCTCTCTCAGGCTCGATGCGCGATAGGCAAAAAGTGCGAGGCCGCCGCCAGTGAAGAACATCATGATGGCGAGGACAAAGACGCCTCGTCCAGGGTCTACCGCAAAAGCATGGACTGACGACAGCACGCCCGAACGCACGAGGAACGTCCCCATCAGGCTCAGCGAGAACGTCAGAATTGCGAGCAGTACCGTCCAAACCTTAAGCGCCTCGCGCTTCTCCATGACAAGGGCCGAATGAAGAAGCGCTGTGCCGGCAAGCCATGGCATGAACGAAGCGTTCTCGACCGGATCCCAGAACCACCAACCACCCCAGCCGAGCTCGTAATAGGCCCACCAGGAGCCCATGGCGATGCCGATTGTAAGGCACATCCAGGCGGCCAGCGTCCAGGGACGCACCCAGCGCGCCCAAGCCGCATCCGTGCGCCCCTCGATCAGGGCTGCGATGGCAAACGAGAAGGCCATCGAGAAGCCGACATAGCCCGTGTAGAGGAATGGCGGATGAAACGCCAGAGCCGGGTCCTGCAGAATTGGATTGAGGCCGCGGCCGTCGACGGGTGGCGGATCCAGACGCTCGAACGGATTCGAGGTGATCAGGATGAAGAGCAGGAAGGCGAGCGCGACCGAGGCTTGCACGCTCAAGACATTCGCCTTGAGGGACGCCGGCAGGTTGGTCCCAAAGAGGGCAACAGCGGCTCCGAAGATCGCAAGGATGAGCACCCAGAGAAGCATCGAGCCTTCGTGGCTGCCCCAGACGCCGGCGATCTTATAGAGTAGCGGCTTCGACGAATGGGAGTTGGCCGCCACATTGGCCACAGTGAAATCCGAAACGACGAAGGCGTGCATGAGCGCCAAAAACGCCAAGAGGAGCAGGGCGACCTGGCTTACGGCCGCGGGCTCGGCGAAGCTCATCATGCGAGGATCGCGAACCTTTGCGCCCCAGGCAGGGATAACCATCTGAGCCGCCGCAACGACCGTGGCCAGGATAAGGGCGAAGTGTCCGAGCTCGATGATCACCAGAGTACTGCCTCTCGCTGGTTTCCGGACCGTGTGGCTTGCCGGACTACTTGGTCACGCTCGCAGGGTGCTCGGCGCCGGCCCCGAGCTTGACGCCCTTCTCTTTCAACGCCTTTGCGACCTCAGGCGGCATATAGTTCTCGTCATGCTTAGCGAGAACGGTATCGGCTGTGAAGAGCCCGCCGGGAGTGAGCGTCCCCTCGGTGACGACGCCTTGTCCCTCGCGGAAAAGGTCCGGCAGCACGCCGTCATAGGTGACGGGCACTGACTTCAGGGTGTCGGTCACGGAGAAGTCGACATGGACGCCTTGTCCACGCTTGACTGAGCCAGCTTCCACCAGTCCGCCTAAGCGAAACCGGACGCCGCTTGGGATCTTGTTCTCCGCTACATCACTTGGCGTGTGAAAGTAGACGATCGTTTCCCGCAAGGCGAACAACATCAGGATCGCCGCGAGCGAGAGCACCGCGACACTCAGCCCGATGACTAGCCCTCTCCGCTGCTTCCTCGTCATGCTTTTCGCCCCAAGTTGCATCCCAGGCTGTCTCTCGATCCCGAGCTCTTCGTCACACCATCCGTCACAGGATCCGTCACGGGCCGATGCTCTTTGCTGCGGCGTCGATCTCGGCAAGGGCGTTCTGATCGCCTGCAAAATTGCGACGTGCGTCGGCCATCGCGCCGGCCGCATCGGTCTCGCGACCAAGAACTTTATAGGCGCGCGCGAGCTTGAGCCAGCCTTGCAAATCCTTGCCGTCTGTCTTGAGCCGAGCAGCCAAGCCCTCCACCATCTTGTTGATGAAGGCCTGCCGATCCTCAGGGCTCATCTGTTGGACGCGAGCTGTGTCTTGCGGCGAGGGAGAACCGGGTGCCGGATCCGTCTTCTCCATAGCCGGCAGATCGGCGACCGGCTCGCCCGCCAATTTCCTGGTGAGCATGCTGATGCGCTCCGATACGGCATTGCGCCAGGGAGCGTCGGCCGGTGCGTCGGCAAGCAACGCGCGATAGCTGTCGGAGGCCCCCTTCAAGTCACCGTCCTGCTCCTTTGCCAGGGTAAGCCAGAGCCTTGGCTCGATGCGGTCAGGCTCGATTTGCAAAATTCGCAGTGCTGCCTGGCGGACCGGCTCGCTGACAATCCCTGTTTCGGCGAGGAGTGTTGCCTCGGCGAATCCGAGAAGGCGCTTCGTCGTTTCGCCGAGAAGCCGATTGGCCTGAGCGTACGAATGCGCGGCATCGGCATAGCGTCCGAGGCGCAGGTAAACCGGCGCAACGACGTCCCAGCCTTGCCCGTCATCGGGGTGGGTGCGAAGGCGCTCCTCGATGCGCGCGATGACGTCAGCGATCGTCGCCTCTTCGGCGGGCTTCGTCTGGCGTTCAGCATAGGGGCGGGAAGGAAGGGATGGCGCGCCCGCAACAAGATAGATAGCAACCGTCACGAGGGGCACGAGGCTTGCGAGCGCAAAATAGATGCGCGGCGCCAGCTCGGGCGTCGTCTTGATGCCGCCATTCTCAGGCGCGCGGACCTCTGCACGCTTGATGAGCCGTCGAGCCACCTCGACCCGCGCGGCCTCAATCTCGTCGGCAGAGATCTGGCCGCGCGCGTGCTCAGCCTCGAGCTCTTCCAGTTGGTCGCGGTAGACAGCCAGGTCTGCGGCGGCCGGGTCAATAGCCGGCGCGCGCACGCTCACTCGCAGCGGCTGCATCAGGCAGGCCACGACAGCTGCCGTCAGGACGGCAAAGCAGATCCAAAGTAGCATCGTGTGCGGCCCTATCTTGCTTCGGTTGGAATAGGGTCGCGATGTGGCTCTGGCAAGTCCTGGTGCATAGAAAAGGAAAAGGCCGCTTGCCGCAGCCTTACGGTCGGCCTTGGCATACGGCGGCGCCTTACCCCAGCGCAACGAGACCGACCAAGGCCGTCGTTGCAGCTGTAGAGCACACTCACGCGAGCAACGCGTTAGCCGACGTTGCTCCAGGTGCCGTCCGGATTGCGGCAGGCGGTGCCGCGCAAGCTTTGCGGGCGACCATCGATGAAGATCTTGTGGGTATAGTCGCGGCAATCGACGGTTCCGCGCTTGTAGGGTCGGGTAGGCGTGATCTCGCCGTAGCGGCCTGAGCCAGGATTGCGCCACTGGTGCGAGACGCCGGATTGGCCACGCTCGAGGGCATCGTACTCTGCCTGCTGGGCAAGCGCACGATCCTGCTGGTCAAGCGACCTGCCGATCTCGCTACCGACGATGCCGCCGACGACGGCGCCAAGTGCGGTCGCGGCAATATTGCCTGTGCCCTTGCCGACTTGATTACCCAGAATGCCACCCGCCACTGCGCCGACAACCAGGCCGGTATCGGCCTTGTTCGGACCTTCGGGACCGCATCCAACCAGGATGGGCAAAAGCAGAAGAGCGAAAGCGCTCGTGCAGCGCATGGTAAACCCCGTTAACTTTCGAAGAGCGCATCACCCCTGACGCGTAGAAGGTGCTCGACATGAAGCACATCCCAGCATGGGTTTCTACGGGGATTCAGGCAAAAGTTCGACCCTCATTGCCAAAATTACAGCGGAAAACTTAAGACGACGGTAAGTCCAAGCGTACGGAAAGCCCGCCGTGCTCTGATTGGGCTAGATCCAGTTTTCCGCGATAGGATTGGACGAGGTCCATCACAATGGAAAGCCCGAGGCCCGAGCCGGGCTTCGTCTCGTCTAAGCGCACACCCCGCTTACCAATTCTTGCCCGCTGCTCCGCCGAGAGACCGGGCCCGTCGTCGTCAACCATAATAAGAAGTCGCCGCAGTGCACCACGCTTCTCACCACTGCCCAGAGGCACGGCCCTGAGCACAACGTTCTTTCGCGCCCACTTGCATGCATTGTCGCAGAGGTTGCCGAGCATCTCCTCGATGTCCTGACGCTCGCCTGCAAAGCGAAGATCGCGAGGACAGTCGACACTGATCGAGATCTCTCGCTCGCGGTGGATGCGCTCGAGCGCCCGAACAAGCGGCTCGATAACAGGCAGAAGCGGCGTCGAACGGCCGATCACGCCGACTCGGGCTGCGACGCGAGCACGGTCGAGATAATGGTTCACCTGATCGCGCATGATCTCGGCCTGCTCGGCGATCTTGCTGCCGAGCTGTCCTTTGTCCTCCCGTGCCTCGTTGGTGATGACGGCAAGCGGAGTCTTGAGGGCATGGGCGAGATTGCCCACCTGCGTGCGGGCGCGATCGATGATCGCCTGATTGGATTCGATCAGCGCATTGATCTCGATCTGGAGGGGCTCGATCTCGGGTGGCAGCTCACCCTCGAGCTTGGTTGCTGTGCCGGAGCGGACGTCCGCGAGGCCATGCTCGATCCTACGCAGTGGCAGAAGTCCAAAGCGGACCTGAAAGATGGTGGCTGAGACGAGGCCGACGCCGACGAGGGTGAGTGCGATCGCAAGTCGTGTCTGGAAATTGGCAAGGCGACTTTCCAGCCAATCGATGGGGCCCGCGACGATGACCGAGTAGCGAGGGCCGTTCTCCGTGTGATCAGGACTATCGATGACCTCGACCATCCGGATCGGCTCCCCGACGGGTCCATCCGAGTTCAGCCATCGGGCGCCATTCGCATCGGGAGCGACGTTCCTTTCTATAGGTGATTCGATCGAAGCCGTCGCAAGCGACGCTGACACCAGCCGCTTCAGCGACGGATTGTCGAGCGGCTTGATCTGCCAATACCAGCCGGAATGCGTCTCCTCGAACAACGGCTCGTAGCGGTTGTTCGGAGCCACCGGCTCGTCCGGACCAGCGCCCATGCTGTCGACGGCGATGGCGTTGACCAGCTTCTCGATGCGGCCGTCGAACGTGGCCTGCACGTCGTCGCGATAGAGGCGGTATATGAGGATGCCGGCAATCGGCAGGACGAGAATTGTCCACGCTGCCGACGTGGCAAAGAGGCGGAAAGCGAGTGACCTAAACCGCATCGGTGCCGCGGATCATGCGATAGCCAAGGCCGCGCACAGTTTCTATAGCATCTTCAGGCAGCTTCTTTCGCAAGCGCCCGATGAAAACCTCGATGGTATTGCTGTCGCGGTCGAAATCCTGTTCGTAGAGATGCTCGACAAGCTCGGTGCGCGATACGACCCGCCCGCTGTGATGCATCAAATATGCAAGCAAGCGGTACTCGTGCGAGGTGAGCTTCACCTGCTGGCCTTCGCACGTCACGCGCGCGGTCTTGGTGTCAAGCCGTACAGGGCCGCATTCGATCTCGCTCTTGGCGTGACCGGAAGCTCGCCGCACCTGTGCGCGAACACGGGCAAGCAGCTCCTCCATGTGGAAAGGCTTTGCCAGATAATCATCGGCCCCCGCATCCATGCCGGAGACCTTGTCGCTCCAGCGGTCGCGGGCCGTGAGAATGATAACCGGCATATTGCGGCTCGAGCGCCGCCACTGCTCGAGGACAGAGAGACCGTCCATCTTAGGCAGCCCGAGGTCCAGAATGATGACATCGTATGGCTCGGTATCGCCGAGAAAGAAGCCCTCCTCGCCGTCGGAAGCCGCATCAACGGCGTAGCCCGCTCCACTGAGGGCCGCAACGAGCTGTCTGTTCAGGTCCTTATCGTCCTCGACGACGAGAATGCGCACGTTCGCGTTTCCAGGTTCTTGTTGTAGAGCACTCTATTTGAGGGGGAGGAGTATAGCGTCACGCCGCGCCAGAGCCTAGGGCCCGGATTTACAGGCCGTGGCGTAGTTACCACGAGATTAGGGCCCGAACGGCTTTCTTGCATCCAGAACCACGCTTCTGAGTCGGCCATTTGCCGTGCGGATGACGATGTGGAACGCATACGCCCCTCCGCCCTCGCAGAGCGATGTCTTGATGATATCGCCGGGGAAGCGCTGCCGAACAAGACCAGAGAGCTGCTCCACCGTGACGAGCCCCTCGCGGCGCACGATGGGCGCGGCGATGGACCAGTCGGACAGACAGACCTCCTCAGCACGCGAGATCGACGGTCCAGCCAGCAGAGTGCTAAGCAGGGCCGTCGCGGCGATCCAGGCATTCATCTTCAACCCCGCTATAGTCTCACGATCAGCAATAGCCGCGGGCTGCTGAACCGGCCATGAATGGTCTAGAGCCTGAAACTTATGCTGCGCTGCTCGAGCGGCTGGGTGGCCCGGACGCGGCCAAAGATGGTTACAAGCGTGCCGATCAGCGCAGTAATGGCCTGGACGGCCGCCGGCATCTGGGTGCCGAGGTCATCGATGAGGCGGCTTGAAATATCGAGGCCTAATGCGGGAACGAGGACCGGTACCACCGCCGAGAGCGCGGTGATCAGTGTTCCCCAGATTGTCATCGAGTGGCCCCACCATTTTGCGTCGGCGCTTGATATTGTTGGATTGGTCATTGTCGTCTCTCCTTCTGATGTGTTGAGTGAAGTGTCGTTATCGGTGCGCGCGATCTGCGCCTTGGCTCGTGTGAGCGTTGTGTCGACACGCGCCAGCCAGCCGCGGCCGAAGCGCCAGAATGTGGCAAGCGCGCGATAGCGCCGGCGGCGAATGGCGGCATAGCTCTCGAGTGCCTCGAGCTCAGGGGCTCGAACAGCGGCGGCTTGCGTCTCGGGGCCCATCTCGCCGTCGATGGTGGCCTTCACCGCTTCCTGAAGGCAGCGAGTTGCCGTTCCCACACCATGATTGACGGCCGCATCGAAGTGCATCAGCGCAAGGCCGGCTGGCAGTGCTGAGCAGTGGGCCGCTGCCCAATAGCGTTGCTGATAGATCTCGCCGACCGTCTCCAAGCTTATGCGTTTAAGCGCGCTTTTGAGCGCGTCACGGTTTGCCTCATCGAGCGTCGTTCCGTTCCAGGAGGCGTATTCGGCGAGGGTTATGCCGAAGTTCGTCGGGCCGCCCGTGTCGTAGGGGTCATCGGAGAAGTCACCCTCCATGTCGAGAACATGTGCGAGTGCAACGGCGAAATTCGACGACGCGCTCACGCTCTGTGCCGACGATAGCTCTCCAGCAGATGGCGCTGCAGCAGTTAAGCTCGGCCACCGGAGACCGAGCAGCCTCGCCTTAGGCATAGGCGTCACCGTCACGGCGTTCGATTGATTGCCGCCGAGCAGGACGATGTCGTTGCCCGCCTCCCCGATCCAGAAGCCGACATGGCCGAGGCTCGGGTCGCTGCTACGCGAGAATACGGCGATGGCGCCGAGGCGAGGCTCATGCAACGGCGCACCCCATTCGAGGTAGGAGCGGGCCAAGAGAGACCGTGTGCACCTGACGCCTGCGCGCTCGAGCGAGGCACCCGCAAAGGCTGCACACCAGGCCACCTCGTCGGCCGTGATCTCGGGGTGGCCTGCGTCGCGATAGAGCGCGAGAATACGCGCGTTATGCGCAGCGCCCCCCGAGCGCTCCTCCTCTCCGAGCTCGCGCCAAGCGTGCTCGAGCCATGCCGGCTGGGTCATTGTTGCTACTCGCTGCTTGATTGGGAGGGAGACAGCCAGCCCGGGCTAGACGACAGCGGCCTTGCCAGTGCCACGACCGAAGACCGAGCCTAGCTGATAGATCACGACGCTCACGGAGCCTTGCAGCACGCCGAAATCAGCCGCCTGCTGGGCTGCCGTATAGGTCGCGGATGGCACTGCTACGGAGAGGGTCCTTTTTACGGTCGCGCCGCTCAGGATATCGACCTGGTAGCTCTCGGCGCTTTCGCCAAGCGGCACCTCGATCACATCCCAGCCGTCGCCGGCTGTGCGCGTCCGCCTAATCCAGGTTATGGCAAGGTCTCCGTTGCCGAGACGTGTTCCCCGCACGTGCACTGGAGAGAAGGGTGCGAGCCCCTGACCGGAGAATGTGTAGGCTGCCTCTGTATACGTTGTGTCGCCGACGTCACGGCTCGACGGGCCGTAACGCCAATTGAGGGGCAGCCTGATCTCATCGAGCGATAAGCTCACGCGCGCGATCTCATTGCCGAGCAGCACAAACCTTGCGCCGGCCGGAAGTGCTGCCTCGATGGCACCGTCGGTTCCGGCTTGGCCGCGCAAGAGGCGGCGCAGCTCGTAAGTTTGAGGTGCCACGAGAATTGCCTCCTCGAACTGGATCACCTCCCACCGTCCCTGGCTGTTGCGCAGTGCGGCGGTATTCTTTCCGGCGAGCAGCTGCAGGCGCGTGACGGACGTCAGTTGGCCGTCAAGCAGTTCGACCGTAACGCGCGCGCCTTCATTCAAGACCGACTGAGGGCCGCCAGCCAAAACGTCGAGTGTCTCGCCGATCACGGCGGGAGCAGAGGCTAGCGCCCGCAGGACATATCCCGTCGTCTCGGGCGAAGCGTGGACCGCAACGCCGCCTGGCCACGGCGACTGATAGGCCGCGACATAGCCGCTCTCGGCCGGTTCGTCTCCGCGCAGAACTGGCAGATCGAGAAACTCAAGGAGCGACTGACCGAGCGTAGTGCCGCTCGTCTCGCTTCCGGTGCGGGCTGGCGAAATGACACCACCGTAGACCTCCGGGTCAATAGCTCGCGCCTCGATCTCGCGCACGCCGTGGTCGCCGACCTCTGTTACGCGTAGCAGCAGCGTCTCGTTCTCGCGTTCAACCGTGACGACGTCGCCCGGCTCGATCGCGAGCGCGCTCGGCGGCAGCTTGAACGCGGCGCGCTCCCGCGAGGCCCAGGCCTCGAAAAGCCAGCTTTCTGCGATCTCGCTCGCGCGCTCGAAATCCAGAACAATCGGCATTTCCGCCTGCGATACGCGACCGCTCGCGCCTGAGAGCCGGCGCGCCTCGGCGACGGCCTTGCGGTAATCGCTGCTGCCGGCAATGAAGGTAATCTTGGCTGAAGCAGGAAGGTCCGTTTCCTGGGCGCGGGTCAGCGTCAGCAAGGCGTCGCCGGGCCGTTCCTCGACCATGTCCTCGCTCGTCAGAGAGAGCACCGGCTGGGCGGCACCGCGATGGCGGAAGACGATTTTTCCGCCGCTTTCGAGGCTATCGAAGAAATAGGCCAGCTCAAGCGCCTGCAGCGCGTCGCGAGGGGACATCACGTGATCGATGACGAAGCCCGGCACGGTGCCAGTCAGGCGCGAAGCGTCATAGTCGGTGAAGCCGTAGTCGTCGAGGACGGCAACGACTGCTTCCTCGAGCGACACCGCAGCGAGCCTGCCGTTGAGCCAATGGCCGAGGCGCCAGTTCTCGCCGTCACTCCACGTCTCGCTGTTGTAGGGGAAGGCAGGGTAAGGCCGAACGTCCCAGGCATAGACGTGGATGCGATCGACGTCGAGCATGCGCTCTCCGGTGACGCTGGAAACGGGGTTCAGGCCCTCGATATAGCCGCTGCTCGCCGGGTCGAAGGCCTCGATCAGTGCGCGCAGGAATTGGCGTTGCATGAGGTCGTCGCGGCTGCCGCGGGAGAAGTACGGATAGCTCGACTCCGAGCTTTTCGGGTCGACGAAGACGTTCGGCTGATTGGCGCCCTTGTCGACCGCCGGGCAGCCAATCTCCATCAGCCAGAATGGCTTCGATTGCGGCACCCAGGCCGTCGCCACTGCGCTCTCGACGCCGCCGGGCCGATTGTAGTGTGCATTCAGCCACCACGACTTCAAATCCTTGTAGCGAAACACCCACGGCTTGCCCGCGCCATCTGTAATCTGTGTGCGGATCTGTTGCTCGCGCGCCGCCTCGCTCTGGTAGTACCAATCATAGCCCTCGCCGCCTTGGACATTTGAGCGCAGATAATCGAGGTCGTAGATCGAGGTTGCTCCCGCTACGTGGTCGAGGTGAGCGGATCCGTCTCGCCAATCGGCAAGCGGCCAATAAGCGTCGATGCCGATGGCGTCGATTGCCGTCGACGCCCAGAGGGGGTCGAGATGGAAATAGACGTCGCCGGATCCATCACTTGGTTGATGCCCGAAATACTCGGACCAGTCGGCGGCGTAGAGCACCTTTGTTGCGCTGCCGAGTACGCTTTTCACGTCCGCCGCCAAGGCGATCAGAGCATCGACGAACGGATACGAGCTGGCGCCGCTACGGACTTGCGACAGGCCCCGCATCTCGCTGCCGATGACGAACGCCGAGACACCGCCGGCGGCAACGGCAAGAAATGCCTGATGCAGCACCATGCGGCGGAGCGTCCATTCCTCGGGTCCTGAGTAGATGACGGCACCGTCATGGATCGAGAAGTCGCCCGGCCCTGCTGTGCCGACGAAGCCTGCGACCTCAGCCGCAGCCGCAGCCGTCTTGTCGTGAGTGCCGGCCACTCCGGGCGCAGGCGAGACGGTGATGCGGCCGCGCCAGGGAAACGCCGGCTGCGAGGCGGATGCCGAATAGGGATCCGGCCGCGTGTTGTCTTCGGGCACGTCCATCAGGATGAAGGGCGTGAGCGTAACAGCCAGACCGCGCGCCTTCAGGTCCTGAATGGCGGCGATGACCGTCTGGTCTGATGGCGTGCCGCCGTAGGCTGGGCGCCCGTCCTGCATGCTGATGAGACGCGCCTGGCTTCGGTTCAGGCCAGCAACGCTCCAGGTGAGAGGCTTTGTGTTCTTAGCGGCGATCTCGACGCCTGGCTTCAGCTGACAGACGCCAGCGCGGAGGTCGTCACCGAACCAGCTCACGACGAGCGAGACACTCGCAACATTCGGAAGCAGCGCGTCCATCTGCTCAAGCGAGACGGACCAGTCGCTCGTGCCCTGCTTTGTATGGACGTTTTCGGATTCGGATTGGCCGGGACGGACGAGCTTCGTGACGGCTTCCGGCGCGTAGACGAATTCGCCTGTTCCCGGAATTAGGACCACACCGCGGATCTCGGAGCCGGATTTCTCTATGGAGCGAAAGACCTCGAATGAGAGCTGTGGGATGCGGTTGCCGTAGTCGAGGAGCGGCATGTCGTCGAAGACGATATAGGCCAGGCCGCGATAGGCCGGCGCTGCGTCCGCCCCTTCGCGGGCAATGATCGCGCTGTCGGCGGCCTGCGTCTCACTTCCGAGATAGATGCGATGCGTTACGCGCGAGAGGTCGAGCTCCTCGCTATCTACCCAGACACGGCCGATGCTCGTGATCTCGCCCTCGCAGAGCGCAACGGCGAACGTGGCATAGTAGCGATATTCGATGCTTTGGCTCCCGGACTGGCTCGGCGCGACACCGCCTTTTGCGGAGCCGCCGCCACTCGACGAGGTAACGATCTCCTCGCGAATATCGGCCGCCCATATCACCTGCGCGCCAAGCCGTGCCCGTCCATAGAGACGTGGGATCGGCGCCCCCTCCGTGCTCGCCGTGACGTGGAGGTCTGCGAGACGGGGCCCTTCGTGCGGTTTGCCATGTCCGGATGTGCCGAAGAGCGCGTTGTCGATGTAGGAGCCGGCGAAGGCGCCGATCTGCGATCCCAAGGCCGCGCCGCTGAGGGTGAGCCCGAGGACGGAGATGCCGGTTGGCAGGAGGGCGCTGCCGGCCACGGCTCCGACCGCTGCAAGTGCAAGCGTTGCCATCAGCGCCTCGTCCCTGGAAATGCAAATGCTGCCGCGATGCGCCGCCGCCACCACGAGGTGAGGTTCACCTCTGCGGTCAATGAGCCTTCCATGGCGTGGATCATGGTCGCGGACGAAACGGCGTTGCCTGTTGCAATGAGGCCTGCGTGCTTGGCGATCGAGCCCGGGCGAATGCGAAAGATCACGACGTCGCCCGCCTCGGCTCCGGCAATCGGGATCTCTCGCAAGTGCCGCCGCGCGGCAGCAAGCAGGGTTTCCTCGCCGTTGGCTTCGCCCCAATCTCGCGAGTAGGCCGGTGGCAACTCAGCATCGTCACTATAGAGCTCGCGCCAAATGCCGCGAATGAGCCCGAGGCAATCGGTTCCGACGCCCTTGAGACTTGCCTGGTGATGATACGGCGTACCGATCCAATCCCGTGCCAGGCGCACGGGTTCGTCGGCGCCGTGAAGGCGCGGCGTGCTTTCAATTGGCATGTGGCTTACTCGTTAGCGGGAGGCCTTAGGCGGTGACGGCGTCAAGCATCTCATGAGCCGGGGCGATTGATGCGCGAGATGAAGTCGTTGCCGGGCATATGCGGAAAGCCGCGAAAACTCGCTGCGTTGGCGAACTTCGTTTTGCAGGTCTCGAGCTGCTTGTCGCAGCCCGCCGTCACGATGAACGTTTGTCCTATCTGCAGCGGCAGCCGTGCTGCCTGCCATAGCTCGATGCTAACGACGCCAGCCAGATTCTTAGCATGCAGCTTGATCTCGATCTTTTGTCCGGTGGCGGCTCCAGACGTGAACTCGAGGAGTCCGTGCGTGAACCAGCTCGAGGTAAAGCTCGAAAGGCCGCTCGCGGTGAAGCGGCGTGCGCTCACGATCTCGTCGATGGCGCCTGTGCCGCGGTATGACGCGCTGGCCAGCACGATGCCGCAGCGGACGTCGCCGAGATCTGCGTCGCAGGTGTACTGGTAGAGGCGCCCTTTCGGCTGCTGCAGATAGTGGGCGAGCCCACGCACCTCCGCTGCGAATCCGATACCCGCCCGCTTCACCTCGCCAAGACTGCCTGAGCGCATCAAGACGCGTTGCTCGGGCGCTTGCCAATTGACGCGGAAGATCTCGACACGGGCATCGTCGTAGAGCCCCGCGGCCAGATCGGCTTCAGCGAGGCGCTCGGACGAGACGGCGCTCGTAACATCCAGGTTGTCGACGCTGAGGCCGACGGCGTCCTTGATTTCGCTGGCGCTGAAGCCCGCCGCCGCTTCGAACGTCGTAGCGTCGAAAGTCACGTCGCGGTCGTGATCGGTGAAGCCTTGCCTCACGCCATCGCGGCGCGTGAGACGCCAGCACCAGCAGAGCGTCGTGATGCCCGATGCAAGATGCGCCTCGAGCGCCGAAGAAAGCTCTTTCATAGCCGGATCTCGATCACTGGAATGTTGGGAATGGCGCCTGCGGTGAATCCGGCGATGCTGACGTCGAGGCGATCGGTATCGAAGCGTACCGGCACATCGAACTCAAAGCCCGCTGTAACGGCCTGGCCGGCGGCCGGAATGTGTCCCGGCTGAAACGTCACGACGCCGCTTGCCGTATCGATCGTGAATTGCGTTCCCACGCTCATCGCGACGCCAGCAACGGCGATCACAACCGTTCCAGCCACCGGCTTTCTGATGTCGCGCACCCACGGGGCGTGAGCCGCGCCGTAGGTCTTATTCAACGTGAACGTTCTGGCCGAGCCATTGCCGACGCCGATTGTCTGGTCGAGGCTCGATGGCGTTGCCTGCGGCGCGCACGATTTCCAGTCAGCATGGTCGCGCCATCGGAAGCCATAGAGCCGCCCGCGCCGCTCCTCGAAGAACGCGATGACCTCATGGAGCGCATCGAGCGAGGTGATGCCATAGCCTGCGTTGTAGCTGCGGCGCGAATCCGCCCAGCGGCTGTTACGCTCCTCGTAGCCCGAGCCGAGCACGACTACGTCCGTGCGCCGCTCCGGCCCGCCTTGGGCCCCGCGCGATAGTCCAGTCGGAAAGCGCACCTCATGAAATGTCATGCTCGTTCCTTCTTCGAATGGCGCCGCCCCGGGCAGACAGGGCTACTGGGCTACTGGGCTACTGGGCTAAAGATTGCGCTGACCGAGCGAGACTGCGCGGGACAACATGGCTCCGAGTTGCGTCTCCGAGCGGCGGAAGCTCTCGGCGTCCGGCGTCTGGACGTTGATGGTGACGTTGACCGCACCGCCACCGCGTCCGCTGACTGCGACACCGAGGCGTCCGTCGGGGCCGCGGCTCAGGGGCATGATGGCTTCTGCGCCGCGCTCGCCGGCGATGCCGAGCCGGCCATTCGCGAGCGGAAACGATATGGGGCTTTGGATGACCCCACCGGACGCAAATGGGACCGGCATACCCTGCTGAATGACGCCGCCCTTTGCAAAGGGAAGGCCGCCTGAGAGGAGGCCTCCCAGGAGATTGCCGAACCCCTGCTCGAGGGGCTTTAACGCGGCACTTAAAACAATGTCTGATAATCTCAGCGCGAGCGAGCGTAGGACGTCGCCGAGGCTTTTGCCTCTGATGGCAATGGATTCGAAAGCACCGATTAGCGTGCTCGAAAATTGCCGGCCGAGACTCATCGCCTCGCGGAGGCTCTGCTCGTAGCTCGTCGTATCGAGCTCGAGTTTCGGGGTCGGGATGTCGAAGGGGGGGCCGAAACTTTGCATCGTGTTGTCCTCAGTCGGGGAAGCGAAGCATGAGACGATCGATCTCTGCTCGCGATGGCGCAGCCGGCGTCACGGCGGTAGGGAAGCGGCCGCGAATGGCTGCTTCGAGCTCCTTTACGGTCATGGCCCAGAAGGCTTTCGGGTCGAGGCCTATGAGGCCGAAGCCGATCGCCATCACTTCGTCCCAGGGAAAGGGCCGAGGTCCGGTCCCTCCTGAGCTTTTCTCTCGCCCGTCGCCGTGCTTCCGAACGTTGCCTTGAGAAGGCGGGCCACAATATCGACGAAGCCAGCCGCGCCGCCGACCGCTTGCATCGACCCGACCGCTGCGTCCGAAATATCGCCACCCGCACCTCGCAGACCGGCGCCGATGATGCGCTGGCAATCTCTCGCCGAGATTCGCCCCTTCTCGAAGCGTGTCGCAAGCGCGACCATATCCTCGTCGCCGAATGCGGCTTCAAGCTCGGCCAACGCGCCGAGCGTCAGGCACAGCCGCTGGGTCTTGCCGTCCAGCTCGGCGTCGATCTCGCCGCGGTGGTGATTGGCCATTGACATCTCCACTTAACTTCTGCTCCCCGTTGATGCGGTAGGGAGCGGCTTGTCAGACTGCGGTGAAGATCAGCTCGCCCGCGCTCTCGAGTGACAGCTCAAAGGCGACCTCGCCGTCGTGGCGGCCGGTGAATTCGAAAGATGTGATCTGGAACGGCCCCTGCATCGTGCCAAAGTCTGGCACGATCACCTGCCAATTCCTGATGGTGCCGTTGAACACATAAGATCGCACCAGCTCGTCGGATGCAGCGTCCTTGAAGATGCCGCTACCTGTGACGCGCGCATTCTTGACACCAGCGCCCGCCAACAGCTCACGCCACTGGCCTGTGCTCTCCTGGTGGGTGATGTCGACGGTCTCGGCGTTGAATGCGATCGTACGAGAACGGAGTCCCGCGATCGTCGCGAAGCTTCCAGTGCCGGTGCTATCGGCCTTGAGAAGCAGGTCCTTGCCTTTTTGTGCTGCCATGTCTCGCACTCTCTCTCGTTGTCAGGGTAGCGGCTCGATTGCCGCGCGGAAGCGGACAATGCCGCGATAGGTCTTGCCGTCGCTCTCTCGTTTGCTTTCCTCGCTCTCGGCGCGGAGATTGATCAGGCGGTATTCGGAGAGCATCAGGACAGCTTCGTCGAGCGCGTCCTTCAGGGCCGCCATGATGAGGAGCGTCGTCCGATCGCCACCGCTGCGCGTCCAAACGTGAAGTGCGAAGATGTGCTCGCTCCCCTCCTCCGTTCCGGTGCTCCAGTCCCGCGCCGTGCTCGGGCCATAGCTCACGTAGGGAAACTCGGCTCCGCGCGGCACCTGGTCATAGATGCGCGGGCCGCCGAGTAAGCTGGTCAGCGCACTATTCGCTGTCAGCGCCGCGTGCACCGCCGCGCGAAGTGCAAAGCTCGCCGACCTCATGGCAGGCGCTCCTCGACCAGGCAGCGAAGGAAACGGCGGCGCTCGCCGACATCGAGCACGCTGCGCATCTCGAAAATGCGAGACCCGAGCACGAAGCGCATGTCGAGCGTGACACCTTGGCGATGCCGGATCCACAGCTCATGGCTGATGCGGCCGCTGAGGCCGTCCGCCTCGAACTGCTCGCCCCCGGAGTAGGGGCGCAGTGCCCCCCAGATCTCGGCCGCGAGAGACCAGGTGGTCGTCTCTCCGCCGCCACCGTCGGGAGTGAGGACCGGCGACTGGAGCGCAAAGCGATGCGACAGCTCGCCTATAGGTATGATCGTCATGTCCACCCTCACAGGCGCACGGCGCGGTAAGGCTTCAACAGCTCGGTGACGGACGCCGGGATCGCGGCCCCTGGCGAGCCGATCTCGAACGGGTCGCGATGCTCGTACCAATGCGCGACGAGCAGCAGGATGGCGTGACGTATCGGTTGGGCGACGTCAGCGGCCGCCGGGCCCATCCCTGCAGTGAAGTCGATCTCGATGCCGCGAGCTGCCCGGCCAGGCAGGGGCCACGTCGCTGCCGTGCGGACAAGGCGCGAGCCCAGCGCATCACCGTCGACGATGTAGCTTGCAGCCGGCACCACGGCCGGTGTGCCGTCGGCCGCGAGGACGCGGACGGCCGCGACTGCGCTGACCGGGCCAAGCGGAAACTTGAGGGCCGCATCGTCCGGCCAGCAATCGAGAACCAGCTTCCAGCTCTGCGTGATCAGAGCCAAGCCGAGAGCTGTCTCGACATGCAGGCGGGACGTGAGGATGAGGCTTGCGATCAGCACGTCCTCATCGCTGGCATCGAGGCGTAGATGGGCCTTCGCCTCCGAGACCGTCACCGGCTCGAGTGCGGGCCCGCTCATCATGACGAGGGGCATAGGTGTTCTTTCTGTTTACGTGCAGATGATCCAGCGCGATGCTTCGCATGCTTGGCTGAGCGATGCTTCGCATCGATGGGACGACAGAGCAAAGAAACGGGCGGGACCGCGCGCCGGGGGGCAACGCTGCAGTCCCGCCCTTGCCCCGGCGAGTGGGTGGTGCCTCGCGGGGTATTCGAAAACGAGACAGAACCGCCGGCTGCGAAGCCGCCGATCAGGCCCGTAAGCCCATCAAGACACGCCGAACTTCAGAAGCTTGATGGCGTCGAAGTCCTGCACGCCGCCGCCGACGCGCTTCGTCGTGTAGAAGAGCACGTACGGCTTCGAGCTATAGGGATCGCGCAACACGCGGATGCCGACGCGGTCGACAATGAGATAGCCGCGGCGGAAGTCACCGAATGCCATCGCGTAGCTGTCGGTCGCGACGTCCGGCATGTCCTCGGCTTCGACCACAGGGAAGCCCATCAGCGACGACTGCTCTCCGGCCCGCGTAGGCGGCGTCCAGAGATAGTTGCCGTTGTCATCCTTGAGCTTGCGGAAGAGCGCCTGGGTGCTGCGACTGAAGACGAACGCGGCGCTGGCACGATACTCCGACTTTACCGCGTAGATGAGATCAATGAGCTTGTCGCCCGGGTTTGACGCGGGCAATGCGCCGGCAACGCCGGTCGCGAGATAGCCCATGTTGCCCCATGTCCATGCGGCGTTGGCGACCTTGGTATAGTCGAGGAAACCGCGCGGCTTGTTGGTGCCGTTGCCGCTGATAAAGGCGATGCCTTCCTGCTTGGCGAAGGTGGCGCGCACCTCCTCGGCAATCCACTCATCGATATCGACGGCGCTATCGTCCAAGAGCGTCGAGCTCGCCGCCGGCATGGCGTAAAGCTCCATCGCCGGGAACGTCAGCTCGGCAAGCGTCGGCGATGTGGTCTCGGGTCTGGCCGCCGTCTCGCCGACCCAGCCGGTGCCAGCGTCAGTGAGCTGGAACGGCTTTTTGTAGACCGAGGCCGAGATCTGGCGGATGGCCGCGATCGAGCGGATCGGAGAGATGGCCTTCACCGCTGCGTTGATGGTCCGCTCCGTCTCGGGAGGAACGAGATAGCCGCCGTCGGGGCTCGATCCGACCGAGAGGCTTTTCGCCTCGAGATCGCGCAACGGCGTTGCGTCTCCCTTGCGGACGTAGCCCTCAAAGGCGCGCGTAAGGGCGCGGCTCGATGACGAACGCTCCAAGCTCGTGTTACCGCCGAGGTGCGGGCGGGCGGCTTTCAAGGCCAACTCGTCGGCGATACGTTTGTGCTCGTCGAGCGCGCGATCGATGCGGGCCACTTTTTCTACAAGCAACGGGTCTGCCTGCGAGCGCCGCTCGATCTCGGCCAAGCGCTCGTCGTTGGTCTCCTTGAAGCTCTCGAACGCGCGCATGAACTCCTCGAATGCGGAGCCCACCGGCGAGCCGGAAGCCTTCGTCTCTAGGTCTTGATGGTCTGACATGGACGTCTTTCCTTCACTCTACTCAGTTGCTGCGATGAGGAGACGCGCGGCGGCCCTGATCTGGACCGCGAGGCTCGCCTCCTCGCTCATGCCTGCCTTCGCCCCTTGGCCCGCGTCCCGCTGAGCCTTGAGGCCGCGAAGCCCGTCGCGGAGCACCGCGCGTGCCTCGCCTCGCGTCAGCCCAGCATCCCGCGTGAGCCAGCGCTCGAACTCCCGCTCCGTCGGCGTGTGGCCGGTGAAGGGTCTCGCCTTCACCGAGGCGACGCGCGCCTCCGGCAAAAGCGGAAATGTGACGATCGAGATCTCCCAGAGGTCGACCTTCTCGAGGCGGCGTACGCCTGAGGCGCGGTCGCGACGGCCCTTGATGGTGCGGAAGCCGATCGAGAGACCATCGAGGGCGCCGGCGCGCATCAGCGCATGCACCTCACGGGCGCGCTCGACATCGCGGAGCAGGCGGCCTTGCGCGTAGAGACCGCGCGTATCCTCCTCGAGCGACGTCCAGACGCCGATCGGCTGAGCCGCGTCGTGCTGGTAGAGGAGCTTGATGGCGGGTGCACCGCGACGCAGCAGACTTTCCTTGAACGCGCCAGGCATGACGATGTCGCCACCGAGATCCTCGCGATTGAAGACCGAGGCGTAACCTTCGAAGGTGCCATCGGCCTCCACCGCCTTCATCTCGAGGGGCGTGAACTTTACTTCATGCGCGAGGCCCTCAGCACGCGTCATCGTCTGGCTCGCAGTGGCTGCGCCCATGTGGGTGTCTCCGGTTTTGGTGACTTGGAAGAGAAGTTTCCGCAGCCTGTGAGCCGCCGGCCGCGGCGGCCGGGTCAACATGAAACGGCGGGTTACGCTGAGGTTAACCCGCTCCTGCGGATTTCATTGGTCGCTTCGCGAGCGGGGCCAGCCCCGCACCCCGCTGGCGGGACACCCGCCGGACCGCCCGCTTTATTTGCATACGAGTTGTCGCCGTGGCGACGCATTACTCGTCCTCGTCGGGAAAGCCCAAGAAGATCTCGCGAAGTTCCTCTTTGCCGACATCCGAAAAAAGTACTTTTAGCTCGTCGTAGTCGTTCACTTCGAGGAGCCCCCATTCCAGAAGGGCTGCCAAGTAGCCCTTCCAGAGCAAGCGCACGACGTCGCTATCCCGATGCTGCAAATGCTCTTTGATGCGGAATATGAACTCGTCCTTTTTCGGCAGATTTCTCATCGCTTGCAAGTCCTCACGCGCCGGGGCCGTGTATTCCTGGACGTTGAGCCGGGCCTGCGTTGTCCAGCACCACCTTCATAACTCGTAGACGCCTTCGCTGTTCTATTGACCATCGGCAGCACCGTGCCACCGCTCGTGGCGCGTGCTATTCAAGGTCCCTCTTCCTCTTCGTCCGGGAAGCCGAGGAAGATCTCGCGCAGTTCATCCTCACCTACTTCCTTAAGCACGCCATTGAGCTCATGATAGTCCCCGCCTTCAAGCACTCCCCATTCCATGAGAGCGGCGAGATAGCCCTTCCAGAGGAGATGAACGACATCGCTATCCTTCCGGTATGCGAGGTGCTCCTGCATTCGCTTCCGTAACTCTTCGATGGTCGGATGTGACATGAATATGGACTCCTTGGCGCAAGTGCTCGTGCCGGCTGGCGCGCGGGGCTGATCAGCGCGGTATTTCTGCCCGCCTCCGGCAGGGTATTTGCGTAGAACGTTGAGGGCGGACGATTCCGTCGCGGGCACGAGCCCGGCATCATCGATTGGCGCGTATCCAACTGCCTGGCGTTTTTCGTTCAGCGTGAGAAAGCTCACGCGATCATGGCGGAGCCATGCTCCGCATGGATGCGGGCCCACGTCTCTTTGCTGCCCGCCTCCGGCAGGACGCCTCGCGCTCACTGGTCAGCGCTTCACTTTCTCTTGCCCGCCTCCGGCAGGACCTAATCGAGGTCGGGGCGAAGCGAGATGGTGTTACCGTAGGCCGGCGCGAGCCAGCTCGTGAAGGCCTTCGCCGTGCGGTTGACGAGTGGCAGCACAGTGTTGCGCCAATCAAAGCGCAATCATCTTTTCGAAGAATGTTCAGCCTGCCAATGCCGCGACGTGTGCAACACGCGTCGGGTTACGAACCAAAGCCAGTCCCATTTAGGGTCACCTCCGCCTTTGGCGAGCCACTCAGCTACGATGGCGTTCGCAATCTCATCCGTCGTGGTGCCATATTGAGCTTGCTCAGTCCAGTTCAGCTCACCCTCCTCGGCGTGACGCACTGGAATTCCTCCGGTATTGAGGAGGCGTAACACGCACAGGCGAACAAACTCTGTGAGGTCATCACCTTCAAAGCCAAAGCTCCGGCCTCCGGGCACGATATGCCAAAGACTTTCGCCGTCGCTATCTAGAAAGTAGGGAATTGTGTCAATGAATTCGGAGACGGAATCGCCAAGCTGGCGACGACGCAGCAAATCAATCATCGGAATGTATCCTCGTCCCTGGTCCAAGAAGCGGGCTTCGCTGGCTATCTATTATATCTATAGTCAAGCCGCTTCCGTCGCTTCGTCGCACTCCGATTATCGTGCCATCGGCACGCCGATACCACAAACCTTTGTAGTTCGAACGGGGCGGCGCCAGCTCCGTAGCTCCATCTGTCAACTCACGCAGGACGCGGTCAAATTCGGCACGACTCACTGTCCTCACCTCCATTCCAGCGCCTTTGCTTCGCCGGCCCACGATCGTTCCCTGAGGCATGAGCACGTCCGCAAAGGCTCTCGGGCCAGCTCGTGTGGCTGAACTCTCGCGGCCCTGGCGAACTAAAACCTCCTCAATTGCGATTTCTGCATCGCGCGCATCGGCTTCATTTCTTGCGATCTCGCCCTCGATCGTCTCGGTGAGGCTTGGGCGTGGCCGATAGCCGGGAATTGCGGCTTCAGCTTTCGCAATAGCGCCTTGTGCGTTGGCATTCGAAACTGCCCACCGAACTTCTTGCGCAGGTGTGGCTTCGGGAAAGCGCGCAAGGATGGAGCGTCTTGGTGCGCTACTGTTCGGACCAGCCTGCGCGACGCGGACGCGGCCGTCGCTGGCGGGCTTCGTTGCAGCGGGTGCGCGGACGCCGCTGGCGGATGCTGCCGGAGCCACCACCGCCACCTCCTGCATCCACCCGTCATGGCGAAGCCATGCTCCGCATGGGCGCCCGCCGTCGCTCGATCCGGCCTTCTTGTTTGCCTGCCTCCGGCAGGACGCGCGCGGGGCTGGTCGGGGCGGTACTTTCTTAGAACGGACGGATCGGAGAATTCCGTCGCCGGCGCAAGGCCCGCCGCATCTTGCTCTGGGCGATGCTCCGCATCTTGCTTTGGGCGATGCTCCGCATCTTGCTTTGGGCGATGCTCCGCATCGACCGGCGCGTATCCAACTGCGGCCCGCTTCTCGTTCAGCGTCAGGAAGCTCACGCGGTCATGGCGAAGCCATGCTCCGCATGGATGCGGGCCCAGAGGGTCTCGCGCTCGCTGGTCAGTGCTTCAACCTGGTCGAGGTCGCGGCGCAATGCGAGGCCAGGCCTGCCCGCCTCCGGCAGGACGCCATAGGCGGGGGCCAGCCAGTTGGAGAAGGCCTTCGCCGTGCGGTGGAGTACGTAACCGACGGCTGCGTCTATTCATACTGGCCTGGAAAGCCGACGAATATCTCTCGACGTTCCACCTCGCCCACCTCCTTAAGCATGTCATTCAGGTCGTGGTACTCGTCAGGCTGGAACGCGCCGGCCTCCATGAGCGCGGCAAGGTATCCTTTCCAGAGAAGATGAATGACATCGCTATCCTTCCGGTATGCGAGGTGCTCCTGCATACGCTTCCGTAACTCTTCAATGGTGGAAGTTGACATGATCATGGCCTCCTTGGCGCAAATACTGGACCGTCCGGAGTTAGGATTGTAATGCTGTCTATGCCGTTTCGTGAATCCGCACCATACGCTCGCCTGATCGCCTCCTCGGCGACGTTTTTGTTCATTCCTTGCTGGCTTCTAGCATCAATAATAATGTTTGACGCTTGTCCGCGGGCATCGAGAATTCTGCTTGATATTGAGCCTGAAAGTCTAGATGGCTCGGTATTTTGTACTCGTCTCACTGTTTTTCTTTCATGCGGCACCCCGTTAATTCGTATGTCTGGAGTGCGGCCTGGGCCTCTTTGGATAACCTCGACATTATTTCCCAAATCTCGGAGTTCTTCGTAAAACCGTTTCTCTTCTGGAAGGACCTCGTCTAGGTTCCCCGTGATTTTTCCTATTGTAGGTTTTTTTATCAGGAACTCGGGAAGCTTCTGCGGGATTTTCGGCTTAGCAGCAAGGAGCCGACGCGCAAGCTCTCTGAAAAGCATCGGCGGCACGCCGAGAGCGAGTGCGATCTCGCGGGCGGCCGAGTTCCTCGCCTCGTAGAAGTCCATGTCCTTCGGCGAGAGCGAGAGCGGTTTCCAATCGAGCCCGCCTTCCAAGAGCAGCGGACGGCCCGCTTTCGCGGCGCCCTGGAAGCCCGCTTCCAGCTCGCTCTTCAAGCGCTCGAACTGCTCGGCGGTCATGCGGCCATCGCTGCCGCGGCTGGACGACAATCCTCATCCACACAGGCGCTGGTCTAGTCCGGCGAGGGACGGGCGAGCAGATCAAGCAGCGGATGCTCGCCGCGATGCGTATTACCCTGAGAAATGCTACCAGATTTTCGAGCTCAGCTTCACGAACAAATCCGGTTCATGGTCAATCGCCGCGACAAAATCACTGCTGTGGTCTGGGCTTGAAAGATAAGAGACAAGCACTCGGCCGGCGGCCTCGTCGAAAAGAGGCTCCTCGTCGTAGGGATCTCGGTTCGTCATCAAGTAAAGCTCTTCACCTGATTTCCCTTCAAACAGGTAGTAGTCTCCGCCCCGAGCGTCGTTCTCTCGGGGCTGGGCCTTCACGCCCAATACTTTCTCGATGATTGAACTCATTTCATCGATGTCGTCGCGGGTGACGCCGTAGACTATTTCAATTTTCACTTCATTCTCCATATTTCCTCGGCCCTTTTAGTCGATACGAACGAAAGGGCCTCTTCCCTCAACCGCGCTCGGGGAGCCATAAATCATAATTGTTGCTCTGCGGCCTCGTTCAGTTCCTATTGCATCCCTGAGGCCTTGCAAACCAAGCAACTCCACCTCTGAGTCCCTAAGGGGCTCTGTCCGCGATCCTTGCCCTCTCAACTGAACCCCGATCTCCGTCGCGCGGCGCAGCAGGGTCGGGCTAGAAATCGCCAGATCGAAATCGCTCGGCCTGCTCCCACCGTCGAAGGGCCGCCCGTTCACATAGTTGTATCCCGTGACGGCGCTGCCGCGCATAAACGGCAATGCGTCCGAGTAGCCGGCCTCATTGAGGCCGCGAAATATAGTTCGGCCGAATTCATGGAAGTCCTCGCGTGAGTTGAAGCCAAGAGGCACGCCGCCACGCTCGATTACAGTGATGCGCGCCTCTGCGAGCTGCGCCTCGTCTTGGAGGCTTCGGACCAATCTGCCAATATCCGTCGGCGGAGCCGTACTTCGAACGCTTGGAGGAAGTTCCCATTCCGGATCCAGCTCGCGAAGCCGTTCGAGCGCCACGTCGCGCCGCTCTGACGCTCGCGCGATCGGCTCCGCGAACGGCTCGGCGATGTGCACGTCTCGACCACGAACGCGGACTTGAACAGTCGGTCCAGCATTGCGCCGTGCACCGCCTGCCTGCGCGACGCGGACGCGGCCGTCGCTGTCCGCCTTCGTTGCGGCGGGTGCACGGACGCCGCTGGCGACGCTGCCGGAGCCACCACCACCTCCCCCACGATCGTCCACCCGTCATGGCGGAGCCATGCTCCGCATGGACGCCCGCCGTCGCTCGATCCGGCCTCCTTGTTTGCCTGCCTCCGGCAGGACGCGCGCGGGGCTGGTCGGGGCGGTATTTCTGCCCGCCTCCGGCAGGGTGCTTTCTCAGAACAGACGATTGCGGAGTTTCCGTCTCCCATGTGCGATACTCCGCATCGACACGAGTGCAGCCGACTAGTTCACTAGACCGCGTCCGGCGAGGCGCTCGTCCAGCATTAGTAGGGTTCAGTTAGAAGAGGCGTAAATCGTTCTGTCGCTTTTTTCAGCGCCTCTAGCCAAGCTGTATCCGTACTTGGCCCCGCCAAAGTGACAACGATCTTCCATTCCGACCCAGCATCCACGACGGGCTCACCGTCATAGACATCCTCGTTCTTGATAACGCGAATTTCCTCGTTCTTGCTCGTGAATGTATAGTATACGCCTCCGAGGCCATCGCTTTCGTCCTCCTCTCCGGTTGCCCCGGAGAACTCTTCGACCCAGCTTCGAACCTCCTCCAAGCTGCTACTATTTGCGCCAAAGATTGAGTATAGGCGGCCTTGCTCTTCCGTCATTAAGGTACCTCGCTACAGCGCCCCTTATCGCGGAGGGATGCTCCGCTTCGACGCGCCTCTTGATGCGAGTTGTCGCCGTGGCGACGCATTACTCGTCCTCGTCCGGAAAGCCGAGGAATATCTCGCGGACCTCGTCATCACCGACCGAGTCAAGAGAGTCTCTCAACTCATCGTGGTTGGCACCCGATATGAGGCCCCATTCGAGAAGCGCTGCCACGTAGCCCTTCCACAGCAGATGGACATTCGGGTTGTCGGGGTTCCTTCTGAGGTGCACCTTAATTCGGTTCTCGATTTCACGTTTAATGGTACTCTTGTCCATTCTCAATCAATTCTCCTCAGGTGAACAGGTCCATCTGGCGTCATTATAGTAATTTCCTTGATGCCTTTTTTGACGTCGTCGGCACCTAATGCACGTTTAGCTGCGCGTTCGGCGGCTTGAGTGGTCATCCCAGGTTGCTGGGTGGCGTCGACGATGATGTTCGATGCTTGCCCGCGCCCGTCCATAATCCTGCTTGAGATAGCCGCTGACAGCCCATCCTCATCAGTCCTTCTCACGCCTGAGATATTCTTGAGCTCAGTTCGCGTGCCGTTCAGTTCGATGTCTGGGGTGCGTTTGCCGGCCTCGCGTTCCAGAAGTTTGACGTCATTGCCGAGATCTCTGAGGTACTCATAAGTCCGGCGCTCGTCCGGAGTTACGTCGTCGAGCTTACCTATGATCTTACCCGGTGTAGGTTTTTTGATCAGGAACTCGGGAAGCTTCTGCGGGATTTTCGGCTTAGCAGCAAGGAGCCGACGCGCAAGCTCTCTGAAAAGCCTGGCCCCGCCGCCTGCAACTCGCGTTTGGTCCTTGGCCGGCTTCGCTGCAGCCGGTGCACGGACGCCGCTGGCGACGCTGCCGGAACCACCACCACCTCCTCCAGCATCGATCCACTGGCCGCCGTCGCTAGAGCCTGCTGGCGCGCGGGGCTGATCAGCGCGGTATTTCTGCCCGCCTCCGGCAGGGTATTTGCGTAGAACGTTGAGGGCGGACGATTCCGTCGCGGGCACGAGCCCGGCATCATCGATTGGCGCGTATCCAA
>JBAZXL010000021.1:0-69259 GCA_041659825.1 Hyphomicrobium sp.
GCTCACGCAGGTCGAGAGAATAAGCTCGTGCCATGCCTTGCTGGCCTCCGCCCAGCACCAAGCATGAATCACTGTTCGCTCTCGTTGGGAATCCCTCGCGATTCAATTAAAGTCGGAAAGACTCTAGAGCGATGGATGAAGTTCTCAGAAGCCACATCGAGACGAGTGTGTCCCGCAGATGTGCTCGCTTGCCCGTCACCGTGCTTTCCGGATTTCTCGGCGCTGGCAAGACGACCTTGCTCAATCACGTGCTGCACAATCGCGAGGGCCTCAAGGTTGCGGTCATCGTCAACGACATGAGCGAGGTGAATGTCGATGCCGACCTGGTGGCGAAGGGCGGCGCCAACCTTTCTCGTACTGATGAGACGCTGGTCGAGATGTCAAACGGCTGCATCTGCTGCACGCTGCGCGATGACCTCCTGAAGGAGGTGCGTCGCCTCGCCGCGGAGCGGCGCTTCGATTACCTGCTCATCGAATCGACCGGCATCGCTGAGCCGCTGCCCGTCGCCACGACCTTCGAGTTCCGCGACGAGGACGGCAACAGCCTCTCGGATGTCGCCCGGCTCGACACGATGGTGACGGTGGTCGACGCAGCCCATCTTCTCCGCGATTATTCCTCGCAGGACTTTCTAAGGGATCGCGGTGAGACGGCGGGAGAGGAGGATGAACGCCCTCTCGTGCAGTTGCTCGTTGATCAGATCGAGTTCGCGGACGTCATCGTGCTGAACAAGGTGGATATCGCCGCGCCGGAGCAGATCCGGGCCGCCCGATCGATCCTGCGGTCGCTGAACGCTGACGCCCGCATCATCGAGACAAGTCACGCGCGCGTCGCGGCCCGCGACATCCTGGATACGGGCCTTTTCAGCTTCGAGAGCGCGCATCAGCACCCAACGTGGTTCAAGGAGTTGAACGGTTTCAAAGATCACAAGCCAGAAACAGAGGAGTACGGAATTTCGAGTTTCGTTTATCGCGCACGGGGGCCATTCGAGCCGGCGAAGCTCCACGCGTTCTTCAGCAAATCCTGGCCTGGCGTCATCCGCGCCAAAGGCTTCTTCTGGCTCGCCACACGGCCGCAGTGGGTTGGCGAGTTGGCGCAGGCGGGAGCCCTCGTCCGCCACGAAGCCATTGGCTATTGGTGGGCCGCCGTACCAAAGAAGAACTGGCCCGAGGACGAGGCGCTCGTAAAGCGCATCAACAAGGGCTGGCACAAGCTTTGGGGCGATCGCCGGCAAGAGATTGTATTCATCGGCATGCGCGAGATGGATAAGGCAGCAATCATTGCAGAGCTGGACGCGTGCCTCTTGCCGCTGCCGAAGGGAGGTGCGGTGAATACGAAGGATTGGGCCAAGCTCCCCGATCCCTTCCCGGAGTGGAGCCGTAATGCAGCCTAATTTCAGATCGAGCTCGCAGCCGCCGCCTCCCGTCACGCGCCCTTGTAGGCTTTCTCGAGCGCATTGATGTCGAGCTTCACCATGCCCATGATCGCGGCCATGACGCGGTTGGTTTTCTCCGCATCAGGGTCGAGCATCATCTCCCGGAGCCGCGCCGGCACGATCTGCCACGAAAGACCATAGCGGTCCTTGAGCCAGCCGCACCTGTGCTCGCAGCCACCGCCCGATTGCAGCGCCGCCCAAAGCCGGTCAATTTCGGCCTGCGTCTCGCACCGAACCACCATCGACGAGGCTTCGGTGAACTTGAAATGCGGCCCGCCATTGAGTGCCATAAACTCGGTGTCGGCGAGATCAAAAGTGATCGTGAGTACGCTCCCCTCCGGCATCGGCGTACCCTTGCCATAGCGGGAAAGGCCCGTGATGCGGCTATCCTCGAACAGCGAGACGTAGAAGCTCACGGCCTCTTCGGCGTCGTCGTTGAACCAGAGGCAGGTCGAGATTTTCTGCGTGTGCGCCATGAGGGCTCCATCTGCGTGGGAAAAGGGACTACGCCGGCTTCGCAGCCTTCATGGCGTCCAGGATCTCCTGCGCAGTCATATCGCGAAGGTGCGTCGCAATCGACCAGCTATGACCGAAGGGGTCTTGAATGACGCCATAGCGGTCGCCCCAGAACATGTCAGCGACCGGCATCTTGACCGTGGCGCCCGCTCCAACGGCCCGCTCGAAGACGGCATCAACGTCGTCGACAAAAAGATGGATCGTCACCGGCGTGCCGCCGAGCGCCAGCGGCGAGTGCGCTCCCCACTCCGGCGCTTCGTCCACCAGCATCACCGACGAGCCGAAAATCTGCAGCGATGCATGCATGAGTTTGCCGCTATCGCCCGCGAGCCGGAACATCTCCACGGCGCCGAACGCATCCTTGTAGAACTGGATCGCATCACCCGCGCCCCGGCAAACGAGATGCGGCGAGAGCGTGTGCATCCCCGCCGGGATCGGCTTCGCCTTGGCTTGCGTTTTGCTCATGCAAGTCTCCTTTGGCTTGCTCTGCTCTACCTGCTCAAACCCTTCTCCTTGAGCTCGGCAAGGTACTCGGCCCACTTCTTGTCCTTCTGCAACGCCAGCATGTGCAGATAGCTCCACACAAAGAGGCCCGTGTCGTGGCCATCGTCGAACACGATGCGGACGGCATAGTTGCCGACCCCGCGCAACTCGCGGATCTTGACGTTCTTCTTGCCGCCGACCGTGACGCGCTGCTCCTTGGAGTGGCCCTGGACCTCGGCTGACGGGCTCATGACGCGCAGAAGCTCGGCCGGAAGCTCGTGCACGTCGCGCGTCGCAAAGGTTACTCGCAAGGCTTCACCGCCCGCCACCACCTCGAGCCCGGGCGGTTTCATGCCGCGGCCGGCGGCGCGCTCGACCTCTGCCCATGCTTTCGCAGCGATCTCCCGGAACGCCTGCGCTGGCAGGCTGTCGGGCGCGGTCACGGTGATCGGCCGTCCTGCGTCGCTCGTCTCGCGCACCTCCATCGTCAGCGGCACCTCGCCGAGGAACGGCACGCCAAGCTTCTCCGCCTCCGCCCGCGCCCCGCCGTGCCCAAAGATATCCGATCGCTCTCCACAACTCGGGCAGATGAACGTGCTCATGTTCTCGACGATGCCGAGCAGGGGAATATTCACCTTCTTGAACATGGCGAGGCCTTTACGCGCGTCGATGAGCGCCAGGTCCTGCGGCGTCGAGACGATCACTGCGCCCGCGAGCGGCACCTGTTGCGCGATGGTCAGCTGCACGTCGCCGGTGCCCGGCGGCATGTCGATGACGAGGACATCGAGCTCGCCCCAAAGCACCTCGCGCAGCATCTGGTTCAAGGCGCCGACGACCATCGGCCCGCGCCAGACGATCGGCGTGCCTTCGTCCACCATGAAGCCCATGCTCATGACGGGTAGGCCGTAGTTCTGCATCGGCACGAGCTTCTTGCCCTGAGCCTCGGGTTTGCCCGAAATGCCAAGCAGGCGCGGCTGCGATGGTCCGTAGATGTCGGCGTCCATGATGCCGGCGCGAAGGCCGATGGCCTGGAAGCCGAGCGCGAGGTTCACCGCAACCGTCGACTTGCCGACGCCGCCTTTGCCGGATGCCACGGCAATCAGATGCTTGACGCCCGGGACGCCCTGCGCCTTCTGCAGCCCCGGGCCTTGAGCCGGATGACCCGGAGCAGCCCCTCCTTGCGGCTTCGCACCCGCGCCATCTCCAGCTGTGCCGCGCGCCCGCGCCTCGGCAACACGCGGATGCTCGCGTTGGGCGCCGTTGCTGGTGGCCGGCGTCTGCACGGCTTGCCCGATCTGGGCTTCCGCCGTCAGCACGGCCACGACGCCGGCTACGCCCTCGACCTCCCGCACGACTTTCTCCGCAGCTCCCCTGAGCGGTTCGAGCTCGGCAGCCCGCGCGGCCGGCACAGTGATCGAGAAGTAGACCCGGTTGTCCTTGATCAGGATATCCGAGACCAGCCCGAGTTCGACGATGTTGCCATTGAGATCAGGGCCCTTGACGCGGCGCAGCCGCTCCAGCACCTGCGCCTTTAAATCGGACATTCAAAAAGCTCCTGCTTTGTTCTTTTAGGCTCGACCAGGACTGCATGGCCTAAGCGAGGGGAGAGTAAACCGCAATGCCTGACTTCGGCGCTGGAGTAGTCCGGGTATGTTCGGATATAGGAAGCCGGCTGGGCATTGACCACCGGCACGAGGCAGAACGGGGTGAACCATGAAGCCGCTTCTTGGCTTGGCGCAAAGCATAGATCGGCTATCGGGCTTCATCGGCCGGTCGGTTTCCTGGCTAATTGTTGCCGCGGCGTTGATCAGCGCCGGAAATGCGATGGTTCGTAAGGCCTTCGACATAAGCTCCAACTCCTGGCTCGAGCTGCAGTGGTGGCTCTTTGCTCTCGTGTTCTTTCTGGCGGCGCCCTGGACCCTCGCTCAGAACGAGCACATCCGCATCGATGTCGTGAACAACCTCTTTCCACGCTGGATGAGGAATGCCGTCGAGATCGTCGGCCACGTCTTCTTTCTGCTCCCCACCGCCGCGCTCATCATGGTCACGTCATGGCATTACTTCGTGACCGCGTACGGCCAGAATGAGCAATCGAGCAATGCCGGCGGCCTGCCGCAGTGGCCGATCAAGGCGCTGATCCCGCTCGCCTTCGCGCTTTTGCTTCTGCAAGGCATTGCGGAGCTGATCAAGCGCGTCGCCATTATTCAGGGCGTGATGACCGAGAAAACCGGGCCTGGCGCCTATCATGAGCTGGCGGTTGCGGCCGGCTCAGAGCTCAAGACGCCGCCGGCAGATCTGCCCACGACTACGCGAACGCGTCGCGGCTCGGTCGAGAAGCCATAGACACGAGACCCTAAAATAACAAGACGCGCCGGAAGCTCGGGGATGGGGGAAACGAATGCTAGCATTTATTGCACAGAATATGGCGCCCATCATGTTTCTGGCGCTCGTCATGGTTCTGCTGCTCGGCTACCCCGTCGCGTTCTCGCTCGGCGCCGTCGGGCTCATGTTCTTCGTCGCAGGCGTCGAGCTCGCCCCTTATTCCGACGGCGCCATCACGCTGTCCTGGCTGCTTCTCAACTCGATGCCGGGCCGCATCTACGATGTGATGCGCAACGATACGCTGCTCGCCATCCCGTTCTTTACGTTCATGGGCCTCATCCTCGAGCGATCCGGCATGGCCGAGGATCTGTTGGATACGATCGGCCAGCTGTTCGGGACCGTGCGCGGTGGCCTCGCGTTCGCGGTCATCTTCGTCGGCGCCCTGCTTGCTGCAACCACCGGCGTCGTCGCAGCGAGTGTGATCTCGATGGGCCTCATCTCTCTGCCCATCATGCTGCGCTATGGCTATGATCGGCGCCTCGCCGCAGGCGTGATTGCAGCGTCCGGCACGCTGGCACAGATCATCCCGCCGTCACTTGTTCTGATCGTACTGGCCGACCAACTCGGCCGCTCCGTGGACGATATGTATAAAGCGGCTATCTTGCCGGGCGTCGTGCTCGCGGGCCTTTATGCCGGCTACGTGATGATCGTCGCGGTCGTCACTCCAGCAGCAGTTCCTGGACTGCCGCCGGAGGAGATAAGCCATAGGAAGCCAGACGGCTCGCGCGGCCTGATGTCACTCGCGGTGCTCGCAGGCCTTTCCGTCCTGTTTGCCGTTTGGATGATGAACGATACCAAATACAGCGGCACCGACGCGGTCATTCTTGGCATGGCGTGGAGTATCGCGTTCGCATTGTTCGCGGCTCTCTTGGACCGTGCGGTCGGCTTGGCGACCGGAACGACATTTCTTTCGCCACTCGCCGAGCGCATCACCTTCGTCATGGTGCCACCGCTGCTCCTCATCTTCCTCGTACTCGGCACGATCCTGGTTGGCATCGCAACGCCAACGGAAGGCGGCGCCATGGGCGCGATGGGCGCCATGCTGCTGGCGGCCGGTAAGCGTTACGCCGATAATGGTTCGCGCCGGTTCAGCATATTGATCGTGCGCCAAGCCGCAGAGGCAACGGCAAAGCTCTCGGCGTTCGTCATGTTCATTCTGATTGGGGCGCGGATTTTTTCGCTGACCTTCTATGGTGTCAACGGTCACATCTGGGTCGAGCACCTGCTCACGGCGCTGCCGGGCGGCATGTATGGCTTCCTGATCGTGGTCAATCTTCTGGTCTTCTTCCTTGCGTTCTTCCTGGACTTCTTCGAGCTCGCGTTCATCCTCGTGCCGCTCCTGAAGCCCGCGGCCGAAGCCATTTTCCGTTCGGCGCCTGAGGCGGTGGCCATCGCAAAAAACCTGGGTTTCGCGGTCATTCCTGTCACTGACCCTTCCGGCGTGGCGCACGAGGTGGTGGCCGACGTCACGCCGTTCGTGATCTGGTTCGGCGTGTTGCTGGCGATCAACATGCAGACGAGCTTCATGCATCCGCCATTCGGCTTTGCGCTCTTCTATCTTCGCTCTGTCGCACCCAAGGAGGCCTTCAAGGACAAGGTCACCGGCCGCCTCACCGCGCCAGTGACCACGGCTCAGATCTACTGGGGAGCGGTTCCCTTTGTCTGCATCCAGGTTGTGATGATTGCGCTGGTTATGGTCCTGCCGCAGCTTGCAATGCATCACAAAGTGAAAGCCCCGGCGTCCGTTCACTCGCAATCGCTAGATAGCGAAGTAGCAGGCGTTCCAAGGCATGGAGGCAATGGATTTGCGCTTCCCGACGTGCCGCCTGTGATCGATGGCGCACCCAACGTGCCACTCGTTGGCGCCGGCGCCCCGACGCTCGACATGCGGAAGCTTCCAAATTTCGAAGTGCCTGAACGGTCGCTTCCAGCTCGCGCCAAGGAGTAGGCGATACGCCTCGCCACACTTGGGCCTTTTGCAATGCGCATAGAAGAAAGTGCGCATAGCAAAGTAGCAAGCACTCAACCACCGTGACGGGTATGGTGGATTTGCGCAACAGTGTGACCACCGCATGCGATGCGTTGCGTTTTCGCACTGGAGCTGATCGCCAACCTGTTGCTAACTGCTTGTGTGGTTGAGCGCTGACTGCTTCGAGCGCCTGAGCAAGGAAGTCCGCTACCGTGCTGCGGGCTTGCCACGAAACAGCTCGCCACGAGACACCGGCCGTTCGCGTCCAGTATCCTGCTTCACACCGAGCACCGAAGGTCATTCATGCGGAAGACCAAAGCCTTCGCGTCTTCGACGCAAAGCATCGACGATCTCGGAGCACCTGTCGAGGTGCGGCGCCATCCTGGGGCACGCAGGCTCACGCTCCGCGTCAGCCGCACGCGACGCGCAGTTATTGTTACGCTTCCCGTGCAATGCGATCTCGACGAAGCGGGCTCTTTCCTCAATCGCAATATCGAGTGGGTGCGCGCGCGGCTCGATAGCCTGCCGACCGTTGTGCCGTTCAAGAATGGTGCCTTCATCCCGCTCAGAGGCGAAGCCCATCGCGTTGTCCACACCGGGCAGATTTCCGGCCGCGCCGCCGCCCGCGGGCTGGTCAGTCTCCGTCAAGGCCGCGACTATCCGGAGCTGCACACGACCGGCCTCAGCGAGCACGCGCCTCGCCGCCTCACGGAGTGGCTCTGGAAAGAGGCTGCTCGCGATCTTGATGAGCGTGTCGCCTTCCATGCCTCGCGTCTGCGGCTCAAGCCAAAGCGGATTGCCGTTCGCGATCAGGCCAGCCGCTGGGGGTCTTGCTCGACGACGGGTGTGCTCTCGTTCTCGTGGCGCCTCATCCTGGCGCCGCCCGAGATCCTTGATTACGTCGCCGCCCACGAGGTCGCGCACCTGAAGGAAATGAATCACGGGCCCCGCTTCTGGGCCCTGGTCCGCCAAACCGCACCAGCCATGGAAGATGCTCGCCGCTGGCTGCAAATCTATGGCATGGACCTGCACCGCTACGGCGGCTGAGGTGCGGCAGACCTGCGATAGCCTCTATCGCCTCTCCGGCGGCTTCACGACAATGCTAGCGGAGACGGCATCGATGCTCGTCTCACCCCGCGCGATATCGCGTGGCTCGAGGGTGCTCTTGCCGAGCGCGCGCGAGACGAAATCCGCATCGATGCGCTGACCGGGGAAGATCGGCGCCACCTCACGCGACGCCAAAGGCGAGGCACGCGCGCTCTCCGCCGCGACCTGGGCCCCTTCCGGCGGCGCAATCCTGCCGGAGCTATCCGGCAACGCATGCGGCGGACGACCGCGATGCGCCTCGAGCATCACCTGGCGCCAGATCTCGGCGGGCAAGCTTCCGCCGCGTACCTTGTTCATCGGTTCCGCATTGTCGTTGCCGACCCACACGCCGCCAGTAAAATATGCGGTGTAACCGACGAACCAGGCATCCCGGAAATCTTGAGACGTGCCGGTCTTGCCGGCTGCCGGGTGCTCGGGCAGTGCGGCCCGCCGTCCCGTGCCGTTGACCATCGCGGCATGCAACATGTCGTTCATCTGTCCCACGTGCTCGGCTGCGATGGTGGCACCGGAATGGGCGTCGAGCCTCTTGAACAAAATCCGCCCCGAGCTTGTGCTGACGCACCGGACGACGTAAGGCTCGTGCACATAGCCGCCGTTGGCAAAAGCTCCGTAAGCGCCTGTTAGCTCGAGCAGCGAGACTTCCGATGTTCCAAGCGCGAGCGAGGCATCCGTTCTGAGTACGGACTTCATGCCGAGACGCTCGGCGGTTCCCGCAACCTTTGGCGCGCCCAACTCTTGTACCAGCCGCACGGCGACCGTGTTGATCGAATGCGCTAGAGCGTCCCGCAAGGTCGTCGCGCCGAGGTAACGGCCGTTTTCATTCTTCGGCGACCAGGTGCCAAGCGTCACCGGCTCGTCCTTGACGATGCTGTCGGGCGTGCGCCCGGATTCAACCGCCGTTAAATAAACAACCGGCTTGAACGCCGAGCCCGGTTGCCGGCGCGCTTGGACTGCGCGATTGAACTGGCTCTCCGCATAGGAACGTCCACCGACGAGCGCGCGTATGCCGCCGTCAGGCGCCAGCACGACCAGCGCGGCCTGGCTAGCCGATAACGCGGCTCCGTTGGCATCGAGTTCGCGAGCGAGGATTTCGCCCGCCCGACGCTGCAGGTTCGCGTCGAGCGTCGTCTCGACGGTAATCTCGTCCGCCTCCAGGCCATCAAAGGGGGCCACGCGATCGAGCACATAGTCTGACGCGTAGGCGACATCGGCGTGCTCGGGAGCGCGCATGCTCGCTGAAAAGCGCACGTCCTCGCTCTTTGCCGCAATCTCCTCGGCCTCCGTGATGAAGCCGGCGTCTCGCATGCAGCCGAGCACGACGCGTCCGCGACCCGTCGCGACTTGCGGGCTCGAGCTCGGCGCATATTTTGATGGCGCCTTGAGCAGCCCCGCGATCACCGCGCCCTCGGCAATCGAAAGTGCGGTTGCCGATTTGTTGAAATAGCGCTGCGCTGCCGCCTCGATGCCGTGCGCGCCGGCGCCGAAGTAGACGCGGTTGAGATAAAGCTCGAGAATGTCGTGCTTCGATAGCTTGAGCTCAAGCCACAGCGCCAGCACCACTTCCTCGGCCTTGCGCGAGAGCGTGCGCTGGGAGGTAAGGAATAGGTTCTTCGCGAGCTGCTGTGTCAGCGTCGAGCCGCCCTGCACGAAGCGGCCGGAGCGCAGGTTCACGAAAAGCGCGCGCGCAAGCCCTGCGATATCAAGACCGGGATGCTCGTAGAAGCGCCGATCCTCGATGGCCACCACCGCGTTCGTCACATGCGCAGGCAAGAGGTCGAGCGGAATATAGGCCCGCGAAAGGCCGCGCTCGACGAGCACGCTGCCGTCATTTGCCAGAATACGCACGACCGGCCCGGCTGTCTTAGGGCGCATCGAAAGCGGATCCGGATAGATCATCGTATAATAAATGAAGAGGACGCCGACCGAGGCCATGGCCAGCGAAACTGCAATCACCGGCAGCACTAACAGAATGCGAACGCCGAGCGGCAGCGCGCTTCGGCCGCTGGGAGCTGCATCGCCGGCGTGATCCACTGGGCTATGTATGTAGGACGCCTGGTGCGCCCCGCTGTCATCGTGGCCGTTGGTGCCCATGCTGCCCCGAGCGCATAGCCAAACATGCCGCTGAGACGCATCTGAACGGCGAGGCTCGACTATGTCGCCGAATAGCTAAGGTGGCGTTAAGCACGGTTCAGCGACCGCCGGTGAACGGCGCCACGATGATGGCAAGAAGAATGCGCGCCGCAATCGTGAAGAACATGAACAGCAGTTGCCGCTCCTCGAGCAAGAGCTCGATCCAGATGTTGTATTTGGGTTCGAGCCCCATGCCGGTGATCCACGACTTCAGCTCGCGGGCCGCGCCGAGCATTGCCGAAAGCGTCTCCGGCGAGTGGTAGCCGACGAACGCCAGCGCCAATGCGCCGAGGATGAGCGAGAAGAAGATCGTGCCGGTTCCGAGGAGTATCCGGAGCAGCATGCGGTGCCCACCTTTCGAGCTTGCTATTCATGGCCTGCGTTTGATGACTTGACTGGCAGCGAAGTAACCCAACATGAATGGGCCGTACGAGCAGTGACCATAAGCCATTTGAGACGCGAATATTCTCGTTTCTCACGTCGAGACGGCACAAGCGTGACAGAAAGGCGCAAGACATCATGGCTGGCCGTATCGAGTACTATACCGACCCCGAGATCGAGGCCGCTGTGGCGCGCGTAGAGCTGGTCTCGCGCGTCATGGACAGCATGTTCGAGATCCCGGGGACGAACGTCCGCATCGGCCTGGACGCCATCATCGGGCTCGTTCCGGTCTTAGGCGATATCATCTCGCAGACGATCTCGAGCTACATCATCTGGGAGGCTCGCCAGCTTGGCGTCTCGCGCTTTACAATGGCGCGTATGATCGGCAACTCGGCGATCGATTTCGTGATTGGGATTGTTCCGTTCGCCGGCGACGCGTTCGACATCGCTTTCCGCGCCAACATGAAGAACCTGGCGCTCCTCAAGGCCCACCTCGCCAAACATGGCCATGTCAGCCGCCGCCCGGAGAAAGGCCCTGTCATAGACGCTGCGTCGCGCCGAGTAGGTTGAACGCGCCCGATCGAATGTGGACATCCTGTGGGCTTCTCGTGGGATCTCTGGGAAAAGCCTGTGGATTCCGTCCACACGCCGTAGGCGGATACCACCCGACTCAGATGAAGTAATTCCGCATTCCCTTCTCGCGCTCCGCACGAGTGCATGGAGGGGCATAGGCCGGGGACAAAGAGCTGCCGTTCAACTTGCGAAGCAAGGCTGCTCCTCGTCCAGCCAACTTTGATTGACCCAAGTTTAATGACTGAGTGGATTTGTTTCGTAGTCGCGTAAGCCACTGACCTGCTACGCGAGGACTAGGATGACGAGACGCGTCGAATTCATAGCCGTGGCGATCGCCGTGATGGCGCTTACGGCCTGCTCGAGAGACGCGATGCGAGCGGTCACCTCCCTCAAGGACAGCCCGGACCACGCCCAGCAGCAAACCAGCTCCGATGCCGGCGCCAAGAGCGATGCCATCGAGAAGAAGGCGGTCTCTGCAGCAGCAGCAGCGGGCGGCGTCACGGGGACCAGCAAGGCTCCAATCGAGACCGGCTCCACTACCCCGCGCGACTGCCAGGGCGAGCACATCGCCTACCAGGCAACCAAGGAATACCTGAAGAACTTCGGCCCCAAGCCCCCATCAGAGCCCGGCGAGCGCGGCCCCTGCCGCAGAGACTAGATGCCCGCCTCGAGCCGGCATCCGCGCGATGGCGCGATGGGTTGGCGGGCGGCGTCGCGCAAATAAGGTGGCGTAGGTTCGAGGCTACCTCGAACTGGAGCCCGCGCGATGGTTTGGCGGGCGGCATCGCGCAAATAAAGTGGCGTAGGTTCGAGGCTACCTCGAACTGAAGCCCGCGCGATGGGTTGGCGGGCGGCGTCGCGCAAATAAGGTGGCGTAGGTTCGAGGCTACCTCGAACTGAAGCCCGCGCGATGGGTTGGCGGGCGGCATCGCGCAAATAAGGTGGCGTAGGTTCGAGGCTACCTCGAACTGAAGCCCGCGCGCAGGGTTGGCGGGCGGCGTCGCGCAAATAAGGTGGTGCGGGTGGTCGGAGTTGAACCGACACTCCTCTCGGAACCGGATTTTGAGTCCGGCGCGTCTACCAATTCCACCACACCCGCAATTGTCGCCCTCGGCATAGTCGGCCGCAAACGAAGCGCGCACTATACTTGCGACGCTCCGCCCGTCAACGGCCAGTAGGAGCCAGAGTTTCGGCAGCCGATTTTCGGCGTCATTCCGAGTTGGCACGGCCCCGGCGCCGTCCCGGAACCCGCGCCCGCGCTGCCTCGTTTCGTTGTGCGAGGCCTGCGCCCGGCTTGTCGCGGTCCTCTGTGCGGTGGACGGAGACCCCGAGAGGCTCCTATGAATGACACGCTCTCCGACTGGGACTTCGTTCGCCGCGTACTGATTGTACTGGCGTTGGTGGCCCTTGCCTATGCCGTCTGGCGGCTGGGTGACCTGCTGATGCTGGTCTTTGGTGCCGCGCTATTCGGGCTCGTGCTCCGCTCGTTCGTGAGCCCGATCGTGAGGGCAACAGGGCTTCCAGAGCAGGCGGCGCTCGCCGTCGTGATGCTTGCTATCGCGGGGATCTTGGTCGCCGTCGTGCTGCCGGTATGGTCCACGCTGGCCGATCAGCTCTCCTATGTCGCAGAGAAGCTTCCGGTGGCCTTAAGCCAGCTGACGCAGAGGCTTCGCGTCTCGATCCTCGGTGAGACATTCAAGGGCTCGGCGCTGGGCGACCTGATTGTGCACGTCGCCGCGTGGGGTACGAGCCTCGCCACCGCGATAACCGGCATCCTGCTCATAATTGTTGGCGGCATCTACTTTGCGGCGGCCCCCCACGCCTACGCGGAAGGGCTTATCAAGCTCGCGCCCGAGGTCTGGCGTCGTCCGCTCGAGGCTGCCGCCGACGATGCGCGCTTTGCCCTGACGCGCTGGCTCAAAGCGCAAGCAACGGCCATGGTGCTGGTCGGCGGACTGGTCGCGGTAGGGATGTGGTTGCTCGGTGTCCCGTCGCCGCTCGCCCTCGGCCTCATCGCCGGGCTGACCGAGTTCATTCCGATCATCGGGCCGATCCTTGGCATCGTGCCGGCGGTCCTTCTGGCTTCGACACAAAGCTCGGAGCTTGCCCTTTGGGCGTTGGGTGTCGCGATCTTGGTCCAGCAAATCGAAGGCAACCTCATCATGCCGATGGTCGTCGGCAAGGCCGTGGAGCTGCCGGCAGCCGTAGGATTATTCGCGGTCGTGGCGCTCGGCGTGCTGTTCGGCCCGCTCGGCCTGATGTTCGGCTACCCCATGACCGTGGTGCTCGATGCGGCGATCCGCCGACTGTATATTCGCGAGGCGCTGGGTGGGCCGGTCGATATTCCGTCAGAGCGAGAGCATCGGCAGGCGGCCACGGATGGGTAGCGCACCGCTTATTTCCAGGTAAATGTCACGCGTCCGGTCCCGTGCACGTGCTCCGCAATCTGGACGTGGTCGCCGGCTTTGGGATTGCGGGTCTTGAGGGCCATCACACGCGCGTGCCGGCCGTCGTCGAGCCTCACGTCGACGGCTAGTCCCTCCTCGATCGCCTTTGTGCTGGAGCCCGTGAGCGGACCAATAGTTTCGATTGTGCCCGCCACCTGCCGCGTCTCGACGCTCGCGTCGAGACCGGTGTACCAGAACATGCCGGCCGCAATCGCTACGATCCCAAGCCCGGCGCCAAGCCATTTGAGCTTTTCCAGCCAGAGCTTCCGTTCAAGCCGCAGTCTCGTTGCTTCACGCATCTTTTCCCCTATCGGTGAACGCTGCCCACGAGGGGCCGAAGCTGCGCGATGAGCTCTGGAATTCTAAGCTCAACCGTCTCCCAAATCAGTTCGAGATCAATTCCGGAATAATCATGGGCGAGGCGATTTCGCATACCCCAAATCTGATTCCAAGCAATCTCTGGCATCGAGCTTCGCGCTGTGTCTGGAATATGCCGCGATGCCACACCGATCACTTCGAGATTTCTGAGCACAGCATCCACGACCAGCTCGTTCTGAGCGAATGCGCCTTTGCTCAGTCCATGACCGTAGCGCTCGATCTTCTCGGCGCTGACGAGCATGTCATAGAGCCGGATCCGCCATTCCGGCTCACGCATAAATTGTCTCGGCGAGAATCTTGTCGCGAAGAAGTGGATGCAGCCCTCGTGCTGTAAAAAGGTCGACCTTGGCGCCTAGAGCGTCGCTTAGGCGATCCTGCAACGCAACGAACTTGAACATGTCCGGCGTGTTCTCAAACTCGACGATGATATCGATATCGCTATTGTCGCGCGCCTCGTCTCGGGCAACCGAGCCGAAGATCGCGATGGCGCGCACGCTCTCATCCCGGGCGAGCGCGGGTTTCATCTCTCTCAGACGATTAAGGACCTCTTCGCGTCTCATGGCACCTCATCGCTCGTCGTGCCACGAGTATACGCGGGAGGCCGAGTTCCTGGAAGTGGCTGAGGCTGGACCAGCCACCGCTATAGGTTGCACGCCGCCACCCCTACGCCGCTCTTGGCTCCGCCGCGACCAGCCTCACGATATCGGCCATGATGTCGTTCAACTGGAAGTCCTTGGGAGTGTACACCGCGGCGACGCCGAAGGCCTTGAGCTTCACCTCGTCCTCGGGCGGAATGATGCCGCCGACAATGACCGGAATGTCGCTGAGGCCTTCCTTGCGCATCCGCTCCATCACCTCCGACACAAGCGGCACGTGCGAGCCAGAGAGGATCGAGAGCCCAACCACATGGGCGCTCTCGTCCACCGCCGCACGCACGATCTGAGCTGGCGTCAGGCGAATGCCCTCATAGACAACCTCCATGCCGACATCACGGGCGCGAACGGCGATCTGCTCGGCGCCATTGGAATGGCCATCGAGGCCAGGCTTGCCGACCAGGAACTTGATGCGACGGCCAAGCTTCGTCGAGGCGGCCTCGACAGACGCACGCACGTCGTCGAGACCGGATACTCCGCGTTCGGGAGCTGCCTGAGCGACGCCGGTCGGAGCGCGATACTCGCCAAAGATCTTGCGCAGCGCTCCGCCCCACTCGCCCGAGGTCACGCCCGCCTTGGCGCAAGCGATCGAGCTTTCCATGACGTTGCGGCCTTCCTTGGCGGCACTCTCGAGCTCGGCCATGGCGTGTTCGACGGCCTTGGCATCGCGCGAGGCGCGCCACGCCTTGAGCCGCCCGACCTGTTCGGCTTCGACTGCCGGATCGACGATCATGATCGAGCCCTCGCCGGTGGTGAGGGGCGACAATTCCGTCTCCGTCCACCTGTTGACGCCGACGACGACCATCTCGCCGGTCTCGATCTGGCGCAGGCGCGCCGAGTTGCTCTCGACGAGGCGGCGCTTCATATAGTCGATCGCAGCCACCGCGCCACCCATCTTGTCGATCGTGGCGAGCTCGGCGCGTGCTTCCTCCTTGAGCGCCGCGACCTTGCGCGCGATCTCGGCCGATCCATCGAAAATGTCGCCGTAATCCAGAAGATCCGTCTCGTAGGCGAGGATCTGCTGCATGCGCAGCGACCACTGCTGATCCCACGGACGCGGCAGGCCGAGCGCCTCGTTCCACGCCGGAAGCTGCACGGCGCGGGCGCGTGCTTTCTTGGAGAGCGTTACGGCCAGCATCTCGAGCAGGATGCGGTAGACGTTATTCTCGGGCTGCGGTTCCGTCAGGCCAAGGCTATTCACCTGCACACCATAGCGGAAGAGCCGGTTCTTCGCTTCGGAAACGCCGTAGCGCTCGCTTGTGATCTCGTCCCAAAGCTCGGTGAATGCGCGCATCTTGCAGATCTCGGTGATGAACCGCAGGCCCGCGTTGACGAAGAACGATACGCGGCCGACGACGCTGCCGAATTCCGCATCCGGCACCTCGCCCGAAGCCTTGACGGTGTCGAGCACGGCGATAGCGGTTGCGAGCGCGTAGGACAGCTCCTGCACCGGCGTCGCGCCGGCTTCCTGCAGGTGGTAGGAGCAGACGTTCGTCGGGTTCCACTTCGGCACCTCGCGATACGAGAACACGATCGTGTCCTTGATCAGCCTGAGCGACGGGGCCGGTGGAAACACGTAAGTGCCGCGCGAGAGATATTCCTTGATGATGTCGTTCTGGATTGTGCCGGTGAGCTTATCTCGCGAGGCACCCTGTGCGTCGGCCGTCGCGATATAGAGCGAAAGCAGCCACGCCGCGGTGGCGTTGATCGTCATCGACGTGTTCATCTGGTCGAGTGGGATGCCGTCGAGCAGAACCCGCATATCACCGAGATGCGAGACCGGCACGCCGACTTTTCCAACCTCGCCCTTGGCAAGCTCGTGGTCGCTGTCGTAGCCCGTCTGTGTCGGCAGGTCGAAGGCAATGGAAAGGCCTGTTTGCCCCTTGGAGAGGTTCTTGCGGTAGAGCTCATTCGACTTCGCCGCGGTGGAATGCCCCGCATAGGTCCGAAACAGCCAGGGCTTGTCGCGCCCCGACGACTTGTCACCGGCCCCGCCACCCGATTTGTCCGACATGCGTCATACCTCGCGCCCAATCACGAATTTTCCATACCGTACCGGTTAGGAGGCGCAAGGCAAAAGTCTATTCGTCACGGGGCGCGGGCCAGGAAGCGCCTCGGCCAAACTTGCGCACGATTGCCTCTTGCTGCCTGTCTTCGAGGTCGAGCTTCTGCACGGCAATTGCGGCATAGAAGATGCGTGTGATCAGTGTCAGGACGATGGTGACGAGCACCATGCCGAATGTGACCGAAAGCACGATATTCGACTTATAGTCGGCGGCTAAGTAAAGCCCGATCCTGCCCAGGACGTATGGCCCGGCCACCCCCCCAGAGGCGATAAAGGGTAGAAAAAGGAGTGAAAGTCCTTGCGCGGGCAGCATCGCATTCATCAAGCCGAAGGCGATGCCTGAGAGTGCCGCGACGATCCAATACGTGAAGGCACTGGCTCCAAGGATGCCGAGCGCGACTTCTCGAGCGCCATCGACTAGCTCAGTTTGCATCGCCACTTTACCAGAACCTTAAAGCCGCAGGGATTTTGGCAATCTACCAGTTGTTCATTAAGTCTTCGTTGGGCTACGGTGCGCGGCCATGGCGCGGCCGCTGAGGGAGACCCTTTATCGCGGCGCGGAAAAATGCTTGAATCACGGGCCAGGTTAATGCCGGTAAACGAGCTGGTCCCGGCGGACCTCGGAGCCCCCATTCGATAGGGAGACACGATCGCATGTCGAGCCAAAGCGCAGCCGTAAAAGGCAGCACCGCCCCGGAAGCGCCAGCCATCGTCTCAGCCAAAAAAGACCTTTACGAGATCGGCGAGATCCCGCCGCTCGGTCATGTCCCAAAAAACATGTATGCCTGGGCCATTCGTGAGGACCGCCACGGCGATCCCGACAAAGCAATGCAGGTCGAGGTCGTGCCCACCTGGGAGCTCGACAGCCATGATGTCCTCGTTCTCGTGATGGCAGCCGGCGTCAACTACAATGGCGTTTGGGCGTCACTCGGAACCCCCATTTCACCCATTCGCGACGTGCACAAGCAACCGTACCATGTCGCCGGCTCGGATGCGGCCGGCATTGTCTGGGCGGTCGGCGCCAAGGTGAAGCGCTGGAAGGTCGGTGACGAGGTCGTGGTCCACTGCAACCAGGACGATGGCGACGACGAGGAGTGTAACGGCGGCGACCCGATGTTTTCGCCCAGCCAGCGCATCTGGGGCTATGAGACGCCAGACGGTTCCTTTGCTCAGTTCTGCCGCGTGCAGGACCGCCAGCTCCTCGAGCGTCCAAAGCATCTGACCTGGGAGGAAAGCGCCTGCTATACGCTGACCCTCGCCACCGCCTATCGCATGCTCTTCGGGCACCGTCCGCATGTGCTCCGGCCTGGCCATAACGTGCTGGTCTGGGGCGCCTCCGGCGGCCTCGGCTCATTTGCCGTGCAGCTTTGCGCCACGTCGGGCGCCAATGCGATCGGCATTGTGTCGGAGGACGACAAGCGCGACTTCGTCATGCAGCTCGGTGCCAAAGGCGTCATCAACCGCAAGAACTTCAAGTGCTGGGGCCAGCTGCCCAAGGTCGGCTCGGACGAATACAATGCTTGGCTGAAGGAGATGCGCGGCTTCGGCAAGGCGATCTGGGACATCACGGGCAAGGGCGTCAACGTTGACTGCGTCTTTGAGCACCCCGGCGAATCGACGATTGCCGTCTCGGTCCAGGTCGTGAAGCGCGGAGGCATGGTCGTCATCTGTGCCGGCACTACCGGCTACAACCTGACGATGGATGCCCGTTATCTCTGGATGCACCAGAAGCGCGTGCAGGGTTCGCACTTCGCAAACCTCCAGCAGGCAAGTCAGGCCAACAAGCTCGTCGTCGAGCGCCGTATCGACCCCTGCATGTCCGAGGTTTTCTCCTGGGCCCAGATCCCGAAGGCGCACATGCGCATGCTGAGGAACGAGCACAAGCCAGGCAACATGGCCGTGCTCGTGCAAGCCCCCACGACCGGTCTGCGCACCTTCGAGGATACCCTCGAAGCCAGCCAGACGCGCTTCGGCACGTGATTGATTCCTGGCGCCTGCATGGCAAAGCGCGGCACACCCCGGTGTGCCGCGCTTTGCTTTTTGGCGAGCTTGTTGGGCTGACGCTGAGATGGGGTTCTGGACCGCCGTTTACGCTTTCCGCGTTGAGATGTTTGCTAACGCGCCTTGGCGCCCTTACGCTGGCTAAATGACGCCACCCTGACTCGGGATAAAATATAATGCGCGCCCACTCCCTTTTTGCTGTTGGAGCAGCGATTCTCGTTGCGTCCGCTCCCGCGGCCCGCTCGGAAACGCGCGCCACGGCAGGCCACTCAGCCCCGCGCATCGAGATCGCGCAAGCCGCCACCACCGACAACAGCGCCGAGAAGCAGGCCTTCGAGGCTGCGAAAGAGCTTGGCACCGTCGACGCGTGGGACGCGTTCTTGGCCAACTATCCGACGGGCTTTCATGCTGACCTCGCGCGCGCCTACGTCAAGAAGCTAGCGGGCGCCGCGCCAGCCTCGGCTGCCGGCGCTCCGTCTGCCAGCGCTCCGGCGGCCGCGGTTGTAACGGTCGCCAACGTAACCGAGGTTAGCTACAACGAAGGAACCTTCTTCCAGCGTGGCCCCAAGAGCTGGTTCGAGCAGCGGAGCAATGGCACCCCGGAAATTCGCTATTCCGAGACGGGCCGCTCAGATCTCGGCGTCGAGCTGGTCGACGAGAGCGGCAACGTCTTTATCACGCTCGACCTTGCCGGCCGCACGGTTTGGCGCAAGGAGGGCAGCGCTCCTCCCAAGAAGCTCCGTGACATCACCTCGGCGTCCGGCAATCCTGCTGCCGCCAATGCGCCGCCCTCGGCAAACGCTGCGGCTGCCTTCAAGGACAACTCTTGCGAGACCATGAAGTACGTCCGCTCCAAGAACTCCGATACCCCGGCCTCAATCACATTCATCAACGATACCGGCGTCCACCGCAGCCTCTATTGGATCGACTTCAACGGTACGGGCCGACCGTATGGCAATATCGATCCAGGCCAAGAGGTCACGCAGAAGACCTTTCTCACCCATCCCTGGATGATCGCCGATGGCGCTGGCACATGCTATCGTGTCGTGCTGCCCGAGCGCGGCAAAAGCATCGTTCGGCTGAGCCGTCGTGAGATCACGAGCCCCGCCCCGGACAGCGACGACGAGCCCCGCACGGCGAAGCCCAAGCGCACGGCTCCACCCGAGCCGAAAAAGTGCAGCAAGAACGAGACGCTGGTGAACGGCAAATGCGTTTGGAAGCAGACCAAGAAGGGCTTCGAGATCGCGCCGTGGAAAAAGCCCGGCTGCGGCACGTGGCAGTCGCAGTGCAAGCAGGGCAACGCTCAAGCCTGCGCGAAATACGAGACCACCTGCCAAGTAAATTGAGTGACAAATGAACTGATGGAGGTGGGCTGTCCCGAAGCGTAGCCCCGCCTACTCGGCCGCGCGCCCGTTGGTAAGCTTCTTGATCTCCATGATGCCGCGATTGAGCTCGGCGCCGAGGATGATAATGAAGGCCGTAAACTGGAAAAAGATGAGCGCGATCATCAATTGCGAGAGGCCCGCATAGAAACGCGCATAGTTACTGAGGCTCAGATAGTAGGAGTAGAAGCCGGCGATCGCGAGCCAGAGCACGACTGAGAGCGCAATTCCGGGCCACACGTCTGCGAACCGCCGCTTGCCGGCCGCGAGCCACAGGTGGAACGCGGTCAGCTGCACCGCAATGACGCCGCCCGCGAGCGCATACCGGAAGACCGGTGCAAGCCACGTTGAATCGAGCATGGAGTTGAGTACCGTTCGCGTCAGCGATGGCTCGTACTTGGCGGCAAGCAGTGGCCCGACGACCACCGCCCAGGTCATGACCAGCATCGAGACGGCGCTGACGAATACTAGAAACATGCTGAGCCCGAGGCAAACAGGGTAAGGCCGCGTTTCGCGCACCCGGTAAGCCCCGTTCAGTGCAGCCCGCAGCGTCTCGAGCGCGCTCGTTGCGAAGAACAACGCCAGGAAGCCGCCGAAGGTCAGAAGGTCGATACGGCTCTGCCCCATGATGGCTTCCACTTGTGGCACGAGCGCTTGTGCGACGGCCGGCGGAAGAATCTGGAATAGTTGCGAGACTGCCTCGGACGCGAGCGGCCGGCCGCCGAATAGGCCGGCCACTGCGCCGACGAAAATGCAGAAGGGAAACAGCGACACCACGAACGAGAACGCCACCGCTCCAGCCATGGCGAAGCCGGAGTGCTCGTAAAGCCGGTAAATGGCTTTAAGAAGAGTGCGGTAGCGCTGCATGCCGTCCTTACGTGGGCGAGGAAGTCTTCTCGATTCTGGCGCGCAACCTACCCCCCGCCGCGGCTCTGGTCCACACCCGGTGGCGGTACAAGCAAGTATTGGACGATAAGCGTTAATATGGGAGCGTTGCCACGCCCGTGGAATTGAACGACACGTCCCCGCCGAATGAGCCGAGGCCGCGCGATCCTGTCGCGCAATTTCTGATTGTCTTGCCTGGGGAGCGGGCTAATTTGCTTGTTCGAAAAGCTTATGGCGGCGGTCTGATATCGGCTGCCGGTCTAATGCGTCCGGATGCGCTGGACCCGCGGGAGGAAATTTGAATGTCGATTGCGCAGCTTAAGGCAGAGGCAGGCTTGTTGGAGCAGGGGCCAGAAAAGCTCATCGAGTGTACAGCCGAGGTCGTCGAGGCGGCTGATCGAGTCCTGAGCCTTGCCAAAGCGGGCGTCCGCATCAAGATCCAGGAAACCGGCGGCATAGACGCAGCTCAGCACGCCGCACACGGCCTTGCCTGGCTAGCGACCACTGTCGAGGCCTTGCGGCAGATGAACCTCTGGGCGGGGCGCCTACACGGGGAAGGCGCCTTCGGTCGCTTCGAGCAACTGCTCCTCGTGGCAGCCTTCGGCGAGTACGGCGCTCAGATCGCTGGCGGGATACCGATGAGCCAGCTCGAGATCATCCGCCCAGAGGCGCTCGGTGTGCCGAGGGCCGAGATTCGCAAGTATGAGGACGCGGTCGCGGACGTCGTCGCGGCCGGTGCCGCCGAGGGCGTCAAGGCAGAGCTTGCGGAATTCATCAAGCACGCTCAAGGCGCGACTACCTATGGAAACTCCGGCCTCGACGAGACCATGGCCGGCATCCATGATCAGATGCGCAAGTTTTCCGAGGCCGAGGTTGTGCCCCATGCCCACGAGTGGCACCTCGCCAATGAATACATCCCGCTCGAGATCATCGGCAAGGTCGCTGAGCTTGGCGTGTTCGGCTTGACGCTGCCCGAGGAATTCGGCGGCCTGGGGCTAGGTAAGCTTGCCATGTGCGTCGTCTCGGAGGAGCTGTCGCGCGGCTACATCGGCGTCGGCTCCCTCGGCACCCGCGCCGAGATCGCGGGCGAGCTGATTTTGCACAATGGCACGCCCGAGCAGAAGGCCAAGTATCTACCCAAGATCGCAACCGGCGAGATTCTGCCGACGGCTGTCTTTACCGAGCCGAACACGGGCTCGGACCTCGCATCCCTCAAGACCCGTGCCGTCAAGGATGGCGAGGTTTACAAAATCACCGGTCAGAAGACCTGGATCACCCATCCCGTCCGCGCCGACGTCATGACCGTGCTGACGCGCACCAACCCGGAAGAGAAGGGCTACAAGGGCCTTTCAATGTTCCTTGCCGAGAAGCCGCGCGGCAGCGACGCCGAGCCGTTCCCCGCCAAGGGCATGACCGGCGGCGAGATCGAGGTCTTGGGCTACCGTGGCATGAAGGAGTACGAAATCTCCTTCGACGCGTTCGAGGTGCCGGCTGAGAACCTGCTCGGCGGCGTCGAGGGCCAGGGCTTCAAGCAGCTCATGAACACCTTCGAAGGCGCCCGCATCCAGACGGCCGCCCGCGCCGTCGGCGTCGCCCAGTGCGCCATGGATCTCGGCCTCAGGTACGCGCTCGACCGCGTCCAGTTCGGCAAGCCGATCTACGCCTTCCCGCGCGTCGCCAACAAGGTCGTGATGATGGCGGTCGAGACCATGATCGCCCGCCAGCTCTCCTACTTCGCCGCGCGCGAGAAGGACGAGGGCCACCGCTGCGATCTCGAGGCCGGCATGGCGAAGCTCCTCGGCGCCCGCGTCGCCTGGGCCAACGCCGACTGTGCCCTGCAGATCCACGGCGGCAACGGCTTTGCGCTCGAATACCCGGTGAGCCGCGTTCTCTGCGACGCGCGTATCCTGAACATCTTCGAAGGTGCCGCCGAGATCCAGGCGCAAGTCATCGCCCGCCGCCTCCTCGAGGAGAAGTAACACTAGCTTCCTCTCCCCATGCAGCGAAGCGAAATGGGGAGAGGGTCGGGATGAGGGGCAACAGCTTGCGCAGCCCTAACCCTCTCTCCGCTGCGCGTGAGCGCGAACGGGGTGAGGGAATGTCCGTATGAACAACCCCCCCGACTGGCTCTGGATCGTCTTCACGCTGGCAGCGGCCGTCGTGCAGACGGGCCGCATCGCCATGCAGCTCGAGCTGACGGCGTCCCTCGGCACCATCGGCGCGACGCACGTCCGCTTCTTGTTCGGCCTGCCGTTCTCCTGCCTCTACGTTGTCCTCGCCGCGCTATTGCTGCGAGAGCCGCTACCTCTGCCGACAGGGCCCGCACTCGCCTGGATTGCTGCCGCCGCCATTTCGCAGTGCATCGGCACAGCGCTCATGCTTGCATCCATGCGGGATCGCTCGTTCGTGGTCACCACCGCGCTCATAAAGATCGAACCGGTCTGGGTGGCGCTGATGGGGGTCATCCTGCTCGGCGAGGTCGTCTCCTTTGCAGCAGGCGTCGCCATTCTCATCGCCACCGCAGGGGTGCTCATGGTGTCCTGGCCACGCGACGGAGAGCTTGAGCCGGGCACGGCCTGGAAATCCGCAGCACTGGGCCTCGCGGGCGGCGCCTTTTTCGGCTTCACGTCCATTGGCTACCGCGCCGGCATCGGCGAGCTCGGGGCCGCGAGCTATCTCGTCGGCGCAATTACCGCGCTCTTTGTAGCGCTATTTGCGCAAACGCTTCTAATGACAGTCTATATCCATCTGCGAGAGCGCCACACGCTCGTCAAGATCGCGCGAGCCTGGCGGCCGTCGCTCGTCGCAGGCTTCATGGGATCGGCCGCATCCCAATTTTACTTTCTGGCCTTCGCACTGCAAAGCGCTGCCCTCGTGCGCACGCTTGCACTCATCGAGATCCTGCTTGCGTTCGCCGTCGCGCGCAACTTGTGGCGCCAAAAGGTGACACTGCGCGAGGTCGTCGGCATCGCTCTCCTGGTCGCCGGCGTGGTCGTCGTGATAAACGGCTGATACGGGTCTACCATTACTTCGCGCGCTCGGCCGCACGGGCTGCTCCCTCCCCTTTTGGGGGGAAGGGTATCCAAATGGCTAAGCGGCATCGGGATCGCTCGTAGGGGCGAGCATCTACGCCACTTGGGGGAACTACATGCGGGCAGTTTTTCGTGCTGCGCTGGCAGCGCTTCTGATCGTCGTGGCCGGGTCGCTGGCAACGGCTGAGCCAGCGCCGCAGGCCGATCCAGCCGCAGCAAGCAGAACACTGCGCGTTGCAACTCGCGTCATTCCCCCTCTCGTCATCGAAGACAACGGCAAGCTCACCGGTTTCAGCATCGAACTCTGGAACGGCATTGCCGAGCGCCTGAAGCTCGCGACGACGCTGGTCACGATGCCAGACGTCAAGTCACTGCTCGAGGCCGTACGCACGGGCGAATCGGATCTTGCGATCTCCGCCATCTCGATCACCGCCGATCGCGAGCGCGAGTTCGATTTTTCGCTTCCCATGCTGGACGCGGGCCTGCAGATTCTGGTGCGTGGCAGCGATGGCGGCGGCACGGCAAACCCGCTCGAAGGCATCCTGAGGTTGCTACTCTCGCCGACCTTGCTTGTCTGGCTCGCTATCGCCGCAGTGCTGGTGATCGTTCCGGCCCATGTCATCTGGTTCATCGAGCGGGGACACCCTGAAGGCATCATTCCCGGCAAGGCCTATATCCCCGGCATCTTCCACGCGATCTGGTGGGCAACGTCGACGCTCGCGACGCAGGCCGAGCAGATGCCGCGCCATTGGCTGGCGCGCATCCTGGCAGTGCTTTGGATGTTCGTCGGCGTCATCTTTGTTGCCTACTACACGGCGCAGCTCACCGCGTCGCTGACCGTGCAAGAGATCCGTGGCGCCATCTCTGGGCCTGCCGATCTTCCCGGCAAGAAAGTCGCGACGACGCGTGGCAGTACGGCCGCAGCCTTTGTCCGCAAGGAGAAGGCACAAGTGATCGAGTTTGCCCAGATCTCGGACGCCTACGCGGCACTTGCCGCGGGAACCGCGGATGCGGTGGTCTTCGACGCACCGGTGCTGCAGCACTACGCCGCCCATGACGGCAAAGGCAAGGTCCGCGTCGTTGGCCCCGTCTTCCGCAAGGAGGATTACGGCATCGCCTTCAAGCCCGGCAATCAGCTCCGCCGCGAGATCAACGCCGCCCTTCTCACCATGAAGGAGGACGGCTCCTACCAGGCCCTTCACGACAAATGGTTCAAGGGCGATTGATACCGGCGGAGAAAGAAGCGCAAGCGTTTGAAGACATGGCAAAAAGATCAATCCTCATCACCGGCTGCTCATCCGGCATCGGCCTGGCATCGGCCCGCCTCATGAAGGCGCGCGGCTGGCGCGTGCTCGCAACGGCGCGCCGAGCCGAAGATCTCGCGATGCTCGAGCGTGACGTCGGCGTCGAGGCGCTCTCGCTCGAGCTTGCGGATCAGGTATCGATCGCGGCCTGCGCCGCGGAGGCCCTGCGGCGAACGGACGGCAAGCTCGACGCGCTCTTCAACAATGCTGCCTATGGCCAGGTCGGCGCCGTCGAGGACCTGACATCCGACGTCCTGCGCCGCCAGCTCGAGGTCAACTTCATTGGCACGCACGAGCTGACGCGCCGTATCATCCCTGCCATGCGTGCGAACGGCGGCGGCCGCATCGTACAATGCTCGTCGGTACTCGGATTTGTCTCGGTTCCATATCGCGGTGCATATTGTGCGGCCAAATTCGCGCTCGAAGCCTTGAGCGACGCCATGCATCATGAGCTCGCCGGCACCGGCATCAAAATCGCCATCATCGAGCCTGGCCCCATCCGCACGCGCTTCGTCGAGCGGGCGCTCGAGAATTTTTCCAAGACGGTCGATATCGAAGGCTCTGCCCATCGGGACGCATATCTTGCGCGCCTCGCCATGATGCAGCGTGGCGGCAAGGAGACCTTCAAGCTCGAGCCGGAAAGCTGCGCCTGGAAGCTCGTTCACGCCGTCGAGAGCGCTCACCCGCGCCGCCGCTACATGGTTACGATTCCGACCTACCTCGCCGCCGCCGCGAGGCGCCTCCTCCCCACGTCACTCGCCGACTACCTCGCCCAGCGGATCTGATGGCTTCACATCCTGCCCGTCACGGCGTGCCGAGCACATCGATCGGCGTGGACCGCAACGTGCGCCTGCACGTCGCCCGCCACTCCTGCTTCGACATGTGCGTTGCCGGCTCCCAGATGTCCATGCAGGCTTTGACCGATTTAGGGTCCGGCTCGTTGCTCGCCCTGCGCGTGTCTGTGGTCGCGCCGCTCGTTGCTTCGCGCCCGCGCGGCACTCCACCACCGTAGTTTCGCGTTCCCCGTCGCGCGCCGGGCTGCCCCGTACCGTCGCCGGTGCCGCTCGCACCCGACCCGCCTCCGAGCGGATATTCGTCGAGTTGCGGTTGGCGTGTTTCCGGGGTCACCGAGCCCGAGCCCGTCGTGCCCTGCTCGACATTGCCGAGCGGCACGGTCGATCCAGGTGTCGTGGGTTGAGAATTTGAGGATCCAGTCGCCGTCGCACCCGTGCCGGAGCTCGTGTCGCCGCCAGCGCCAGCGGCGCCTCCGGAGGTCCCGCCGCCACCGCTCGATTGAGCGAGCGCCGCGGCCGAAAGCGCAGCCGCGAGCGCGATCGAGGTCGATGTTAAAGCGATTCGCTTTGCTGTGATCATGACACCACCTGCCGTTTGCCTTTGACGCGCAAACGCAAGCGGCCGCAGAGCGTTCCTGCTCGAGCCGGCCGTGGCGAAGCTAGAGTTAACGTACTGGACTAATTCGCGAAGCGGAAGTGCATCACGTCGCCGTCCTTGACCACGTACTCCTTGCCTTCAAGGCGCATCTTGCCGCCGTCCTTGGCGCCCACCTCGCCGCCAAGCCCGACGTAGTCCTCGAAGGCAATCGTCTCGGCCCGGATGAACCCCTTCTCGAAGTCCGTGTGGATGACGCCGGCAGCCTGCGGCGCCTTGGTGCCGCGCGTAATGGTCCACGCACGCGCTTCCTTGGGCCCCACCGTGAAATATGTGACGAGGTCGAGCAGCGCGTAGCCGGCCCGGATCAAGCGATTGAGGCCTGGCTCGGTTAGCCCCATCTCGGCCAGGAACTCCCGGCGGTCCTCATCCGGAAGGCCCGCGAACTCGGCCTCGATCTTGGCCGAGATTACGACGTACTGCGCCCCCTCCGCGCGGGCACGCTCCGCAACTCTATTCGAGTAGGCATTGCCGTTTGCAGCCGAGCTCTCCTCGACGTTGCAAACATAGACGACCGGCTTCGAGGTCATGAGTTGCAGTCCGCGGAAGAGAGGCATCTCCTCCGGCGTGATGTCGGCGGCACGCGCCGGCTTGCCGTCGCGCAGGGGAATGAGCGCCTTCTCCATCACGGCGAACAGCGCCTTGGCGTCCTTGTCGCCGGTCTTGGCTTTCTTCTCGGTGGCGGCGATGCGCTTCTCGAGGCTATCCATGTCGGCGAGCATGAGCTCCGTCTCGACCACCTCGGCGTCGGCAAGCGGGTCGATGCGGTTCTCGACATGGGTAATGTCGTCGTCCTCGAAGCAGCGCAACACGTAGGCGACCGCGTCCACCTCGCGGATATGCGATAGAAACTTGTTGCCGAGGCCCTCACCCTTGGACGCGCCGCGCACCAGTCCCGCGATATCGACGAACGTGAGCCTGGTCGGAATGATCGCCTGCGACTTGGCCGTCTCCGCGAGCTTGTCGAGCCGCTCGTCCGGCACACCGACCTCGCCGACGTTCGGCTCGATCGTGCAGAACGGGTAATTCGCCGCTTCGGCCTGCGCCGTTTGCGTCAACGCATTGAAGAGAGTGGACTTGCCGACGTTCGGCAGGCCCACGATGCCGCACTTGAAGCCCATGTGGAGGAAACCTCGAGGTTTATCTGGCGCTGGGCTACACCGGCCGGGCCTGAGACGCAATGCTGCACGATATCCCCCCTTCCCGTCCGTGCGGGGAAAGGGGATCTTGCTATTCTGCCGTCATGTACTTCTGCGCCGCCGTGAAGAATCCGACGCCTGTATTCTCAGTGCAGTACTGGCCGATATTGTTGACGCTTTCTTCGAATACTTCCGAATCAAACACCATGTCGTTGTTGACCGAGGCGTGATAGCCGGCGAGCCACATCAGGATCAGGCTCAAGCCCTCCTCGTCCTTCTTGTCGGTGTTGAGGACCTTCTCGCAGGTGATGGTTGCGATATCGATCGCATCCTTTCCCTGCGGCGTTGCATTTTCACCGAGGAACTTTGCCGCCATTGTCAACACGCCGACCTTTGGCTGCTCCCGGCACTGGGCGACAATCTTCTCGAAGTCTGTTTTCATGGCGCCAAAATCGATGATGGTGGCCTGCTCGTCGGTGCCGGAGTAGCCAGCGATCCAGTAGAGGATCACGCCCATCCCGAACTGATCGTCCTTGCTGCCGTGGTCGAGCGCATCGGTAAGCTGCTGGCAGGTCACGATCGACACGTCGAGTTTCTCGGCGCGTGCTGGTGCGCTGAGAAGGAACGCCGAGACGATTGCGCCAAAGAGAACTCCGAAAATCCGCATGATAGATCCCCCGATCTTGCCCATTAAACTGGAACTTTATGCACTGATTTGCCGTCGAAGTCTTGCCTCCGAGAGCGGATACAATTCGTCTCGGCGGGCAAGCGGGGCGGCACACTCAAGGATGCTTGGGGATTGCGGTGCGAAACACGGCATGATCAAAGGGGCTCGCAATACGAGCCAACGGAGAATGCTTAATGCCGACCATGTCAGACCAGCGCCGCAAGCGCATACAAGCCAAGCAGCGCAAGGCCAAGAATGCCCAGAAGAGAACGGCCAAGATCGAGAAGCGCGAACGCAACGGCGCTGAGAAGGCCGCAAGCTGATGCCGGCTGCGCCGGAGCCGCGCACGCCGAGGTAACGGTTTCCCAATTGGCAAATATGGCCCAGGGGGTCGCGGCGTAGACGTCCGCGACCCACCGTTGCCGGGTCTTGCTCGCTCTCGCCCCGCGTGCTCTCGAAGAGCCTCTTTGCATCGCCACAGCCCTCACTTGAACGCAACCCGCCCCGAGCGCCGCGCAAATGATTCGTCTCGACAATATCGGCAAGCAGAACGGCCATCAGATCGTCTTCATCGAGGCGTCTGCCGCCCTCAACCGCGGCGAGAAAGTCGGTCTCGTCGGTCCGAACGGGGCCGGCAAGACGACGCTTTTCCGCATGATCATCGGGCAGGAGCAGCCCGATGAGGGGCAGGTGTCGGTCGATCGCGGCGTCATCATCGGCTATTTCAGCCAGGACGTCGGTGAGATGTCGGGCAAGAGCGCCGTCGCCGAGGTCATGGACGGAGCCGGTCCGGTGAGCGAGATCGCGACCGAGCTCAAGGACCTCGAGGCCGCCATGGCCGATCCCGACCGCGCCGGCGAGTTGGAGGAGATCATCGAGCGCTACGGTGAGGTGCAGGCCCGCTTTGAGGAGCTTGGTGGCTATGCGCTTGAAGGCCAGGCGCGCGAGGTGCTGGCCGGCCTCTCGTTCAGCCCGGAGATGATGGATGGCGACGTCGGCGCCTTGTCGGGCGGCTGGAAGATGCGCGTCGCCCTCGCCCGCGTGCTCCTCATGCGCCCCGACGCCATGCTGCTCGACGAGCCGAGCAACCACTTGGATCTGGAAAGCCTCATCTGGCTCGAGGATTTCCTCAAGGGCTACGAGGGTGTGCTGCTGATGACCTCGCACGATCGCGAGTTCATGAACCGCATCGTCACCAAGGTCGTCGAGATCGATGGCGGCGCGCTGACTGCCTACTCCGGCAACCTTGAGTTCTATGAGCAGCAGCGTGCGCTCGCCGAGAAGCAGCAGCAGGCGCAGTTCGACCGCCAGCAGGCGATGCTCGCCAAGGAGATCCGCTTCATCGAGCGCTTCAAGGCTCGCGCCTCCCACGCCGCCCAGGTGCAAAGCCGTGTCAAGCAGCTCGCCAAGATCGACCGCGTTGAGCCTCCGAAACGCCGCCAGTCGGTGCAGTTCGAGTTCCAGCCGCCACCACGCTCCGGCGAGGATGTCGTCAGCTTGAAAAGCGTCCACAAGCGCTACGGCAGCCGCAGCATCTATGAGGGCCTGGACTTCCACGTCCGCCGCAAGGAGCGCTGGTGCGTCATGGGCATCAACGGCGCTGGCAAGTCCACGCTTCTGAAGCTCGTGGCGGGCTCGACCTCACCGGACGCAGGCTCAGTCGCAGTCGGGAGCAGCGTCAAGATGGGCTACTTCGCCCAGCACGCCATGGATCTTCTCAAGGGCGAGCGCACGATCTTCGAGACCCTCGAGGACGCGTTTCCGCAGGCGGGGCAGGGCTCGCTGCGCACTCTCGCCGGCTGCTTCGGTTTCTCCGGCGACGACGTTGAGAAGCGGTGCCGCGTGCTGTCCGGCGGCGAGAAAGCGCGCCTCGTCATGGCCAAGATGCTATATGATCCGCCGAACTTCCTCGTTCTCGACGAGCCGACGAACCATCTCGACATGACGACGAAAGAGATGCTGATCCGGGCGCTCGCCGACTACGAGGGCACCATGCTCTTCGTCTCACACGATCGGCGCTTTCTTGCAGCCCTCTCCAACCGCGTCCTCGAGCTGACCCCCGACGGCGTGCACGCCTACGGCGGCGGCTACACGGAGTACGTCGCACGCACCGGCCACGAGGCCCCAGGCCTGCATAGCTGAGCCTGCACAGCTGATCGCGATCAGTCCTTACCGCACTTTCGTGAGCTCAAACGCCGAGTAGCTCCTGGGGCTTGGCAGCTTCTGCTTGCCGGACATGGCATCGGCCAACGCTTCGCCGAGATTGGCACCTGCTTCCAGCTCCTTCACCGCTATGACCATGAAGGGCCGTTGCCAGTTGGTGCCGCCCTTATCGCACGTGGGGCAGGGATCGCGGTACTGGCCGAGGTTGAGGGTCGAGACTGGCGTCGTGCCGCCAATGGCCGAGCCGACGAGCTCAGCGGTGCGCTGGGCGCGGCGCAGCGCGCGCTCGGTTTCTTCCCGTGCATCGCCCTCCTGCGACGCCGTGCCGACCGCGACAATTTCCTTCGCGTTGCCAAGGCCGCGCCGCACTTCCTCGTCCAGAACGTCGCTCGCAAGTTCAGCGTCGGTGACGACACGGCCTTCCTTCTCGAGCTGCTCCGAGCTGCCGCGCACCCAAAGGAACTCCTTTTTCGCAACCACGACATCGAATGTGCTGCGCCGGCCTGCCTTGTCGCGGCCTTCAATGGCGAAGATCAGCGTGCTTTGCGTCTGCCGTTCGGGCTCCGCCTTGGGCGGGGCGAGGGCGATGGGCTTGATTTCCGTCTGCTCGAACGGCGCCGAATAGGGATCGGCAACGATGTTGTGCGTGACCACCGCCGCCGTGGTCAGCATCGCCGTCGAGCCGAGTGCGGCGGCCACGCCAGCCTTGGTTTGCAGGAAGCCGGAGATCCAGGCATACCAGTCGTGCCAGTTCCGGATGCGTTCAGCCCATTTGTAGAGGCTCCACGCGCGGCGGACTTTCTTGGTTTTCTGAAATCCGGTTTTGAGGTCGTTAAGGCTCATCCCACAGCGTCTCCCTCGAGCGTCTGGTTCGCCTTATACCGTAGTCATCCGATAGGATCATGGCAGTCGCGGCGATCGGCAAATCTTCTCGCCCATTTTTGCCGCGCCGGTGCGAAGAACGGCCGTCGCGGCCGGGCGCGACCGCTAATCCTTGGGCTTCCGGCCCTCTAGAAACTTCCTGAGGTTCTCGGCCAAAGCCCCTTCGCGCTTGCCGGCCCGTTCACCGGCAGGATGCACACCCCTGGCGCCACGCGGCGCGGGGGCAGGAGCCTCGGCCGGAGTCGGCGTGGCCTTCGCCTTGCGCGGATCCGGCTCTTCGCCGAGGAGCTTGGCAACGTCCGTCAGGAAGCGCGACTGGTCGTCCTTGGCGAGCCGCGCGGCCGACCTGGCGATGGCGTCTAGAAGCGGCGCGAGCCACTCGCGATCGGCCTTGGCAAAGTCGCTGAGCACCCAACGAGCGACCAGCTCCTTGGCCCCGGGATGCCCGACCCCGATGCGCACGCGCACATAATCGTTGCCGAGGTGCGCCGAGATCGAGCGCAAGCCGTTGTGTCCGGCATTGCCGCCCCCAGTCTTCACCTTGAGCTTGCCCGGCGCGAGGTCGATCTCGTCATAGAACACGACGATGCCATCTTCCGGAATTTTCAGGAATCGCGCTGCTTCCCCAACCGAACGTCCACTCTCGTTCATGTAGGTTTCGGGCTTCAAAAGCAGAACCTTCTCGCCCGCGATCTCGCCATCCGCAGCGAAGCCTTGAAACTTCTTCTTCCACGGCCCGAAGCGATGCGCCGACGCGATCTGCTCCACGGCCATGAAACCGACGTTGTGCCGGTTCCCCGCGTATTCGCTTCCTGGATTGCCTAGGCCGACGAAAAGCTTCATGGGACGATAAGGCCCTGGTTCAACAAAAAGGCCGGCGCCGAAGTACGACGCCGGCCGGATCTTCTGATGCGCCAGCTCGATGACGCAAGAGCAAGCGCGTGCTTACTTCTTCTTCGCGGCCGGAGCAGCAGCGGCCTTGGCCGGCGCGGCGCCACCCTTGGCAGGAGCGGCAGCGGCGGCCTTGGCGGGAGCAGCACCCGGCTTGGCGGCAGCACCGGCCTTTGCGTCGGCGGCAGGTGCGGCGGCACCCTCGGCGGCGGCGGCACTTGCAGCGGCGGCGGCCTCATCTTCCTTCTTGGCGCCGGCGACGGTTGCGATCGTGAAGTCACGGCTGGCAATGACCGACCTTACGCCGTCCGGCATCTGCACCGACGAGATATGCACGGAGCGGCCGATCTCGAGACCTTCGAGATTGACCTCGAAAAACGTCGGAATGCGATCATAAGGGCAGTACACCTCGATGTCATGGCGCACGATATTGAGAACGCCACCGCGCTTGAGGCCCGGCGACAAGCCGTGGTTTACAAATCGAACCGGGACCGCAACGCGAATGATGCCGTCTGTGCCGATGCGCAGGAAGTCGACGTGGATAGGCTGATCCTTGACAGGGTCGACTTGCACGTCACGGGGAATGACGCGAATTTTGGTCGCCCCGACCGCAACGTCAAAAACGGTCGATGTGAAGTGGCCCTTGAGGACCTGCTTCACGAGCTCATTGCCTTCAACGGCAATGGTCTCGGCAGGCTTGCCGTCTCCGTAGATGACGGCAGGTACGTTTCCTTCTCGGCGAGCTTGGCGTGCGGCCCCCTTGCCTGCACGCGGGCGCGCCGTGGCTTTGAGCTCGAAAATCTCGGCCATGGCATTTTCTCCAATAGAAAAAGGGCCCTGAGAGGCCCCAAACTCCGCCTCCGGCCTCCAAGGGTGCCGTGCGGTTCTCTCGCAGCTGCTTGAGATGGCGGCCTTATACCGGCCATCGCCGCATTTGGCAATGTGCCGCCCCGAAAGCTAATGTAAAGTAGGTATTCGGAAAGCCGAATGAGAGGCCCGGTATGCCGCTGCCGCCCAAATCGACGAAACGTCGCCCGGCTGAGGAGCAGGACAAGATGATTGTCGACGCCCTTCGTGGAGCCGGCCGCCCCGTCTCCGCCTATGAGATCATCGATCAGCTTCGCAGCCAGGCGACGCTTGCACCCCAGACGGTCTACCGCGCGCTTGACCGCCTCATCGCGCGAGGGTCGGCGCATCGTCTCGAAAGCCTCAACGCTTTCGTCGCCTGCAGCCATGCACGCCACCAGGGCGCGGCGATTTTCGCAATTTGTAGTGACTGCGGAATAGTCACGGAATTCGACGAGAGCCGCGCTGTTGAAGCCCTGAGCGCTTGGGCCAAGAAGGCTAAGTTTGCCGTCACATCCATGACGTTGGAGCTGCGCGGACGCTGCGCCGCGTGCGCCTCGTCCGGTGCATGATCTAGGGCGGCCCGTTAATTCCCGTTTGAGTACAACATTTAGTAATGACACCTACCGCGCATCGGCGCTTGTTAAGTTGGCCGATTGGCGCTATATGCACGCATCGACTTTGGCCGGACAACAGGGCCGCTACGTCCAGGCGTCGCCGGGCGCACGCACAAACCCCCCCAAAAATCGAGACTTCGCGCCCGCAAGCACAACGCTTGTGGACCGCATCTGGAATTGAATTGAACAGACAAGGAATACCCCTATGGAAAAGGGCACCGTTAAATTCTACAATGACCAAAAGGGCTACGGCTTCATTGCGCCGGACAACGGCGGCAAGGATGTTTTCGTCCACGCAACCGCTCTTGAGCGTGCAGGCATGCGTGGCCTCGCCGAAGGCCAGAAGGTCGCGTTCGACACTCAGGAAGATCGCCGCACCGGCAAGATCGCTGTCGCGAACATCGAAGCCGCTTAAGGCTCGTTACGCTGCCAGCTTGCTCCCACGAGCCCTAACCTCTGAGCCGTCAAGCGCGCAAAGAGCGTAACGGCTCCGGCGAGCGTCCGCAGTACAAAAAGAAGATTTCGAAGCCGCCCCGCTAACGGGCGGCTTCGATTTTTTATCGCGGGACTGATCTAGTGTTCCGGTTTCGACATTTGCCTCCCCCTGGAGTGCGGTTCGGAGCAAGTATCGGAACCAGCAGGAACACTAGCAACTCTATGATTCTATTGTAGCTTTTTCAAATGACGTTTGGTGACGAGACCTGCCGCAAGCGGGGACCAAACGTCAGATGCGCTACTCTAGATCGTCTGAGATCGAGTTCGCATTTTCATCCCGGAATGAGGTCGAGATGACCGAGACAATCTCGCCCTGCACGACATGCGGTGCCTGCTGCTCGTACTCGAGCGAATGGCCGCGGTTCTCAACCGAGAGCGACGCCGCCATCGAGCGCCTCCCGCAATCGCGAGTGGACCTCAGGGCAAACCGCATGCGCTGTGAGGGAGATCGCTGTAGTGCGCTGCTTGGGACCGTCGGTGTCGTAACCGCGTGCTCGGTCTATGCCGATCGCCCGGAGGTTTGCCGCGCCTGTGAGGTTGGCGACGATGCCTGCACGATGGCGCGCACGCGGTGGGGCTTGCCTATTCTCATGACCCGTGAGCTTTGAGGCTCCGAAACGCGCTGGTATGGACCAGACTCAGTAGAACAGGCTCGAGACGCTTTCCTCGCGCGAGGTGCGCAAGATCGCCTCGCCGATGAGCGGCGCAATGGACGCCACACGGATGTTGCGGGCCGCCTGCACAGCTTCGGTCGGCAGAATGGTGTCTGTGATCACGAGGGCCTTGAGCTTGGAATTCTGAATTCGCGAAACCGCGCCTCCTGACAGGACGCCATGCGTCGCATAGGCGAGCACCTCGGTTGCACCCTTGGAAAGCAGTGCTTCCGCGGCGTTCACGATCGTGCCGCCGCTGTCGACGATGTCGTCGATAAGAATGCAGCGCTTGCCCATGACGTCGCCGATGACGTTCATCACCTCGGATTCGCCAGGCCGCTCGCGCCGCTTGTCGCAAATCGCGATCGGCACATCGATGCGCTTGGCGAGGGCACGGGCACGTACCACGCCGCCGACGTCCGGCGATACGACGACGAGGTTCTTCGTCCCGTAGCGCTCCTCGATATCGCGCACCATGACGGGCGCTGCAAAAAGGTTGTCGGTCGGAATGTCGAAGAAGCCCTGGATCTGCCCGGCGTGAAGATCGACCGTCAGCACGCGGTCGGCGCCGGCGCGCTCGATCAGGTTGGCAACGAGTTTGGCCGAGATGGGCGTGCGCGGACCAGGTTTGCGATCCTGGCGCGCATAGCCGAAATAGGGGATGACGGCAGTGATCCGCCGTGCCGACGCCCGCTTCATGGCGTCAATGAGGATCAGCAACTCCATCAGATTGTCATTTGCCGGAAACGACGTCGACTGGATGATGAACGCATCCTGGCCGCGCACGTTTTCCTGAATCTCGACGAACACTTCCATGTCCGCGAAGCGCTTAACCTGACTTTTCGCCAGCGGCATCTTCAGATGCTGGGAAATAGCCTCGGCCAGCGGGCGATTGCTATTGCCTGCAACCATTTTCATTTGCGGGCCGCCCCTACCAACGTCACTCCGGGCATCGAATGGCACGGACGTTCCTCATGCAACGGTTCGATGACGGGCTTATTAGCGCGAGAGCCCAGGCGTGTAAACCACCTGGGCTCCCCTAATTTGCCAATTGTCGTACTTGCGTTGCGCTTACCAGGGCTTGGTCGCGGAGGCCTGCTAGTTCGTACTCGTCGGCTGCGGCAGCAACTTCACGATGCCTTGCACGGCAGCCTGTGCCGCTGCGTCGGCGACCTTGCCCCATGCGCCGTCAAGCGAGCCCTGCGGTACCTCGTTCTTCTGCGAGACGACGCCGAGCTTCTTGCCCTTGGCGTCCCAGACGTTCCAATCAATCTGGATTGGCTGCTTGCCATTGGCGCCCTGACCCACAACGACCTTGCCCTCGACCTTGTAGGTCTGCGCGGCGGCCCGGTCCGAGAGCGTGATGCCGCTCTTTGTGAGCTCTCTCTGCAACGCGCTCGTCAGCGCAACGCTGCCGTCGCCGGGTGCGCCAATGACGTTTGGCACCATGGCTGTGATCGGCCCCTCGCGTGCGATGCTGCCGGTCGTTGGACCGCCGGGCGCAGCCGCCTGAGAAACAAAGGCCGTCTTCTGCGGCGCTGGAGTCGCCGGCTTAGCAACACCCGGAGCTGTCTGTAGCGATCCTGCGACAGCCGGCGCGGCAGCGCCCGCAAAAGTCGCGGGCACCTGCCCCGCTCCTGCCTGTGTGACATTGGAAGCAACGGCCGCTGCGCTCTGGGTCGGCAACCACGAGCTGAGTGAAGCAGACACCTTGGTGGCGATCGTATTGATCACATTCGCGGAGACGGCTGCCCATGGTTCTTTCTGCGGAGTAACCACAACCTCTTCACCGGTGATGCGGTTGACGCGTCGTCCGGTCTGATCAAAGACGTCCCAGATGTACGTAACCTTGGTCCGCGTCTTCTCGCGATCTGAGGTGACAAAGCCGCGCAAAGTGAACTCAGCCGGATCGTTCGCCGCCTTCGCGACCGTGATCTTCTGGGCTTCGATATTCGTCGCGAGCTGAGCTTGCAGTTGCGCGCCGACTTGCTCCGGAGCACCAATGATGGGTGCAATCGCGATCTTCGCAGATTGCGCCTGAGCCTGAGGAGCAGCGGCAGGCTGCCCGGCGATCGGCAATATTCCGGCCTGTGTATCGGGCGAGTTGATGGCAAAAAGTCCGCCGCCCGTCTCGCAGCCGCCGAGGCCTAGGCCGATAATGGCTGCCAAAACTGCGCCTGTGACTGACTTTTTCATTTGCCACGCCGCAGCAGCATCGATGGTCGTCACTATGACGTCCCCCTCTGAATGATCCGCTGTTTTTCCGGCGGCCGGCGTACTAACTTTGCGGCCGTGATTTCTACTCTGCCGGTACCCTCGATGAGTCCTGTAGCCAGCAGCGATGCCACCGTCCAGACAGAATCGAGCCGAAAACGAGTTCGTGGCTAATTCTGTCCGCAACATCCACATGCAATCTGTGGATTTTGCTGTTAAGCCACAACAATGGCGGAGATTTGACGCCCGTAGTCGGGCTCCGATCGGTGTGTTTTTCGCCTAAAGCTAAAGAACATCGATTCGTTCTCGTAGGTGCAGTGCGCCTGGCTTTCGATGGTACGGATGCCGAGGCGGGCCAGCCTTGCAAGCACGAACGCCGGCAGATCGAAGTGCGGACGCTTCTTTCCAGGCAGCTCCTTAAAGAAGAGTGCGTTGGCCGGGTCTGCGTTAACGAACTCGGCGACGAACTCTGCTCCCACCTCGTAGGAGCGCGCGCCGATGCACGGGCCGAGCGCCGCCGAGATCCGCCCGCGCACGGCGCCCTGCGCCTCCATTGCCGCGACAGTCGCTTCGAGCACGCCGCCTATCGCGCCGCGCCAGCCGGCATGTGCTGCGCCGACGACATTGGCCTTTGCATCGGCGAACAATACGGGCGCGCAATCTGCGGTCAGCACGCCGATCACGAGGCCGCGTGTCTTGGTGACGAGCGCGTCGGCCTTAGGCAGCTCCTCGCGCAGCATGAGCCGATCCACGACGTGAACGGCAGCACTGTGGACTTGGTAAACTGTTTGCACGTCCTCCGCCGATCCACCGAGATGAGCCACGACGCGCGAGCGGTTCTCGTTGAGCGCGACGCGATCGTCGTCCGACCCCTGCCCGCAATTCAGGCTGGCATATACGCCGCGCGAGACGCCACCTTTGCGGGTGAAGAACCCATGGCGAACGCCGGGCAGAATGGTGAGGTTGTCGGCTTCGATGGGGCTCAGCATCGCGCGTCCCTAAGGTTTCGATGATTGGTTGGCGTTAGTGCCAACGAATACCGTGTCCACTTCTTTACTCACTATTCGCTACTCGCTTATTCGCTACTTACGCCCTCGAACCCCGGCAGAGGGTCGCAGATGCCGGCTCTCATGCCGATCACCTTAAAGCGGGAGCCCATGCCCGACGGCGCCATCAACCGCGCGATCGACGCTTCGATCATCTGGGCCTTCGAAGGGTTCGCTGCCATCAGGCGGGACGCACGCTCCATGATGCCAAGCCGGCCGAGATACTCCGCCTGCGTGAGCGCCCCGTCGGTCTCGAGGCCCGCCTGCTTGCCGGCATCGAGCACGGCCGAGAAGTCGACATGCACTGTAATATCCGCTTCCCCTGGCGAGCAGAGCGGATGCTCTGCCGCATGCTCACGAACCGCTTGCAGCGTCTCACCCCGCGCCGCTGTGACGTGTCCATAGTCGATGAACAGTGCCGCTAGCGCTCGCGCCTTCGCCATCTCGCCAAGCGTTGCCATGAACGCGAAGTCTTGTCGTTCGAAAACCTCGCCGACAGCGGCGCCTTCGAGGCGAGGCTCAGACGCCTTGGCCGGCAGCGAGATAAAGGAAAGATTGCCATCGCCGTCGAGGCCGACCCCGCGCAAGGCGATCCCCGCGGAAGTCATTTGCATCTGCGTCACGGGCATCGTGTCCAGGAACTCGTTCGCGATCAACAGGACGGGCGCCGCGTCGCCATCGAGCGATCTTGCAGCCTCATCGAGTGAGGCATGCCAGCACAGCCGCCCCACAATGCCGGTGAGGCGCTCGCGCTGCGCATCGACGAGTACCTCGTTGCTCTCCACGAGATGCACCGAAAGCGCGGCGCCGAAGCCGGGCACAAGCCGCGTTGCGCGCAAGAGATCGGCCATAAGCGTGCCGCGGCCGGGCCCAAGCTCAATCAGGTGCAGGTGTGCCGGCTCGCCGAGCATTTGCCATGTGACCGCACACCAGAGTCCGATCAGTTCGCCGAACACTTGGCTAATCTCTGGCGCTGTAATGAAGTCGCCTTTGGCACCTATGGCCGGACGCGTCCGATAGTAGCCATAGTCTGCATCCTGCAAGCAGGCCTGCATATACGCCGAGATGGTGATCGGCCCCTCGTGACGAATGCGCTCCTTGAGCCGCAGTGCGAGCGGCGTCTGCCGCCGCCCGGCCTTATCGCGCATGCTCGCGTTGTCGCCGTCCGCGCTTACCTCTTCCGTGCTCATGCCGTAGGCTTGACCTCGTTCATGCCGCGGGCCTGGCCTCGGGAGCGGCCCGCGCCCGCCACAAAAATAGGAGGCCGAGCGCCACCATTGGCAACGAATAGATCTGGCCTGCCGTCAACGGACCTACATAGAAATGCGGCTCGCGCGCCAACTCCACCGTCGAGCGGGCGATCCCGTAGCCGATGAGGAAAGCGCCGGTCACCGCGCCGGGCGATTTGAGGGCGCCGAAGCGATGCGTCAGAAGCCTTAGCACGACGAACAGAACGATGCCTTCGAGTGCCGCCTCGTAAAGCTGGCTCGGGTGCCGTGGTTGCGGCTCGACACTGGGGTAGATCAACTTGGCTTGCGGAAACACCATCGCCCATGGAACGTCTGTAACGCGTCCGAAGAGCTCGCCGTTGATGAAGTTTGCGAGCCGCCCGAAGAAGAGGCCGATCGGAACCGCGGCCGACGCGAGATCCATCGTCGTAAACGGGCTGACGCCATTGTGCCGCGCGAAGAGCCACGTGGCGAGGCCGCAACCCACGAGCGCGCCATGGAAGCTCATGCCGCCCTTCCATACGGCCAGGATCTCGAGCGGATGAGCGAGATACGTCGACGGCTCATAGAGGAAGACGTAGCCGAGCCGCCCTCCGAGCACCACGCCGAGCGTAAGGTAAAGCAATAGATCATCGACCTTGGCTGCTGCAAAGGGTGCTGCGCCCGGCGCCCAGAGCTTCGCATCGTTGAGAAGGTGCTTCACGTATAGCCAACCGATCAGGAGCCCGATCAGATAGGCAAGGCCGTACCACTTGATCGACACCGGCCCGAAGGCAATCGCGACCGGATCGATATCGGGGAAGGGAATGACGAGAAGGCTCATGACATCTGCTTTCCGGATCAGTGTGATCGGTGCTTGGCGTTGAGGGCGCGCGCGACGTTGTCGGCAGAAGCCAGTTTAGTCAAGCAGTGAAGTCAAGCAGTGAAGTCAAAGCGGTAGGGAGCGATCCTGTTCTGCCTTGATCCCGTCTGCCGGGCGCACCATAGTCCGCCAATATGGCAGCCCGTTGCGGCGCGCTTGTCCGCTCACCGCACGGGCCAAGCTCACGGCCTAAGCTTAAGGAGATCTCCCCATGACGCAGACCAGCAACCGCCTCTTCGACGACCTTGCACGTCTCGTGACGGATGCGGCCGGTGCGGCCCAGGGAGTGCGCCGCGAGGTCGAGCAGGTGGTTCGTGGACAGACCGAGCGCATCGTCCAGACGATGGACCTCGTCACGCGCGAGGAGTTCGAGGCCGTGCGCGCGATGGCCGAGAAAGCCCGCGCGGAAAATGAGCGTCTCGCAGCTCTGGCCGAAGCGCTTAGCGCACGCATCGCGGCCCTCGAAGCGGACCACACGCGTCCGAGCCCTGCGGTCTGATTGCGCGCGAGATGCTGCTTCGCGAGCCGCCGTCGAGTGCCGGTTTGTCGTTTCCACACATCTCGCGTTGTTTTCAACAATTGCCTACCGAAGTCAGCGCAAAAACGCCATCCTCGGCCCGTTTCTCAGCGCACATCCACATTGTTCGTGGACAAGGACGCCACGCGCTTGCAACTCGCCCATCGCTCTGTTTTCGTCGCCGCTAGTTGAGCGACTGAATCGCACGGGGTGCTTTAGCGGCAACCGGGCTGCAGAGCGTCAATTGAGCGACGAATACGTCTTAACGGATACTTATTGAGGAGCGCTTCACCGCGCTTCGAGCTTCAAGGAGCCATAATGGCATCGTCCGAACAGGGCTATGATCGCGTCACGAACCCGATTGAGCTGCTGGAGCAGCTGGCCGCCGAGCATGATTGGGCAACGGATCGCACGGGCGACGACGAGCTGACGCTGATCGTCGGCGGCAATTGGACCGATTACCACATCTCACTCAACTGGCGTGATGACCTCGAGGCACTGCATCTTGCCTGCGCCTTCGACTTCCGCGTGCCCGATAATCGCTTAAACGAGATGTATCGCTTGATCGCACAGATCAACGAGCAGCTCTGGCTTGGGCACTTCGACCTTTGGACGCAGGAAGGCCTCGTCATGTTCCGCCACGCCCTGCTCTTGAATGGCGCCGTCGCCACTCCGGGCCAATGCGAGGCTATGCTGCGCGCGGCGCTTGAGACCTGCGAGCGCTATTATCAGGCCTTCCAGTTCGTCGTGTGGGCAGGTAAGGAAAGCCGGGAGGCTCTCGTCTCGACGATGTTTCAGACCGAGGGCCAAGCCTAGCCCCAATTCGTCACTGGGTCGCCGCTGGTCCCCGGCGCGCCTAGAAAGGCTGTCTAAGATCACATGACGTTCAAGGTTGATGGACCGGTCGTGCTCGCGGGCGCGGGCAAGATGGGCGGCGCACTTCTCGAGGGCCTTCTCGCAAGAGGGCTGGCTCCCGCAGACGTCATAGTCCAGGACCCGCATCTGCCGCCCGACGTCGCAGCGCTCCTGGCCAAGCGCGGCGTCAAGGCTGAGTCGCACATCGAAGCGTTGCGCTCGCCGCCGAGCGTAATCTTGGTAGCCGTGAAGCCGCAGGTCATGGACCAGGTCTTTCCGCCCCTTTCCCGCCTTGCCGGCCCAAATACCCTCGTGCTGTCGATCGCGGCCGGACGCACGATTGCCGGTTTCGAGGCACACCTTGCTCCAGGCTCGGCCGTGGTGCGAGCCATGCCCAATACGCCTGCCGCCATCGGCCGCGGCATCACCGTCTGCGCCGCGAACGCAAGTGTGACAGAGGAGCAGAAGGACCTCTGCAATAGCCTGCTCGCGGCGGTCGGAGACGTGGCCTGGGTCGACAATGAGGCCATGATGGACGCCGTCACCGCGGTTTCCGGCTCAGGCCCTGCGTACGTGTTCCTGCTCGCCGAATGCCTGGCGAGCGCAGGGCAGGCTGCGGGCCTTGACGAAGCAACGGCCAAGCGTCTCGCCAATGCCACGGTCGCCGGTGCAGGCGAGCTGCTGCATCGCTCGAGCCTGGACGCGGCCGTGCTGCGCGAGAACGTGACGTCCCCCGGTGGCACGACGGCAGCCGCACTCTCGGTCCTGATGGCGGCGGAAAACGGCCTAGAGCCTTTACTGGCCCGCGCCGTTGCAGCAGCGGTTGCGCGCAGCCGCGAACTCGCGCGGTAGTATCAATCAAGGCAAATATTTTGGCAGCGCGCTAACCTCTCTCCCCCGCACACCGATGAACATCGATGGGGAGAGAGAGAGGAGACCAAGTCGCAAGACAGCGTCAGCAAGATGGACGGGGATGCAGGAGGAGCGCAGTCCCGTCGGCAGCAGGGCCACTCGCTGGCAATCACAACTTGGCAACGGGTGGCGGTCCCGTCGTCGCATTCGCGTGAGGCTCGGCGACCCCACGAGCTAAGGTATGATATATAGTTACATTTTAGACAACGGGACTTCTTCCCCTTCACGCGTTCGTGTTTGGCGACCGCATGGCTTGTGAGATGGATGTGCTGACGCGTCCGTTGAGACTGAGAAGCAATATTTAAAACAAATACTTAAAGCGGCACGGAGATGATGGCGCGCAAGCCGCCCATCGAGCTTTCACCGAGCGTGATATCGCCACCATGGCTCTTTGCGATATCGCGTGCAATTGCAAGCCCGAGCCCGCTGTTGCCATCATCCTGATTACGCGACCGGTCGATGCGGTAGAACGGCCGGAATACGTTTTCCCGCTCCGACGGAGGAATGCCCGGACCGTTGTCGTCCACCTCGATACGGAGCCACGTCCCCTCCGTCGCCGCGCGGATGATGATCTGGTCGCCATAACGGACGGCGTTCGACACGAGGTTCGTGATCACGCGCTTGAACGCCTGCCGCTTCAGCGGCAGCACGAGGTCGCGCTTGCGCTTGCGGATCTTGAGCTCAATCGAAGTCCCGTAAACTTGCGCTTCCTCGTGGATCTCCTCGAGCAACTCTCGCAGATTTGTTGGCTTGGCCTCCTCGCCGCCGTCGCCACGCGCAAATGCCAGGTAATCCTCGAGCATATGCTGCATCTCGTCGACGTCATCTTTGAGGGCCGCAACGTCAGGTCCGTCGCCCATGAACGCAAGCTCGAGCTTGAAGCGGGTCAACACCGTGCGCAGATCGTGCGAGACGCCGGCGAGCATGGTCGTGCGCTGCTCCACATGCTGCTTAATGCGGTCGCGCATCTCGATAAACGCTTGCGCCGCCTGCCGCACCTCGCGCGCGCCCCGCGGCTGGAAGTCGTCCGGCACCGGCCGCCCTTTGCCAAATGCGTCCGCCGCTTCCGCAAGGCGAAGAATGGGCCGGATCTGGTTGCGCAGAAACAAGATCGCGACCGTCAGCAGCACGACCGAGGAGCCGACCATCCAAAGCAGGAAAATGTGCGAGTTCGAGGCATAGGTCTGCGTACGCACGGCGAGGAAGCGCAAAATTGCATTGCTGAGCTTGACGCGAATTTCGACGTGCCGCGACTGACCCACCGTATCGATCCAGAATGGCTTCCCGACATTGCGCGAGATCTCGCGCGAAAGCGCGCGGTCGAGGAGGTCGAAGAACGGCTTTTGCCGCGCTTCCGGCAGATCGCCGTTCGGCAGGATCTGCAGCGACAGATTGAGCCGTTCGCGCGCGATCTCGATGATCCGCTGGTGCTCCGTCTCGAGGGGCGAGGCTTCATAGATCTCGATGAGTGCCGAGATATCGCGTGCCGTCGCTTCCGAGAGGCGTCTCGTCACGTTCTGCCAATGGCGCTCCATGAACACGAACGCGATGACGCCTTCGAGCACAACGATCGGAGCGATGATGATGATGAGTGCGCGAGCATAAAGGCCCTTCGGCATCCATTCCGCGAAGAGGCGCAAAATGCCTGCTTTTGCCTTGTTGCCGTGCTCTACCGTTGGTGCAGCGCTCGCATAGAAGCCCTTGAGCGACCGGTTCGCGGCAGCCCATCCATCATTGAAGATACGCCCCGGTAAGAACATACTAGTGTCCCGATCGCGAAGTTCGTCAGCATCTGCAGCGCGTTCCAAACGAACTTCGCGATCGAGAGGACACCAGCAAGTCAATGAGTCTAGTGTGGTTCAGATTCCGAAGTCCGCCTCTGAGGCCAGCCGCCAGGTGGTGGCGGACTTCGCAATCACCACACTAGTCGGTATAGAGGATGTAGCCCTTGCCGCGCACGGTCTGCAGATAGACCGGGTTGGCAGGGTCGGTTTCGATCTTGCGCCGAAGCCTGTTGATTTGCACGTCGATGGCGCGGTCGTTGCCCGTTGCCTCGTCGGTTGAGAGTTCGTGGCGCTGCACGGGTAGCCCGCGCTTCTGTGCAAAGTGTCGTAGGAGTTCCCGTTCGCGCTCCGTGAGCTTGATTGTCTCGTCGTTGCGCTTGAGTTCCCCCCGCGCGATGTGGAACACGAACGTGCCCATCCGCACCTCGTCCGACGGTGGTTGCGGCGCAGCCTGCGCCATCTGCCCGCGCCGCAGGATATTGCGCAGCCGCAAGAGAAGCTCGCGCGGCTCGAACGGTTTTGGAACGTAATCGTCGACGCCGATCTCGAGCCCCTCGATCCGCTGCTCGGGCTCGGCGCGTGCGGTCAACATGCAGATCGGTACGTCGCGTTGAGCTTTCACCTCGCGCGCGAACTCGAGTCCGCTGATCCCCGGCATCATGACGTCGAGAAGAACGATGTCGTAGTCGAGCCCGCGCATCTTGCACCGCGCTGTCTCGGCGTCCTGCGCAGTCGTCACGCGGAAACCCTGCGAGAAGAGATAGCGGGCAAGTAGGTCGCGGATCTTCTGATCGTCATCGACGATAAGCACGTGCGGCGCGTCGTCAGCCAGCGGCTCCGTCCGTCCCGTATGCCCTCCGCTCATCTCAGGCCTCTCCGATTATCCTGTCCTGCTTGATCGAGGTGTTCAGCGACGCGTTCCCTGCTCCGACGAGGGCCTCCACCTGCGCCCTGTCTTCCTCCGAGATCATGGCGAGAAGAAAACGCCGCGTGGCGATCTCTGCTTCGCTTCCAGACGCCGCCAGCGCGGCCTCGATGCGCGAGACCTGAAGCAGCGTCAGCTTTTCAGCCAGCCGTGCCCCTTTTGCAGTCAGGTAGAGGAGCCGTTCCCGGCGATCCTCGGCGCCGGCCTTCTGCGTGATGAAGCCCTCGCCGATGAGCTGCTTTAGAACCCGCGCCAAGCTTTGTTTGGTGATTTTCAGGATTTCGAGCAAATTGGCAACCCGTAGCCCTGGGTTCCTGTTGACGAAATGCAAGACCCTGTGGTGCGCCCGCCCGAACCCATATTGCGCGAGCACCGCGTCCGGATCGCCCGTAAAATCGCGGTAGGCGAAGAACAAAAGTTCCATATGTGCAATGAGCTCGCGCCTGATACCGGCGACACCCGGCGCATGCACCGCACTATCGCTGCTTGACGCACTACGCCGGCCTCGCGGCGGATCTCGAGTTATGTCAGCCATGTTGACATATTTGAAGGGCGTTGGTACTCGTGGCAAGCATTTTCAATTGCACCGTATAGCTTCTCGTCGCCGGCACATCTGCGCGCCGGCAGGTGTAGGACGCTTGATCGGTCGCACCAGTAGCAGGAATGTTAGACCCGGCCAAATCAGCCGGCGCGTATCTAGACCATAACAGGACCTTGGAACTATGGCCCAGCTCGTCCCGTATCACGACCGCGACGGTTTCATTTGGATGGACGGCAAGCTTGTGCCGTGGCGGGAAGCCAACATCCATATCCTGACGCACGCCCTCCACTATGGCAGCGGCGTTTTCGAGGGCGAGCGTGCGTACGGCGGCGAGATCTTCAAGCTGACGGAGCATTCCGAGCGGCTGCACTTCAGCGCCAACGAGCTGGAGTTCGAGATCCCCTATTCTGTCGCCTCGATCGACCAGGCCTCGCGCGAGGTCATTGCCGCGAACAAACTGTCTGACTGCTACGTGCGCCCGATCGCCTGGCGCGGCAGCGAGCAAATGGGCGTCGCAGCGCAGGCAACCAAAATCCACCTGGCTATCGCCGCCTGGGAGTGGGGCTCCTACTTCCCCATGGAGCAGCGCTTGAAAGGCATTCGCATCGGCTTTGCAAAGTATCGCCGCCCCGATCCCGCGACCGCGCCATCTAAAGCCAAGGCTGCCGGCCTCTACATGATCTGCACCATCGAGAAGCACCGCGCCGAGCGCGCGGGCTATGCCGACGCATTGATGCTCGACTACCGCGGGCGCGTTGCCGAATGTACCGGCGCCAACGTCTTCCTCGTCAAGGACGGGGTGATTCACACGCCTGATCCCGACTGTTTCCTCGACGGCATCACGCGCCGTACGGTCGTCGCGCTGGCTAAGGCGCGCGGCTACGAGGTCATCGAGCGCGCCGTTATGCCGGAGGAGCTCGGCTCCTTTACCGAGTGCTTCATCACCGGCACGGCCGCCGAGATCACGCCCGTCTCCGAGATCGGCGACTTCCGCTTCAAGCCCGGCCAGATTACGGAAACTCTCCTTTCCGATTATATGGCCGGCGTCCAGCCCAAGAAGGCCGCGGCCGAATAAGGCTCGGAGGTCGGGTGATCTCTGCCTCGGCCTGCTTTCACGCCCCGACCAACTGACAGGCTTTGGTAAGCGTTAACCAAGGTTGAGAACGGAAAATTGACGTTGCACCGGTAACCTGACGACGGACGAATAGTCCGTGGTACCGGAGTGCCGCATTATGGAAGATTTTGTTACGCTTGTGCTGGTGAGCGGTCACGTCGTGGCTTGGCTCACCATGGGGCGCGGATGGGCCGCCGCGTTCAAGGCACCGTTTGCGACGCTGATCCCGGGCGGTGCATTGATCCTTTTGCATGCCACGCTGTTCGAAGGCTTCGCGACCCTTCCGCCGCTTCTTCCTGGCGTCGTCGCTCTCGAGGTAACATTCTTGTTTCTGCTTTTGTGCCTGTGGATTGCAATCGCCCCGAAGGATTCAGAAAGCACGACCAAAAAGCGCGTAGGCAAGGCGAAGGCCGCCCCCGCGGTTGCCAGCCGTGCAAACATCTCCTACCTGCTCCGAGACGACGCTATCGGTGTGGGAGGCCGCCCCCTCAACACGATACGGCGTGCGCGATTAAATCATCTTGGTGTGAAGCCCTGAGCGGCTTTGGCGCAAAGCCACGCTATTGCTGAGATACAACCAATCTTGCGCATCGTGCACCGCAGATCCCGACCACAGTTGCCATCCGCCAAAAAGTGGCAGAAAGTGGGCAGAACGTAACCCCCACTCACCGAAAAGGACGGGGGCGGGATGCAGATCGAGGCAATAGTCATGGGCCGTCTCAGCGTTTTCCTTATGACTCTCATGTTCTTGGCGGCAGGCGCCACGGCGTCCGTAAGCTTCGCGCAAGCCGGTCCCGGCGGCAGCATCAATCCCGGTCGCGACTGTCAGACGATCACCACCTGCCAGTTCAAAAAGGGCGGCAGCTACCGCGGTTGCCTCTCGTCCTATAGCTGCCGCGTCTGCCGCTTCGTGCCGGCCAGCTGCCAGATCGGCAAGAGCAAGCGCTGCAGCGAGGTCCGCTGCACGTGGGGCTGAGCGCATCTGCAGGCCGGGCGGCGGATCATGGCAGAGGTCGCGCCGCAAACCGGCACGCAGCAAGGTGAGGCTCGCATGAGTGCGGGCACTTCAATAGATGTCTTGATCGTCGGCGGCGGGCACAACGGCCTCGCGGCTGCCGCTTATCTCGCCAAGGCGGGCCTCAAGACTGTCGTCCTCGAGAAGAACGCCCGCGTCGGTGGCGCGGCTCTGACCGAGGAGTTCCATCCGGGCTATCGCAACTCAGTTGCGGCCTACACGGTGAGCCTGCTCAATCCGAAAGTCATTCGCGACCTCGAGCTTCACCGCCACGGCCTCAGAATTGTCGAGCGGCCTGCAGCGAATTTTTGGCCCGTCGACGCGCAAAAAGCCCTCCTCATGCCGTACGGGCTCGAAGCCCGCCAGCGCGCGATCGCCGAGTTCTCACCTCGCGATGCCGCCCGCCTGCCGGAGTACGATAAAGCCCTCGACCGCGCCGCCGCCGTGCTGCGCGATCTCGTGCTTGAAACGCCGCCCAATGCCGGCGGCGGCATCCTTGAGCTGATAAGGGCAGCTGGCCTTTCGCGCCGCATCCTAAGGCTATCGCTCGCTGACCAACGCCTCGTCACCGACCTTTTCACCAAGAGTGCGGCCGATTTCCTCGACCGATGGTTCGAGAACGAGACGGTGAAGGCCGCCTTCGCCTTCGACGGCATTGTCGGCTACTATGCAGCGCCCTCGACACCCGGCACCGCCTACGTGCTGCTGCACCACTGCTTCGGCGAGGTGAACGGCAAGCCTGGCGTCTGGGGGCACGCGGTCGGCGGCATGGGCGCCATCAGCGAGGCCATGGCGAAAGCGGCTCTCGAGCGCGGTGCAGAAATCCGCACCGAGTCGGAGGTCCGCGAGATCGTCGTCGAGCGCGGCCGTGCGATAGGCGTCAAGCTTGCCTCAGGCGAAACGATCCGCGCCCGCGCCGTCGCGTCCGCCATACCTCCGAAGCTGCTCTTCCAGCGTTTGGTGCCGCAAGGGGCCGTCCCGTCGGATATCCACGCCCGCTTCACCTCGATCAAGAGTGGCTCGGGCACGTTCCGCATGAATGTCGCGCTCTCGGAGCTGCCAAGTTTCACGGCCTGTCCCGGCACGAACCTTATGCCGCATCATGGCTCGGGCATCGTCATCGGACCCACCATGGCCTATCTCGAGCGCGCGTATCTCGACGCCAAGCTCGAAGGCTGGTCGCGCGAGCCCGTCGTTGAGATGCTCATTCCGTCGACCTTGGACGCGAGCCTAGCCCCTGATGGTCGTCACGTGGCGAGCCTCTTCGTCCAGCATGTCGCGCCGCATCTGCCGAATCCGCGCACGTGGGCTGATGAGCAGGAGAAAGAGGCGTTCGCAGACGTCGTCATCGATACCGTGACGCGCCACGCGCCGAACTTCCGCGCCTCCGTTGTCGCCCGCCAGATCCTCTCACCGCTCGATCTCGAAACGCGCTTTGGCTTGATCGATGGCGATATCTTCCACGGGTCGCTCTCTCTCGACCAGCTGTTCTCGCTCCGCCCCGTCCTCGGCTACGCGGATTACCGCCTGCCTCTACGCGGGCTCTATTTGTGCGGCTCGGGCGCCCACCCGGGCGGCGGTGTCACCGGCGTGCCGGGTCACAACGCCGCTCGCGAGATCATCCGCGACCTCAAGGGCTGGTTCAGCTCATGATGCATGCCTAGTGTGATGATTTCGAAGTCCGCTTCATACTTCTCGGCTGGGTCGAGAGCGGACTTCGAAATCTGAATCACACTAGAATCATGCACTTGCTAGTGTCCTTTCGACCGCGAAGTTCGTTCAGCGCCCGCAGCAGAATGTGACGAACTTCGCGGTCGGGACACTAGAATGGCGTGCTCTACGCGAAACACGGATGATCGGCCTATGTCGCTCAACTTCCCATTTGCCGTCGAGCTTGCAGGCCGCTACTCGCCGCCCCCCGGCCGCCTGCTCGATTTCGGCTGCGGCAAAGCCGATGTCGCTGCGCTGGCGCTCGCGCAGGGATACGATGCGTATGGTGTCGATACGTTTCTCGGCGTGGGCGACAGCGCCGACAACCTCGAGATTGCGCGCGAGAGCATCGGCGACCGTGTCCGCACGATGCGACCAGACGAGCCCATTCCCTTCGACAGCGGCACGTTCGACGTTGTCGTCTCGAACCAGGTCTTCGAGCACATTCGGGATCTCGCGCCGACCATCGACGAGCTCGCCCGTATCCTGCGCCAAGGCGGCACTTTGATCGCATTGATGCCGACCAGAGAGGTCCTCTGGGAGGATCACCTCAAGATGCCGTTGGTGCACCTAGCCTCACTCGGCTCCGAGCGTCAGCGGCTCTTGATGAGCACCATGTATCGATTGGGCTTCGGTAGAGGGCGCGAGCGCCCCGAGGGTATCTGGATCGAGGACGCGATCGCCGATATTGGCGCTAACATTTTTCATCGCACGGCGCCGGACTATATTGAGCAGTTGAGCCGCAAATTCCGTATTCAGTCGGAAGCCGAGCCCGCCTGGGCGCGTTACCGGATCGAGCGTCACCGGCTGCTCGGCAGAGCTGCTCCCCTCGCAGCATTCCGCGGCCTCGACGGCATTCTTCGCTATGTCGTGCGTCGCGCGGCCGGTTCCGTCCTTGTCCTTCAACGGCTTTAGCTGCACGCCCACGCAAACTCTGCTAAAGACGCGCCCCATGCGCATTAACGACAAGATTTCGATCGACGAGCAGGAGCTCGAGGAGCGCTTCATCCGCGCCTCCGGCCCCGGCGGGCAGAACGTCAACAAGGTCTCGACCGCGGTCGAGCTGCGGTTCGACGTTCGCCATTCGGGAAGCCTGCCCATGTCCGTTCGTGATCGTCTCGTTGCCATCGCCGGACGGCGCATTACGGACGACGGCGTGCTGATCATCAAGGCGGATCGCTTCCGCACGCAGGAGCGAAACCGTGAGGACGCCCGCGCCCGCCTTGCGGAGCTGATCGTAGAGGCGCTGTTCGTCCCCAAGAGGCGCATTGCCACGAAGCCCTCCCGCACGGCGCGAGCCAAGCGCGTTGAGAGCAAGGTCAAGCGCGGCGGCGTGAAGAAGCTTCGCCAATCCAGGCCAACGGACGATTGAGATCCTATGCCCCGCTTTGCCGCGAACTTGAGCTTTCTGTTTCTCGACATGCCGTTCCTCAATCGTTTCGAGGCCGCGGCGAACGCGGGCTTCAAAGGCGTCGAGTTCATGTTCCCCTACGCGCACGACGTGGGCGAGATCGCATCCCGCCTCGAGGCGCATGGGCTCGAGCTTGTGCTCTTCAATCTCGCGCCGGGCCATTGGGACAAGGGCGAGCGCGGCTTCACGGCCCTTCCTGGCCGCGAGGACGAGTTCGCGTCCGCCGTCGATCTCGCCCTCCGCTACGCCGAGAGGCTCGGCTGCAAACGCCTTCACGCCATGGCCGGACTTGCAGAGCACGGCGCCAACCGCGCCGACTATGTGGCAAACCTCATGCTCGCCGCCGAATGGGCAGTCCCGCTCGGCATCGATATCCTGATCGAGCCGATCAACACGCGCGATATGCCGGGCTACTTCCTGACCCGCACCAGCGAGGCGCGCGAGATCATAACGGACGCCGCCGCGCCGAACCTCGCGCTGCAGTTCGACTGCTACCATCGCCACATCATGGAGGGCGACGTCATGGCTGCGATCGCCGAGTTCGCGCCGCTCGCGCGCCATTACCAGTGCGCCTCTCCCCCCGACCGCGGCGAGCCCGACCACGGCGACCTGGATTACCGCGCAATCTTTAAGGCCATCGACGCCACTGGCTATCAAGGCTGGATCGGCTGCGAATATAAGCCCCGCGGCGACACGCTCGCCGGACTGGCATGGGCCAGTGCGTGCGGGGTGAGGCTTGGTTGAGGCCGGCCGATCTCGCCTCCGCCTGCTCCAATTAGCCCCCACCTCCGTCATCCTGGCCCATTCTCACTCCGTCATCCTGGACGACGAGCAGCGCGGCTGCGGGCGGGCATCCGAAGCGCGGTCAATGAGCGCTGCGAGGTGATCCGGGCCCTATCGTGCTCTCCTCCGTCATCCTGGTCGAAGCGAGGCTCTTAGGCCGAGCGAGCGCCGGGACCCAGCGTAAGGAGCGCCGCGCAAGCGGCTCAAGAGATCTCTTGCGCTTCGCGATTCTTGTGCTGGGTCCCGGCGCTCGTGCGGGCCTTCGGCCTTCCTCGGCCAGGATGACGGAGTGGGAATGGGTCAGGATGACGGAGGTCGAGGGCCAGGATGACGGTGGTGGCGGAGGCGACACTGCGCGCGGCGCGGCACTCCGCCCCCAAGGGTCCCCGTTTATTCCCTGCACGCAGGGTAGCGAGCAAGTCGGGGGAACAGCAAGCCCATCGCGTCATTGCACCGCCTTCGGGGACTGGCATAGAACTATAGCGGGCAGCAGTTGGGGAGTAGGCTCTATGACCAAGGATTTTATTAGCCGCCGCCGCTTGATGGCGGGCGGGCTCGCCGCCGCGGCCTCGGTGCCTCTCCTAGAAGGCGTGTCGCGCTCACCCACGCTGGCCGCTGCCCCGCCCAGGATCTGGCGCAACCTTGCGGATCTCGCCGAGGAGGCGCAGCGTCTTGGTCTCTCGGTGCCGCGCATGTCGGCCACGGCATCAGCTGCCGGCGCGACCTACCTGGAAACGCTCCCCGCCATCGTCGATTTGATGGACAGCATCGAGAGCTCTGCAGCCGATGCGCGCGGCGTCTCCTCCGCCGAGGTCGATGCGCTCTTGGAGCGCGCATCCGAACTTCTGCGCTCGGCGCGCAGCGAGGAGCGCGTCCCCCGCGACATACCGGAGGCAGGCGCAGCGCCGGTCACGGCCCCGGCCTTTGAGAAAATCGCTGACGACTATCGCAAGCTTTTCGCCACCTGCAAGATCAACGAGGCCTCGCGCAACGACGTTGCCTGGTATATCTCGAAGGTGACCGATCCTTCGCGCCGCAAGGCCTACGAGCAGGTCACCGAGGAAACTTGTGTGCCGTGGTACTTCGTGGCCATCATCCACGGCATGGAATGCAGTTTCGACAACAAGGCGCACCTGCACAACGGCGACAGCCTGAAAGGGCGGACAGTGCAGGTTCCGGCAGGCCGTCCCGATCCCTGGAATCCGCCGTCCGATTGGGTCTCGAGCGCGGTCGATGCCATGAAGGTCGACAAGTTCCACGAGAAGGCTGATTGGGACCTTGCGAAGATGCTCTATCGCTGGGAAGCCTATAACGGCTGGCGCAGCCGAGTGCTGCACAGCATCAATACGCCATACCTCTGGAGCTTCTCCAACCACTACGCCAAGGGCAAGTTTGTGGCCGACGGCGTTTGGGATGGCAACGCCGTGTCGAAGCAATGCGGCGCCGCCGTCATGCTGAAAGCCCTCGTTGAGGCCGGCACCGTCTCACCGCCCGGCATGACCATCTAAAGCTCAGCTCGAAGGTGCGTCGAGGCCAACCGCGCGTTGGGCACTCCCAACCTGCTCGCAGTCGAAATCGGTCAAGCCCGCAAGTTTGCCGCTCGCAAGCTCGTAGCAGCTCTCGACGAAGCCGTTGGCGGCTTCGCCGAGCCGCGAGCTTTGGTTCAGCGCCGCCGTCATTGTGCGATAGGCGATGCGCGCCAGCTTGTAGCGCCCGATTCCCGTCACCGAGACGCCGCGATGCGTGCCGCCCTCGGCGATGAGGTAGGCGAACTTGTTCAAGATCCCGCTGTTGAAATGTACGCAGCCATTATCGTTATAGGCGGTGGACGCGCACTGCTCGTCTAAGGTCGTGAGGAGCTCGCTGTAATGATCCGGCTGGCCACGGTTCGAGAGCGAGAAACGGGCGGTCCGGTCGAACATCGGGCGGCCGTTGTCGTCTCTGAGATGCGGGTCTGCCAGACTGCGCAAGGGCTTCGCGATCGAGAAGCCGGGCGAAGCTTCCCCGATCAGCCAGTTGCCGCCTTCTCCCTTGGCGTCGAATTCGATCAATGCGCCGAAGATGTCGGCGAGCGATTCATTCACTGCTCCGGGTTCATTGAGATAGAGGAGCTTCTTCTCATGCGCGATGACCCCGTGCGTCATCTCGTGCGCCACGATGTCGATCGCACCGGCATAGCCCGGACCATAAACCATCACGTCGCCCTTGGGGCAGTCGTAGGATTTGCTCGTGCACCAATAGGCGTTCTGCGTGCGCCCGTGCGCGACATAGGCCTCGAGCACCGAGCCGCCAAGCGGGCCCTCTCGGTCGTTGTCGTCGTAGCCGTCGCGGCCGAAGACGAGGAAATAGAAATCGCGCACGAGCCCGGCATTGCGGAACGCGAGCAACGCCTCAGGTGACACGTCCTCGGCGCGCATGCGGGCTTCCTCGTCGATGCCGACGCTGCCCGGGAACGCTGTCTTCTGTCCGAGATCGTAGACGCGCCGGATCATGCCCGACGGCTGGTCGCGATAGTAATAGAAGGCCTCGCCCGTCTTCGCGTCGATGAAGATGCGGAAGCTGTCGATGGTGACGAGCCAAGCAAGCCTGGTCGGCCCTTTACCTTTACCGATAAGCGCCGGATCGAAGACGACAAGCTGCGGGGCCTTGACCTCGGCTTTCTGCGGATCGGGAGAAAGCGGGAAGGCACGTGAGGCATCCGGTGAGCTGCGGATGACCTCGGTAAGCCTGTTGCGGGCGGCTGCAACGGCCTCGCCCTCGGCGATCCTGGGGCTCGTGTCGTCGATTGCGACGTTGGACGTCGTACCCTTGTACTTCGTCACGCCGAGCGAGCGCTCGACCGTGAGCTTGGCGGACGAGCCGAACACAGGCACGCCACCGACGCGCTGTTCGACCTCGGCGATATAGCGATCAGGAAAATCCGGGTCGCGCCGGCGACCCACATACTCGGGCTTTGCCTGCTTGTTCTTGGTTGGATAGAGAGAGCTGAGGCCGCCCTGCCCGAAATAGGCTTCGACCGCACGGCGCGTCTCCTCCTCAGTCAATCCTGCCGGGCCGCTGGCAGCACCCAGCGACGCGGCGCCGGCTTGCGGGGCAAGCCCGATCACGCTGGTTGGCAAGCCGGTCGCCGGGTCGATGCTGACCCGAAGGTTGGGATTGGTCTTCCGCAACTCCTCGATGGCGCGTTCAACCTCGGCTTTGACCGCGGCAGGATCGCTCACGCTTGGCGCCGTCGCTGCAATCGGCAAGCCCTCGCCCTTGCCGCCGTCGCCGCCTGAGGTGACCGGCGCTTGAGCGATGGTCGTGCCGCTGGCGATGAGGTGGCGGCATTGCGCCGGCGCCGCCGGCTCGAGATCTGCCGCCGCATAGATGGGCGACCGCACCCCAATACCCGCCTCCGCGACCGCCACATCGAACGGCTTTTCCTTGTCGGTCCAGGCGAGCTGAATGATCGCGAGATCTGCGCGCTGCGACCCGGACATCGGCTTCATGTCGCGCGGCGCCATAGCTCCAAAACCACTGCCATTGAAGTCGATTCGTGGCCAGAAGCACTCGTTGTCGTCAGTGACGCCATCGCCGTTGAGATCCTCGGTGAAAGCCGCATTCGTCGTCGCGGCGCCATCGATCAGCGCCAGCTGCCGCGCGAAGATGCGCAGATCCCCGTCGTCGACCTTGCCATTGTTGTCGAGATCGGCAGCCAGCGCCATGTTCACAGGCGAAAGCTCGATGACGCTTTCGAGCGCGTCCGCAGACGGAGCAGCCTTCGAGCCGGCCTTCGGCGCCGCAGCCGAAGCCTTTATAATGCGCGCGACATCCGCCGGCTTCTTCTCCGGGTCGAGCTCGAACAGGATCGCTGCCAAGGCCGCGACGTGCGGCGCCGCCTGGGAGGAGCCGCTGCAAACTCCGAACGCGTCGCGGCCCGTGGCGAGCGTGCTCATGATGTCGACGCCCGGCGCCGAGACATGCCCGCCGGTATTGGAGAAGCTCGCTCGCGCGCCGTCCCTATCGATCGCTTCGACGACGAGAATGTTCTGCGGCACGTCGCCGGCGCTCGAGGGCTGCGTTCCGGCCCACGCGAAGGGCGAAGCCCACCGCGCATCGATCGGGACCTCGCGCCCTTCGGAATCGTTGCCCGCAGCTACGACAAACAGCACGTAATCCTGCACCCGGCTTGCCATCAGACGGATGAGATTCGACTGATGCAGCACATGCAGAGCCAGTCCCGGGACCTCGTCGGGGCTTGCATCTCCGAGGAGCTTGCTCGCGACGAAATTATACCCGAGGCTGATATTGATGACGCGCAGATTGTCCGGCTGGACGAGGTTGGCATAGACGTAGTCCAGCGTCTTCGCGAGCACGTCGTCGAACAGCAAGGCGTGCACTTCCCAGCCCTCATCGACGCCGACGTAGCCTGCGTCGCCGACGATACGATCCTCGACCGCGATCGCGTCCATGCGTGCGTCTGGGATCATGCCGTCGATGCCGGGCGTGTCGGTTTGCCGGGCGCCAATGATGCCAGCAACGTGCATGCCATGGTGCGTGCCGCAACCAACCGCATGATACGTTATGGGCTTGACGCCGATCATGGAGGAGAACGGTACCGACGGGCTTTCGAGGAAGCCACCGTCGACGATGCCGATCTTCGGCCGCTTGGCGTCGGGGTTCGCCTTGCGGTGCTGCGCGAGGATGCTCCAAACGGATGGCATGCGGAGCGCCTTGAGACCCCAGTTGCCGTCGCGGCCATCGCCCGGATGCCAGCGCCAGCTGAACGTTTCACCTTCAACGGCAATCTTCGCGCCCTCGGGCCTTGGCAGCACCTTGGTGCCCATCGTCGTATTGACGAACGCGCCATCGACGATGCCCTCGCTTCTCAGATCCTTGATCAGCGGCGGCTCAAGAATTTGCTGCAACTGTGCTTTGGCGTCGGCCGGCGCGCCGGGCTTGCCGGCGACCTCGGGAACAGCACTGCGCGGCTGGGAGACGGCGGGTGGCGTATTTACCTCGACCGTGATCACGCCAAGCGGCGCAATCATTTTGGTGATCTTGAGATCGTACTTATGAAGAAGGTTGGCGATATCCGTGTCGCTCGCGGATGGCTTGAGCTGGATGACATAGCTATTCGGCTTGGCGACCGGCACCTTCTGCGCAGCATCCTCTGCGGCAGGCGTGCCCGCAGGCGCCACCGCGCGCGAGCTGCGCAAAAATGGCAGACGCGGGCTCACCGGTCGTGTGACGCCAGCTTCCACGGCCTCGGGAAACGCGCCGCCCGGAGCCAGTCCTTGAGCCGTTGACGTTCCGCCGCCCGCTTTGCTGGCAAAAAACGTGTAGAGCGACCCATACCAGGAGGTGCCCGACGAGACGCTCGACTTCTGCACCCCGGGTCCACCCTTCTGCGGGACCTTGCCATTATCGTTGGCCGGCGGCTCGATGTAGATGAAGTCTTCCGGCTTCTTGGACGATCCGCTCGTCGCCGGCGCAGGAGAGCGGCCCTGCTGCGGCGGCGCGAACTTCTTCTCGAGCCGCTTCTGCAAGTCGTCATACTTTGAAGGCGGCAGCTGTGCGGCAGCACTCGAAGCCAGCGCGATGGCCAAGGTACCAACCAGCATCGTCGCATGCGCAATCGTCAGGATTGGTGCGCGTCGGAGCATCGAAAGCCTCCTCAGGCTCGAGTGAAACGGCCGGCGAGAACTAGAGCGCGTTTGCTCTTGTTTGTATTGCTATTCTGGGCGCTAGCGCGCTCTCAACATTTGTTTGAGAGCCTGATTCACGTTCTCGACGGACGCACGAGTGCTCCCATCTCAAACGATCAGGCTCTAGTTCCAATAGCTGCTCCACCATTCCTTCGCGGTATTCCAGCCACGCTGCCACCACCAGAGGTCCTCGGGCGCTGGCTGCGGAGCTGGCGCAGGTCCGGGCTGTGGAGCAGGCGTGGGTTGAGGCTGCGGAGCAGGTGTAGGGGCCGGCTGCGGCGCGGGAGCAGGCGGGATAGGAGCGGGCGGCTGCGGAGCCGGAGCGGGTTCAGGTTGCGGAGCAGGCGGCGCCGGTGTCGGAGGTACCGGGGCTGGCTGTGGCTCTGGTGCTGGCGCAGGAGCCGGAGTCGGCTGTGGAGCCGGAGGAACTGGAACTGGGGCGGGCGCCGGAGCAGGCTCAGGCACGGGTTGCGGCGCGGGCGCGGGGAACGGCTGCGGAGCAGGTTTAGGTGCGGGCGATGGCGTCGGTGTCGGTTGCGGAGCTGGCGCAGGCGACGGCACTGGACCTGCCCCAGCGACCTCGAGCTTGGGATCGACGATGAGGTCTCCGTTTGCGTCAATCCCGACGTCGAGGCCCTTGCTCCGCCGCAATGCGGCGACGAGCGACGTATAGGTCGGCACATAGACCTGGAGCGTCGCATCACCAACGTTGATGCGCTGGCGAACATTGAAATGCAGATGCAGGCTCGTCGACGGCGAGCCACCCATATACTTCGAGACGCGGCCGAGCACGTCGCCCTGCTTGACCTTGTTCCCCACCGCCACCCGGATCGAGCGCGGGTGCATGTGGAGATAGAAATAGTCCGTCCCGTCGGCGCTCTTGAGCTGCACGGTGGTGTTGGAGGTTACATTCGTGATCGTGCCGTCGGTAACGGCCACGGCCTCCCAATAATTATCCTTGTAGCTCGGGGGGCGGATGTCCTGTCCCTGGTGCCCGGAGCCCGAAGGGCACAACGGCATGTCCCAGCCGCGCACCTCGCAATAGTTATCGCGTTGCTGCATCGGGTCGTAATTGCGCGGATCGCTTTCGCTGCCACCAGCGGCGCCTTTGTCATTCCACCCGCCGCCGCCATAGCCCCAGATTTGCGAGTTGAGGTGCGGAAAGAGCCCATCGCCGAGCTTCAACGGAAAGAGGATGTTCGGCGCATAGACGTGGCGGTCGACGCGCCCGCGACCTTTGTCCTTCTCGATCAGCGCGCCGGGCGGATAATAGGCGAAGCCCGGACCTGCGGCGCCGGGGGCCGGCTGGCCAGTGCCATGGGCGGTACCCGTGCTGTCCGTCGCGCCCGGCGTGGTTGGGGTGGGCGTGGTTGGGGTTGGCGCAGGCGTCGTGCTCGTGTCGCCGCCGGGCGGCAGCAGGCTGCAGCGCGCGAGCTGCACAAGCCGGCCGTTCTCCGCCTCGCAGCCTGACGGCGGCGAAATCCTTGCCCCTGGACGCAACGCGCTTGGATATGCTGCCGCCCCGCCCGCGAGGCCTCGCACCATCGCGTAAGTTGCCAGATCGCGCCCGCCGAGCGCTCCCGCGGCGTCGCGCGCAGCGGCGCCAGTGTCGGCAGCCTGCGTAGCACCGGGGCTCGCAAGGCCAGCGAGGAGCAAACACACGAGCATCCCGAGCCCGGCGAGAAGCGAGAACGCGTTACGAGCTATCCCCACGATGACCCCCACGTGACACACCATTTTCCGTCTCGTGACGACAAAATCGGACACTCAGCATCGATGTTTGAGGACAATACTCCCAATCGACGCCGTAAAGACGACAGTGCTTTCCCTTAAGGCGTACCGGCTTGTGGCAAGGCAAGCAACGAGCGCAGCATGGCCTTCCCCTGCTCCGAGAGCCGTTCAGGTGGCAGATTGGCATCCAGCACGCGCCGGATCGCGGCTTCCACCGCAGGCGGCGGCGGATCGGCCGCCGCTTGAATTTGCTGCGGGCCGCCGAGATCCGCCGAGGCGCTTGAGAAAAGCCCGCCCCAATCGATTCCGATCGACGGCTTCGACCACGAGCCCGAGATGCGGACCGGGATCGGCACCGACGTTGGCGGCGGCACGACCTTGACCCGGATTTCCTGGTTGATGCGCCGAGCAGGCACATTCACGTCGCCGACCGAGTTGATCTCCACCTCGCTGCCACCAAGCTCGAGACCCGGCTCGCTTTTGAGCACGCCCTTCTTGATGTCATATTGCGCGTCGAGCTTCTCGAAGCCGGTCTTCATGGCGAGATCGAACTTCCAATTCCGCCACCACTCCGAGATCATGCGGCGCACGTCGAAGCCACGTACGGCGCCCTTTGCCATGCTGAAGCGCGCTTTGCCCTCGAGCGTCGACGCGAGCTGGTTCTGGTTCTGACCGACCGCCTTGGCGACGATCTCGACATTCGACGTACCGGAGAGGAGCGGCTTGCCGGTCAGCTCCGAGATGATCGGCTCAGCCGCCACGTCGGTCATGGAGAGCATAACGGCCGCTCGCGGCGGCGTCGCGCGGCTGTCGAGATTGAGCGTTCCCGTGGCCTTGCCCGCCCCAACATCGAGCCCCTCGAGCTTCGCGTCGAGCACGCCGTCGGTAACGGCGGCTTTGATCCGCGCTTGCTTGAGATCGAGCGCGCCATAGCCAACCTCATTGGCCGTCACCAGGACGTCGAGATCGAGCGCCTTGATGGCCTTGAAGTTGAAAGGCTGCTCGCTCCACTCGGCGGAAGCAGGGCTCGCCTTCTCGGGCGCCGCCGGTGCAGCGCTGGCCGCGGGCCCGGCTTCGAGTGCCTCGAGATCGGTGAGGAGCAGATCCCACGCCGGCTCGACCGACAGCGGCTCATTGCCCGCAGCCGTGGTCAGCGCTTCCGGAGCAGCCGCTTGCCGCCGCTTGCCGCCAATCCGGCCGAGGTCGATCCGTTCTGCCGCGATCGTGCCTTCGAGCTTGGGTCGCGCGCCGGAGAAATCCAGGCGCCCATCGAGCCGGCTCGAAATGCCGTTTATCATGATGTCGGTGCCGGCGAACGTCACATCGCGCGTCGTCGTCTTGATCTTGCCGGCGAGCGAGGACTTGAGCGGCTCGCCCGACGCCGCGACCTCGAAGCCTAGCCAGTTGGCGAGGTCGAGCAGCGAAGCCGTCGATCCCTCGAGCGTGCCGTCGAACTCCGCCGCGGCTGTGAATTGTGCATCGCCGACGAAGTCTGCCTTGATGTGCCGGCTGTCGATCGCGAGCTTGAGCGCCGACGTCCGGCCGCCGGCTGCGGCATAGGAATCGGCGAGCGTGCCGTTGAACGCTACGCGTTCGGCCCGCGACAACAACGTTCCCTTGAGGCTCGCCGCCCCCGTCACCCCGTCCTGCGACACGACGGCGTTGATGTCCTCCACCTTGCCGCTCGTGCCAGATTTCGCGTTGACAAGGCTGACGCTCGCCTCCTCGATGACCACGGACGGCGGGAAGCGTAGTCCGTCGCCCTTGCCGCCCTTGGCTGCAAACACCCAATTGCGCTGGCCGTCGGCGGCCACCTCCAGCTGGAACTTCGGCTCGACGAGATCGAGGCTCGCGATGTGGAAACGGCCCTTCAGCAGCGGCAAGAGCTCGATTTTGGCTTTGAACTGCCGCGCGCCGAGGAACTTTCCGGCCGGCATGCCTACCGGATTTGAGATGGCCACGCGGTCGAACTCGGCCACGAGATTTGGCTCGTATGTGAAGCTCAGGCGCGCCTCGCCGATCGTGATCGTACGCCCCGTCGCCTCGCCGATATCGTGAGCCAGCTGATCCTTGATAAGGTCGACGGGTGGAAAAGCCATCAGCAGGCTGAGCGCGACGATCGCGCCGAGAACCGTAACGCCGAGAATACGCAGGACCACGCCGCCCCTGCCGCGCCTGGTCTCGGCGCCAGCCCCTGATGTCATGCTACTCTCCACGGCCGCATGCATTTTGGCCGCTCCAAAGGAACGGCCAACCCCAACTTGGGGAATACTATCTTGACGCTCCATATTCAACCATCGGTTCGCCCTTGCCGAGCCAGGTGATACCAACCGCACGAAGTGCTGACGCAGTGCGGTTGGTATCAGCGCGCAGGGTTGGTGTGCCATGCTGGAAGCATGCTTTCAGCATGGCTGCGCGCAAGCTAAAGAGAATACCGGCCGGAAACCGCTGACCAGTGAGTCAAGACTTTGTCCGGCCGGTATGACACCCAAACGCGTCACTGTCTTGATCCCGCTGGCAGAGGGCGGTTACACTCTCGCCATGCGCCTGAAGCTGGCACGCGTCGCGAGGGGAACCGGATGTCTGCAAAAACCAGTCGGGCGAGGATCGCAGCGGCAACCGCCGTGCTGGCTCTTGCCGCGGTCGGTGCGGCTCAAGGCGCCGGCAAGCTGATCTCGGTCGATTGGGCAAACCCCGAGCTTGTCGCTTTCGCCAGCGCGCAAGCCGCAAATCCGCCGCGCTCCCTTGGGCCCACGGCCGACGACAAGCTTGCCAAGCTCAAGCTCCCGGTCCTGGGCTTTGCGGGGACGCCCGGCGTCGTCGAGAGCACGTTTCGTCTTGGCGCCAAGCCCGCAACCGAGCGCGACGTCATCGTCGATGAGACGAACCCGGTCTGGTATCAGATCGTCGAGCGCTACGGCGACGTCACGGTGAGCATCGAGGCCGACCTGCGCGTCCAGCATGAGTTCCCGGCAAGTTACCCCGTTTACAAGAATGCCGGCCGAGGTGCAGCCCCTGAGGCAGGTCCGGTCGTCTCGGTCTTCGACGAACAGAACGAGAACGGCATCGAAGGCCTTATCGCCGAGTACACCATCATGAAATATGGCGTGCTCTACACGGTGACGATCGAATGCTCGGCCGAGGCCAAGGCGCAATGCCACGATACGAGCCAGATCGCCAAGGACAGCGAGCTTCTGACCCTCATTCGCGCCAACGCCCCCGCGAAGTAGCGCCCGGTCGACGCCACGCCGCCGGTTCCCTTCTCCCCGATGGGGACAACGGCAGCGCTCGGGGTGCCGCTCACGTCACGACGTTGCCGCTGACGGCGAGCCGCGGGTTTTTGCTGCCGAGGGCGATAAGGTCCGCGTCGACCACACGGTCGTGATCCATTGACTGGATCGCCCCGCGCATGGCGCCCGAAATCATGTTCTGGCTGATGAGGCAGGAGCCTGCACCTTGACTGGCGCTCACCGCGATGCCGACGCCTGCGTCCCGGATGAGATTTCCTGTCACCACAACGTTGCGCAGATGTTTCCCCCAGCCGGCGACGATGCCGAACGACGGCGCCTTTTCGATGACATTGCCCGAGACCACGGCGTCAGCCTCGACGCTGATCCCCTCTCCCCGCTTGTCGACCGGCTCCTGCTCCCGGCGCCTGAGATTGCGGATGAGGTTGCCTTGGATCACGGCGAGCCGCCCGCCCTCGTTGAAATTGGTCACGGCAATGCCGCTCGCAGCGCCGTCGACGAGATTATTGGCAATCAGCGCGCCCTCGAATGCGAACTCGGCATAGAGCGCAACCTCGCCGAGCCGCGCGCACGAGTTGCCGACCATCTGAATGTCGGAGGCTGCATTGCCGCGCACGGCTGAATAGGCGCAGTCCGTGATGCGGTTGCCGCTGACAAGGACACCGCCCGCGCGAAACACGTTGACGCCGTTTCCGTACTCGCCGCTGCCGCCGCCCTTGGCCGCGATGCGCTCGATGCGGTTCGACGTAACGAGCGTCCCGTCATCGCCGACCGTCTCGCGCCACACTTGGATGCCATTGTTGCCGCAGTCCAACACCTGGCAATGCGAGATTTCGAGCCCCGCCGCATCGAGACTGAAGATGCCCGTCTGTGACACGTTGCTGACGCGTGTCTCCGACACACGGCCCGAGCATCGCACGAGCGAGATCGCATTGACGAGCCCGCGCCGCACCTCGACGCCTGAGATCGACAACCTGCCGCAGTCGCGTGCATCAAGAAGCCCGGTGGCCTCGCTCGCTTTGATCGCGAGACCTGCCCCATCGATCGAGAGATCCTCGAGGGAAATGTCATCCGCGTTGCGCGCGGTGAGGAAAGCGCCACCAGCTCCCGAAAATTGCAGCACCGTGCGTGGCCCAGAACCCACCATCCGGAGGCCGGCAGGCAGCTCGAGACGGCCGCTTAAAAACGTACCGGCCGGGAGGAGTAGCGGCGCCCCCGTTCGCGCGGCTGCCGACAAGGCCGCCTGCAGGGCCACCGTCTGGTCGCGCACATTGTCCGCTTGAAGCAGGCTAGGGCCTGACGGCCCAGTGCCTGACGGCGTAGGCGGCGCCTTCTTCGGCTTTGGTCCCGCCGCCATGGCGCTCGCAGCAAAGCCTACAGTCAGGAGCCCTGAGGAGAAAAGCGCGCGCCGGTCGATGGGCATGAGGTCTCCGCGTTGCTATCGAGCGCAATTGTGCGCATGGGAGCGTTAAGGAGCTTTGACCGCTCTCGCCATGCCACGGCGTGAGGTAGGCCTGCCGAGACACGTGCGAATGATCTCGAGCCCGCCGGCAATCGCCTTCTCGAAGTCGAGAACGTCAGGCTTTGCCGGCGCCGCCCGCCTGATCTGGGTCACGGCGATGACATGCGGAATATGCACAAAGCCGGCGACTGCCGGCGCAGTGGCTGTGTTGGCCAGCTGCAAGGATCGGAATAGCACCGCATTGCAAAGGTACCCACCCGCGTCGTCCGAAGTGCTTGCGGGAAGGCCAAGAGCAAGAAGCCGGCTCACGATTTCCTCGACCGGCCACCCGGCTGGCAGAACCTGTGGCGCTCCCTCGCAGACGTGTGGCTTGATAGGTAGCGAGCCCGCGGCATCCGCAACAGGCTTCCGGTAGTTATGCGCCCGCGTTTCGATGACGAAGCCCGTGGCGCGTTCGCTCACACCGAAGTGCAAGGCAACTTTCGGTCGCTCGCGCGCATAGAGCTTTTCCAGCAACTCGAGCCCACGCTCCCATTCGGTCGGCAGGATGCGCGCTACGACGCGATGCGCGCTGAACCGCCGCGCGGCCAGATGCGCGAGCTTCGGCACCAGCCGGGCGCTCTCGTTCTCGGGCATGCCGGGAAAGGGCCCGAAGCCGGTAAGCAGCAATGTTCCGCGGTGCCGCATGTGATCAGCATAGCGGCGAAGCGGCCACGGTGAAAGGCAACAAAGCCGCGAAAGCCCACCCTTCATTGATATCGTAGTCGCGAGCGACTAGGCTCCGGCCCGCTCTCTTAGGCAGGGTCGAGGGGTGAGAAATGCGTAAGCTCGCGTACGTCGTGCTGGCCATCGTTGCGCTCGCCGCTCTTGCCGTATCGACCATGATTTCCGTGGGCCCGGATCTCTCGAGGCACACCAAGCAATCGCCGAACTTAGGTGAGCAGGCACCGGCGACGGCATCGCCCGGCACAGGGGCCGGCGCAGATGATGCGGACGCGAAGCCCGCAGCTCCCCCGCCGCCGCCATCGCAACCTGGCAGCTCGACTGAAATCGTACCGAGCGTTGACGGCTCGCTTGGCGATGCGCCCAAAGCCAGCGACGAGGAGGTCGGTGCGTCCCGCGGCCTTCCTGCATCGCCTGAGAGTGCGCCGTACCCGCCTGAAGGCAGGCCTTACCCGAACGTGTACGAGCCCTCCACACCGGAGGCGAACATCCCAACTTTTCCCCCCTCTGACGTACCAGCCGGCGGCGGCGCCTCGCCCGACCTATCCAAGCCCGCCGCTCCGTCGACCACAGCCGCGCCATCTGGTGCTCCTCCGGCGTCCGACGCGCCCCCGTCCGACGCGCCGTCGTCCAGCGACTCGGCCGCCGGCGGCGTGCCGCCCACGCCTGCCCCAGCAGCCCCGCCAGCGACCGGCGACGCCGCAGCCCCGCCCGCGGACTGGGATCTGGTCCCCGTCTATTACGGCACCGATCGCGCGGCCGAGCCGAATGCCAATCGCCTCGACTATGGCTCTGGCCGCGGACGCCGGCTTGAGCTTGGACGCGCCCTCGTCACAATTCCCAAGGCCCACATCACGCCCGCGATTGAGCGGCCGTGGGCCATTCGCGTGCCCTACCTCAACGTCACGCTCTACGAGGAGACGGAAGACCCGAAATCTCATTTCACGATGCAGGAGATCAAGGCGCTCAAGGAGGAGGATTTCCTGACGCTTGTGCGCGAGCGGCTCGCCCTCTCCGCCCGCTTCAAGGACCACGCCTTCATCTTCGTGCACGGCTACAACACGAGCTTCGACTACGCCATCTACCGCACGGCGCAGATCGCCTACGACCTGAAGTTCGATGGCGCCGCCTTCTCGTATAGTTGGCCCTCGGGCGGCGGTCTTGCGAGCTACACCTACGACCGCGAAAGCTCCGGTCAGGCGGAGCCGTACCTCAAGCAGTTCATCGAGCTCGTCAGCCAGAAGTCCGGCGCCAAATCCGTGAGCATCATCGCCCACAGCATGGGTAACCAGCCGACGCTTCAGGTGTTGCGCGACTTGAAGCGGCAAAGCCCCGGCGGCGTGCGGATCAGCCAGATCATTCTCGCTGCCCCCGATGTCGACCGTGACAACTTCGAGAATATCGCAGCCGAGATCCAAGGCGTTGCCAACGGCGTCACGCTGTACGCCGCCGCCAACGATCGAGCTTTGCATGTCTCGCGCAATTTCTACGGCGGCGTTCCCCGCGCAGGCGACGTTCCCGCGACGGGGCCGCTCGTGCTGCCCGGAATGGACACGGTCGACGCCACGGCTGCAAGTATGGACAGCCTGGGCCTCAATCATTCGGGCTATGCCGAGAATAATGCACTGCTTTCGGACATTGGCCTTCTGATCCAGAGTGGAGAGCGCCCGCCGAGCATCCGGACGCCCATTCTCGAGCGAATACAGACTGACAAGGGCCCGTACTGGCGCTACCCGCTGGCACACTGACCCAGCAAGCCAAGACGCGTAGACAATTCGTTTACTCACCTTTGCGAAGATCCATGGCTCTTGGCTCTTCTGAGTAGGTTGTCACATATGCGTCTCGATAGCCGTTTGCTCCGGCCGATCTTCACCATGGCCGTTATCGCGCTCGCCGCCACGGCCCGGCCGGTAATGGCAGAAGATTGGAAGCCAGTCGTCACGCCTGAGATGGCGGCCGAGGCCGAAATAGACCGCGCACCCGCCGCTACGCCTGACGCGAAGGCGCCCGAAAAGGCGGCAGCGGCAACGGCAGCACCGGCTCCGCAGGACGATTATTATGGCCGCCGCGCCAAGAGCCTCATCGCGCAGGAGAACGAGGCGAGGCTGAAGCCGCATCCGCTCGCCTTGGCCAATCCCGGCAAGTTGGTCGTCGTCTGTGAGGCCGGCTGCGGTCTGAGCGACAAGCCTGAGATCGTATATATGACGCCGGTCAAGGCCAGCGTGTTGTCGTCGGGCGCGATGATGGTGCCGACGTCCGAAACGCCGGTAGACGCCAAAGCCAGCTCTATTGAATGCGCGGCCGGATGCTATGACGGCCCAAAGTCCTACGCCGCGCGCGTCCCTGAGCCAGCGACGAGCGTCGCCGCCACACCGCCTGCGGCATTTGTCACGCCAAAGAAGCGCGATCACCTCTCACCCGTCCGCTGATCAGCTGACGAGGGCCTGCCTGATTTTCTCGGCGTGAGCTGCCAGAACCTCGGGCTTCTCCATCCCGCCCGCATGCGGTCGCATCGCCACGCCCTCGTATCGTGGCACGACGTGCATGTGGAGGTGAAACACGCTCTGCCCGCCTGCCGCCTCGTTGTATTGCACGATGCTGACGCCGTCGGCCGCAAATGCCGATTTCACGGCTCGCGCAATCTTTTGCACCAACGGCAGCAGAGCAGACAGAACGGCTGGATCCGCATCGAGGATGTTGCGCGAGGCCGTCTTTGGCACCACCAGCGTATGCCCCGGCGACTGCGGCATCACGTCCATGAAAGCTATGAACTGCTCGTCCTCGTAGACTTTGTGGCACGGGATCTCGCCGCGCAAAATCTTGGCGAAAATGTTGCTTGTATCATAAGCCATGAGCAGCGCCTCGACGAGGGATTGATGGTCGGGGGAGTGATGCCAACCGAACGAAGTCCTGACGCAGTTCGGTTGGTATTAGCGCGCGGGGTTGGTGGGGCGGCCGCGCGTAGACAAGAGAGCGCGCGGGGTTGGTGGGGCGGCCGCGCGTAGACAAGAGAGCGCGCGGGGTTGGTGGGGCGGCCGCGCGCAAGCAAATGAGCAATACCGGCCGGATGCGATAAACCGAGAGCCAAAACTTAGTCCGGCCGGTATTACGCGTTGCCCTTGCCAATGGTCAAGTCCGCGCTCGCTCAGTCGTCGCGCTGAGCTTCTCCATGCCGATAAGGCCCCTGCGCGCGAAGGACCTCCACCAACGTCGTCATTTCGGCGCGCTCCGCCTCGAGATAGCGGCGGACCGCAGCTTCGAGCCGCGGTTCTCGGATCCAGTGCAACGAATAGGTCGCCTCCGGCAGGTAGCCGCGGGCGAGCTTGTGCTCACCCTGCGCTCCGGCTTCCGCCCGCGCGAGGCCGTGCGCAATCGCGTACTCGATGCCTTGGTAGTAGCAGAGCTCGAAATGCAGAAACGGATGATGCTCGATCGCGCCCCAATAGCGCCCGAAAAGGCAGTCTCCACCTATGAGGTGCAGGGCTCCCGCCACATACCGCCCGGCCCGTTTCGCCATGATGAGAAGGCAGCGGTCTCCTTGTGCCTCTCCAAGCAGCGAGAAGAAGGCGCGATTGAGGTACGGCCGCCCCCACTTGCGCGAGCCGGTCTCGAGATAGAAGTCGAAGAAGGCATCCCAGTGCGCTTCCATAATTTGCGCGCCTGAGAGCTGCTCGATCGCGAGACCAGCGCCGTGCGCCTCTGCCCGCTCTTTGCGAACCGCCTTGCGCTTTCTCGATGCAAGCGTTGCGAGAAAATCGTCGAATGAGGAATAGCCTTCGTTTCGCCAGTGAAACTGCTGCCCAATTCTCTGCAGAAATCCCATTCCACCGAGGAGTGCCCACTCTTCCTCGGTTGCGAAGGTAATGTGCAGGGACGAGCACCCGATCTGCTCAGCCGCGCCAACGGCGGCGCTCGCCAGCACCCGTTGCATCGTCTCGGCCCCAGGTCCTGGCCTCGCGAGCAATCGGCGGCCGGGAACTGGCGTGAACGGCACCGCGCACTGAAGCTTCGGATAGTAACGCCCGCCGACGCGATGCAAAGCCTCCGCCCAGGCATGGTCAAAGACGTATTCACCCTGACTGTCCGTCTTGAGATAGAGCGGCATCACGCCGCCGAGGCTGCCGCCATCGTCGGAGACGAGGAGGTGCTGTGCCATCCATCCCGTACCTGGACCGACTGAGCCCGACGCCTCGAGAGCCCTGAGAAAGGCATGCGAGACGAATGGATTGTGCTTGCCGACATCCGGATTTGCGCACGCGTCCCAGTGCGCCGGATCCACCTCTGAGATCTGTGGCACGGTTCTGGCCGAGATCTTGTCAAAGTCTCCCAACGTAGCCCTCGCAGTGCCCGTTCAAGGCAGTGTCGCTTGAACGTAGCGCGCAAGCAATTGGTTTGGCGATGGAACTTTCGCCACGCGTGGTCGGCGGCCAGGAAAAAAATAAGGCTCTGTTTGGTCTTGATGTTGCTGTCTCCTGTTTGCGGTGATTCGCGAGCGGGGAGGCGGCGATGGAAGAGGCGGAGTTTCACGAGCTTGTGGCGCAACTCGGTGGGCTGTCCGAGGTTC
>JBAZXL010000022.1:0-66047 GCA_041659825.1 Hyphomicrobium sp.
TATCACACTAGAATCATACACTTGCTAGTGTCCTTTCGACCGCGAAGTTCGTTCAGCGCCCGCAGCAGAATGTGACGAACTTCGCGGTCGGGACACTAGCCGCGCCCGAGTTTTCGTTCGATCGCGTCCCAGATCATGGCGGCGATGTCTGCGCCGCCGAAAGCGCGAACCTGGCGAATACCCGTCGGCGAGGTCACGTTGATTTCCGTGAGATACCCGCCGATGACGTCGATGCCGGTGAAAAGCAACCCGCGCTTCTTGAGCTCAGGCCCAAGCCGATCGCAGATCTCCCGCTCACGGCTTGTAAGCTCAGTGCGTTCTGCCGTGCCGCCGACATGCAGGTTCGATCGCGTCTCGTCCTTGGCAGGAACCCGGTTCACCGCCCCGGCAAACTCACCGTCCACGAGGATGATGCGCTTGTCGCCGAGTCGCACCTCGCTGCGATATTCCTGCACCATGAACGGCTCGCGGAACACCGTCTGAAAAAGCTCGACGAGGCTCGCGAGGTTCGTATCCTCGGGCCGGATGCGAAACACGCTCGCCCCGCCATTGCCATAGAGCGGCTTCACGATGATGTCGCCGTGTGCCCGCCGGAAGGCCTGCACATCCTCCATCGACCGCGTCACCAGCGTCGCCGGCATGAGATCAAGAAAGTCGAGAACGAACACTTTTTCTGGCGCATTGCGCACGTTTGCGGGATCGTTCACGACAAGCGTCTTCGGATGGATGCGCTCGAGCAGATGCGTCGTCGTGATATAGGCCATGTCGAATGGCGGATCCTGCCTCAGCAGAACCACATCCCACGTGCTGAGATCCTCAACCCGAGCGCCGTCGAGCTGGTAATGATCGCCCGCCTTGTCCTCCACCGTCAGCGACGAGCCGCGCGCCAGAAGCTTGTCGCCGGATAGCGCGAGGTTCTGCGGCGTGTAATAGAAGATCTCGTACCCGCGCCTCTGCGCCTCGAGCAGAATAGCGAACGTGCTGTCGCCACGGATATCAATCCGCTCGATCGGGTCCATCTGGCAGGCGATGCGCAGGCTCATTGGGGGCATTCAGGCCTTCTCACATCGTCGACCTCGGCCTTGGCATCGATCGCCTCGATGCGATCGGCCAAGGCGCGGCTGTCGAACCTGTCCTGCAGCTCGCGGTGCTGTGGGCCAAAAAGGCGGCTCATTTCCGTACCCCTAAATTCAAGGCGTAGGCTTACCCGAGGCGACACACCAATGCAGCCCAGAACACTGAAGCCCAGAACGCCTATTTCTTCTGTTCGGCGTTGCGCGTCGCTTTGATGTTGTCGATGCCCGCTTTGAAGATGTCATCGATCACCTTGCGTGCCTCTTTGTCGGGCTTCCCCTCGGCATCATACGTCGCGCTCCAGACGACATTGAGCTCGTCGAGGTCATCGTCGTCTGGCGTAATCGAGAACTGCGCCTCGTAGTTCTTCACCGGCAGCGGGCTTTCGACGATCTGGTAGCGATAGCTCATGGCAGCCACGTCGAGGAGCTTTTCCTTGATGACGCCGCCGTCCTTGAGGGTGAGCGTACGGAATGTATCGGCGCCAGCTTTGCTTTCCTCGCATTTAGCGATAGCCGGATGCCAGGTTGCGATTGCGCACCAGCCGCCGAGCTTGGCCCATAACGCCTGCTGCTCCGCTTGTACGGCCTTCTCGTCGACCTTCACCTCGAGTTTCTTGGCGGACACAAGGCTAGCGGCCTCGACCGCATTTACGGTCACGACAGATGCCACGGCCACGGCGGCCGTGATGAACTTGTTTTTCATGGCGTAGCTCCCCTCGAGCAGGCATTTAAGCCCATGCTGGCATGTTTTTATGCGCGCGAATTGTAACAGTGTATCGGACGCAGGCAACCATGGCGTCCGTTCACGATGCTGTTATTTCACAGCCCGCCCTTGATATGGCGAGGCCACCGCCAGGGCACGAGAAAAACCACGTCGAACCGGATCTCGTGGTCATAAAATCGCGGCCTCCGTGCCATCCAAAGCTCGGCCGCACGCTGGATGCGCAGCCTCTGACGCGGCGTAATGGCCGCCTCCGCTTCTTCCATAGTCGGCCGTAGTTTGACCTCGACGAAGGCAATCAGCTTGCCCCTGGCAACGACAAGGTCGATCTCGCCGGCAGGCGTCTTTACTCTGCGCGCCAGAATGCGATAGCCCGTCGTGAACAGGAGGAGCGCGCCGATCCATTCGGAAACATGTCCGCGCCAATAGTGTGCTCGCCGGTTGCGCCGGCCCTCCTCATTCGGCGTCTGATCCACGTCGCCTCATTGCCAATGCAAGATCGTAAACCCTAGCCTTTGGAGCCTTGAGGCGCTCGGCCACGGCCCTTGCCGCATCCCTGACACTCATCTCCGCGAGCGCCGGCTCGAGCATGGCGCAGATCGCAGCATCGCTCAAATCCTCCTCGACCGGCGGCCCGATGACAATCACCACCTCGCCGCGCGGCTCCGTCTCTCCATAGTAGGTCGCAAGCTCATCAAGCGTACCCCGCCTCACGTCCTCATGCAGCTTCGTCAGTTCCCGCGCGACGACGGCGGGCCTTGCACCGAGCACCAGGGCGAGATCGGCAAGCGTGGCCCCGGTCCGCGTCGGCGCCTCGAAGAATGCGAGTGTACCAGGCACGTCGCGAAGCTCCTCGATACGCGCCCGCCGCCCTCCCTCACGCGCCGGAAGAAACCCCGCGAAGAAGAACGCGTCCGTCGGCAACCCCGAGACGGTCAGAGCGGCGAGCGACGCCGAAGCTCCCGGAATGGCGACCACAGGATGTCCGGCCTCGATCGCCTCGCGCGCAAGCTTATAGCCGGGATCTGAGATCAGCGGCGTGCCGGCGTCCGAGATGAGCGCAATCGCCTTCCCGCAGGCGAGCTCACCGAGCACCTTTGGCCGCTGCTCCTCGGCATTGTGCTCGTGATAGGGCCGTAGCGGCGTACGGATGGAATAGTGCGACAGAAGTGTCCGGCTGTGGCGCGTATCCTCGCAATAGACGGCGTCTGCCCGAACCAGCACTGACAACGCCCGAAGGGTGATGTCACCCAGGTTGCCGATGGGAGTCGAAACGAGGTAGAGTGCCGCCGTGAGCGGCTCGCCGCAAAGTCGCAAAACCTCGCTGGCCGCCCGTAAACTGGCCGCCGAGCCCGGAGCTTCAGTGACTTGATGTTGGTCTTCGCGCATGAGTCTCGTTGGGTCTGAGCCGGCCACGGCTATCTGTTTCGCCTGTTTTCCAAGCCAGATCCAAGACATATTTCGTGCACAGTGGCCCAAACGTCCTTTTCCCGCCTCATATCGCAGGTTAACGAAGGTAGCTGCATTCGCGAGACGAGCCCACCGCGAAGGCGCAAAGCTTGCACTGCACCTGCACGACCTGAACGGGTACGCCTGGAACTGGAATGAACGTTATGGTGGCGCTAATTCGTGCCCTCTTGCGCAGCGCGCAAATAACCACAGGCACGATCGGCCGCTCCGCTCTGACCGGAGCTAGGGCTGCGGGATCGGCGCTTGCCGTTGTCGGCTGCGCGGCCGTCCTCGCCGGCTGCGCAACCAATCTCGGGAGCGGCCCAAGCCAAACCTCATCCCTCTCCGATCCGAAACCGTCCGAGAAGCCCTACCAGCCTCAGAAGCCTGTTCGGATTGCCATGCTGTTGCAGCTTTCGGGCTACGGTCCGGCAGCGGTGACCGCAAAAGGCATGAAGCAGGCGGGCGAGCTGGCGCTCTTTGAACTCGACAATCCGCTCGTGCAGATCATCGTCAAGGACGACAAGGGCACGCCCGCGGGCGCGGCGGCGGCGGCAGGCGAAGCGCTCGCCGAAGGGGCGGAGATCATCATCGGGCCATTGACCGCCGGCGCAACTTCCATTGTCGCACCGATTGCCCGCAAATCCAATGTACCCGTCTTGAGCTTCTCGAATGACCGTCGCGTGGCCGGCAACGGCGTCTACCTGATGAGCTCGCTTCCCGAGCAGGAGATCGAGCGCATTGTCAGCTTTGCAGCGAGCAAGGGTAAGCGCCGCTTCGCGGCCCTCATCCCGGATGACGAATATGGCAAAGTCATAGAGCCCATCCTCCGAGCCGCCGTTACCCGTTCCGGCGCGAACCTCGCCATTCTCGCGCGCTACCCAGCAGAGCCAAATGCCATGCTGCCACCCGTGCGCCAGCTCATAGACGACATCAAGCAATGGGACGACACCGGTGCGCCGGTTGATACGCTGCTGCTCGCAGGCGGCGGCGAAACCCTCGAGCGGATTTGCCCGCTCATGAGCTTTTCCGGCTTGAACCCAGCGCAGATCAAGGTGATCGGCACCGGCGACTGGGACTTCCCGAATGCCGGGCGCAATGCGGCACTGGCCGGCGGCTGGTATCCGGCACCCGATCCGCATGGGTGGCAGGATTTCACCCAGCGCTTCTCGCGCTCGTTCGGCACGGCTCCACCCCGCTTGGCAAGCCTCGCCTACGACGCAGTGAGCCTCGCTATCACGCTTTCGGCAAATGAGCCCGGTCAGCGCTATACGGTGCAGAACTTGACCCGTCCGTCCGGATTTCAGGGCATCGACGGCCAGCTCAGGTTTTCACAGAACGGCCTGCCCGACCGCGGACTTGCGGTGCTCGAGCGACAGGCCTTCGGGTCGAGCCTGATCGAGCCCAGCAACACCCAGCCCCAACCGCAGGCCCCGGTCTCCACCGCTGAGGCCGACAACAAACCCAAACAATAGTTCACTGGTGGACCCTGGCAGGAGCTTCAAGGGCCCACCCCGACGCTGCAGCTATCTCAAGCGGCCCGATTCTCAAGCAGCCCGCTGCGTGCGCCGGAACGGAATCCTTGCCATGTCGGGCTTAACGAGCGTCTCACGCACGCCAACGGGCGAGGCCGTCGGCAACCTGTGCACCACGCTGCCGTCGGCCCGGCCAATGTCCATATGCGGGCGCAACGCCTCAAGCGCGAGATCGAGCTCGTAAGCAGCAACATCAACCTGCCGAGCCGCAACTGTCTGCATCTCAACGACTTGATCGATTGCACGCTGAGCAACTACGACAGGTCGCGTCGCGCGCGTCCACTCTTCCGCCTCGCTGAGCACCTCCTGGACAATGAACTGCTGGTGAAGCATGGGCTCGTCCATGTCTGTCAGGACACTGGGAGCAATTGCAAAGCGATCGTAGGCATCATGAACCGCCGAGACGGCAGCCCGGGCCCAGACCGCAGAGGCTCTAGCCCGGTGGCCGAACCCACCAGCAAGTTCGGGTAGACGCTTCTGCCCAATAGCGATGAAGCCCTGAACTGCCCTTTGCAAGCCCGTGCGCCAGGATTGCAGAAGCTCCAGCAACAATCCGGCATCCGGCAAAATTGCTCTGCTGACGTAAATGTTTCGCATCTGCCTGCCGATCGCCCCCGAAATGCATTTAAAAAGAAATGAAGTTATTCGGGATGTTAGACAAGGTATCTCGTTCGAAATGGTAAGAAACATCAGCGCGCTGTGGCTGCCATTGCCAAGCTGCTTCAGGTTGAATGGCGAACTCGCCTCGAAGAGGCAAACCCGCGACCCCAAGCGCGAGTTTCGAAGCTAGTGTCCCGACCGCGAAGTTCGTCACATTCTGCTGCGGGCGCTGAACGAACTTCGCGGTCGAAAGGACACTAGCAAGTGCATGATTCTAGTGTGATTCAGATTTCGAAGTCCGCTCTCGACCCAGCCGAGAAGTATGAAGCGGACTTCGAAATCATCACACTAGCAGGGGTTTCAGTTGCTGCGCGAAACGTCTTTGGACGTGTCCGCAATTGGCGAGGCGGCGCTCGGCGCGAACGAGGCCGGCTTCACGGCCGAGCTGGCAAGCGCCCTTCCGCGGCTACCGGCGCGTTGGCCGAGGCCCGCCTTCACCACGTCGGCGGATTTGACGCTAGCGGGCGCACGCCTGGCGCCGGAATAGCGGTAATGCCCGGTGATCTCGTCGACGAAAAGCCCGTCCTCAAGTTGTGGCCCCCACCCGCGATTGTGAATGATCATGGGCCGTCCCGAAGGCGCGATGACCGAAGAAACGATCGCGATATGCGTGCGCGTATGTTGGTTCTGCGGCCGGTAATAGCTCACGATATCGCCAGGCTGATAGTCCTCGGGGAACTGGGTGATGGGCAGGCTTTCGCCTTGTGCCGCAAAGAAGCGCCGAAGCACCTCTGTCCGCCGATGGTCGATGTTGCGGTCGCCGGTACCGGCGCGTGCCTCCTGCACGAGCACCTGCAGATCGACTCCAAGCGCGCGATAGGCGCGAACAATCACATCCGTGCAAACTCCAAACAGCGAGGATACGTCGCCATTGGGATAGGAGATCGACTGGTATTTGTCGTTGTAGATGACGAAACCATCGACCTGCGCTCGCGCCGCCAGCGCAAGCTTGAGGCCAAATTGCTCGCCACTCATCGACTGGACCGGCACACTACTGGCCGGCACGCCGGTCGAGAATGCCGCTTGCTTGACCTTCGGTTCGGCAACGCAGATGCCGGCAGCGCTAATCTCGCCCGCGCCAGCCTGCTCATGCGTGGCAATTGTTTCCGGATCAATCGGAATTGCCAGCGTAGGCGCAGGTAGCGCCGCGCCTTGCCGCAGCTCGATAGCGGGCGGTTGAGCAAGCATCGCCACCACATCGCCGCGAGTGCCTGTGGCCGAAGCGACGTCGGGTAAACGGCCGGCGAGAATCGTTTCGTGTGGAGCACGCGCCGCAGGAATAGCCACGACCGGCGGGCCGAGCCCAGGAACCGTAGGATCAGGAGCACCCAACGAGGCGACGGCTGTTTGCGGCAATCCCACAGCCACCGCCCCCTGCAGCACGGGACGGACTGCGGCAAGCGTCTCAGTGCGTTCCGACAAGAACGCGACTTCCGTACCCGGCGTGATCGGCTGAGCCGCGACGACGGACACAGGCACTGCCGAAACGGCGGCGCCCGGAGCACGCGATGCGGTCAAGGCCGCCGCGTCAGGAGATGGCAGAACCTCGTCCCGAGCACCACGCGCTGCCGTCGCTACGGCGTCGGGCCGAGCCGGCGCAAGCACTGCACCAGGCCCGACCGGACGCAGCGGCACGCGCGGCAGCGCAGAGATCCGTTGCCGTTGCAGCTCTCGAGGCGAAAGCTGCCGCTCCGCGGTCACCCCATAGTCGTGAGCGACCCTCCGCACCGACTGGTTGATCACCATTGCCGATGCAAAAAGCAGGAAGGGCAGGAAAAGGAGCGCAATCATCTCGCGCTCGTCGGCCGAGTAGGGGAGTGTCGCCGCCTCGGCCCGTCTCCGAATGTCTCTCCGGACGCGTTGCAGCGTCATACCGATCTGTAAGTCACCGGCCGTCCGGGCAAATCCCACAAAGCGGCTGGCCCCTTCTCCGGCCAGCTCGCGACCAGCCGTCGCAAAAGCCGAGACGTTGCGAACAGCCGCGACAATCTCTGTGCGAAATGGCCACTGGGATTGCGAGGAAGCAAGCTCCGCACGCCTCACCTGACCAGCGGTGCGAAAGCTCTGGCCTGACGCGCGCATGTCCAGCCGCGGCAAGGGCTTGCCGACGCTCCGCTTTGCCTTAGCTTTCGGCTTGCGCGGTTTTTTCACGCCCTCGCCACCCAAACCAATGGAATCTTGCGCCTGAACTATAAGACGTAAGCAGCTGCGAATACAGTAGAAAAACTTGGTTGATAAAGACTTTAGTTGCGATTTGCGGCACCAGCCTTCCGAAAACCCACTAGAGCATCATCCAACCAGACGGAATCGCGGGAGCGATTCACTGGTCGGATAAGGATGCTCTAGAATCATACGGGTAGAGCAATTTCATCCGATCAACCGATCGCACTTGCGATCGGGTTTGATCGGATATTGCTCTAGCGTTCCGGTTCCGACATTTGCTTCCCTCTGCGGCGCGGTTCGGAGCAAATGTCGGAACCATGAGGATCACTAGCAGCTCTATTTTTCTAGTGTAGCTTTTGCATCTGACGTTTGGTGACGAGACCTGCCGCAAGTTGGGACCAAACGTCAGATGCGCTGCACTAGCGCTCTGATGTCGGACGGCGACAGCCCGGCTTCGCGCAGACTTCGGATCGACGTATCGTGAGCGCTCTTTGCTAGCTTCCGTCCCTCAGCATCCGTTATCAGCCGATGGTGCCGGTATTTGGGCTCCGGCAGGCCGAGTAGCACCTGCAGCAATCGATGCAGGTCGGTCGCGGCAAAGAGATCCATCCCGCGTGTGACATGCGTCACTCCTTGGCGCGCGTCGTCAATCGTCACCGCCAGATGATAGCTCGCCGGCACATCCTTGCGAACGATGATCGCGTCGACCCATCGCTCCGGGCGGGCAGCGACGATCGTCCCTTCACCCGCCTCGTCGAATTCCGTGAACGTCAACGCCGCGCCATTGAGCAGACCGGCAGCCGCTGCCAGCGCCCGGTCCATATCGAGACGGAGAGCAAACGGCTCCGAGCGCTGACGCCGTGCCCAAGCCTCTGCTCCTGCCATCTTCTTGTGCAGTCCGGGATAGAGCGGTGCGCCGTCAGGATCGAAGCCCGAGGGTTGGCGCGCAGCGGCTTCCGCGATCTCGGTGCGCGTCGCAAAGCAAGGGTATAGGAGCCCGATGTTCTCGAGCCACGATGCGGCCTTGGCATAGACGTCGAAGTGCTGGCTCTGGCGCAGCAGGGGCATCTCCCACGCGAGACCCAGCCAGCGGAGATCCTCGAAGATCTGCTCGACGTACTCCTCACGGCACCGCGTGACATCGATATCCTCAATGCGCAGTAGAAACCGTCCGCGAGCCTTTTGCGCGGCATCATAGGCGGCAAGCGCCGAAAGCGCATGCCCGAGGTGCAGCTCGCCATTCGGCGACGGCGCAAAACGAAACACCGGAGGCGTGGTCACCGAAGGCGAGGTCATTGTGGTGGCGGGCTCGTTTGCTGGCGCTTCTCTACTAGTCGCAAGCCCCTAATCGCAGGCGCCGGTACGGCCAGCCCCCGGCGTATACGTGCGAGCAATCGCTTCGACGATGCGATCGTAGGTCTGCCGTTCGGCCACGGGATAGAGCAGGGCCCAACTGTTGATGAGCTTTCCCCCGCACGTGAAGCTGACGCGCTCATAGAAATGCATGTCGCCTCGCGTCCCGGAGACGATGAACCATTTGTCCTTCACCGGAGCGAAATCCAGTTCGGCTCCGCTATAGTTCTCGCTGAGAAGCTGCTCGCGATACTCGCCGAGCGTCGTCGACGTATCGTTGTCGAACGCCGCAACGAGCAAGCGCGCCGCTCCGTCACGCGACACGAGCACATGCCCCTCGTCCGTCGCACCGCCTTCTCGCGGTTTGAATATATTGCCTGGATAGGCGAGAAGAAAACCAAAGCGCTCGCTCTCGATCTTCTCCCAATCGCTGAGCTTCACGCGAGCAGCAAAGGCCACGGTCGAGCTGACTGCGAGCGCACCCGCAAGAACGCAAATCACACCGATCTCGTAGAACCGCCGGGACACCCGCAACATGACCAAGCACTCCAACGCCAAGCATTCAACCTGATAGCATTTAAGGGTACTTTAGCTGGCGGCGCTAGTGTCGCGCATCTGACGTTTGGTCCCAGCTTGCGGCAGGTCTCGTCACCAAACGTCAGATGCGAAAGCTACACTAGAATCATAGAGCTGCTAGTGTTCCTGTTGGTTCCGACATTTGCTCCTAACCTCACTCCAGGGGGAGGCAAATGTCGGAACCGGAACACTAGTAGGGAAGGCGCCTTGCCATAGAGCCAACATGAGAAGTGACGTGAGCGCGGCTTCCAATCCACAGCAAACGGGCGAGTTCCGAATTATCGAATCGGCGCACGAGATCCGCGACGGGGTCGTCGCATTGCGCAAGGCCTGCCGAGCCATGCGCAGCATTCATGATCTCGTCGGGGACCCGCCTCTGCGGCGCCACCCCGCCGGACTTGAAGGCCTCGCGCGCGTTGTGGTCGCCCAGCAGCTCTCGGCAGCAAGCGCCGGCGCGATCTGGACTCGCACACGCGCCGCCATCGACCCCTTCACCGCCGAGACGATCGCCCGGCAAACCGAAGCGAGCCTTCGCGGAGCCGGCCTCTCGCAGGGCAAGATCCGAACGCTGCGCGCAATCGCCGATGCCATCACTGCCGGCGCGCTCGTCCTCGACAGCGAGGGATCAAGAGATTTGCCAAGCTTCCGCACGTCTCTCACCAGAGTTCGCGGCGTCGGCCCATGGACGGCCGATATCTATACAATGTTCTGTCTCGGCCATGCCGACGCCTTCGCACCAGGCGATCTCGCGCTGCAGCTCGCGGCTCAATCGGCACTCAGGCTCGATGCAAGGCCCTCGCCGGCTGAGCTTGAGAGCATCGCTGCCCGCTGGCGGCCTTGGCGCGGCGTAGCAGCCCGGCTGCTCTGGTCCTATTATGCCCACAATAAGACGGCGCAGGCGGCAAATAGGCCCTAACCCAAGCTCTGAGCACGCCATTTCTCGAAAATGGTGCCATCCAGCGCCCCCGACCCCAAGGTTTTTTGGGGTGCTTCACAGAGCCGACATGCACAGCTAGTATCCCGTCGCTGAAGTGGGCTCTCGGGCCCGATTCGAATGAACCGACTGGAAGCAAGCTTGTGAACGCTCATGCTGCCACGCCGGAGTCCTTTCCGGCACTGGTTCTTAACGCCGACTTCCGGCCCCTGAGCTACTACCCGTTGTCGCTCTGGAGCTGGCAGGAGTCGGTGAAGGCTGTCTTTTTGGATCGCGTCAATATCGTATCCGAATACGACCGCTACGTGCGAAGCCCGACTTTCGAAATCAAGCTTCCGAGCGTCGTGTCGCTCAAGACCTACGTGAAACCGGCGCTATATCCAGCCTTTACACGGTTCAACGTATTCCTGCGCGATCGCTTTAGCTGCCAATATTGCGGCTCGAAAGACGATCTGACGTTCGACCACCTGATCCCGCGCTCGCGCGGCGGCCAGACTCGCTGGGATAACGTCACCACCGCGTGCGCGCCCTGCAATCTGCAAAAAGGCGGTGCGATGCCCTGGGTGGTCGGCATGCGCCCCTACCAGCACCCTTACCGCCCGACGGTATTCGAGCTGCACCGCAACGGCCGGCTCTTCCCGCCGAACTACCTGCACGACAGCTGGCTCGATTACCTCTATTGGGACACCGAGCTCGAGCCGTAGAGGCCGCCTCCCCAGCGTTATGGCAGAGCGATCATGCTGGAAGCATGTCTCACGGCTGTGCCGCAGGTACGCCTCACAGCGTCCGGCTTCGCTCCTGCCAGCGGCGCCAAAGTCCTCGCGTCAATGCGCCACCCATAATGAGTTCATACCTAGCGCGGTGATTGCGAAGCCCGACACCACTTGCAGCTTGCTCCTAGCGGACTTTGCGATGAGAGGACACGAGCAACAAAAAAAGGGCTCCGTTTTCGGAGCCCCAAGGATTGGGAAGGTCTAACGGCACGTCACACACGCACGCAACTCGAGGCCGCCACAGCGTGGGCCATACGCCTATCTGTCTACGCCTCGCTACGCGGCTCGCCGCATGGTAGGTTGCACGCAAAGCAAATGCGCGATCGCCTCGACGGCTTTCGTCCAATCCGCAGCCGCCACCTCGGCCGGCGCACCGAAGGCTCGCATGGCCTCGGCCGGCGTTCCGCCATCGCGGAAAAAGCGTGCGCAGGATTGACGCGCAATACCCATTGCTTGATGCCACTGCATTGGGTTGACGTGATCGGGGATCATGAGATCGCCTCCAGATATTACTGTTACACTTGCGGCTTGTAATCGAGGCAAGTACGCCAAGCGCTTGAGTACCACTACGCGCGACCGGACAATGCGGCACCCTTTGGACCTGTGAGTCACGCACTAGGCGTACTTGCCAACTCTGAGGAGGCGAGAAACGCCTCCGAATTTCGCTGTCGAGATCCATTTAGCCGATCTCAGGGCTTACTCTTGACTACGCTCGGGTAGGCTCTTCTCAAGCTGGTCCTTGCTCGCTGCGGCAAGCACAGTACCGAGAACATCACTCAACGAACGCCACGAGCTTTCCTCGAACAACATTGAACGCCTCACTTGACGCATCTGCGACAAAACACATCGGAAAAAGAGGATAACTTAGGACGCAACAAACGCCACTCGACGCAACAACTGCACTTAGCGAGTGCGAGACGGGTACGCGGTTACAAGAGACCCTGACGCACGTCTCCCGGCTGGGGAGGACAAGGGTGCGAGCCGCTCGGAGATACGCCCGAACTTTTTCAGCCGAGCAGCTCGCTTGATTTGGGCAAACACGCGGGGGAGCGTGTCTTTTGGGGTAGGTCCATACTCGTACGCAACAGAACGCAACTCACTCGAACGCTTACGCAACAGAACGCTACTGACGCTACGCTTACCAAACCCAAGAGCGAGGAACTCGGCGGCTCTGACGCCCGTCGCCGTTACGCTGGCACACCGCGCTGAACAGAGGTCTGGCATCGAAGCAGACGTCATTTGAAGGGGCTTCCCGGCAGACATACGCGCCACTATCTCGCTCCCTTTACTCGAATGACCGCCGCTTCGGTTCCTCTTGTGTTCCGCGAATGAGGACAATTAACCGTGACACCGTGGCCACACAAAGGCACAAACTTGACTGGTCGGCGAATTCTTCTTGACAGGATGCGGAAAGATTGAATCCGACACACGTAAGCCATTAGCGCGAAAAGGATTTTCGCCCGCCCGCGACGTCTGTTGATAACTTCTTGATCTGGAATTTAGCGCGACGAGGCAGCGAGGAAGGCCGCTTTTATTGCCATCATGAACGCGAGCATCGAGGCGATCGCGTTCCAGCCAGCCATGGAGAGACCGAACAGACGCCAAGCCGCCTCGTCGCAACGGACCACGGTCTGGTTCGCCAGTCCCGAGAGGAGGTCGGCAGCCGACGACGGCAGCGCCTGCGCAGTCCCGCACGTATCGGGACCAGGCCAGAACTTCCACTCGACGCCCGAATGATAGACACCGAGACCGGCGTTCGCGAGGAAGGCAAGTGCGACCAGGAAGAACAGAAAACCTGAAAGCCTCGCGTTCTCTGCCACGAGGGCCATCGCCACGAACAGCAGCGGAATGCTTGCGTAGTAGGCCCAGCGCTGCATCAGGCAGAGCGGGCACGGCGCATAGCCGCCGAGATACTGAAAGCCGAGCGCCGTCAGTATGACCGCAATGGCCAGGAACAGCGCGAGTCCGCCATAGCGGTAGGCACCGGACGTCTCAGGGCTTGCGGCGCTCAACATTGCAAATACTCCGACGCGTACTTCAAAAGACGAACTTCACCGCAACGAACCCAGCCACCAGCATTGCCACGAGCACCGTCGTGACGAGGGTCAGCCGCTTCTCGATGAACTCGCGGATCGGCTCGCCGAAAAAGTAAAGCAGCCCGGCCACGAGAAAGAAGCGCATGGCCCGCGCCACAACGCTTGCGAGCATGAATTCGATAATCGGCATCTGCGTCACGCCGGCGGTGATCGTCAGAACCTTATAGGGGAACGGCGTCATGCCCTTGATGATGAGGATCCAGACGCCCCACTCGTTGAACCACGCCGTGAACTGCTCGAAACTTTGCGCCTTGCCGTAGAGCTCAAGGATCGGCTTACCAACCTGCTCGAAGAAGAAGTAGCCGATCGCGTAGCCGAATGCGCCACCAATCACCGACCCAACCGTTGCGATCGTGGCATAGGTCCAAGCCTTTACCCGCTGCGCCAGCACCATCGGCACGAGCATGACATCAGGGGGAATCGGAAAGAACGAGCTCTCGACGAACGACACCCAGAACAAAGCATGTGGCGCGCGCTTGTCTTTGGCGGACGCCATCATCCAATCGTAGAGCCGTCTGAACATTGGCGCCCATCCCCGTACACGAAACCCTGCCCGAGCGTGATAGGGTGCGAGCGGCCACTTTGTCTATCGCCGTCACGCCGCATCAGCGCTCTCGAAGCTCTGCGAGAGCTGTAAGACGAGCTCGTTCAATATGAAGCGCCCCCGCCCCGTCGCCCTGATCCGGCCAGTGGGTGAACTGGGAACCTGCTCAACCAAGTATGCGGCCGTAAGCTCCTCAAGCACGCGGGCAGAGGGCCTGAGCCCGCCAATCCTTGCCAGCCGCTCGAGATCGAGCCCCTCGTTGAGCCTCAATCCCATGAGCAGCATCTCGTCGGCCTCGGCGTCTCTTGATAGGCGCTCGACCTCGACGAGCCCGTGGCCCGACGCCTCCACACACGCCGCCCAGCGCTCGGGATTACGCTCTGTCGACGTCGCCTGCCGTGCGCCATCAAAAATCAGTCGCGCGTGCGCGCCGGGCCCTACACCCGCGTACTCCCCATACCGCCAATAGAGCAGATTGTGCCGGCTCTCCTCGCCTGGCGCAGCATGGTTCGAAATCTCATAAGCGGGCAGCCCGGCTCGCTCAGTCAGCTCCTGCGTGACCTCGAAGAGATCGTGCGCGTCCTCGGCTGGCGGGATCTGAAGCTTGCCCCGCGCATAAAGCTCTGCAAACGGCGTTTCCGGCTCGATCGTCAGCTGATAAAGCGACAGATGTCCGCCGGCGAGGCCCAACGCCTCTTGCAGCTCGACGCGCCACTCGGCGGGCGTTTGCCCGGGACGCGCATAGATGAGATCGAACGAGACGCGATCGAAGGTACGATTGGCGATTTCGAGCGCAGCCTTTGCTTCGAGCACCGAATGTATACGCCCCAAGCGCTTCAGCTCGGCGTCGCGCAGCGATTGCACGCCAATCGAAACACGGTTCACGCCCGCCGCCCGATAGCCTGCGAACCTCTGCGCCTCGACGCTTCCCGGATTGGCCTCGAGCGTGATCTCGGCGCCACCTTTGAGCGGCCAAAGTTTCGCAATATGCTCAAGGATCGCGCCAACTGTCCGCGGATCCATCAGTGAGGGCGTGCCGCCACCGAAAAAGATCGACGAGACCTCGCGATCGCCGATCAACCCGGCCACATGATCCAACTCACGCTGATATGAAAGGAGAAAGCGCGGCTCGTCCCAGCCACCGAACCGCACATGACTATTGAAATCGCAGTAAGGGCACTTCTGCGCGCAGAACGGCCAATGAATATAGACGCCAAATCCCGGCTCACGCTCCGTCATGCTCTAAGCCAACTCTCGCCTTCTGGACGGCGCAAGCGTCCGACGCAATGAACATCACTCATGCCGGCTCGCGGCAAGAAGGGCCCGCGCCACCATTCGCCAGCGCGGCTCGTCGGGTAGATTGCCGTTCGAGAAATGGCTCTCGAGGCCAGCAAGAAAGCTCGCCAAGTCGGCAGCCGGCCACTCTCCGCCATTCGCCGCAAGATCCGCCCGCAGATTAGCAATAAACGTCGCCAGCTCGGCTTGGGTGGAAAGGTTTCGCGCCGCCGCGTCTAAGGCTTCGAGATTGCGCCCTGTAGACGTGGCGGGCTCAACAGCCTCCGCAAGACACTCGCGCTTGAAGGCCTCGAACGCCCGTGTCCGATGCGAGATCGCATACTTCGCCGAAGGCTCCATCTCGCCGAACGTCAGCGTTGCCCCATCGGCAATAAACATCGGATCGTAGCCGAAGCCATTCCCCCCGCGCGGCGGCCACGCCAGCGTGCCGAACACCCGGCCGATGAAATGGCGGTACTCGCCCGACGGCCAGGCCAGGCAGAGAACCGAGATGAAATTCGCCCGCGGTGGAGAGCCGCTCCAAGCGCCCTTCTCCAGAAGCGCATCATGAACTTTCTGCATCGCGACGCCAAAATCCTTCGACGCTCCCGCCCAGCGCGCCGAGTAGATTCCAGGCGCGCCATCGAGCGCGTGAACCTCAAGGCCGGAATCGTCTGCGAGCGACGGCACGCCCGATCCACGCGCCGCGGCCAAAGCCTTGAGCCGGGCGTTGCCCTCGAAGGTCACCTCGATTTCTTCGGGCTCAGCAAGGCCGAGGTCGCCAGCCGACACGGCCTCAAAGCCATAGGGACGGATCAACTCCCGGATCTCCCACACCTTTCCGGGATTATGGCTCGCCACAACGAGCTTCGTCCCGCGCCTAAGATGGATCATTCGGAAAACCCCCAGAGCCTCGGCTCTGCAATCTCGAGACTATTGCCGGCGGGATCGCGAAAATAGATCGAGCGCCCGCCGCCCGGCCACTCGAAATCCGCCTCGATCGCAACGCCGCACTCGGCAAGTCGATTGCGCCAGTGCTCGATCTCGGCGAGCGACGCGCGGAAGCACACGTGGCCCTCGCCCTCCATGCCGTGCCCCGGCACGGGCAGCGCACCCGGCTTCGCCGCATGCCGGGTAGCATCTGGCCGGGTAGCATCTGGATTGAAGATCAGCAGCATCTGGTCTCCAATAGCATAGAAGACATGCCGACCCGCCACCCTGGAGCGCGGTACCAATCCGAGCACGCGCGCATAAAAGATCTCGATCGCCTCGAGATCCTTGGCGTACAGCACCGTCTCAAGAATGCCGGCCAGAACAATAGAATGGGTCATGGTCCTACTCCCCCTCTCTCCGTGAAGACGGGGAGAGCGGATGCCAGGCCTTACGCCACCGTCAGCTTCTGAAGCTGGATCAGCTCGCCGATGCCCTTGCGGGCGAGCAGCATCAGCTGATCGAAGCTTTCCTGGCTGAAAGCCACCGTCTCGGCCGTACCCTGCACTTCGACGATGCCGCCGGCGCCCGTCATCACGAAGTTGCTGTCCGCGTCCGCCGCGGACTCCTCGGCATAATCGAGATCCAGCACCGGCGCACCCTTGTAGAGCCCGCAGCTCACGGCAGCCACGTGATCGCGGAGCACGCCGTCCTTCACCATATCGCGGATCTTCATCCACTGAATGCAATCATGTAGTGCCACCCAGGCACCCGTGATCGCAGCCGTGCGCGTGCCGCCATCCGCCTGTATAACGTCGCAGTCGACCGAGATCTGCCGCTCCCCGAGCTTCGGCAGGTCGACGACGGCCCGGAGCGCGCGCCCGATGAGCCGCTGGATCTCCTGCGACCGCCCCGATTGATTGCCGACCGTCGCCTCGCGCCGCGTGCGCTCGCTGGTAGCGCGTGGTAGCATGCCATACTCGGCCGTCACCCAGCCGCGCCCCTGGCCCTTGAGCCACGGCGGAATGCGTTCCTCGATGCTGGCGGTGCACAGCACATGCGTATTGCCGAACTTGATGAGGCAGGACCCTTCGGCATGCATAGACACAGCGCGCTCAAGGGAGACGCGGCGAAGCTCGTCAGGCTGACGTTTGGATGGGCGCATGATTGACGTTATCTTTGAAAGTTGGCCCGCGAGCACAGGCGAAAGGAAATTCGGCGCGACCCTACGGGAGCGCCAGCCCATGTTCAACATCAATCATGGGTGACTTTGACGAGTACAGTCGCCAATTCCTAGATTCAATGCGAGTATTCTAGGCCGTGTCTTCAATTTCGATGGTGCATTGATGAGCCAAAGCATGCCAATGGCTAGGAAAAGCGCGTCACGCCGAAGGCGTGCTTCCAGCACGACGCGCGATGCCGAACCATCGGGCAAGCGCTGCATGCCGGAGGCGTGCTTCCAGCACGACGACGCCATCGGCTTGCTTTGGCTCACCCCAAGGGGGCGCGGTCCTTTCGCACCACTGGTTCATGTCGGAGACATGCTTTCAGCACGTCGCAAAGCCTTGCAAACCATGGAGGTTTGCGGCGGCTTCGCTCCTGCCAGCGGCGCCAAAGTCCTCGCGTCAATGCGCCATCCAAATTGAAGACACGGCCTAGTCCCCGTAACAATCGAGCTAACCCGAAGAGATGTCCGAGCCCGTTTCCGAAGTCGCCAAGCTCAGTGATCGGTCGCGCGCCATCCTGCGCCATATCGTCGACAGCTACCTTTCGACGGGGGAGCCCGTGGGCTCGCGCAACCTCTCTCGCGTCCTGCCCATGACGTTGTCGCCTGCCTCGATCCGCAACATCATGTCGGACCTCGAGCACGCCGGCCTCATCTATGCACCGCACACCTCGGCCGGCCGGCTGCCCACCCAGTCCGGCCTGCGGCTCGTTGTCGACGGTCTCCTCGAGGTCGGCGACCTGGGCGACGAGGAACGCCGCCAGATCGAGGCCCAGATCGCGGTCAAGCGCACAAAAAATATAGACCAGGTTTTGTCCGAGGCCGGCGAGATGATCTCCGGGCTCTCGCATTGCGCAGGCGTGGTGCTCGCCGAGAAGCAGGTGGCGCGCCTAAAGCACATCGAGTTCGTGGCCCTCGAGCCGACCAAAGCCCTGGTCGTGCTCGTCGGCGAGGATCAAAACGTCGAGAACCGCATAATCTCGATCCCGCCCGGACTGCCGCCATCCGCCCTCACCGAGGCGAGCAACTACATCAACGCACATATTCGCGGCCTGACGATCTCCGAGGCCCGCTCCGCAATCGAGGTCGAGCTCGGAAAAGCCAGAGCAGAGCTCGACGAGCTCACTCAAAAGGTGATCCACGCAGGCCTCGCCGAATGGTCCGGCTCTCTCGACGACAAGCGCAGTTTGATCGTGCGCGGACGCGCCAACCTTTTAAAAGATCTTACGGCGATCGAGGACCTTGAGCGCATCCGCCAGCTGTTCGACGCCCTCGAGACCAAGCGCGATCTGGTGCAGATCCTCGGACTCGCAGAGCGCGGCGAAGGCGTGCGCATCTTTATCGGCTCCGAGAACAAGCTGTTCTCTCTCTCAGGCTCCTCGCTAATTGTCGCGCCCTTCCACGATGGCGAGCGCAAAGTGGTCGGCGTTCTCGGTGTTATCGGCCCGACGCGCATCAATTACGCGCGCATCATCCCGATGGTCGACTACACGGCCAAGCTTGTGAGCCGCTTGCTGACTTGATTTTTCCATAACTGCGGCTGATATCGGGACCCAATCGGCGCCCGAGCACTCCTGCGAGCCCAAACGCATGGGCTCAGGCGGCCACCTACTCTCTCATTTGCTCTATTGCGGAGATCCCATGGCCGACGACATCGACAAGCCGGACGAGAGCGCAAAGCCAGCAGGTACAGGCCCCGATCCGGCGCCCGAAGCAGCGCCGGGCGTCGCGGCTGATGCTACGACCGGAGAAACCGCCCGCCTCGAGGCCGAGGTCGAAAAGCTCGACGGCCAGATCGCGGATCTGACAGACCGCCTGCTGCGCGCCCATGCCGATATCGAGAACCTGCGCCGGCGCATGGAGCGCGAGAAGGAGGAGACCGCGAAATATGCGATCTCCAAGTTCGCGCGCGACGTCGTCAACGTTGCCGACAATTTCGAGCGCGCTGTCCAAGCCGTGCCCGCCGGCGCCGCAGAGCAGGACAACGCCTTGAAAAGCCTTGTGGAAGGCGTCACCATGACCGAGCGCGAGTTCCTCAAAGTGCTCGAGCGCCACGGTGTCCGCCGTGTCAACCCCAAGGGTGAGTTTTTCAACCCACACCAGCATCAGGCCGTGATGGAGGTGCAGAACGCGGACGTGCCCTCGGGAACGATTATGGAAGTTTTCCAGCCCGGCTACATCATCGACGACCGCGTGCTTCGTCCGGCCATGGTCGTCGTCGCCAAGGGCGGCCAGAAGCAGCCGAAGCCCGGCGCCGAAGCCGGCAATGGCACCCCGCCGCCACCCGACAACGGCGACGGCAGCAGCAACGCCGCCTGAAGCAACGCCGCCCGAGCCCTCTCTCCCTTCCGACGTGTTGGCCGCCTCAAGGGCGGCCAACACGCCGAGGTCAAGCCGCGAACGGCGTGACACGCCTCAAGGTCACGTTGATCCGGCCGCCGCCAGGAATGAGGTCTGAGGTCCCCGCCAGCACGCGATCGATGCCGTGGTAAGCGAACCGCGCCGGCCCGCCGAGCACGGCGACATCACCGGATCTCAAGACAAAGCGTTCCTTCGCATCGCTCCGCCGCAGACCGCCGACGTGAAACACCGCCTCACAGCCGAGCGAGACGGAGAGAACCGGCGCCCGCGGCTCATTCTCGTCGGCATCCCTATGGCTGCCCATCCTCGCACCCGGCCGATAAAAATTGACGAGGCAGGCTTCCGGCGGGCCGGAACAAGCGGCAAGGTCATCCCAGAGCCCGAGCAGGAGGCCGGGAATTGGCGGCCACGGCAGACCAGTGTCCGGGTGCGTCGCTTGGTAGCGATAACCGCCCTCCTTGTCGGAGACCCAGCCGAGCCTGCCGAAGTTGCTCATACGAACCGAAAATTCCTTGCCGGTCCTCGGCATGCGCGGCTGAAAAAGCGGCGCCGCGTCGAGGCCTTCGGCAATGGTCCGCATCAGCTCCCGCTGGGCTTTTCGACCAAGCGCTCCGTCAATGTATCGGAAACCATCAATTGGCATCTAAAGCAGCCTCATATGACGAAGGCCATTAAATCAAGGATGGGGGGTCACCACGTGAAGTCCTTGCAAGGACGCTAGGAGATACGATTAAAGCAACATCCCCAAAATTGATCACGGGCTGGTGATGGGCTCCCGTTGCGCCCCGGAAACAGGACCCTATATAACCGCCCATCGTTCATTGCTCTCCCAGGGGACCGTATCAAGAGCCCTGCTTGTGCAGGGTCTCACGAGGTACAAACCGGACGCCGGCCATCTGTGGGTCCGGGCGGTCTGCCGCAACTAAGAGGAATTCGGAGACATGGCTAAAGTTATTGGCATCGACCTTGGCACTACAAACTCGTGCGTCGCCGTCATGGAAGGCGGCAAGCCGCGCGTTCTCGAGAACGCGGAAGGCATGAACACGACGCCCTCGATCGTGGCGTTTACCGAGGATGGCGAGCGCCTCGTGGGCCTGCCGGCAAAACGCCAGGCTGTGACCAACCCCACGGCCACGCTGTTTGCTATCAAGCGCTTGATTGGCCGCCGCTACGAAGACCCGATGGTCGAGAAGGACAAAAAGCTCGTCCCCTATAAGATCGTCAAAGGTCCGACCGGCGATGCCTGGGTCGAAGCCAACGGGCAGTCGTACTCGCCCCAGCAGATTTCAGCCTTCATTCTTCAGAAGATGAAGGAAACCGCCGAGGCAAAGCTCGGCGAGGCCGTTACACAGGCGGTTATCACGGTTCCCGCCTACTTCAACGACGCCCAGCGCCAGGCAACCAAGGATGCTGGCAGGATCGCTGGCCTCGAGGTGCTCCGCATCATCAACGAGCCGACGGCGGCAGCGCTCGCCTATGGCCTCGACAAGAAGAAGGAAGCGAAGACCATCGCGGTCTATGACCTTGGCGGCGGCACGTTCGACATCTCGATTCTCGAGATCGGCGACGGCGTATTCGAGGTGAAATCGACCAACGGCGACACCTTCCTCGGCGGCGAGGACTTTGACATGAAGCTCGTCGGCTACCTGGCCGATGAGTTCAAGAAGGAGCAGGGCATCGAGCTGCGCAACGACAAGCTCGCCCTCCAGCGCCTCAAGGAAGCAGCCGAAAAGGCCAAGATCGAGCTGTCGTCGTCGGCCCAGACCGAGATCAACCTGCCCTTCATCACCGCCGATCAAACCGGCCCGAAGCATCTCACGATGAAGCTGACGCGCGCCAAGCTCGAAAGCCTCGTCGACGATCTCATCCAGCGCACCAAAGGCCCTTGCGAGATGGCCTTGAAGGATGCTGGCCTCAAGGCCGCCGAGATCGACGAGGTGGTGCTCGTCGGCGGCATGACGCGCATGCCCAAGGTGCAGCAGGTCGTCAAGGAGCTGTTCGGCAAGGAGCCCCACAAGGGCGTCAACCCGGATGAGGTCGTCGCCGTCGGCGCGGCCATCCAGGGCGGCGTCTTGAAGGGCGAGGTCAAGGACGTTCTCCTCCTCGACGTGACGCCCCTTTCCCTCGGCATCGAGACTCTCGGCGGCGTGTTTACGCGCTTGATCGAGCGCAACACCACGATCCCGACCAAGAAGGGCCAGGTCTTCTCGACCGCCGAGGACGGCCAAAGCGCGGTGACCATCCGCGTCAGCCAGGGCGAGCGTGAGCTGGCAGCCGACAACAAGCTCTTGGGCCAGTTTGATCTCGTCGGCATCCCGCCGGCACCCCGCGGCGTGCCGCAGATCGAGGTCACCTTCGATATCGACGCCAACGGCATCGTGCACGTCTCGGCCAAGGACAAGGCGACCGCTAAGGAACAGTCGATCCGCATCCAGGCCTCAGGTGGCCTTTCGGACGACGAGATCCAGCGCATGGTGAAGGACGCCGAGGCGCACGCCGCCGAGGACAAAAAACGTCGCGAGAAGATCGAAGCCAAGAATCAGGCGGAAGCTCTCGTGCACTCGACCGAGAAGCAGCTGTCCGAGAACGCCTCGAACGCTGCAGTCTCAGCCGTCAAAGCCGACGTCGAGAAGGCGATCGAAACCGCCAAGGAAGCCATTGCCTCGGACGACGTGGATCGCATCAAGGCGGCAACGACGTCTCTCGCACAGGTTGCCATGAAGATCGGTGAGGCCATCTACGGTGCCAAGGGCGGCGCTGAGGGCGCAGGCGATGGACCGTCCGGCGCCGGCAGCGACGACGACAACGTCGTCGATGCGGACTTCGAAGAGGTCAAGGACGACAAGAAGAAAGCTGGCTGATAAGCTTGGTACTCGTGCAATCACCACGATAGGTACCAAGCCGTGAGCCACGCGATCCAAACGATCCCCTTCGGCACCTTCAGTCTGCCCCGCTCGCGGGAATGGCTGCGCAGCTTGGCCGGTTGGCTTCCAGCCAGCCGGCTTGGGCGCGCAGGTGCGTCCCTGATCCGCCGCGCTATCATGCGCGGCGGCTCGCCTGCCTATGACGTCGAGGTCTTTCCCTCGGTAAAGGCTAGGATTTATCCCACAACAAACACGTGCGAAAAGCGCGTCTTGACGGCAGCCCAGTTCTTCGATGCCCCAGAGCGCGCCTTTCTCGATCAGGCCGTCGCGTCGTCGTCGTCGTCGCAACCCTTTGTATTCCTGGACCTCGGTGCGAACGTCGGGCTCTATGGGCTGTCGGTTCTCTCCAGCGCGCGGAAGTACGGCCGCACGCTCAGGGTGATCTCGGTTGAGCCAGATCCCACCACGCGCGCGAGGTTGACCCAAAACATCTCGTTCTCTGACGCCGACGACGTGTTTACCGTCGAGCCGTGCGGTGTCGGCGCTATCCGCACGACAGCAAGCATCGTCGAGCACGCCAATAATCGAGGCGAAAATCGCCTTGCCACCGGCTCGTCCGATGCGGAAGGTGCAATCGAGGTCCTGCCGCTGCTGGACATCTGCCAGCGCAACGGCGTGAGGTCGATCGACGCCATCAAGATCGACGTCGAAGGTATGGACTACGATGTCCTGCAAGCATTCTTTGCGTCGGCACCCGTGTCGCTATACCCCCGCTCGATCATCGTCGAGGTCAACAAGCGCGACGATGATCCAATCATCGTGGATCTCTGCGAGGAGTATAGATATCGGGCGATTAAGCGGACGACCTTGAACGTTATTTTATCGCTTTCAGAATCCGTAGACGGAAATACCTAGCCGATGGCCAAGCGAGACTACTATGAGATCCTCGGCGTCCAGCGGGCCGCGACGGAGCAAGAGCTCAAGTCTGCGTTCCGCAAGCTCGCGAAGGAATGCCATCCCGATAGCAATCCGAGCGACAAGGACGCCGAGCAGCGCTTTAAGGAGCTGAACGAGGCCTATGAGGCATTGAAGGACCCTCAGAAGCGCGCGGCCTACGACAAATTTGGCCACGCCGCCTTCGATCAGAGCATGGGCGGACGCGGCCCAGGCGGCGCCGGTTTCGGTCCGGATTTCGCGTCGTCCATGTCGGATATCTTCGACGATCTGTTCGGCGAGTTCATGGGTGGCCGCCGCGGAGCCGGCGGCGCGGGCCAGCGGCAACGCTCCTGGCGTGAGCGCGGCGCAGACCTCCGCTACAATATGGAGATCACGCTCAACGAGGCCTATTTGGGCAAGGCCGCCGAGATCCGCGTGCCGACCAGCGTCTCCTGTGAGACGTGTGCCGGCAGCGGCGCCAAGGCCGGCACCAAGCCGAAGGCCTGCGCGACCTGTGGCGGCATGGGCAAGGTGCGCGCCAGCCAAGGCTTTTTCACAATCGAGCGCACCTGTCCGTCCTGCCAAGGGCGAGGCGAGGTGATCGATGATCCGTGCCCCGGCTGCTCTGGCGCCGGCCGCGTTACCAAGGAGCGTACGCTCCAGGTCAATATCCCGGCCGGCGTCGAGGACGGCACCAAGGTGCGCCTCGTCGGCGACGGCGAGGCAGGCCTTCGTGGCGGACCGTCCGGCGACCTCTACATTTTCCTCTCGATCAAGCCCCACTCGTTTTTCCAGCGCGATGGGGCCGACATCTTCTGCAAGGTGCCGATCTCGATGACGACGGCCGCGCTCGGCGGTCAGATCGAGGTGCCGACGCTCGAAGGCGCGGCAACGCGCGTCAAGGTTCCGGAAGGAACCGAGAGCGGCAAGCAGTTCCGCCTCAAGGGTAAGGGAATGCCGGTGCTACGCTCGAAGGTCGTGGGCGATATGTACATCCAGGTCGACGTCGAGACGCCGAAAAATCTCACCCGCCGTCAGCGCGAGCTCCTCGAGGAGTTCGAGCGCGAGAGCCACAAGGAAACCAGTCCGGAGAGCGCCGGTTTCTTCGCCCGCGTGAAGGATTTCTTCGAAGGCAAAGGCGGTTGACGTCCCCTACCAGATCCGTTGCGCGCCGAGTGCATCAATCGCATCATCATTGCTGACCAGCACGAGCCCCTCGATCAGAGCCTGCGCGGCAAGGACGCGGTCGAACGGGTCGCGATGTGCACCTTTGAGCAGCCCGGCACATCTCGCATGCCCCGGAGTAACCGAGATCGCATTGAAACCCTGACGCTCGACCTCATCCTCGAAGCGGTGGACCAGCACATAGGCCTGAGACAGTTTGAGCAGTCGAACCTTGATCGCAATCTCGAGTGCGGTTATCGCGCTGACATGCACGGTCGTGGTACTTGTCCCGATCACCTCGCGTGCCCGGCCAGAGAGGCGCTCGTCACCGAGCACCCACCACAAGAACGCATGTGTATCTAAGAGAGCATTCACGGGTCGTGACTGGTATTGGGTTCGCCCTCCCAAGCGCGGAGGTCCTCATCCGTTAGCGGCTCAAAGAATGAGTCCGGGAGCTCGACCTGCCCTTTTAGTGATCCGAACATCCGCTTCGCCTCTTTCTTAGGCGCGACGGGAACAAGCTTCGCCACCGGTTTGCTGCCGCGCGCGATGATCACGTCCTCGCCTCTCTCGGCACTCTCCAGAAGTTTAGAGAGATTGGTTTTCGCCTCATGTACCGTGTAGGTTGGCATGGCGCTTCTCCTTAGCTAACGAAATTAGCTAGCACGAGATTGCGTTTTCAGCAACGCGAAGGCGAAACGGCAGAACACAGAGCACCATGTCCACCTCCCCCAAACTCCTCTTCTTTGCTGGCAGCGCCCGCGACGCGTCCTACAACAAGCGCCTCGCCCGCCTAGGGTCCGAGATCGCCGAGGCTAATGGCATCGCGTCGGCCTTTGCAGACCTCGGCGACTATCCGCTCCCGCTCTATGATGGCGACTATCAGGCCATCGAAGGCGTCCCCGACAATGCGCTGAAGCTCGAAGCGCTTATGAAGGTGCACACGGGCATCTTCATTGCCTGTCCTGAATACAATGCCTCGATCACGCCGCTGCTCAAAAACACCCTCGATTGGATCAGCCGCGTGAGAAACGAGGGCGAGGAGCCGCTCGCCGTCTTCAAGACGCGCGTCTTCGCGCTCGGATCAGCGTCCCCCGGCGGCATGGGCGGCCTGCGCGGCTTGAATACTGTCCGCGCCTCCCTCGAGCTTGGCCTAGGCGCGCTCGTTCTGCCCGACCAATTCGCCGTACCAAGAGCGGGCGAAGCCTGGGACGAGCACGGTCATTTAAAGAACAAGGAGAGCCAGGAGCAGTTCAAAAAGCTCATCCAAAAACTTGCTCGCGCCGCGCATGTGCTGCATGGGTAGATGATGACGCATCCATTCGCCAAAGACCGCCTGATCGTCGCCCTCGATATGCCGGCCCATGAGGACGCACGCCGCCTCGTTCATACGCTCGGCGATACGATTTCGTTCTACAAGGTCGGCCTCGAGCTGCTCTTTGCCGGCGGCCTAGAGCTCGCGCGCGATCTTCGCCACCAGGGCAAGCGCGTCTTCCTCGACATGAAGCTCCTAGATATCGGCAATACCGTCGAGCGCAGCGTCGCCAACGCCACCGAGCTCGACATCGACTTTTTGACCGTCCACGGCCAGGATTTGAAAACGCTGCGTGCTGCCGTTACCGGCCGCGGCTCGAGCAAGCTCAAGCTCTTAGCCGTCACGGTTCTCACCAATTTGACGGTCGATGACCTGAGGCAGCAAGGCTCGACGCTCACTCCTGCCGAGCTGGTCCTTGCCCGCGCCCGGCTAGCCTATGAGGCAGGCTTCGATGGCTGCATCGCGTCCGGCCAGGAAGCGGCCCGCATTCGGGCGGCAACCGGACCGGGCTTCCTCATCGTCACACCGGGCATACGCCTACCCGGCGGAGCCATGGACGACCAGGAACGCGTCATGACACCCGACCATGCCATCAAGGCCGGTGCTGATCACATCGTTGTCGGGCGCCCGATCACCCAGGCCGACGACCCGAAACGTGTCGCCGAGACCTTCGCCCATCACGTACGCGAAGCCCACGCTGAGGCGCCAGGGCTTCGCCGCCGAGAACATTGATCCCATCGAACAGGCAAAAAAGGAACTGCAATGCCCAAGGGTTACGTAATCGCGCATGCCGTTGTGACAGACGCCGAGAAGTGGGGCCAGTACGTCGCAAAATCCAAGATTGCGCTCGATAAGTTCGAGGGCAAGCCGATCGTCCGCGGCGGCAAGTGCCAGATCATGGAAGGCACGGGCACGCAGCGCAACGTCGTGCTTGAGTTTCCGAGCTATGAGCACGCCCTCGGCTACGCGACGAGCCCCGAGTACGCCGAAGCAAAAGTCCTCCGCCAAGGCGCCGGCACCCTCGACATCACAGTTGTCGAAGGCGTCTGAAGCCCAGCAGCCCTTACCGGCGGGGGAAAGGCCGAATGCCGCATATTCCAACCAACGATGGCCGCGCACCCTGGCGCGCGACCATCCTGAGCCTCTTCCCCGAGATGTTTCCGGGTCCGCTCGGCCTCTCGCTCGCCGGACAGGCGCTTGCCGCAGGGCTGTGGTCGCTCGCGACCGTGCAGATTCGCGACTTCGGCATTGGCCGCCATCGCGCCGTAGATGATACGCCGACTGGTGGCGGCGCCGGCATGGTCATGCGTCCGGACGTGCTGGCGGCGGCGATCGACCGCGCGCGCGAGCAAAGCCCTGATGTGCCGCTGTTCTACATGACGCCACGCGGCGAGCGCCTGACCCAGAAGCTTGCCGGCGAGCTCGCGTCAGGTCCCGGCGTCATGATCCTCGCCGGTCGCTTCGAAGGCATCGACGAGCGCGTCATCGAGGGACGAGCCATGCGCGAGATCTCGGTCGGCGACTATGTGCTCTCGGGTGGCGAGCTGGCTGCCATGGTGCTGATGGACGCCTGCGTGCGACTGCTCCCCGGTGTCCTAGGCGCCGAGGAAAGCCTGGTCCACGAAAGCTTCGAGAACGGCCTCCTCGAATACCCGCATTATACGAAGCCACGCGAATGGGAAGGCCGAGCGACGCCGGACGTCCTTCTCTCCGGCGACCACAAGAAAATCGCAGACTGGCGCCGCCGCGAAGCCCAGCGCATCACGCGCGAGAGGCGGCCTGATCTTCTGAAAGGGACCGTGAAGGGGTGAGAGTGGTACGCCGCCCGGTGGCGCCCCCTTGACCGCGACTTTCAGAGCGAACGCGGAACGTCGGTCAATGGCGGCGAGCGTCGAGGTTGACCCGGAGCGGAAGAGGGCATCTGATCGACAGAATGTCGCCTTTTCTACGTACAGCGGACGAGACGGATGTAGTCTCGTCTATTCCATCTGCCTGAACCAATCCCGAAGTGAAAGGTGCAGCCGAACCACCTCGTCTTCGGCAAGCGACTTGCAATGTGCAATCGATGCTCGCAGTGTATTTAGATTCCCAAGTACTCGCTCAAGCCCGCGAATATCGCGAAACATGTCGCCGAAAATATGCCAATTCGTTTTGATGATTTCGCCCAGCTCCCCAAAATTGCTGTAGTCAATTAGCTCGTCCGAGCGGGGCGTTATTCCTGTAGACAATTCCTTCTTTCTGTTGCCTTCCGCGTTCTTCCGAACAGCTTCCGGAACTGCAATATCCCACCATTGAGCACCATGTACTTCCTCAAGTCGTTGGGCTACGAGCTCGCGGATAGAATTTTCGAGACAGTAGAAGATGGCGTAGTGAGCAGCCATCTTGGCAGCTTCATCCCGGAGGCGCTCGGGGAACTGCGGGTAGTATGTCTGCTCGACCTTCTCCGGCTCGCTCGGCTTACGGCCGATGTCGACGTCGTGTGTCTGCGCAATGCGGCGCAGATCGGCCTCGATCGAAAGGTTGTTCAAGGCGAAAAGGCGCAGTGCATCTTCTCTTTTCATTTCTTGAGCAAGTTGTCCTTGAGCGACTTGAAGATGGTGTTGAAGACCTCCGGGTTGGTAGTCTCCGGCAACACCAAATTGATCGTATACGACAAATTCAAACCCACTTCTTCGGTCTGTTCAGCAAGCGCCTGAGGCCGACTGTAAATGGGCTCTTGCCCCGCTCCGTTGACCACGACTGGGCTGTTTGTGGCTGCCGCGCGATCCTCATCCGAGGCATTGACTGTGGCATCGAAGTCGGCCTGCTCCTTCAACTTGAGTATGGTGGACAGCGTTAGTTCGACCGTCCGGTCATCGTGCGCCGCTCCGGTAACCTCAACGATCAAAGCTTTGAGTTTCTCCTTTGTGAGATCGCCGGCGTATCTGTTGCGATCGAAGAGTTCAGCGTAGGCATTTCTCACCCCTTCGGCTACAGCCGGACTCTGGGTGGTGACGTTGCGAAATCGATCGTAGAGCGGCGTTGGCGTGCCGTCCGAGTTCAAAAAATTCATGCGCTTCAGCAGGGGTATAATTGGCCGAGCGCTTCCTCCTGGAAATCCGAGCTTGGTCTCGAGGAAATCTTGGGTAAATCGATCTGGTTTGCGTGCCTCCTGGATCTTGGTGAGAATCTTTGTCACCAACCCGGGGGACGCCATGTAGGGAAGCTTGGCAGCCATGGTTGCAATACACCTCTGACGTGTCGCGGGACAGATATGCTAGGTGATTCGCGCGCCGGCGCGCTGTCCGGACGCACGTTTGTCCACGGAATTGTGCCTGGAAGCTGACCTGAACCGTTAGATCTCGGGGCTAACACCAACTTCAGGTTTTGGCCCGTCGCGTCGGCTTTCTCCGACCTTGATCGTCAGCTCCGATCACCCCCTAAGGACAGGCAAACCGTCCGCCCCCCTCGACAACCCAGCCCTTTTCCGCTATAGCCCGGCCCAACAATTCCCCTTCAAGGGTCGCTCCGGGACAGCTGACGGCTTCGGATCTCAACATCCGAAGCAATCCTCATTTGTTCGAAACAAGGAGCCGCACGAGCCGTGCTCGCCGGGCTAATTCATCCCGCGGCGCTGCTCCTCTGCATTGATGTACAAACAAAAAAGGAATGAAAATGAACATCATTCAACAGCTCGACCGCGAGCAAATGGACGCCGTCCTCAAGACGCGCTCGATCCCTGAGTTCTCTCCCGGCGACACCGTCAAGGTGATGGTTAAGGTCATCGAAGGTGATGGCAAGGACCGCTCGGTACGCCTGCAGGCTTACGAGGGCGTCGTCATCGCCCGTGCCGGCGGCGGCATCAACGAGAGCTTCACCGTCCGCAAGATCTCCTACGGCGAAGGCGTCGAGCGCGTTTTCCCGCTCTACTCGCCCTACATCGCCGAGATCGAGGTCCTCCGCCGCGGCCGCGTTCGCCGCGCCAAGCTCTATTACCTCCGCGGCCTGCGCGGTAAGGCCGCCCGCATCTTCGAGCGCACCGACGTTCGCGCTCGCCGCCTGAACGCCCAGTGGAAGGGCTTCAAGAAGCCGAAGGGCGAGGCCGACGATCTGACCAAGATCAAGGGCATCGACGGCGATCTGGCCGCCCGCCTGAAACATCTCAACTGCTATAAGTACGAGCAGATTGCCAACTTCTCGGACGAAGACATTGCGAACGTCGACGACGCACTGAAGCTCGATGGCCGCATCGAGAAGGACAACTGGGTCGACGCCGCCCGCGCCCTCCTTGCCGAGGCCGCCGCAGCCGAGGTTCCGCAGGAGTAGGCTCCTGCACTCAAGACCTGAAGACAACGGCGGCTCCTATGCAGGTGGCCGCCGTTTTCATATCAAGCGCGTTGCACACATCTGGTTTTGCACTAAGTTTCCTAGTGTCCCGATCGCGAAGTTCGTCACCATCAGAAGCACGCTTTAAACGAACTTCGCGATCGAGAGGACACTAGCAAGTCAATGTATCTAGTGTGGTTCAGATTGCGAAGTCCGCCTCGGAGGCCAGCTGCAAGGTGGTGGCGGACTTCGCAATCACCACACTAGTGTCCCGATCGCGAAGTTCGTCACCATCAGAAGCACGCTCTAAACGAACTTCGCGATCGAGAGGACACTAGCAAGTCAATGTATCTAGTGTGGTTCAGATTGCGAAGTCCGCCTCGGAGGCCAGCTGCAAGGTGGTGGCGGACTTCGCAATCACCACACTAGTGTCCCGATCGCGAAGTTCGTCACCATCTACAGCACGCTCTAAACGAACTTCGCGATCGACAGGACACTAGCAAGTCAATGATTCTAGTGTGGTTCAGATTGCGAAGTCCGCCTCTGAAGGCCGCTGCCAGGTGGTGGCGGACTTCGCAATCACCACACTAGTTTCACAAGGCCGTCCCGAAGGGCTAGAGTTCATATATGAGCACAATCATCCAGACTGACGAAGCCATTGTCCAACGTCTCGAGGCCGCCGCCGAGCGGGTGCAGCGGGCGCACAAGGCCGCCGCGTCCGTGATCTTCGGACAGGACGAGGTGATCGAACGGACCATGATCACCATTCTCGCCGGAGGTCATGCCCTGCTTATCGGCGTGCCAGGTCTTGCCAAGACGTTGCTGGTCGAGACGCTCGGCCGCGTGCTCGGCCTTGAGGCCAAGCGCATCCAGTTCACGCCCGACCTCATGCCCTCCGACATCATCGGAGCCGAGGTGCTCGAGGACACGCCCGGTCAGCGGCGCTCGTTCCGCTTCATCAAAGGGCCGATCTTCACGCAGCTCCTGATGGCAGACGAGATCAACCGCGCCTCGCCCAAGACCCAGTCGGCGCTGTTGCAGGCGATGCAGGAGCATCATGTGACGGTTGCCGGAGCGCGGCACGACACGCCGGTGCCATTCCATGTCCTCGCGACACAAAACCCACTCGAACAGGAGGGCACCTATCCCCTCCCCGAGGCCCAGCTCGACCGCTTCCTCCTCGAGATCGACGTCACCTACCCGGATCTCGCGGCAGAGCGGCGGATGCTGTATGCGACCACCGGCACCGAGGAGCGCAAAGTCGAGGCGGTGCTGAGCGCTGCTGACCTCATGGCGATCCAGCGCCTCGTGCGGCAGATCCCGGTCGCGGACAAGGTCGTCGAAGCCATCCTGAAGCTCGTGCGCTCGGCGCGTCCAGGCACGGGGGCCAACGCGGAGACCGATCGGTTCGTGGCCTGGGGACCTGGTCCGCGCGCCAGCCAGGCGTTGATGCTCGCCGTGCGCGCCAAGGCCTTGATCGAAGGGCGGCTCGCGCCCTCAGTCGAAGACGTCGTGGCACTGGCCGAGCCGGTCCTCAAACACCGCATGGCGCTCTCATTCGCGGCGCGTGCCGAGGGTCAGGACCTTTCCGCGATCATCGCCCGCCTCGCGCGCGCTGTGGAGTGATGTGAATGGCGGCGCCGCAAGGGCGACTAGGCGAGGCGCGGATCGGCTCCGGCAAGGTTTTTGCCCTCGAGCGGGACGCGCACCTCGTGACGGACCGGTTGCCCGATCTCCTCGTCGAGGCAGACCGCATCGCGCAGACGGTCGCGTACGGCATCCACGGCCGGCGGCGAGCCGGCCCTGGCGAGACGTTCTGGCAGTTCCGCCAATACCAGGGACAGGATTCGGCGCAGCTGATCGATTGGCGGCGCTCGGCGAGCTCCGACCAGCTCTATGTTCGCGAGCGCGAATGGGATGCGGCCCATACTGTCTGGGTCTGGCCGGATCTCTCTCCTTCGATGAACTTTGCGAGCCATCTTTCCAATGTGACGAAGCGCGATCGCAGCCTGGTGCTGATGCTCGCCGCGGCCGAGTTGCTCGTTCGCAGCGGGGAGCGCGTCGGCCTGCTCGGTATCACGCCGCCGAGCGGTAGCCGCCGCGTCACGACACGGATTGCAGAAGCAATTGCCGGGCATGCAGAGACGGCGGCGCTCAATTCGGGCCAGCCATCGAAATCGCGCCTCAGCCGCTTTTCAGGTGTACTCTTGTTCAGCGATTTCCTAGACCCCATCGAAACGATCCGCGACAGCATACAGGCCCTGGCCGCGAGTGGGGCAGTCGGGCATATGGTGCAGGTGCTCGATCCCGCGGAGGAGACACTGCCCTACGCGGGGAGGACGGAGTTTCGAGCGACCGAAGGTAGCGAGACTTGGATCGCGGACCGGGCGGAAAGCCTGCGCGGGCTCTATCAGGAGCGCCTCAAGGCGCATCGCGAGGAGATCGCCGCCATTGCCACGCGGCTCGGCTGGTCGTTCATGGTGCATCATACGGATCGGCCGCCGTCTGAGCCGCTGCTCGCCCTCATCATGCGGCTCGAGGGTCGCGATGGTGGGTACCTTTGGCAGGGAGGGGCCGCGGACGTCGCCGGCACTCCGACCTCCTCCGGCATACGAGGCCGCACATGAGCATTGGTGCCCTGGCATTTCTCAATCCATGGCTTCTGGCTGCGCTTGCGAGCCTGCCGTTGATCTACTGGCTGTTGCGCACGGTGCCGCCACGGCCGCAGCAGGTCGATTTCCCTGCTACGCGCATTCTCGTGGGGCTGCCGAACCTCGAGAAGACGCCGGCACGAACACCCTGGTGGCTGTGGCTCATCAGGCTCGTTGCGGCGGCGCTTGTCATTCTTGCGCTTGCCGAGCCTGTGCTCAATCCGGCGCGCGATCATGCCCTCAAGGGCACGGGGCCGCTCGCGCTCGTCATCGACAACGGCTGGAGTGCCGCCGCCGGTTGGGCAAGGCGCAAGGCGTTGGCCGAGCGGTTCATGGGAGAAGCGCAGGCGCAGAGCAGGCCCGTGATGATCGTGGAGACGGCGCCGGCGGCCAAGTCACGTAGCGTGAGGCTCGAGGCGCCAAGCGACGCGCGGGCGACATTGCAGGGGCTCGCACCACAACCCTTTGCGCCCGATAGGAAGGCGTCGCTTGCGGCTTTGCAGACGGCGCTCGGACAAGCGGCCGGCGGCGATCCGACGATTGTGTGGCTCGGCGACGGCATCGATCACGATGGCGCGGCCGGCCAGTTTGCGCAGGGGCTCGCGTCGGCCAGCCGGGGCGGCACGTTTGCCTTTGTGGAGGATCAAAGCGGTTTGGAGCCGCTCGGGCTCGTGGCTGGCGTCGGTGCGAACGGAACGCTCACGGCGAAAGTCATCCGCACTGGCGGACCTGCGCGAGAGGGCTCCGTGCACGCCTTCTCGGCGCGCGGACAGTGGCTTGGAGACGCGGCGTTCAAGCTCGGAGCAGGAGAAAGCGCAACTGAGATCGGCTTCGACCTCCCGCTCGAGCTTCGCAACCAGGTGACGCGTCTCACAATCGACGGAGATCGCTCGGCTGGTGCCGTAAGCCTGCTCGATGGGCGCTCGCAATGGCAGCGTGTCGGCACCCTTTCCGGCGAGAGCCAGGAGCAGGCGCAGCCGTTGCTCGCGCCGCTCTACTACATCAACAAGGCGATCCAGCCCTTTGCCGAGATCATCAGCCCCAAGGACCACAACCTCGCGCAGGGCGTGGATGCGGCCTTGAAGCAGAATGCGAGCGTGCTCGTGCTCGCCGACATCGGCACGATCTCCGGCGACGTCAAGGACCGGGTGGAGGCGTGGGTGAAGCGGGGCGGGGTCCTCGTCAGGTTTGCCGGGCCGCGTCTCGAAAACGGGGGCGACGACCTTCTGCCGGTGGCCTTGCGGACCGGAGGCCGTACCCTCGGAGGCGCGCTTTCCTGGTCGACGCAGCAGCCACTGGCGCCATTCGATGACGCGAGCCTTTTTGCGGGTCTTACAGCGCCCGGCGACGTTACCATCAGGCGGCAGGTGCTGGCGGATCCGGCGCTTCTCACGCCAGAGGTGAAGGTCTGGGCTCGCCTGCAGGACGGCACGCCGCTGGTCACAGCCGCGTCGCGCGGGGCCGGGCAGATCGTGCTCTTCCACATCACCGCGAACTCGGATTGGTCGAACCTGCCGCTGTCCGGACTCTTCGTCGAAATGCTGCGCCGGATCACAGCACTCGGCAGCCTGTCCGCTGCGGCGGGGGGCGAGGAGACGACCGCGGCCGGTGTCGAGGCGCAGTCCAATCAGCAAGCCGGCGTGCTGGCGCCGACACAAACGCTCGACGGCTTCGGTGTGCTGCAACCAGCGCCACCGACGGCTGAAGCGATCCCTGCTGCGAAGATCTCCGCCGCGGTTGCAAGCCTCTCGCATCCGCCGGGCTATTATGGTGCGCAAGGCAGCACGCGCTCGCTCAACATCATCACGCCGGAGACCAAGCTCGCAGCGTTGCCCGAGCCGCCGCAGGGCAGCGAGAGGCTTCCCTACGAGAGCCTTGCTTCTACGCCACTGATGCCGATCCTCCTCGCGTTGGCGTTGCTTTTGGTCTTTGCCGATATCATTGCTGTGCTGCTGCTGCTTGGAGCCGGGGCAGGCGTGCTGGCTTATCTGCGGCCTGTCGCTCGCGCTGGCTCAAGCGCGGCTGTGGTTGCTGCGCTCGCTATTCCTCTTGCTCTGAGTCTTGCTGCAAACACCGGGCACGCCCTAGCACAAGAGCCGCGAGACAAGGAGGCTGCCCCTCTCGATAGCAACGCGATCGCGCAGAAGGCGACCGGGAACGTGACGCTCGGCTATGTGCTGACAGGCGATGCGACGACCGATCAGACAAGCCGCGCCGGGCTTTCCGGCTTATCCCGCGTGCTGGCGACGAGAACGGCCGTGGAGCCGGGCGAGCCCATGGGCGTCGACATCGTCAAGGACGAGATCGCCTTCTTCCCGGTGCTTTATTGGCCGGTCGTGGAGAACGCGACGGCCTTGCCGCAACCGACGCTCGCAAAGATCGATGCCTTCATGAAGCAGGGAGGCATGATCGTGTTCGATACCCGCGACTTCGGCACGGGCCTATCGGGCACCAGGCTCTCGGGCAAGAATGGCGCCGCCCTGCAACGCTTGCTCGGCTCGCTCGACGTGCCACGCCTCGAAACCGTGCCGGAGACGCATGTGCTCACCAAGTCATTCTATCTCTTGCATTCGTTTCCGGGCCGGTGGGACGGCGGCGAGCTTTGGGTCGAGGCGAGTGCGGATGGAGAAAGTGAGGGCGGGCAGCGCAAGGCTCGGCTGGCGGATGGCGTAACCTCGATCATGATCACGTCGAACGATTTTGCGTCCGCCTGGGCGCTCGATTCCAGAGGCCGACCGCTCTACCCGGTGGCTCCCGGCGGCGAAGGCCAGCGCGAAATGGCACTCAGGACTGGCATCAACATCGTCATGCACGCACTCACCGGCAACTACAAAGCGGACCAAGTGCACGTTCCGGCCCTGCTTGAGCGGCTCGGCCAGTGATGCTTAGAGCCAGTGATGCTCAAAGAGCGATGCTCAGAGAATGGGGCTCATAAAGTGAGGCGCGTGACATGAGCTGGTCCATCGAATTCGCACCAATGGTTCCGACGCCGCTTATCTGGGCAGCGGGAGCGATTGCCGTGCTGCTCATCGGCCTTTTGCTTTTCCGGCGGAGCCGGGGCGCATTCTTGCGCGCGGCGGCCTTGGCGGCTCTCCTTTTGGCGCTTGTCAACCCGACGCTCAGGCAGGAGGAACGCGAAAGCCTTGCAAATATCGCGCTCGTCATCGTCGACGAGAGTACGAGCCAGGCGCTTTCGACGCGCCCAGACCAGGCCCGCGCCATTACGTCCGAGCTCGAGAAACGGCTCAGCAAAATAAAGAACCTCGAAATCCGGTGGATCACGGGCGCCAAGTCCGAGGAAGGCGTAGCCAAGGGCACGCAGCTTTTCGCGGCGCTTAACACGGCGCTTGCCAACACGCCTCCGGATCGCATCGCTGGTGTCGTACTGATCACCGACGGCCAGGTGCATGATGTGCCAAAAAGTGCTGCGGCACTTGGCTTCGATGCGCCCGTCCACACACTGCTGACAGGCACACCCGGTGAATTCGACCGACGCATCGAGACGCTCAAGGCGCCGAGGTACGGGATCGTCGGCCAATCGCGCGACATCGAGATCGCCGTGCGCGAAGCTGGCAGGACGGGGATCGCCTCCTCCCCTGTCACGCTTAGGGTGCGCCGAGAGGGGAAGCCGGATGAGGTGCGGCGGACGGACATCGACCGGCCAGTCACGATCGAGATGCCGTTTCCGCACGCAGGTACCAATATCCTCGAGGTCGAGCTCGAAACGGCCAAGGGCGAGCTGACGCCCGCCAACAACCGCATCGTCATCGCAGCCGAGGGCGTGCGGGAGAACCTGCGCGTGCTGCTCGTCTCAGGGGAGCCGCACGCAGGCGAGCGGACGTGGCGCAATCTTCTGAAATCCGACGCGTCGGTCGATCTTGTGCATTTCACCATTCTGCGGCCGCCCGAGAAGCAGGACGGCACGCCGATCAACCAGCTCTCGCTTATTGCATTTCCGACCAAGGAGCTGTTCTCGGACAAGATCCGCGATTTCGATCTCATCATCTTCGATCGGTATGAGCATCGCGGCATCCTGCAGCTCATCTATTACGACAACATCGCCCGCTATGTTGAGAACCATGGCGGGGCGGTGCTGGTGGCGGCCGGCGAAGACTATGCCGGCGCGATGAGCCTTTATCGCACGCCGCTCTCGCCCATTCTGCCCGCGGCGCCCACGGGACGGGTGCTGAATGAGCCGTTCAAGGCGTCGGTCACGGCCGACGGTTTGCGCCATCCTGTGACGCAGGGATTGCCCGGCGCCAACACGGGAGAACCCAACAGTGAGCCCTCCTGGGGCCGCTGGTTCCGCCAAGTCGAAGTGCAGCCGGATCACGGCCGAACGCTGATGCAGGGCGCTGAGAAGCAGCCGCTTCTGCTGCTCGATCGCAAGGGCAAGGGCCGTGTGGCGCTGTTGACCTCCGATCACGCCTGGCTGTGGGCGCGAGGCTTCGAGGGCGGCGGGCCGCATACCGACCTCCTGCGCCGCCTCTCTCACTGGCTGATGAAGGAGCCTGATCTCGAGGAGGAGCGGCTGATTGCGACGGCGAAGGGGCTCAAGGTCACAATCGAGCGGCGGTCACTTGAGGACAAGACGGGCCCGGTCACGATCTCGGGGCCTGGCGGGGAGCGCACCGAGGTGACGCTCGAGGCGGACCAAAAGCCCGGCGTCTGGAAGACGAGTATCGATGTGAAGCTGCCAGGGCTCTACAAGGCCGAGACGCAGGGGCCCACCGGCGTCTTGACGGCGGTTGCTCATGCCGGTGTCGATGACCCGCGCGAGATGAGCGAGGTGGTTGCGACCGAGCAAAAGCTCAAGGGGCTCACCGAGCAAACGGGCGGCGGCATTTTCTGGACCCGCACGGACGCCGCAACCGATCCGGCCGCTGTCACCCTTCCGCAGGTGACGATGTTGTCGGGCGCCAAGGTGCTTGCCGGTTCAGGCTGGATGGGACTTCGCGATCGCGAGGCTTTTGTCACGCGCGGTGTCAAGCTCACGCCGATGTTCAACGGACTATTGGCGCTTGCGGCGCTGCTGGCGTTGAGGGCGGCGGCGTGGGGGCGCGAGGGCCGGTAGCGTACCGGCTTTTGCCAATGAGCGCGGTGGGCTCGAAGAGAAGAAAAGGGGCGCCACTTCGGTCCGAAGCAGCGCCAGGTTGGCCCGACTTTCTCTTTTCGAGGCCCGCCGCTATTAGCTCCCTTCGCGGAAGCGGTTGGTGACGGGATAGCGGCGGTCGCGGCCGAAATTCTTCGATGAAATCTTGACGCCGGGTGCTGCCTGCCGGCGCTTGTATTCCGCCAAATAGAGAAGCCGCTCGACCTTGCGCACGACGTCGGGGGCGTGGCCGCGCTTGATGATGTCGGCCAGAGGCATCTCGTTCTCGACGAGGCACATCAGAATGTCGTCGAGCACGGCGTAGGGCGGCAGGCTGTCCTCGTCCTTCTGGTTCTCGCGCAGCTCGGCCGTCGGCGCCTTGGTGAGGATATTCTCAGGAATGACCACACCCTTGGGGCCCAGTCCGCCCGCCGGCACGTTGGCGTTGCGCCAGCGCGAGAGGCGATAGACCTCGAGCTTGTAGAGGTCCTTCACGGGATTGAAGCCGCCGTTCATGTCGCCATAAAGCGTTGCGTAGCCGACGCTCATCTCGCTCTTGTTGCCAGTGGTCAGCACCATCGCGCCGAACTTATTCGAGATGGCCATGACGACGACGCCGCGCGTGCGCGACTGGATATTCTCTTCCGCGATGCCGCTCGGGTGTCCTGCAAAAAGCTTTGCGAGCGCGGCGCCGAAACCTTTCACAGCCGGCTCGATTGGAACGGTGTCGAGGCGAATACCGAGGGCTTTGGCACAGGCTGTGGCGTCGGTGATGCTTTCGCTCGAGGTATATCGATAGGGCATCATGACGGCGTGAACGCGGGCGGCGCCGAGCGCGTCCACCGCCATTGCCGCAACGAGCGCGCTGTCGACGCCTCCCGAGAGGCCTAAAACGACCCCCGGGAAGCCGTTCTTGTTCACATAATCGCGCAGGCCCAGCATACAGGCGTGGTAGGCAGCGGCATCTCCCTCGGCAATCGGGTGGCAGACTGCCGCCTTGCAGCTCCAGGCGTCGTGCTCACGCGTCCATTCGGTCAGCGTCAACCCCTCCTCCCAGGCAGGCATCTGGCAGGCGAGGCTGCGGTCGCTATTCAAAACAAACGACGCGCCGTCGAAAACGAGCTCGTCCTGGCCGCCGACCTGATTGAGATAGATGAGCGGCAGTCCTGTCTCGGTCACGCGCGCGACGGCGACGTTCATGCGCACGTCGGGCTTCCTCCAATCGAATGGAGACCCGTTCGGCACGATAAGAATTTCCGCGCCGCATTCGGCGAGGCATTCGGTGACCTCGTCCTTCCAGATGTCCTCGCAGATCGGCACGCCGAGACGCACGCCTTGGAAATTAATCGGGCCCGGCAGCGAGCCCGCGGCGAATACACGCTTTTCATCGAAGACGCCGTAGTTGGGCAGGTCGACCTTATAGCGGACAGTCTGCACGACCCCGTCGGCGATAAGGGCAACCGCGTTGTAGAGCTTACCTTCGTCAGGCCAAATGGTGCCGACGAGGACGGCCGGTGCTCCTTGTATCTCGCCTGCCAACTCCTCGATCATGGCGCGGGACGCAGCCTGAAATGCAGGCTTCAGGACGAGATCCTCCGGCGGGTAGCCGGTGATGTACAATTCCGGAAAGACCACGAGATCCGCTCCCAGCTCAGCTGCGCGGGCGCGGGCCGCACGCAGCTTTGCGGCATTGCCCGCAAGATCACCCAGGGTAGGGTTCATCTGGGCAAGGGCTATCGACAATCGGGAGGTCGCGGCTTCATTCATAGAGTTGGTTTTATGCGGCGTTGCGCGGCTGGTCTATGGGGTCCCTTTCGCTGATCCGCGGCGGACCTCGGCGGCGAGTTCGGCTCACGTTAAGGAACCTCGCCGCGCGTCCCCGAGTTTTCCGCTACTCGGTGCCGAGCGGAGGCCAATAATGCGTACGTCGTCTGCAGCGTTCGTTCGTGGGGTTCTGCTCGGCGCCATGGCACTCGCGGGTTCGGCGCCGAATGCCGGTGCGGTCAGCCGGCATGTGAAGGACGCGTGCCGCGAAGACTATTTCAACTATTGCAACAAATATGACGTCGGCAGCTCGGCTTTGCGTCAATGCATGCGCAAGAACCAACGGCGGCTGTCACCGACTTGCGTGAATGCCCTGGTGTCCTCGGGGGAAGCAAGCCCAGCCGAGGTGGCGCGCGCCCGGGCCCGGGCACAGACACGCCGGGCCTACAATCGTTAGCCGCCGACTGAGCGCCGGGTTCGCGCTTCATTGCTCCGTATACATGCTTCTGATCCGCGAGTAACGTTACCCCGTCTCGTCCGGGAACGCCGCCTGCGTCCTTGCGTTTCGATGCAGGCCGACATCGCAGCGGCCTTTGCAATCAGAGCGAGGGAGCTGCCGGCCTTGGAGATGCTGTTTAAACCGCCGCTGGTTATTGGAGGTTTCGGCGACCAGGGACGCTACCCGATCTCCGCGCAAGTCTTCTCCGCGACCTCGGATAAGCAAGAGATATACAAGCTCAGGTACCGGGCCTTCACTCAGGCCGGCTGGATTGCGCCCGATGATACCGGGGTGCTGCGTGATTCTTTCGACGATCTTCCAACCGCCTATTCAATCGGAGCATTCTATAATGGCGATTGCGTCGGCTCGTTGCGCCTCGCATTTGGAGGCGCAAATGGCGCTCGCGGCTTGATGCCGTGCGAGCTCTTCTTTCCTGACGAGACCGGTGCGATATTATCGGGGACAATCACCCGGACGGTCGAATTTTCCAGAATGGCTGTCGATCCAGGGATCGCAGCCAAAACATTCCGCGCAGTTATATACGCGTCACTTGTCCGCGCCGGGCTTATTCTGACGTATGCGAATGAGGCGGACTTTGCATTTGCTGCCGTGCATCGGAAAATGTCGCGCTTTTACGAGATCATGTGCGGCTTCAGGCTGATTGCGCAGTCCGCCTCCTATGGAAGCATTGCCGAGCCGACACATCTTCTCGGGCGAGACTTGGTTGCACTCGATCGGCGACGGCAGGCACGCAATGCGTTTTTCCGCATCCAGCCAGAAGAAATAGACGATGCGCGCGATTTGCTCGCTAAATTTGAAAGTGAAGACAAGCACTCGCGCATCGCGGGGGCGAAATTACGGGCATGACAGAAGACATGTCCCATCAATTCATTTCAGGCGGAAATAGACATTCAGACGCCATCTGAGTGAGCATAAGCTCCGCCATAAATTGCCATTATTTCATCTCTTTATGGCGTTTCTCTCAGGGTATTTCTGCCATGCCTTCTCGGGCAGACCAGTAAATGTTTGGAGACCCATTCATGCTCGCCAGGACATTTTATGCATTTTCGGCCATTGCCGCGCTCAGCGTCGCCCCGGCCTTTGCGGAGGCGGCCGACCTTGGCCCCTATAAGCCGCAGAAGCCGTCGCCAGCCTACATTCCGCCGCCGCCCCCTCCCCCACTCGAGTCGAATTATGATTTTGCGCCCTGGACCGGCGCCTACTGGGGTTTCTCCGCCGGCTATGGCTGGGGCCAATCAATCCAGGATTACGAGCGCAACGCCAATCACGGTCTTTCGGAGACCACTCCAGAAGGGGCGCTTGGCGCCTTTACGCTCGGATACAATCTGCAAATGCCGGGCGGGATTGTGCTCGGTGTCGAGAGCGACATTGGGCTCATGGACATTTCGGCCGACGACAAGGTCGTGTACGATGGCCATATCTTCAAGAGTGACTACGGTCCCTGGTGGGGTACGTTGCGTGGCCGGCTCGGTCTCGCGGCCGGGCACACGCTCTTTTACGGCACGGGCGGCGCCGCGTTCATGGATGTCGATGAGGTCTCGATCGGCAACACGCCCGGAGAGACCGCAGTCAACGAAAGCTTCCGGACAGGCTGGGTCCTGGGCGGCGGCATCGAGCAGGCGCTCGGCGCGCACATGACTGCTAAAGTAGAATACCTGCATATGGACTTCGGGTCGTTCGAAGGACTATCCGGCAATGCCGAGCGGTATTCGTTCGACAACCAGGTCGATCTCGTACGTGCTGGAATTAATTACAAATTCTAGCCCATCGGCTGCGGCTAGCCAGCCGCAGCCGCAAACGGCCCAATCCCTTTACCTAAATCGGAGCGCGGCGCCGCAGGCCCTTGTGCGGTGGGCGGCGATGGGGCACAGCTCGTAAATAATCAAACGAATAACAAGGCTGCTCCATGCGCATTGATGCCATAGCCATCGGCATAAACCCACCCAACGACATCAACGTCATTATCGAAGTGCCCGTCGGCGGCGAACCCGTCAAATACGAGATGGACAAGGCTTCGGGAACGCTCTTCGTCGATCGCTTCCTCTATACACCGATGCGCTACCCTGGGAACTATGGGTTCGTTCCGCATACGCTTTCCAACGACGGCGATCCAATCGATGTGCTCGTCTACAATACGCGCGCGATCGTACCTGGAGCGGTGATCAACTGCCGGCCGGTGGGCGTGCTCGTGATGGAGGATGAAGGCGGCGGAGACGAGAAGGTGATCGCTGTTCCTTCGACGAAGCTCACGAAGCGCTATGAAAAGGTGCTCAACTATTCGGATCTGCCGGGGATATCGCTGCAGCAGATCGAGCACTTCTTCACCCACTACAAGGATCTCGAGCCCAACAAGTGGGCGAAGATCCATCACTGGGGCTCTGTGGACGAGGCGAAGGTTCTGATCGAGACCGCGATCCGGAATGGCAAGGCCAAGAAATAAGGCGCGGACCGCGTAATAGCCGAAAAAGGCCGCCAGCCCGGGCAGGGCGGCGGCCTTTTTTTTTTTCAGAAGGTCGTTTGCCTATGCGAGCGCGATCGCGGGCTTGGCGGGCGTGCCGCGGGCTTCGCGCTCGAGCTTCATGCGCTCGGCAACCAGGAAGGCGAGCTCGAGCGACTGGTCGGCATTGAGGCGCGGGTCGCAGTGCGTGTGATAGCGATCGTGGAGATCGGTCTCCGATATCGCCGTCGCGCCGCCGGTGCACTCCGTGACGTTCTGGCCGGTCATCTCGACGTGGATGCCGCCGGCATGCGTGCCCTCGGCGCGGTGCACGTCGAAAAAGGCCTCGACCTCCTTCAGGATGCGATCGAAGGGACGCGTCTTGTAGCCGGTGGCGGCGCTGATGGTGTTGCCGTGCATGGGATCGCATGACCAGACCACTGTGCGGCCCGCCTTCTTGATCGCGCGAATGAGCTTCGGCAGGTGCTGGCCGACCTTGTCATGACCGAAACGGCAGATGAGGCTGATGCGGCCGGGCTCGTCCTTCGGGTTCAGGATGTCGATCAGGCGCATCAGTCCGTCGGCGTCGAGCGAGGGGCCGCACTTGATGCCGATCGGGTTCTTGACGCCGCGGCAGAACTCGACGTGAGCATGGTCCGGCTGGCGGGTGCGGTCGCCGATCCAGATCATATGGCCGCTCGTGGCGTAGTAGTCGCCGCTGGTCGAGTCCAGCCGGGTCAGCGCCTGCTCGTAGCCGAGGAGGAGGGCTTCGTGGCTCGTGTAGAAGCTCGTCGTGCGCAGCTGCGGCGTGTTCTCGCTGGTAATGCCGCAGGCGCGCATAAAGCCCAGCGTCTCGGCGATGCGATCGGCGAGCGCCTGATAACGGTGGCCCTGGGGGCTGTCTTTGATGAAGCCCATGTTCCATTGGTGCACGCGCTCGAGATCCGCGTAGCCGCCGGTTGCAAAGGCGCGGATGAGATTGAGCGTCGCCGCGGACTGGCGATAGGCCTCGATCTGGCGGTTGGGGTCCGGGATGCGAGCCTGGCTGGTGAATTCCGGTCCGTTGATGATGTCGCCGCGGTAGCTCGGCAGCTCGACGCCGTCCCTCTTCTCTGTGGGCGAGGAGCGCGGCTTCGCGAACTGTCCAGCGATGCGGCCGACCTTTACGACCGGCGAGCCGCCGGCATAGGTCAGCACGACCGCCATTTGCAGGAAGACGCGGAAGAAATCGCGGATGTTGTCGGCGCGATGCTCGAGGAAGCTCTCGGCACAGTCGCCACCTTGCAGCAGGAAGCCGTCGCCCATAGCAATCTGGGCTAGCGCCTTCTTGAGCTCGCGGGCCTCGCCTGCAAAAACGAGTGGCGGGAACGTTGCGAGCTTCACCTCTACGTCGGCCAATACGCCCATGTCCGGATAATCCGGAACCTGGAGGATCGGAAGCTTGCGCCAGCTGTCTGGCGACCACGTTTGGGCCATTGTCTCGCTCTCCACGCAGCGTCCGGCTGCGAGAGCAACGCTCACGCCACCGGTGCCGTTCATCGCCCGGCTTATAGGGCACCTCTGACTTGATGCAAGGTTCCGTGCAAGATTTCAGCCTTTCGCGGGCTTGGCCTTCGCACATGCGAAGACAGGCTCTTGCCTAACCCTTGCCGCCAAGGGGCGTTCTTTGCCATGGCTGCGGCATATAAGGCAAGCCGTCATACCGCCTGCAAAAATCGCTTGCATCCTTAAGAGACGTCTCTCAAAGGCGGCGAGCAGGGTTGCCCCCCCAAGTCTCACCTGTACCGACGGTCGAGCCCTTCATGAGGAAGGCGTCGGCGAGAAGCATCGAACGGTCCTGCATGGCTGTGCCGTAATTGACGAAGCCGCCGAGCGCGATCGTGCAGCCGTTGCCGATGCGGATGTGGTCGGACTTGAAGAGGCCGTCCTCGAGCGAATGACATTGCAGCGAGGTCGCCTCGTTCAAGCAGCAGTAGTCGCCGATGTGCGTCAGCTCCTTTTCCGTGATGACGCAGCCGTCATCGAACACCATGCGGCCGACGTCGACGCCGAGCATTCGATAGATCATCGGGCGAAACGGCGTGCCTTTGAACGCGATCTTGAGCGGCGTCTCGCCCATTTTCCAGTAGCGCTCTACGCGCCAGAAATGGAGATCGTGGATCGTACAGTTGCGCGGCTCGAGCGCGAGGCGTCCCGGCCCGTAACGCTCCATGAGCAGGAAGTAGATGGTGCTGAGGATCGGCATGGCGGCGGACGCTGCAAGAACTGCGATGTTGCCCCACGTCTCGTAGTGAAGGTAGACGGCGTGAATGACGCAAAGCGTCACGAGGCTCGAGCCCCAGACGAGCAGGAGGTATTGGGCGATCGTGACGAGGTTATGCCAATTTTTCTCGCTTAGGCGCCGGGCCCGCTCGGGCGTCGGCGCAAGAGGATCGAAGGCGCGCTCGGTGACGACTGAGCGCGGGATCTCGAACGGGGGCGATCCCAAAAGGCCGACGCCGGTCCGCTCGGGCCCCTCGCAGGGAACGAGCACCTTGGTTGCGAGAAGCGTGTTATCGCCGAGCTTGGCGCCTGCGAGATAGATGATCTGATTGCCGAGGAAGCAATGCGATCCTATGGCGGCACCGGCAAGCTTGAATGACGTGGCGGACTGGCGAAAATTCACGATCGACAGGCCGTCCGACGCCATCGTGCCGCTGCCGATGCGGCAGAGGGCGGGAGCATCGTGCTTCTGATGGCTGCCGAAGTTGGAGCCCGTCTGCTTTACATTCGGCAGGTTGAGGCCAATGGCGCGCAGATAGTGCACGATGAACGAGCTATCGCCGAAGATGATGTTGTAGATGTACGAGTTGCTGAAGAAGGCTTGCAGCGAGGCGGCGGCGTAGTGGAAGCCATAGAGCGGGTAAAGCTTGTCCTTCTTGACGAGCGGCGCGAGAATTCGCGGCACCAGTACGACGATCGCCAGTCCGCCGATGAGACCAAGGCCGAAAACTGCAAGCGATGCTGATAGGCTCATTGAGAGCGGGCTTTCAGAGGCGAACGGCTCGAGCAAGGCGCGTGCATGTCCGTAGGCTTTCGCCAGAAGCAGCCCTGCAAACTCGAATGCCGGCAGCACCGCGAGTGCGAGAAGCCCCAGCACGACCACGGAATAGATGCGCGGGCGCAGGGCGCTTGCCTCGATCGACTTTACGGGAGCGAACTCGCCGCTGGTCGGCGACGCCGGCGAGCCCCAGAAGCGCCCGTCGTCTGGAATGACCTGGCCGAGCTGCAACGACGAAGCGTGAGCCAGTTGTCCGCGTTCGCCGATGGTGCTGCCGATCTCGAGCACGGACGCTTCGCCGACATAGGCTCCGGCACCGACCGTGATCGCTCCGGTGCGGATGACGCCGTGCTCGGCGCGATAGCCTTGAACCAGGCAATCCTTGGCAAGGACGACGCCCTCGCCAACGCTTAAGAGATCGGTGCAGACCGGCGCGAAGCGACAGTTGATCGAGGCGTTACGTCCGATCTTGGCGCCGAGCAGGCGCAGGTATGTGTTGTAGATCGGCTGCCCCCTGAACAGCACGAGCGGGCTCGTCTGCACGAGCTGCTTTACCAGCCAGAAGCGGAAATAGCGGAGCGACCAGATCGGTATCCGCTCCTCACGCCAGCGACCTATCAACAGCCACTTCGCGATCACCGGCAGTGCGATGGTAAATGCCAGCGTTGCGACCGCAGCCGTGACCGATCGCAGATAGGCCTCGGGAAGGCTCTGAGCTTCCGCCTGCCATGTGAAGGCTTCGATACCGATCACGAGGTAGACGAAGGAGACGGCCACGTAGAAGCCGTACTGCAGGAGGCCGCAAAGGACGTGCTGAAAGCGGCTTGCGGTGACGATCTCGACGGGGCCCGTCTCGGTCCATCGGGTCTCGGCGTCGATTACCTTGGCGAGCTTCTCGATCGAGGGGGCAAGGTAGACATCGCGAATGGAGGCGCGCGTCTGCGGCAACCGCTCCTGCACCGCAAATACGAACTCGGTCATCAGCAGCGAGTGGGCGCCGAGGTCGTTGAAGAAATCGTCGACGACGGAGACCTGATCGAGGCCGAGGGTGTCGGCAAGAGCAGCGGCGAGAGTTGCCTCCGTCGCAGTACGCGGCCCGGTAAACTCCGCGCCCCCCGTGGTGAGGCGCGGGCCTGAGGGATCGGGCAGCTTCTTCCGATCCGCCTTGTTGCTCGGGAGCATCGGGATCTCGTCCCGCTCCTCGATGAAGGCCGGCATCATGAAGCCGGGAAGCCGGGTCCTGAGATGACGGGCGATGTCGCGCGGGTCAATGGTGGCGGCGCCGGGCGGGCGGGTAAAATAGGCCGCGAGCTCGGGCGGGGAGCTACCCGCAGCAAAGGTCCGCACGACAGCTTGGGCAATGCCCGGGAACTCGAGGAGCGCAGATTCGATCTCGGTCAGCTCGATGCGGTAGCCGCGGATTTTGACCTGCGTATCGATGCGGCCGTGGTACTCGATCTCGCCCGCGGCGTTGATGCGGCCGAGATCGCCCGTGCGATAGATGCGGCGCGACGGATTGTTGGGAATGCCGGCAAAATCGTCGATGAACGCCTTCTCGGTCAGGTCCGGCCGATTGATGTAGCCTTCTGCGAGCCCGATGCCCGCAATGCAGATCTCGCCAATCTCGCCGTCCGGCACGAGCGAGCGGCCATCCTCGCCGAGCATCAGTATCGTATAGGAGGGCAGCGGGCCGCCGATGGTGACAGGCCTATCGGGGTGAAGCTCGGTCCATGTCGCTGTGACCGTCGCCTCGGTCGGGCCATAGGCGTTCAGCATGCGCCGGCCGGGCCTGTGCCAGCGAGCGACAAGGTCGTGCGGACAGGCCTCGCCAGAGACGAGCAGGAAACGCAGTCGCGGCAGGTCCTCGGTCAGTGTGGCGAGAAGCGTCGGCACGCAACAGAGTGCCGTAATTTGCTTTTCTTTGATGAACTCGGCGAGTTGCTTGCCCACCAGCGTGGCATCGGATCGGGCTGGGACAATCGTGGCTCCGGCGATGAGCGGAACCCAAAGCTCCTCGACCGAAAAGTCGAACGCCAGCGTCATGCCCTGGTAGACGCGATCGCTGTCGGCGATGCCGTAGACCTCGCCGGCGACGCGGACGAAATTGCAGATGCTCGCGTGGCCCACGGCAACGCCTTTGGGGTATCCCGTCGAGCCGGACGTATAGACGATATAGGCGAGCGTACGCGCCGGAGCGCGCGTCTCCGTGTCAGTAAGCCGCTCGCCCGATAGCGGGGAGGAGCTGGCGACCGCGTCCTCGAGGCAGACGAGCGGCATCGCGAGGCTCGAAAGGCGGTCCTGATAGCGAGACGCGACCAGAATTGCGGAGAGGTCCGCGTCCTTTGCGATATAGGCAACGCGATCGGGTGGAAAGCTTGCGTCCAGCGGAACGAACGTCGCGTTCATTTTGATTGCGGCGAGAAGCCCTGCGTAGGCGTCGCGCGATTTGTCGAGAAGCAGGCCCAGGCGACAGCCGGGCTTCAACCCGTTCGCGATCAATTGCCGGGCGAGCCGATTGGCGCGCACGTCAAGGTCGGCGAATGTGAGGTCGCCGTCCTCGGCGGAAATCGCAAGATGGGACCTGCGTCCGACCGCTGCCAAGCTGTCGCAACGCGCCTCGAATAGGGTACTTAGCCGCTCACCCTCGATCCACCGGATCGAGTTGTCGGCATGCTCACATTGCAGCATTTGTTGCGGCAAGCTCGATGCGCGGGTGTGTGATCGTCCGGCTCTCAAGGACAGCTGCTACGGCATCCTCGACGATGGCGAGGCCCTTCTCGAGCTCAGCGTCGGACACCGTCAACGGCGGCAAAAATTTCAGGACCTGGTTCTTGGCGCCGGAAGTCTCGATGATGAGGCCGCGAGCATAGGCCTGCTGAGACACACGGCCGGCAATGGTTGGATCGGTCCAGCTCAGGCCAATAAGAAGACCGCGACCGCGAACGTGCGTGCCGTGCTCGGGGTAGCGAGCGACGATCGCGTCGAGCCGCTCGCGCAGCTTTTCGCCCGTGCACTTGACCGAGCGCTCGAAGGATGGCGCGCGCCAGAAGTCGAGTGCTGCCGCGCCAGCTACGAAGGCGAGGTTATTGCCGCGGAACGTGCCATTGTGCTGGCCGGGCGAAAGGACGTCGAGGTCCGGACGCAACAGCACGAGCGACAACGGCAGGCCCATTCCGCCGAGGGCCTTCGAGAGGCAGACGATATCCGGCGTGATGTCCTGGCCTTCGAAACTGAAGAAGGTGCCGGTGCGGCCGCAGCCAGCTTGGATGTCGTCAACGATCAGCACGATGCCGTAGCGCGATGCCAATTGTGCGATACGGCGCATCCAGCGGGCCGAGGCGACATTCAGCCCGCCTTCGCCTTGCACCGTCTCGACGATGATGGCTGCCGGCGTATCGAGACCGCTGCCGGCATCCTCGAGCATCTTCTCAAGAAGCTCGGCGGTGTCGAGCTCGCCCAAATAGCCGTCAAACGGCAAACGAGAGACGCCAGACAGCAGCATGCCCGCGCCTTCGCGCTTGCTCTTGGTGCCGGAGACGGCGAGCGCGCCTTGCGACATGCCGTGATAGGCGTTGGTGAATGCAACGACACCTTGGCGGCCTGTCGCGAGCCGCGCGATCTTCAAGCTCAGCTCGACAGCATTGGCGCCGGTCGGACCGGGGAATGCCACTTTGTAGTCGAGGTTGCGGGGCTTCAGAATGACATCATAAAGCGTCTCGATGAATTTGTGCTTGGCGCTGGTGTGGAGATCCAGCGAATGCATGATGCCGTCGGAGGCGATGTACTCGATGAGCTTGCGTTTGATAATCGGGTTGTTGTGGCCGTAGTTCAGCGTGCCGGCGCCGGCCAGGAAATCGATAAATCGGCGGCCAGTCGTGTCGACCATCGTCGCGCCATGAGCGGAGGTGAAGATGGCCGGGAAGCTGCGACAATAGCTGCGGACGGAAGATTCGACCTCGTTAAAGAGGTCCCGCTCGTCGACTTCATTGAAGAAGTCCCGCTCGCTCAGCGCACTCATACGTGTCCCCCCGGAACTCATTTAGCATGCGGGCCGTCGGCTTTGCGCCGCGCCATGCCCAAATGCACTTCGGCCAGCTCGGTCCCAACCCCGCGCCAGCCGCACTCCTCACTTGCTGTCTCACACTTGCATGTCACTATTCTGACGCTGACGGATTTCGATCGCAATGCCGCTGCGATCGCCGGTTGCCGTTTGCAAGAAAAAGTGAGATCCACACCACAGGTAAGCTTAAGAGTGGGGTCTCGTCCATGTGTGCGTCGCGGGTTTCCGGGGCCTTGCTGCTTGCGGCCCTTTGGCTGACAGTCTGCCTCACGCCTCTTGCTGCCGCGCACGCGCAGGAGAGCTGGTTCGGCGGCCTCATAGGTTCAGGCGAAAAGACGAAGCACCCCGCCAGATCTACAAAACCCAGCAAAATTAAATACGAGGAGACCCGCTCGTGGGACTCCAGCGACTATGAGGTTGCGTCCCACGACGAGCCGACTGACGGGATCGGAAGCGCGCGAGAAAAAAAGATCGCGCCGCCTCTGGTCGGCACACACTTCGCGCCGAATTCATCAAGCAAGTGGCAATGGAAGGTAACGCGGGAAACGTGGACCGATCAGGATGAAGCGCTGTTCGGGGAGTTTCTCCGCGATATTGGAGAAAGCTCTTGTCACACGTCGCACGAGTGCCTGACCTCGCCGATCGCCAATCCGCGCTACCACAGCAACAATCCGCCGGGCATGCAATTTTTTGCCGACTGTGCCGATCTGCCCTTCTTGCTGCGGGGATACTTCGCATGGATGAACGGGCTTCCCTACTCGTTCCCAACCGCTGTTGATCTGCATCCCGGCAGCAGCGAGAAAGAGCCGGCGTTTCAGATCACGGGTCGGTACCACATAGTGGCGCCCGGCCCCGATGCGCGTCTTGTGCTGCCCGAGATCGGCCGCGTCTCCACGGCACATTTCCGAGCTCCGGCTGCGTATCTCGGAAAGATGCTCTTCGACTATTATCCCGTGCGCATCGGCCGCGAAAGCATCAAACCCGGGACCGTCATCTTCGATCCTCTCGGGCACATCATGACCGTCTACAAGGTGACGGAGAACGGGCAGATTCATTTCATCGACGCGCATCCGGATAATGCCCTGACGCGCGGACTTTACGGCAGCGAGATCGAAAGGGCCGGGCCGCGGTCGGGCGCCGGTTTCCTTCGCTGGCGCCCGCAAGCGCTCGTTGGCGCAAAGCGGGGTACGGATGGAAAGCTTTCCGGCGGCAAACTGGTGTTGGCCGAGAACAAGGATCTCCCGGACTGGTCCGATGAGCAATATTATGGTGCCGGAGCCGGCCGATCGGAGAATTGGCAATCCGGCAAGTTCTTCATCGACGGCAATGAGGTCGACTACTACGGCTACGTGCGCCTCAGCCTGGCGCCGAAGGGCTACAAGTTCAACCCAATCGAGGAGACGCGCACGCGCATGCGGGCGCTTTGCCAGGAGGTCGATCAGCGCGTCCATGCCGTCGATGCGGCGGTCATGGCCGGCATGTCTCGCCGTCCGCAGCCGGCGCGGCTGCCGCAGAACCTCTATGTCACGCAAGGAGATTGGGAGGCCTACGCCACCTCATCACGGGACGCACAGCTCAGAACCATCTTCAAGGAGCTGCGAGAGGATTCCGAGCGCTTCGTGACCTTGGCCGACGGGGGACACCAGCTCATCGACTATCAAGGGACCAATCTGCGCCAGGATCTCATGGCAACGTACTTGGCCGAGGCAAAGTCCTGCTCGATCACCTACACGAAATCCGACGGGGCGCAGCAGACGCTCGGCCTCGAGGAGATCACGAAGCGGCTGTTCCGCCTGTCCTTCGATCCCTATCACTGCCCCGAGCGACGGTGGGGTGCTGATGATGGAGCCGAGCTCAAGTCCTGCCCGGACGATGCCACCAAGCGCGCCTGGTACGAGGCCGAGCAGCGACTGCGCAATCAGCTCGTGCGCACGATCGGCGACCGCATGGACTTCACACTCGACGATTTGAGGCGGCAGGCGCGAGAGGAATCGGACGTTGGCGAGAGCCAGCCCCCGGTGGTGGATGTGCTGGCCGTGCTTGCCGTCTCGCAGTAGCGCGACAATCGATTGAACATGATCTTGCGCCGAGATCAGGGGCTATGATGCTCTGCGACCATCTCTCCGTCCTCGTCGAGGCCGACGTCGCGAAAGCCGAGGCTTGCATAGAACCTCGCGGCGCTCGCGTTCTCGGGGACGTAGCAAATCGTGATCCGCTCGAGCGCGCGATCTGCGCGGAGCGTCGCGAGCAGGGCCTTAAGCGCCATGCGGCCATGCCCTCGACCCTGGTGCGCGGCATCGATCATCAACCTGTAGATCGAGTAGACGTGGGGGTGCCCCTCGTCCGCGAGCGTCTCGTACATCAGGAAGCCGACCGGCTCCAGGCCGAGATAGATCGCCAACGGCACGGCGTCAGGGTTGGTGCGGCTTTCCTCAAGAGAGTAGCGGTTGCTTGCAACAAGGTCCTCCTGGGACGGCGCGACGCGGAGGGCCGCCACGGCGTGCCAATTTTCTGCCGTCACAGCTCGTAGTGAGATTTCACCCGGCATACGCGTTCCAATGAAAAAAGGCGGCGGCTGGATGATCCAGCCGCCGCCTTTGTTTAGAGCGGGCGTTTGTCGGTTATTCCGCGACGCGGCGGCGGCGGCGGGCCGCTCCCGCATCGAGGCCGCCGGGGCCGGCCAGGGCCTTGTCGTCGCCCTTGGCCTTCTCCTTGTCGATGAGCTCGTCGCGCTTGGCGGCGATCTTGCGCAGGGCGCGCAGCATTCCGCCGGTGCCGGCGGGAATAAGACGGCCCACGATAACGTTCTCCTTGAGACCCTCGAGCGTGTCCGACTTGCCAATGACGGCGGCGTCGGTCAGCACGCGCGTCGTCTCCTGGAAAGACGCTGCCGAGATAAAGGAGCGGGTCTGCAACGAGGCCTTGGTGATGCCGAGGAGAACCGGCGAGGCAGAAGCTGGGCGCTTGCCGGCCTTTTCGGTTTTGGCATTGATCTCGTTGAACTCGATGCGGTCGATCTGCTCGCCCTTGATCAGATCGGTCTCGCCGATGTCCGTGATCTCAACCTTCTGCAGCATCTGCCGGACGATGACCTCGATGTGCTTGTCGTTGATGGTCACGCCCTGCAGACGGTAGACGTCCTGGATCTCGTTGATGAGGTAGTTCGCAAGCTCCTCGACGCCCTTGATGGCCAGAATGTCGTGCGGGGCAGGGTTGCCGTCATAGATGAAGTCGCCGCGCTCCAAGTGGTCGCCGGGCTGGACGGCCAGGCTCTTGCCGCGTGGGATCAGGTACTCGACAGGCTCGAGTGCCTCATCATCGGGCTTGATGGTGATGCGCTGCTTGTTCTTGTAGTCCTTGCCGAACTCGACCGTGCCCGAGATCTCCGCGATGATGGCGTGGTCCTTCGGACGGCGAGCCTCGAAGAGCTCGGCCACGCGCGGCAGACCGCCCGTGATGTCGCTCTGCTTGGCGGACGCGAGCGGAATACGCGCAAGCACGTCGCCAGCCTTCACCTCCTGACCCGGCTCGACGGACAGAATGGCTTCGACGGTCAGCAGGTAGCGAGCGTCACCGCCGCGCGCGACCTTGATCGGCTTGCCCTTGTTATCCTTGACGACCATGGCGGGCTTGAGCTCGGAGCCACGCGGGGTGGCGCGCCAATCGACGATGACGCGATTGGTCGTGCCCTTGACCTCGTCCGTCTGCTCGCGCACCGAGACGCCCTCGAGCAGGTCCTCGAAACCGACGATGCCAGAGGCTTCCGTCAGGATCGGACGCGTATAGGGGTCCCACTGCGCGATCTTGGTGCCGCGCTTGACCTCGTCGCCCTCGTCGACATGCAGGCGAGCACCGTATGGAACCTTATGAGTTGAAAGCTCCTTGCCCGACTGATCGGCAATGACGATCGACATCGTGCGCGACATGGCGATGAGACGGCCCTGGCTGTCCTTCACCATGGCGCGGTTCTTGATCTTGACCGTGCCGTTGAAGTTGCTTTCGACGAACGACTGATCGACGAGGTTTGCCGTGCCGCCAATGTGGAAGGTACGCATCGTCAGCTGCGTGCCGGGCTCACCAATCGACTGAGCGGCAATGACGCCGACAGCCTCACCGATGTTGACCGGAGTTCCGCGTGCGAGGTCGCGGCCGTAGCACTTGCCGCAAACGCCCGTGATGGTGTCGCACGTCAGAACGGAGCGGATGCGGACTTCCTGCACCTCGCCCTTTTCGATTGCTTCCGAGTGGCGCTCCTCGATGAGGTCGCCGGCCTTGATGATGAGCTTCGGCTCCTCGCCCTTGACGGACTGGGCGTAGACGTCCTCGGCCGCGGTTCGGCCCAACACGCGTGCGCCGAGCGAGACGATGACCTGGCCAGCGTCGACCACGGCCTGGACCTTGATGCCGCCGTCGGTGCCGCAATCCTCCTCCGTGATGATGCTGTCCTGGGCGACGTCGACGAGACGGCGCGTCAGGTAGCCGGAGTTTGCGGTCTTCAAGGCCGTGTCGGCCAGACCCTTACGGGCGCCGTGCGTCGAGTTGAAGTACTCGAGAACGGAGAGGCCTTCCTTGAAGTTCGAGATGATCGGCGTCTCGATGATCTCGCCCGAGGGCTTGGTCATGAGGCCGCGCATGCCGGCGAGCTGCTTCATCTGGGCCGGCGAGCCGCGGGCGCCCGAATGGCTCATCATGTAGATCGAGTTGATCGGCTTCTCGCGGCCGTCGGGGAGCTTCTGGGCCGTGGAGATGCGATCCATCATCTCCTTGGCGATCAGGTCGGTGCACTTCGACCAGGCGTCCACGACCTTGTTGTACTTCTCGAGCTGAGTGATGAGACCGTCGTTGTACTGCTGCTCAAACTCGCGCACGAGCTCGGTCGTCTCGCCGACGATCCGCTCCTTCGAATCGGGGATCAACATGTCGTCCTTGCCGAACGAGATGCCGGCCTTGAACGCATGGTGGAAGCCCAACGCCATGATGCGGTCGCAGAAGATGACCGTCTCTTTCTGACCGCAGTTACGATAGACGGCATCGATCATGCCGGAGATGGCCTTCTTGGTCAGGAGCTGGTTGACGAGCGCAAACTTGACGCCCGGCTTCTTCGGCAGCACCTCGCCGAGGATCATGCGGCCAGGTGTCGTATCGATAATCTCGATGATCTCCTCGCCGTCGGGTCCCGTCGCGCGGAAGCGGCCCTTGACCTTGGCATGCAGGGTGACGACACCGGCGTCGAGGGCATGGCGCACCTCGCCGACCGAACCGAAGGCCATGCCCTCGCCCGGGTCCTTGTCGCGCATGATCGAGAGGTAGTAGAGGCCGAGGACGATATCCTGCGACGGCACGATGATGGGCGAGCCGTTGGCGGGATGCAGAATGTTGTTCGTCGACATCATGAGCACGCGGGCTTCGAGCTGGGCTTCCAGCGAAAGCGGCACGTGGACGGCCATCTGGTCGCCGTCGAAGTCGGCGTTGAAGGCTGCGCAGACGAGCGGATGCAGCTGGATCGCCTTGCCTTCGATCAGCGTCGGCTCGAACGCCTGAATGCCGAGGCGGTGTAGCGTGGGAGCGCGGTTCAGCATCACGGGATGCTCGCGGATGACCTCGTCGAGGACGTCCCAAACCTCGGGCTTCTCCTTTTCGACGAGCTTCTTGGCCTGCTTCACGGTCGCCGCCTGGCCGAGAGCCTGGAGACGGGCGTAGATGAACGGCTTGAACAGCTCGAGCGCCATCTTCTTCGGCAGGCCGCACTGATGCAACTTCAGCTCGGGACCGACGACGATGACGGAGCGGCCGGAATAGTCGACGCGCTTGCCGAGAAGGTTCTGACGGAAGCGGCCCTGCTTGCCTTTCAGCATGTCCGCAAGCGACTTCAGCGGGCGCTTGTTGGCGCCCGTGATGACGCGGCCGCGGCGGCCGTTATCGAAGAGCGCGTCGACCGATTCCTGCAACATGCGCTTTTCGTTGCGGATGATGATGTCGGGTGCGCGCAGCTCCATCAGCCGCTTCAGACGATTGTTGCGGTTGATGACGCGGCGGTAAAGATCGTTGAGATCGGAGGTGGCGAAGCGGCCGCCGTCGAGCGGCACAAGCGGGCGAAGCTCGGGCGGGATGACCGGTACGACGGTCAGGATCATCCACTCGGGCCGGTTGCCGCTCTCGATGAAGCTCTCGATCACCTTCAAGCGCTTGCCGAGCTTCTTCGGCTTGAGCTCCGTGGTGGACTCGATGATCTCCTGCTTCAGGTCCTCCTTGATCTTCGGAAGATCCATGGCAATCAGGAGGTCGCGGATCGCCTCGGCGCCGATGCCGGCGGTGAAGCTATCGGGGCCATGCTCGTCGAGCGCCTGGTTGTACTGCTCCTCGGTGAGGAGCTGCTTTTCCTTGAATGGGGAAATGCCGGGCTCGGTGACGATGTAGTTCTCGAAATAGAGGACGCGCTCGAGGTCCTTCAGCGTCATGTCGAGCAGAAGGCCGATGCGCGAGGGCAGCGACTTCAAGAACCAGATGTGGGCGACCGGGGCCGCCAGCTCGATGTGGCCCATGCGCTCGCGGCGAACCTTGGCGAGGGTGACCTCGACGCCGCACTTCTCGCAGATGAGGCCCTTGTACTTCATGCGCTTGTACTTGCCGCACAAGCACTCGTAATCCTTGATCGGACCGAAGATGCGGGCACAGAAGAGGCCGTCGCGCTCGGGCTTGAACGTACGGTAGTTGATGGTCTCCGGCTTCTTGATCTCGCCGAACGACCAGGACAGAATGTCATCAGGCGACGCGATCGAGATTTTGATCTGGTCGAAGGTCGGGGCGGTTGCTTGGGTCTTGAAGAGGTTTGTGATCTCGTTCATCGGCTCTCTCCAGGGGGGATCAGCGGTGGGGCGAAACCCGCGATCCTCGAAAAATCTTGCTCCCCTCCCCCGATCGTCTTCGATGGAAGAGGGCTAGGGCGGGGGGCGGAGGCTTGGCGCTGCGGTGTGCAGCTGCCCCTCACCCCGATCCCCCTCCCCGCGTTGCGGGGAGAGGGCGCTAGTCGTCTACTCTGCAGCCGCGGGCGGGAGCCTTGGTCGCTCCGGAGCGGGCTCCGGCTGCTCGAGCGGCACGGCTTCCGAGTTCAGAAGCTCGACGTTCAGGCCAAGGGCACGCATTTCCTTGACGAGCACGTTGAAGCTTTCCGGAACGCCCGCCTCGAAGGTGTCGTCGCCACGCACGATGGCCTCGTACACCTTGGTGCGGCCGGCGACGTCGTCCGACTTGACGGTCAGCATTTCCTGCAGCGTGTAGGCGGCGCCGTAGGCTTCGAGCGCCCAGACCTCCATTTCGCCGAAACGCTGACCACCGAACTGTGCCTTGCCACCCAGCGGCTGCTGGGTCACGAGCGAGTAGGGACCGATCGAGCGCGCGTGGATCTTGTCGTCGACGAGATGGTGGAGCTTCAGGATGTACTTGTAGCCGACGGTCACCTTACGATCGAACTTCTCGCCGGTACGGCCGTCGAAGAGCTGCACCTGGCCCGAGCTGTCAAACCCGGCCGCGTTCAGCAACTCGACGATGTCCTTCTCCTTGGCGCCGTCGAAAACGGGCGTGGCGATCGGCACGCCCTTGGTCAGCTTCTCGGCCGCTTGCACAAGGTCGGGCTCCTTGATGCCCGGCTTGATGACGTCGATGCCGTAGATCTTCACCATCTCCTCGCGCAGCTTCTCGGCCTTGCCCGAAGCATGGAACTCCTGCAGCGCCTCGTCGATGATGCGGCCGAGGCCACGGCAGGCCCAGCCCATATGGGTCTCGAGGATCTGGCCGACGTTCATGCGCGAGGGAACGCCGAGCGGGTTCAGCACCACGTCGACGTGCGTGCCGTCCTCGAGGAACGGCATATCCTCGCACGGCACGATGAGCGAGACGACGCCCTTGTTGCCGTGACGGCCGGCCATCTTGTCGCCCGGCTGGATCTTGCGCTTCACGGCGACGAAGACCTTGACCATCTTCATGACGCCAGGCGGCAGCTCGTCGCCGCGCTGCAGCTTGTCGACCTTGTCAACGAAGCGGCGCTCGAGGCTCTTCTTGGCCTCCTCGTACTGCTTGTTGATGGCCTCGACCTCAGCCTGGGCCTTCTCGTCCTTGAGGCCGATCTCCCACCACTGACTGCGCGGAATGTCGGCCAGGATCTCGTCGTTGATCTCGGTGCCCTTGCGAGCGCCGCGCGGTCCCTTGGCAACCTCCTTGCCCATCAACGAGTCCTTGAGGCGGGCGTAGACGTTGCGGTCGAGGATCTGCATCTCGTCGTCGCGGTCCTTGGCGAGACGCTCGATCTCCTCGCGCTCGATCGCCATCGCACGCTCGTCCTTGTCGACGCCGTGACGATTGAAGACCCGCACCTCGACGATGGTGCCGGTAACGCCCGGCGGCAAGCGCAGCGACGTATCGCGCACGTCGGACGCCTTCTCGCCGAATATGGCGCGGAGCAGCTTCTCTTCCGGAGTCATCGGGCTTTCGCCCTTCGGCGTGATCTTGCCGACGAGGATGTCGCCGGGGTTCACTTCCGCGCCGATGTAGACGATACCGGCTTCGTCGAGGTTCTTCAGCGCTTCTTCCGAGACGTTTGGAATGTCGCGCGTGATCTCCTCGGGGCCAAGCTTGGTGTCGCGCGCCATGACCTCGAACTCCTCGATGTGGATCGAGGTGAAGATGTCGTCATAAACGATACGCTCGGAGAGGAGGATTGAGTCCTCGAAGTTGTAGCCCATCCAGGGCATGAACGCGACGAGCACGTTCTTGCCGAGCGCCAGATCGCCGAGGTCCGTCGAGGGGCCGTCGGCGATGATCTCACCGGCCTCAACGCGGTCGCCGACGTTGATCAGCGGGCGCTGGTTGATGCAGGTGTTCTGGTTCGAACGCTGGAACTTGCGCAAGCGATAGATGTCGACGCCGGGTTTTGAGGCGTCCGTCTCCTCGGTGGCACGGATGACGATACGCGTTGCGTCGACCTGATCGATGATGCCGGCACGGCGAGCGGCGATGGCGGCGCCCGAGTCACGGGCGACGACCTCCTCCATGCCGGTGCCAACGAGCGGCGCCTCGGCTTTCACGAGAGGCACGGCCTGACGCTGCATGTTCGAGCCCATGAGGGCGCGGTTGGCGTCATCGTTCTCGAGGAAGGGAATGAGCGCTGCTGCGACCGAGACGAGCTGCTTCGGCGACACGTCGATGTAGTCGACCTTCTCGGCCGGCACGAGCATCACGTCACCTGAGTAACGCACGGTGACAAGATCCTCGGTGAGCGTGCCCTTGGCGTCGACGTTGGCATTGGCCTGGGCGACGTGGTGGCGCATCTCCTCCATGGCCGAGAGGTAGACCACAATATCGGTGACCTTCTTGTCCTTCACCTTGCGGTAGGGACTCTCGATGAAGCCGTACTTATTCACGCGCGCGAAGGTCGCGAGCGAGTTGATGAGGCCGATGTTCGGGCCTTCCGGCGTCTCGATGGGGCAGATACGGCCGTAGTGCGTCGGATGCACGTCGCGGACCTCGAAGCCCGCGCGCTCGCGCGTCAGACCACCCGGGCCAAGCGCCGAGAGGCGGCGCTTGTGGGTGATCTCGGAGAGCGGGTTGGTCTGGTCCATGAACTGCGAGAGCTGGGACGAGCCGAAGAACTCGCGCACCGCGGCCGCGGCCGGCTTGGCGTTGATCAGATCCTGCGGCATGACCGTATCGATCTCGACCGAGCTCATGCGCTCCTTGATGGCGCGCTCCATGCGGAGCAGGCCGACGCGATACTGGTTCTCCATCAGCTCGCCGACCGAGCGGACACGGCGATTGCCAAGATGGTCGATGTCGTCGATCTCGCCGCGACCGTCGCGCAGATCCACGAGCGTCTTGATGACCGCAAGGATATCCTCGCGGCGCAACACGCGCATGGTGTCGGGCGCGTCGAGCTCGAGGCGCATGTTCATCTTGACGCGGCCGACGGCCGAAAGATCGTAGCGCTCCGCATCGAAGAACAGAGTGTGGAAAAGGTTGGTCGCCGCCTCGATGGTCGGCGGCTCACCGGGACGCATGACGCGATAGATGTCCATCAGCGCTTCGTCGCCGTTGGAGTTCTTGTCGATGTTCAGCGTATTGCGGATGAACGGGCCGATGTTGACGTGGTCGATGTCGAGGATCGGGAATTCCTTGACCTTCTGATCCTTGATCTCGGCCAGGAGCTTGGCGTCGAGCTCGGCACCGGCCTCGGCATAGATCTGGCCGGTCTCCAAGTCGACGACGTCCTCGGCGATGTAGCGGCCGGCGAGATCCTCGGACGAGACGAGAATCTCCTTCAGGCCTCCTTCCGCGAGCTCGCGAGCCTTGCGGGCGGTAATCTTATCACCTGCCTTCGCCACGACGTCGCCGGTGCGGGCGTCCATGAGATCGGCGAGCGGAGTCATGCCGCGCATCTTCTCGGGCATGAACGGCATCTTCCAGCCGCGCTTCGATTCCTTGATCGGAATGTGCTTGTAGAACGTGGAGAGGATCTCCTCGTCGTCGAGGCCAAGCGCATAGAGCAGCGTCGTCACCGGCAGCTTGCGGCGGCGATCGATGCGAACGTAGACGTTGTCCTTGGCGTCGAACTCGAAATCGAGCCAGGAGCCGCGGTAGGGAATGATGCGGGCGGCGAACAAGAGCTTGCCGGAGGCATGTGTGCGGCCGCGGTCGTGATCGAAGAACACGCCCGGAGAGCGGTGCATCTGCGAGACGATGACGCGCTCGGTGCCATTGATGACGAAGGTGCCGTTCAACGTCATGAGCGGCATGTCGCCCATGTAGACGTCCTGCTCCTTGACGTCCTTGATCGACTTCGAGCCCGTCTCCTCGTTGACGTCGAACACGATGAGGCGGAGCTTAACCTTCAAGGGAGCTGCGAACGTCATGTCGCGCTGCATGCACTCGTCGACGTCGTACTTCGGCGGCTCGAACTCGTAGCGCACGAACTCGAGCGTGGCGCGACCCGAGAAGTCCGAGATCGGAAATACGCTCTTAAAGACGGACTGTAGCCCGTGGTCGTCGGGACGGCCGCCCGCCGGCTCCTTTACCATCAGGAAGTCGTCGTAAGAGCTCTTCTGAACCTCGATGAGGTTCGGCATCTCCGCCACCTCGCGGATAGATCCGAACTGCTTACGAATACGCTTCCGGCCGTTGAAGATCTCAGCCATGTCCGCTCCTCATCTCGCCCGGCGGGCGCCGCGCACTTTTGAAGTGCTGGCGGAACCCGCGCCTTTCTCGTGTACTGTACGTGCCTCAGAGACCGACTGATGCCTTCGATGCCAGCGCGTGCGCTTGCATCTCAGGCGATCGGCTCCGCGCGAAGGTCGCCATCCCTCGACGAACTCAATCCAATTCCAGTTCAAACCTTGTAAACGGCTCGCCGGAGGATCTCTTTGCGGGCAACACGCCGCGCGAGATCCTCCGGAGAACCGTCGTAGACGTCTCCCTCTCCCCACCGGAGACGATGGGGAGAGGGATGAGGTATTACTTCAGCTCGACGACTGCGCCCTGGTCTTCAAGCTGCTTCTTGAGCTTTGCAGCCTCGTCCTTGGTGACGCCTTCCTTGACCGTCTTGCCGCCGGCCTCGACGAGGTCCTTGGCTTCCTTGAGGCCAAGGCCCGTAATGGCGCGAACTTCCTTGATAACGTTGATCTTCTTGTCGCCGCCCGACTTCAGGATAACGGCGAACTCGGTCTGCTCCTCGACGGGGGCTGCTGCAGCAGCAGGGCCGGCTGCGACCGCAACGGCTGCAGCAGCCGAAACGCCCCACTTCTCCTCGAGCATCTTGGCAAGCTCTGCTGCTTCGAGAACGGTTAGCTTAGAGAGATCGTCAACGATCTTTGCGAGATCCGACATGGATATAGTCCTTCCGATTTAGCCTTCGAGAGTGGCGCATTGTCCCGCCTTGCTTTTTCAATGGGGGACGCGCCGGTTTTCAGTGTTGCCCAACTACGTTGAAGCGGCTCAGCCTTGCGAAGCCTTGGCTTGGATGACGCGTGCGAGCTTGCCGCCCGGCTCCTTGACGGTGCGGGCGATTTTCGTCGCCGGCGCGTTCAAGAGACCGATCAGCTTTGCGCGCAGTTCATCGAGCGAAGGCAGCTCGGCGAGTGCTTTCACGCCTTTCGCGTCGAGGACCGTGGAGCCCATCGCGCCGCCGAGGATCACGAGCTTCTCGTTCTCCTTGGCGTACTTGACGGCGACCTTTGCCGCGGCAATCGGATCCTTCGAGTAGGCCAAAACGGTTGGCCCCTTGAAGAGTGACGATATGCCTTCGGACTTCGTGTCCTTGAGCGCGAGCTGCACCAGTTTGTTCTTGGCCACCTTCACAGAGCCGCCAGCCTCTTTAACTCGCTTGCGGAACTCTGCGGATTGTGAGGCCACCATGCCGGTGTTGTGGGCGACCACGACCACGCCCGTGCTCTTCAGCACGTCGTGGAGCGAAGTCACGAGCGCCTTTTTTGCGGCTCTATCCACTTGCTCACTCCTGGTTGCGATCTTGGCCCTCAAAAAAGGGCCCACCGCGGTTGCACCTTGCCGCAGCGCCGCTTACCCTTGCGGGCATTTACCCTTGGGTGGCTTCCCCCCTCGGGCTTTGCGCGTGCTGCGACGCTCGTCCTGTCCCGACCGCGCGCACTGAAGCGGCACGGTGCTGACCCAGAAGGCTCAAACCGGAGTTGCGACCCTACGTTGACACGCAGAGGTCATTCATCCGGGCGGTCCCCCGTCTCATGCGGGCCCTCGGCTTCCCGAGGATTAAGCGTTGCCGGAAATCCGGCGCGGCACCCATCAATCTCGGACAGGTCCCCGGCCATACGGCCCCAAGGGACCAGATGACCGGGTTCCCGGACTGGCCTCTTGCGAAGCCTGGCCGGGAATTCGTGAAACGCTAATCGCCGGCTTAGCCCTGGGGCTGAGCGGTGACCACCGTCGAAGTTTCGATCTTGACGCCAGGCCCCATGGTGGAGCTCAGCGACACCTTCTTGATGTAGGTGCCCTTGGAACCAGCTGGCTTCGCCTTCGAGACGGCATCAACGAACGCCTTGATGTTCTCGACAAGCGCCTGCTCCGTGAAGCTCGCCTTGCCGACGCCGGCGTGGACGATGCCCGCCTTCTCGACACGAAACTCGACCGAGCCGCCCTTGGCACCCTTGACGGCACCGACGACGTCCATGGTGACCGTGCCGACGCGCGGGTTCGGCATCAGGCCGCGCGGGCCCAGCACCTTACCGAGGCGGCCGACGAGCCCCATCATGTCCGGCGTGGCGATGCAGCGATCGAAATTGATCGTGCCCTTCGAGACGATGTCGACAAGGTCCTCTGCGCCGACGAGGTCGGCGCCGGCGGCCTTGGCTTCCTCGGCCTTGGGGCCGCGGGCGAACACAGCAACGCGCGCCGTGCGGCCCGAGCCGTTCGGCAGGTTGCAGACGCCGCGGACCATCTGGTCGGCATGCTTTGGATCAACGCCGAGGTTCATCGCGACCTCAACGGTCTCGTCGAACTTCGCCTTGGCGCGCGACTTGATGAGCTTGACCGCCTCATCAACCGCATAGGCCTTATTCGCATCGACGCCCTTCTGGACCTCGGCGTTGCGCTTGCCACCGGCCTCGCGCGCTGCCTTGATGACCTCCGGGGAGACCTTGCTCTTCTCTGCTGCTGGCTTTGCCATCTCGCTTACTCCACTACCTTGATGCCCATGGAGCGGGCGGAGCCAGCAATGGTGCGGGCGGCCTGATCGAGGTTATCCGTATTCAAGTCTTTCATCTTGAGCTTGGCGATGTCGCGAACCTGCGCCATCGTCACGCTGCCGGCGACTTCACGGCCGGGGGTCTTGGACCCGGATGTGAGGCTCGCAGCCTTCTTCAAGAAGAACGAGGCGGGAGGTGTGCGCATCTCGAAGGTGAACGAGCGGTCGGAATAGACCGTGATCTTCACCGGAATTGGCGTCCCCTGCTCCATTTCCTTCGTCTTGGCGTTGAAGGACTTGCAGAATTCCATAATATTCACGCCGCGCTGGCCAAGCGCGGGGCCGATCGGAGGCGAGGGGTTAGCTGCGCCCGCCTTGACTTGCAGATTGATGTAGCCGTCAATTTTCTTCGCCATAGAGTCCCCTAAGCTTCACGGGAAGAGCATCTTCCCAGGGTTAGCGGTCCGCGGGCCTTTGGATTTGCATCCGACTGCCCTCCCGCACGTCTTGGCGAGCAGCTCCGAAACGGCGCCACTCGCTGCGTCCCGGCCGGTATCACACGGCCGAAATTCAAATTGTCACCTCAAGCCGGCACCTTCTCCACCTGACCGAACTCAAGCTCGACCGGCGTTTTGCGGCCGAAGATAGAGACGCCGACCTTAAGCCGCGAACGCTCGCCGTCGACCTCCTCGACCTCGCCCTGGAAGGACGCGAACGGTCCGTCCACGACTTTGACCTGCTCGCCGACCTCGTAGATGACGGAGGGCTTCGGTCGCTCGACGCCTTCCTTGACCTGATTGAGGATGCGGGCCGCCTCGGCGTCCGAGATGGCGAACGGCTTGTTGTCCGCACCGAGAAACCCGGTCACCTTCGGCGTGTTCTTGATCAACAGAAACGCCGCGTCGGTCATTTCCATGTTGACGAGAACGTAGCCGGGAAGAAACTTGCGCTCGGCCTGGACCTTGCGCCCGCGCTTCACCTCGACAACCTCCTCGGTCGGCACGACGACCTCCGAGAAAAGATTCTCGAGCCCAGCCGTCTTCGCGCGCTCCTTGATGGCGTCAGCCACTTTGCGTTCGAAATTTGTGTAAGCGTGCACAATGTACCAGCGCTTGGCCATATGGCGTTCGTCTCTATTCCTGCCTTCACGGGAAGGCTCGTTAGCGCTTGCGCGACCCATTGAGCTCAAGCGTTCAGCCGAAGCACGAGATTGACCAGGCGCCCCAGCACCTGATCGGTAACAAGGAAGAACACCGAAGCCAACGTCACCATGACCAGGACCATGAGTGTGGTGATCCACACTTCCTTCCACGTCGGCCAGGTGACTTTGGAGACTTCCTGTCTTACCTCTTGAACAAATTCGAACGGATTGAACTTCGACATCAAAAAGACTTCCTGTGCGCCATGCGACAAATTGACGCACCAATTGGTTTCATGTGGGTAACTTCTCGGCGTGGCCAGATCCGGTGCCCACACCACGGATCCGTCCAAAAGAGCTGGCAGGGGTGGAGGGGCTCGAACCCCCAGCCTTCGGTTTTGGAGACCGACGCTCTACCAATTGAGCTACACCCCTAAAAGGCTCGCTTCACAGGGCCGAACACCGGCCTTTTCGCGCGCCCCCCACTACAACGCCTTTCTGCAGTCCCGCCGCCAACGGTACGCGCCGCGAAAGGCCGACTGCCTAATGCGGGGGCGGCATCCTTAGCTGAACTTTTTTCGTTTGTCACCCGGCTGTGACAGGGAAACTTTGTCTTTTGCATGACGCGCAAGCCATGCGCAGGCATGCATGCAGCTCGAACCACACCAACCTCAGCAAACTTGCGTCAGCTTATCTTCTCGACGACGACCGCCGTACCATAGGCCAGCACCTCGGTCACGGCGGCCGCTATCTCGTTGGCATCATAGCGCATTCCGAGAATTGCATTGGCGCCCATGTCCTCAGCCTGCCCGATCAACAGATCGAAAGCCTCCTGGCGGGTCTGCTCGGCGAGCTTCGTGTAGACCGAGATATGGCCGCCAAACAGGATCTGGAGCGAGGCCCCGATGTTGCCGACGACGCTCCGTGATCGAACCGTAATGCCGCGCGCAATGCCCAAGTGGCGAACCACGCGGTAGCCTTCGAGGTCGTTCGTAGTGGTCACAATCATCGCATCCCCGTAGCGCTCGTATTCCGTCTCCCATCGCCGTCGATGGGGACAGTGAGGGCAGCTGCTTGGGTTACGGCTAGAACCTGCCCCTCATCCTAGCCCTCTTCCCGTATAATACGGGGAGAGGGATACCACTACTCTACGATCTTGGTGACTCGCTTACGTGCTCGCCTTCGGCAAGACGCCGGCGCCGAGCCAAAGTGCGGCTTGCCGCACTTTGGCAGTAGTCATTTGTCGGCGCCGCGCTGGCTCAAAATTCATTTTGCTAAACTCTATTCCACGATCTTGGTGACGACGCCGGCGCCGCTCCAAAGTGCGGCTTGCCGCACTTTGGCATTCGTCAGTTGTCGGCGCCGCGCTGGCTCAAAATTCATTTTGCTGA
>JBAZXL010000023.1:0-63973 GCA_041659825.1 Hyphomicrobium sp.
CATCTAAGAGGCGCGTTTGGGTGCTCCTTTGCGAAGCGGTCCGTGGGAAGAGGGAGGTTGGTTACACGGCTTGCCCGCGGGCCAACTGCGCTGCCCGAACCGCATCGTGCCTGGACTTTGGTCCGGGCTGTTGCGACTGGTTCATGGCGGGCTGCACGTTCGCGCGCGTGGGTTGTTGGGGAATTGCCCTTCGACGATCGTCCCGATTGAGGTTGACCTCAACGCGCGGCTCCGCCTGGGGCTGTGATGCAGGTTCCGTCCGAGGCGTCCCGCCGCGCCAGTTCTGCAAGGTCTCAGCTGCATGATTGAGCAGTTGCGAAACCTGCCGGACCGGCTGACCCTGCAGCTTGTAATGGCGATGGTGGTTCGCCAGAACGGTGGGGTCATTGGGGATTTTCTCTTCGGGCACTCCGATCTTGAGAAGATCATCGCGGTAGCCGCGCATCAGTTCGTCACGGATGACGGCGGTGGCGATGGGGTCTGACGCCAGGTCGGCGTGCTTCTTCACAAACTCGTCGTGGGCTCGCAGGTCATTGGCCACGTCCTGCTGAACGCGGTCGGTGACTGTAGCCTGTTTGACGGCGTCGGCTGCGATCTCCGCGATGGTGGTGCGGAGCTTTGGGCCTGCCTCCTTGGGGTCGCCAAACTGCAGATCGTTGACGAGGGCTTCGATCGGATCGTCGGGGTGTTGACGGTCGTCGGGCTCGTCCTGCTGGTTGGCGGTGGGTGCGGGTTCTGGTGCGTCGGGGTGTTGACGGGAGACCTGAACCCGCGTCCTCGTGGTCTCCAAAACTTGTTTCGTGTCGTCCAGATAGCTCTGGCCGGCGGCGCCGATCTGCGCCAGCCGGGTGATCTGATCGTTGCTGAGGCCGCTCACATCCTCGTCGTTGCCGACGACGACGCGCGCCAGTCGCAGGGCTTCTTCCCGGTCGACCTCGCGCTGCTCGCCGCGCACCTTGAGGGTGATCTTCGCCGGCGGCGCGTCACCATGGGGCTCCTTGGGAGCCTCCGGCTCCGGTTCGACCGCGACCTGCCCATAGGTCTGCGACGGGTGAACGAAGTCGCCGGTGGTCTCGACGCCCGGCTCCTTGTCGGCGCGCAGCTTCTTGAACCGCTCGGCGATGGCGCTGCGGCCGTCTTCCTGGATGATCTCTGGCTTGATCTCTTCGCGCGGTTGCGGCGCGTCGCCGCTCGGCGGTGCCCGCAGGTCCAACTGCTGGCTCTGCGCGTCATCGACCGGGGCATTGATAACGTCGATTGCTTCTTCCTGCTTCTTCGGTGCGTCAGTCATCGTGGTTTCCTTCGGTTGGGAGGCCGAGTTGTTCCGCTTCCTCGTCGCTCATGACGAGATCGCGGGCTTCCTTCATTTGCAGTTCGTTCAATTCCCGGTCGGCCTCGGGGCCGTCCAGCAGCATTTGCTTGAGCCATCGCGTCGTGTCCGCGAAGCGAGCAACCTCGTTTTGCAGCCTGCGGATTTCGTTCGGATCCGTTGGGTCGACAACGGCCAGCGCCTCGAGCGCGTCGGCGGCCTGCTCCTTGGCGGTGTGGAGCACCACCAGAAGCGGCTCGCTCTTCACCCTCGATGTGATCTGCGCCTCGACCTCGACGGACAGGCGCGAGGTGCGCGCCAGCGCCAGCCGGTAAACCTGATCTGTCATCCCATCGCTCCCGGCATAAAGCAGCGAACCGCGCGCTTGCCGTCGGACCACGTCGGCCACACCAGCGCTCGCCCGTCGCGGTTGGGACCGTCGAGCACGGCGCCGGGCGGAACATCCACCCATTGCCCGTCGATCCGCACCCGGTAGCGGCCGTCGCGAGACTCCCAATCGACGTCGGCAAGGTGCACGGCATCCACGGACGGACCGTCGCAACACGGCGCGCCGGCGGGGCTGCGGAGGGTCGGATACCAGCTATCGAGGTCCGGGCGGTTGTGGTCGTGCGCCTTGGCCGGCAGGCCCAGCAAAAACACTACGGCCAGGGTGACGAGGAGCCACCGGATATTCATCGTGTAGAACGCCGCGATCATCGATCCTGCGCCAGCCAGTAGCAGCATGATGCCTGCCACCGGCATCCAGAGCGGATAGCCGTAGCGATCCTTAAAGGAGGTCATCGGCCCTTCCTCCATTCAAGCCACTCCTGAACGCCGACATAGACGCACAGCAGTCCGACCACGATCAGGAACGCACCGACCCAATGCAGCCAGTAGAGGCCTTGCGTCATTGGACGGACACCTTCGCCGTGCCGCCCATGCCGATCGCATTGGCGCCAGCCCGGGAAAGATCGATGCAGCGTCCCTTGATGAACGGGCCGCGGTCCGTGATCCGCACCGTGACCGATCTGCCGTTGGCGAGGTTCGTCACCGTGACGCGGGAGCCGAACGGGAGCGTCTTGTGCGCCGCGGTCAGGGCGTGTGTGTTGAAGATCGAGCCGTCCGCAGCGCGCTTGCCGTGGTAGCCGTCGCCGACGCCGTACTGGCTGGCGATGCAGGTTTCGGCGAACACGGGATGGCAAGATGAGACGACACAGAGCATCAGCCCCGCGAGAAGCAGGCGGATCATGAACAGTCCTTTGGTTGGCGTTAAAGTCGGTCGGCGGCTTCGCGCATCGGGCGAAACCGCTCCATGACCTCGGGCGAGAACGGCGTCATCGTCGTCCTTCCCTCGGTGATGTTGGTGTTGCGGCGAACCTCGCGCTGGGTGAACCACCAGAACTCAGAGGTCGCGTTGATGGTGCAGAGGAAGCGCGAGATCGCGTCAGCCCCTCCAGGATCGAACAGGTGACACTCCGCGTCGCCAATCGGCGTCGCGAGTTGCCATGGCGGGTCGAGCAGGATCATTTGCCAAGCATCGTCTTGACGCCGAGCCATACCGCTCCGGCCACACCGCCGACAATCGCCGTTATGATGACCTTGAACGTCAGCCCCGTCGCCTGGTCGACGCTCTTGCGCCATTTTCGGAGGTGGATGAAGTCGGCCTGCAACTCTACGCGATCCTCGTCCTTGATGCCGAAGGATGTCAGTATCGTCGCGACGGCCTTCAAGACAACGTCGTCAACCGCAGCCCCGCGCCGCTTGCTCTCTTCTTCAAGAACAGCGCTGACGACTTTGCGAATTTCCTCTTCGGTCACGGCTATTTCGCGCCGTAGCTCTTGCGGACCCCGCCGTACCAGTTCCGAAAGTTCACGATCACGCTATTCGCCCGCTTGCGTCCCGCCCGCTCGCGCGCCGCGACGGCGATGGCGCTTTCGCCCGCCCTCGGATCAGGCACGGACACTGGCTGGGCAAACCCAGGAGTTGCCGGAAGGTTGCGCGAGATCGGCTCCATGCCGGTGCTAACGCAGGCGGTCAGCATCAGGCTTACTGAGCTCGCAGCGATCAGCCGGCTTGCGCTTCGCCAGTTCTGCTTCCAGTTTAGATTGAACGGCATTATCGATGTCCTCGGTCTTGGATTGTTCGGCCACCAGGCGTTCGGACTCCCTCGCCTGCAATTCCCCGATCTTCACGTCACGTTGCGCGATGTCGATCTCGCGCTGTTTTGCGGCGGCCTCGCATTTGCGCTGCGCCGAGTTGTAGCCGGTCTGCCGGACGCCGATCAGGAAGCCGCCAGCGATCACGGCGATCAGCGCATACATGCCGACCTTGGATGCAAAAAACCCCAGAATTGCGGGCATCAGTTCAGCCTCCCGGATCGCTTGTCGTCGACCGTGGCGTTCGCAGCCTTGTTGGCGCTGAGATAGAGTAGCAGCGCGGCCCCGCCGATCCCGATCAGCCAGAGCCATCCCGGAACGTCAGTGAAAAAATCCATGACGGGCCTGACGTACTCCTTCACGCTTTCAAAATACTCGCTGGCGCCGTTGAACGCCGCGGCGATCAACGCGCCGACGCCCGTGACCTTCGCCCAGAACCTCTGCCAGAGCGTCTGACGAACAGATTCGACCTTTGGTGCCAGATCATGCGCAGTAATGCTGGCGCGCTCTGGCGCAATGGGCCTGGTCCATCCTGATGGCAGCGTATCAAGCGCGTCGATCAGAACCTTGTCGATAACCGGCTCGCCGGCAATGCCGCGGTCGTTCTTGAAGGCAGCGATTGCCGCCGCCGTCTTTCCGCCCCACACGCCGTCGATGCCGCCGACCTCGTGATACCCGATACTGTCGAGCCGCTTCTGGATCGTCTCGACGTCGATGCGCTTTGGCGCGGTGACGGGCTGCACGTTGAGGGGCGCCGGATCGTCCTGCTCGGCCTCGGGAATGTGAACCTTCGCTACTGGCTCGGCGATCCTCCCGCCGATTTTCCAAGGCCTCACCGAGTCATAGAGCGCCTTTTCTGGCTTGACCGACAAGTGAACGTGCTTCCGATGCGCGTTCGTTCCACTGTACGGCCGCCATGCCCAGGGCGACGGACCGGCATCTCCGCTGCAGATGCGCGCATTGGAGATGATGTACTTGATGCGAGGGTCGCGGGAAGCCCGCAGCGCCTCGGCCAGATCGTTCGATACTGGCCCACGGGCTGGATCGTTGGTGATGTCCATGCCGGTGACAACGCCGGTCTTCCCGTCCTTCACCCACGGATTGTGGTCGGACGATCGGCTGGCATGCGCCGCGTCGCCGATTGTCCCGTCGCTCGACTTGTTGCGCTTGGGCCACGCCGCGTTGACCTGAGACCGCAGTTTGTCGAGACTGTTTGCAACCCTCCATGACATTCGGTTCAACCTCAATCAATCTCGGCGAGCACGCGGGCGATGTCCTGCATGTCGCGGTAGTCTTCCAGCAAACGGGTGATCTGCTCGGACACGGGGTCCGGGATCTGTGCGATAGCGGCCATCGCGTCCTGCAGGTCGCGGGCCTCGATGGCATGGCGCTCGATCTCGCCGATGTCCGGCAGCGCCGGCAGCGGCAGGTCGAGCGGTGCGGTAAGCTCCCGGGGGAGCGGTTTGCCCACCGGGAGCACCACCAGCGGAGGCGGCGGTGGTGGGGGAGCGAAACGCTCCAGAAGGGGCACCTTCTTGGGCAAGCCATCCGGCCCAACGATCTCGATCTCGCGCTCGATGTGACGGAGTTGGACCCGGTCGCGCTTCGGCTTGCGGGTTAGCTCGTCGCTACCGCCGCCGCCGATCTTGAGCAGGATCGCCTCGTGCGGCGTCAGCGTCAGCGTGGCCGACTGCGCGACCATCGTCGGCGTCAACGCCGCATCGCAGCCGGTGAGCGTCAGATCGCCCTTGGAAACCGGCTCGTTCGTCAGGAACGACGCGGCCTGTCCGGTAAGGGTCAGGTCGCCCTTCGTCACATAGAGAACATCGACATGACGCAGGAATGCGTCCTGGCCGGTCAATGTCAGCGCGCCGCTCGTCGTGCCTTCCGTCGGCGTCAGGGTGGCATGCTGGCCGGTAAGGGTCAGGTCGCCCTTCTCGGTGTTCGCCTGCACCCGGAATGTCGCGCTGATGCCCGTGAGCGTCAGGTCGCCCTTGGCCGTGGCGCTCGTGACGCTGAACGTCGCGTCGCGGCCCTGCAGCGTCAGCGTGCCGTCGTCCTGGATCAGCGTGACAAAGACCGCGTTGCGGCCCGTCAGCGTCAGGCTTCCTTTGACGGTAGCGGTGACAACGGCGAAGGTTGCCGAACGCCCGGCAAGTGCCAGATCGCCCTTCACCGCAGTGAGAACCGTAACCTGCCTTAGAGCAGCGTCACGTCCCGTAAGTGTAAGGTCACCCTTGTCGCCGGTGATCGTCGTTGCAGAAGAATTACCCGGGATCTCGGTGAGCGCATATACGCCGAGCGGTGTTACGCCGAGAAGCATCTACGTTGTCAGACTTGCGCCAGCACCAGCAGGATGCGTTTGAATAACGCTCGTGCATCAGCCAAATTAGTCACGTTGGTGTCGACATATGCGCTAATTTGCGCCGGAGTGGCGGATCGAAGACGTGTCAGCAAATCCGCGCGAGAGGCGTCTGAATTGAACGCGGCACGTCGCTGATCTTGAGCAATTTCTTCTGCTGGACGAACATAAGGATCGGGCACGCCGCCATTGGCGAGCCACGCAACGTACTCGATACGATCACGATTGCTCGGGTCGTTTGGGATAAGTGCCCCGTCAACATTGCGGACCACAGTATCGGTTTGATTCAATGAATACGCAGCCATCAGAGCCTCGCGTCCGCCGTCCAGTGAATATAAAGTTGGTCGGTAACCGCTGGAATACCCGCGCTGCAAGACCATGCGATATTTTTATGCCCAGCGGTAATCGTGCCGCTCACTGTGTAGTCCGTAGCGTTGCCGAGGTTCCCAGCTTTACCGGAAGTTCCGGTCTGAGGGCTGTACGCGGTGAGTGTTGGCGCCGACCGTTTCGGCGAGTACGGAGTATTCCAAAACACGCGATTGACGTTGCCTGGACTGATACCAAGAATTGATCCTGTATAAGTAGTAGCTCCCACCGCCGACGAGTAGTCGTAGCTCTTTTCCCAATAGCGCTGGCACAGAGCCAACTCGGAAGCAAAGCCCGGAACCTGAAACGCTGGCGCGGCGCTGCCTTCGGTGAGGCTGACGTCGAACAACTCGAATACGTTGCTGATGGTGCCCATGAAGTTGAACTGGTTGGAAGAACCGTGGATGTTGGTCCCGCTCCACACGTTAGGCGTCCCTTGGAGTGACGAACCAGCCATGAGCGCGATATAGATGCCTAGACCAACGCCCGTGTCTTTCAGCCACGTCCCGGTCAGATCGCCCGTGAGGGTGACGGATTTTACAACGTCGGTGTTGGCTTCACCCGCGCTGATCGTGAACTCGGCTAGGTAAGCTCGGTTCGCAGCGGAGTTACGGAACTCCACGCCATAAGTGCCTGCCGGGGCTTTTACGCCGAACTGCATCGTAAATGTCTTGGCCGACGACGTACCCAACAGCAAATCAGCAACCCGAAGTCCTTCGAGCCGCGTCGAAATCAAGGAGTAGTCTCCTGCTGCCACGGCGGCGTCAGCGGTCGTAACTGTCACGCGAAATCGGTTGGGTGAGCCTGCTGGAGTGGTACTAGCCACCTGCGCGATGCTAACGGCCCCTCCGTTGGAGTAAATTAGCTGCCACTCATCAACCGGATAGTATCCACTGGTCGTCCCCGCCGTAGTGCCGTTCTGCTGCGAGACCATCATCGCGCCGTTGATGATGTAGTTCTTTTTCAGAACATCGAGGTTAGCGCGGCCTTGGGACTTTTGCGCCGCAGTGAGCGACATCGCGTCGTCGAACTGCAGGATGTCCGCAGCCTTGATCGTGATCGCGACCGTTGGCGGGGCGGTGAAATTCACCGTCGTCGTACCGCCTGCCGACGATGCAGCCACGACGCGGGTAAACACCGTTGCCGTCGATGACGCGACCGCGCTGCCTTCCTCCCACTCGGAAAGGTCCGAACTCTGCGCCCGGTAGCGGTATGTCTTCCCGTCCGTACCTCCACGCGCGGCAGGAAGTTGATGCCCTGGCGCTGCGGTGGAGACGGTAAACGAGCCGGTGCCGCCGGATGCGGCAACAAAAACGGCGTTGTCGAGCAGGCTTGCCACGGTCAGGCCGGCTTGATCGTGTAGCTGGCTTCCTTGGCCGGGCGTCCGGCACGATCTGGAATCGGCCCTTCGACCTCGCGCAGTTCATCCGAGAGGGCTTTCTGCCTGACGCGATGCTTCTCGATCTGCGCCGAGATGGCCTCGCGCTCGGCGCGGATGATTTCAGCGGTGCGTGGTGCGTTGGTCGCCATGACGCGCGTCCTATGATAGTTCGAAGATGCCGTTGGTGCCGATGTCGACCGTGAAGGCGTTGCCATCGGTGATGGTGATGTTGGTGCCGTAGTCGTAGTAGCCGACCAACTCATCGCCCGCCGCTGTGTCGTCATAGATGACAATGTAGCGGAACGGCCCGATGCTGCCGCCCGATGCGGTCCAGGTGAAGTCCGCAGCATTCCAGCGCCACACGCCGAGGCCGGCGCCGGTCTCGAGCCATGTCACCGAGGACAACGTGACGCCGCCCGTAGTGTAACCGAAGCCGTTGGCAATCTCCGTGATGTCCGCCAACTGGTCGTCGGTGCCGACGGTCGGCGCGGTGTTGGTCAGAACCGCCTTGAAGGTGTGGCTGTCGAGGTCGATGGTCGAGTCGCCGAGGAATTTCTTGAACTCGTGAAAGAAGGTAAACGTCGCCATTATGCGGCTCCCTGCGGTATCTCTTCGGCACCGACAATGCGGTTGGTCTGCGGATCACGGACGAACTTGAAACTGCGCGGCTGTTGCTTCTGCTGCAGGAGGGCGACGAGTTGGCCCATCATGTCGTCGTCACCGCCGGGCTCCTGCTGCGGTTCTGACTCCTGCTTGGGCTTCGGCTGCGCTTTGCCCTCGATCTGCTTCGCCTTGAGCGCGCGGTCTTCCTTGACGTTCTCCTTGTTGTGCAGGAAGCCTTCGCGCTCGGAGCGGACCTGATGCACCATCTTGGCGCGGTCCATGTGCTGGCCGTGGACCATGTCGGCGAAGTCCATCTTGGCGCGGACGCCGGTCTCCATGGCCTTTGCCTTGTTGAGGTCCGCCGTCGACTTGTTCTTGGCTACCTCGGACAGGAGTTTCTCGACCATCGCCTGAGCCTGTGGCGGCGGCCCCTTCGGCTGGCCCTTGATCATGAAGCGCTTGGCGCCGTCGCGGTTGCCGGCGAGGCTGAATATCTCGTCCGAGATCGCCTCGATGTTCGGCATGTATTCGCCGGACTGCACCTGCGGGTGGTTTTCCCAGATGCCCTTGGCGATGTTCAGCGCGCCGGCGAAGTTCTGCAGCTTGGTCTGCGGGTTGGACGCGCCGAGCCCGACGTCGACCCGCAGCGCGATCTGCTGTTCGAGCAATTCGTTGGTGATCTGGTTGATGCCGTGCTTTTGCAGCAATTCGGACCGCTCGCCGCACAGGCCGAGCACAACCGTGTCGGATTCGTAATACTGTTCGAGCTTGACGATCTGGCCGAGCACGGGTTCAACCCACGTCTCCACCCAGGTTCGCAGATCGAACTCCTGCACCGAATTGGCGGCCGACGAGATCAGGTTCAGCCCACCGACGGTCTCGTTCAGGCTGCGGTTGGTCTGCACCGAGCCGGAGTTGAACTGGCCTGCCTGGTCGTCGAAGTCGACGTTGAGGCGTTCCATCTCCGCATAGGCCGACGACGGCACCTCGGGCGGGCGGTCGAACTCGATATCGTCCTTGTCGGTCCGCAAGATGGTGGTGTTCGGCCCGCGGCGCTGGATGGCGCCGAGATCGACCTGCCGGCCCCGCTTGACGAACGTGATCGGCGAAACGCTCTGCTTGACCTGGTCGAGCCGCAGGTTCGCGAGATCGTTGATCTCCTGCTGCAACGGCTGCCAGCTTTCCACATGCGACATCGGGAAGATGCGATGCGCTTCGAGGCTGCCGAGGCCGAGCACATAGGGCCGCTCGCCGCCCTGCTCGGGATAGACCTCTTTGACCGGCTTCGGGTCGGTCAGGTACGCCTTGCTGCCGGCGGAATAGAAGCAGACGTCCTCCTCGCCGACGCGCATGAACACTTCATAGACCCAGATCACCTCGAACTCGCCGGTCCCGGTCGATGATGGGTCCATGCGATCGAGGCCGCGCTCGCGCGCCGTGCGGGTGCCGGCAGCCCGGAGCTTCTGGTCGGAGCCGGACGCCTTGAGCACCGACGCCTCGACGTGCTTCCACGGATTGCGCGGGTCGTTCTGCTTCTTGCGGATCTCGTTGATCCGCATCGGATACTTGACGATCAGGTAGGCCGCGCTCTGGATCGGGTCGAGCCATGACGCGGCGGGGTCGATGATGGCGTTTTCCAGCGGAATGGTCGCGATGTCGGGGCGGTCGACGCTGGGCTTGTAGGTCTTGACCTCCCGCATGAGCGGCTGGCCGGTCTCCTCGTTGATGACCGGGTTGCCGCTCTCGCCGATCACCGGCTCCTGCGTGGTCTCGGCCTCGAGTTCGAGCTTCCAGTACTGCTTGGACAGGCACGCCGACATGATGAGCGTGTCCTGGTGCGCGCCGATGGCGACGCGAAACCACGGGATCGAGGCCTTGCCGGAGGTGCGATCGGTCCGGTAATTGATGAGTTCCTGCATCAGCGCCGCCGATGCCTGCTGGATCGGGTCGCTTTCGTTGCCGGGCGAGCAGCTGATGGTGTCCATCGTCGAGAACAGCGCGGCGGCTGCCGCGGCGTTCGCCTTGCGGACGGCGGCCCGGGTCTTCGGCCGGAACAGCTTCGATCGGCCGGAATAGTCCTTGGAGCGATATTTCGATCCCGCAACGTGCTGGTTGTGGAACGCCTTGTAGGAAGCGTCCCACGCGCCCTTGATCTGATCCTGGGCGAACTGCCCGCCCTGCGCCTCGGCTTCGGCCACCAGTTTGAGCCAGTTGACCTCGCCCTCGGTGGCGGCCTTGTCCTCGTCGCGCGGCGCCGAGCCGGTCGCGGCCGCCTGCGCGCGCGCGTAGAGGTTCTGGTCCTGCTTGGCAAAACCGTCCTCGCCGGGCGCTTCGGGGATCATCACCGTCATGCGGGCGGCGCTCCACCATTCTTGACGGCGTGTTTCTTGGCCGCGATGAAGGACGCGACGTCGAGGTTCGAGCGCGGGATATTGAACCGCTCAAGGATCTGCCCGCCGGCGCGGATAATCATCGCCGGGGTCAATTCCTCCGAAAGCTTGAAGATGTACTTCCATTCCCCGAGCAGCAGCGGGATCGAGATCCACGCAATGCCCTGGGCGCGGTTGCTCTCGACCACCCAGAAATGGCCGCGATACTGCGAGAGCAGAACTCGCGTGATGGCCTTAGCCACCATCATGTCCCACTCCGCCCACGGGTCGCTCTCTTCCGGCATCAGGCCGTTGCGGACGTGCTGGGTCTGCACCTCGATGTTGGGCTGGCCCTGGCCGCGGTCGAGCATCTCGCGCTTCATGATGAAGCGGCCGTCCGCCTCCATGGCGCTGCGCCGCTCCGCAGCCGTGCCGGTGTATTCGCCCCGGCTTTCGCCGATGCGCTGGCCGTCGAATGATCCGTGCATCAGGGCAGGTAGCAGGCGCCGATGGCGAGATCGAAATCGGGGGTGACGCCGGCGCCTGAGACCACCTTGACGCGCCATTCCTCGCCGAGGAAGTTCTTGGCGATGGAGTTGGCGGCGGCGGTCAGGTCCGGGTGAACGATGTATTCGGTGGTGCCGGTCGCCGTCAGCGATGCCGACGCCAGCCGGTCGATATATTTGCCGGTGCCCTTGTCGTAGCTCTGGATCGTCACGACAACGTCGATGGTGCCTGCGTTCTTGGTCAGGTCGACCACGAGGCGCAGGCCGCGCGACGAGGTGTTGACCTCGTTCTTGCCGCGCTGTCCGCTGTCGGATGAAAGGGTGGTGGCGGCGCCAGCCGCGGTCAGGGTGACGAGGCTGGCGCCGAGATCGAACACTGTGCGCGGAAGTACCTGGCTCGTGATCGGAGCGTCACGGTGCGGGTTTGAGAAATCCATGATGTCGCTCCTTACAGCGTCGTCGGAACGGTGCGGTAGTAAACCCGCAGTTTCAGGTCGCTGTCGCCGGTGGTGATCTCGCCGGTCAGCAGCATCATGACCAGCGCCGCGGCGGCTACCGGGGTGATTGAGGAAACGCCGGAGGCGGCGTTGAACGCCTTGGCATAGCGCGTCTGCGCCGTGGTCTGGTCGAGGAAGCCAGTGGTCTCGATTTCGGCAACCTCAAGCCCGGAGGAGTCCGTGTACTTGATCGACAAGTCCTCGCCGGCCGCGATGCCCGCATAGGCCGTGCCTGCCGCCTTGTAGGCGACGACATCGACCAGCACGTTGGCAAGGCCCGCCGCAGGAGCCGCCACGATGGTCTTCGGCGTGGCGTTGAGCGCCAGCAACTCGGCCGACGTGATGGTAACGTCGACGAACTGGATGGTGTTCTGCGCGGCTTCGGCGGCGACGCGGGTGGTCTCGTAGCCGTAAAGATCGTCGAGCATGGCGTTGATAGCGTCGACCGTGCGTTTGAAGCTGTTGCCTTCCTCCGCGTTCTCGTCGCGGGTGGTCGGCAGCTTGGTGTGGCTATCGGGCGGGATCAGGGTCGTTTGCGCCATGTGTCAGTCCTCTGCGTAGGCGCCGCGCGTCGTGGGATTGGCGCGGAACACTCGTCCGTTGGAAAATTCGTATTCGATCTCGTTGCGCTTATCGCGCTCCCAATCGGGATCGTGGCGCAGCACCAGCACCTTCCACGGGATGCTCAGTGAAACGGGAGGGAAGTAACGGGCCATGGTCAGGAATCCACATAAGCGGGAGCCTCAAGCGAGGCCGCCTCGTATTGAATTGCGGGCTTTGGTGACAGGTCATAGACGCGCGACGTTGCGTCGATCAGGTCGTCCTTGGGCGCGAACGGGAAGAACACCATCTCCTCGATGAAGGCGCGCGTCAGGTCGTACATCTCGTTGTTCTCGTCGCGCCGCTTGATCGGCGACATGATGCGGTAGCCCTGGTGCGTCGCGCTCATCGCGCGCTGCTCTTTGGTCTCTCCGAGCAGGGGCCGGTAGATGATCTGGCCGACCTTGTTCGGTGTGTCCTTGCCCTGTGCTTCGCTGCGCTTGGCGTCCTCCTCGGTCCACGGGGTCCAGAGGGCCGCGCCGTCGCGGCCGCCGAACTCCGGGTGATAGACAATGCCGGGCAGATAGAACTTGCCGGCCTTCATGTCCGGCTCGAGCCGCTCGACGCGGTCCTTCTTCGAGTGGCCGCCCTCGCGGGGCCAGTTCAACTCGACGAGTTCGAAGGCGACGCCGTCGCGCTCCTGCCACTCCTTGATGACCTCGTCCTCGGTCTGGGCACCGTAGCGCTCGTAGCCGACGATGATGACCTGCGTTCCGGTGGCGTCCCGCCATTTGACGTAGAGTTTTTTCAAGCATTCCCAGCGCTCGGATAGCTTCATCCGGTGCCGGTAGCCGTCCAGCAGGTACTTGTTGCCGGCGACGTCGACGCCCACCACGGCGATCGCGGTGCGGTCCGAACTCGATGTCTTTCCCTTCGAGGGGTCCACCATGATGTAGATGTTCATGATGGTCGGGCGGATCAGGTAGGTTTTCAGCCACGCCGCCTGGAAGATGGCCTCGTTGCCCGCGACCGGGTTCAGAAGCATCTGCGCCGAAACCGTACGGCGCTGGGTGCCCTTCTTCTTCTCCCATGCCTTGTCGCTGAGGAACACCGGCCTGCCCTTGAGCGTGCCGTCCTCGGTGGCCGGGTAGATCCGCGGCTTGATGCCCCTGCCCTCCTCGATGATGATCCCGTAGGTATCGCCGAAGTGATAGCGGGTGCCGATGTGCCAGCGCCGGTTGGCGCGGCTGTCGGCCAGGTTGTCCGAAAGCTCCCACTTTTCCGTGGTCTTGCGGATCATCTCGGGCGTCGTCACCGATTTGTCGGTCACAAGGTCGTCGTAGACCCTCAGCTTGTAGTGGCGCGAGATCGGCTGGCCGTCGACGAGGCCGTGAGCCTCGACGGTCGCCTCCTTCGGGTTAGAGCGCCGCTTGACGATGATCCCGCGGTCGATGCCCCAGACCGGGGCCTCCTTGCGCGGGTTCTCCCAGAGCACGTCAGGATAGACCTGCTTGAGGTAATCGTTGCGCTCCAACTCCTGCATGATCTGGGTCAGGAACGCGGTCGCGACCGGCCGGACGTTCGCGAAGATGGCAATCGTGATCTCGGGATCGGTCAGGATCTCCTGGATGATCCCGGCGAAGGTGATGATCGTCGACTTGTAGTGGTCGCGCGCCCACAGATCGAGATGATCGTCGGGCGCAGCCTCCACCTCTCGGCAGCGGTTGAACAGCCACGGGTGGATGGCGTCGCGCCGATGGCAGAGCACCGTCAGTAGGAAATAGCGGTCGTTGACGCCGAGCAGCGCCCGCCCATGCAGGTCGAGGCCGGGCACCACCTTGGCGTAGAACGCCCGCGTCTGGTCGAAATCGAGAAACCGCAGGTCGGAAGTGATGAACTTCGCGAGGCTATCATTTGCAGCGGTCAGGTACCGCGTGCCTCGCAGTTCATGCATATTGCTTCTTGAACGCGGCGATACTCTCCGCCAGCGGATCGCGCGAACCTGGCTCGATGATCTCGGCGGTGCCGTTGATCGTCTTCATCGCCTGTTCGCGCAGTTGGCCGATGCGGTCGAACGCCTTGCCTGCCTGCTCAATAGATTCCGCTGCGGCGAGGTGCAGCTTGGCGACGCCGTCGGGGTTGCTCGGGATCAGCGTCGGCGCCAGCGCCGTCAGGACAAACTGTATGACGCACGAGGCTATGTAGCTTTGGCGCGCGGTTTGGGCCAGCAGCGCCTCTGGCGAGCCCTCGATGGCGGCGCGCAGATCCTTGAGGCCGGCGCGCAATTCGGCGTCCTCCGGCGTGTCCGCCTTCGCCTCGCCCTGCGGCTGTTCGGCCTTGGACTGTTCCGTATCCGGCGGCGGCAGCACCTTGAGCACGGCCTGGACGATGTCCTCTGCCGTGGTCCTGGGGTCGCCTGTCAGCGCCGGTGCGGCGTCGTCGAGCGATTTGCCATTGAAGGTCTTCCCCTTCTTGGTGGCCCACCCGCCCTTCTTCGCCCACAGGCCTATGGTCTTGAAACTCGGCGCGACGTAGCCGGCCGCGATCAGCTTGTCCCTGACACGGCGCGAGGACGGATTGTCCATGCCCTCCCAGACCGCCTTGGCGATCTCGGGTGTAGCAATCTTCTTCTCCGTCATGCCGCCTGCTTCTGCGGCCAGTTGCGGATCAGATACTCCGCTATGCCGTTGGCCGGCTCATATTGCGGGTAGATGCCCTGGAACTTGAGCATGGCGTCGGCGGCGTTCAGCCCGATGAAGTCAGGGTCGACAGTGCCGAGATAGAGCAGCGCGATGCTCGGGCCGCGGGACTGGCCCTGATTGCAGTGGCAAAGCACTTTCTTGCCCTCGTCGAGGCTCTGTCCGATGAAGCGCAGCGCGGCCTCGATCAGCACCTTGTTGACGTAGTCGACATTGTCGACGTCGACAAGGTTGAGGCATAGCCGGTCGCCGCGGAACGCGAACAGGTATTCGTCGTGGTCCTTCGGCGCGCCGCGGCCGGTGTAGCCGAGCGCCTGGCGGTGATACGGCTCCTTCGCGGCATGGACTACGGCCCAGCCGGGCTTCGGCTGGTCGCCGTCGCGCACCATCGTCTCGTAGTGCAGCTGGTTGCCGACGAACAACCGCGGGAAAACCTCGTACATGATGGCGCTCCGGGTTAGTATTTTGTGCCGCCCCACCCATTCAGGGAAGGCAGCGTGATCGGGCGCTTCGATGAGTCCGCCTTGCGGCCGAGATCGATGTCGATCTTCTCTTCGCGGCGCTGCTGGCGAAGGCTCACAAGCCTCGGCCTGTCGACAACCATCATTGTTGACCCGCCTACGGGGCCGCTCCGGCGCGAAGATCGCGACCCGGGGCTTCCGAAAATTCCGGCCATGCTTTTCGCTCCGGTTGAGGGGGATGATCCGCAAGACTTCGGGCTTCTGGGGGACGGAGTTGAAGCCGGAGCCCTGCGGATCAAGCAGCGTGGGGACGCTGAGGGGTTGGCCGCTTCTCGGTGACGAAGAGCGGCTTCTTGAGGCGGATATTGATGTCGCCCGCGCAGACGCGCAGGCCAACCTTCCGCGAAATCAGGATCAGCGCCATGTCCATGTCGCCGGCGTGCAGCGCGTTGCGGATGCCGGCGTTGGCCGCGTCGATCGCGGCGCGCAGCCGGTGCGGCGTCCAGACGCGAATGAGGCTTCCGCTGCCGCCGGCCGGCGGCAGGAGGTATTGGCTACCGAGCATAATAAGCTCCAGAAAAACGGCCGCTGCCCGGGATGAGCAGCGGCCAGTCAAGGGAGGAAACGCCCAGGAGGGCGGTCATCGGCTCGCGCCGATCTGGTCAGGCCGGTGTGAAGTCGAGGTAGTAGGCCTTGCCCATCTCGAACTGGTCGATCGCAGCCGGGTTGGTGATGGTGATCGACAGATGCCCCGAGGGCGTCCACTTCGACCACGATTTGTTGGTCCCTTCCGGGTCGCCATCAGCGTAGCTGCCGAACACCGGCTTCATCGAGATGGTGGCGTACTGGTCGGTGCCGGGGACATCGTTGTGCCTGATGTCCTCGACGAAAAACTTTGCTCGGACCTGCATCGGTCTCTTCCTTCTTCTTGGTGGTGTGCCGGGTTCCGCCCGGCGCGGAATGATCTGGCGATCCCCCCGCCACTACGGCGGGCATCCTGCGAATGCAGGAGGAACACAGCAACGGACCGGGGTGGGCTTGCACCGGTCAGCATCGGGACCAAAGGAAAAACCCGACACCTTGCGGCGCCGGGCGGAAATCGTTTCGGGGCGAATCACTCCGCCCTAAGAAATCCAAAGTTAACGACTTTCCCATTTCCCGCAATATTGTTGTGGCGCAAGGGCTTCTCGGTTCACAGGCGCGTTCACGTTTTTGAGGCACTCCGACTCGCCCATGACCAGATCCAGCCCGCGCCGTCCCAGCGATATTCCCCGAACTTGAACTCGCTCTCCGGCGCGACGAGCAGCGCCGGCGCAGCCTTCCCCGTGTGCCGGTCGATGGCGACGCGGTAGGTCTCGGTCGCGTGCGCCATCTGTTTCCCGTGAAATGGGCCGTCCTGGCAGGTGCCGTAGTGGATCGGGACGCCCATCAGCGGCCGAACAGCGACCGCAGCCAGCGCCACCAGGCGCGGCTGTACTCGCCGCACCAGCCGCGGTCGAGGCCAACCGGCGGCCAGCCCGACGATATCGGGGCCTCGACAAAGCCCGGCGGGGCCCGGTGGCACCAGCCGGTGCCGGCGTCGCCCTCGTCGGGCGCGACGTGTTTGCAGCTGCGGCAGGTGCTCATTCGACCTCTCCTGTTTCAGCGTCCTTGATCTCGAGCAGCCCGTGGACAGCGCAGGCCAGCCGCAGGGCTGCGTCGACGGCCTTGACGTCTAGGTGACGCAGCGGCACCGCGACCGTGTGGTGGTATCGACCCTCCGCGTCGGAGGCGGTGATGCCGCGCACCGTCTTCCAGTCCTTGTTGTCGACGAGGCTGAAAAACCCCGGCTTGGTCGCCCTCTCCTCGAACCACTGGATCAGCGCCAGCACCGTGGCGTCGGCCAGCAGTTTGCCGTCGTCGCGGCTGTACTTGCGGTCAGGCCGGGCAGCGCGCGCCTCCTGAACAAACCCGAACTTGACCGCGGCGTGGTGCAGCGCCTGGGCGAGCGCGGGACGCAGTACCGGGTTGATGCGCTCGTTGTCGCAGCATGCCCGCTCGACCAGCGCGCGCTGGCGGTCGATGACAATCGCGAGCTTCTCGAAGTCCGCGGTCGCCTTCTTGATCTGGCGCAGGTGGCGCCGGTACTCCCTCTCGTCCATGTCCTCCGGGTCCACGGCGCGCGCGCCGAAGCCGGTCTGGTAGGACGGCGAGGCCGCATGCCGCCGCGGAACGCCCGTCAGGCTCTCGTAGCGCCCGTAGATGCGCGCGATCTCCTGGGCCGCCTCGAACTCGGCGGCGGATATGTCCCCGTGCGCCGCGAGCTTGCCGATCTCGGAGCCGAGGCGCGGATCCATGCCGAGCCGCCGGCCGTGCTCCATCAGCCGGTGCCACAGCGCCGGCGCCACCGCCTGCTTCTTGCCGCCGGATGGATATCGGTCCGGCGCCGGACGGGCAGCCGGATTGTGCGGGGCGCGAGCGCCTGCACGACTTGGTGTCTTCGAGATAGCCAACATGTCTTCCCTGACCCGTCCCCCCGGATGGGTTTGGAACACGCACGCAACGCCTACTGATCGCCTTCCTGCGAGAACTCGCACTTCGGCGCCGGGGCCTTCACCCGCGGCACCAGCCTGGCCCCGGTCGTGCGCGCCAGCGAGATCGAGACCGGACGTCCGTTGAACATCACGGGCTCGAACCCGTGCATGTGATACTCGAGCACCAGCGCAGCGTCCTGCCGTTCCTTGGTCCGCTGGTCGTTCTCACGCCGCTTCTGGTTCTGCTCGTCGGTCTCGGGCTGGATCTTCGCCGCCATGTCCGCCGCGAAGGTTTTCATGCTCTCGGCCACGCGCCGGACCTCGTCGGGATGGCGCGCCGGTCCGTCGGCCACACGGGCATTGAGCACCACCTCGATGCGGCGCTGCTCGGACCGTACGTCGCTCATCTTGGCCTCGGCCAATTGGAATATCCGAGCCGCCGACGGCGGGAAGTCCGGCGACATGCCCTCGACGCGCCCGCGGTCGATATCGGCGATGGCTGCCTCAACCGCCCAGGCGGGGAGTTCGGCCAGTTTGGAAACGTAGGCCGCGATGGTGATCTGCGGGATCATGCTCCCCGTGTGAGCGAAGCCGGATAGCAGTTTGGTCAGCGCCAGCCCGATCTTCTCGCGGTCCGAGATCGAGTTCATCGGCATCATCGCCCGCCGGCACTCCACCAGCCGCGATTTCAGCGCGTCCCGCTCGCGGCTCGGGATTGCCGTGTCGAGCATGGCGACGTTGCCGTGCCACGTCACGCGCCGGTACAGGCTCTCAGCCCGCCCCGCGAGGGGATCAGCCGTCGATGGTGATGGTTGCTGCGTCAGGTTCTGAGCCACGGATTCTCTCCTCCATTTCGATTGCGAGTTCAGCAAAGGTCTGCCTGCCGCGCCTCGGCGGGCCCGTGCTGCCCTCGGGTAGAGGCCTGGTGAGTTCGGCGTGCGCGTCGGCGATCGCCCGCTCGAAATAGCCAAGGGATCGCGCCTTGTGGCCCCGCGCTATGACGCGCTTCACGGCCAGCACCACGGTTTCCGGATCCCATCCGCCGCTCAACCAGCCCTGCACGGTCATCGGCGCCCCCACGCTCATCGGGTCGCCGTTCTCGATGCCCATCGCCAGCAGGACACGATCGGAAAGGGCGAACGCCTCCGGCGAGATCAGCGACTTTCCAGGCACAGCCGCGGCTGATGCTGCTTCGGTAGAAGCAGCATCTTGTGTATGTGATTGTGAAGGTGTGTGCGATCGCACCTGCGAAGCCCCATGCGAACCACTTGCGCGACGCCTGCGATTTTCGTGCGACTTATGTGCGTTTGCAGAATTGGCCTTAGATATTTCAACGGCTTTCGCCAATTCTGCGTCAATCCGGCGGTGTCGCCAGTCATCGGAAAAGAACGACTTCAGGATGTTGCAAGATTTCGACCACTGGCGGTTGTCCATCTTGGTGATGCGGCGCGCGATCTCGTCGCTCGCCGGCGGCCCCCCCTTGCTCCAATAGTGCATGATCAGCAACAGATAGGCGCCATGCTCAACCGTGCTGAGGTGCCCGGTCCCGGCCAGGTAGTCGGCGATGTAGAGCGGCATCCATGGTCGGCTCATCGAGGTTCACAGTTCACAGTTGAAGTTCACAAACGCGGTTCACAGTTCACAAAACAGGTTCACAGAGGTTCACACGCGCCGGGCTGTGAAGGGCTGGGCGGCGTGGCAGGCATTCCGAGCATTCCCTCCCAAGTCTCTGCTGCTGAGGTCGGTATGATCCATTCGCGGCCGCGCCAGCGGTACCGGGCATAGGCGAAGTCGCCATTCCAGCCGGAGTGCTGGTACTGGCCGAAGGTGCGGGCCATCCCCAGGCGGAACAGGATGCCGAAGGTGCCCATGAGCTTGCGGGTGAAGTGTGGGATGTCTCTCATGGCGCGGCCCCGCTGACGGCCGCCGCGACCGGGGGATCAGTTGGTCCCGGGGCAGCGGCCGTATCCGCCACCGTTGCCGGTGCCAGCGCGGATTGGATGGTTCGTGCATAGGTCAATAGGGCTCGATCTGCGTCGGCGAGGCGCCTCCAAACGCCATCCCTCCCCTCGTGGGTGAAGATGGCCTCCTGGGCGTCCTTCCACTCCGCAAGGAGTGCTGTCGCTTCGCGGAGCCGCTGGATCTCATCGAATGCCTCATCGGCGACATCAGCCACGTTGAATTGGGCGTCCGTCTTGGAGTGGCCGGCAATTACCGCCAGCCGTTCGAGCAGCGTAAACTCCTCGGCCTCGCGGTCGTCGCTGCCGGCCATGTTGCCTATTCCGCCGTCGCGCCAATGGGCCATCAGACCCCTCCCATGGCTTCGAGATCGTCCATATCGACGGCGAAGACCTCCAACTCGACGTCTCCGGTGGCGTCACAGAGGACGCAGGGCTGCCAACGCTCGATCAGGGAGCCGTCGCGGCGGTCGATGTCGACGGGGATGTCGTGGCCCTTGTCGCCGAGGCAGTCCGGGCACGGGATGATGCGGGGGCTCATGCGAGCCCCACTTGCCGGGCCGGGATGCTTTCAGTCTTGAAGGCTCCAGCGGCGGACGCGGCCATGGTCTCGAACAAGGTCTGTGTGAAGGCGCTGCCGATCGACACCGCCGCCGCGATGCGCTTATTCTCGTCGTTGGCGTGGTTCAACACCTCCCCCGCGATATGGGCCACAATGGCCACGATGAGCGCATTGATGACGTCGTTGGGGTCGGTGCGCCGGTTGGCCTCCTTGGCCCGCCAGATGGTCATCACGGTGTCACAGTCCGCCCCCAGGCGGGAGAGAGCACCCTCCTCGCCCGGCCGCTCGCTGGTTTCGAGGTATCTTTCGTGCATGGCCGCGCAGGATCGCAGCACTTCTTCGAGGTCGATGCGTTCAGCCATGGGACAGGAGCCTTTCGTCTTCGGGGGAGAGGGGCGGGTCCATCGCGTTGAGATCGGCGAGGGTGAGGCCGGCGCGGCGCGCGGCGCGGCCGAGTTGATGGACGCTCTCGGGCTCGATCCTGGCCTTTTGGGGCTTGCTCTGCGCCCGGACGAGGCTGCGAGCCTTGATCGCTGCTTGCCGGCGGTCGTGGGCGTCTACCTGGCAGGGCCCGCAGGTGCGGTCGCGCCCGTTCACGGCGTTGAGGCGGCAGCGCGTGCAGACCCTCGTGGCCGGTGCCTTGCCGGTCTCGAGGCGGGCGTGCTCGTTGCGGAAGAATTGGGAAACAGCCATCAGCGCAACTCCTGCTGAATTTCGAGGATGGTCTTCTCGATCTTGTCGGCCTTGCCCAAGAGCTTCTGCAGCGTCTCGGCGAAGGCACCCGCCCCGGCCGCGGCCGTCCTGATGTCGGCCAGCAGCGATTGAGCTTCGGCGATCGTGGCGCGGATTTCCTCGTTCGATCCCTCGGGACCGAACATCTCGTCGCGGACCTTTGCCACCCAGGCGCGGGGCACGCCGAGATCGGACGCCAGCTTCGCGTCGGTCCAGCCCGCCGAATACCCGGTCTTATCGTCGACATAGACCTCGTTGAGCTTTTCGAAGACGATGCGGCGGTCCTCGCGGGTCATCTCGCGCGGGGCGTCCTGCTTCACAGGCAGATCGACCACGTTCCCCCCATTCTCGGACTTGCGCTTCGCTGCGATCTTGATGGCGGAATAGCAGCCGGTGCAGCGGTGCTGATCCGGGCGCTTGCCGACCAGCCAGCCCATGGCTTCCAGCTTCTTCTTGATGAAGTGGTCCTGCTGGGTGGTCTGATCGTTGGGCGAGCCGGAGAAGGTGTTGACCGGGATGGTTTTCGTGGCGCTGCAATGGCCGCAGCTGACGATGGTGCCGCGGACCCTGCGCCCCTCGAACGGAATCGTCTGGACGGCAAAGTTCATCAGGGCCTCCCCGCCTTGCCGCAGAAGCCGTGGGTTTTGCTGTAGTCGCCCCGGTTCTCGATCTCGGTGAAGTGGGCCACGGTTGGATTGGCTGGGTCCGGCGGTGCCGGGTGAAAGACGCTGCCGCGCTTCCACCGCCACATCATGCAGCCGGATCCGATGCAGCGCGTCTCCTCGTGCACGTCGCCGCCGACGTGATGGTTCACGGCCATGCCTGCGGTCAGGCCGGTGCGCGTCTCAGGGCACCACTTGGTTTTTGCCTCTTCCTCGGTATAAATCGCCATTTTGGTGTCCTTTGCCAAAAACGGAGCCCCTACGGAGGCTCCACATCGCGTAAATCGAAGTGCCCGCTACCTCGGTATGGTCAGGATTTGAGGATTGTCGGCTTCGGAGCCGGATCGTTCGCGGCCTGGGCGCGCATGATCGCGTCGCGGGTGTTGTCGAGAAACATGCGAAGCCCGATGTCGATCATCACGCTCGCCTTGACGTCGTCCTCCTTGATCCCCTGCTCCACGGTCCAGCCGACCATGGCGGAGTGGAAGGCGAGGAAGGCCGCCCACATCTTGTCCGCCGGCGAGGTCGGGCGGATGCTGTCCTTGTGCAGGATGGTCAGCCGATTCACCGCGCGGCCGGCGTCGTCGGTGTGTTTGTCGATCGCCGCGCGCAGGTCGCTGATGAAGTTGGCGACGTTGATCGCCTGGGTGTTGTCGTTCATGCTGCGGCTCCGGCAGTCGCTTCCTTGGCCGTGATCTTCTCCTTGATCTCGTCCACGTACAGATCGATCAGGTTGGCCACCCGGAGATTGAGTCCCTCGACCTGATCGAGGCGGGCTATGCCGAGTTGACCCATCACAACTTCGGCAGGGGCGCCGGTCTTGTCCGACACGTCGATGATCCTCATGATGGTGCCGATCTCGATCTCGCAGACGAGGGCCTTCATGATTGCCATCAGGGTGTCGACCTTGATCGATCGGTCGAGGCCGGAATCCAGCACCGTTGAGATGCCGATGCTCGCGCGCATCACGGCTTGGCTGGTGCTGCTGGCCTTCTCGTAGGTCTCTTTCAGTTTGTCGATGTTCACGCTTCTTCTCCCAATGCCGCTACGGCGCCTGCGATGTGGTGGGTTTCCTCGTCCGGGACGACCGGCGCTTCGAACGGAACGAGGTGCATCTGGATGAAGCCTGGAAACCTGCTCGGACCGGCCTCGCGGTAGCCGCGGGCTTTCAGATCAGGCACTTCCTGCGGGCGGGCGAGGACTATGGTCATTCGGCGGCCTCGTTGAATTTACCGGCTTGATCGCCCCAGACGTCCCATCCGGGACGGTTGGTGCGTGAAAACAGTTCGGCATAGGGTCCTGCCGCGTAGAGCTTCACACGGTCGTAGAACTCTTCCGGCTTGCGGCTGTGCTCCCGGCGCGGGGCAAATATCTCTTCGCGAATGCTCTTGCTCATCCGGCGCGGGGAGCCACGGCGACCGAGAATGCAGACCTCGGTGTTCTTGCGGGTGGTCAGCCCCGGTCCGAAGTTCATGCTGTGGCGCGGCAGGAAGAACGGCGTCGCGGGCTCGCGCAAGTTCAATTTGAACCATGTGAAGGCGAAGGCCGTAGGCTTGAAGCCCCACGCCTTCATGATCGGAATGTGGCGGCCGACCGCGATGCGCGCGGTGGTGTCCCAATAGAACAGGAAACAGTCGCGGGCGGCGAGAAGGTGCACAGGCATCGCCGCAATTTCCTCGTCGGACTTGGTGGTGTACTTCTTCTGCGGCGAGCGCGATGTCTCGCCTTTTGCCGAATAGGCGTCGAACGGCGTGCCTGGGTCGGCAGCGATCGCGCCATACTTCTTCGGCTCCAAATCTCCGAACGGCCACGTCATGCGTCCACCACGGCGATCCAGACCGTCGCGTCCACGCCGCTGGCGTTCGGACGTCGGTCCTTTGTCTTGGTGATGAGGCCGAGCCGGTAAAGCTCGGTGAGGCGCGGCCGGACCGCAAACTCCGTCTTGCCGATCGCCGCCGCGGCCTCATCGGCGGTTAGCCCCCGCAAACCGGCGGCCTTGATCTCCCGCAGCACCATGTCGCGCAACGTCGGTGTGCGCGGCTTCATCTTCTCAGCCGCAGCCCTGCTCGCGCCCGGCTCCTTGAAGCCGGGCGAGAGAGGATAGCGCTCCGCGTATGAGAACAAGTCTTCCATTTACCGCTCGGGAGACCCTTCGAAGGTGGGCAGCTTGGTCGCTTCCTTGACGGTGGCGAGATCGCCGACGACGCGCTCGCGGAGCAGCTGCTTCCAGCGGAACATCTGGTAGAACCAGACCACGGCGCCCTCGCGGACGCGGTAGCGCAGCCGCGCCGGGATACGGACCGGCTCGCCGTCGATGAAGGCCGGCATCGCCACCATGAACAGGCCGGGCACGATGAGGCGCTGGCCCTTGGTGTTCAGGTGCTCCTCGACGAACAGGATTTCGCCCTCGCCGGATTGCAGCGTGGTCGCCGACTTCACCTTGCCGGCGACGTTGACCTGCAGTCCGCGCGAAAGCTCGATCAGCTTGGAGGGCGTCGCGATCTCGGTGCGGAACAGGTCGCCGAAATCCTTGACCTCCTCCTTGGTGGGGCTGGCGAGCTCCGGCGCGTGCTCCTCGATGAAGGCGGCGAACGCCTCCTGGCCCATCGGCTTGCCGTCCTGATCCGCCCAAGCCTTGAACTCGTCGGTGATCGGAAAGGCATAGTGAACGCGGTGGCCGCAGTTGCGCGCCTGCGGCAGGCCCGCCTGATCCTCGATGTGATAGTCGATCACCGCCGTCAGGGTCGGGTTCGGCCACGACGTCGCCGCGAAGATCGCGGAATCGTTGTCCCTGTGCCGCCGCGTCAGTTCGATGAAACTTTCCAGCGTCGTGACGTTCGCGGTGCCCGTGGCGCGCTCTGGCACCGTGCGCCACTTTTCCGCCATCGGGCGCAGGTCGACCGGGCCGTTGGTCTTGTGGTCGAACCCGACATAGAACGACTTCGGCAGACCGACGCCTTCGATCTCGACCTTCTTGATGTCGAAGCCCGCGGCATTCTTCGCAAGCTCCGCTACTCGACTGACGGCTTCGCCGTTCATCGCCTCAGACATTCAACGCTCCTCTGTTAGCCGCGCTCGGCGGCGGGTTCGGTTTCGACGGGGCGCGGACCGGCGAACATGTCGATCTGCGAAGGATGCTGGGTAGAGAGAGCGCCCTCGTGGCCCCAGAACGGAGTGCGGCCGAACCTCTTGCCTTCCGGCAGTTTGGTCTTGACGCCCGGCATGACGTTGAAGAGGCCCTTCTCGTATTCGAACTCGAGGGTGATGGTGATGGTGGCCTTGCCCTTCTCGGAGGGCAGGTCCATCAGCTGCTCGACCACTTCGCGCACGGCATCATCGCATTGCGGGACGAAGCCGGGATCGACGAGGCCGAGCATTTCGGTAAAACGCCGGATGAGGCGCACAGACATGACATTGCTCCTGATGGTTGGAACGCGGGGTACGCAGGGAAACGCTGTGGAAAATCAGACGCGGACGAGCGTCACGGACATGTATTGGGTGTTGCAGGTGTGGCGGTTGCTCTGCATCGGGACGCGCACCTGCATGGTCTCGATGCCGAGTTGACGGTGCAGCGGCATGCGGCGCGGCCGCGCCGGCGCGATCGATGGCGACTTGACCCGCCTCGGCTTCCGCCCCGGCCTTTGATAGTCCAGGTTCAGTTCGTGTGCGCGTGCGCTGCAGTTTGATTTTGACTTGTTGCCGATCGCGTTGGCAATCTCGGAGAGGATCATGCCCTGTGCACGAAGCTCGATGAGTTTTGCATCCTCTTCGAGGGTCCATGTGCAGATGCGACCGGTGGCATACCTTACGGTTTCGCCGCGGCTGATCTTGTTCCAGCGGTTCTGGCAGGTGGACTGGTGGACGCCGAGCAACCGCGCGATGGCGTCGAAGGTCTTGTGCTCCGCGCGCAGCCGCATGAGTTCGACGTCTTTCTCCGGCGTCCAGTTGGTGGATTTCCCCATTGCATTCCCCCACGCGATTGAGGTCGTCACCCTTTTTCGGTAACGGCCTGGCTGATGAAAGATGTGATGCTGCTCTTTGGGAGCGCGAACTCGCCGTACAGGTGCTCCAAAGTTTGCATGTAGACGTCGTGGGCCGCCTCCGGCGTGTCGAACTGGCCCAAGTAGAGCCGTTCACCATCCTTCATGAGGCGAGCGCAGAAGCCGCTACCATTCGGAGAAACGCCCTTCAGCCCAATGGTGCTGTCTGCTCGGCAGTTTCGGTTGGCGTTGCTCTCTGTCGGCAACGCCTCGCGCAGATTGGCGAAGCGATTGTTTGATTGATTGCGATCTCGGTGATCAAGCAGGCCAACTGGCCAGCGGCCATACACATGGAGCCATGCGAGGCGGTGAGCCAAATATTTCTTTCGCCATAGGCCGATAATGACGTAGCCCAACGCATTCCTGCTACCAGCTACATCACCGGCGTTGACGCCTTTGCGAGACCTGCGCCAATAGAAATTGCCGGTGATCCGGCAATAGTCCAACTCTGCACGCAATCTTTCAGCGGTGAGGGTGATCACGAAGCCCTCCCGTCTAGAATGCCGGCAACTTTAGTGCGGGCAGCCAAGTTAGCCGCACGACGCTCGCGCTCGGCTACGACTGCGAACTTGAGCATCACGTAGACGGATACCCACATATCCTTCAATTGCGGGCGGTATCGCAAACTCCAAAACGTCTGCGCGGGAATCCCGTAGCGGACTTCGAGCCGACGCCACGCATCTTCAAGGTCGCCGGGACCGCGAATTTCGAGTTCGGTCAACTCGGACGCCCACCCGCGGGCTTCCGTTAGAAGTTGATCCGCAAGCAAAGCCCTTTTACGCAACATCGAACCCATCCCCAATACGTTGCACGCATTGGAGAGCGGAGTTTCACGATGTGCGGCGAGATCAGATCCATCGCGACCTTTGGCGAGGCGCGCGCGACGGACACTGAGGAAGATTGCTGGATATTGATTGGCGACGTGACGAAGGCGATGCTGGCTCGGACTGCGGCCCCGGTCCGGCGCTCCGGCCGGGTAATTGTATTTCCCGGACGGACCGGATTGTTTCACGGGAAAGGAAAGGGCGCTCATGCGGCACCGGCCTGTTCGGGGTGCGGCGTCTTTTCCGGCCGAACTACGCCCTCCGGCCATTGAACATTGCTCGGCCAGCTGTCGGAGAACCACTGCACCACCTCGTCGTATTTGCGAGCGGTGAAGGTCTTGCCGTCCTCCTCGAGGTGCTGGAAAAACCGCCAGTCGCCTGCGGCCTGCCTTGCGAGCGTGGACAGAGCAATCCCCATCGCTCCGGCGTAGGCTTCAGCCAAAATCAGGAGGTTCGAACGGAGTTCTTTTTCCATGGTGGGACGAAGCGTAGTCGGAATTTTCCGACTTTGCAAGGGAGCTTTGTCGGAAAAATCCCATTCGACGCGCCGACTAAGAAGTCGGATAAATCCGCTATGGAGAAAGCTTCGCTTCGTCAAAGGGTTGAGCAGCGGCTGTCGGTGTTGAAAACCGGCGCGGTCGAGGCGGCCACCCGTATTCCGGGCTTAGAGCGAAATTACATCCGCGACCTGTTGGAGGGGAAAAAGGAGTCCTTCAACCAGGCCAAGCTGCCGCTGGTGGCAGAGGCGCTGGAATGGACCGTAGCTGAACTGCTCGGCGATCGCCAACCCCCGAAAATAGATCGGTCCGCCCCGAAGATGACACGGGTGCCGCTGCTTGAGACCGTGCAAGCCGGCAAGCTGAGGGCGCCATCGTCACAGATACCAGTGGAGGACGTGCCGCTGCTGGCGTTCGCCGATCTCGGCCGTGGCGAGTTCTTCGCGCTAAAGGTCGAGGGCGATTCCATGGACCGAATCAGCCCGGAGGGGTCCACCATCATCGTCAACAAGGCTGATCGGACCCTCATAAACGGGCGCTGCTACGTTTTCTCCCACCGTGGGGAGACCACCTTCAAGATGTGGCAGGCCGGCGATCCGGCGCACCTGGCCCCCTATTCCACGAACCCTACCAACAAGCCTATTTTCTTCAAGAAGAAGAGCGATTTAGAGGTTATCGGCAGGGTCAAGAGAACGGTGCTAGATTTATGAATACCACTATTGGTGTAGTGGTGTTGGCTATAATCATCGCCATAGCCATCATCATCTCTGGCCTGCTTAGCGGCGGCGGAATTTATTCAATATCGGTTCAGAAACCGACCATAATTTTGGTCAACCGTCTCACTGGCAAGGTATGGTACTGTGACCACGAATGTGTCGGAATAAGCAAATACCGCGACATCGACGACAAACCTCGCTGATGAGGTTTCATGATGGGACAGATTCTCGGCTCTTTCGCGGTGATAGTCATCGTGGTGCTTGCGGTCTACCTCTACCGTGAGCCGTGGAACCGCGAGAAGTGGCTGGTGATCGCGGTGGTGATCGTCGCCGTGGCCGGGATCGCCGTCTATCTCAATCTACCGCGGGCGCCGACTGCCTACGAGGCCAAAAACGCGCAGGCGATCAAAGACTTTTGCGCCGAACAGCGGCAAAAGGGCCGGATCGAAGGCACTACCTGCAGATAATGTCGGATTTTTCCGACTTTTAGATTGACAGTCGGATTTTTCCGACTTATCTTGCTCCCGTCACCACGGGAGCAAGGCTATGACCGGCTACTACGCCAAAAACCCGCATTATGCGCCTGACGACTTCTCCGAAGAGCGCGATCGCCTTGAGCGCTGCGAGCAGGAGGCCGGCAAGTGGTTTGCCGATCTGACGGCGCCACAACTGGCCGCGCACCGCAACACCATGGCGGCGATTGCGCCCTATCAGGGCTCGCCGCGATGGGACCGCGAAGCCGCGCGCGCGAAAGCCGTGTGGGAAGCCTCCACCGCCGCCGCGCGCCGCATCTACGAGATGGCGCTGCGCGACCTGATGCTCACCGGCGAGATTTCTGAGGCGACCAGCTTCGCCTTCGACGAGGCCGCCGTCGGCTACGCGATGCAGGAGGCAGTGTGATGCCCCGCAAGATCGTCACCCGCTTCGACCCGCCGCCGATCCCGATCCGCAGCTGCGACTGGACCGCGAGCTTCGAGGATTACGACCTCGGCGATCCGGTCGGACTCGGCGGGACCGAGCAGGAAGCCATCGACGATCTGATGATGGAAGTGGAGATGGACGAATGAGCGCCCGCTGGATTTTCGCTGTTGCCGCCGCGCTCGTTCTCTCGGGCACGGCGTTCGCTGCCTGGGCGGTGTTCGAGGAGGCCGCAATCGTCGCCGCCCTCCTCGCCATCGGCGGCGTCGGCGGCTCCCTGATTACTGCCGCGGTGATGGTCGACCGCCGCGACGCCATCGCCTTCGACCCAACCGAACATGGAGGAGCGCCGCTATGAGCGTCACGGAACTGCAGAAGGTCAGCATCATCCCGGAAGACCCGTGGGCATGGTGGCAGAACGCGCTCAAGGGCGTGTTCGGCGAAATCAGCGCCGACGAGCCCAAGACCGGGTTCTACCGCGGCAAGCGCACCGACAAGCAGACCGGCGCGGTGACGTTCTCCTGCGTCGCCTACTGGTACAGGGCCGACGGCGAGCTACGCTGCCAGATCGACGGCCGGGACGTCGAGGAGATGCGCGCCCGCGAGACGTGGACCTATGTCTGCCGCCGCCCGATCACGCATGAACTGTTCGAGGCCGTCCGCAACGGCGAGCCTTGGCCGGATGTCAATGACGTGGTGGCAGGCCACAACGCCGCGCCGCCCGATGATTCCATCGAGGCCATCAAGGAGCGCATCGAGGATCTGGCGCGCGAGGCCGAGCGGCTGATGCAGGCGGGCGGCGCTGGCGATCAGGCCACCGCCGATCAGGCGTCCGACGTCGCCAACACCCTGGGCGAGTTGCAGAACAAGGCCATCGCCCTGCACAAGGCCGAGAAACAGCCGCACCTCGACGCTGGCCGCGCCGTCGATACCAAGTGGTTCAGCCTGCGCGACCGCGCCGACGACATCAAGAAGCGGCTCAAGGCCATCGTGGTCACGCCCTGGCTCACCAAGAAGGCGAAGGAAGCGGAGGCTGCCAAGGTCGCCGCGATCCAGACCGGCGCCCCGCTCGAAACCGTCGCGGAGGTTCGCGCCACCGCGGGCTCGTCGAAACGCTCGACCGGCTTGCGGACCTATTACCGGGCCGAGATCGCCGACAAGGCGGCGCTGCTCGAAAGCCTGAAAGACCATCCCGAGATCAACGCGCTCTTGCAGAAGATCGCGGACGGCGCTGCCTCGAAGAAGGTGGCCCTCCCAGGCTGCAGGATCATTGAAGAGAAGAGGGCCGCATGAACACCGCAGTCGCAACCATCGAACATCGCCAGCCCGTTCGCTCTGTCCTGATCGACATGGCAACCCGCTTCGGCATGGAGCCCGCCGCCTTCGAGGCGACGGTGCGGGCAACCTGCATGAAGCCCGACAAGAACGGCCGCGTCCCCTCCCGCGAGGAGTTCGCGGCATTCCTGCTCGTCGCCAAGGAATACAACCTCAACCCGCTGACGAAGGAAATCTATGCCTTCGCGGCGAAGGGCGGCGGCATCGTCCCGATTGTCTCGATCGACGGGTGGGTCAACCTGGTCAATTCGCACGGTGCCTGCGACGGGTTCGAGTTCGAGATGGAGCACGACGCGAAGGGTATTCTGGTTTCCTGCACCTGCCGCATGTACCGCAAGGATCGGTCGCGGCCGGTTGTCGTCACCGAATACCTGTCGGAGTGCATCCGCAACACCGAGCCGTGGGCGATGAAGCACCGGATGCTGCGCCACAAGGCGATGGTGCAGGCCGCTCGGTATGCCTTTGGATTCTCCGGCGTGTATGACGAGGACGAGGGCGCGAAGATCGCAGAGGCGCGCGACGTGACGCGCGAGGAGCCGCCACGGCCGCCCTCCCCGGCCCTGCCCGCGGAAGAACTGATCCACGTCACGGAACCGGCTGAGACGGTCGAATGGACCGACGCGGCCGAGCAGGAGGCGGCGGCTACCGATCAGCCCCCGGTGCCGCCGTCCTCCTCCGCGAAGAAGGCGGACCCGATCAGCAGCGGCTTCCCCGGCGACAAGCCGATGAAGTCCGCTGAGATGCCCGACATCCCGGAAAACCTGCGCCGGGCCCCGCCGAAGAAGGACGAGGAGCCGGTCGACGTCGAGGAGTGGCTGTCCGGCCTCGCCGGCGCGCTGTCCGGCTGCGAGGACACCGAGCAACTCGCGGAGGTCCAGAACAAGCATCAGGAGCCGATGAAGGGCAAGGTCTCGAAGGCCGATTGGGCGAAGGCTCACACCATGGTCATGGAAGCCTTCGCCAGGATCAGCGAGGGCGACGAGTGATGGCGGGCCGCGTCTCCAACGTCGCGCCGGTCGGCAGCCTCCTCAAGGGAGCGGGCCGCGAAACCCGTTCCAAGCCGGTCAAGGCGAAGGCGCGCGCGCACGACAACGCGCATCTCGAGGCGATCCGGCAGTTGCCGTGCCTCAACCCGGCTTGCCGTCGTGATCCTGCCGGCGTCGCGGCGCATGTCCGCTTTGCCTGCGCCGAGGCGCGCAAGCCGATCACCGGCATGCAAACCAAGCCGGACGACGCCCATACGGTCCCGCTGTGCCAGGCCTGCCATGCCGACGCGCCCGACGCGCAGCACAAGGGATCGGAGGTCGCGTTCTGGAACCGGCTCGGCGTAGACCCTCTGAAAATCAGCGCGGCGCTGTACGACGCCTCCCCGAACGTCGAGCACATGCGCTCGATCGTCTTCGTGTCGCACACGATCTCGGCGATGGAGGGCTGATGGCCGACTCGGGACAACTCACGTTCACGACAATGGGCGGCGATACCGTCACCGTGAAGGCGCGCGGCAAGCATTATGTCCAGCAGCGCGGCTACGCCCACTTCCCCGGGACCGGACCGGAGGGAGAAACCTGCGGTTCGTGCAAACACATCGCGCGATTTCGAAAGTACCGCAAATGCTCCCTCGCGCGCGCCGTGTGGACGGGCGGCCCTGGCAGCGACATCCTCGCGCGGGCAGCGGCCTGCAGCAAGTGGGAGCGCCCCTGATGGCTATTCAGACGCTCATCCTGCCGACCATCATCGACCGGCGCATCACGCTGGCGCCGGTCACGCCCGGCGACGAGGAACTCATCAACGGGCTCGCCAAGAAGCCGTTTCTCGCACGGCTGACGCGCGTCAACCCGCGCTCCGTGCTGCAGAACAAGTTTTACTGGTCGGTCCTGCGCGAGGTGATCCAGCATCAGGATCTCTACAAGAACGCGACCGAGCTCCACTTGGCCCTCAAGGTCAGGCTCGGCTACGTCGACGCCATCCAGTTCATCGGCGGCCAGATGATGACCGTGGTCAAGTCGACATCGTTCGACTCCATGGACCCGGAGGAGTTTCGCACCTTCATGGACGCGGCACTGGCCCTGCTCTGCGAAGAAGTGATCCCCGGCACGCATCAGTCCGAGTTGCTTCACCGCGTCGAGAACACCGAGAAGATTTCCTACAACGCGCTCTGGCAAGGGTCGGTCGCGGCGTGAGTACCACGTTTCTGAGGGGTCAGCGCCACACCCCCATTTTTTTGAGTTTCCCGCGCCTCGGGGATTTTCAGGGGCAGGAGAGAAGAAATGGCTAACCACCCAAACCGCAGCAAGGCCAATGAGGAAACCGCCGTTGTCGTCACGACAGAACACCGCGGCGTGTTCTTCGGCTACGCCAATGACACCAGCGGCGATGTGATCGCGCTGCGGGCCGCACGCAACTGCGTCTATTGGTCGAGCGGCGTTCGCGGCTTCATGGGCCTCGCTGCTACCGGCCCGGACAAGCAATCGAAAGTCGGCCCGGCTGCCGATATCGAGGTGCGCAAGATCACCAGCGTCATCAAATGCACGCCGGAAGCCGTCGCGGCTTGGGAGGCGGCGCCATGGTGCCGGTGATCCTTCGGGGCGAGCCGGCGAAACTGGCGAGCCTTTACGGCTACGGCCCCGGCTCCGGCGACGGCTCCGGCTACGGCTCCGGCTCCGGCGACGGCTCCGGCTACGGCTCCGGCTCCGGCGACGGCTCCGGCTACGGCTCCGGCTCCGGCGACGGCTCCGGCTCCGGCTCCGGCGACGGCTACGGCTACGGCTCCAAAGACTATTGGCAAGCCACTATTCTTAACTTCGCGGCCAAATGGCCCGAAGATCAGCGCCAAAAGTTAGAGGCCGCGAAGTTAAGCGGGGCGACGATCGCCTTTTGGCGATCGAGCGAAAAAGGTCTGCCGTCCAACGGTGGCGGCAAGATCGAGCCGGCCGCGCCTGGGGTTGTCCACACCTCGCCGGGGCCGCTACAAACATGCCATAGCGGCACACTTCACGCGACCTTGATCCCTCCGAAATGGGATGGGCCGCGCTGGTGGATCGTGGCGCTTCACGGCGAAGTTGTCGGCGATGAAGAAAAGTACGGCTGCCTGAAACGGGAAATCCTGGGAGAGGCGCTATGAGCGCCCCTCCTCCCCGTTGCCAGCCAGGCAGTGCAAGCGAGCCCCCATGTCTGAACCCATCTGGTGGCTCACGAAGGACGGCGACAAGTCCTGCCTCGCTTTGTACGAGCGGCATTATTCTGCCCACCGATATGCAGACGGGCGGGCTCGATACCAATTTGTCGGCCCCGGCGCTCACATCGTCTTGCGTACCGCCGCAGCTGACGCTGTTTTCGTGTGGCGCGACTACATCGACGACACAATCCCAAAGCAGCACGGAGTCGAATGCGCCCTGTTCCGCAACGAAGGGCCGCTCCTCTCGTCTGAGCTTGTGCGACAGGCTGACGCCATCGCTGATCTCTGCTGGCCTGGTCAGAGGCATTACACCAAAGTCGATCCGAAAAAGGTTGGGGGCACAAATCCTGGATATTGCTTCATCCGGGCCGGCTGGCGCCGCTGCGGCTTCACGAAAAACGGTAAACTCATCCTCGAACGCATCTAGCGGGGCGCTGTCATGACCACTCCCAAGACAGCAATGCAGGCGCTAGAGCAGATCGCTATCGTCTGCACCGACAATATGGACCGCGACCGCGACCATCGGATGGCGCTCGATTTCGTGCGGCAAGTCGCTAACGATTGTCTGTCGCGTTGCGAGGTGCAGACCGCGAAAGCGGATTACAAAATCGGCTGGTGGCTTTCTGGCGCTCTCGAAGATCCCAACGTCTGCGCAGAAATGAAGGCAGATATTAACGCATGGTTCGAGGCGCATCAGCCCGGACTCGTGATGCCATCCCCGGTGCCATCGGCCAACCAACTATGCGCTTGCAAAGCGAGCCAGCGCGACGGGCAGCACATGGCGTGGTGTCCGGTAGTGACCTCCACACATCGGGGAAGCGAGTAATGGAACGGTTCCCCCTCCAGTATATCGATGGCCCCGACTACTGCACCGTGAAGGACGCGACCGGCGCTTACTTTGCGCTGACCGTGCAGCCGAACGTCATGAAACTGATGGAAAAGGCGTTCGTGGAGTTGGCGTCGGCGCTGTCTTTGCAGAAATCAGCCCCGGAGCGTGCAAGGTCTCTGCCTTCGGGAGAGATTGATCCCGCAGTGATGTCGGATTCCGCCGGGGCTGATACCTCTCTCGCGCTGTCTTCGCATCACGGAGTAAGCAAATGAAGTCGATCAAAAAGCTGTGCAGCGTTGAGCGGGACCGGGTGACCGCCGCGGAAATCTGCATCGACGAGATGCTGACCATCATGGACCGGCACGGTGAGCGCGGCTCTCTCTATTCGACGCTCCGCACGTCATGCCCACCTGACGGCATCGTTGGCGATATGTTCGCGGGGTCTGGCGCTGCAGGCGAGGCTGCAATGCACGCCGGCCGCCGCTATGCCGGATGCGAGATCGACGTCGACATGGCGCAGAAGGCGAACGACCGTTTGGCGGGGATGCTTCACTTCCCTGTCGGAGAAGGGAAAGTGACATGAAGAAACTTTGGATCGTTCACGGCTCAACCGGCGAATACAGCGACCGCAGCGAATGGAACGTCGCTGTTGCCGATTGCGAAGATGACGCAAAATTGCTCGTCATCGCTTTGCAGCAGCAATATTTGAGCATCCCGCAGGAAATGCTGGAGGACCGATGGGGCCACGAAGAAGCAATGAAGGCGATTATGTCGCTCGATCCCTGTTTTCAATGCGACTACACGGGAACTCACTATTTCTATGGCTGGGCCCCGCACTATTCGCGGCTTGATATTGAGCGCATCCCCGCTGCATCCACGCTGTCTCCGTCGCACTCACAGGCTGGGGACAAATGAAAATTATTTCTGCACGCTGTACACCTAGCACCGCTGTTTGCATGATGGCGGGCTTGTCGTGCAATCGCACGGGAGTAGATTGAAACCATGAGCCGAACCGCCGCCAAGTTCACCCAGGCCGACGTTGCGCGATCGATCCGCGCGGCAAAGCAGGCTGGCGCGGGTGCCGTCGAATTGCTGCCGGACGGCAGGATCCGTATTGATCTGACGGGGGACAAGTCACCGATTCCGGTTGAGCTCGAGCGGGAGGTGGTCCTTTGATGGCCCCCATGCCCCGCCCCCGCCCGCCTCACCTTCACCGGGAAGTCAACCGCCACGGCAAGGCCGTCTGGTACGTCCGCGAAGGCAAGGGGCCGCGGATCCGCATCAAGGCCGAATACGGGACGCCGGAGTTCGAGGCCGCCTATCAGGCCGCCCTACGGGGGGAAGTATCGAGCTCGCCCACGAAGGCCACAAGGGGTTCGCTCGAGTGGCTTTGGATGCTCTACCGGCAGACCGGGGCTTGGACCGAGCTCTCCCTGGCAACGCGCAAGCAGCGCGAAAACATCATGCGGCAGGTTCTGGCGACGGGCGGTAACGTCCCCCTCTCGAGCATCACGGGCAAGGCCATTGAGCAGGGCATCCAGCGCCGCAAGCCCTACGCCGGCCGCCATTTCGTTGACACCCTGCACGGCCTGTTCAAATGGGCCGTCAAAGCCCAGCACGTCAGTTCGGATCCAACCGCCGGCCGCGGCGTCGCCAAGCCCAAGACAAAGGGCTTCCCGGTCTGGACCGAGGAGGAGCTCGAGCAGTTTGAACGCCGCTGGCCTCGAGGCACGCGGGAACGGGTGATGTTCGACGTGTTCCTCTACACGGGACTGCGCCGCGGCGATGCCGCCCGGCTTGGCAAGCAGCATATCCGGGACGGGGTTATTACGATCGACGCCGAAAAGACCGGAACCAGGGTGACGATTCCAGTCCTGCCCGAGCTCGAGCAGACCATAGCCGCCGGCCCGACGGGCGAGCTCGCCATTATCTCGAGCAAGAAGGGCCAGCCGATCCGGAAGGAAGTGTTGGGGAACTTGTTCAAGGAAGCCTGCCGGTCCGCCGGCATCCGAAAATCAGCGCACGGGATCCGGAAGGCCGCGGCAACTCGAGCGGCGAACAACGGTGCCACCGTGGCCACGCTCGAGGCCATCTTTGGGTGGGAAGGCGGGCAGATGGCCGCGCTCTACACTCGAGCGGCCGACCGCCGCGCGCTGGCGGCCGAACACATGGGCAAGCTGTCCAAAACCGGAACCTCTATTCCCGCACCTCATGGGAAGGTGCGGGCCAAGGGCCGAAAAGTCTAATCATATCAACAGGAGAAAAAGCCGATGGTGGGGGAAGAAGGAGTAGCAGATATGAGCGAAATCAGCAACTTGCCGGAAGGTGCGGGCGAAACCGGGCCTTTGAAGCCAAAAGAGAATTTTGAGCCTCGCCCGCACCTCGAAGATACCCGCCGCGACCTGATCGCCCTCCGCGTCAAGCACGGTGCAGACAGCGACATCGGCCACGGCTGTTCCAACATTATCGAACTGATCCAGCAACCGGAACTGCCGTCGAAGCTGATCCAGTATCAGACGGAGAGGCTTGCCCGGCTCCTGGCGGTGACCAAAGGAGAACGCGCATGACGACCGACGAATTGATTTACGCCGTCAACGAGGCGATTTCTCAGGTTGAGGAATACCGGCAGCAAATATTGGAACGGCACCGCGGCAAGATCGTGAAGGCATACGGCGAGAAGGTTTTCCGGGTCGATAGCGCCGCGTTCCAGCATGGCCATATTTGGCTACGTGGTTCGATCCTGAAAAAAGACGGTACGGCACACGCGCGCCACGACTACGGTCTTCCCGTCGATGACGCCGAGTTCGTCGTCCCCGGTTCTCAATAGACAACGAGGAACCCCATGGCAGACCACCCGAAAACGAACTGGCGTCTTCTGAGGATCGCGGAGTCGATATGCTCCTGTCTCCTGACGGACGGCTTTTGCGGGCCAAAGAACAAGCCAGATTGCCGATGCTGGATCGCAGCCCGCGCCGCAGTGAACGGCTTGAGCAATCAGGCCACCCCATGCTTGCAAGATGCGTGGCCGCGCATGTTCAACGACGACGAGCGCCGCGGCAACCTGAACTTGCTCATCAAAGCCATCCTGTCAAAGGATGACGAATTGACGGCGATGCACCGGGCTGAGGCTTCCGAGTTGTCGAATGGCAACCAAGGAGGTGCGGCGTGAGCTATCTGGATGACCGACTTGAACAGTCGTACTTTTGGGGCGTGAAGTCGCTGCACAAGAAAGAACGGCCGGGTCGGTACAAGCGCGCCGAAAGCCACGTCCAATCTCGAATCAAGTGGTTCGGAGGACAGGACCGGAAGAACGGCGGCACGGGGCGATGCCCACCAGATCGCCGGGACCACGCCTGCCACCAACTTTGGAGGCGGCTGGGCGTGAGCAAGGGGCACAAACTAAGTTCGCTCCGATGGAGCGGAAGCCTATCGAGCCGCCGACCCGTACGATCCTGACCGAACAACCCCCTATGCCTTGCGCCGCTTTAGCTCTCGCTCAATGGCTTCCCGGACCAAATCAAGCCGGTTTTCGTCATCCCGCAGCGCAGCGTCAAGCCGCGCCACCGTCTCCGATTTCAGCGGTAACAGAATCCGCTCGTCCCAAAGTTTTTTTCGTCCCATGTCGTTTTTCCGTATATATGCTATTGACTGTGGATAAGATATATACGATATTAATGACATCAGCAAGGGAGAACGTCATGACCTACCGCGCAGAACTCGAAGGTTTCACCGGCCACTTCAACACCGTAGCCGACCTGAAGGCTTGGGCGCTGTCCCTAAATGCCTCGAAGGGCTCAGTTTGCCGCATTTACAAGGCTGTTTGGGTCGCTGCTGACGGCTCCGGCGCCCAGTACACTGGCAAGCCCACCCGTGAAGTCGTGGTAGGTGCGGCCTAATATTCCATCCTCAAAATTAGACCGGAGACTTAAAATGGACCGCGAAACAATCCAAACGCTCCTGGACCTTCTCAATCCCCTGCACGGTTCGGTTGACAAGCAGATCATGGGCCAAGTTACTGACGAGCGCGAACTCGATGCACCCTCCGACCGCGAATACGATGTCATGGTCACGGTCAGGCAGGAACGCGACCTGACGCAGGCTGTCATGATCCTGGAAAGCCGCCTGCGCGACTTTAGCCCGCCCGTTGGTGGCTGATGCCATGGCTGATGAACCGGCAAAAGAAGCGGCAAATTGCGACCACGAATGGAAGGATATCGACTCCATGAGCGATAAGGCGGTTGTCTGCGTGAAATGCAGGATGGCTGGCGAGCGTCAGCCGGACGAGTCAGTCTATTGGCCCGCGACATAAACGCCCCACTACCGCGATCGTGCTTATCCGGTTAACGCACACAAATTCTGAGAGCCACTACATCTAGGAGGCATACAAAATGACCGTTTCCACCCAAACTGATCTCAGTCCTGAAGCTTATTGGAAGGGCGTAGCCGAGCGGGCCTTGGCGAAGCACCACGATTACGAAGAAGCCCTTCGAATATCGCGAGAACAAACCAGCAAAATTTTAGATGTCGTCTGGGCACTTCATGATTGTTTGAAGCCGTTTGCAGATATCGGGATCGCGTCGAACCCTGATTATGCTCCCAGCATTCGCTGTGATCGGGATGCGATCTTGGCGGCTCGTGCGGCTGTTGATAGGGCGCGAGAGATATGACCTCGGTTCGGATTGATCCCCCTGCCTGCGACTGGAATGCCATGCCGCTCAAGGACAAACGCAAGGGTTTCTTTTGGCTCTGCAAGGCATGCGGATTCAAGACGACTGGGCGCGCTCAGCCCATTTGCCAGTGCAAGCCAATATTCGTCGCAGGAGAGGCGCGAAACCATGACCACAACATCTAGGGCTGTGTGTGCCAACCGGATAAGCATGATTACTATTGATATTTGAACGCGCCGCAGTCTAGCGGTGTTGAGCAGGATGCACCGATGTCAGATCAACCGATTGACCCGCAGCAAGCGATCGATGTGCTGCTGGCTAAGTATCAGCGGGAGTTCATCCCCAAAATAAGGGAATTATATACTTGACTCCCTCGCCATTTTTGACTAGATTTTGCCCATAGAAACGAGGGATATGGGTCATGAGTAAGTCCACGATTTCCACCTTTGAGTTGTTCGCAATGTTCCCGGATCAAGAGACGGCGCGGGTCTATTTGGAGGGGCGTCTGTGGCCGGAAGGCCCCAAGTGCCCGGTCTGTGGCCTTGGCGAGCGGATCACGGCGCGGGCTGGCGGCTACTTCCGCTGCAACCAGTGCAAAGAGGATTTCACCGTGCGGACTGGCACCATTTTCGAGCGTAGCCATGTCCCGCTGCACAAGTGGATTTACGCGATGTACCTGCTGGTCACGGCACGGAAGGGAATTTCCAGCCTTCAACTCGCCAAGGAAATTGGCATCACGCAAAAGTCGGCCTGGTTCGTCCTGCACCGCTTGCGCGAAGCCTGCGGCGATGACCTGACCAAGCTGCAAGGCATCGTGGAAATCGACGAAACTTATGTCGGCGGGATCGAGAAGAACAAGCACGAGTCCAAAAAGCTCAAGGCCGGTCGCGGCACGGTCGGCAAGACGGCGGTTGTCGCCATGCGCGAGCGCGGCGGCAAGATGAAGGCCATGCCGGTTGAAGATGCCGACATGGCGACCCTGCACACCAAAATTCACCAGCACGTCGCCGCTGGCTCTACACTGCACACCGATGAGGCTGGCGTGTATCGCGGCCTTGGCGGGCTGTTCTTCAACCACGAAACCGTCAACCACAGTGAAGGCGAGTACGTCCGCGACGGCGTGACCACCAACGGCGTTGAGAGCGTGTTTGCTGTCATGAAGCGCGGCCTGATCGGCGTCTACCACCACGCCAGCAAGAAGCACCTTGGCCGCTACGTTGACGAATTTGCCTTCCGGCTGAATGACGGCAGCGTGAAGCGGCACACCATGGACCGGCTGGAAAGTTTCGTGAGCGGCACGAAGGGTAAGCGCCTGACCTACAAGGCGCTGATCCAGTGAGACGCTATTGCTCAGACTGCGGCGCGACAAACATGCAGGTTCTCGGCTTCGCCTGTGACCATGAAAGGTGTCCTATGATTGTCCCGAACAATGACACGCTTGCTGAGATGTTGGAAGGCACCCGCGATGCGCTCGAAAAAGCCCTCGCCAAAGTTACCAAGCTGGAATCGGCAAACAGCGCCCTAGCTAACCAAGTGCTGGTTTACGCGCGTCGTGCCGAAGATGCGATCCAACTTCGCAATCTCCTTGAGGCCGTGCGTGAGGACAACCAGCGGCTTCGGGCTGAATTGTCCGAAATACGTGCACAAGATTCGGACTTGGCCGAACGCGATGAGCCTTTAACGCCAGAAGACAAAGCCCTGCTTGATCGTGCGTGGGAAAAGCACGCTGCAGCAAAGCCAGTTCGTTAGTGGCACGCCCATGAAACGTCCCAAGCCGCCCAAAGCCCTCGACGCGATAACCGACCTAGTTCTCGCCTATCGCCCCAAGCCAAAATCGAAGCCCGCGAAAAAGCGCAAACGCCGCGCGGCCAAGGCTAGGAAAGATAACAAGGCTTAGCTGTGGAAAAGGGAGTCATGTATATAATTCCCCAAAATAACCCGCCTTGGACATAGCAAACGAGCCGCCATCCAATATCTAATTAGGCTCGGCATCGAGAAGCACGAAGAGCGTAAGCGCTCCTAAGCGATTAGTGAAAGTGAGAATCGGCGCGGCTTGGTATGCGACCCGCTGAGAGGCCCCCAAGAAGCCGATAAGGGTCTCAAAAAGTTTCGGGGGTCTTAGTGCCCCCTTCAGGTCCCCGAGGGGATGTAAGCGAGGACCATTCATGACAGAGCCCACTGCCGATAGCATCTTGGCCGAGGTCATCGACCGATGGCATGATCTCAAGCGCGACGAGGGAGCATTCCCGGCTGGGGATCGGCGCGCAGCCATGTCTGAGCATCGAATGTGGCATACGATTCAGCAGGCGAAGGCGTGGCTGAAACGTGACACCCCCACTCCTGGCCAAGCACCGGGCCAGTAGTCAAGGAATCCTTGACTACTGAGATTGTAAGGATTCTCTTACAGGTCCAGCGTTCTCCCTGAGGCACTATGGGCCGGACGGCCGGCTGATCTCCCGATAGGCCTTGCGCGCCCTTTCCTGCACCTCGCGCATGCGTTCCCGGATGCCCTTGATAGCGGTCTCGCGCGCTTTGCGGTCCAGGGCCGCATCGTTACGGACTACCTTCTCCCACCCACGCAGAGCTTTCAATTCCTTGTCGGTCTCGCGGAACACCTTCTCGGCGTCCGACGTGACCGTGCCGGCCTTCTTGCCCGCACGCGCCCCGTATTTGGCTGCGCCTTCCTCGATGGTGGAAGCCGCAGCGTCGGCGTTCGCTCCGCTGGGGTCGGCCTTGATTGCCTTGCGGACCTGGCCCATGCCGGTCTGCACCGCCTCGCGGTCCTCGTAGTATTTCTCGCCGGTCGATTGCTCGACATTGGCACCGACGAAATGCCGGATGATCGGTATCTGGTTCGCTGGTGTTGGAACGCCAGCCTCCCAATTCTTTATCATGGTCGCGGTGCGATCTGCGGTTTGCCCGAGGCCGCCGGTGATGAACTGCCACATATACTGTACGGTGCCGGGATATAGGTCGACCGCGCCAGGCCGGAAGGCGTCGCCGCCCGTGGCCTTGTTGAGGAACTGCGCCACATCGATCGCATAGGGCGACGTCGTCGTAAATGGCTGCTCGCTGTGCGGCTCGCCCTTCTGTCCGAATTTCGGGTGGATCGGCTTGCGAAGCCAGTTCTCGTTGGTCGATAGCTCGAGCAGCGGCATTTCGATGCTCGGCATGATCGTCCGCAGCCACGTCATCGGGTCCATGGCCGAGCCTTGCGACGAGATCGGGGAGAAGGCGTTGAACAGGGTGGACAGGTAATTCGCAGCCGCCTCGCCCGGCTTGATCTTGCCCTGTGAGAGCATCGCGAGGTTTTCGCCCAGCATCCAGAACAACTGCAGGCCGTAGCCCATCGGGATCTTGGTCGGCTCCTTCGAACCGGGCATGTAGAAGATGAAGAACTTCTCCCGCTCCCAATATTTGCGCTTCATGTATTCGGGCTGCTTGTCCTCGTCGTCGGGGGAAACAGCGAGGTTCCAGAGCGTCGTCGAATAGCCCGCCAGCACGAGGCCGATGGCCGCGCGGCGGGCTGCCCTTGAGTTTCGCAGCAGCCGCGGAATCTTGACCGCGCCCTGAACGCGGGCATTGAAGAAGGCGTAGACGGAGCCAAGGTAGGCGCTGTGGATGCCCTTGCGGTTGAAGTTGGTGGTGGCTTCCTTGGACAGTTCGGCCGCCTTCGCCTTGGTCATCCCGGCCTTGAGCGCAGCATCGTAGACCGCCAGGCGTGTGCCTGCCTCGATCGCGGCGTTGAAGAACTCGATGGCCTTGAGCATGTTCTTGGCGGTGCGCGGGCCGAGCATCGCCGCCTTCTTGAGATAGCCCTCCTTGGTCTCGTTGAAGGCGGCCTCGATCTCCCGCTTGGCCTCGTCAAGATCGTGGATGCCCATGAAGGCGATCTGGCCGCCGTTCTTTTTCCAATCCTCGTAGAGCGCGGCCCATTTCCGGTCGGCAAAATGGGTGCGCGCGTAGCCGCCGGCGACGTTGTCGGCTTCCATCATCTCGCCCATGACGGCGCCGATATAGGAGCGCAGCGTGCCGATGTTGGCCGCGAAGTGCTTCAACAGTTCCGCGCGCTGCTCCGCGTTCAGGGTAAAGGCTGCGTCCTGGATGTCGCGGGACAGGTTGGCGACGAACCAGTCCGGGTTGCGCGCGGTGCGGAAGGCGGCGAATTGCCGGGTCAGCCAGCCGTGCATCCGGAAGAATTTCGGAAGCCGCTCAATGCCGACGCTCTTCAAGGCGGTCAACAGGCCCGGATGCTTGATGCGGACATAATAGGTGTGGCCGCCGACCTTCACCGCGAAACTGTCCTTGGCAAAATGGCTGGCCACCCGCGTCACGGATTCCACCAGCCCGGTGTGCGGGTTGCGCCGCTGCACCGTGACAGGACGCTCGCCGAGCAGCAGGTCGATGTCGTTCTCCGTCGTGGTCTCGGTGCGGCCGTCCGTCAGGATCCGCTCGGTGCGCTGCACGTCATACAGCGAGGGCTGCGGGTTCGACTGCATGAACCGCATGGCGGTGCGCCCCACCCGGTTCTGCTCGCCCCGGATGATGGTCCGCTCGCCCATGAGGAACAGGTTGGACAGGATGTCGTCGGCCTTGCTCGACCGGCCGAGCGCTGCCTTGGTTTCCGGGCCCCGCACGTCGAAGCCGGAACTGCGCTGGATCGGCCCCGCCATGTCCTCGTCGCCAGCCTCGAAGCCCTGCAACGGGACATAATACTGATAGGCCTGCTCCCAGCCGCGAATGGTCTCCTCGTGCTCAAGCTGGTCGGCCACCATGGTCGAGCGGATCCGGCGCACGATGGCGTCGATCTTCTGGGCGGCGCGTTCCAGCGCCTCGCGCTTGCCCTGGGCGGCGAACCGCTCCATCACGCCCTGCGCCTCGTCGTTGGTCATACCCGATCCGCCGTCCGGCATGGCCGGGTTGATGTCGGCGATGTGCGCGTTGCGCTCTGGCGCGTGGCGGGCATAGAGGTATTCGTGCAGTTCGCCCCGGATGATGCCCAATTCGGCGATCTCGGCCAGCACCGGCTTCCACGTCTTGAGCCAGTAGTCTTTCAGGCGCTTCTCGGTGCGGCCCTCGAACAGGGTCGCGGCCAACGCCATGTTGATGCCCTCGTTGACCCTGCGGCCGGCGAGCTCCACCGCGGCCTGCATCCGGCGCATGTCCACATAGCGGTCCCCGAGCGAGCGGTTGGTCTTGAGCAGGGCAGCGTCGATCATGCCCCAGACGCGGTCGCGCCAGTTCAGGTCCGGCCGCTTCCACCAGTCGCGCCAGTTCTCCGGCAGCGGGTCGTAGCTCTCGAAGCGGTTGAGGTTGCCCTGCGGGCGGACCTCGGGGCGGATGTTGAATTGCTCGCCCTGCTGGCTGGTCGTCCCGCCGCGGCTGGCATAGGCGCCCTCGAACGCCTTCCCAAGGATGTCTTCGGCGTTCTGGTAGCCGAGCCCGCGCAGCATGTTCCCGACGCGCTGGAACAGGTCCATCAGCCGCTCGAAGGCGCGGCGGATGCCGATGTGGATGCCGATCGGGGAAAGTCCGCGCGCTCGCTGTCCGGCGTAATGCTCGAACGCCATGGCGCGGACCTCGTAGCCCGCAAGGCCAGACACCTGCTCATCGGTCAGGCGAAATTCCCGCTGCACAAGCTGGCGCAACCTTGCGTCCTCGCGCTTCAAGACCTCCATCTCCTGATCGGTCAGAAGCCGGTCCTCAAGGGAGTGGAACGCCTCGTGGAAGGTGGTGTCGAGCACCTGGGCAAGCGGATAAGCAGGGTCCGCCAGCGCAATCGTTATCAGCCCTTCGGCCGGCAGGTATGATCCCGCCGCGGTCTGGACGCCCTCTCCGAGCGAGCCCCAGCCCTGAACCGGCTTTCCGAGCTCGTAGCTGTCGACGAAGCGGACCTCGACGGAGGTGCCTGCGATCTTGCGGATGACGGCGGTCAGCGCGTCCTCGATCTTGGCGCGGGCCTCCGGGGTGATGGGCTGCGCCTGGCCGGGGTCGCCGCCGATGCGCTTGAGCGACGCCTGCTCTTCCTCCGGGTTCTCGGCGCGGCCGCGGTTGCCCTCGGCGTCCTTGGCGCGCTGGTCGAGCGTGGTGATGACTTCACCGAGCCGGTCGCGAAGGGATTTCAGTTCCTCGGCCTTGGCGAACGGCTTGCCGCGCTCTTCGCGCAGGCTCGGCAGGCGGGCTTTCGCCTCGTCGATCTTGGCCTGCAGCCGCTTGCCGGTGAACTCGCTCTCGTATTCGATCTCGCCTTCCAGCTTGTCGAACAGCGCGCGGGTAGTCTGCACCGCAAATATCTTGGTGTCGCGGCTATAGGGCTGCTCCACGTCCACCATGGTCACGTCGCCGTCCGACAGGGTCAGCGAGAGGGTGTGGCTGCCCGGGAACACGCCAAGGTTCAGGCGATAGCCGAGCATCTGCCCGATATGCACCATCTTGTCGGGATCGCGGGTTGCGGAGTTCAGGAGCTTGGTCGCCTCCTGCGCCAGCGTCGAGGAGATCATGCTGCGGGCGCGATGCACCACGCCGTAGATCGTGGCCTCGGTGACAAGCTGGTCGCCGATCACATCGTTGATGCGGGCGTAGGCGGTATCCTTGTTGGTGACGCGCTGGCCGTCGATGTTCAGCGCCCATTTGGCGTGTTCGTCGCCGGCCTTCTGCGCCTCGATGCCCGCCTCAAGCGCGTTGCTGGCTTCCAGCCGATTGCTATAGACCTTGCCCTCGATGGTCACGGATCGCCCGGTGGCGTTCCGCTTCATCTCGGCAACCGCGTTCCTGATCTGCCCGGCCTTCACCAGTCCGGCCTCGATGCGCGCCGGGTAGTTCTTCTGGGCGGTTTCCAGATCGGAAATCGTGTCCTCAACGCCGAACATCTTGCGGCGGTGCGCCCGCTCCAAGAGTTCGAGTTTGTCGATCTGCGATACCAGCTTGACGCGCTCGAGCAGCAGCGGGTCGCCGGAGGCCAGTGCTGCGATCTCGGCCATGCCGACGGCGTCCGCGTCCTCGAACTCCATATTGAAGGAGCCGTCGTACTTGCGGATGCCGTTGATCATCTTGAGCTTGGTGGAGTTCAGATCCCACATCTTGGCGTCGATGGTGTTCTCGGTCGCGTAGGCGAGGATCTCGACCTCGAAATTGTCAGCCCCGTATTTGTCCAGAAGCTTGTTGCCCTGGCGGATGATGCGGCCTTCGCGCTGCTCGATGTCGGACGGCTTCCACGTCACGTCGCCATGGTGCAGCGCCACCAGACGTTCCTGCACGTTGGTTCCGGCGCCCATCTTCGGGGTCGAGCCGATCAGCACCCGCACCTCGCCGTCATTGACGGCGGCAAACAGCGCCTTGCGCTCCTCGTCGTTGTTGGCTTCCTGCACGAAGCGGATCTGATCTGCCGGGATGCCGCGCGCGATCAGGTTGCTCTTGAGTTGGTCGTAGGCGTTCCAGCCGCCGCGCTGGGCGGCTTTCAGGCTCTCCATCTCGTTGGCATCGTAGGCTTCGAGGGCTTCGACGATCTCTCGGTACTGGCGCTCGTTACCGGCCTCCATCGCGGCATCGCGCCGGGCCAGCAGGTCGTCATAGGCTTTGATGCGCTTGTTGTCGCCCTTCGACGACTTGACGCTGCGGTCGATGAACACCAGTTGCGTTGCGGCGTCCGCCGTGGTGGCCTTGTAGATGCGCGCGACATTATCGGCGATCTGGTCGAGCTTGCCGCCCTCTTCCTTGCTCTGCGAATATGGTTCGGCGGCGCGCACGTCGAGCGAGACCTTGCGCGCCCGGTCCATCAGTTTCAGCCGCTCCTTGTTGCGCTCCTCGGGGTCACTGATGCTCGGTAGGCTGTTGAAGTCCGACACGATCTGCGTGAGCACGGCCCGCTGCGCCGGGGTCGGCTTGACGATGACCTCCTTGCGCCCGCCGTCCTTCACCTTCGGGACCGGGAAGCGGGCGCCGTTGTTGTCCTCGGCATACCACTTGTTGATGTCGTCCTGCGAAACGCTGTCGGTGAAGGAATAATAGAGTTCCATCAGCGCCCGCATGTTCGACCACGAACGGCCGAGCCGGGTCACTTCCTTCAAGCCGGAGCCGGATTCCGTGGGCTCGAACGCGGCGGAAGCGGAAACCGATTGCGTGCGCCAGGCGTCGAAGTGCTCCAATCCGAGATCGGCCAAATCCTGCGCCGCGAGATAGCGCATCATGTTGTACATCTCGACGGCGCTGTTGGAGATCGGCGTGCCCGTCATGAAGGTGACGGTGCCGGTCGGGGTATCCCGCAGCACGCGGACCTTGTTGTAGAGATCGAACGCCTTCTGCGAACCGCCCTTGTCGCCCATCCCCTTCACGTTGGTCAGGCTTGAGGAGTAGAACAGATTCTTGAACTCGTGTGCCTCGTCGATGGTCAGGTCGTCCACGCCCATCTGCTCGAAGGTGAGCATGTTGTCGCGGCCCTGCTTCTTGAGGCCGTCCAGTTTGGTCTCTAATTTGGTGACGAGGGCTTCGGCCTGCTTGACCGTGAACGGCTTGCCGCGGCCGCCGAGTTGCGATGCGGACTCCTCCGCTTCCTTCAAGGCCGTCCGGGCGATCCGCAACTCCTCTTCGAGGAAACGGGTCTCGGTCTCGGGTGCAATCCCGATGAATCCGAACGAGGAATGCGGGACGATGACGATGTCCCAATCGCCGGTCGCGATCTTGGCAAACAGCCTGCGGCGGTTCTTCTTGTCGAACTGGTTGCTGCCGGCAGCGAGCACCTTCGCCGCCGGATACAGCCGGTAGACGTCCGCCGTCCATTGCTCGACCAGATGGTTCGGCACCGCGATCATGGGCTTGCGGGACAGACCCATGCGGCGCCGCTCCATGGCGCGGGCAATCGCCGTGAAGGTCTTTCCGGCGCCGACGACGTGGTCGAGCAGCATGAACCGCTCGTAGATGCCGCGCCACACCGCGTTCTTCTGGTGGCGGCGCAACTGGATGACCTCGTCCGGCACCTTGCCCGGCAGGGTCAAGTGCGTGCCGTCGTGCTGGCGGTTGACGCGGGTATTGAACTTCTCGTTAAAAATGTCGACGAGGAGGTTGCGGCGGTCAGCGTCGCGGAACACCCAATCGGAGAACTCGTTCTCGATCTCCTTCTGCTTGAGGGCTGCGAGCGCGGTCTTCTCCTGGTTGACATGCGCCTTGCCGTCACTGTCATAATCCATGACCTTGGTGACGCGCGAATTGAGCATGTTGCGGACGATGGCGTCGGGCGGGGCCTCGTTCATGCCCCACTGGTCGATCTTGTCGTTGCCGTAGTCGTTGACGAACAGGTTGAAACTGTTGGTGATCTGCGAGAAGTTCACCCGGGCCGGAACGCCGAGCAGGTGCGTGACGAAATCCTCATAGACCTTCGGCGGCACCCAGGCGGATCCCATGATGACGCTGACGTTCTCCGCGCCCCAGCGCTCGGGCTGCACCTCCTGCAACGCCTTGACGTTGACAGCAAGGTCCGCCGCCTGCGCCGCCTTGAGCTTGCGGGCGACGTTGCCGGACAGATAGCCGTTGCGGGTCTCGAAGCCGCCGGTTTCGGGGTCTTTGTAGAGCAAGGGGGTTTCGCCAACGGTCAGTTTCTCGATTGCCTCTTCCCGGCTGAGGCCGAGCAGCCGCGCGATGCGATCCATGTCGGCATGGCCGGTTTCGGAAAGCGTGATCGAAAGCGCATCCTGGGGGGTGTCGGCCTTGGTGGCGGGCTCGTATTTTGGCACCACCCGGCGCGACATGATCGGGGCCGGGGTGGCGGAAGCAGGCTTTGCCTTCTCGCCAGTGCGCGCCGCCTTGGCGTTGGTGATGGCGGCGCGGTAGCCGATCTCGAGGGCGGCCACCAGCGCGCCGTCGGGCAGGTCGTTGAGCAGCCGCACGTTGGCGGGGTCGTTCAAGAGGCCGTTGCTGGCGGTGTAGGACTGGTACGCCTTGGCGAGCTTCTTGCGGTTGCCCTCCATCTCGTCGGCTGCGGCATCCTCGGATTCCAGCACCAGCTGCCGCTTGACCAGATCGCGCAGGGTGACGAGGCCGCCGAGCTTCTCCAACCGCGCCTGGCCGAGCCGCATCCCGGAGGGGACGACGTTGCCCTCGAAGTATTTGCGCTCATAGACGTTGCGCTTGCCTTCCTTGACCTTCGCGCCCTTGGCGTCGACCTTGGCGTCCAGCACATAGTATTTGCCGTCCGCATCCATGACCAGATCGCGCGACCATGGGGTGTCCGCCGTGATGGTGCGCTTGATCGGCTCGAAGCCGCCGGCGGGGGTCTCGCGCTCGGAGACATGGACCAGCTTGCCGTCCTCGCGCTGGACGTGGCCGATTTCGTGTCCGGCCAGCGCGATCGCAAGGCTTTCGCCCATGCTCTGATGACGCTTGAGGGTGGCGTCCATCACCTCCTGATGCAGGTCCAGCACGTCTCTCGGGAGGCTCTGGATCGCCTTGTTGAGCATGGCACCGAGATCGGTGCCCTTCGGCAGCGTGACATTGACCTCTTCCTTGGTCCGCATCGTGCCGGAGCGTTCCAGTTTGCCCATGACCATGCGGGGGTTGCTGGCGAAATAGCTGCTCACCACCATGTCCTCGCCGCCGAGCGGGTCGGCGACGGTGGCGGTCTTGGTCCATGACGGGATCTGCTCTGCCGCGTCCTTGCGCGCGCTCTCGGCGGCGGCGCCCTTGCCCGGCTGCCGCGCGCCCTCGAAGATCGCCTTCATCTCCGCTTCTTCCGCGGCGGTGAGCCGCTGCAGGAACAGGATGTCGGTCACGACTTCGGTGCGCGCGTTCTCCTTGAATGCGGTGTCGGGCAGGCGGATGGCACCCAGCAGTTTCGCCTTGGCCGCGATCATCTCGCGCGACCTGCTCTCCTGGGCGTCCAGCAGGTAGCGCGAAACCACCATGATCTGCAGGCCACCCGGGCGCAGCGCGTCGAGGCCGGCAAGGAAGAACTGGTTGTGGATCGAGAGCCCGGCCAGTTCCGGCTTGTACTGGAAGCGCAGCGACTCCGAGCCGAACGGCGGGTTGCCGATGTTCAGCACCGCCTCGCCGTCGGGCAGCGGAACCTTGTGCAGGCCGGAATGCAGGACGGTGTCCTGCGGATAGAGGGCCTTCGCAATCCGTGCGGTGAGGCTGTCGAACTCGACCGCGAGGAAGCGGGTATTGCCCGCGACGTCCTCGGGCACCAGCCCAAGGAAGTTGCCGGTGCCGGCGGACAGTTCGAGCGAAAGCCCGCCCTTGAAGCCGAGATGCTTTGCGGCGCCCCACATCGCATCGACCACGGTGCGCGAGGTATAGTGCGCGTTGCGGGTCGACCGGCGGGCGGCCATCAACTCTTCCTTGGTCAGCAGCCCTTCGAGGGCTTCGCCTCGGGCCTGCCAGTCCGGTTTGAGATTGCCCTCGGTGTCCCGGAAGGCGTTGGCGAGACCGCCCCACCCGACATAGCGCGCAAGGGTGCGCTGCTCGTCCGCGGTGGCGCGGCGGTTCTCGCGCTCGATGGTTTTCAGGGTTTCAATGGCTGCGATGTTGTCGCGGAACTTGACGGTCTCCGAGCCCTGCCCGAGCTCGGTCTCGTCGGTGATCCGGTAGTTGACCGCGGGAAGACTTGCGGCCTCCGTTACCCGTTCGGGTCCGCGTCGTCCATCACCAGCAGCGGAGCCACGTTCTTCTGGTAGTTGGCTTCCATCTCGGCGAGTTCTTGCGCCTGCTCGTCGTCCCTTGCCTCTTCCGGCAGCAGGATGAACTGCCTCAGCGCCACCTCCCTCGCCTCGTGCTCCTGGTAGCCCCGGCTCTTGAGATGGTCGATCTCCGTCTGCGCCAGGCTCGCCGCTCCGTGCAGGGCCTCGTTCAGTTCCCCGCTCGCCTTCAACTCCCGAACCTTGTTCGGCAGGTGTTTCGTCCAGTGCTTGCGGGCCAGTGCCATCAGTTCCGGTACGCTCATCGGCGCTCTCCGTGGGTTGCTCATTATCTGCCTGTTCTGCATTCAGGTCAATTGCGCCCGACTGCACGTCGCTGGCGAACTGTTTCAGGTAGTCCCGCATCTCGTGGACGGTGGCGCGATCCATCTTCGCGGTCTGGATCAGGTACTTCACCAGTTCGTTGAGCATCTGCCGGACGTCTCGACCGGCCTCCGCGAAATGCGCCACGCCCGACATGAACAGCGGTTTGGCCTTGGCGTAGGTCTCCTCGTCGAACGACGGCCCGGCACCCAACTTGTTCTTCGGGCTGAACAGCGCGTCGAGGCCCTTGGCGACATCGGCCAGCCCCATGCCGACGTTCTTCGCCGCCGACTTCGCGGCTCGGCCCGCCCCGCGCGGCGTCGCCTTGCCGCGGCTGGGCGCGCGCGGCTTGCTCGGCTCCTTCGGCTTCTCCGGCGCGTACTGATCCAGCGCCTCGTCGATGATGCTGTCGAAGTCCAGATCGGGTTCAGATTTCGGCTCTTGCGGCTTCACGTCGAGAAGGTCGGTCTGATCCTTCTCATCCCCGAACAGGCCATCGTCGGCCGGCTTCTGCGCCACCTTCGGCTTGAGCGGCTTGTCCGCCGCGCGCTGCGCCTGCTCGCCGTCGCCGATCTTCTCCGCGCCCGGCAGCACGGTCTGCTCGCCGGCCTCGGTGCGCTCGGTGGTGGCATCATCGTTCGCGCGGCCGAGTATCTTCTTGTTGAGAACATCGAGCCGGTTCAATTCGGCATCGGTAATATCGCCGATATCCAGCCGCGCCTTGAGCCGCTTCCACTCCGGGTAAAGTGCCTTGATGGCCTCGGTCTGAACGGGACGCTTGCCGTCAAACGAGACGCCCGCGCCGCTGAGTGCTGGCGTTACGCCCTGATCGGCGGCAGGCCCTTCATCCTTGGCTTGCTCGGCTCGCTCGGTCGCTTCTGCCGCTTCACCTTGGCCGGATCCTTCGCGATCTTCGCCAGCGCGAGGAACGTCATCGACCGGCTCATCAGGTCGGCTTTCTTCTCCGGGTCGCTGTGCGCCGCTGCTTTCTGCCGCAGCAGGCCGCTCATCTTCCTGTACTGGTCGGGGCTGAACAGCATCTATCGCTCCAAATCCGAATGTATCATCGAGGTCGTCCGTGGTCACGTCTTCCGAATTGTATTGATCGACATTCCGCAGCGCAGCACGGTCGAGGGCCTCGTCGGGGCCAAGCCCCTCGTCGACCATGATCCGGGCGGCCAGCGCGATGTCTGCCTCGTTGGTGATGCCGTCGGGCATGCCGGCGTCGCGGAGCATCTGCTCGATCTCGGCGCGGTTGTCGGCCTCGATGGCGTCGCGGTTGGCGTTCTCCTCGTCGAGCCGCTGGGTCTCGCCCTTGGTCGGGGTGCCCTCTTCGCCCTCAGCCGCCTTGCGCTGGCCGCGCTCCTCGGCGTCCATGGCGTCGAGCAGGTCGCGGACGGTCGAGGTCTTGTTGATCTCGCCCCGCAGGTATCCGGCTTCCTCAAGCGCCTCGCGCATCATGTCCAGGCTGTCGCCGGTCGGGCGCACCACGCCGAAGAAGCCCTTCTTGCCGGGCACCTGAACGCGCTTCGAGCCGGTGATGCCGATCGCGCTCAACTCGGGGTGCGGCGCGAGCCCGCCCCGGCTGGCGATGAACTGCATCAGGCTCATCGGCTCGCTGCTCTTGGTCGGCTTGGCGGGTGCCACGGCCTTGGTCTTGAGGAACGGCTTCCTGGTGTTGCCGTTCTTGAGCCAGTCTTTCAGGCCGGCGGCGGTGGTCTCGCCGATGCCGCCGATGGTGTCCTCGCCCTTGCTCGATGTGCCGACATAGGCGGCGCGGGCCTCGGCCTCGGTGTTGAAGCCGCCCATGACCTTCGACTGCCGGAACTTGCCGGTGTCGCGGTCGATCTCGTCGATGACAAAAACCTTGTCGCTCTCCGGGTTCTCGCCCATGTAGAGGTCGACGTGCATGCCGTCGGCGCCGACGGTCCCCTTGAAATAGCCGTAGGCCGCGCCGGCGTGCGTCACCTCGACCGGCTCTTTGGTTTTCGGGTTGACCATCTTGCGGACGCCGCCCTTGGCGACTTCCATCGAGATCGGCAGGCCGTTCCACTTGCCGTGCCCGAGCGGGCGGTTGTTGGCCTCGCCTTGGGCCGGGGTGTAGTCGGCGCTGGCGGCGGCCGCGACTGCCTTCACGTCCTCCGGGGTCTTGACCTCGACCGGCGCGGCGCGGCTGCCTGCGGGGGTGTCGTCCTGCCCGAACTCCGGCTCGATCCCGGCTTCCTCGGCGGCGGCCACCTCGGCGGCGATCTGCGCCGGGCCCATGTCGTCGATGTTTTGGTCATCGTAGCCGTAGGCGCGCAGCATGGCGCGGTCGCCGTCGGCGGCTGCCTGCCCCTGCTCCGGGGTGGGTGCGGGGTTGATTTCCTCGGCAGGCGTTTCAGTGGGTAACGCATTGGTATTGCTTGGCTGTGGGGTAATTTCCTCGGCGGGCTGGGACGCCCCATTTCTCCCACTGCTTTGGGGGTTGACAGGCGGTACGGACGACTCGCCGAGAACCTGCGCGGCGATGTCCTCCGGCGTGACCGGTACCTGTGGCGGGACCGGCACGTTCGCCTCGGCGCGGCGGCTGCCGCCGACCAGCCCGGGCAGTCCCAGCGTCCCGGCCATCCCCATGCCGAGCATCGCGCCGATCAGCGCGTTGGTGGCAACGTCCTTGGTGATGTCGCCGGGGTCTTTGCCGAACAGGCCATATTTGGCGATGTTGTCGAGCAGCTGTTGAACGCCCTCCTGCAGGCCCTCCTCGCCCATCTCCTTGGCGATCAGCCCGAAATACCGCTTCACGCCGCCGCCGGTGGTCTTGTCGAGTTCGTCGGCGATCCGGCCAAGGCCGACGGCTTCGGTGGATCCGATGGCACCGCCAGCGATATAAGCCAGCGCTTTCTTGTAGGCGGGAGCGCCGAGATTGTCGGCCTCGCGGTAATACTGCTCGGCGTTCTGCGCTGCGCCAGCCACGCCGGAGGCGGCCCATGCCGGCAGGCCAGCCGCCTTGCCGATGGCGCCCGTGGCGACAAAGCCGACCGCGGAGCCCGCGCCCTGGCCGATCTTGGCGGTGAAATCCTCCTCGCGGGTGTAATCCGGCTGGTTCGCCAGTGCGATCTTCTCGGACGCCTTCCGCATGGCTTCCGCCGCACCGGTGCCGCCCTTTACGCCGACGGCGTCGAGGCCAGCGTCGAGCGGCCGGGCAAGGCCGCCGACCACGTCCGGGACGATGGTCCCAACGGCGGTCGCAAAGCGGGACGCTGCGTCGCGCAGCGGGGTCTGGGTGGGGGGAGCGGAGCGTTTGGCGGCCGAAAGTCCAGACTCGGCGTCGGCGAGGTTCTGGCGCGCGGTCTCGAGTTCGGCCTCGATGACGAGGCGCTGCTGGTCGCTGGACGTGCCGCGGCGGCGCGCCGCGCCGGAGGTCTCACGATCTCGCTGCTCGGCGGCGTCCAGCCGGGCCCGGGCTTCGGCAACGCCTGCCTCGGCGCCGGCGATGTTGTCCTGATGCTCTTTATATGCCTCGTCACCGGTCAGCATGTTCGTGGACATGCCGCTGCCGGGAGCGCGGAATGGTGCGCCTTCGAGGCCTTGAACGGGGGGGATGGGTTGGGTCGGCTGGATCAGGCCGGGGGCGTCGGCCGGGCGCGCCTTGGGCAGCGGCGGGTTCTTGACCGGCGCGGAGCCGATCACCTCGTCGTCGTCGCCGAAGCTGACCGCTGGCGCGGCCTTCCGGGTGCGGACGGGAGCGGGCCCGATCACCTCGTCGTCGGCGCCGAAGTCGATGGTCCTGGCGCGCGCGCCGACGTCGGTCGGCAGGCCCTTGCGCTCGGCCCGCGACTGGATCAGGTCCGGCGAGACGATGTCATCGGGCGCGTCGATGTCCTCGGCGTCATCGACGCCGCCGATCAGGTCTTCAAATGCCATGTGGGGGGCTTACTTCTTGCGACGGATTTCACCGGAGGACGGGTGGATGTAGTACGAGCCGGATTCGATCTGGTCGTAGTCATCCTTGGAATTTGGCGCGTAGGCGTTGCCCTGCGTGCCATCTCCCTGCATCGAGATTTCCGAGCCTGCGGCGGCGGCGGGCTTGCCGGCCACCTTGCCGGGCTTCGTACCGCCGGCATCGGTGCCGTCCGGGTTGAGGCCATATCCCTTGTAGATGCGGGCGGCCTCGGCGGCTTTGCGGGCGGCCTTCTCCTCCGGCTTCAACCGGAAGTCGCCGTCGATAGCGCGGTAGGCTCCCTGGAGCGCGCGTTCGGCCTTGTCGAAGAGCAGCCTGCCGTCGATCGACCGCGGCGGTTTTCCGGCGGGGCCGCCGGCCGCCGCCTGCTGGCCCTTCGTGGTGGCGAGCACCTTGTAATAGTTCGTCATCGCCTGCTTGTAGGCGGAGGTGTCGCCGCTCTCCCTGGCTTTCTGCACCGCCGCGAGCTCCTTGATCTGCTGGTCGAAGTCGGTCTTGTCCTGCGCGGTCCCTGCTTTCAGGCCACCGCCCATGCCGCGCGCGAACGCGCCGCCAGCGGTGTTGCCGGTCACGGTGGACAGCCCGCCGCCGAGAGAGGCCATCGCCTTGTCCATCGCGGTTGGCTGGCGCGTGATGCCTGGCGCGATTGCCGAGAGCAGGCTGTTCTGCTCCTGGCCCGGCACGCCCGTCATTGGGATCGGCGGCATCCCGCGCTGTGCGCGCTGGATGTCGGTCGGCGCGAAAGCGGTGATGTCGGCAGGGTTCGCCAGCGGAGCTCCATCCGGTCGCTGTGTCGGAAGCGGAACGCTGATCGGCGCGCGCCCGCGCGCGCTGAAATCGGTCGCCCCACTGGTTGGCATGTCCGGTCCATCGCCCATTCCGCCGAGCGTCGGCGGTGCACCGTTCATATCGTCCTGCGGCATCATGCCCGGCATCGAGGGCGGGGCCTGCATCTGTTGCAGCCCCGCGATCAGGTCCATGAGGTTCATCAGACAGATGCTCCAATCTCAGCGGCGGCTTGGGTCGCTTTGCCATAATCGACCATTTTTATTCCCTCGACTTCATGCACGGCATCGGGCGTGACCTCCTCGACGTCCTGCGCCATCAGCCCGATCTCCCATGTGTCGCTGCCGATGTACTTGAAGCGATAGATCGGCAAGCCGTCCAGCGTCGCGCCGATGACGCTGATCTCGTGCTTGAGCCTGCGGTCGGAGAGTTTGAGAATGGAAGGGACCGTACCGAGAAGAGAACCGAGGATGCCGAAGCCGGAATTGTTCGGCTGCTCCTCGACCGCCGTCGACGTGGTGGATTTCGGCGTGCCGGAAAGCGCCGCCGTAACCATCGCGATCTTCTGCGCGTCCCAACCCTGCCCGCGCAGGAACTCGGTCATCTTCGCGGTGTCGGCGGCCTGATTGGTGTCCTGCTCGACCTTGCCGGCCTTCGCCAGCGCGTCCGCCGTGGTCAGCCCGCGGTTGACCTGCGACAGGTCGAGATCGGTCATGGCCTTGCCGCCGGTGATGAGGCGTTGCAGCGCGGTCTCGTTGAGGTTGGCGTTGGTCTTCTTGGTGTCCATCAGCCCGGCCAGCGCCGTCTTGAAGGCGTCGGACATGCCCGTGCCCACCGCATTCGACCGGATCTGCCCCTCGTTGCGAAGCTGCTCGCCCAGCGCCACGCCGGAGCGCGCGTCGCCGAAGGCACCATCCATCGTTGCAGAGGCGTCGAGCATCTTGCGCTGGCCCTCGCCGGAGCGGGCGATGTCCTGCAACTGCGGCTGCATCGCCGCCATGATGTAGGGGTTCATGTACTGGTCGATTTCGCCGGAGGTCGGCGCCGTGATGGTGGACGCCGGCGCTCCGGAAAACTGTTTGTAGAGCCCTTCGATGTCCGAAAGGTACGGGTTCTCGGATCCTGCAATCGACTTGATGAGGCCGAAGGCGTCCGTCTGGTTGCCCGTCAGCGGTGCGGTCATCTCCCCCGTGTAAGCCTGGAACGGCTTGTTCGAGAGGTTCATCGCGTTCGACACGTTCGCCTGCGCGGCGTTTTCCAGATAGGCGGGAAGCGCGTTGGTGGTCGTCTTCCGGCCGGTTTCTTGACTGTCGCCAAAGCAGCCCATTGTTCAGTTCCTCGGATGCATAGCGTAGATTGAGCCGACCGGCTGGTAGCGGAGCAGACTTGCGATCTTCTCCGTCTTGCCGCGTCGGCGGTTGGGGTTTGCAATCGTCACATAGAGTTCCTTAGCCACCATGTCGGCAATCGCGCGGGCTTCCGCCAGCAGCGCTCCGAGCACGTCATCGCCGCGGTGCTCGGGGTGGACAAACAGGTAGACCTCGCGCATGCAGTATTCCCGCGAGTAGCGGTAGCGGCTGTTCTCAAGCCCCATCACGCCGACCAGCCTGCCGTCGCGGCTTGCCATCAGGAAGGCGCCGCGGTCGCCCCGGACCAGGTTGTAGACGTCCTCCATGACGATGATCGGGTCGACCGGAGCCACCGCGACCTCCTCGCCCATCAGCATCAGCAGTTTGTGGATGGCGATCACGTCCTCGTCGGACATCGCCCCGCGGACGACGAGCCTACTGCTCCTTGTTGACTCCCCGCTTTTTGAGGTCGGTGAGGAGGGTTCCAAGGACGGCGGCGATGTTTGCGGCTGTGGGAGTGTCGACATCGAGAGACCTCGTTTCGGTTAGTGTTCCGGTTACGGTGTAGGCGTCCGCAACTTCCGCAATGTCCTCATAGGAGGCACGCTCGATCTCGCGGAACGCCTCAAGCGCCCATCGGGCAAAGTCGTCATTGTTGAGCGGCTGGCCGAGAAATAGCACTCTCACCGGCGCGTCCCGTTCGAGGACACCAGCACGTCCGGCTTGCCGAAGCGGAAGTATCCGCCGATCACGTCGGTCACGAGTTCGAGGCTGATGTAGCGGCCGGACAGGCGCAGGTCGATCAGGTCGTCGGTGGTCTCGATGGTCACGGTCTGGGTGTCGACCGTCGAACTCCGCAGCCGGTCATATCCGGTGAACGTCGCTTCGATGTCCCCGGCCTGCTCGTAGAAATCGGCGTTGATGCCGTCGATGTTGAAGATCGCTGCACCGGACTGCAGGCTCGACGGGCCGAGCGTGATGGTGGCGCGGATCGCGGCGCCGTCGCCGTTGACGCCATCCTCATGCAGGTAGATATGCCCGTCCGACTTTGCGAAATAGGGCCGCGTGTCGCCGTGGCTGAACGCGGTGCCGGAGGTTCGCTCAAGCGCTCCGGTCGCCCAGGAGAAGTCCTTGAGCGCCAGCAGAACGTAGTAGCTGGGCTCGTCCTCTCCCAGCGCGACGTAGAACCAGATCACCTCGTTGAACTTCGGGAGGTATTGGCCCCATGCGAGGTAGCCATATTCGGAGCGGAAATTGTCGAAGATGTAATCCCTGACATCCTGCACGTTCGGGATGGCTTGCACCGATCCGTTGTAGAGATAAAAGGTGGTGTGGCCCATCCAGTAGGCGATGCCGCCCGCTGTGACTGCACAGGAGGGGGAGACCAGCCCGCAGTTCTTGCCCGCGACGCGGGTCGAAAACACGCTGGACGCTCCGGTGTATTGAAAGATGTAGAGCGCGAAGTCAGACCAGATGCAGGAGATGTGATTGCCGAGCGAGCGCCCGCCGATCAGCTTTGTGCCTTCCGAAAGCGTGCGGGTGTTGGCGGTGTTTCCGGTGGCCGGCGTCCAGATCGTATAATCGCCCTGGCTGCACCAATCCACCCGCATGTCCTCGCAGAGCGCCATTACGAAGCGCTCTTCCGTGATGAACATGAAGCGGACGTCGGTCGGGGCGCCGGCGATGACAACAGCCCTGCCCCACGCCGGAACGTCGGCAGGATCCCAATCGTAGACCGATCCGCCGTTGAAGGCGCTCAGAAGTATCCGGCCGAAATGGTCGAAGGACCAGACGCGCGGCTCGATGAACAGGGTGGAGCCGGAATGCTCCTCGCCATAGCCTCCGATGCCGTAGCCGCCGACGCCATAGCCGAGACCGTAGGCTCCGCGATCCACTCCGATCGGCACCTCGTATTCGTAAGCAACAGCGCCCCCCCCGGTGGTGGAGTCCGTCGAGGTGGCCGCTGCGCTGTGAATGATGGTGTAGGAGCCTGCGCCTGGCACCGTGTAAACGTCATAGCCGCCATTGATGGTGATGCCGCCGCCCGCGGTCGCGCCGGAGAAACTGACGCGATCTCCGGGATTGCGCCCGTGCGCGGCATGGGTGACGGTAACAATGTCGCTGCCATTCGTCACGTCGAATGGATCGGTCCCGAGCGTCCCGGAGGCATCCAGCGGCGTGATGTCGTGCTGGGTGAAGTCGCGCTCGTAGACATAGAGCTTCTTGTAGGAGCCGCCAGCGATGTATTCGACCGAGTTCAGATCGCGCCATACGTGCATCTGGCGCAACGTGCCGGACGAGATCGACGTGGTCTGCACGGTCCAGCCGCCCATCTTCTGCGGCCTGCCGTCGGCAAAGCGCATCCATTGCGTATTGGTCCATCGTCCCTCGACGATGCGATCAGACTCCGACTTGACGACGCCGGGCGGCGGCGTCAGGGCAATCGGGGGAAATTCGTCAGACATGGAAACCGTTTATCGCAGGCATCTTGCCCATCTGGGATTGCGGGTGTACTTTGAGACCATGCGGCTTTTTATTTTTATGGTCAGTGCGGCGCTTCTCTTCGCGCTTGTGAAGGTCGGTATGGCGTCTCTCGCGCCCGCCGGATACTGGGGTTGATTGAGAACAGCCCCGCCCTCCCGACACCTCCCACAGTGATCGGAAAGGCAGGGCTGCCAGCGCCTTGCGACGCATTCGGGAAATAGACATCAGCGTTTGATGATCACGTTGCGGACGCGCGCGGGCGGCATCTTGTTGACCACCTGCTGAGACCCGTTGGTGTAGGCGACGCTGATCGAGTTGACGCCGGTCGAAGTGATGGTTGCCTGTCCAACCGCGCCCGTGGAAGAGCTACCGCTTCCAACCGCCGCCGGGGTAACCATCACGTCTCCTCGCGTCGAGTTGACCGTGATCGTGTTATTCCCGGTGGATGTCAGCGACGGGATTTGGTTGGCTGCCAGGGTGACGGACTGCGCCCCACCGCCGCCGTTCAGCCGCTCGCCGCGAATGCCGGACACGGCAAAGGTGACGAGCGCAGCATCGGTGCCGCCCATCGCCCCGCGACCGAACGCCGTTGTCCCGCGCGCGTCAGGCAACTTGAAGGTGGTCGAGCCATCGCCGTTGCCGTAGGGGAAGGCGCGCACAGCGCCGCCGGTGGCGGTGTTGGTGGCAGCGAGTGACATGGTGATCTGCGTCGCGGAATCGACCGAAGAGATGACCGCACCGGTCGCCATGCCGGTGCCTTCCAGCGTGGAACCCTCAAGGCCGAGATTGCGAAGATCGGCCGACACATTTGAGAGTGTCGTGGTGCCGTTGGTGTCGGCGGTGAATGCCTCGGTCAGCGCGGCAAGCAGTCCGGGATCGTCCGCCCGCGTCAATGTCTGACCGTACTCGAAATACCACCCGGTCGGGGCCCGGATGCCGGTATACTGGACTTCGGTGCCGGATGGGACGACAGCGGCGCCGCCGACGGACAGAGCAAGCCCGGTGGCGACATTGACGCCGGTCGCCGAGATGGTGGCTATATCAACGCCGCCAACGGTCAGCGCCATGGTGCCGGATGAAACCCGCCGTACGCCCATCGCTGGCTCACTGGCGAATGCTATGCCGGGCAGAGAAATTGTCCCGTCCGTGAAAGAGGCCGCCAGTATTCGCCCACTCGCGTCGAATGACCCTCCAACATAGAGGGTGTCGTTGCCATTACACCAGAGCTCGCAAATCCCCCCCTGCGGAATGGTCACAGCGGTCCCAGAGGCAGTCTTGAACTTGAGCGCGTAAGCGCCGGTCGTCGCGTTGCGGACAATCCATCGCTTGGTGGTATTGTCCACCTCGACGGTCTGCTCGGCAGCCAGCGTCCCCGTAAAATCCAGCAGCATCGTGCGGTGCTGCGCCGCCGTCAGCGTGTCGCTCCCGCCGTTGACGCTGATCGCGCTGTAGCCCGCGACCGCGTTCTCGAGATAGGTGAAGACAAAGTTGTTGAGGTTTTCGCCCCATGAATTGGAGTTGTTGCCGGTGCCCTGCAGCAGCAGGCCGAGCAACGTTGAATTGGTATCGGCGGGCATTTAGTAGACCCCTACCTCGAACTCGGCGCCGCGATAGCTGAGATCGCTTTCCGCGTTCGTCTTCTCTATCAAGGCGCTGAGAAGCGTCAGGTTGCTCTGGTACTTCGCCATGTTCGACATGAAGTCGTAGGCCTGGGTGATGCAGGCCACGCGAAGCAAATGCGGATAGCGGGAGGTGAGGAAGTTGGTCTCGTTGGTGGTCGTAGCCAGAACGTCCGGCGTTTTGTAGCCGACCAGTTTGAGGGTGGCGGCGGACTCATAGGTGTACTCGAACTGCAGCTTCTCGCCGAAGATGGCGTATTGCTGCGGCGTGCCGTCGATCAGGACGGCACTCTCGTAGACCCGTGAGCGGATCAGATTGGGCTCCGGCACCAGCCGGAGGTCGATGTTGTTGGTGACGTCTTTCAGCGCAATCGGGTCGAGAAAGCCGCTCGGCAGCGCCTTGTAGGAATCGCCGTCTGCGAGAGACAGGTCCGAGAACTCGGTCCGCATCTCTCGCACACGAAGCGTCTGGTAAAGCAAGGCCTGAGCTTCCAGCACGATCTGCTCTGCATCCAGTTCCGAGTAATTAACCCAGCGCTTGATGCTGCCCGCGGTGGTCTTTGCCGCGATCAGGGTGGTGTAGCTCATGGCCATGTGGTCACGCCTTCAACTTGGTCGGAACGTCTTCCGGGCCGCAAATCTGTTCCTCGAACACAAGGAACTCGGCGAGATCCCGGTAGTTGGAGAAGACCTTGCTGTAGCGGCGTTTGGCCTCCTTGAAGACCGCATGCGGCTCGTAGCGGACCTCGTCCTTGAGCCACTGCTCGAAGTTCATCTCCGTGCTGGCGTCGGCATCGGACACCTCGTCGGAGGAGGCCGCATCGCCAGGTGCAGCGGGTTCGTCGCCCGGAGCCTTGCCCGCCAGCTTGGCGAGGCGCTTGAGTTTCTTGTCGACCAGAGCCTTCTGCTCCGGCGTGATCAGGCGAGCAACCAACTCGCCCTGGAAGTTGAACGGGAGCCCGTCCTGCTCGAAGGCGTGGGTCAGGTTTTCCCCATGACAGGTCGCGAACGCGCGCGACCTGTCCAGTTTCAATGTGGGAGATGCCATGGTGACGGCCCCTTACTTGCCTTCCTGCACGGCAGACGAGCCGGACAGGGAGTGGGAAAGGTTGCTGGTGCCGCCGCCCATGGATTTGCCCATGGCGTTGGGCACATCCATGCTGGAGTCGTCACGGCCGAAGCCGCGGACGATCTTCTGGCCGCGCGCAGCGCTCACGGTCTGCGTGTTGCCGCCGCTCGATTCCTTCTTCATGCTTCAATCCTCGATGATGTTGCGGGGCCACTCGGGAGTGGCTTGGCCGACAGGTGGGCGATAGCCGGTCTCGCGATCGGCCTTGGACAAGCGCGTGAAGCCGTCGAGACCGGCATTGCCGGTCGCGTCGTCATAGTGGCGCTCAACGGGACGCGGGTCTTTGGCCCGCGTCGGCTGGTTGGGGTTGCCCCCGTAGAAGCGGAACATTTCGGTCTCCCCGAAAAGAAAAAAGGCCCCGGATCATTCCGGGGCCTCTCATGTTGTGGCTGGCGTTAGAACCAGTCGATCTCGACGGAGACGGTGCCAGCGCCAGTCTCGGTGCCGCCGGAGCCGGGGACCAGGCTGATGAAGAACGCCGTGTCGGCAGGGATGAACGCCTTCTCCAGAGCGACGTGCTCCGAATAGTTCGTGCTCTGCTTGCCCGGGTTGGTCGTGGCCGCCACCTCGTTGTAGCTGTCCACGAAGGACGAGGCGCGGACCGGGTTCGGGGACAGCGCCGTGGTGTAACCAAGGATCGCGGTCGAGCCGAGCCGGAAGCGGGCATACTCGTTGTCGAGCGAGCCCAGATCGCTCGCGGCATCGCCGACCCCGATCTCCGGGACGGTGGTGGTGCCCACCATGTCTTCGGTGATCTCGATCTCGATGTCGCGAACAAGGCCCTTCTTGCCCTTGGGACCGATATACGAATAGCTCTTCGCTTCGCCATCGGCGCCGAACTGGATCGGCGAATCCGTGCCGATCTCGTAACGGATAGTCGTCGGGTTGTCGTAGGACATTGTTTTCTCTCCTTTCCTACGCTGCCGAATCCCACATCATGATGCGAGAATTGGTCGCATCATTATGCACGATCCCGAAACCGCCCAGGTAATACCAGGCGATGGCCTTCGAGCGACCGAAGTCGCCCGGGATCTTCGCGCGGATTTCCTCGGGGATGACATAAGCCTCCGCGACGCGGTCCGCGCCGAAGAAGAACGCCCAACTCGAAAGACCGTTGTTCCACGCATCAGCCGTACCGGCCCATGCGTCGTAGGTCGTCGAGTCCGCCGCGCCGCCCTTGGGGATGAAGTTCTGTTCGATGAACCTCGTACCCTCGTAGCGGCCGACCTCGCCGGTGTAGATGTGCGACAGACCAGTCTCGGTGTACTGGTTGATCGACTCCAGCGAGTTCTTGAAGGTGCGGAGCGTGGTGACGTGGGTGATGCACCCGTAGTCGTCGCCACGAGCGGTCGGAATGTTCCGCTCCTTCATGGTGTCCACGATCGCCTTGACGTGGCCGGTGCCCATCGCGACGTTGTTGGTCGTCGTGCAGGTGCCGGCGGTGTCGAGGGTGATCGCGGTGGTGTTGGTGCCCGACGTCGCGTTGCATCGAAGCAGGGTGTTCTTGAACTGCAAGAACGCCTCGATGTCGAAATACTTGCGAGCGTCGTCCTTCAACGTCTGGTCGATGATCGACACGACGTCATGCTTCGCCAGCGATTGAAGCAATCCGGTGTAGGGAACGCTGTTGCCAGCTTCCTGAACCGTCAGGCTCTTCTGCGCCACGGTGAAGCCGGATTCCGGGATCGGTCCGGTCTCCGAAAGGCGGCGGCCCTGCGTCGAGATGTTGGAGTACACATCCCAATAGAAGCGGGAGCCGCGGTGCATGCCCTTATCAACTGCGTCTTTGGCATCGCACAGTTGACGGAACTTGGTGAGAGGCTGCAGCTGCTGGCGGATCACATCCGACAATTCGTCGGAATACATGTATCCACCCTCAGCGGCAACGCTCCAAAGCTGTCCAGCCATGGTCTTACGTCCTCATCTAAGAGGCGCGTTTGGGTGCTCCTTTGCGAGGTGGTCCGTGGGAAGAGGGAGGTTGGTTACACGGCTTGCCCGC
>JBAZXL010000024.1:0-63030 GCA_041659825.1 Hyphomicrobium sp.
GCGCATCGTTGGCATTGCCGACCGCCGACGTTGCCGCCGAGGTGATCGCCTCCGCCGTGCCCTGCCCGTCCGTGTAGGACGCCGTCACCGTGATGGCGTGGCCGACATCGGCCTCGGCGAGCGTGTAGGTGCCTGCCGTGGCACCCGAGATGACGACGCCGTCGCGGCTCCACTGATAGCTGACCGTGCCGAGCCCATCAGCGTCGGCGAGTGTGTTGCCGGCCGTCAACGTCTGACCCTGCGTTGCGGACCCGGAGATGCTGACGCCGCCGGTCGGTGCATCATTCACAGCATTGACAGTTACATCAATCGTGCGTGTATCGGTGGCCGTCGCGCCGGTGCTCGCCTCTGTCGAAGTCGCGGTCAGAGTGAGCGAGAAGGAACCATTGTAATTCGACGCCGGCGTAATGGTTAGCGTGGAGCGGTTCCAGCTCGAAATTGTAGCGGTCGTGTTGCCGCCGGTCGCGGTGAAGCTGTTGATCCCGTCAGAAAGCGTCGCACCAACAGGAATCGATGATATTGTGACGGCAACGCTCTCGGAACCATCCGCATCTGCTGCACTGATGCTTCCGATCGCCGGAATCGAAATTGCGGTATCTTCATTCCCGCTGGCCGCGAGTGTTGCGGCTGCGTAGAGACGGACGTTGTCGAGCGCGGTTCCCGACGCGCTGTCTGTACCGACTTCACTGAAGCGCAGCTGATTTGACCCGTCACCGGCCCCACCAACAACCGTAAAGCTGCTCGTCTCCCAGGCCGTCGTCGTCCTCGAAATACTGCCGACGAGACTGCCTCCCCAGTAGACATTGACTACGCTGCTCCCGGCAGAAGTATCGAGGGCTGCCGTATCGAAACGCAGAACGTAAGATGCCCCTGAGGTCAGACCAGATACGGTTTGCGTGAGCGTGGTGTTCGAGATGCCATATCCCGAGCCATTCATGTCGACGAAGTAGCTTCCGGCCGAGGCGTTGACACCGACGTCCGTGATCACCGCTTCAGACGTGCCGGCCCCAGAATACGTTTCGCTCCAATTGGCGAAGTCCACACCTGCGTAGAGCTGCGTAGCGCCGCCATTATAGTATGATCCGCCACTGAAGCTTTCGAAGCTGCCATTTTGAATGAGGTTTGTGGACCCGACGACGTCGATCACCGCCCGGTCCGCGACTGCTGTGATCGTGCCAGTTACTGTCGCCGTCGACGTGCCACCATGCCCATCGGAGACCGTGTAGGTGAACGACGTCGCGCCGCTGGAATTCACGCTGGGCGTAAATACGATGTTGCCCGACCCGTCCAGCGTCACGTAGCCACCTGTTACCGTCACCGGGGTCGTAGAACTGATCGCATAACCATTGACATTCGTGACCGTCAGCGTGTCGCCATCCACATCCGTGTCATTACTCCGAACCGCTATCGTGACGGACGTGTCCTCCGTCGTCGTGAAGCTATCCGCCCCAGCGACAGGCGCCTCGTTGACATTCGTCACAGTGACGGCAATGGCCTGCGTGTCGCTCAGCGTGCCATCCGAGACGTTCACCGTCACGTCATAGACACCATCACCACCCGTATCGGCCTTCGTCTCGTAGTCGGGTGCCGACACGAACGCCAGCACGCCCGTCGAGCTGTCGATCGTGAACTTCGACGCGTCCGCACCTCCAGTGATCGTATAGGTCTTCGTTGCACCTGCGTCGACGTCGGTCGAGGTGACTGTCGTGACGGCCGTCTGGTTCTCAGCAGCAGTCACGGCAGCCGCCGTCCCGCCGCCGTTGCTGGTGATGACCGGCGCTTCATTGACGTTCGTCAGCTTGATCGTAAACGTCTTGTCGTAGGTGAGGCCACCCGTGTCGGTGACGCGCACAGTGATGCTGTGGCTCGTCGCGCTTTCGTAGTTGAGCAAGCTACCGTCTGCGACCGTAATCTCGCCCGTCGAAGCGCTGACGGCAAAGCCGCCGCTTGCTGTGTCGGTGAGCGAATAGCTGAGGCCCGACGTTCCGTCCGGATCGGTTGCCGTTACCGAGCCGACCACCGTGCCATTGACCACATTCTCGGCTACGGGAAGCGTAAGCTCAGCCGTGCCCGTTGTGAACCCTGTCCCCGACGCGTGACCGATGATGAGATCGTTGCCGCTTACCGAGTCGATCAACGCGCCGCTCGTCGAAGCCGTGTTGAAGGTCCAATTCGCAAGCAAGCCGCCTTCGCTTGGTGCCAACGTCGACGTCGCATTCGCGGCAATCTCAGCCGGAGTGCGGACATCGTTGAAGATGCGCGCGTCGTAGAGCGTGCCGTGAAGCACCTGCGTCGACTGAAAGCCGCCAACCTCCGAGTCCTGATCCTGACCAAGCACAAGCGTTCCACCAGATGCGATCGTGTGGCCAGTCTGCAATCCGGTGAAGGATTCGACGAGTGCACCGTCCACGTAGAACGCCACGGCACCGTTTATTGAATCCCAGGAGACTCCGACGCTATGCTGCGCTCCGTCATAGAGCTGCGAATAGGTGCTCGTAGTCTGTTGTGTCGTGTTGTGAATGGCAAAGTAGAGACGCCCACCTGGCGTAATGCGCAGGTAGACCTCGTTGTCCGTAACTCCGTCGACGGCATAGGAGAAGATGGGATTCTCGCCAGACGAACTAGAGCTCAGGCTGAGCTGAGTCTCAAGCGTGAATGCCGTGCGACCGCCGAGTAGCGCACTGCCATCGTTCGCGACGAGATATGCATCGCTGCCCGTCGAGTTGAGATCAAAACCGCCATTGGCCGTGGCGGTAATTTCTTCCGCCGTCGGCGCCTCATTGACGTTCGTCAGCTTGACCGTGAAGGTCTTGTCATAGGTGAGGCCGCCGCTGTCGGTAACACGCACCGTGACAGTGTGGCTCGTCGCGCTCTCGTAGTTGAGCAAGCTGCCGTCTGCGACCGTAACCTGGCCCGTTGACGCATTGACCGCAAATCGGCCACCGGCTGTATCTGTGAGTGAATAGCTCAAGCCCGACGTCCCGTCGGGATCGGTTGCCGTCACTGAACCGACCACCGTGCCGTTGGCCACGTTCTCGGCAACCGGCAAGGTCAGCTCCGCTGTACCGGTCGTAAAGCCCGTTCCGGACGCATGCGCGACAGTGAGATCGTTGCCGCTGACCACATCCGTTGTAACACCGCCAGTCGAGACAGAATTCAAGCGCCAATTTGCGAGAAGTCCACTTTCGTTTGAGGCAACGGTTGTCGTGGCATTCGCCAACACCTCCGCCGCCGTTCGGACATCGTTGAATACGCGCGCGTCGTAGAGGACGCCATGGAACGCCTGCGTGGCGTCGTATCCGCCGTTCTCGACATCCTGCTCCTGGCCGAGCACGAGCACGCCGCCTGACGCGATGGTGTGGCCAGCTTGGATGCCGGTTACTGTCTTTACAAGAGCGCCGTCGACATAGAACAGTACCGAGCCGTCCGCTGCACTCCACGAAACCGATATGCTGTGCTGCTGCCCATCGAGAAGTGCTGGAATGGAATTCGTAGTGGCATTGGTGTCATGGATCGTTACAGCAATGCGGCCGTCAGGTTTAATTCTAAGATTGACCTCGTTGCTCGAGACGCCGTCGACTGCATAGGAGAATACGGTGTTCTCGGTGGACGAGATCGAGCTCATGCTGAACTGGGCTTCAAGCGTAAACGCGGTGCGGCCGCCAAGAAGCGCGCTTCCGTCGTCGGCTATGAGATATGCATCATTGCCCGTCGAGTTGAGATCGAAACCGCCGTTCTGCGTAGCTGTTGCAGTTTCCGCGGTCGGAGCCGTATTCGTATTATAGCGCTGAGAAAACACGCCCGCGGAGTCGCCCGTCCCGTTGCCGGTCCAAGCCGCTACGAGATTGGAGCCACCCCAGGTGATGTCACCGTACTTCTGGTCGTTCGTCGTCGTCGTGTTGATCCGGAAGTCACTTACATCGACCGCGCCGCTCGAGGTATAGACCTTCCCGTATTGCCCATAAAAGCTGCCGTCCTGTGCCCAGCTTGTCCATGAAACTGCGAAGCGGCCCGAAGTGCTCACCGCGACAGTGCTGTAAAACTGGTCACCAGACGTCGTACTGTTGACGAGGAACTCAGATCCTAGAGCCGTGCCGCTTGAGTCAAACCTCTGAGCGTAGACACCCCAGCCGTTCGTGTCCTCAGCATAGCTGGTCCAGGTGACGACGAAGTTCCCGGACGAATCGAGGCCAACATCGCTCAAAATTTGATCATAGGACGTATAGGTGTTGACACGAAACTCCGAACCCTGTGCCACACCGCTCGAATTGTAACGTTGCGCGTAGATGCCGCCACCAGCACCGTCCTGGCCATTGCTCGTCCAGGTGACGACGAAGTCACCACTTTCGTCCATGGCAACAGCACTCTCGCTTTGGTTTCCGCTTGTAGTCGTGTTCACGCGGAATTCCGACCCAAGCTTGGTTCCACTTGAATCGAAGCGCTGTGCGTAGACACCATCACCGCTTACATCCTGTCCATTACTGGTCCAGGAAATTACGAAGCCGGACGAGCTCATGGCGATCGCAGGTGCGGTTTGATCGCTAACGGTGTACGTGTTGGCAGCAAATTCGGCACCTAGCGCGTTTCCGCTCGCGTCAAAACGCTGCGCCCTTATGCCGTAGTCACCCCCGAGATGATTGCTCCTCCAGGCGACGACGAAGTTGCCGTCGGCATCCGCGGCGACGGTGGGAGAGTCTTGAGTGAGGTTCGTATTGGTATTGACGTGGATCGCCGAGGTGGCCGCGGTGCCGTCCGCATTATAGGCCCGCGCGTAGATCTCGGTGTTGTCTTGCCAGACGACGACATAGTTGCCGTCAGCATCCGACGCAATCTGCTTGCCGGATGTGCCGACCAACTCCTGCGTACCGCTGGTCGTTGTATTAACAAGCGTCTCTAAGCCCTCCGCCGTCGCAGAAAGCGTGTGGTGCCACTCCTCCTGGCCCCACGAGTTGACGACCACATGGGCCTCAATCGTGCCGGTCTCAACTTCGAGATCCCAATCGCCACCGAGGTCCTCATGACCCGTGAGGTCATTGCTCGCGGCGACGTCTGCGCCCGTTGCCTCGGCGAGCGCGGCGGCGGCCGCTTGCCCGTCGTCCCCTTGCCCGAAGTCGCAGCCATAGACGAGAATATCGGCGTCACCACTCAAGGCCGAGCGGATCGTGCTGAGCTCGTCCGCATATTCGCCGGCAATCGAGGACGCATCAAGCGTCGATGTCCCGAGCGAAAGCTGTCCCTCGCTACCGTGCGAGATGATATGAATTGCTGCGACGTCAGTGCGTCCCTCGAGCGCCGAGGCGATCTGCTCGACGCCATCGCGCGAGCTGTCGATCAGCACGACCTCGACATTTGGATCGAGCCCTGCGATCAGCACGCCTGCGTCCGGAACCGAGCTATCGACGAACGCAATCTCAGTCCGCGCAGGAGCCCCGGAGCCGGCGGGCTCCATGGATGCCGCGGCTGCGTGGGCGCCAAGGTTTTCCGCCAGCGCCGCGGTGCTGGTATCAGCATGCTGATCCGCGGCTGCATGGTCTCCACCCGCGTCTGCAACCGTCGCCACGGCGGCGCCGTCATAGACGATGCGCTTTTCGAGCGCCATGTAGGAGGCCCGCGTCAGGCGATGTGCCGGTCGTGAGGCTTGACCAGAGGCACCGTCATCAAGCCCGCCACGGGCAGCTCGCCCGCGCGGCGCCATACCCATTCGCTTTCGCAGCGACGAGAAAACGGCGGAAGCGAAAGATGAATTGCGATCCTGGGACAACGCGGCACCCGAGAAGAAGATTTTTACCAATGCGTAACCATAGCGCTACCTCTCGATAGAGCTCCGGTTACCGAATATGCTGTGAAAGAATTACGAAATATGAAAGCCGGGCCGTATCGCTTAACAAAGGACAAAAGCCACTCACCAAAATTTGCGAATTGCACTAAATTGACCGTGTCAGGAGTTCTATTTCACCCCACCCTTTGTGACGCAACTCGCACCGAGGGGGTCAGCCGAATATGCTGAATAAGGCTGCAGGGCTCCTGACACCTCCGGCAAAGGCCGGGAACAATCGGGCTGTTTCAGGAAGTCGCACGCGTGCTGCTTGCACTGCCCTCGGCCAGCGGCGCGAGAAAGAATTCTGAAACCGGAACGGCTTTATCGAAACACCTAGATCATGAGAACGGCCGCGCCGGTGAGAGAACCAGAACGCAACTGGGAAAGCGCATCATTAGCTGCCGCTAGCGGAAATGGAACCACCTCGGTGCGAATAGGAATGCGGGGTGCGAGCGCCAGAAACTCGATTGCGTCCCGCCGCGTCAAATTCGCGACTGACCGCACCACACGCTCGCCCCAAAGTAGCGTGTACGGCATCGCCGGAATTTCACTCATGTGAATACCGCCGAGCACGAGAACGCCACCCTTGCAAAGTGCGCGCAAGGCCAACGGAACCAAGCTACCCACCGGAGCGAAGATGATTGCGGCGTCGAGCAGCACCGGCGGCTCGGTACCTGCATCCCCCGCCCACACGCAACCAAGGCGGAGCGCAAAGCTCTGTGCTTGCACGTCTCCCGGCCGCGTGAACGCATAAACGTCGACGCCCTCGAAGCGCGCAATTTGCGCCACAATGTGCGCCGCTGCCCCAAACCCGTAGATGCCAAGACGCTTCACGAGCCCCGCCATCCGGTAGGCTCGATACCCGATCAACCCGGCGCACATCAGCGGAGCCGCTTCTGCATCCGAATAGCCGTCCGGTATGGCAAAGCAATAATCGGCATCCGCCACCGCGTAGTCGGCATACCCGCCGTCGATCTGATAGCCGGTGAAGCGAGGCGCATCGCACAGGTTCTCCTGCCCGCTCGCGCAATAGGGACAATGGCCGCACGTGTGCCCGAGCCAAGGAATGCCCACGCGATCCCCGAGGTTGAATTGGCTGACGCCGTCGCCCAGCGCCGCCACGCGCCCGACGATCTCGTGGCCGGGAACAATCGGCAGCTTCGGCTCCTTGAGATCACCGTCGACGACGTGCAGATCCGTCCGGCACACTCCGCACGCGGCGATCTTGACCAGCACCTCGCCGCGAGCCGGCTGTGGCGCTGGCTGCTCGACGAGCCGTAAAGGCTCGCCAGGATGCATCAAGACCATGGCCTTCATCACGTCACCTGATTTACACGTTCGAAACCACCTGCCGGAGTGAACCCTGGTGTTGAACCGAGCGCAACACCTCCGCTACGCTCTTATCAGCGCTCTGCTTGTGTTGAGGTTCACGAGTGCTTCAGGAGAGACCATGCCCCTCACGCTCACATCCCCCGCGTTCAAGGACGGCGGCCCAATGCCGCGACGGTTTACCTGCGAAGGCGAGGATATATCGCCGCCGCTCGACTGGGCGGGTCTGCCGTCCGGCACCAAGAGCCTGGCCCTCATTGTCGATGACCCCGATGCGCCGAATCCCAAGGCCCCTCGCATGGTCTATGTGCACTGGGTTCTTTATAATCTTCCCTCCGACCTCCATGGCCTGCCTGAGAACGCGGCCAGGAGCGGCCTCCCTCCCGGAACAGTGGTCGCACTCAACGACTGGAAGCGCCCCGGCTACGGCGGACCGTGCCCGCCCATAGGCCGCCACCGCTATTTCCATAAGTTGTACGCACTCGACACCATGTTGAGCCGTCTGGAAACGCCAACAAAATCAGGGCTAGAGGCGGCGATGAAGGGCCATATTCTGGCCGAGGCGGCTTTGCTTGGCACATACCAGAAGGAGGGCTAACCGTCGCAAGCAGCACGGTCGCAACGAACTTCGCGAAATCAGCGGATTAGCCGACGACCATCCAACTCAGCCAGCCGCGTCCAAGGCATGCTCAATTAACTGGCACGTGGCAGACAGTTGGGGCATTCTTCCCAAAAATGATGGGAAACATTCCCGGCTCCTCGCCTGAGCACATGTTCTCCATGTGCATATGAGCCGGGCACATGGGTCGGAAAAAATGCTGAGTTGGATTTGCGTTATCGCCGCCTCTTTTCTCAGCGCCTGTGAGGCCGCCGCGCCAGGACCAGGGGAAGCGAGGGCATAGGAGCCCGCCTCTCAAGTCGCCGTCGTCAGAACGGCCACACTGGAAGCCGCACAAGTTCCGCAACGGATCGACGGTATCGCAAACGTCCTCAACCCGGAGCCGCTGATTTCCCTCGATGCCGAAATTCGCAACGCTACCCTGGCGCTCGAGTTCAGCCGGCGGCAATACGGCCGCTTCTCCAATACGCCGACGCTTCCCCTGCTGACGGTCGAGGGCTCCGAGCGCCAGCTTGGCACTGACACGACGCAACTGAACCTGCTGGAAGCCCGCCTTCGCCATACTTGGGGAGACGAGGCTCCCTTCACCAAGCCGGACGCCCGTCAAAGCCTCATCGCCGAGCTCAGCGCCGCAACCCGCGCCATTGTGCGGATGGATTTTCCTCAAGCCAGCGGCGCGCGCCCCCTGAACGTGCGTATCATCCCACTTGGCGGCGGACCTGCCACCGCCATCGATACGATTTGGATCGCTCCATCCGGCAACCAGGCGATGCCGGGCGTCTCCTACTTTGGATTGATCGCCTCCGGCCCAGGCCTGCGTGCCGGCGACCGCGCCAAGCTTACGGCCGAAACCGCAACTCGCTCCGGCGTGGTCATTCCAAGCGCCAGTATCGTCGTCTCGGAAAGCCGCACCTGGTGCTACGTCGAAGCGGCTCCAGAAAAATTTGAGCGCCGGGCCGTACCGCTCGATATCCCCGTAGCAGACGGCTATCTCGTCGAAACCGGATTCGAGCCCGGCACAAAGGTCGTGATTTACGGCGCCTCGACGCTTCTGGCGCGCGAAGCAGAACCCGCAAATGACGACGAGGACGCAGACGGCGCGGCGACCAAGCGCCATCTCCCCGCCAAGCCCGACGACGATGACCGGCCCCAGGCCACACTTGGCACCGCGAGCATAATCGTACCGCAGCCCTCGGCGACCAAATAGGCCCGCGAGATGAACACTCTCATTCGCTGGTCCGTCCGGTATCGCGGCATCGTCACCCTTCTGTCTCTGGCCTGGCTCGTGGGCGGCATTATGCTCGCCATGAACGCGCCGCTCGACGTCTTCCCCGAGTTCGTGCCCCCACAGGTCACCATCCAGACCGAGGCGCCCGGCCTTGCCCCCGAGCAGGTCGAGCAGATCGTGACGCGGCCCATCGAGGCGGCGGTCAACGGTGCTCCAGGCATCGAGTTCCTGCGCTCGGAATCGATCTATGGCCTCTCGGTCATCCTCATCTCATTTCACGAGAACGCCAACCCGAACGATACCCGCCAAGCCATCTCCGAGCGCGTCGCGACCTTGACCGGCAAGCTACCCGCAGGCGTCGCACCGCCGACGCTCACGCCTCTCACGTCGAGCACCATGGACGTGCTGAAAATCGGCCTCGTCTCGGACGCCGTCGACCCATACACCCTGCGCGACATCGCCGATTGGACGCTGAAGCAACGCCTTCTGGCGGTTCCCGGCATTGCCCGCGTCACCGTTTATGGCGGCGCCATCCGACAGCTGCAGGTCCAGCCCAAGCTCGAGGCGTTGGCGGCGCTTGGATTGACCATCGACGACATCTCCAAAGCCGCGCGCGAAGCTCTGACCCTGCGCGGCGGCGGCTTCATCGAAACCAATCCCCAGCGCATCACGCTGGAGACGCCGCCACCGGAGCCCGACCCCCGTGCGCTCGCCGAGACGTTGGTGGCGTTGCAGAACAATAGCCCGATCAAGCTTGGCGATGTCGCGACCGTCACCATTGGCCCTGCCACGCAGGTCGGCGACACGACCATCATGGGCCGCCCCGGAGTGCTGCTGACGATTGCCGGTCAGTTCGGCGCCAATACGCTCGAAGCCACCAAGGCCGCGGAAGCGGCGCTTGAGGAGCTGATGCCAGCGCTGAAAGCGCGCGGTATCGACGTCTACCCGGCGCTCCATCGGCCCGCGACCTTCGTCGTACGCGCACTGTCAAACCTCGAGGCTGCCCTCACACTCGGCTCCGCCTTCATTCTTCTCGTGCTTTATGCCTTTCTCCGCAGCGTTCGCGTGGCCTTGATCTCGTTCTTCGCGATACCTCTCTCGCTGCTTGCGGCCGTGGTCGTGCTGGTCTACTTCGGGCAGTCCCTGAACACGATGACACTTGGTGGCTTCGCATTGGCCCTCGGCGTTCTCGTCGATGATGCCATCATCGACATCGAGAACATCATGCGGCGCCTGCGCATCGCCAATGCCGCGGGCATTACCAATCGCCTTGGCGTCGTCGAGGACGCCTCGATCGAGATCCGCGGCTCCATGTTCTACGGCACCCTTGCTGTGATCTTCGCCTTCATCCCAGTGCTCTTTGCCGGCGGCGTGCAGGGCCGCTTCATCGGACCGTTGGCTCTGACGTTCATTCTCGCCGTGCTCGCGTCAATGCTCGTAGCCCTCACCGTGACACCTGCCCTCTGCGCCTTTCTCCTCACAGGCGAGCAAGCGCACAAGGAGCCAGCCCTCCTTCAGCGTTTGAAGTCCATTTACGCATCGATCCAGGATTGGATCCGCAAGGCTTGGCGCTTGACGGTGGCATTGTTGGCGGCTGCGGCCGCAGCGGCAGCAGCCGTCGTGCCGTTCCTCTACAGCGAACTGATCCCGCAGTTTCGCGAGGGCCATTTCGTGCTTCAAATGTCGATGGCGACCGCGGGTACTTCTGTCCATGACGTCGTGGCCATTGGGGAGCGCGTCACCAAGGAGCTTCTGAAGCTGCAGTTCATCGACACGGTCGGCCACCAGATCGGCCGCGCGGAGGCCGGCGAGGATACCTGGTCTCCGGACCGCAGCGAGTTCCACATCGAGCTCAAGGACGTGCATTCCGAAACCGAGGAGGACGCGCAAGACAAGATCCGCGAGACCCTGAAAAAGTTTCCGGAAATTCGCACCGAGACGCTGACATTCCTGGGCGACCGTATCAGCGAAAGCCTGAGCGGCGAGACCGCGCAAGTCGTCGTCAATGTTCTCGGCCCCGACCTCGATGCACTCGAGAAGTCAGCGGATCAAATCATGAAGGCGCTGCAGACGGTGGAGGGCGTGGCGGACCTGCGGATGCCGCGTACCGCAACCGTGCCGACCATGTCAGTCCGGCTCGATCGCGCGGCACTGACGAGCTACGCACTCGCGCCCCAGGATGCCCTCGATACCCTCGAAATGGCGTTCGCCGGAACAAAGCTCGGCCAGACCTACGCCGGCGCGCGCACCGTCGACGTCGTGATGATCCTAGCGCCCGAGTTGCGCAATCGCCTCGATACCGTCGGCAACCTGATGGTCGCCAACGCCAATGGCCGCACGCTCCTGCGCAATGTTGCCGAGATCAAGATCAGCCAAGGACGCTCCAACATCCAGCACGAGAGTGCCCAGCGTCGCGTTGGCGTGTCGTTCAATGGCGATGGCGAGCGCTCCCTATCCAGCATCGTTCAGGAGGCCAAGGCACGCATTGCAGCGCTCGACCTGCCGAAGGAGGTCTACGTGTCCTTCGCAGGCCAGGCCGAGGCCGAACGCGCTGGACAGATCCGCATTGCAGCCCTCTCTGCGATCAGCATCGCGCTCATTCTCTCCTGCCTCGCCCTCGCCTTCCGCCGCCGCGCGCTCGCAGCCCTCGTTCTCGTCAATGTGCCATTCTGCCTGATCGGCAGCATGGCAGCCATCGTCTTAACCGGCATCGGCCTGACGCTCGGTAGCCTTGTCGGCCTCGTCACCGTCTTCGGCGTCGGCGCGCGCAACTCCGTCATGATGCTCGCCCACATCGAGCACCTGGTGGATGAGGAGGGCCATCCCTGGACGCCGCACACAATCCGCAAGGCGGCGTCCGAGCGGCTCATTCCAGTGTTCATGACCGCGCTGATGGCCGCACTCGGCCTCGTGCCGCTGGCTCTTGGCCTCGGCCGGCCCGGCCACGAGATCGAGGCGCCGATGGCCATCACCGTGCTTGGCGGCCTCACCACCGCGACCTTCCTCAACCTCGCGATCCTGCCGGAGGCGGTTATTCGCGCTGGCCGCCGTCTCGGCCTCGCCAAGCCGGTGGCCACCACGAGCAAGACCGCTGACGAACAATACGTTATGTAATGTAAAGGACGCGCCGCACGACGCGTCGAAAGCGAAGCCTGCACGGGGAATAGCAAACGCATGAAATGGGCCGAACGAACCTGGTCAGAGCTCCCCGCCGACATCGAGAACGCCCATAAGTGTGCAATCCTGCCCGTCGGCGCCACGGAGCAACACGGACCTCACCTCGGCACCGGCATGGACACGGTCTTAGCTGACCACCTTTGCTCCGCAGTTGCCGAACGCACCAAAGTGCCGATGCTGCCGCCCATGCCCTACGGCTGCTCTCTCGGTCATAGCCGCCGCTGGCCAGGAACCATCGCTCTGCAGCCGGCAACGCTCATGGGGCTCGTGAAGGAGATCGGCGACTGGGCCTATCACAGCGGCATCCGCCGCCTGTTTATCGTCAACACCCACGTCACCAACGCAGCCCCACTTCGCTGCGCGCTCGAGATGCTCCGCGCCGAGCACGACGACATGATGGTTGCGGTCATCAACACCGCCATGCTGAGCGAGCGTGTGCGCAAGGCAAACTTCGCCGACGCTGAGGATTGGCATGCCAACGCCGCCGAGACCGCGCTGATGATGGCCGTCGCCCCCGAGATGACACGACCTGCGTTATTCGAAGCCGCCGATGATCCGGACCGTACAGGCGGCCTCGTCTTCCCTCACCCCGTGAACCGCACGAGCCGGAACGGCGTCACCGGCACGCCGAGCAAAGCGACCCTTGCCGGCGGCAAGGAGCTGTTCTCGTGGATAGTGGAGGACCTCTCGGCCCTGATCGAAAAGGGAAAGCACGAGGAGCCGCCGCTACCGCACTCCTATTTCAGGAGGATTTGAGAGCGTTTGCTGAGCGGAGGTCTACGATACCTTGACCTCGACGTGGGCCGAGCCAGCTCGGCACACGCGGCCGGCTGAAGCGGACGAGGCGCGACCGGCCGTCCACCTCGATAGAACCTGCAGAGCATGGAACATTGCGGCATGGAACATAGCGCCGCCCGCCCAAGCCTGCGGTAAGGTGCCCTGAGGCTGTGAGCAGGGCAACTGCTGCGGCAGACAATCTGGTTACAGGGCCCTACCAACACACCGCATGCGTCAACGGTTCCTGGCCCCCGCAATATGAAATCCATCGTCCCTTAGCCACTCGCAATCCACCTGCTTCATGACTATTTCAGAAGCAGAACGATCTCGGTGCGGCGAAGCTCCGCTCCGGATAGATAGCGGCGCAGCACGGAGGGGATCTATTCGCGACGCGCGAGGACTCGGCTCGCATCTTCGATCTCGAGCGAGAAGGAGCGTGCAAATGTCGAAAATACTTTGTGTCCTCTACGATGATCCGGTTGACGGCTATCCGCCGGCTTACGCACGGGACACCATACCCGAGCTGAAGCGGTACCCGGATGGGCAAACCCTTCCGACCCCGAAGGCCATCGACTTCAAGCCGGGCGAGCTCCTTGGCAGCGTATCGGGCGAGCTCGGTCTACGCCGATTTCTCGAGAGCCAAGGCCACACCTTCGTCGTGACCTCAGATAAGGACGGCCCGGATAGCACCTTCGAACGCGAGTTGCCGAGCGCGCATGTCGTGATCTCGCAGCCGTTCTGGCCGGCCTACCTGACGGCCGAGCGCATCGCCAAAGCCCGCAACCTCAAGCTCGCAATCACCGCCGGCATCGGCTCGGATCACGTCGACCTCAATGCCGCCATGGAGCACAACATCACGGTCGCCGAGGTGACCTATTGCAATAGCATCAGCGTTTCAGAGCATGTGCTGATGATGATCCTCGCTCTCGTCCGCAACTACATCCCGTCCTACGGGTGGGTCGTCAGAGGCGGATGGAACATTGCAGATTGTGCCTCCCGCTCCTACGATCTCGAGGGTATGAACGTCGGCACCGTTGCCGCTGGCCGCATCGGCACGGCAGTCCTACGCCGCCTGAAACCCTTCGACGTCAAGCTCCACTATACGGATCGCCATCGGCTCCCGGAGGAGGTCGAGCGCGAGCTCGGCGTCACGTATCATCCCGATGTCCAATCGCTGGTCCGCGTCTGCGACGTGATCACGATCAATGCTCCGCTTCATGCGGAAACGGAGCATCTCTTCAACGACGACCTCATTGCCACGATGAAACGCGGCACCTACATCGTGAACACGGCCCGCGCCAAAATTTGCGATCGTGACGCGATCGTAAGAGGCCTCGAGAGCGGCCAGCTCGCGGGCTATGCCGGAGACGTCTGGTACCCGCAGCCGCCGTCGATAGATCACCCGTGGCGTACCATGCCGCACCACGCCATGACGCCACATATTGCCGGCACGTCCCTCTCGGCCCAGGCCCGCTATGCGGCAGGCGTTCGCGAGATCCTGGAATGCTGGCTCGAGAACCGTCCGATCCGGCAAGAGTATCTCATCGTGGCGGATGGCAGGCTTGCGGGCGTCGGCGCCCATTCCTATACGCCGGGCTACGCCACCAAGGGCGTCGAAGAAGCCGGGCGACACGCGCGCGTCTAGAGCATCATCCGACCATACGGAATCACGGCAGCTAGTCACTGGTCGGATAAAGATGCTCTAGACTCATACTGGTAGAGCAATTTCATCCGATCAACCGATCGCACTTGCGATCGCGTTTGATCGGATATTGCTCTAGCGGGTCCGGAACCAGCCGCGCCTCGAAGTGGTTTTCTGGCTTGGCCAAGTTTCTTTCGCTTGGTCAAGTCGCGCAAAGCGACGGGCTTCAACGCGCCGGCTTCGCAGGCCACAGTCACCGGACCAAAACGATGCAGCATGCGCTCGCGGCCGACGGCCATGGCAGAAAAGCAGCTCCTCGCGTCTCTATCATCGTCCCGGCCTTTAACAGCGCCGCGTGCATCACGGCCTGCATCAGGTCGGGATTGGAGCAGACAGAACGCAACATCGAAGTCATCGTCGTCGATGACGGGTCGAGCGACGGCACCCAAGGCGTGATAGAAGCGCTCGCCGCAGCGGACGGCCGAATAAGGCCGTTCCGCCACAGCGAGAACCAAGGTCCGGGCGCTGCCCGCAACACGGCGATTGGCTTCGCCCGCGGCCGCTGGCTTGCCCTCCTCGACGCAGATGATGCCTTTCGGCCGCATCGCCTCGAGGCGCTCTGCAAGCGTGCCGAGCAAAGCAACTGCGATCTTCTTGCCGATAATCTTGAATTGCAGGATGCGATAACAAACCGAAGCCTCGGGTTGGCGTTTCCGCATCATTGGATGGCTGGCGAACAGGAGCTATCTCTTGCGGAATTCCTTCGACGCGATCAGCCCGGACGCGTCGAAGCCCTCGAGTTCGGCTTCGCAAAGCCCATCATACGGCGAGAGTTCATCATACGGACGGGCATTCGATACGCTCCAGATCTGATGGTCGGCGAGGACTTCCTGTTCTACGCCACCTGCCTTGCTCATGGCGCCTGCTTCCTCACATACGACGCAGCGCATTATCTGCATCGCATTCGGCCGGGCTCGATCTCTCGCGACCCCGCAGCACCCGAGCACATGAGTACCGCCAACCGGCGTCTTCGTGAGTGCGTCGGCGAGGGTGATGCAGAGATACTGGCTCTCCTGGAATGCCGCCAAAACCTCACGAGCTTCGCGGCTTTCGCCAACGCTGTCCGCATGCGCCGCTACTACGCAGCCATCCGCACGGCGAGGAGAATGCCGAAGCCCTACCTCGCCGCCCGCCTGCGCGAGCTCATTCGACACAAGATTGCAGGCAGACCAAGCGTTACCGGGACGTCGACGTGACAACAACGGCGCGCGGCTCCCTCATTCTATCGTTCGCCCAGCGCTATGCGATCCTCGCAATCCGCCTCGTCGCTCTCGTCGTGTTGTCGCGCCTGCTGACACCCGTAGAGCTCGGCTATTACGTGGCAGCAAGCGCTATCGTCTCCTTAGGCCAAGTCCTGGCTGATTGCGGCACCGCGCAGTTCATTGTGCAGAGCCGGGCTCTTACTCGATCGACAGAGCAAACGGCACTCGGCGCCGGCCTCGTCACATCTTGCGTGGCCGCCGCCGCCGTCCTCACCGTGAGCTTCCTCGCGCCTTCCGCTCTCATGCCCGCAGAGATTCGTACCAGCGCGCAAATCCTCGTCGTTACACTTCTTCTCTACCCCTTCAGCAATCTCGCCTCAGCCGTACTGCAGCGGGAGATGCGCTTTGGTGAGCTGGCTTGGATCTCGATCGCTGCAGCGCTTGGCTCGGTTGCGACCTCAATCGCCTTGGCCATGGCCGGCGCAAGCTTCATGAGCCTCGTCTGGGGCACCGTGATCGAAGCCGCGATCACGACGACTCTGCTGCTACGCTCGCATCGCCTGGTCTTCCCTTCCCTGGCCGACTGGCGCGCGTTCCTGGATTTCGGATGGATCTGGAGCAGCATCAATGGCCTCAGACAGATAAGTGACGCCTCCGTTCGGCTGAGCGTCGGCGCGCTCCTGGGCCTTGGCGCCGTCGGCCTGATGTCGAGAGCGCAGAACGTCATGCTCCTCTTCGACAAGCTTCTCCTCGATGCCTTGGGACCTGTCCTCTTGCCAACCCTCGCCGGGCGCCTCCGCGACGGACGCGAGGTCAAGGCCGTGCACATGCGAATGATCGCATGCGTCTCGGCAACCGCCTGGGCGTTCTTCAGCGTGCTCGCGCTCTGCGCGGATCCGTTCGTCCGGTTGATGCTCGGGCCGCAGTGGCTCGACGCGATCGCGCCAATCCGCATCCTCTGCATCGGCGGGCTCTTCATGCCATTCTCGGGACTTGCGTTGCAGTATTTCCTCGCCCTCGGAACACTGCGGAGCTATCTGCCCTATCATGCAGTGGTTCAGGCCGCTAAAGCCGTTCTCGTTGCGGCGGCCAGCACCATCTCGCTCGAGCTCGCGTGCCTCGCGCTCGTCACCGAGCCAGCTCTGAAGGGCATCTTCGCGCAGAGACTGCTCGAGCAACACCTCGGATCGGCGCGCAAGGACGGCCGGCATGGCCTTTGCGGGAGTGCCGCGGCTTCCATCGCAGCATTCGCGGCCGCAGCGCTCGCCTATTCCGCAATTGACAGCGCCGCTCCGCCGCTCCTGGTGCTCGTCGCCTGTGCTGGCGCCGCGCTCCCAGCTTGGCTTGCAGCCCTCTTGCTTACGAAGCACCCGCTCATCGACGAGCTTCGTCATGCGCTGAGCCTTGCCCAGGCAAATCTTCGCCGAGCGGCGCACGCGCACGATAGTCATGGTCGAGGTGCGTCCCGGGAACACGCGACGCTTCGAGAGACTTCTAGAGGAGCCCAGAGCCGCATCGGAGAGGACCCATGAAGAATACGCTTCCGGCATTTTCCGTCGTCATCGAATGGGAAAACGCGCGCTTATCCGAGCTTGACCGCGCTAAGGCCATGCTGAGCACATTGGCGCAGCAGATCGCGAGCCTCAGTGACCAGCTCGAAGCGCCGCCCGAGCTGATCGTCCTCTATAGTCCGGAGGCCATCAAGCCAAGCCTGGTGCAAGGACTGTTGGACAGTGCATTCGAAGGCCAAGACGGCATCGACCGGCGCTTGCTGCCAACCGAGAAAGGCACCTACTACAAACAGAAGAACTACGGCGCCAGCATCGCTCGCCACGACCTCGTCATGTTCCTCGATAGCGACGTCGTGCCCGAGTCGGAATGGCTCACGACCCTGCTCAGCTCGTTTCATGACCCGAACGTCGCCATCGCCTGCGGCAACACCTACATCGATGCCAAGAATATCTACAGCAAGGCATTCGCCCTCTTCTGGTTCTTCCCCCTCCGCAGCAAGCAGGCGGAGCTATTGCCCTCGCCCTACTTCTTCGCCAACAACGTCGTGTTCCGCCGCGACCTGTTCCTGCGCTACAAGTTCCCCGATCTTCCCTACCTGCGCGGACAATGCACGGCGCTGGCGCGGGCGCTGACCGATGATGGCCATAGGATCTATATCCAGAACGGCGCACGTGTTTCCCATCCGCCGCCGAACGGGCTAGCGCACTTCGTCAAGCGGGCGCTCTGCGAAGGTCACGACCTGGCTCACCGCACCAAGAAGAGCGCCGGCTTCGATTTCCCACGCGGGGCCCTGAGCCGCTATCGCACGTTTTTGCGCGATTCAAGTCGCCGCGTGTGGCGCGACCGTAAAGAGGTTGGCCTCGGCGTGACGGGCGCCATTGCGGCGTCGGGCATCGCATTCAGCTATTACAGCCTCTGCCTGATCGGTGAGACCATCACGCAGGTAAAGCCAAATTACGTGCGCGAAAAGCTCGCTGTCTGAGTATTATACCAACCGCACGAAGTGCTGACGCAGTGCGGTTGGTATCAGCGCGCAGGGTTGGTGTGGCATGCTGGAAGCATGCTTTCAGCACGGCTGCGCGCAAGCCAAAGAGAATACCGGCCGGAAACCGCAGACCAGTGAGTCAAGACTTTGTCCGGCCGGTATTACTTGGAAAAGGCAATGCCTTTCTGCGCAAAGCGGGCAAGGACGCGTGTCTGCTCGCGCGGATCGACGCCACCAGCGGGCTCGAGGTTGAACATGTCGTCCGGCGGCCATCGCGGCCCGCCCGCCCAAGCAGCCCAGCCGATCCACACATCAGGATGGCTCGCCATCTCCCGGCAGATATCGTCGAGCGCGGCAAGCCCGGTCGCGTTCCTCCCGCCGTTGAACTCACCGAGAAACGCCTTGAAGCCATTTGTCTTCGCCCAAGCCTGGAACCCTCGAATTCGCTCCGATCCGATCGTCGACGATACCGCTTCGTCGCGCGTGCCGGAGGAATCCCGATCAAAATACTGATGCAACTCGAACACGAAATGCCCCTGCGGATCGCGCACCCCAGCCATTTTTGCATTGCCGCTGGCCAGCCAGGAATGTGCGCCCGTATAGGCGACCCCAGGCACGAGAATGAGATTTCGAGCACCAGCCTCACGGATCGCCGCGATCGCCTCGTTCGCGATTTCGAGCCACGCCTCGGCGCCTATCCCCGCCGGCTCGTTCATGAGGCCGAGGAAGACGCGCCCGTTACCCGCAAAAAGCCCAGCGAGCCGTCCCCAGAACCCTGCGAACGCAGCGCTCGGCACCTCGCGCGAGCCAATGAGATTCTCCGTTCCCCACTTATCGTCCGCAAGGCGGCGCTTGGCATAGTTGTGCGGATCGATAACGACATAAAGATCCTGAGCGGTGAGGCTCTGCACCAACTCGACGAGCCGATCCCGATCTCCGCGCTCGAATTCGCCACCGAGCTCTGGTTGCAGACGCTCCCACTTGAACGGCAAACGGACGAGGTTGAACCCCAGCCGCGCGTAATAGCGCGCGTTATCGACACTTGGAAAGAGGTACTCGCGACCGTAGACGCCAGGCAGGGCGCCAAACTCACCCCCGGCAAGATTGATGCCCGTGTATCTTAGCGCCGCCGGCAGACCTGCATCGAACGCCGGCCAGGCAACCGGTCCCGACACTGCCGCAGCAGCGCCAGATGCAACGAGCGCGCGCCGGCTTAAGACGGGCATTCTGCCCCCCTTACGCCCTTCCTCTCGACCTTGCGGAGAAGCTCACTCATCAACTCGATCACGCGCGCACGATCATCCCGCGCCCGGGCGTTCCAGTTCGCGATATTTGCCCGCGCGAGTTGCGCCGACCGCGCTCTCCAGCCAGATGACCCGATGAGGGACATGATCGTGTTGGCCGCAGCATCCGGCTGGCTAGGGTCGATGAAAGTGCCTGAGGCGCCGAGCACCTCGTGAAATACTGGTCCACCGGGGGCCACCACCGCCACGCCACCATGCTGCACCTCGAGCAGTGGCAGCCCCAGGCCCTCGTCCTCCGAGGAGCACAGCAGAATGTCAAAACGCCGAATGACGGCCGCCGCCGCATCGTCGGCGAGAAAGCCATGCAGCCGCACATGCGCCATCCCCGACAATTCGCAATAGTCGCCGCCCCATCCCTCACGCCCAACGATGTGCAGCTCGACGGGACGATTGAGCCTTTCGCTCAACGTCGCTCGAATTCTTGCCGCTGCTAAGAAATTTTTTCGCGGCTCAATGGTGCCGATGCAGCCGATCACGAGGGTCGTTCCATCGCCCGGCTCTCGTTCTCCGGACAACGCGAGACCGAACACGTCCCTCACCTCAGGCCGATAGAGTGTAATGACCGCGTCTGGCGCAGTATGGGCTGAAAGCGCAGCCGCCGTCGTCACCGAGTTCGCGAGAAAATACCTCATGTGCCGCACGGCAAAATGAAACGGCTTGGCCATGTAAGCCCGCGCCGCTGAATTGAGATCGCGCGCCCGCGTCATAAGAAAGAGATCATGCACATAGAAAATCGCTCGCTCGCGAAGAAGCGAGAACAGCGGTGACGGCGGATAGCCAGGAAACACCCAAACAGAATGGGGCGTTGTGACGGCCGCAGCGGGAAGCACAAGCATCTGTCGAGCCGCCATGGAGAGCCGGCCGTGGCCAGCCTCCTGCGTGCGAACAGACAGCGGCGCCAGCGCTGCCGGAGAGAAAAGCTCGCACGCGATCCGCTCAAGCCCGGACGCTCGCCGTCGCACATGGGTCCAATCCACAATGAGTTGTGCTCCGTCCGTCATTGGCGAAGGAGGTCGTCGCGCACGGCCACCAGAAACCCCCAGGAAGCGATAAAGTATCGCGGGAAAAGGCGGACAGGCTCATGCAGGAACCGCCACAGCCATTCGAAGCCGGTCTTCTGCATCCATATCGGCGCGCGAGTGCGTGCACCAACGAAGTAGTCAAGCGCCGCGCCAACCGACAGCACATAGCAATCGCCGAGCCGATGGCGTTGCGCGTCCGTCCAGGTTTCCGACTTCGGCGCCCCGACACCCATGAAGAGATGCGTCGTTCCGTGCTCTCTGATCCGGCGGGCTAACTCCGCGGAGAACACACAGTCACGCTCGAACCCGAACGGCGGCACGCACGCAGCGAGAGCATCCGGATGGAAGCCACGCGCCCGCAAGTACTCGCTGAGACGCACCGATATGATGTCCGAGCTCACGACGAAGAAGCAACAATGCCGATCCGGCCGCAGCGAGCCGATGACATCCGCGACGAGATCGCATCCGGTCACCCGCTCCCTAACCGGTGCCCCGCGCAGGCTCGCATAGAGATAAACCGGCATGCCATCGGCAGTCGCCACCCAGGCGCGCTCGTAGGCCTCGCTGAACTCCGGGCGCCGGGCGATCTGCACCACATGATCGACGTTCGCGGTCACCACCGCGCGTAGCCCCGAGCCGAGCGGAATGCTCTCGTTGGCGATCACTTGCGCAAGCTCTCCCCGGCGAAGCGGAGAAAACTTGATACCAAGAACCGCCAGCTTACTGGAGCCGACGCTCCGAGAACGCATGGATGCAAGAAAGCCTCTGCTCGCCCCCTGCGCCCACACCAAGCGCTCCTGCGCGCCGGCCCTCTCCCCAGAGACGAAGAGCAGCGCGCTCCGCGCCAAGGCACGCCCAACACTCCCGGCGAGAAAGCCAACGCCGAGATTATGCAGACGCACAACACGCCCGAATCCAGGTGCATAGCGGCCGGCCCTCGCAATGCGCAAAGCCGGAGACGCTTCGACCTGATCATGAAAGACGACCAGCTCGTGTTGGTATCGGCCAGAGTAGCCGGCCTCGCGGCAGCGCAATATAAAGTCCGTTTCCTCGCCGGATCCGAAGGCGGCGCCGGCACCAAGCTCCTCGTCAAAGCCACCGGCCTGCCTCGCAACGTCAGCCCGGACGAAGAGCGTATTGGAGTTGCCAGCTTGAAACACGTTTCCAATCGTAATGTCAGCGCTCATCGGCAAGTGTGCGCTGACGCTCTCGACCCCCACAACATCGACCGTTCGACCACTGACAAACCCCAGCTTCGGGCTCGCCGAAAAGAGTTCACTCACCTGCCGGACGACATCGAGCCCATACCAGCAATCGTCGTCAGGAAAGCCGACGATCTGCCCTCGCGCCTGGCGAAGACCGGCATTGCGCGCTCGCGAGAGTCCAGGCTCGGAGCGCTGGTAAGCGATCGGCAAATCCCTGAACTTGTCCAGTAGCGGCGCGACAAACCCACACGGGTTCTGATCGACGAGCACCACCTCGAACGCGCGGTCGCTCTGGGCTCGCAGCGAGGCGAACAGGCGCTCCAACGTCTGGATCCGACCGAGGGTGCATACGATCAGTGAAATCATGTTGCCGAACGAGTTGCAGAGAGCCCTGACGCTATTCAACAGCACGCAATTTGATTGGTTCCTGGCGAGCTGCCTGCCGGCCGAAACACGGCCCCTACTGCAAAGACGCGCTTTGCATTCCGAAAGCTTCTGCCTTGCGCGTCGAGGCAAAGCTCTGCGCTTGCAGACTGCCGTGAATGAACCAGAGTAGCGCCGCAGACTTGATGCTCAGAAGCGAATAGCTAACCGTCATGCTGAGCGCCAAGTAGATTGCCAGCGCATGCGTGAAGCGAGCCTGATCAGGTGTGTCTTCCTTCGAGGCAAATATGACGGCCGTCCAGAGCAGGATAACCCCGACCAGCGACTGCGTGCTGATAAGGTACGCCAGTCCACTATCGACGGCCTTGTCCAGAAACCTATTGGAGATGCCGAGAAGCTCTGGAAGGTCATAGCTCTGGAGCAACATCACGGTGTGTGCGACGCGCCCTTTGAAATCATCCAAGCCGGCTCGCGGGGCGAGCACAGCAACAAGAAGAAAAGCGCCTAAAACAGCGAGGGGCGGATAGACGATCGCGCTTCGCCGCGGGAGATAGGGTGCGGCCATCGTGACGAGCACCAGCGCAATCGTCATCACGCTCGCAAGGCGGCTATCACATCCGACAATCATCAGCGCCGTGCCGATGGAGAGAAATAGCAGGGCCGGCCATCCGAGGCGCCGCCATACCGCGCAGACATAGGCCACCGCCACCATGCAGTAGTTTCCAAGCGACACCGGCTCGAGAAAGAGCGAGGACAGGCGATGCAGGTCGACAAAGCTGAACAATCGTCCGTCAGGCCGAGTCGCACTTACGAAAAGCTCCGATTCGCTGTTCCAAAAGGCGCTTGAGTCGTAGCCGCGCGTCCCGATGTAGTAGGATTTGATCTGGAAGAGCTCAGAGAACGCGGCCGTATCGACAGCCTCGAAGAGTAAAAAAAACAGCACCACGGCATGCAGAACGACGAGCAGCCTCGTGAGGCGGCACCAATCGAATGTCATGCCAAGCAGTACGAATGTCGGGATAAGCGCGACGTCGCGGAGCGATTTGGCGTCGAACGTTTGCGTCGCAATCCCGCGCAGGAGCGACAGCATCACGAGAATGCCAAGTAACACCAGCCATGGAACCATCTGCGGTCGAAGGCTCGAGAAGACGACGCCGTACGCCGCGGCGACGATGACGCTTTCACAACCAATTACCACCGCCGGCGAAAGCGAAACGACGTGGGCGTTCACCACCGCGAGCGCGGCATTGAATGTAACAGCCGCGAAGAGGATGCTCCCTGCCGCAAGCTGGATCGGGAAGGATGTCGCGATCTCCGGACCATGTTCGCCCGCGCTTGAGGGAGCTGCCGGGCGAGGAACCGGCGAGGCTGGAGCGCAGCTCAACATCGCTCGGCCTCGCAAGTTTCGGAGCGCTGCGTCACCAGCGACCGAAGCGCTGTGTCATAAGTAACCTCTTCAACATAGCGCTCGAAGGCCGCCTTAAGCTCACGCGCGCGCCATCTCGCCTGATCAGGATCGGCTCTCACCGCTCTGAGCTGGGCGGCGGCTGAGTGCAGATCTGGCTCGGCCCAACGCGCGCCGCTGACCTCGTTGTAATCGGGATGCCGATCGGCAAACGGAACGAGGCTGTAGTCGACGGGATAGCAGAGATGCGGGACGCAGATATCGACGCTTCCAGACCAGTTCGTCGCGACCACGGGCACCTCGCGCATGATCGCTTCGGCAAGCGTCAGGCCAAAGCCCTCGGACCGGTGCAACGACGCATAGACATCCGCCGAGCAATAAAGGTTCGACAGCTCTGCCTCGCTCCACATCCCGTCGATAATCCGTACATTTTTTACGCCATCCGCCTCCCGCCGCAGCCGGGCCAGGTCGTCAGGAAAGCGCGCGCCATCGCCGGTCTTGATGATGAGCTCGACGTCGGGATCGTCACCGAAGGCGAGCCGCACGGCGCGGATCAGGGCGCGAGGATTCTTGCGCTCATACGACGAGCCGAAGTTCAGTACGTTGAGGATACGGAACCGGCCCGTCGCGGCTCTCGCGTTCTTAGCTGCGGCTGCTTCGGGCTTCGAAACCGGATGCGGCACGACGATGACCGGCTTTTCAGTGTAACGGCTGACCGCACGCTTGCAGAACGTGGACGGCACGAGAATAGCATCGACAAATGCTGTCGCGACCACCCACTCGCGCGGCAGGGTCTCGAGCTCCCACGCCCAGTAGCCGACATTGAACGAGCCGTAATACTGCCGCAGACCGGACGCTAGGAGACCCGGCAGCAGCATCGGCGGATTGAGGAAGTAGACGGAGACGCTGCCCTGACCCTGCTGGCGCTCGCCGCCCCGCGGATAGTCGAGATCATGGCTCGCCGCAAAGATTCGCGACACATCGCAAGTGGTCACGTTAATGCCAGCCTTGAGCAGCTCGCGGGCACACAGCCTGGCCGAAGCGCCGACACCAGACCCCGATGACAGAAGACCGACGATCCGCACATGTTCGATCCGCGCCGGAGCTAGTCCCACATTCCTAGGCAAAATGGCAGGCAGAATGCGCCGGCGAGCGAAGCGGGCTGGACGACTGAGCAGCCGTCGAATCGTCACTCCGGGCTGACCCCGCTCAGCGCCTCGCAACGCGGCGTCTACCGAGCGCCTCACCATCACATACACTTGTTGAGCAGCACGCCGGCAACACGCGTCGCGCCGAGGCCAGTGCTCCGAAGCGCGACGTTCAGATCCGCCAACGCCGTGCGGCCCCATTCCGCGACAAGTACGGCACTATCGAAGTACGGCAGCATCACGCGGGTATCCGCGCGCGGCAGCAACGAGGTCGTGTCGACGACCACGTAGTCATACTCCTTCCGCGCCGTTGCAATGAGATCGGACACGGCCTTCGATCCGAGCAAAGTCGTCGGATCGCTCGTGCTCGTCACCTGCTCAGGCGCCAGAAGATCCAAGTTTTCCTCCTGCGGGATAACGGCCATGTCGAGCGAGATCTCACCCTCCAGCACCGCAAGCAGGCCGTCTGATTTGCTCCTCCCCCAGGACCGGCGATGTCTCAAGTCGGCATTGATGAGGAGTGTGCGGCTGCCGGTGCCGGCCGTCAGCACCGCGAAGTTGTAGGCGCTCGTCGATTTGCCTTCCCCGTCGCGCGGCGAGACGAACGCCACGACACACGCGCCTTCCCGCCGGTGCCTCTGGTCGATCGCGACGCGAACGCATCGAAAGGCTTCCGTAGCCAGATCGCGCTCAGTGCCCTTTGACCGGCTGCGCAGGTCGACCAGCCGCAAGGGACGCCCCGGCCAGCGCAGCATGCTGCGCACGCGTGGCATATTTGGAACGCTGCCGACACAGGCAAGACCAAGCTCCTGCTCCACCTGCTCCGGGCTGCGCACCGGATCGGCGAGAAATTCGCGCGCGAACGCCAAGGCCACGCCAAGGCCTGCGCCCATCACCGCGGAAAGGAAAAGAATTACATTCGTCCGCGGCTTGCTCGTGCTGATCGGTGTTGCGGCGGGTGTCAGCACGCGCGCTTCCGTCGTTGGAAACGACTGCTGCTGCACCGCCCGCGTGTATTGACCGAGAAATGCGTCATAGATGGCTTTGTAGGCCTGCGACTTGCTGTCGAGGTCCTGCAGCTTAGCGAGCTTGCCGCGATCGGAGGCCGCCTGCTGAAAGAGCTCGCCCATGCGCTTTTGCAACGCCTCCTCGTTGCCTCGCGCGATCTCGAGCTCGACATTGTAAGATCTACCCGCACCCGCGCTCTCGCCGAGCACGGCTGTCACGCGCTCGAGCTTCGCCTGCGCCTGTGCCGTCTCCGCCCGCGCCCGCGCCAGCGATGTTGCAAGCTCGTTGAGTTCCGTCTCACTAGCGAGCTTACCTTTTGCGTCCACAATCAGGCTTTCGCGGGTTTTGAAATCCTCGACCGCCCCCGTCGCGGCAACGGCTCGCTCGCGCAAATCACCGACGCGCTCCTCCATCCAGGTGCTATTGCGACGCGCAACCTCGAGGCCACCCTCGATCTGCTCTGCAATATAGGCATCCGCCAGTGCATTGGCCGCCTTCGCCGCGGTTTCGGCGTTGCGCGACGTGAAAGAGATCGTGGTGACGTAGCTCCGGCCCACCCTTTCAATCTCGACGCCGCGCTTGAAGGCTCCGAGCACAATTTGCTGCTGCACCTCATCGGACGTGGCGCCACCTCCGCTGCGAAGCCCAACAGCGGCGAGCACCCAGCTCAAGATGCCTGGCTTTTCGCCTGAGAATTCGGGATCATCCTGAAGCCCAAGCTTCCTGATCGCCGCCAACGCCACACGATCCGAGCGCAGCGCCTCGACCTGGCTTTCGACAACCGACATGTCGACAAGCACCTCGGGAGAGCGCTCCACCGGGCTCGGCGGGGTCATCTTCGTATCGAGAACAACAGCGGCTGTTGCCGTATAGGCGCGGGTAGCAACGAGCACATAGAGGCTGGCCGCAGCGAGGCAGAGCGCCATGGCGGACGCCAGCGCTCCCCGTCGCCACCAGAGAATTGAAAGAAGCATGCGGACAGACCACTTAGCCTGTCCCGTCGCGGTCCGCTGAGCACTCGGTACGGCCTGCCGCGCGTTATCGTCGAGTGTGTTGAGCATGCCGATCCCTGCGAAAAGGAGTTGGACCCAGCACGTAGCTCTCAAGTCGGGGCCTTAGCCGAAACGCCGCGAAGCGCCAGTCCATCGCACCAACCCCTCATTCGCCGCAACTCGGGCAACGCGGCTTCAGCCAAGCAGTTCCGAAAACACATGAAAAAAGCAGCAGAGCTTGTGAAGAAGGGAACCTCTTTGAACGGCGGCGGGTTGGCCTCGCATTGCCTTCATCTCATCGATCGAGCTTAGTCCGTGACCTCCTCCAGAGCAGCGAGCGTAGCGTTGCCACGCCCAAGATCGGCCCGCCTGAAACCGGAAGCGCTGACAAGCGAAGGTGAGCGCATTTCCGGCGCCAGTCATCACGACAGTCATCTGGCCGGTCATCAGCATGCAGACACACTTAAGGACCTCGCGTTCATCTTGGAACGTCAAACACGGCTCGGCACGCGAGCGCCGGATCTATTGCAGCGCGTCCACCGCCTCCGCCATCCTTATGGCGTGAAGCGTCTCACCGATGTCGTGCTTGCCTCCCTCGCCCTCATCGTGCTCCTCCCTCTTCTCGTGGGCGTGGCCTTCGCCATACGCCGTACAAGCCCCGGACCAGCGTTCTTTCGTCAGCGGCGCCTTGGGCTCGATGGCACGACATTCGAGATCCTGAAGTTTCGGACTTTGTACCTTGAACAGACGGATCACTCAGGCAGGCGGCAAACCATGCCCCGGGATCCGCGGGTAACGCCACTCGGACGCACCCTGCGCCGCTGGAATATCGATGAGCTTCCGCAACTGATCAATGTCCTCAGGGGAGACATGTCTCTCGTCGGCCCAAGACCACACGTACCCGGCATGATCGCCGGCGGCCGTCGCTACGAGAAGCTCGTACCATACTACGCGGCGCGCCTTTGCATCCGGCCAGGCCTGACCGGCCTTGCACAGGTCAATGGCCTGCGCGGCCTGACCGTCGACGCCGATGCGGCTCGCTCGCGCATAGATTGCGACATCGCCTACATTGCCGAGTGGTCGCCACTGCTGGATTTCAGGCTCTTGTGGCAGACGGTTAAGGCCGAATGCCGCGATGGACGCGGAATTTGAATGTTGCCCAAGGCGGGAGTGAGCAAGGTGACCACACGACTGTATCTGACTGCCGTCGTCTTCTGCTGCATATCGGCCGTGCCTTCACTTGCAGCCTACCGGCTCAGCACTGGCGATACGCTCGAGTTCAATGCCGCCGGCGCTTCCGAGCTAAAGCACCGAGCTGCGATCGGCATCGATGGCGACATTACTCTGCCGCTGATTGGCGCCGTTCCGGCCGCGGGCCTCACGCTTGCCGAGCTGCGCTCGAGCGTGCAAAAGGCCTTTGCGCAACGCGTCTATCGGCGGAGCGGACCGGACGGCCATGAGCAGCCGATCATCGTCTCGCCTGACGAGATCACGCTGACCGTCTCCGAATATCGCCCGGTCATCATGAACGGCGATGTCAGCAAACCTGGCGAGCAGACCTTTCGCCCGAGCATGACGGTGCGGCAGGCGGTTGCGCAGGCCGGCGGCTATGACTTCGTGCGCTTCCGCATGAGCAACCCTGTGCTGGAGCAAGCCGACCTCAGGAGCCAGTATGAGACGCTCTGGTTGGAGTTCGCCAAGGGCCAAAGCTTGCTGGCGCGTCTCAAGGCAGAGCTCGCAAGCCAAACGTCCCTAGATCGCGATGAGCACATCGAGACGCCCCTTTCTCGAGAAACCACGGCGCGCCTGGAGCAAGGCGAGACCAGTCAGCTTGAGCTGCGCAACTCCCTGCACAGCGGAGAGAAGACGTTTCTCGGCCAGGCGATCCAGAAGGAAGCCAATCGCATCGCCCTTCTGAGCAAGCAGCAAGCCAACGAGCGCGCTGGTGCCGACGCCGATACCGAGGAAGTCTCCCGCCTGGAGGGGCTGTTCAGCAAGGGCGCCGTCCCCATCACGCGGGTGGTGGACGCTCGCCGTGCCATGCTCCTCTCATCCACCCGCGTGTTGCAGACCATCAGCGAGCAAGCACGCATGGAGCGCGAGAGGGATGCCATGACGCACAAGCTGGCGCAGCTGGACGACAAACGCCGCCTGGATCTCCTGCATGACATTCAAGACGCCGAGGTCGCTTTGGCGGTGACACGCGCCAAGCTGCAAACGACCGGCGAAAAGCTCGCCTACGCCGGCATGCTGCGCTCGCAGCTCGTCAATGGCAAAGGCGCGACGCCGACGATCACGGTTTTCAGAACCGTCGACGGCCGCCGCGAAGCTGTGCCTGGAGATGAGGAGACCGAGCTGATGCCCGGCGACATCGTCGAGGTCGCGCTCACACAGTATCGTCCACCCTTGAGCAGCCAACCCATCGAAACCCCACCCGCGGAAAGCCCAGCGGAGCCAAGAATATCCGGAAGATGAAAAGACTCACGTCCCGAAAAGTCCGCCGCGCAGCAATCCGCGCACATACGCACGCTTGAGACGTCCCCCAATCGGCAGCGCCTCGCCTGCAGCCTCGACGGCGAGCCCCGTCAGCGCATCGATGAAAACCCGCACCGCAGCCTTCATGCTGGGGAGCACCCGCGTGTAGAGCACCGCATCCGAGACGCCCTGGCTGTAGACGCGCGAGACGAGCCACTGCTCCGAGAGACGCTCCTTCGGCACGAAATGTTCAACAATTGCCCCACCGCAGTAGGCGAGCGCCAATCCGCGCTGACGCAACGCGAAGCAAACGGCCAACTCCTCGTTGCTGAGCAGGGATTGGCCGTTGCGGCCGAGCCTGTTCGGGAAGCCGCCGGCAGCGGCCACCTCCGCCACCTTGAACGCCATATTCGCACCAAAGATGCACGGCTCTCTAAGAACCATTGACCCCGACCCCAGATCGAGCGCCGAAAAATAGCCCTCGAGAGCATGATCGAGCCAATCGGGCTTCGGAACTTCCCACAGCGGTTTGATACGCCCCCCGACTGCCGCCACATGCGGAGAGAGCTCGCGAAAGCAAGCGACAATGGCCCCCGCCCAATTGGCATCCGCAATCGCGTCGTCGTCTAAATACGCAATGATCTCTGTCTTGCATTCCACGAGCGCGCGATTACGGGCCCTCGAAAGGCCGGGCTCGCGCTCGAGAATATAGCGTAGCTGCGGCATGGACTGCGCAAGCTCTCTTACGAGCCTTGGCGTTTCGTCGGTCGAGCCGTTGTCGATGACAAGTATTGGCAGAGCCGGCTCCAGATCGGGTCCCAGCTCCAGATCAAGCGTCTGCTCCCGAAGGCTCAGGATTGCTGCCTCGAGCCGCTTCGCTCGGTTAAAAGTGCAGATCGCAGCCGTGAGTGGCGAAGGGGTATGCACCGGGGTCATGTGGCGTCTGCGGCTGCCCCCGCGCTCAGGCGTCCCCGCAGTTTCAACGACGCTCGCACGAGTTGCAGAAGACCTCGCGGCCACGCACCATGACGAAGGGCATCGCGATAGTCTTCGAGCTTCGGACGCACCCCGTAAAGCTCGGTGAAAAGCTGCAGGCGAAGTTGGTGCACGCTCTGCGGGCTTCTCGCATGCAGCCGAGCCACCATGCGGAACGCATCGCGAAGGTTAGCCTCGGACCTTCTCGATATGCGATCCTGCCTTGGCGAGAGATCGAGTGTATAGGTCGTCATATCGAGGAGTCGGGCGGGCCCGTAGGCGCTGAGCATCCGATAGAAGCATTCGAGGTCCTGCCAAGCAGGTAGCCGCTCGTTGAAAAGGCCGCAACCGAGGAAATGCTCCCTTGGGGCGAACACCTGGTTGCCGATGTGATTGGCTTCGAAGAGGTCGCTCGCGACCACAGCGCTCCGCTTCTTCGTTTCACTCTGTCGTGTGCCACCAAGATCGAGAACGTCTTGTGCGTAGACGCAAGAGGGCCGCACCCCGCAATGCTCGAGTAAACGCCAGTACGCTAGGAACGAGGCAAGGCGTTCAGGAAAGAATGTATCGTCGTCATCCAATCCCGTAACGAACGCGCCACGTGCCGCATAGATGGCACGATTGCGCGCAGCCGGAGCGCCCAGCGGCCGCTCATTGCTGAGGACAGATATACGCTGATCCCTACCTACGGCGTCGGCAAGATAGTCGGCCGTTCCATCCGACGACCCATCGTTGACGACGATCAGCTCGAAATCCGCATGTGTCTGCTGAAGCACGGACCGAACGGCACTGGCAAGCAGGTCTGCGCGATTTCTCGTCGGAAGATAGACACTGACAAGCATAAAACCCCGCCGCCGGAGAAAGTGAACGGCGATTGCACGCCGAGCCACATCTCAACGCGTAAGGCGCGGAAGCGGATCCACCATCTGCCAGCGGCGGCAGCCCTTAGAAAGACGCGCTACCTCGCTTTCTGCACGGCCGACCCATAGAGCTGAGCAACCGCACTGTCCTCGGGCTCCAGCGACCGCAACAGCTCCGCGTGCTTCAATGCCGAGAGCGAATCTCCAGCCTGCAACTTTTTGACGGCAACGAGATAAAGGATCTGACGATCGTAAGGATGCGTAGCGAGCGCCTGCTCGAGAAGATCATCGGCCTCCGCGGCTCTGCCGCTGTCGTAAAGCGCAAGCGCGGCAACGTAGGAATATCGCGCAACGCTTTGATTGCCGCTCGCGGCCCGCACAAGAGCATCCACGGCTTCTGCTGTCCTTTTTTGCCGCACGAGTGAAAGCCCGAGCGCATGCAGAAGCTCCCCCGAGCCAGGATGGGAAATGAGTGCATCGCGAAGCGTAGCCTCGGCGGCGGCCTCGTCACCGCTGGTACGCTTGACTTCGGCGAGCAGCACAAAGGCTGGAACAAACGTCGGATCAAGCTTCAAGGCCCGCCGCAACGCGGCCTCAGCCTTCGAGCCGTCGCCACGCGCAGCGAAGAGGCCCGCGAGATTGACCTGCTGCTCGGGCCGCTCCCCATTGAACTCCTGCGCAGCGACGTACTCACCAATGGCGGCCTCAAAGCGCTTTCGCGCCGCCTCGTCGAGCATCCGCTCGCTGGTGCCTGCAAGCCCGCGGGCAGCCTCCATGCGAACGGTGCGTGTCGTGTCGCTTAGCAGCGGCACGAGAAGTTGTTGCTTGAGCGCAGCATCGGCCCCGGCGAGCGCCTGCACGGCAGCGAGGCGCACCGCCGCGTCGCCGTCGCCGAGCGCCGTTGCCACAGCTTCTAGCGCGCGTCGCGAGAGCCGCAACCTGCCAATTGCGCTTGCCCGCACAAGCGGCGGCTGCGCAGCATCGCTCGCCAGTTTGAGAAGCGCCTCCTGCGCGCCAGGTGCTGCCCTGTCAGCGCGATCGAACGCATCTGCGAAAGATTGAAATCCGGCATTCGCACCGGCAAAGCGCCTCTTCATGGCATCTGCAAACCAGGCAGCGCTGCTCGTCTCGTGACAGGTCTGGCACGCATTCGGAACGCCGAGGTTCGCCGTTTGAGCCGGACGCGGAATGCGGAAGGAATGGTCACGGCGTGCATCAACGCCCATGTAGGTCGCAGCAGGCATGTGGCAGCTCACGCATTCGCTTCCCTTGCCGCCAGCCACATGCCGATGGTGCTTTTCCGTATCGAACCGCTCCGGGGAATGACACTGTCCGCAGAGCGCATTGCCGTTCTCGCGCAGCTTGCCGGAATGCGGATTGTGGCAATCGGAGCATGTCACGCCTGCCGCATGCATGCGGCTCTGCAAGAAGGATCCATAAGTAAAGACCTCATCCCGCTGTTGTCCGTCGGCGTAGTAGAGGGGAGGCTCCAAAAGAGACGGACGAAACGCGTCCAGCAATTTCGTGGCCGTCGCATCTGAAAACTGCTGGCGGCGTGAATGGCATTGAGCGCAGGTCTCGATCTCGGTCATGGTGGAGCGTTGCACCGAGCGGTGAGCCTGGCCATCTTGCCCCATCTGCCACGACGCGCCCTTCCGCTCGTCAAATCGCTTCGCAAAACCGTGCAGCGGATCATCGCTCCTGACGTCCTGCGCCGTAGTACCCGAGGAAGCGCTAGCCGAAGCCCATTCGACGTGCTTCGCACCCGGTCCGTGACACGCCTCGCAGCCGACGCTGATCTCCGACCAGGACGTCGCAAAGGTCTCCGAAGCGGCATCATAATTCTTCTTGAGATTGGTCGAGTGGCAGGCGGCACACTGGTAGTTCCAGTTCTGGTCGATGCCTGTCCAGTGCAGCGGATGGCCAGCGGCAAGCCTCTGATTTGGATAGAGGTGAAACCAGCGCTGCCCGCCCTCGGCCGCAGGCCGTTGGTCCCAGGCGATGCCGAGCGCCTGCAGTCTCCCACCCGGCAATTCGATCAAATATTGCTGCAACGGAAAATGGCCGAAGGTGTAGCGGATCTCGAAGTCGGCAAGCTTCCCATCCGGTCCGTCCGTGCGTACCCACAGCCTGCCGTCGCGCTTGAAGAATCTGCTGTCGATGCCGTCCTTCGTGAAGGTCGCACCATCAAAGCGGCCGAGCGCGGTCCGCTCGTTGGCTACTTGCATGGCAGCTGCGTGATCAGATCCGCTCCAGTCTTTGAGCTGGCGCTCATGACATTGCCCGCAGACCTCGGTACCGACGAACTCGGCGTGTGGAGTGTCGGCTATGGCTCTTGCCTCGGCAGGTCCGCGGGCTGTGCTGCTCAATATCCCAGCCGCGGTGAAGAGCAGAACGTACGCCACTCCAAACGCCGGCGAAACCCGCCAGCGAACCGTAGCCCCGAACGCCTCGTGCATCCTACGCATCGCACCCCCGCCATGGCCATGAGCCGAGCTCTACTTGCTCGTTGGTGACGATAATTGCGACATGACCTCATCCATGTTGAAGCTCGCCGCCTTCTGACGCTGCGGGAATTCCTTAAACGTTGCCAGAAACTCACCAACGTAGGCCTGCGCAGGAATGAGCATGAACGCGTGCTCGAGCAGCCAATCGTAGTAGGTATTGGATGTGATATCGGCACGCTCGTAGGGATCGGTCCTAAGATTGAAAATCTTTGGCACCCTGAGCGGCGTGAACGGTTCCGACCAAACACGCAGCGTACCTGGCGCCCGTTGCTCCAGGAATACGAGCTTCCAATTGTCATAGCGCAGGCCAGTGAGTTGCTGGTCGTCGTTGACGTAGAGGAAAGACTCGCGCGGCGTCTTCTCCGTCTGGCCGGTGAGATACGGAACCAGATTGTAGCCGTCGAGATGCACACGATAGGTCATGTCACCGGCCTTGTAGCCCTTGAGCAACTGATCCTTGACGTCGGCATCGCCGGCCATGGCGAGCAGCGTTGGCATCCAGTCATGATGGGCCACCAGCCCATTCGACACCTGGCCCGCTTTGATCTTGCCCGGCCAGCGCACCATGGATGGCACCCGGTACGCGCCTTCCCAATTCGAGTTCTTCTCGTTGCGGAACGGAGTCATCGCCCCGTCCGGCCAACTATTCATGTGTGCGCCATTGTCGGTTGAGTACATGACGAACGTGTTGTCCGCAATGCCGAGGTCATCGAGCGCCTTGAGCACCGTCCCCACGTTCTTGTCGTGGTCGATCATCGTGTCGTGATACGGGCTCTGCCAACGCCCGGACTGGCCGATGCTCTCCGGCTTGGTATGCGTCCTGAAATGCATGTGGGTCGTGTTCATCCAGACGAAGAACGGCTTGCTTGCGTCCTTCTGCCGGCGGATGAAGTCCACGGTCCGGCTCGTAATGTCGTCGTCGATCGTCACCATGCGCGCTTTGGTGAGCGGCCCCGTATCGACGCATACCTGCCTGCCGACCTTGCCAAAGCGTGGATCGACGGTCGGATCATCCTTGTCAGATGCCCTGCAATCCAGAACGCCGCGTGGGCCGAACTTCGCACGGAATGCCGGATCCTTCGGATAATCAGGCAGCTCAGGCTCCTCCTCCGCGTTGAGGTGGTAGAGATTGCCGTAGAACTCATCAAAGCCGTGCACCGTCGGCAAAAACTCGTTGCGATCGCCAAGATGGTTCTTGCCGAATTGCCCTGTCGCGTAGCCAAGCGGCTTCAAGAGCTCCGCAATCGTTGGATCTTCCTTCTGCAGGCCGAGCGTAGCCCCCGGCAATCCAACCTTCGTCAGGCCGGTGCGCAGGCCTGATTGACCGGTGACGAACGACGCCCGCCCCGCCGTGCAGCTCTGCTCGCCATAATAGTCCGTAAACATCATGCCTTCGTTGGCAATGCGGTCGATGTTCGGGGTCTTGTAGCCCATAAGTCCACGTGTATAGGCGCTGACGTTGGATTGCCCGATGTCGTCGCCCCAAATGATGACGATGTTGGGCTTCGGCGCCTGTGCGGTAGCCGGCCCGCAAAGGCCGAGCGTGGAACCGACGAAAATAGCCAGGAGTGCGCGCGTCATTGCCATGTTGGTTCTCGGTCCGCTGCTTGAGGAACCGGACGGGGCGGAGCGGCCAGTCCGCTCTGCACCAGTCCGCACTGCAATCGAAGCGAGCGCTACTTCGCTGTTGCCTTCTCCGGAATGCCGCCGGTCTCCTCGGGATTAATCTGCGGCTCGCGCAGCTTGAAGGTCACCTTGTCGATGGCGCCTTGAAAGCGGAACGGCACTTGATAGTTCCGCTCGTCGACGGACGTGCGCGTGTCGATGCCGACATCGAACGTCTCGTCCCAGGGCATGATGAACGGCACGGAGCGCGGAATTTTCTGGCGCGAGGCCTCCTGCCCGTCGACCTTAAGCACGCCCGTCCCGCCCTTACCGAAGCCAGGACCTTCTGGCTCGAACTCGAAGACCACCGAATGCTTGCCCGCCGCCAGAGCCTGCGGCGCCTCCCAGCGGAAAACGTCGAGGCCAAGAAGGTTATAGGCGTAGACCGGCTTGCCCTTGAGCATGTAGAGCCCGAACCCGCCGAAGCGTCCGCCTTGTGTCACGATCATTCCGTCGCCGCCGTTTTGCGGAACCACGAGATCGGCCGCAATCGAATAGCCGCGATTGAGAATGGATGGAGAATCCGTGCTCGGGATGCCGGCGATCTCGCCGGAGTAGGTGAACTCGTTGCGCCCCGCCGTAGCACTCGGACGCGGCGTCAGAATGCGCGCAAGGATCGAGTTGTCGAGCGGAAAGACCTCGTACTTTGTAGCCTCGATTAGGAACCGCTCTTTCATGTCGCGCAGCTTCTCCGGCTCCGCGGCTGCAAGGTCATGAGCCTGCGAGAAGTCGCGGCTCATGTCATACAGCTCCCACTTGTAGCCGTTGACGACCTCCGGCAGCTCCGCCTTGCCCATCAACCAGGGCGGCGACGGCGGCGTCGTCGAGGCGATCCAGCCGCTGTGGTAGATGGCGCGGTTGCCGAACATCTCGAAGTATTGCGTCTGCCGTTGCGATGGCGCCTCCGCGTTCTCCTTATCCCACGTGTACGCCATGCTCACGCCTTCGATGGGCTTTTGCGCAATGCCGTTGACCATCTGCGGCTGCTCGATGCCGGCAGCCTCGAGAATGGTCGGCACGATATCGATCATGTGGTGGAACTGCGTGCGGATGCCGCCCTTGTCCTTGATGCGCGCCGGCCAGGCGATCGCCATACCCTGGCGTGTGCCGCCGAAATGCGAGGCCACCTGCTTCATCCACTGGAACGGCGTATCGAACGCGAGCGACCACGCGGCAGCCATATGGGGATAGGTCTTGTCCGAGCCCCACACATCGTAGTATTTCAACTGCTCAGCGACCGGCAAATCGATGCCTTGCAGGGTAATCGCCTCGTTGAAGGTGCCGTGCAGGCCGCCTTCAGCGCTCGTGCCGTTGTCGCCCTCGATGTAGATGATGAGCGTATTGTCGAGCTTGCCCATTTCCTCCACTGCCTGGATGACGCGGCCGATCTCGTGGTCGTTATAGGCGGCATAGGCCGCGAACACTTCGGCCTGGCGGGCATAGAGCTTCTTGGCGTCGGCCGGAAGCGTGTCCCATTTCGGCAGCACGTCTGGCCACGCTGTCAGCTCGGCGTCTTTCGGGATGACGCCAAGACGCTTCTGGTTGGCGAAGATCTCATCGCGCATCGCATTCCAGCCACCGTCGAACTTGCCCTTGAATTTTTCGATCCATTCTGGCGGCGGATGATGCGGCGCGTGCGTCGCACCCGGCGTGTAGTGAACGAGGAAGGGCTTTTCAGGCGCCGTAGCGTTGAGCTGTCTCATGTAGTTGATGGCGTCGTCTGCCATGTCGGTGATGAGATTGTAACCGGGCTTTCCGACCCACGGAAACACTTGCGTGTGGTTGCGGAATAAATACGGCTGCCACTGGCTGCTGTCGCCGCCGAGAAAGCCATAGAAGTATTCGAAGCCCATGCCGGACGGCCACTGCTCGAACGGCCCAGCCGCACTGTACTGGTAGCTCGGCGTATTGTGGTTCTTGCCGAACCACGAGGTCGAATAGCCGTTTTGTTTCAGAATGGCGCCGATGGTGGCATTATTCGGCTCGATGATTGAATCATATCCCGGAAAGCCTGTCGCCTGCTCTGCCACAACGCCGAACCCGACCGAGTGATGGTTCCGTCCCGTGATGAGCGCAGCACGTGTCGGCGAGCAGAGCGCTGTCGAATGGAATTGCGTGTAGCGAAGCCCCATACCCGCGACGCGATCCAATGCCGGCGTGGGAACGACGCCGCCGAACGTGCCGGAGACACCAAAGCCCGCGTCATCCGTCATGATGAGGAGGACATTTGGCGCCCCCTTCGGCGGCACAACGCGCGCCGGCCAATAAGGCTTCGACTCCTTGGCGCTCGGATTGATCTCGCCGCCAAACGGCTGCGGCTGCGGCGGCAGATAGCGCCCATCGATCGTCGTTGTCGCGCTTGGCGAGCCGGGACTTCCGGTCGTCTGCTGCTGAGCCTCAGCAGGCACAGCGCCGATAGGTAACGCAAGAATCAACGCGAATCCGGCAATCCGACTCCCAATGTGCATGAGCAGGTCTCCTCTCGCTTATTTGCCTCAGCGTCCTTGGTCGGCGCCGCAACTTAGCGCCAGTAATACGCACGCCTCTCGCCGGCTTGTCATGTCACGCTCCTTTGCTGGTCGCGTCTCAATTGAGGCGTTCCACCTTTGCGGCCATGTCTGGGATCAGGATCACGCGGTACGTGCCCTCCTTGCATTGCAGCGTCCAGGCAGCCTCGTTCGGCCGGGTGAGCTTGACATCGCGTTCGGCTCTGACGGGATCTGTGCACGGGACACCCTGTCGGCGGATCTGATCGGCGATGATGTTCTTTGGCTGCTCGGAGCTGTCAGCGTCGACCGCGAGCGCAGGTACCGGCAGAACCGTAACTGCGGCTAATAGCGTCACAATCTTCATCATCGTGCGTGCCCTCTTGCCCGACAACGGCAAGAAGTGCGGACGAACGGCGATTGTTTCCAAAAAAGCGGCCTAAACAATTTTATTCGTAAATCCGTAGCGCAATTTATTCGCCCACAAAGCAAGTGTTGCGCGACGACCGCGCGGAGGCGAATACGCCTGCCTAGATCACAAATTTCACCTGCCAAGGGCAATGCGCCAGTATTCGGATTTCCCCCAAATCACTTAGCCGTGCTCAGGAACGCAATGGCTCGGGAGAAACAGAGATGCAAATCGCAAAGCTTGCCTTGGCGGCTGGCGCAATCATTGTCCTGCTTCCGGCCACCACGTCGGCAGCGGACCTCGGCGTCTACGAGACGCAGGCCGCACCCTCGAGCGGCTGGTCCTATCGCGCGACCTCCTACGGCTGGCTCACATGGCTCGATGGCGACCTGACCGTTCGCGGCCGCAACTTCGACGTTAATGCAACACCAAGCGACGTGCTCGAATCGCTGGACTTCGCGTTCATGGGAACGCTCGAAGCACGTCGCGGCCCGTTGAGCCTCTTCACCGACATCGTCTACGCGGATATTAGCGGGGCACGCGATTTCGTAAGCTCATCCGGCAGTAGCTCTGCCGCCTTGTCGATTGACTACAAGACCGCAACCGTTGAGGTTGGAGCGGCCTACGAGGTCGCGCGCCTCCCCGGCGTCGCCCTCTCGGAACCGCGCGGCCTGGCGCTCGATCTTCTCGCTGGCGCGCGATATTGGTATCAGCGCTCTGACGTTACCTTGAGCCTCAGCGGCAGTCCCGATCTGGATGGCCTCGACGTAAGGAGCGACTCTCTTGCCATCGCCCGCTCAGGCTCGGTCGAATGGGTTGACCCGTTCATCGGCATCAGATTGCGTGAAGCCCTCGCCGGCGGCGGCGAAGCATTTCTCCGCGGCGACATCGGCGGCTTTGGCGCCGGCAGCCAGTTCTCTTGGCAGCTCATTGGCGCGGTGAACTGGCACCTCTGCGACCATTATGGCATCGCTTATGATGCTTACGCTGGATACCGCGCGCTCTCGGTCGACTACGAGCAAGGCTCCGGATCCACGCGCTACAAGTACGATGTGATCGAGCAGGGCCCCGTGCTCGGCCTCACCGGGCGCTTCTAAGCACGCGCGCTGAAGCTCAATCGCCTGAGCTGAATCAATGACGTCAACCTATTGTTACCCTGAGATCCTACGTGTCTTACAATTCGGTAGGCGGAGGGGCATGCAATGTCACAGGAGCACGGAAATCTATCCGTCGCAGTCCGGCGAGCGACCGAGCCAGCGAGCGTCCCAACTAAGCAGGAAGGCGTCGCCACAAAGCCAGAAAGTCACGAGCCCGCAAGCCTCGATCGCCTCTTGCGCTCCGCGACCGGCCATTTCACCGGCGGCATCTCTCCTCATTCCATGGCGGCGGCCTGGTTCGATTGGGCGTCCCACATCTCGCGATCTCCAGACCGCCAGTTGGAGCTTGCCGCCAAGGCAGGCAGAGCGTGGGTCGAGTTGACGCAGGCCGGCTTAAACCTCGTGCCGAATGATGAGGCTGCCGAGCCCGCCTCTGCCGATAAGCGCTTTTCCGACCCACAATGGGAAACGCTACCGTTCGCCGCTTGGAGGCATGGCTTCACGATCCTCGAGGATTACTGGACCAGCGCCACGCGCGAAATCCGCGGGATGTCGCACAAGAATTCCGAGCGCGTCGCCTTCATGACGCGGCAGATGCTCAATCTGTACTCCCCAGCTAACAATCCCTGGACAAATCCAGAGATTATTCGCCGCACGCAGGAAACCGGAGGCGCAAGCCTCGTACGCGGCATGCTCAATCTCTTGGACGATCTCGCGGGAGCAGAGCCAGCCGATGCAGAGGCCTCTACCTTCAAGGTCGGCCGCGATCTTGCGTCAACCCCGGGTCGCGTCGTCTTTCGCAACGAGCTTATCGAGCTGATCCAGTATCAACCTAGCACGGAGCAGGTCGCGGCAGAGCCTGTGCTCATCGTGCCGGCGTGGATCATGAAGTACTATATCCTCGATCTCAGGCCTGAGAACTCTCTCGTGCGCTATCTGCTGCGCGCAGGCCATCCCGTGTTCATGATTTCCTGGGTGAACCCCACGTCGCAGCAGCGCGACCTATCGTTTGATGACTATCGCACCAAGGGCGTCATGGCCGCGATCGAAGCGGTCTCGAAGATCTTGCAGCAAGCCCGGATCCATCTAACCGGCTATTGCCTCGGCGGCACGATCGCGACGATCACGGCCGCCACAATGGCCCGCGATGGCGACGATCGCCTCAAATCCTTGACGCTTCTTGCCGCCCAAACCGATTTCAGCGAGGCAGGCGAGCTCATGCTGTTTGTCGACGAGAGCCAGATCGCCTTCCTCGAGGATGTCATGTGGGAGCACGGCACACTCGACGGCGATCAGATGGCTGGCGCTTTCAAGTTGCTGCGCGCCAACGATCTCATCTGGTCAAGCTATCTAAAGCAATACGTGCTCGGCGAGCGTGAGACGTTGAACGATATGGCCGCCTGGAATGCCGACACGACCCGCATGCCATATAAAATGCATGCCCAATACCTTCGCAGCCTCTTCCTCGAGAACCGGCTGACCGCTGGACGCTTCGCGGTCGAAGGCCGCGTGATCGCCCTGAAAGACATAGAGGTGCCCATGTTCGTGGTCGGCACAGAGACCGATCATATCGCCCCCTGGCACTCGGTCTACAAGGCGCACCTCTTCACCGACAACGAGATTACGTTCGTGCTGACCTCGGGCGGTCACAATGCCGGAATTGTCTCCGAGCCGGGCCACCGGCATCGGCATTTCCGCATGTCGACCCGCCGCCCCGGCGACCTCTACGCCGATCCGGACCGCTGGCAGAAGTCCACAGGCTCCGTCGAGGGCTCATGGTGGCCGAAATGGACAGCCTGGCTCGCAGCGAACGGCACAGGCTTGACCGTCCTGCCTTCGCAGATGGGCGCGCCCGACCGCGGCCTACCACCGCTCGAGCCGGCGCCGGGCACTTACGTTCTTCGAAAATGAGGCGACGCGACATGTTTTCACTGGCCGGCAAGAAGGCTCTCGTCATCGGCATCGCCAACAGGGACTCCATCGCCTACGGCTACGCCCGCGCGCTAAAGGCGCAAGGCGCCGCCCTCGCGGTCACTTACCTCAACGAAAAGGCCGCGGCCTTCGTGCGCCCGCTCGCCGAAAGCCTTGGCGCCGAAATCATTATGCCGCTCGACGTTAAGAATAACGCTCACCTTGCGGACCTCTTCGAGGCCATCGCGAATACCTGGGGCCGCATAGATGTGTGCGTCCACTCGATCGCATTTTGCCCTGTGGAGGACCTGCACGGGCGTGTCGTCGATTGCTCACGCGACGGCTTCACCACGGCGATGGACCTCTCCGTCCACTCCTTCATTCGAATGGTCAAGCATGCAGAGCCACTGATGACGGAAGGCGGCACCTGCATGACGGTAACTTTCTACGGCGCCGAGAAAGTCGTCCAGAACTACAACGTCATGGGGCCGGTAAAGGCCGCGCTCGAAGCAACGACTCGCTACATGGCGGCCGAGCTTGGCCCCAAGCGAATACGCATCCACGCTCTGTCGCCCGGACCACTCAAGACACGCGCCGCATCTGGCATCATGCACTTCGATGAGCTGATGAATCGAGCCGCTGAGAGCGCCCCGACGCACCACCTGGCGACCATCGAGGACGTCGGCTCATTTGCTGCATTCCTCGCCTCGAGCGAAGCCTCGAACATGACCGGCGGTGTGCACTACATCGATGGGGGCTATCATATCGTCGGCTGAAGGCGCCCCGCTCAGCTGTGCCTCTCTTCATAAGCCGGATAAGAAAGCGTCCTACACATCGAGCTTCGGCGGTAGCGCGAGGGTGAGATGGCCAAGAACGCACGTCGTAAGATTGCACGCCAGAAGATTGCAGGACGCGCCGGTTCGTGGCTCGTCGAAGCTTGCATCGATGCGCTTTGCGTCAGCATCCTTTGCATTGGACTAGCCTCGGCGCTGTCGCCAACCCACGCAGCGCGGGCGGCAGAGCAGCCCCTCGCGGGCGAGGTGCAGAGCCAGCAACCGTCCCAACCTGACGCCCTGACGCCAGCTGCCCAGGCCCTGCCACCCACCACAGAGCTCACGCGCATAGCATTCGGCTCCTGCATGCATCAGGCAAAGCCGCAGCCGATCTGGCACACTATTCTAAGGGTCAAGCCGCAGCTCCTCCTGATGATGGGCGACAATGTCTACGGCGACTTCGACGATGCCTCCGCCACGAACCTCAAGGCCGCCTATGCCGCGCAATCGCGCCATCCAGACTTCAGCGCCGCGCGCGCGGCATTGCCCATGCTCGCCATCTGGGACGATCATGATTTCGGCAAGAACGATGGCGGCGGCGACTTTGCGCACAAAGACATCGCGCGGAGCGAGTTCAGCCGCTTCTGGGGGAAAGCCTCGATCCCGGCAGCCGAGCATGCACTGTACTCGAGCCAGACACTCGGACCCGACGGCCGCCGGATACAGATCATCATGCTGGACACCCGGTCGTTTCGCTCACCCCTGAAGCCCAAGAGCACCGAGTTCCCATTCTGGGGACGTTATGAACCGGATCTTAGCCCGGACAAGACCATGCTCGGCTCCGAGCAGTGGGCTTGGCTCGAGACCGAGCTCACGAAGCCCGTCGATCTGCGCGTGATCGTCTCGAGCATCCAGGTTCTGGCCGAGGGCCACGGCTTCGAGCGATGGGGTAATTTGCCGATGGAGCGCGACCGGCTGCTGCGCCAGCTTGCAGCCCCCAAAGTCGGCCGTGTGATTTTGCTCTCGGGAGATCGTCACGCCGGAGCGATCTATGCTTCTGAGGCAAGCGGCCGCGAAATCGTCGAGGTGACGTCAAGCTCAATCAACATGCGCCCGGCGAATGCCAATCAGGACGCCCGCATTGCGCCCCTTGTGAGCGACCTGTTCATCGCCGAGAACTTCGGGCTGATCGAGGTCGACTGGAACCGCCGCACGCTTACATTGAAGCTCGTCGACCTCGACGGACACACCCTTGCCGAGCGGTCCGGACAATTCTGAACGTTGCACGCAAAGGCAGCTATTCGGCCGCCTTGGCATAGTCCTCCATGGGCGGACACGAGCAGACGAGGTTGCGGTCGCCATAGACGTTGTCGACGCGATTGACCGGCGGCCAATATTTGTCGACGCGAAAAGCACCGGCCGGAAAGCAGGCTTCCTCGCGCGTATAGGGCCGGTTCCACTCGCCGACGAGATCCTCGACCGTGTGGGGCGCATTCTTCAACGGATTGTTCCTGCGGTCGATACGGCCTTCCTCGATGGCGCGTGCCTCCTCGCGAATGGCGAGCATCGCGTTGCAGAAGCGGTCGAGCTCGGCCTTGGTCTCGGATTCCGTCGGCTCGATCATCAGCGTGCCGGCAACCGGCCAGCTCATCGTCGGAGCATGAAACCCGTTGTCGATAAGCCGCTTCGCGATGTCGTCGACCGTTACGCCGGCGCTTTCGAGCAGCGGCCGCGTATCGATGATGCACTCGTGCGCCACCCGGCCCTTCGCCCCCTTGTAGAGCACAGGATAGGCACCCTCGAGCCGCGTCGCGATATAGTTGGCGTTGAGAATGGCGATCCGCGTCGCCTGCGTCAGGCCGCGCCCGCCCATCAAAAGGCAATAGCTCCACGAGATCGGCAGAATGGATGGTGACCCGTATGGTGCGGCCGACACCGTCCGCTCGCCGCCGTTCACCTCGGGATGCCCGGGCAGGAACGGGATGAGGTGAGCCTTGACGCCGATCGGCCCCATGCCGGGGCCGCCGCCGCCATGCGGGATGCAGAACGTCTTATGGAGATTGAGGTGACTGACGTCGCCGCCAATATCTCCGGGCCTCGCGAGCCCAACCAGCGCGTTGAGATTGGCTCCGTCAATGTAGACCTGTCCCCCGTGCTCGTGCGTGATCCGGCACAGATCTAAGACGCCCTCCTCGAAGACGCCGTGCGTCGAAGGATAGGTGATCATTGAGGCCGCGAGGCGGCTCGCATAGAGCTCTGCTTTGGCACGAAAGTCAGCGATGTCGATGTTGCCGGCCGCATCGGTCCCGATCACGACGACGCTCATGCCGCACATGTGTGCCGACGCCGGATTGGTGCCGTGCGCCGACGCGGGAATGAGACACACATCCCGCATCGTGTCACCGCGGCTCAAGTGATAGGCGCGAATGGCGAGCAACCCCGCATACTCGCCCTGGGCCCCGGAATTGGGCTGCATCGAAATCGCGTCGTAGCCCGTAATGGCGCAAAGTTTCGCCGAGAGGTCGTCGATGAGCTCCTTGTATCCGAGCGCTTGATCTGCCGGCACGAACGGATGCATCTCGGCAAACTCCGGCCACGTGATCGGCAGCATCTCAGCGGTCGCGTTGAGCTTCATCGTGCAGGAGCCGAGCGGTATCATCGACCGGTCGAGCGCGAGGTCACGATCGGCAAGGCGGCGCATGTAGCGCGTCATCTCGCTTTCGGCGCGGTTCATGTGGAAGATCGGATGCGTGAGATATTCGGACGTCCGAATGAGATTTGCCGGCAATCTCGACGCCGGATAAGCGTCTTGATACTTCAAATGGTAGCCGCCGAAAGAGCGCCACACGGCTTCCAATGTGTCCGGCCGCGTTCGCTCATCGACCGTGATGCCGATCCGGTTCTTACCCACCTTGCGAAGATTGATGCCGTTGTCGACCGCGTTCTTCATGATGAGGCCCTGATACGGCCCGACATCAACGGTAATGGTATCGAAGTAGGCCTCAGGCGATATCTTAAAGCCGAGTGACGTCAAGCCCTCGTCGAGCCGCACGGCATCGCGATGCACCCGCTCCGCAATCGCTTTGAGGCCTCTCGGCCCATGAAAAACGGCATACATCGAGGCAACGACCGCCAGCAGCACCTGCGACGTACAAACGTTCGACGTCGCTTTCTCCCGCCGGATATGCTGCTCACGTGTTTGCAGAGCAAGCCTGTAGGCGCGGTTGCCTCTCGCATCGACCGAGACGCCAACCAGACGTCCCGGCATCGCGCGCTTGTAGGCGTCGCGCGTTGCCATGTATGCTGCGTGTGGCCCGCCGTAGCCCATCGGCACGCCATAGCGCTGCATGGACCCGACCGCGATATCCGCGCCCATCTCGCCAGGCGGCTTCAACAGCGTAAGCGCCAGCGGATCAGCTGCCATGATCGACAGCGCGCCTGCCGCATGCAGCTTCTCGCTCACCGCCGTGAAGTCATGACACGCGCCCTCGACACCCGGATACTGCAACAGCGCGCCGAACACGTCGCCTGGAACAAGATCGGTGAAAGGATCGCCCACGATCACGGTCCACCCGTGCGGCTCCGCACGCGTCTTTACGACGGCAATCGTTTGCGGCAGGCAGTCCTCGTCGACGAAGAACGCCCTCGCCTTCGACGTCGCAACGCGTTGCGCCATGGCCATCGCCTCTGCCGCAGCCGTCGCCTCGTCGAGAAGCGACGCGTTGGCGATATCCAGGCCCGTAAGGTCCGAGACGAGCGTCTGGAAGTTCAAGAGGGCCTCGAGGCGTCCCTGACTGATCTCCGGCTGGTACGGCGAGTACGCAGTATACCAAGCAGGATTCTCGAAAATATTGCGCTGAATTGCCGGCGGCATGGTGGTGCCGTGATAACCCTGGCCGATCAGCGAGGTCAGGAGCCGGTTCTTGTTGGCCGTGGCCCGCAGTTTGTCGAGCGCGCGCCGCTCGGAGAGCGACGGCCCGAAATCAATGCGCGTCGCCTGCCGGATGCCCTCCGGAACGGTCTCGTCGATTAGCGCCTTAAGACTTGGCGCCCTGACCACCTTCAACATGTCCTGGATCTCAGCGGCCGATGGACCGATGTGGCGGCGGTTGGCAAAGTCGTAGGGGTCGTACGAGCCGGGCATGGGCGCACCTCGCCTAAATATCTCGAGAGAAAATCCGCAAGACAATGCGTGACGTCAAAGAAAATGGGACAAAACAACGAGCAAGGCTCAGCGGCCAAAGCCCGCAAGGAGCGAAGCGCGCACGCTCTAATCAATGAGCTTTTTGTAGGCCGCCTCATCCAGAAGAGTTTCGAAGTCGGCGACGCGCTGAAGCTTCAGCTTGTAGAGCCAGCCTGCACTCAGCGGATCCGTGTTCACGAGAGAGGGATCCTTCGTTACCGCGTCATTGACCGCGATGACCTCGCCGGCAAGCGGGGCATAGACGTCGGACGCAGTCTTCACCGATTCAACGACGGCCGCTGCCGAACCCTTGCTGAGCGCCGCGCCTGCCTTGGGCAGCTCCACGAACACCAGATCGCCAAGTTGGGTCGCGGCATATTCAGTGATCCCAACCGTCGCAATATCGCCGTCCAAAGTCAGCCACTCGTGCTCTTCGGTGAATTTCATGAGCATGTCCTCTTGAGGTGTATGAGATTTACGCGCGTTTATAGTTCGGCGCGATGAACGGCTGCGTGGCAACGGAAGTTGCAAGCCTTTGGCCGCGCACCTCGGCATAGACGAGCGTACCGTGCCGAGCCAAGTCAGAGCCCAGATAGCCCATGGCGATGGGCCTATCGAGAGACGGCCCGAAGCCCCCTGAGGTGACGCGTCCGATCGTGTCACGCGAGGTCTCCGTAGCAAAAAGCTCGGCGCCCGCCCGAATCGGCGCCCGACCCTGCGGCAAGAGACCGACGCGATATCGCGACGCGCCGCCTCGAAGCTGCTTCAAGATGATCGTGTCGCCAGGAAACCCTCCGGCACGGTGGCCGCCTGCCCGCCGGACACCCTGAATGGCCCACGCGAGGTTTGCTTCGACCGGCGTCGTCGTCTCGTCGAGGTCAGAGCCATAAAGGCACATCTGCGCCTCGAGCCGCAGAGAATCGCGAGCCCCAAGTCCGATCAGGTTCACGCGCTCGTCGCCGAGCAGCAGCGAAGCAATCTCGACGCAATGGTCGTTCGGAATGGATATCTCGAAGCCATCCTCGCCCGTATAGCCGGAGCGGCTGACGACGCAGCTGACGCCACCAATCTCGAGCGCTGTAACATGCATGAAGCGCATGTCGGAGACATCGGCTCCGAAACGTTCGAGCGCGGTAGCCGCAAGCGGTCCCTGCAAGGCAATCAAGGCGCGGTTGAGCCGCTCGACGACACACGTCTCCGCAAGGTACTGCCTGAGGTAGGCCTCGTCGGCAATTTTGCACGCAGCATTGACGACAAGCAGCAAATGATCGCCGCGATGCGCGACCATGAGATCATCGAGAATGCCGCCCCGCTCGTTGGTAAAGAGCGCGTAGCGCTGTCGCCCGGGCTTCAAGTCGAGAATATCGACCGGCACCAGTCGCTCGAGGGCCAGCGCCGCGTCCGCAACATCGCCGGACTTTGCCCGCACCGCGAGCTGTCCCATATGCGACACATCGAAGAGCCCCGCCTGAGCGCGCACGTGCCGATGCTCCTTCAGAACACCCGGCGCGTAGTGAACCGGCATCTCGTAGCCGGCGAACGGAACGAGGCGCGCGCCGTGCTGAACGTGGAGGCCATAAAGCGGCGTCCGTTCAAGGCTCGTGTTGTGAATTTCGTCGATCGAATCACTCAAGCAGTGTCTCCAGGGCATGCCTACGCCAAGAGCGCGTAAGCCAAAGCCCCCTCTGTCTTGAGACCTGAAAGATTAGGCGCCGATCCCGCTAAAAAAGAGAGCGAGACTGTGCCGTGTCATCTTCGGTGGGCAAATACGCCGTAAAAGATCTGCCGCTTTCCAGAGTGTCGTGAAGCTGCGGTCCGTTTGCCTGAGAGTTTCCGGGGCGGTTGCTCCTTCGGCGCCGGACGACCAAGCAACTGATCGATCCGGGCTCTCCCGCAGCCATTTCGCTGACCCGCGGGAGTATCGTCCCGTTCCGACCTGCGGTCAATCCTGGCCTTAAGTCGAAGCTTCCGGTCAAACCCGCCCTTACGGACAAGGATCTCAAATCAAGCGCATCAGACCGGCGCCTTAGCAAGGTAGCGAAAAATCTGATCGGGCCAGCAGTTCGAGAGGGAATAAAATCGCCATGCCGTGAGTCTCAGTCGTCAAGGCAAGGGAAGCATCCCCTTGTCTGGCCGCTGGCCCTAAGTGGAGGACTCTCATGTTAAACGTCTCACGCCGCACGCTGTTGCTCTCGGCCGCCGTCGCGGGCGCCGCTCTCGGACTCGACAAGCGCCTCGCGTTAATCACGTCCGCCGAAGCCCAGACAACTCCTGATCCCGCCGTAGGCTTTGCCAAATACAAGGTCGGCGACGTCGAGATCACCGCCCTTTATGACGGCATCTTTGAAAAGCCTCACGACCCCGCCTTCATCAAGAATGCCTCGGTTGACGAGGTTAAGGCCGCGATGACCGCAGCCGGAAACCCGGCGGACTTCGTATCCATTCCCCTCACGGTTGTCGTTCTGGAGATCGGTGGAAAGTATATCCTTTGCGATTCAGGCTCCGGCGGCCAATGGCAGCCGACGGCCGGTAAGCTCGCAGCCAACATGGCGGCAGCGGGCATTGACCCGGCAAAGATCTCGACGATCCTCGTTTCGCATTTTCATCCCGATCACATCTTTGGCTTGATGCAAAAAGACACCAACGCGGCCGTCTATCCGAACGCAGAGATCATCGTCCATTCGAACGAGTACAAGTGGTGGATGGAGCCGGGCCGCGTCGAGAAGCTTCCTGAGGCTCGCAAGAAGCTTGGCGCTCGCATTCAGAGCGTTTTCAGCGGCTGGAAGAACATCCGCCAAGTCGAAGCCGAAACCGAGGTCGTTCCCGGCGTTCGCTTCGTTTCGATGCCTGGACATACCGCGGGCCACGTTGCATTCCATCTCAGCTCCGGCAACGACCAGCTCATCATCTCCAACGACACCTGCTACGTGCCGGCCCTCAATGTCGCACATCCCGGCTGGCACGGGGCCTACGACCAGGACGGACCTCTCGCCGAGGCTTCGCGGCGCTCGCTCATGGATCGCGTTGTGGCCGACAAGGTCAAAATCTGCGGCTCGCATTTTCCCTTCCCGGGCTTGGCGACCATCGCCAAGGACGGCGCGAACTACGCCTTGACCACCACCAAGATCTGACCCGCCACAAATTCAAACGGAGAAAATGGAGACGTCACAATGCGACGCTTTCTACGCTTGTTTTGCGTTGCTGTAGCGCTCGGCCTTGTCCAGGGACACCCTGCACTGGCAGTCGATACGGTGACCACCAAAGATGCCCCCGACCTTACGTCGGTGCGCGCCAAGATCGACAAGAAGGACTGGGCCGGCGCCAACGCCGAGCTTACGACCCTTGTAGATCAGGGCATCCAGCACGCCGATGTCTACAATCTGATGGGTTATACGTCACGCAATTTGGGTGATACCAAAACCGCACTCACTTTCTATGGCAAGGCATTGGATTTCAATCCGAACCATAAGGGCGCCCACGAATACCTGGGCGAATTGCATGTCAAGCTTGGCGATCTCACCAAGGCCAACGAGCAAGTAGCAATCTTGCAGAAGCTCTGCCCGGACGGCTGCGAGGAATTGGCCGATTTGCGTAACGAGATCGCGAAGGCGACAGCCGCTTCCCCCCCAGCGCATTAGTCTTCGCGAGGGCCGCCCATTGCCCCCCGCGAAGGGCGGCCCACCTAATTTTTTTGGATACAGCCCATGAGCACCGCAACATCACTGACGTCTGCAACCAACCTGCTTGGACGCATCGCACTTTCCGCACTGTTCCTCATTGAGGGATGGGGCAAGGTCGCAGCCTACGTCCCGGCGCAGGGCTATATGGAGAAATTCGGCGTTCCCGGAGCGCTATTGCCCGCCGTGATCGTCCTCGAGATTGGCGGTGCGCTGCTCATCATACTAGGCTACAAAGCACGCGTGACGGCAACCGCGCTCGCTCTTTTCTGCATCGCAGCAGCTGTACTCTTTCATCAAGACCTTGCCGACCGAAACCAAGCCTTGCATTTTTGGAAGGATATCGGTCTTGCCGGCGGCTTCTTGTTGTTGGCAGCTCATGGACCAGCCGGCTGGTCATTGGATGGATTGATCAGAAGCAAGTCATCGCAAAAAGCGTGATACCCGACGCAAGGACGCTGCGAACAAAATGAAACGGCTTGATGAGTTCGGGCGCATGACGCTGCCGCATTTGACGGCGGCCCATACGCTCGCCTACTGGCTGGTTCGCAATCGCAGTGATGCCGAGGATATCGTGCAGGAGGCCTTTCTCCGCGCCTACAGGGGATACGACGGCTTTCAAGGGGGCGACGTCCGAGTTTGGCTGCTCACTATTGTTCGCAATACGGCCTACAGGTGGCTCAGCGACCGGCATCGGCGCTCTAACGTCATCGCGTTCGACGAAGCCTTTAATAGGTACGGCGACAAAGAGAGCAGCGAAGACGAGGTTGCCTCCTCAGAGCCAAGCCCCGAGGACGACCTCATCAACTCGGACAACCGGCACGCCATCCTGCAGGCGCTCGGCCGTCTCCCCGCCCAGTTACGCGAAGCGATCGTGCTTCGCGAGATCGAAGGTCTCTCGTACCGAGAGATCGCGGATGTAGCTGGCGTCAAGATCGGTACGGTCATGTCCCGCCTGGCGCGCAGTAGAAGCCTATTGCGAGCGTCCCTCGCTCATTTGAATAACAAGACGGAGGCCAAGGGTGGATTGTAGTCAGACCCAGTCCTTGATTGGAGCCTTCCTCGATGAGGAGCTCACCGCGGACCAGGGCAATGAGGTCGCGGCACACCTGGCAGGTTGCGCGCTATGCCGGGAAGTCGCAACCGACTATCGGCGCATCGGCAGCGACCTCGCGCAGCAAGGCCGCGTTCCGCCATCTCCCGCGTTTGTCGCGTCACTGCGACAAGAGCTCGCGCGCAAGGAGCTGGCGTCAGCGCCAGCCTCGCGAGCGGCCTATTGGCCAAAAGTCTCGTGGCGACAGATGGCTGCAGGCCTGACGATTGCGCTGCTCTCCTCCTCGGCCACCTATCTCTCAACGCGGACCGAAGAACGGGCAAGTGCCGTCCAGCATGACGTAATCGCGGCCCACGTCCGCTCGATGCTGCAAGACAACCAGATTCAAGTGGCATCATCTGATAGTCACACCGTTCGTCCGTGGTTTGTCGGCAAGCTCGACTTTGCGCCAGAGATCAAGGATCTGGCGAAGGAGGGTTTCCCGCTGATCGGAGGACGCATCGACTACGTCGACGGTCATCGGGTCGCAGTCGCAGTCTACAAGCGCAATCAACACTGGGTAAATGTGTTCATCTGGCCCGCCGCAGGGGCCCCCGGCGGCTTAAGCGCTGTTTCGGCGAGCAGCGGCCACAACATCGTCACCTGGTCTCGGAGCGGCTTTGCATACTGGGCAATTTCCGACCTCAACCCTGAAGAGCTGCAGAAGCTCGAGTCTCTGATCTAGCCCCGGTTCAGAGGCGCGCTTTAGTCGTTGCCGCTGTTCTTGATTGCCGCGACAGTGCCGCCAAACGCGAGGAGCCCACCGACGATGCACACCCACTCGTAGTCTGCACAAAACTCGCTGATGCGGCCGGCCAGCCTGTTACCGCGATCCTCGATACCGGACCGCAGCGGTTCCCCGTATCCTGCCGGTTCAGGCTGATAGCTGTGAGCGCAGCCGCCCAGTAGTAACGAGGCGATCGCCAGAGCAGGAACGATGCGTCTCGAAAACTTTACGTCCATGGCGAAGCTCCAAAGGTGATCAGCAGGACCAGAACCGGACGAGAGCGGCGCGCCAAGAGCAAAACGAGAAACGACAAGATCTCTCATTCGCGGTCGCAGCCGATTTTTCGAGTCCTAGGAGATTCAGGCGCCGTCCGCATACCGGAGCATCGTCATCAATTCACGGCGCCTGCTCTGTTCCCCTCGAGGTGATCCTCCAACGCCACAGTTGCTCTGGATAGAGACAAGTGACGCGAGTTTAATCGGCAACGGATTGTAGGTATGCCTTTCACCGCGTCTTACAGCGGGCCTGGCGACAGCGGGGCTCACGACCGACGGCGATTTGCGTCGCGCGTGCCTGGCAAACGCATCTGCGGCGTACAAAAGCCCACGTTCAGAGCCGTCTGAGCTTGAGTGATCCTATTTGGGGTCTGATCCGAGCCGAGGAACCGGGGACGGCTCGCCGGGAGAGCCCCTAGGCGGCAGGGCTGAAAGCTAGCCCTAACAGACACATGGAGACTGGCGGCACTGCCCTTGCATCCGAGAGCCACGGCGAAGCATGTGGCAGCGTAACCTGTGCCGCGCGGCTTGCTAACGCGCGCAAACCTTTCTATACCACCCCTCGACGCTCGCTGCCTCGTGCCGCGGCCGCCGCTCCCTTCGTCTATCGGTTAGGACGTCAGATTTTCAATCTGAAAAGACGGGTTCGACTCCCGTAGGGAGCGCCATGATTTTTTCATTAGTTTTCAGCAGCTTATATAGACATAAATTCCACATTGATCTTTCCTCGGTCGCGCTCGTCCGCACATGGGTCGCAAAAGAAGCGGCCACAGCCCGACACCATTTGCACCGTGAAGACCGGCACAGGTTATAGGCCGACACGGGGCCGCCTGACGCGGTAGGCCGGGCGCCAAACTGATGTATTATTCCCTGCAACGCCACCAAAGCCGTTGATCGGCGGAACGGCTCGATGTCTCTTGACCGGCGGCTTCGATCTCTTGCAGGCCGTGGGAGGACCATTGCGCGTACTTGTGACAGGCGTCAGCGGTTTCGTTGGTGGAGCGCTCGGCTCATACATGCGCGCCGACGCCGGCCATCGCGTGGTCGGGCTGAGCCGCAGGGCGCCTTGCGCCGGCGCGGCCGATGAGTTCCACGCCGTCGATTTAGCTGCGACCATTCCCGATGACCTTGGGCGTTTCGACGTGGTCGTGCATGCAGCGGCACTCGCCTCACCCTTTGCGCGCCCGGCCGTGTTCCAGCGCAACAATGTCGAGGCAACCGCCAACATTCTCGAATTTGCCCGCCGCACGCGCGTGCCTCATTTCGTATTCATTTCGTCGGGCAGCGTCTTCTACGCACCGGGCGATCAACTCGGCATCACCGAGACCACGCCGCTGCCGGCGACACCGATCAACGCCTACGCCGCCTCAAAGCGCGAGGCCGAAGCTCTGGTCAACAGCTCTGGTCTCCACGCCCTAATCCTGCGCCCGCGTGCCGTGTACGGGGTGGGCGACACGGTGCTGTTCCCGAGGATCCTGCGTGCATCTCGAGCCGGCGTCCTTCCGCGCTTCACCCGCTCCGACGGAAGCCGCGCCGTTGGCGATCTGATCTCCATCGACAATCTGGTCCGATTTATTGCTGCGGCCATCGAGCAGCGGGTCGCGGGCGACTTCAATGTGACCGATGGTCAGCCGGTCGACATCTACGACTTCCTCGAGACGGTGCTCCACAAGCTTGGCCTCTCCGCGCCCCGCTGGACGATCCCCGCGGCACTCGCGATGTCAATCGCGGGCATCATGGAGACCGCGTCAAGCACAATCCTAGGCTGGCGCGAGCCACCGCTCACGCGGTTCGGCGTCACCGTCCTCTCCCAATCCAAGACCTTCGATATAAGTCGGGCCAGGCGGGTGCTGGGCGAGCCGGCCGTCGCCGCGTCGGACGTCATTGATCGCTATGTCGTCTGGCAGAAGGCACAGTGGCAGCGATGATGGGACCGCGTCGGCTTTGCCAAGCGCTCTGATCGACGATCTCGATACCGCGCTGATGAATATTCGGCCCAATGCGCGCAGGGGATAATTCCGCTCGACAGGCGCCACGACTACTCAGGCAACTACGACTTCTCAGCCACCACAATGGACCACCAAGGCCCTTGGCTGTAGCCAAGCAGAGCATTCCAATACCAGGCCGACACATCCGGCCAAGCGCCGCCCCGCTCGTCCCTGACTAGCTCGCAGACGGACAGGTCTCCGCCCGGCCCTTGAGCGCGAAAGCAGCCCATCAACCGGCCGGCTGCGTCGCGGCGCACAGGCAGCGGCGTGATCGAGTAGCCGATAGAATGAAGGCAGTCGGACGCTGAGTGCAAACGACGTGTCGGCTCGACGATAAAACGTAGGATGATCTCGCGCCGGCCATCCGTGAAGCGACTTGTACGCCCAGGAAAGTCCAGGGCGAATGCAGCTTCGCGCTCGGCGAGCGGCAGCTCCTGCAGCGGACGACCATCGTGCTCGGTCGGCCATCCGGGAAATCCGTCACTGGTCCTAATTGTCGCCCCTTCGCTCTGGCGAAAAATTGGTAGCGTGCCGGCAACAATCCCCGCGATGAGAAGGCATGCCGTGCCGAATGAGGCGCCGATGCGTCGCATGACGTGCTCAAGAAGCTCGGAGCCGCAGCAGCAACGACAGCATCACCGTCGCCGCGCAGGCAAAGGCCACCACACCGGTTCCCTCGTGCCACCAAGCCGGCGGCTGCGGCACCAGCCGTGCCTCAATTACGAACAAGCTCGTGGCGCGCAGGACATTCGCCGCAAGAATTACGACCAGCGATGCGCCGACGGCAAGCAGAGTCCTGCGGCCATTTATGCCAAGGGCCACGCAGCCTATAAGCGTCAGCAGAACACCGGCCCAGAGCATGCGGACGCCGCTGCAGGGCGCATCGAACTGGATCAATTCGCCCTGCCAGAGCAGCAGCGTGCCCTGGCGCTCGACCGCGAGCCCCTGCATCTGCAGCACCAAAACGGTCAGCGCGGCTGAGACGATGCGCATCGGGTAGCCCAATACGAACTGCAGCGAGGGAAGCACCGGAAGGGCTAGCGCAGCGGCCCCCCACACGCCCACCGGTGGGGATCGTCCATAAAGGGCGACGTAAGTACAGGCAATCGTTCCTGCGAGGGCCATGGCCGCCCGAAGTATCGGCGGCAACACGCCACGGCTCGCCGCATAGCCCACCAGCAGGATTGCCAGGCCAGCGAGCATGCTTCCGTCTAGGCGCTTCACCATGCCTGTAGAGTTGAGGCGAAGAGCGGGCGTGACCGCGAGCGCAAGTACTAACATCATGAGCGCAAGGACGTCTTCCGGCGCTTCCGCAATGCGTCGGCCATACCAGAGCCATGTCTCCCACGTGGCGAGCGCGACGACGATCGAAGCGAGCCCCGGATGCATCAGAGTGAGCCTGTGATCGAACGGCGTCGCATCCACACGAGCCAGAGGAACGCGCCAAACGAGACCATCATGAGCGCCCACTCGCTCGGCTCCGGGATCGTCGGCACGGTGGCCTTGCTGACGGGAGTTAGCTTTGCTTCATCGAATTGCTGTTTTGTCTCGAGCACAACGGCGCCACTGACCGGCGTCACGAGCCGGTACTGCACCGCCAGGTCTACGGCAGTCTTTCGGTTGCCTTCGCTGTTTTCGAGCATGAGCTGCAGGATGCGGTCCTTCGCCCACAGGCGGACGATGTGCTCCGAGCCCTTGCGCACGCTCGCATCGGGCTGAACCTCCGTGCGAACGAGCGTCCGCGAGGGTTTCGCGGAAAACTCCCGCTCAAGGAAACCCGAGAGGTCGGCCGCGGCCGAGGCGGAACGCGGCAGCGAACGGGCGGCCCAGGTCCATGCCGCGTCGGGCAAGAGCTCGTTGGGGCCAGGCTCGATGCTGTAGAGAGTAACGCTTGGAAGGCGTGCGAGCCGCGAGCCCGCCTGCTCGAGCTGGGCGGAGCTTGCCCGGAAATTTATCGGCTGCGATGCGTGCATCCAGAGCAGGCTTGCAGTTTTCTCGCGCTCGAGGATTTGCAGCGCCTGCGTTAGAGCGGGTGCGTTGTCCTCTCCCCCGACGTATGTGTGCGATTGCAGAAGGCGGATGATAGCCGTCCGCTGGTCGTCAGACCACGGTCTCGGCTCGATCATCTGCAGCGGATCGGCAGCTATGATGGCACCGACCCGACGACCCGACGGGATCGCCTCGAGCGCCGCGACAATGTCGCTCACGACCGGCTTCATGCCCGTCGAGCCATCCACAACGAGCATCAATGCGGCAGGCGCTTCTATTGTGACACCCGTGCTTTCATCTTGCCGGATGAGGTGGCCATCTTCGATCCGGGCGTAGACGGAGGTAGCCGCCGCGTTCCGCGCCGCCGAGATCGTCAACCGCGGTTGCGCAAGATCATTGTCGCTCAGAGCACCTTGGAGACGGAAGCGTTGGTTGCCAAGCTCGCTCGCGGTAAGAGCTGTGGCCGACGAGGAAAGGCCGTGATCGGCCTCGATCCAAACGCTGTGGGAGAGGTCGCTCGGAAACGAGAAGTTGCGGTCGACGATTGCGGGTAGCGCGAGCTTAGACTTGGCCGCCTCGGAGATATCGAGCGGAGCCGTTATTCCGAGCTTGATCTTAATGGTACCGCCGCTTCGCGCGACCGGAAACGCCTGCACGAGCACGCGATCGGCGCCTTTGGTCGTGACGAGCAGCGGATCGCGGCGCTGCTGGACAGCAACCCGCTGATATGCGGCGCGCACCTCAGCCCGTCCGCCGTAAGCGGCCTCCCGCTCGTCCCCGTTCACCCAAAGCGTGGCGCGCGAGACCACGCCGCCCGGCGGCAACGCCAATTGCAATCTCGCCTCGCGATCGACAAGAGAGGTGTTGTGGAACTCAAAGGTCCATTCGAGGTAAGCGACGCCATCGTCGGCGCTGACAGAGCCGTCCAGGCGCGAGGAGGCGATTGTCAGGCCTTTGATGCGCCCACCGACCACGGCGGCGCCGTGGTCGACGTCAAAGGCGAAGTCGTCGAAGCGCGCCCAAGCCCGTTGGTTGTGCGGAGCTGGCTTGGCGTTGAAGGACAGACCCGTCACACGGTAGTAGATCTCGCGGACATCCGCGGGCGACGTGGCCAGTCCGCCCTGACCGGGCGAGTCTAAGACGTTACCCCCTAAGAGCACCAAGGCGCTAAGTAGCCCTCTCGGCCGTCCGCTCACATCGTAGCAAAGCCTAAGCAGCTGCTCCTCATCTCCCAGCGTCCTCAACAGAGTAATCCCCCTCTGCCGAACGATCGCGTCGCTGCTCGTCGCCCATTGCAGGCCGAGACGCGTTGCAGCGGACGGGACGTCAAGCACGAGCAACGCAAGAATGCTGACGATCACCCCAACGCGGAACGGGCGCCAATAGACGGCTGCGCCGGCTTTCGTAGCAATCCTCCGGCCCAGAACGACGCCGCTTGCGAAACCCGCAAGTGGCGCCATTGCAAGCGCGCCCATCAAGTAAAGAAGCAGCGCAAGGATTGCGACCGGAAGAAGCGGCAGGAACAGCAGCGTGTAAATGCCCGCGACAGCCATCGCCGCGCCATGCGCAAACGCAAGGCGCCGAAGCCCTGCCGTTCGACCGTTTCTGAGGCACAGCCAGACGAGAAAGTTGGCGATTGGGACAAGCGACACGGCCGCTGTGTGCCACACTGTCGGCAGCGGGTCGAAAAACACGCCGGCGCACATTCCTGTGCTGATCTCAAAACCTATGGCGATGGCAGGCAGGACGACGCCTAGCAAAAGCGCCCACCAAGCAGCTCCCGAGCTACCCCCGCCTACGACGGGCACGAACTCGACGCCCTCTCGCTTCTTCTCTAGCGTACTCATGAGGCGTCTTTCCGGTCCCAGCTCTTCGATCCGCACACAACTGGTAATGGCAAGAGTTCAAAACAAATGGGCCAAACCATGGCCAGCGACACCCCAATTCGGCGATCGCGCCGGTAATCCTGACGGCTACGGAGGATGCCGAAATCAGTCGAAATAGACTTGCGACGCTGACGTGTCTTGACCACGCGCCTCTGAATTAGTCCGCGCTGAGTCACTGCTGCGCATAAGCAAATCACTTCTTCTTCGTTCCACGCCTCCTGAGACGCGGTTAGCGTGCGGCGTTGCCGGCAAAATGGGGGCACGAGATATGAACGAGATCGTCGATATTAAAACACTGGCGGCAACTACGTCGTGGGGGCGCGGCAAGGTTTACGACAACATCGCCGAAACCATCGGCCACACGCCCGTGGTGGCCCTCAATCGAATACAGGCCGAAGAAGGCACGACTGCGCGCATTCTCCTGAAGCTCGAGTTTTTCAATCCACTGTCGTCCGTCAAGGACCGCATTGGCGTTTCCCTCATTGATGCGCTTGAATCGCAGGGCAAGATCGAGGCGGGCAAAACCGTCCTCATCGAGCCGACCTCCGGGAATACCGGTATCGCGCTCGCCTTTGTCGCCGCCGCGCGCGGTTATCAGTTGATTCTGGTCATGCCGGAATCAATGTCGCTCGAACGGCGCAAGATTCTCGCCCATCTCGGCGCAAAGCTCGAGCTGACACCCGCTGCGGGCGCCATGGGCGCCGCCATCGCGCGTGCCAATGAGCTTGCCGCGACGCTACCGAACGCCGTCATTCCAGGGCAGTTCGACAACCCGGCCAATCCCCTCGTGCATGAGCGAACGACGGCCGAGGAGATTTGGAAGGACACGGGCGGCAAGGTGGACGTGATTGTCGCCGGCGTCGGCACTGGCGGGACGATCACAGGCGTCGGGCGCGTGCTGAAGCCGCGCATTCCACATTTGCGGATCGTGGCGGTGGAACCCGAGGCGAGTCCGGTTCTGTCGACTGGCCAGAAAGGGCCGCACAAGATCCAGGGCATCGGGGCGGGCTTCATTCCGGCCGTGCTCGATAGGAATGTGATCGACGAGGTTCTGACAGTGTCGAACGATATCGCCTTCGAGACGGCGCGGCACCTGGCGAAAGTGGAAGGCATCCCAGGCGGCATCTCGACGGGAGCAAATGTCGGCGCAGCCATCCGGCTTGCGCGTCGCCCAGAGCTCGCTGGTAAAACGATCCTGACCTTCGCGCCCTCGTCCGCCGAGCGATACTTCTCGAGCGACTTATTTCTTGAGGCGTGACGAGGAGGGAGCCGCTCGCACTTCATGCGCGGGTAGCTCACTTCGTCCACTTCAGGTCAACGACCCCGGTGCAAGGCTCCCCGCTCAGCTGCACCGGGGTCGTATGTTTGTGAGCAATTGATCAGAGCTGTGTGACGCCCTGATCGCCCGCGATCTCGCGAAGCGCATCGACAAGCACGTCGATTTCGCCGCATGTGTTGTAGAACGCCAAGGACGGCCGCACCGTCGCCTCCCGTCCAAAACGGCGGAGAATTGGCTGTGCGCAATGGTGGCCAGAGCGCACGGCGATGCCGTACTTGTTGAGCCTGGCGCCGACCTCCTCGCTCGGCACGCCCTTCAAGATGAGCGAGATAGCACCCGCCTTCTCTGCGGCCGTGCCGATGATCGTGAGGCCAGGAATCTCCGACAATCGCTTCGTCGCATAAATGAGAAGGCCATGCTCGTAGCGCGAGATGTTCACGAGCCCGATGCGCTCGACGTAGTCGATGGCCGCGCCGAGCCCAACCGCATCCGCGATGTTACCGGTGCCGGCCTCAAATCGCTGAGGCGCGGCATGAAACAGGCTCCGCTCGATGGTGACGTCGCGGATCATGTTGCCGCCGGTCTGGTACGGCGGCAGGCTGTCGAGCAGATCCTTCTTGCCCCAGAGCACGCCGATGCCGGTCGGTGCGAAGACCTTGTGTCCTGAGAACACGAAGAAGTCCGCTCCAAGCGCCTGCACGTCAACCTTCATGTGCGAGACGGATTGCGCCCCATCGACGAGCACGCGCGCCCCGACGCGATGCGCCATTTCGACCATCTCCTTGGCCGGCGTCACAGTGCCAAGCGCGTTGGAAACCTGGGTCAAAGCCACGAGCCGCGTCTTGGCGTTGAGGAGCTTGCCGTACTCCTCGAGCAGCACCTGCCCAGTGTCATCGACCGGCGCCACGCGGAGCTTCGCGCCCTTTGCGAAAGCGAGTTGCTGCCACGGCACGATATTGGCGTGATGCTCGAGATGCGTGATGACAATCTCATCTCCCGCACCAACCTGCAGCGCCCCGAACGTTGCCGCGACGAGGTTAATCGCCTCCGTAGCCCCGCGCACGAAGACGATCTCCTCAGTCGAGGAGGCATTGAGGAAGCGGGCCACTTTTTGTCGCGCGCCCTCGTAAGCATCCGTTGAACGCGCGGCGAGCTCATGGGCCGCGCGGTGAATGTTCGAGTTCTCATGCTCGTAGAAATGCGTCAGGCGATCGATGACCGCCTTCGGCTTCTGCGTGGTGGCTGCGTTATCGAGCCAGATCAGCGGGCGCCCGTTCACGTGCTCCGCCAGAATTGGAAAATCGCGGCGGATGGCGTGAACATCGAAGGCCGGATGAGCCGACGCGAAGCCCGAGTGTATGCCTGGAGCCGTCGCGCCCGGTACGCCGATGCCGGCAGGTTGAGGGGCAACGTCCTTCAGGAAGTAGAAAGATGAGGCTTCCTCAGGCAACGGCGCGGCACCCCGCGACTCCCCGCCGATCGTCCCGAGCAACGCCTTGAGCTCGGCCTCGAACAGCAGCGGGATAAGCGGTGTCGCGCCGACGGAGCCGGCTGAATGAGGCGTGCTGAGAGGCACGTCCGGAACCAGTTCCATTGCGGGAGCTGGCTCGGGCTGAGCAAAGAGGCCCTTGAGGTCTGCCTCGTAAGGGTAAGGGATCGGCGACTGCGCGGGTACCGTGCCAGGCAACGAACGCGCGCTCAGCGCGACGTCTGGCCCAGGCATCTGGGTCGCCGCTCGTGGAGCGGGAAGCTCGGCGAGGCCCGGCAGAGAGCCAGGAACCGCCGAGAAGATCTCGTTCGCGAGCCGCGTCAACAGCGCTGCGTCGGGAAGACCGAGCCCTTGCGGGCTCAGGCCTACTCCGCCGAGCGAAGGTGACGATGGCACGCCCGGATCTGCGCCGAGCGCGCTCATATCAGCTGTAGACATGGTACTTGCCCACCTCGACGCCCTCGAGCACGCCAAGTGAATCGTCGGTCAAGACGGCCAGCGAGCAGTAGAGCGAGACGAGATACGAGGCGATGGCCTTGTGGTTGATGCCCATGAACCGAACCGAGAGCCCTTTGCTTTGCTCGCCAGGAAGGCCCGGTTGATAGAGCCCGACGACGCCCTGTTTAGATTCGCCCGTGCGAATAAGCAGGATGTTTGTCTTGCCGCCCTTGATCTCGAGCTTGTCGGTGGGGATCAGGGGAATGCCGCGCCAGGTAAGAAACGGCGAGCCGAACAGCGTGACTGTCGGCGGCGGCACGCCGCGCCGCGTGCACTCGCGTCCGAATGCGGCGATGGCTGCCGGATGAGCCAGGAAGAACGCAGGCTCCTTCCACACGCGCGCGATCAGCTCATCGAGGTCGTCCGGCGTCGGCGCACCACTGCGCGTCTTGATCTTCTGGCTTGCGGCGGCGTGGGCAAGGAGGCCGTACTCCTTGTTGTTGATGAGCTCGCTCTCCTGCCGCTCCTTGATCGTCTCGATGGTGAGGCGGAGCTGCTCTTTGATCTGATTGTGCGGTACCGAGTAAAGGTCTGACACGCGTGTATGAATATCGAGCACCGTGTTGACCGCCGAGAGCATGTACTCGCGCGGGTTCTCGACGTAGTCGACGAAGGTGTTCGGCAGCGCGCGCTCGTCACGCAGCGAGCACGCAACCTCGACGCTGTTCTCATCCTTCACGCGGTTGACGCGATAGATGCCGGCCTCAACAGGAACCCAGTTCAGGAAATGCACAAGCCATTTTGGTGTGATGCTCGACATTTGCGGAACGGTTTTCGTCGCATTGGCAAGTTGCCTTGCCGCGACGTCGCCTAACGCCGATTGCGCCTCGTCTGCCATAGTATCCCCCGTTTCTGCGATATTAGAAAATGATATTGCGTATCAATGACTTACGTTAGATTTCATTCCTATCTCAGCGTGTCAACACAGAATTATATTCCCGCACCACTATCGAAAGTCTCGCTGCGCGCATGTGCCTGGAGGATATTGCTCTGAGGTGGAACGGTTCGCGTCAGCCACACATTGCCGCCGATCACCGAGCCGCGCCCGATCGTGACCCGGCCGAGAATTGTCGCGCCGGCGTAGATGACGACGTCGTCCTCGACGATCGGATGGCGGGGAATGCCTTTGACGAGCGCACCGCCGTCATCGACCGAGAAGCGCTTTGCGCCGAGTGTCACCGCCTGGTAGAGGCGAACGCGCTGGCCGATCACGGCCGTCTCGCCGATCACGACGCCGGTGCCATGGTCTATGAAGAAGCTGCGCCCGATTTGCGCGCCGGGATGAATATCGATGCCGGTAGAGGAATGCGCGAGCTCGGCGACGATGCGCGCGATCATCGGAGCATTGAGCCGGTAGAGCGCGTGCGCAAGACGATGATAGGCAACGGCTTTGATGCCCGGATAGCTGAGCAGGATCTCGTCCAGGCTCTTCGCAGATGGGTCGCCGTCGTAGGCAGCGCGAATATCACTCTGCAGCATATCGAGCGTCTCAGGCAGTTCTTCGGCAAACTCGTGCACGAGATTTGCGGCAGCCTGGTCCAGACCAGAGGTGTCGCCATTGTCGAGCTTGGCGGCAAAGGCAAGCTCACGCCGTATCTGCTCCTCGATATCCTTCAGCGCGGCTGAAAGCGTATGTCCCACGAAGTAGTCAATGGAGTCCTCGTCACCCGGACCTTCGCCGGCATGCCTGGGGAACAGCGCCGCAAAGAGGCGCACCACGATGCTGCCGACAATCGCGGGGGCTGGCAGCTCGGCGCTCAGCGCGTGCGGCGTGACCCCGTTCCACGACTTTCCCCGCGTTGCGCGAAGAGCTGCAACCACTCCCGTAATCTTGACCGACACGTGCGCTCCATGCCCCATTTTTTTTTGGCTCTGTTTGGTCTTGATGTTGCTGTCTCCTGTTTGCGGTGATTCGCGAGCGGGGAGGCGGCGATGGAAGAGGCGGAGTTTCACGAGCTTGTGGCGCAACTC
>JBAZXL010000025.1:0-62413 GCA_041659825.1 Hyphomicrobium sp.
CATGCCTTGCTGGCCTCCGCCCAGCACCAAGCATGAATCACTGTTCGCTCTCGTTGGGAATCCCTCGCGATTCAATTAAAGTCGGAAAGACTCTAGCGTACAGACAACGCCAGATGGAGCGAACGCAACGCTCGCGTCTCCACCGAGCGCATGTTTCAGGCCGCGCTGAATGAGGAATGTGCCGAAGCCCTCGACGCCAGGTGGTCCGACCTCCGGGCCGTCAGTTTCTTTCCAGATAAGCTCGAGACTGCGCCCCGCACGCTGTGTTGCTATGCGCCAGGTGACGGCCAGCCTTCCCTCCGGAACTTTCAGTGCGCCGTATTTGTGCGCGTTCGTGCCGAGTTCATGGAGAACGAGCCCCAGATGCACGGCCGCGCGCGGCTGCAAATCTATCGGCGGTCCGGAACAGGAAATCCGCTGATCCTGCTCGGAGCCGATCAGCAGTTGGTCGCGAATGAGAGATTGAAGGTTCACGCCAGTCCAATTCTCTTGCGTGAGCATATTGTGGGCCCGTGAGAGAGCGTGCAGTCGGCCTCGAAAGCTGTCGACGAAATGGCTGGGATCGCGCGACTTTCGCATCGTCTGCTCAGCCATGGCCTGCACGATCACAAGTGTATTCTTAACCCGATGATTGATCTCCCTGAGCAGCAAGCGTTGCGTGTCCTCAGACTGCTTTCGTTCGGTGATATCGCGGACAAACCCGATGAACAGCCGCCGCGCGCCTTGGCTCACCTCGGTGATTCCGAGATCGAGGGGAAAGGTCGACCCATTCTTGCGCCGGCCCACGACCTCGCGGCCGATACCAATGATCTTTGCCTGCCCTGTCTTCAGGTAGTCGCGAATATAGGTGTCGTGCCCGCTCCAGTAGGGCTCTGGCATGAGCAGACGGACATTTTGACCGATGACGTCCTGCGATGAATAGCCGAAGATGCGCTCGACCGCAGGATTGACGGATTGCACCTCTCCTCGCTCATCGATTGCAATAATGCCGTCGATGGCATTGTCGATGATCGCCCTTAGTCTCGCCTCGCTTTCGCGCAGGGCAATCTCGGCCCGCTTTCTAGCCGTAATATCCGTATTGATTCCCGCCAGTCCCGTCACACGTTCGCTGGCATCGCGCACCACATGACCAATCCCCTCCAGCCAGCGCTCGCCGCGGTCAGGGTGGAGAACGCGGAATTCCTCGTGCCATTCGTCCTCTATGCGAAGGCTCGCGTCCACATGGCGCTTCAGAGCATCGCGGTCGTCGGGGTGAAGGCGCTCCAGCCAAGCGGCAGAGTCGAGTGTCACGTCTGCACTGAAGCCATACAGCTGCCTGTACGCCGCATCCGCCGTGATTTCGTCGGTGGCGGACTCCCAGGCCCATACCCCGACTGCGGCGATATCGAGGGCGAGTTTGAGGGGCGTCTCAGCGCGTTCAGCGTCCTTGTGCATCGCCGATATTGCCTCCCTTTGGATTCTTGCGTGACCTGTCAGCAATCTTCGCAGTTTCGCCGAAGATCAGGTGAGGGCACGTCTGAGGGCACGTCGCGCGTCAGTCGTCCGGATCGAGCGCCTGCGCAATGGCGTTCGCCAGCGTCTCTGGCGTGAAAGGCTTTTCGATAAAGCCGGAAGGGTTCGCACTCGCGGCGCGGTTGCGAGTGGGAAGATCGCCGTGTGCGCTTACAAAGATGCTCGGGATGTTAAATCGCTGCCTCGCCGCGATTGCCGTGTCAATTCCATCATCGTCATTGGCGAGGCGGATGTCCATCAGCACCAGATCGGGTCGTAGCTCGTCTGCCAGCTCCAGGGCTTCTTTCGCCGTCGCAACGGGGCCGACGACATCATGTCCCAGCTTGCGGATCACCCATTCCATGTCGAGTGCGGACCACAGCTCGTCTTCCACAACCAGGATCTTCCGAGCAGTCCTCATGACCTTCATGCCCTGTGATTTGGGCCGGGTTTTGAATCGTTTTTGGTTGCTGACAGCCGCAGACTCGGCCGTCTCTGAACTAAGCAGGGCTTCAAACATAGTGGACCTCTCCTTCGTAGAGGGTCAACAAATTACCGGCGACTGAGCGAAATCGCATTGCGGCCACTGCAATTGGCCATCGGTCACTACCAACGGTAATCTAGTCCCAGGAGCGATGGAGTTCAATCAGGTGCGAACGCTGGTCGAGCCCCGCTCGACGGTGAGCCCAACGAGGCTTCGGTGGTTGGCTCGCGACGGCCTCACTCCCCTGCCTCGGCTGTCTCGCGCTTAGCGCTTAGGCCGTACCGCTTCTCGATATAGTCCTCGACAATCTCTTTGAACTCGGCGGCGATGTTGGGGCCGCGCAAGGTCTTAGCCTTCCTGCCGTCGATGAACACGGGGGCGGCGGGGCTCTCGCCGGTGCCGGGGAGCGAGATGCCGACGTCGGCATGCTTGCTTTCGCCCGGGCCGTTCACAATGCAGCCCATGACTGCGAGGTTTAGCGTTTCGACGCCAGGGTAGCGCGCTTTCCACTCCGGCATGCGCTCCCGGATCATGGTCTCGACATCGCGGGCGAGCTCCTGGAAGACGGTGGACGTTGTGCGGCCGCAACCGGGGCAGGCGGCGACCACCGGCACGAAGGCGCGGAGCCCCATGGTCTGCAGGATCTCTTGGCCGACCTTGACCTCGAGCGTGCGGTCGCCGTTAGGCTCGGGCGTCAGTGAGACGCGGATGGTGTCGCCGATGCCTTGTTGCAGCAGGATGGCGAGTGCGGCCGACGACGCGACGATGCCCTTTGAGCCCATGCCAGCTTCGGTGAGGCCGAGGTGGAGCGCATAGCGGCAACGGTCCGAGAGCATGAGGTAGACCGCCACGAGGTCCTGCACATGCGAGACCTTCGCCGAGAGGATGATCTTGTCGGCAGCCATGCCGAGCTTCTCGGCCAGCTCCGCCGAGAGGAGTGCCGATTGCACCATTGCCTCATGCATGACGCGGCGGGCGTTCAGAGGCTCCGGCGCGCGAGCGTTCTCGTCCATCAGGCGGGTAAGCAGCTCCTGGTCGAGGGAGCCCCAGTTGACGCCGATGCGGACGGGTTTTGCGTGCTCGAGGGCCAGCTCTATGATGTCGGCGAACTGGCGGTCTTTCTTGTCCTTGAAGCCGACGTTGCCGGGATTTATGCGATACTTGTCGAGTGCTTCAGCGCAGGCCGGGTTTTCACCCAAGAGCTTGTGGCCGATGTAGTGAAAGTCGCCGACGAGAGGCACCTTGACGCCCCGCTGTCTCAGCGCATCGCGAATGTGGGGGACGGCTTTGGCGGCCTCGTCTCGATCCACAGTGATGCGCACCAGCTCGCTGCCGGCGCGGGCAAGGGCCGCGACCTGGACTACGGTGGCGGCAATGTCGGCGGTGTCCGTGTTGGTCATCGACTGGACGACAATTGGCTGGCCGCCGCCAACCACGACGCCGCCGACGTCAACCGGGATCGTGGCTCGTCTCGGTGCTATCGCTGACATTGTCGATTGTCCAAGCTGCTGCCGGGTTCCAGGGTCTCGCCCTTGCGAAGCGAGCGGTCAAATTTGCCAAGGTCAGGCCCGCTGGGTGCAGATGCCGCCGCGGGCTTCAAGTATCTAGCGAGACTTCGGCCCATGTTCCAGAGCCCTCAGTACGTTAGCGCCTATGTCCCCTTTCTCAGGGCCGCGAATGTGAGGGAGAAGGCCGCGAATATGGCCATGAAAAGGACGATGGAGGGTCCGCCGGGTGCATCGAAATGGACGGAGAGCGTGAGACCCGCCACGACACCCGCGACCGCGAATAGACCTGCAATGAGGGCCATGCGCTCGGGCGTTGCGGACAAGGGGCGGGCGGCGACCGCGGGCACGATCAGGAAGGCTATGACCGGTAGCGCGCCGATGATCTTGATGGCGATTGCGATAGTGAGTGACAACAGGACGATGAAGGCCGCCTTCACCCAGTCGCGGTTAATGCCTTCGGCGGCGGCTAGCTCCTCATGGACAGCAAGGCGGAGCAGGGGCTGCCAGAGGTAGGTGACGAGCGCGAGCGCGAGCGTGCCGCCGCCATAGACCCAATAGAGATCCTCGGTCGTAACGGCGAAGATGTCGCCGAAGAGGTAGGCCATCAGGTCCACCTGGGGACCATGCAGCATCGAGGTCGCTATGACGCCGAGCGCGAGCGCGCCGTGATGCATGAGGCCCAGGATGGAATCGAGCGGTACGAGCTGTTGCCGTGACGCCAGGATCAGGAGGCCGGCGACGGCCAGCGTCACGAGCAACACCGAGCCGGTGACGCTGACGTTGAAGAGCAGGGCGAGGGCAATGCCAATGAGGCTCGCTTGCGCGATGGTCTCGCCGAAGTAGGCCATGCGGTTCCAGACGACGAGCGAGCCCAAGGGGGCAGCAACGATCGCGAGCCCAACCGCCGCGGCGAGGGCTCGCAACAGGAATGGTTCAACCATGGGTTGCCTCGTCAGGTGGCGCTGTTTCACCCGCAAGGTCGTGCCGGTGGTCGTGGTGGTGCTGGTAGACGGCGAAGGCGCGCGCGGCGTCGGCGCCGAAAAGGCGGACGTAGTCGGGATGCTGGGCAACGGTTTCCGGCACGCCCGAGCAGCAGACATGACGGTTCAGGCAGATGACGCGATCGCTTTGCGCCATGACCACGTGCAGATCATGAGAGACGAGCAGAACGCCGAGGCCGCGGGTGTCCCGCAGGCGTCCAATCAGCGTGTAGAGCTCGGCCTCGCCAACGTAATCGACACCGCGAACGGGCTCGTCGAGTACCAGGAGCGTCGGGTCATTCAGGAGTGCACGGGCGAGGAGCACGCGCTGCAGCTCGCCGCCGGAAAGCTCGCCCATCTGCTGCATGGCGACGCGGGCCGCGCCAACCTCGGCAAGTGCACTCGCGACCCGGCTTTCGCGGTCGCCGGCGCCGAGCGTGAGAAAGCGCGCGACGGTCATGGGCAGGGCGCGATCGATTTCGAAGCGCTGTGGGACGTAGCCGATGACGAGCTGGCTCGCGCGCCTGATGCTGCCTGTGTCCGCCTGCTCAAGCCCGAGGAGCGTGCGAACGAGCGTGGTCTTGCCGGAGCCGTTCGGGCCGATGACGGTCAGGATCTCTCCGGGGTGAATGTCGACGTCGATGTCGGCAAGGATGATGCGGCTGCCCCGCGTGATGCCGAGGCCACGGGCGCTGACGAGCGCGGTCGCATCGAACGGAGCCGGCGTTGCCTGGTGGCTGCAGCCTGCCGAATGATCGTGTCCGTGGTGACTTCCGTGGTGACTGGGGTGATGGGGGACCGGCTTCTGGTGCGCGGACTGTGGTGCCAGCGCTGGGCCGGGCCCGCTCTTGGGCGCAACCCTTTGGGAAGGCTCGGTCATGGAGATTATCGCGCCTTATTTCTTCTGGTCTTCCGCGCAGCGCGGGCAGAGCCCCTGAACTTCGACGAACTTAACACGCGGCGCGAACTTGACGCTACGGGCCGCTTCGCCGATCTGGTCGAAAATATCCTGGCCGTCGACCTCGCCTACGGCACCGCAGCTTTCGCAGGAAAGGAACAACGGGCGACGGCCGGTACGATGGTCCATACGGCGGCAGGCGAAGAAGGCATTCTTGCTTTCGAGGCGGTGGATGACACCCGCCTCGAGAAGAGCCTCGATGGCGCGGTAAATCGAGATCGGGGCGACGCGGGTGCCTTTTTCGGTCATTTTGGCCAGGATATCGTAAGCGCCGATGGACGTGTATGTCGCGGCGATCTCCTCGTAGACCATCTGACGCAGCTTGGTGAAGCGAAGGCTCTTCTCGGCAAACGCCTTACTCGCGCGCTCCACAGCTTTGGCGAGGCGGCGCCCATCCGATTTGTCGGGTGGCGGGAACGGCGATCTATTGGCGACGTCGGACATGCGTGTCCAAAACCCAGTGTGTCCAAAACCCAGTGTGCGAGCCAACAACTTAGCGTTTTGCGTCTGACGCTTGATGCTCGGTTACGTCATGCTCTCGGTCAGATTGCCATGCGAGCGAGGCCGACCCCGCGCTTTTGCCGAGGCACACCCTCCCGGACTTCCCACCGCCTTTCAGGACAGCCAGACCTTTCGGGATGGCCAGCCTATTCAGGAGTGCAGCCATTTCAGGAGAGAATGGCCGATGCGGCATTCATGCGTTGGGAATACGAGCGTGCCGAGAGCCACCCAGCGTCAGGGCGAACCTCACGCAACACAATATCATGACGGCTAGGCCTTCCTAGATACAATTGCGTGAACGCGTCGTGCGGGCGCGCGGCCGGCTTGGCGTCAGGTCGCAACGTCTCTCAATGTCCGGGCAGACCGGCCTGCGCCGCCGTCAAGTGGACTGAGCGGGACCATCAACGCCTGGAACATTTGACCGGGGGGCATGTTCACACAACCCTTTCGTTAGCTTCCGTCAGCGCACAAATTGCTCTGACGAGGCAGAGGCGGGAATTTCCTCAAATCACTCAGCCTGAGGAGGCGCCAAGTGTCCTTCGAGAAACGAAAAGCCAAGCTTCGCGTGGTGGCGGCAATCGCTGCCCTGTTTGCACTGCCGCAGCTCGCGGCCGCGGCCGAGACACCGGCCAATCCATTGGCCAACCCATCGGCCAATCCAGCGGCTAGCTCCAAACCCAATATCCTCTTCATTATGGGTGACGATATCGGCTGGATGCAGCCCAAGATCTATCATCGCGGACTGATGGTCGGAGAAACACCCAACATCGACCGCATCGGACGAGAGGGAGCGGTCTTCATGGACTACGTCGCCATGCAGAGCTGCACCTCGGGGCGCAACGCCTTTTTCACCGGAATGTATCCCTTGCGCACCGGCATGATCCCTCCGCAACTGCCGGGAAGCCCATCCTATCTGCGGCCAGGTACGCCGGCCCTCGCCAAGTTCCTACTCGACCTCGGCTATAACACCGGCGAGTTCGGCAAGAACCATCTCGGTGACCATACGGCGTCCCTGCCGACTGCACACGGTTTTCAGGAATATTGGGGCTACCTGTACCACCTCGACGCCATGCAGCAGGTGAGCTTCCCCGACATCAACAAGAACGCGAACACGCAGACGGTCGCTCCACCGTGCCGCAACACGCCCATTCCTGGCGTACCTGACGTCCCGGGCGCCGTCGATCCAGCGACCACGACCTGCATGACCCCGCCACGGCCAGTTCTCTCCTGTACGTCCTCCGATGGGACGGAAAAAAACCAGTCGTGCAAGGACGAGGGTCCTTTGACGCTCGTGCGTTCAGAGACCGTCGATGAGGAGATTTCCGACAAGGTCATCGACTTCCTCGACCGCAATGACCCCAAGAAGACCAACAAGCCGTTTTTCGTCTGGTACAATCCGGCGCGTATGCACGTCACAACGATGCTCTCACCGAAGTATTTGGCCATGCTCGGCGAAACCGGCGGCAAGGACTGGGGCATCAACGAAGTCGGCATGAAGCAGATGGACGACAATATCGGCTACGTGCTGAAAAAGCTCGAGGACATGGGCCAGCTTGACAACACCATCGTTGTCTTCACGACCGATAACGGCGCCGAGACAATTAGCTTCCCAGATGGCGGCATCACACCCTTCAAGGGTCAGAAGGGCGAGTCATGGGAGGGCGGCTATCGCTCCCCGTTGGTCGTTCGCTGGCCGGGCGTGATCAAGCCAGGCACCGTCAATGATCAGCTCTTTGCCGCACTCGATTGGCTACCCACGCTGGTCGACATCGCGGGCGGGCCAAAGGGCAATGACCTCAAGAAACAGATTGAGGGTGGTCAGTACCCCGGCATCGTCAAGACGACGCTCGACGGCGTCAACCAACGGGAATACCTCGAGGGCAAGTCCGCGAAATCGGCACGAGACTACTTCTTCTACTACTCCGGGGCGACACCGTCGGCGGTGCGCTACAAGAATTGGAAGATGTATTACTCAATGTCGCAGCCAGGCGCGACGGGCTGGCTCATGCCGCTCACCGATTACCACTTCACGCTCGTACAAAATATCAAGCGCGATCCGTTCGAGCAGAATGTCGGCCAGGACCAAAAGTCGGCGATGGCATTAGGCGGTTCGCTTGCGGCCCCGAGCACCGCCTACCTTTACAACTGGAACATGCTGCCGATCGGGCAGCAGCTGTGGGCGCAGCATCTCGAGACCTACAAGAGCTTCCCGCCGTTGCAGGCACCTGAGAGCTACAACCTCGATCAGGTCATGGCCAAGCTTCGCTCCTCGCCCTCAACGACAAGCGGCGGGCATCCGGGCGAATAGACCCCCACTTTAGTAGATCCACTTCATAAGCGTGACTTCTCGAGCGGGCGTCCCTGGTGGACGCCCGCTTTGCGTTCGGCCCAGCTTCGCTATCATTGCTGCACATGTGATGCGCCGCGGATACGAGCTTCCCTGACACCTTGCGATACCCTCCCTTTGCCTGCTCGAGCAGGTGTTGGCAGCGTCTAGATTAGACCGATGATTCACGCTTCGGACTGGAAGGGTCCGAAACGATCATGGTCTGGGGATCCGGGGGGATCATGCGTTGGGGGGCATTATCTATTGTCGTCATGAGCCTTGTGTCGTCTCGCATCGAGGCCGCGTGTCTCGATCCCGCGACGCTCGCGCCATCGATCGTGAATATCACGCGAGCGTTTGGGGAGGCGGAACGGAAGGCAGAAGTCGGGGTGCTTGGAATTGGCGGCACCGGATGGTTTCTTGCACCCCAATTGATGGTTACTGCAGCGCATGTCGCAGAAGCCATGCATCTTTCGACCGGATCGTGGACCGAGATCGAGGTTCGGGAACGTGACCGCAAGGCCGTGGTCGCAGTTCAGATTTTAGACACCGTCGGGGCAAGCGCCGAGAAGCTTGCGGTCCTCGAGTTGAAAGATGCGTTTCCCGGTGCAATCGCGCTGCCCGTGAGAACGGAGCCACTGGTGCGGGGTGAGCCCTTGGTGAGCTTGGCTTATCCCGATAGGCAGCTGCGGACGGCGAGCGGGCGCTTCGTGCAACTTGGGAGTGACGACAGGACGGCAGGGGCGGCGCTGCTCGAGATGTATGATGGTAACGACCGCTTGGTGCTCGATCATGGCGCTTCAGGCGCGCCGGTCATCGATTGCTCGGGACGTGTGGTGGCGGTGGTCGTCAACCTTATGACCCGTAACATAAACTTCTTCTCCAACGTGATGCGGGTGTCGACCCCATGGGACAGCCCCAACGTTGCCTCAGTTCCGGTGCAATCGCTCAAGAATTATGTGCCCCACTGAGTGCACTGCAGCGCTCGCTTGATGGTTCAGCGTCCGGTGTCGCGGCGGCTGGTGCCATCGTTGAGACGGCACATGAACTCTCGGCCATTTCACCCCGAGCAATTCTCACTTCCCGGTTTTTGCCATCTTCGTGTGGCTCTTGAAGATGATGGCGTCGGCGGATGTGCCGCGACGGCGATCGATATCCGGAAGCACTCAGCGCAATGGCTTTTGCATCTGCTTACATCGTTTCAGCGCGTCGTTCGGCGCTTGGACGGGTCGGCGGGCTGCACCGCAACCGGCGGCTTGTCGAGCTTGCTGCGCCGGTTCTGGTGGCGGCGATCGAGGACGCGGGGCTCAAGGCCACCGAGGTCGAGGAGCTTATCGTCGGCAACGCGTCGGAAGGCGGTAATCCGGCGCGGCTGATCGGCTTGACGGCCGGCCTCGCCGATACGTCATCGGCGTATACGATCGACCGGAGCTGTGCCTCGGGTCTCGACGCAATCCTGGCTGCGGCGCGAACGGTCGGCAATGGTGAAGCAGAGGTGGTGCTGGCCGGTGGAGGCTCTGCGCTATCGACGGCGCCGTGGCGTATCGGGCGGCCGGCCGAGCTGCATCAGCTGCCACGGTTCCTTGGCGCCGAGCTCGAGGATGAGCATCCGGTCGAAGCCATGGAGCGGCTCTTGAGGAAGCTCGGGATCAGCCGAATGCGGCAGGATACCTTGGTATTTCAAGCCCATATGCGTGCCGAGGCGGCTCGGACAGCGAAGCGGTTCGTGGGTGAGATCGTGCCCATACGGGCGAATGCGGAGGAAGCGCGCGACCAAAGCGCGGTGGAGCCGTCGCTCGAGGAGCTAGCGAAGCTGCCTACGTTCGTGCCCGGCACAGGGACGCTTACGCGCGGAAACAGCAGCGCGCCGCATGACGGAGCGGCATTTGTCGCCATCGTCAGCGAGCGGGTATGGACGCGGCTCGGCAAGCCACCCGCGCTGCGCCTGCTCGCTGCCGCTGCGCACGGCGTCAGTCCCGAGGACGAGGGATTGGCGCCAATCGCTGCCCTATCAAAGGCTCTGGCGCGCGCAGCCCTAAAGCCGCGTGATATTTCCCGTATCGAGGTCAGCGAAAGCTCGGCCGCGCAAGTTCTGGCGTTGGCGCAAAGCCTCGACGTCGATGAAAGCGTCATCAATCCTGATGGCGGAGCGGTGGTGCGCGGGCATCCCGGGGCCGCGGCCGGGGCGGTCATTGCCGTTCGGCTTTTTACCGGGCTAATCAGGGCTAAGGCTGGTGCAGGCTCACGTCGCGGTGCCGTTGCGCTCGGAGCTGCCGGCGGCCTCGGCGTGGCGGCGATCTTCGAAGCAGTCTCTGATAAGCCCTGAGACAGAGCGCGAGCCGGCGCATTAATCCGAGCCGGATACACTCTAAGAATTCTGTTCACTGTCTGCCCCGGCAATGCGATATCCAGGAGACCCTTCCTTTTGGTCTGGGCAACCTCTTGGTTTATGCAACCAGGGCCGGATTTGCTCGGATAGGATTAATTCGCCTTCATGTGGCTTCTCATGCCGCAATCTGGCCGCGAACAAGCCGGGAAATAGGACGGGATAGATTTTTCGCGTTCGGATGTCGGCTCTCGCCGAGACGCCGGCAGGAGGGTTCTAGATGGGTTGGGATATCAAGGCGACCGCGGACAGCTTGGCGCAGTCGGTGCCAGCCATACCCTCGATCCCGCAAGACATGACACTCTCGCAGGCGGCCAACTGGGTGATGGTCGCGCTTCTGGTGCTCGCCGTCGCGGGCGTGCTCGTGCGGCTGGTGCCGCGGGTCTGGGCGGCGATCGAGGAGACGTTCTTCACCAACTGGCGGCTCGCTATGCTCGGCAGCGCGGCGCTGGTCCTCTCGCTCGCTGGTGGCTGGACAACTTGGGACGGCATGCGGAACTTCACGGGCGAATCCGTGCTCTCCGCCATGTTCACGTTCGGCATTCACGGCGTCATGCTGATCGTCGCCTGGCTCATTGGTGAAAGCTTTGCGACGGGCATGAACCAGATGCCTGGCCGGTATGGGCGCAGCGTCAGCCCGCCGATGGTTGCCGTTTCCGTGCTCGGCGGTGGGCTTGTCCTCTCGGCGCTGGTGTTCGCGTTGGTGCGGATTGGCGTTTCCGACAATCAATTGCTTTACGGCGCGTTGGCCGTGGGCGCGGCACTTCTCGCCGTTTCGGCGATCATGCTGTTCTCGAAAAGCGATATCGTTCAGCCCTACGCGCAGGGCCTGCGCATCGTGGCCAAGAACGGCATGCTGTGGGTAATGTTTTTCGCCTGCATGGCGACTAGCGTGTTCTTCTCGTTCGACAGCCGCTTCAACGTGATATTTCCGAAGGACCAGCGCGAGCGCGCAGCCGAGATCCGCACCAAGAACCAGGTGGCGGGCGTTGTTGCCGACATCGGCGATACGATCTCTGCGCGCCGCCTCGCGGAGGCCCAACATCTCTTCGAGAGCAACGGTTGGAAGGCCTATGATGTGCAGCTCGAGGCGTTGGCAAAGGCTTCCGAGGGCGCCGAGAAGCTGATCGAGGCACACTTTACAAAGCAGATGGAAGCCCACCGCGCGTCGATTGCGCAGCAGCAGGAGCGCATGGCGACGGCCGTCAGCGGGCAAGCTGGGCTCGCCAGCAAGAAGGTCGTTTTGACCGACGAGCTTTCGCGGCTCAAGGGGGATCGTCCGGGCCTTGCGGCCGAGCTCGCGACAAAGAAGGGCGAGCTCGACGCCCGTGCCAAGGAAGTCGACGCGAAGCGCGTTGAGGCGATGGCCGAGGACAAGGGTGTCGAAGGTACGCTCAAGGAGGGCAAGGGCCCGATCTATCGCCAGCGCATGGACGAGCTTGGCCGCCTCAAGGACTACTACAAGATCGGCGAGGAGCGGGTTCGCGATGCGCAGAAGCGTATTGATGCCGTGGATACGAGGATCGCTCAGATCGAGCGTGAGCTTGCCGGCGTCGACGGGGCGCTGGCTCAGCTCAAGGGCGAGGCAACCACGGCTGAGCAGCGCATCAGCGCCGCTGAAAATTCACAGCTTGGCCAAGAAGGGCAAAAGGTCGATCCGGCGCGGGTGCGTGCAGCGTTCGAGCGGGCTCGCGTCGATTTCCGCCAGCAGCCCGATACCGAGCGGCTTGGGGTCTTGCACCAGCATTGCGGCCAGCTTTACGATGCGATGATCAGCACGGACGCGACCAAGGAGCGAGTGCGCAATATCGATTGCGATCCGAAGCAGGCGACGGAAGCGGCGGCGCAGATGTTTGCACTCAACGCGGGTCTCAAGGCTTACGAGTCGAACTGCGCGGGCGGCGACAAGCTGCCGGTGGTGGGCGGCGTCGATCCGTTGCTGCAGTTCGGACGCAAGTGCCTGCAGGACTCCGGCCTGCCGAGCAAAGAATCGAACGAGATGGCCGGTAAGCTGGCATTCATCGATCTCAATCGGGACGACAAGGCGCACAACTTCGTCGTGAGCCTCAATGCGTTCCAGGACGGCAACCGGCTCGCCTACCTCGCGCTTGCGATCGCGATCGGCATCGATTCGCTGATCTTCATGGCCGGTCTTTTTGGTGCCAACGCGGTGCGCTCGCCGCTTGCGGATGTGCCGAGCATGAAGGCGCGCAACTCGCAGCAGCTCAACGCCATGATCGAGACGGCGCTGCTGCCGGATATGTTCAAGAAGGCGCGGCTCGTGGCGCAGTCGATGCATCCAGTCGAGAATCTGGATGGCTTTTCGAACGAGGTTCGGCTTGACGAACTCGACCCTGAGACGGCGGTGCAGGTGCGTGACGTACTCAATGCCGGGGCGATCATCGGTGCCGTTCGCGCCCAGGGCCGGCCGGGGCGTTATCTCGTGCGGTCGGAGCTACTCGAGTTTCTCAATATGGTGATCAAGCGCGAGCTGGAAGTGAACGGCGCGCAGGCACAGCGGGGCCTAGAGCTCGACCAGCTCGAGGATCAGCTCGCTATTGCGCTGATGCCGGCGGTGGGTGCGAACTGCGATGCGGTGATGCAGCAGCTCGATCCGATCGACGAGGCGAACGGCTTCACCGCTGAGGTCTTCCTCGATCAGGTGCCCGATCAGGTCCACTCGCCGCTGCTCAACGTGCTAAATACCGGCGCGACCTTCCAGGTCGTGCAGCGGGCGAAGGCCGATCACTACTTCATCCACAAAGATCTCTACAAAACTTTGGCCCGCATTCGTGCGCGGCAGGTGGCGCGCGGAGATATGGCGCTGCCGCTTCCGGCGCCACACCGTGCGGCGAAGTTCGGCGGGGTTGCCCGCGAGGAGCAGCCGCAGCTCGAGGATCAGTCGCGCGTGGCGGCGGCTCAGCGCGACAAGGGCGATGTCAGGCAGCAGTTCATGGCGTCGCTGCTCGGAGCGTTTGGTGTCAGCTACGACACGGTCGCAGAGCTGACCGACGCGAGCTTCTCAGCAGCATTGCAGGCGAGCGAAGCCTTTCACAATGCCCGCCAGACCAATCACCTGCTCGACCAGGAGCTGGCCGAGCGCGATGACGAGGCGCACAAGGCCTTCCAGATGACGTTCGATAGGCTCTACAGCACGATCGGCTCGGCCGACGACTGGAGACGGCAGCAGCTGCACGATGTTCACACCGAGATCGAGCAGACGTGGGGCGTTCTGATGCTGCTGCCCAACGGGCCGTATGAGTCTCTGCTCAGGAGCGTCGTCGACCAACTCGAAGCCGATAATGGGGCTGGTGCGCTATCGGTCGAGGATGCGGCGCTTTATGCGGCAGCACGGCGTTTGTCGGAGGCATTGGGCACCAACGCGCGCGGCACCGATGCCGAGTGGATGCAGCTCGAGCGCAGCTTCCACCAGGCAGCACGCGCGCAGCCGCAGCAGGTGGCGCTGGGTGACAGCAAGCGGACGCTGAATTAGCCTCACTGCCTCTGTGTTCAATTTGAGAATGCGGGCGCGCGTTGCGAAAAGGCAGCGCGCGCCCTTTCTTATTTCCGCCGTGGCGCGTCCGTGAGACGGCCGTCAGTTCTGCACTATTCCGCCCTTGGCGAAGCTTAGCGTTTTTCTCCGAAACGCAGCCGAGGAGACGACAATGTCAGCTTCACGTACACTGCTCATGATGCTCGGGATCGCGGCGCTCGCCGTTGCCGCAGGCCCGCGAAATTCCATGGCCGGGGAGATCAAGCTCGAGGCGGACCTCGGGCAATCCGTCATTCAGGCGGGGCCGGGGCAGAAAGTCTATCTGCGCCTCTCGTTGAAGTCGCTCGCGAGCAAGGCGCGCTCGAAGCGGCCGCCGATCAACGTTGCGCTCGTCATCGACAGGTCGGGCTCGATGCAGGGCGAGCGGCTCGCCTCGGCGAAAGCTGGTGCTAAAGCCGCGCTGGACCGGCTCGGCCCGGACGACATCGTATCGCTGGTCGACTACAATCACGATGTCACGGTGCTCGTGCCAGCGACGCGGTTTGATGGGGCGCGAGAAACGTTTGTTCGAGCTATCAACAAGCTCGAGGCGAGCGGTACGACGGCGCTCTATGCCGGCGTCAAGGAAGGCGGCGAGCAGGTCAAGACCTCGCTTTCGGATATGAAGGTCAACCGCGTCATTCTGCTGTCGGATGGTCTCGCCAACGTCGGGCCGTCAACGCCGGCGCAGGTGGCTGCGCTCGGGCGGGAGCTTGCCGGTCGCGGTATCACCGTTTCGACGATCGGCCTCGGTCTCGAGTACAACGAGGATCTGATGCAGCGTCTGGCGGCGGCGAGCGATGGCAACCACGTGTTCGTGGAGCGGCCGAGCGATCTCGCCGAGATCTTCGACCGGGAGCTTGGCGACGCGATCTCAGTGGCCGCCCAGGATCTGACCATCACAATCGAATGCAAAGCCGGTTTCAGGCCTAGCCGCGTGCTCGGGCGCGACGCGGAGATCTCGGGTGAGCGGATCAAGGTCAAGCTCAACCAGCTGCAAGCCGAGAACGAGCGCTACCTCGTGATCGAGCTCGATGCACCAGCCGGCCAGAAGACCGGTGAGATCGACGTGGCAGGTGTCGCGGTCGAGTATCTCGATCTCGACAGTGGCGCGAGGTCGACGGCGGATGCGGGGGTCAAGGCGCGTATCTCGGCGGACGCGAAAGAGGCCGAGGGCAGCATCAACAAATCTGTCATGAGCCAGGTGACCGAGCAGGTGGCGACCGAGAACAGCGAGAGGGCGGTCGAGCTGCGGGACAAAGGTGATATCGCGGCGGCCAAGCGGGCGCTCGAGGAGAACGCCAGCTATTTGAGCCGGCAGAAAAGCGCATTGGGTGCGGGTCTCGCCGCCGCGCCGACGGCATCCGTCGAGGCGCTCGGCAAGCTTGAGGAGAAGAGCCGCGAGGCTGCCAACAGCCTTGACGACGGGACTTGGGAAAAGACGCGGAAAGCGATGCGCCAGGACCAGCACAAGTCGAAGGTTCAGCAGGCGTATTGAAAGATCCCCTCTCCCTGTCGCGCCCGTAGCGCGAACCGGGAGAGGGGGTCGGACCTACTTCGGTGCCAGCACCATGACCATCTGGCGGCCCTCGAAGCGGGGCTCGGATTCGACCTTGGCGATCGGTTCGGTGTCGGCCTTGACGCGCACGAGGACAGCCATGCCAAGCTGCTGGTGGGCCATCTCGCGGCCGCGGAAGCGCAGCGTAATCTTGACCTTGTCGCCTTCCTCGAAGAACCGCTTTATCGCCCGCATCTTGACGTCGTAATCGTGATCATCGATGCCGGGACGCATCTTGATCTCCTTGATCTCGACGATCTTCTGATGCTTGCGGGCTTCGGCAGCTTTTTTCTGCTCTTGATATTTGTACTTACCGAAATCGAGGATCTTGCAGACCGGCGGCTCAGCGTCGGGCGATACCTCAACCAGATCCAGGCCGGCCTGCTCGGCTCTGGCCATTGCATCGAATTTGCTGACAACGCCGATGTTCTGTCCCGTCTCGTCGATGAGACGGACCTCGCGAGCCCGGATCGCGTCGTTGATCTTGGGGCCGGACGGCTCGCGCTCTGGTGCGCTTCGCATAGGCTTGCGGATGTGATGTCTCCCTCAGTAGTTTCTAGCTCAATGGATCGTCGAAAATGACTGGTCAATGCTTCGCATGGCGAGGTGATTGAAAAATTACCCGCCTTGGCGTGAAGCATTGAGAAGAAAATGCGTCAAGTCAAGCGCCGGTATCGCTCATGCAACCCGCTGCCACGCGATGATGGTGAAAAACTAGCGATCAAAGGCTGCCGCAAGCCGGGTTCCGAGCAGCTCGTCGTAGACAGTGAGGGTTTGCCGGCACATGGCGTCCAGGCTGAAGGCCTCGAGGACGTGGGCGCGGGCGCGGGCCGCAAGTGCCGCATGGGCTTCGGCCGAGAGGGTCATAGCCTCGGCTATCGCCGCGGCAAGGCTTTCGGCGTCGCCGGGTGGGACGAGCCAGCCGGTTCGCTCCTCGGCGGAGTAGCGGGGGGAGGCGAGCACCGTCTCGGGCGGGGCGCCGATTTTGGTCGAGATCACGGGGCAGCCCATCACCTGGGCCTCGGTGGCGGCGCGGCCGAAGGCTTCAGGGGCGGTTGAGGCTACAACGGCAAGATGCGCAATCGCAAAGGCGGCCGCCATATCATCCACGTGGCCAACGAGGCGGACGTGGTTGGCGAGGCCCGCTGCCGCGATCTCCTCCGCCAGGCGGCCTTGATAGTTGTCGCGGCCCTGCGCGTCGCCGGCCAGGACAATGACCGTATCCTCGAGCTCGCCGCGCGCCTTGAGGAGGCGGGCTGCCGCGATCACGACACCCTGGCCCTTCCAGCCCGTGAGGCGGGCTGCCTGCAGTACGATGCGGGAGGTCTCCGGGATGCCCCATGCTTGGCGCAGCGCGCTGGTCCGGCTCGGGGCAATGGTTGCGGGGTCGAACTCACGGCCATCGACGCCGCGATAGATCACGCGGAGGCGGGCAGGCGATGTGGCATAGCGCGCTTGGATGAGCTCGCTCGTGTATCGCGAATTGGCGATGACGATGTCGCCTTTTGCCATGACGCTGTTGTAGGCGCGTTTGATGCGGCCCTTCTCACTATAGGCGCCGTGGTAGGTGGTGACGAAGTGTGTCTCGGTGCGGCGGGCTGCGATGAGCGCGCTCCAGGCCGGGGCGCGGCTTCGCGCATGGACGATGTCAACCCCTTCGGCCGTAACGAGCTTTGCAATCGAGTGAGCGTTCCAGAGGATATGAAGCGGGTTCTTGGTGCCTGCCGCGAACGGTACGAACTCGCCGCCATGGGCTGCGATGCGCGGCGCAAGGCGGCCACCTTCCGAGAGGACGATGGCGCGGCCGCCGGCGCGGACGATGGCGCCGGCGATCTCGACCGTGGACAGCTCCGCGCCGCCCGTGTCGAGCTCGGGGATAATCTGAAGTATGGTCGGGCGCTTTGCGGCCACGAGCGGCCCTCCGTTAGCGAGAAGGTGTCATAGAATGAGCGCGGGCGAGACGCAATTCATCATGGTAGGCGACGGCGCCCGGCAACGCCGGATCGCCTGTCTCTCGTCGCCGGCCGCCGAGCCGGGTGGGGCGGGTGTCCTGTGGTTGATCGGGCTCAAGTCCGATATGCGCTCGACCAAGGCATGTGCGCTTGCCGATTGGACTCATGCCCGTGGTCTTGGATTTACTCGCTTCGATTATTCGGGCCACGGGGAGTCGGGTGGGAGCTTCGAGGACGCCACACTCAGCGATTGGCTGCTCGAGGCGGAAGAGGTGTTCACGCACTTGACCACGGGCCCGCAGATTATTGCCGGGTCGAGTACTGGCGGGCATGTGGCGCTGCTGCTCATCAGGCGGCTGTTGCGCGAGCGGCCGGCCGAAGCCAGCCGGGTCAAGGGATTGGTGCTTATTGCGCCGGCGTGGGATCTGACAGAGGAGCTGATGTGGAAGAAGTTTCCGGAGGAGGCGCGGCGGGCGGTGATGGAGACGGGGCGTTGGGTGCGCCCGTCCGCCTACGATGCTGGCGGCTACGCAATCACCAAGCGCTTCATCGAGGACGGGCGGCTGCATCTCTTTGCTGAGCACCCCGCGGGCGAGCGGTTCAACCCCGGCCGGCCGATCGCGGTGCTGCAGGGCGCGCAAGACAAGGACGTTCCGATCGAGCATGCGCTGAGGCTTCGGGACGTGCTCGATGGCGATTGGCTCGAGTTTACGATCGTGGCGGATGGTGAGCATCGGCTCTCGCGCCCCGAGGATCTGGATAAACTCTATGCTTTGATAGAACGGCAGATCAGCGCCGGCCCAGGTTTGCCAGGATGAAGATATTGAGGCCGAGATAACGGCGCGCGAGACACCAGTTGAGCAGCGCCGTGGTGACGAGCGCCGAGGAGGTTGCGATGCTGGCACCTGTCACGCCCCAGAGCGGGATCAGCAAGAGGTTCAGCGTGACGCAAACGAAAGCCGATGTCGCGTAGGCAAGCGCGCATGCGCGATGCATGCCGAGCATGCTGAGAATGACCTCCGAGGGGCCAACGGACGACCGGGCGAGGATGCCAACCGCGGCGATGAAGATCAGCGGGTAGGCGTCGGTGAAGCCCTCACCGAATTGGGAGAGGATCGGATAGCCGAGCGCAGCGATGCCTGCGATCACGACTGAAGTCGGCAGGAAGGTCCAGCGCACGGCTTCGGCTGTGAGGGTCGCAACGCGTGCCTTGTCGTCGAGGGCGCCTGCGGCGGAGATGCGGCCGGCGTAAGCGCTACCGATCGCATATTGGATGAAGAGCGCGAGCGCTGTCGTTTTGGCGGCGGCGTAGTAGATGCCGATTTCGTGGGACGGCCGATAAAGGCTCAGAAGCAGCACGTCGGCATTCTGGATAACGACCTCGCTCGCCATGACGGCAAGGAGAGGCAGGGAGATCTTGAGCCAGCCGAGGACCTCGAACCGCATCACTCCCCGAGGTATGGTTGCGGCGATGCGGCGCTCGATCAGAACGGTCTGGACAATGGCGGCGCCCGCCGTCGCAGCAAGGGCTGCCAGCATGGCCGTCTCGGCGGTCGTCGGCAGATCGGCCAAGTGCAGCGTGCCGATTGCAAGCAGCAGAATGAGCGGCCGGATGATGTAGGGCGCCACCATGCCTTCGATCGCCCAACCTTGGCCGCGGCCGATGGCATCCTGTACGTCCATCCACGCGTAAAGCGGAATGCAGAGAAACGCCAATGTCAGCGGCGTGTGCAAGGAGCCGTCGCCAGCCACGTAGCAGGCAAGCCAAGCGAGCATCGCAACGAAGAAAGCTGAGGTGACTGCCAATGCGCGACCGCCGAGCAGCAAGCCGCGCAAACCGTCGTGATCGCCGCTCGCTGAATACTGCGGTGCTAGGCGCATCATCGTCATGCCGAGGCCCAGATGCGACAGGCCGCCGAGCACGAGGACGCACGTCCAGGCCGGGACGTATAGGCCGTATTCGCTGGCGCCCATCCAGCGCGCGAGCGCGATCTGGGAGAAGAACAGAAGCCCGGCGCTGACCGCCCTCAAGAGGAACACGCGAAGCGCATCCCATTGCGCCGAGGAGCGCTCGCCGGAACGCGATGCCACGAGGAGCTGCGAAGCGAGACTTGAGATCGAGAGAGCCTTAGCGGTCAAGGGGCGTGCTCCAGCGTGGGATGAACAGCGTCCGGATCCGCGTCGGCGAGTCCCCAAACGAGTGCCATCAAAATGAAGAAATGGCGCCAGTGATCGGTATCGATCACGAAGCCTTCGAATGCGACGCCGGCAAAGGCTGCCGCAGCAATGATGAACGGTCCTTGCAGTGGGCTTGCGCGGAGCGCGCCGCGGAAGCCGACAAACAGCGTCATGGAAACCGAGAGAATGTAGAGCATGCCGCCGAGCCAGCCGGCATTCAGGAACATGCTGAGATAGACGCTATGAGGCTCTTCCGAGTGGTAGCTGTCGCGGAAGGTATGTGTTCCGATGCCGAATGGATTTTCGAGCAACAGATTGATGGCCTTCTGCTGGCCGCCGAAGCGTCCTTCAGGACCTTGGTCGTAGGATTGGTCGAGATTTGCGCGCTGCTCGAGTAAGGCGCTTACCGAGTCCATCTGCAGGATGGCCGCGAACGCGACAAGCAGGGCGCAGAGGCCCAAGGCTGCAACGACAGCGTATCGGACGATGTCGCGCTGTTGGCGCGACGTAACGAGCGCAAACCAGGCGACAAGGATGAGGGAGAACGCCGTCGAAATCCATGCGCCGCGGGAGAATGTAATCAAGAGCGCCAGCGACAGAAATATGGTCGTTGCGGCCGCGATCGCCGCGCGGGCGGGCGGCGAGCGCAGCGTGCACCAGACCGTGAATGTAATGGCAGGGGCCAGTGCCGCGCCAAGCACGTTTGGATCTTTGAACGTACCGCGCGCGCGGCCGTAGTTTGTGAATAGGTCGTAGGTGCCCGGCACGATGCCGAAATAGCCGACATAGGCGGCAAGGCTCGCTGTGATGCAGCCCACGACGTAGAAGATCATTACGAGACGGAAGCGGGGTGACGGATCCTTGGACACGAAAGCCGCAAGCACGCATGCGCCAAGCGCAAGAAAGAGCGTGACGAGCTGGTGGATGATGCCAGTCTCCAAATTCGTCGCCATCGGTAGTGCGGCAAGACCGGTTGCGACGAATACGAGCCATGTCGCGAGGCTTGCGGCCGTGACCGGACCCAGCCTCGCGGCAGCGAGGATCGGCACGCCAAGAATGACGCCAATCATCAGGACGTCGGCAATGGCCGGCTCCGAGAAGACAATCGAGCTTGTGCCCATGGCGAGGGCGACGACGAACCCCGCGAGCGCGCCGGATCTCAGGCGCAACCCGGGCAGCGGTGGCGCGGCCGCGTGTGTCATGGCTAATGCGCGTTCTTGCCTGAGATCAGGACGATCGGCGTCATGGCGATGATGTAGAGGTCGAACAGCACCGACCAATTGTCGATGTAGTAGACATCTGCCTCGACGCGTCGCTGGATCTTGTCGTGAGTATCAGTCTCGCCACGCCAGCCGTTGATCTGTGCCCAGCCTGTGACCCCGGGTTTGACGCGGTGGCGCGAGAAATATCCATCGACGACCGTTTGGTAGAGGTCGTCGTCGGCTTTGGCCTCTGTCGCATGCGGACGGGGGCCGACGAGCGACATGTCTCCACGCAAGACATTGATCAGCTGGGGAAGCTCATCAAGGCTCGTGCGGCGAATGAAGCGGCCGACACGGGTGACACGCGGATCATCCTTGGTGACGAGCTTGCTGGCGGTAAGGTCCTGGCGGTCGGCGTAGAGGGAGCGGAATTTCCAGACCTCTACAAGTTCATTGTTGAAGCCGTAGCGGCGCTGGCGAAAGATGATCGGGCCCTTGCTCTCATAGCGGATCGCGACGGCGACGGCAGCCATCACGGGGGCTGCGAGAATAAGGAGAAGCAGCGCGAGGATGCGATCCTCGATGTTTTTCAGAACGCGGTCCCAGTCGGTGAGCGGCTTGTCCATGACGGCGAGCATGGGCACCCGGCCGAGATAAGTGTAGGCGCCGGAGCTCAGACGCAACTTGGAGCCGAGCGCCGAGATGCGAATGTCGACCGGCAATGCCAGCAACTGATGCATGATGTCGAGAAGGCGCTTTTCCGCGGCCTGCGGGACCGTGACGATGAGCAGGTCGACACTGTTCTCGCGGCAGAAGTTTGCAAGCTCATCGAACCTCCCGAGCTTGGGGTAGCCAGAGACGCTCTCGCTCGACCGCTCGTCGAGGCGGTCGTCGAACACGCCGAGAATTTGCATTTCCTTGAGGTCGTCTCTGGCGAGGACGTCGATCAGCTGGTCCGCACCCGCCCCGCCGCCAACGATCACGGTGCGCCGCACGAGCCGGTCTTGCAGCGTCAGAACGTGAAGCATGCGCGCCACGGCAAAGCGCTGGCCGATCATGAGGAGCGATGCGGCGAGGAGCCAGACGAGAACCGCGGTGGGCGCGAAGAACGTGCTCTGAGCGATATAGGCGGCGCCCGACGCGCAGCAGAATACAACGAGTGCGGCTTTAACTATTTTGCCGACCTGCGTTGCAGCGTTGCGTAATGCGTGCACGGAATATGACCAGTAGCTGTGCATCAGCGCAGTCGTGGCGAACGCCACCGCCAGGACCTGGACGAGACCTGTTGCGGCGATGCTATTCGTGCCGGCGAGCCAATAGTTGGCGCCAAGTCCGCACACGACGACGACCAAGACGTCGAGCAGGCATACAGTGAAGAGAAGCTTCGGGCGCGAGATGTTCCGCCGCTTGTCGCTGTACCATGCATCGATGGCGTGCAGGGCCGCGGCTGGTGAGCCGGCAATCCTATGGAGGATTGGGTTTCCAAGACGGTGGTCTTTGTAGTCTGGTGTGGTCGTAGACATGCTGGTGACGCGAACCGATGTTGCGGATTTGCGTCATTGTTGACCAGGCTTTCTCTCAAACCGGTAAAGTTGGACGTATGTTTGCGCCCCCGTTGAGCCCTCTCAGCGGAACTTACGTGATAGGGTTAAGCCCTGGTTTACCCGTGCGTCAGGCTGGACTGCTGATCAATGGACTATTCAGCGTGATGGTATGCCGTTGCCGGAGGCCGCTTGCTGCGGGGCTGTTAGATTGCTGCTAACGGCGGCCTCCAGCAATTTATCGCCTGCCTGTTTCGCGACGGTTTCCAACATTACCCAAGCGCGCCATCCGATGCCCTGAACGAGCTTGTCGCAGAGGACGCCTTGGCTTGATACCCTGCAAGAGGGGTCGCGCTCGACCATGAGCGGTTGGCGGCGGTCATGATGCAGAATGCGCAGATCTATCGGCTGCAGGATTGTTGGCGCCGTGCCTAGATCGATATCGCGAAACACGCAGCCAAGGCGGTGGTTGCAGCTTGCCGCACGGCGACCAAGAGTATTGCCGGGCCCGAGGGCTAGTCCGCGCACGAGGACCTTTGCGGGTGTACTTGGGCCGCCGCTCTGCCAGCACGACGTGCCGGAGCAAATGATCGGGTCGGCGGTTTTCTGGCCAAAGCGACGGATGCCGTTCGTTCCAGGCTCCATGACGAGAAGGACCGTCACACGCTGGCTTTGCGGCTCGCTTGAGCTTGCTGCCTGAGGCGCGGAGCCGAGCCCCATTGGTGGCGAAGGTGGCTCCGCTGGCGCATTTTGCTTCGCGAGCCGCGAAGCCTCGAGTGCACGGAGCTTCTGATCCAAGCGCAAGGACTTTTCCTCGCGCGCGGCTTCGAGTGCGATGTACTCCGCTTCGCGGGCGATGCGGTCGGCCTCGGCCTTCTTGGCGGTGTCCTCGGCAATGCGCTTTTCTTCGGCGATGCGCTTTGCTTCGGCTTCGCGGGCGATGCGGTCGGCCTCGGCCTTCTTGGCGGTGTCCTCGGCAATGCGCCTTTCATCGGCGATGCGCTTTGCTTCGGCTTCGCGGGCGATGCGGTCGGCCTCGGTCTTCTTGGCGACCTCCTCCGCGACGCGCTTTTCTTCGGCGGCTTCTTCCTCTGCGGCGGCCTTCTTAGCTGCGGTGAGCCGCGCGGCGGCTTCCTTGCGGGCGCGCACAAGCATTTCCGCTTCCTCTGCCTTGCGGGCCCGCGCCTCGGCTGCGCCGGAGAACTTGTCGGCAATAGCATGGGCCGCTTCGTCGCTTGCCCAAGACACGGAGGCTGCGGATAGCAGCAGCCCAGCCGCCAGGATTGCAGCCCGAGTTAAGATGATCGCACGCGCCATGGCACCCCGTCCGGCCGGTCAGTCGATTTGTCAGTTGACAGCGGCCGTCACCATCGCCGCGGATTCCGGCAATAAAACGATTGCTGTTTGAATGGATGCTGAACGCTCTAGTGTTCCGGTTCCGACATTTGCTTCCCTCTGCGGCGCGGTTCGGAGCAAATGTCGGAACCATGAGGAACACTAGCAACTCTATTATTCTAGTGTAGCTTCTGCATCTGACGTCTGGTCTCGAGACCAGCCGGCAAGCGGGGACCAAACGTCAGATGCAGAAGCTACACTAGTGTGATGATTTCGAAGTCCGCTTCATACTTCTCGGCTGGGTCGAGAGCGGACTTCGAAATCTGAATCACATTAGAATCATGCACTTGCTAGTGTCCTTTCGACCGCGAAGTTCGTTCAGCGCCCGCAGCAGAATGTGACGAACTTCGCGGTCGGGACACTAGCGGGACGGGACGCGTCAGCGCTGCGTGGCGGTGAGGATTGCGCGGAGGCCTTCGCGATAACTTGGAAATGCAAGCTCGACGCCCAAGTCCTCGTGAAGGCGCCGATTTCCGACACGCCGGTTCTCCGAATAGAAGCTGCGTCCCATCGGTGAGAGTGGCGCGGTCTCGAACGGCACCTCGGGTGGCGCGGGAAGCTGCTGCAATTCCGCCGCATGCAATACGACGTCCTGCGGCGGGGCGGGCTCGTCGTCGGTGACGTTATAGATCGAGTGGGTGCCGAGGCCCGCTGCGCCCGCCCGAAGCACGTTGGCGATGTCGTCGACGTGGATGCGATTGAAGACCTGGCCGGGCTTGATGATGCGGCGGGCGGTGCCGTTGCGCACGTCCTCGATGGCGCTGCGGCCGGGCCCGTAAATGCCGCCAAGGCGATAGATTTCGACGCGTTTGCCTGCCTTGCGGCCGAGGTCCAACCAGGCGTTTTCAGCGTCGACGCGGCGCTTTGTTCGGTCGGAGCCGGGCCGAGCTGGCGTCTCCTCGTCGATCCAAGCGCCGCCGGTATCTCCATACACGCCAATGGTGGAGAGGTAGCCGATCCATTGAATGGTGCCGGTTGCGGCAAGTGCTGGGGCATAATGGCGGAGCACCGGATCGCCCGCCTCGTCGGGGGAGGCGGAAACGAGAATGTGGGTCGCCGCCGCTAGCACGCGGTCAACGGCCGGATCGGCGTGTTGGCCGTCGAATAGGATTGCTTCGTAGCCCAGCGACTTTATCCGCCGCATGCCGTCTTCCGAGCGCGACGTACCGGCGACCTGCCAGCCCTCACGGGCGACACGGCGGGCAAAGGCTTCGGCGCTGTAGCCAAGGCCGAAACAAAAGAGATTGTGCATCGTGTAGGTCTCGCTTGGTGCTCAGGTGTCGCCCGTCCACTCGTCCCGCACCAGATCATCACGCTCGCGTAAGAGGTGCGACGTTCGCGTGGCCGCCAACGTGGCGGGATCCGCGAGGCGGCGGAGTGCCCAGATAGCCATGGCTCTAACGATCGGTGCTGCATCACTCAAGAGCCGCGTTACGAGGGGGATGAACTCGGTCTCGCCGGAGTTGCCAACCGCGATCAGAACATTGCGTATGAAGCGGTCTCGCCCGGTGCGCTTGATCGGCGTTCCGGCGTAGGCCTTGCGAAATGACGCGTCGTCGAGGGTGAGGAGTTTGGCGAGCGGCGGATTATCGGTTGCTTCGGTTGCCGCAAACCGCATCTCGCGGCTTTTCGACGCGAACTTGTTCCAGGGACAGACGGCGAGGCAGTCGTCGCAGCCGAAGATGCGGTTGCCAATCGGGACGCGGAACTCGCGGGCGATGTGACCCTTGTGCTCGATGGTGAGGTAGGCGATGCAGCGCCGGGCGTCGAGCTGGTAGGGGCCCGGGAAGGACGCGGTCGGGCAGACCTCGAGGCAACGGCGACAGCTGCCGCAATGGTCTTTCTCCGGCTCGTCCGGCTCTATTTTAGCCGCCGTCAGAATGGCGCCGAGAAAGAGCCAGGAGCCGTGCTCGCGCGAGACGAGGTTGGTGTGCTTGCCTTGCCAGCCCAAGCCGGCCGCCGCCGCGAGCGGCTTTTCCATCAACGGCGCGGTGTCGACGAAGACTTTCACGGCTTCGCCCGTGGCGCGCTCGAGGCGGCCTGCGAGGTCTTTGAGCTTGCCCTTCAGCACGTCGTGGTAGTCGCGTCCCTTGGCATAGACGGAGATGGCGCCGCGGGAGGACAGAGCAAGCGCCTCGAGCGGGTCGTCCTCCGGTGCGTAGCTCATGGCGATGAGGATGATCGATTGTGCCTCCGGCCAAAGTGCGCGTGGATCTCGGCGGCGGTTGGCTGCCGTCTCCATCCAGGTCATAGTGCCGTGGCGGCCCTCCGCGAGAAATTGCAACAGGCGGTCTCCCGCCGCTTCGATCGCGTTCGGGGTCGTGACGCGTAAGGCGTCAAAGGCAAGCTCGCCGGCCCAATTGCGCAACGCTGATTTGAGATCGCGGGCATGGGATGGGGTGCCGTCGGTGGCAAGGGTCTCAGAAGTCAAGGTTGGCATAGGCGTTCGAGGGTGGAGCACCGGGGACACGATCGGCAAGCAGCGTGCGGAACGACGGGCGGGACTTAATGCGCGTATACCAGGCCTTGGTCGCCGGATAGTCGACCCAGGGAACCTCGCCCAGATAGTCAATCGTCGAAATCTGGCTCGCGGCGGCTATGTCGGCAAAGCTCATCTCGTCGCCCGCGAGCCAGCGGCGTTGGTCCGAAAGATAGTTCACGTAGCTCAAGTGATAGCGAAGGTTGGCACGAATGGCGCGAAGGATGCCCGAATCCGGCACGTGGCCTGAGCCTGCGTTCAGGAAGCCGTAAACGCGCTCAATCAGCAATTCGCGCGTCACCTCCCGGTTCAGCTTGCCGTGGAACCAATCAACGAGGCGGCGCACCTCGGCCCGGTCATCGGCGGTACCGGGGAAGAGCGGTGCAGTGATCCCCTCCTTGACGCGATCCTTCAGGAGATCGCCAAAGTATTCGGAGACGGCATAGGCGCCACAAAGGATCGTGCCGCCTTCGAGTGCGAGAACTGGCAGCTCCCCTGACGGGTTGAGGGCCAGAAACGCGGGGCGATACTCCCACGGCCGCTCCTCCAGCAAGTCCGCCTCGATTCCGATCTCCGCCAGCGCGATGCGTATCGAGCGGGAGAGTGGACAGAGGCGGAAGTGAGTAAGCGTGTGCATTGTCTCGGGTCTCGTGACTGGCGGCTCTCGAAGTGGGCTGCGTCGTGGCGTTCTTGGTCGTAGCGTTTTTGCGGACCTCAGCCGAAGTGCCTGTGTATCCCTGGCGGAGCCTGTGACAATGGCGCGAGCGCGCCGGTGATACCCGCGCCAATGCAGCCATGCTAGGAGCAAGGAGGCTCAGCAGATACCTCGACGGAGAACTCGATGCCCATTTGGCATGCCATCCTACTCGGTTTCATCGAGGGCCTCACGGAGTTCTTGCCGGTATCCTCGACGGGGCACATTTTGCTTGCGGGGCATTTCCTGGGCTTCAACTCTCCCGGCAAGACGTTCGAGGTGCTGATCCAGCTCGGTGCAATTCTGGCGATCGTCACTGTTTACTTCGGCCGTCTTGTCAAGCTTCTGACGGCCTTGCCAAGCGATCCAGGCATTCGCCAGTTCGCGCTCGGACTTTTCATTGCCTTCCTGCCGGCGGCGGTGATCGGGGCCGGGCTGCACGGATTTATCAAGCAGGTTCTGTTCGAGAGCCCGGCCCTGATCTGTGTGATGCTGATCCTCGGCGGGCTCGTGTTGCTCGCGATCGACAAGGTCAAGTTCGAGCCGATCTACAAGGATGTGACGGTGATCCCGCCCTGGGTCGCCTTTAAAATCGGCCTATGCCAGTGTCTTGCCATGATCCCCGGCGTGTCGAGGTCGGGATCCACGATTGTAGGCGGCCTGCTTTTCGGGGCGGACAAGCGGACGGCGGCCGAGTTCTCGTTCTTTCTAGCGATGCCCACTATGGCGGGCGCATTCGCGTATGATCTTTATAAGAACTGGCACAACCTCAACCCCGACGACGCTCTCAATATCGGGGTTGGATTCGTCACAGCTTTTGTCGCGGCGGTCGTCGTCGTTCGCTATGCGCTCGACTTCATCGGGCGGCACGGATTTACACCATTTGCTTGGTGGAGAATTATCGTGGGATCAGCGGGACTTGCCGGGCTTTGGTATGTCGGTTGAGTCCGTTTCGTGAACGAAAAACAGGCAGACTGCTTCTGTTCTTGTCTGCCAGTTTTTCTTTCCAGTTCATGATGTTGTCTCGTCGCGCTAAGTATTTTTGTTAAGCGCGTACGCGAAAGTTCTCTCTGGTTTATGCTTTCTGGGCTCGTTTAGTTGCGCCTACGCCGCGTGCGAGGTGGCAGGAATGGTCAGCACACGCTTGATGCCCGCAACGTCGGCAGCTGACCGCAGCTGTTCGATCGTCGCAGGGTCGCGAACCAGTCGGGAAATGCGTGCCAGCGCTTTCAGGTGATCCCCGCCTGCGTGGTCGGGTGCCAGCAAAACGAAGATCAGGTCGACGGGCTCGCCGTCCGGACTCTCAAAATCAATGGGTTTAGCGAGCCGCGCGAACAGCGTGACAATGCCGGTCAGCGACTTCAGCTTGACGTGCGGGATCGCTATGCCACGCCCGAGGCCCGTGGAGCCGAGCCGCTCACGCTGCATCAGGGCGTCGAAAACCGTCCGGGTGTCGATCCCGGTTGTCTCGGCTGCGAGGGCTGCGAGCTCGTGCAACGCGAGCTTCTTGGTATCTGCCTCTAGGGAGGGAATAATCCCTCCCGGGGCCAGCAAATCTCCGAGATCCATGTTGTTCGTGTCCCACCGGGTGATTGATCTAGCCGATCGTGTAAATGGACGTTGTGCGTCGAAATGCATCAGTTGACATGCATCAAGCGTGCCACCTGCTCCTAACAGGCCATCTCACCAAATGCACCTAACCTAGTGTGGTGATTGTGAAGTCCGCCACCACCTTGCAGCTGGCCTCCGAGGCGGACTTCGCAATCTGAGCCACACTAGATTCATGGACTTGCTAGTGTCCTTTCGATCGCGAAGTTCGTTTAGAGAGTGCTGCGGAAGGTGACGAACTTCGCGACCGGGACACTAGCCGCAAACAACGCGTTGATGGCCGCTTAACCCTGATTCTGGTCAATTGTGCCGTCGGCGCGCGCGACCTTCCCCGCATTAGCCCCAGACTTCGGATCTATCCAGCCAATGTTACCGTCCGCACGACGGTAGACCACGTTCAATTCGCCGTGGCCGGCGTTCCTAAACAGCAAAAACGGCTTTTCCGTAACGTCGAGCTGCATGACGGCCTCGCTGACCGGCATTTCCTGAATCCCGCGCTCGCTCTCCGCGATTATGATCGGGCTCGAGCCATGGGCCTCGTCGTCCTCGTGGTCCATCTGCACGGTGTAGTCCGGGACTGCAATCTCGGTCGCACTGCCGTGGTGGTCGCGGCCATTGTGATGGTGGCTTTTCAGCCTACGCTTATGGCGGCGAATTCGCGTCTCGAGATGCTCGACGGCGGCATCTGCGCTGGAATATGCGTCGATGCCCTCGCCGTTGGCCTCGATGGTGAGCCCGCTTCTCAGATGAAGCGAGCACTGCGTGCGGAACTGGGCGCGGGCTTTCTCCAGCCGTACGTGGCCTTTGATGTCAGGGCCGATGTACTTGCCCAGCACGGTTGCAATCTTTTCCGAGACATAGGCGGCGAAGCTGTCGCCGGCCTCTACGTTCTTTCCAGTGACTTGAATGGGCATCGTCGGCTGCTTCTCCCGCGCATTGCCAGCGCTTCTTGGTTTCACCAGGGCGGCCCAGGAAGCAAAACGTCGAGCCGCCAATTGTTATGAAAAAGTTATATAAATCAGCTCATTATGGCTATGTGATGCGCGCCGCTCCGTGGTTCACGCTAGAGTGAGCCATGCTGCGTGTCAATTCACTGACTGTTGCGGGGTGTCTCGGTTTCGGCCTGTTAGCGGGCACGTTGAGACAGCTTTTTCTCGCGGCGACGTTGCACCGAGGACGGGATGCGCATGGCCTCGCGGTACTTCGCAACGGTGCGGCGGGCGATGTCGATGCCTTCTGACTTGAGCTTGTCGACCAGTTTATCGTCGGACAGCACGGACCTTGCGCTTTCACCGTCGATCATCTGCTTGATACGGTGACGCACTGCTTCGGAGGAGTGGGCTTCGCCGTCTCCGGCGGACGCGATGGAGGAGGTGAAGAAGTACTTCAGTTCGAAGATACCGCGCGGGGTTGCCATGTACTTATTGGAGGTGACACGGGAGACAGTGCTTTCGTGCATCGAGATGGCATCGGCGACCGTGCGGAGGTTCAGTGGACGGAGATATTGCACGCCGTGGGTGAAGAACCCGTCCTGCTGGCGGACGATTTCCTCGGCGACCTTCATGATCGTCCGCGCCCGCTGATCGAGGCTCTTTACCAGCCAATTGGCGGTCTGCAGGCATTCCAGGAGGTATCCGCGATCCTTGTCGGTGTGGGTCGTCTTGGTCACTTGCGTGTAATAGGTGCGATTGACGAGCACGCGCGGCAGCGTCTCGCTATTGAGTTCGATGATCCAGCTGCCGTCAGATCCCGCCCGTATCAGGATATCGGGCACCACGGGCTGCAGCTGGACTGAGCCGAACTTGAGGCCAGGTTTTGGATTGAGCCGCTTGATCTCGTCGATCATCTCATCCAGCTCGTCCTGGTCGGCGCCGACGGCTTTGCGGAGCGCAGGCAGGTTGTGGGCTGCGAGCAGGTCGAGGTTACCGAGGAGGGCCGCGATCTGCGGATCGTAGCGGTTCTGATCCTTGAGCTGCAGGGCGAGACACTCGCTCAGCGAGCGGGCGAAAACGCCGGGCGGATCAAAGGTCTGCAGTGTCGCGAGGATGCGCTCGACCATCTCAGGTGGTGCGCCGAGCTTCACAGCCAGGTGCTCGACGTCGGCGTGGAGATAACCTGCCTCATCGACCATGTCGATCAGGTAGTGGCCGATAAGGCGCTCCGCATGATCGGTGATGGTGAGCGGAAGCTGCTCGGCGAGATGGTCGCGAAGGGACGGCTCAGCAGAAACGAAGGCTTCGGGGTTTACGTCGTCATCCGAGAATGAGTTCGCGCGCTGGCGCAGCGATGCCCAGCCGGAGTCGCCGGTCATTTCGGCCGAGCCGGCTCCGACGTCCGCGTCGGGAAACGTGTTCATGTAATCAGTATCGAGGCCGGCTGCGTCTGCAACCGGTTTGGCGAGATCCAGCCAGTCCTCGTCGCCGGAACTCTGGTTGCCTGTGGCCTGGTCGCCTGAGGCCTGGGCCTCGTCGCCTTGCCCGGTTTCCGGATCTCGTTCAATTTTAAGCGGCGCTTCCGGCGTTTCGTCAATCTCAAGAAGGGGGTTTCGCTCAAGCTCCCCTTCGACGAATTGATTGATCTCGAGGTTGGAGAGCTGCAAAAGCCGGATCGCCTGCTGCAGCTGTGGTGTCATCACCAGCTGCTGGCCTTGTCTCAGTTCGAGCTTTGCAGAAAGTGTCATTGCCTATCCTACCACCCCCGCACGCTCACGTATCCGGGCGGATGCAAGATATAGGCTATACTCAGCGCCCGTTAACGAACATATCCCCGAGGTAGACACGACGTACATCTTCGTTGTCTATGATTTCCGCAGGCTTACCTTGTGTCAGAACTTGACCATCATAGATTATGTAAGCGCGGTCGATAAGGCTTAAGGTCTCACGTACGTTGTGATCGGTGATGAGCACGCCGATGCCACGGTCGGTCAAGTGGCGGACGAGTTGTTGAATGTCGCCAACGGCAATCGGGTCAATGCCGGCAAAAGGCTCGTCCAGCAGAATGAACGAAGGTCGCGACGCGAGGGCGCGGGCGATCTCGCAGCGCCGGCGCTCACCGCCCGAAAGTGCCATCGACGGCGACTTCCTCAGTCGCGTGATGTGGAATTCCTCGAGAAGACTGTCGAGCTGCTCCTTGCGTGCGCGGCGGTTCGGCTCGACCAGCTCGAGGATCGCCATGATATTCTGCTCGACAGTGAGGCCGCGAAAGATCGAGGTTTCCTGTGGCAGATAGCCGATGCCGAGGCGGGCACGTCGGTACATGGGCAGTCTTGTGACGTCATGGCCGTCGATCGTGATTTGGCCGTCGTCCGCGGGGACGAGCCCTGTGATCATGTAGAAGACCGTCGTCTTGCCGGCGCCGTTCGGGCCGAGGAGACCCACGGACTCGCCGCGCCCGACCGCGAGGCTGACACCTTTCACGACCATGCGCTTGCGGTAGCTCTTTTTGACCTGGTCGATCGTGAGCCAGCCTTCACCACCTGACGCGTAAGCGTTTGAACCGCCCGCTGCGTAAGGGTCTGAGCTGCGCGCGTCGAGTGCCTCGTCGTAGCTGGCGTCCGACGCGTCGAATCCGTCGATGCTAGGCTGCGCCTCGGCAAATGCAGGCTGCTTCTTGAATGGCCACAGCTTCATCTGGTGCTGCTCAACGGTCGGAGGGTGGTTGCGATGGCGCCGACCGAGAGGTGGTCGGGCTCCAGGCATCAATTATGGGTGCAGTTGCGGGTGCGGGTCCCGAGGCGGACGGCGCGGCTGCCTTGGTTGCAGCCTTGGCCTTTTGCGCGTCCTTGAGCTGCTGCGGGAAAAAGACGGCGCTGGCGCGGCCTCCGCCTGCTGGGGTTGCTTCGCCTGGGCTTTCCCGCTCAGTGACCCAGCCCCCGCCAGCCGGCGCTGAAACTGTATTGGGCGGGGCCGTGTCGATCTTGCTTTCGCCCGTCGTCATATCGATGAGCAAGCGCGTGCCGCGAACCATATTCTGGCCTTTGGCCAGAACGACGTTGCCGGTCATGGTGACCTTGTTCGTCACCGTATTGAATTCAGCGCGGTCACCTGAGGCGGTCTGGCCGTCGGTTGATGTGATGAAGACGTTTTGCTTGGCCTCGAGACGCGTGAGCTGGGTGGAGGCCGTCTTGCGGCTCGACGACGGCGCCGCAGTTGTCGCCCCAGCAAGCCCGGCCTCGCCCTTGTAGTAAGCGTAGAGCTCGGCACTCTTGATGACGAACTCGCCCTGAGCGGCGCGGACCTCGCCACGGAAAACGGCGAGCTTGGCCTTGTCGTTGACCTCGAGCTGGTCCGCCTCGACATCGACTGGGGCCGATGGGTCGGTCTTGAATGCGGCGAAACTGAACTGAGAGTCATCGGTGCCGGATTTTGCAGCCAGCGCTTTCTTGCCTGCAGCCAGATCGCCGCGCGTGAGGCGGGCCGAGATGCGGCCTGGGCCTGCGCCCAAGCCGGGAGGAGACGTAAGCTCAGCCTTTCCGGACTTGCGATCGATGAAGAGGCGACGACCCTTGAGCTCGTTTGGTCCTTGCGTGACGACCACGTTGCCAACAAGCAGCGCTGTATCGGCGCGTTGATCGAGGTCCAGCCGGTCGCTGGCCGCGCGCCTGTCCGGGACGGAGGTCATCACGACATTGCCGACCAGCGCCGCGGTTGCCGTCTCGGCGTCGAATTCGGCGTTCTCGCTGGTGACGACGTCGGTCTCGCCACGCTTCATCACAACGCTCTCCTTGGCGATGATGCGGCGGATCTTGCTCGCCGCGCCCGTTTGGCTGTCCTTGGAGGCATTGGCGGCGGAAGCGGTGCCCATCATGCCGGCGCCGTCGTAGCTCACCTCGAGCTCAGGCGCGGTCATCGAGGTATCGCCTTGCGTGGCCTTGACGTCGCCGGTGAAGATCGCCGTCTTTGTTTGGTCGCTGGCGTCGAGACGATTGGCGGCGATCTCGATCGGGCCGCCGGAAGACTTGAAAAGCGCCGACGATGATGTCTCGGTGGGCTCTGGTGTTGCGTTCTCCTTGGGGGGAGGCGGGGTGAACGAGGCGACGACATTCTCTACGAACGTGACCTCTCGCGCTTTCTGACGCAAGGTCATGGTGTTGGCGCGAACCGTGCCCGACGTGAATTCGATCTCGACTGGTGCGGGAGACGTAAGGATACCTTCCTTTGTAACGATCGTCGCGCGGGTGAGCTTGGCTTTGAGGCCCGCCCCCGAGACAACGTCGATCTTGTCGTAGAGCTCGAGGAGGTGTGCCGTGTTGTCGAAAACACCGCGAGCGGCCAAGACCTCGGTCGTACTCTTGTCCGCTTGGGTCAAGGTGCCTGTGATGGCGTTGAGCTTGATGATGCTCGGCTTGGTGAGATCCTGCTGCGCGGTCTTGGCGGCAAAGACATATGAGCTGCCGTCCTTGCCAAATCCCTCATAGCGCGGGTTGTTCATGGCCAGGTCCGAGGGAAGGATCTGGCGGATTGCAATGTCTGGAACGCTGCTTCCGATGCTGGTGCCTTTGAGGACGCTCGAGACGTAGGTGGCGAGCAAGCCAAGTGCGGCGAGCGGGAGCGTGACGCGCAGTAAGCGGACGAAAATGGTGCCGCGCCGCGCGCGCCTATACTCGGCTGTGCGATCGCCCGCGAGAACGAGGCCGATGCCGATCTGCCGCGCGTCGCCCCGTAGATCGTCTATGGCGGTCGTCGTGGCCATTGTTGGTCAGGCGCCCTCTAGGTTAACGAGCACATTTTCAACGAGTACGGCAGGTCTGGACGAGAACGCGTGGGACCCTAGTGTGGTGATTCCGAAGTCCGCCACCACCTTGCATCTGGCGAGAGAGGCGGACTTCGGAATCTGAACCACGCTAGAATAAGAAGCTTGCTAGCGGCCATTGTTGCACGTGCGAATGAGGCGAGACAATTGCCGTCAAATTGGGGTGACAATGGGACCTAAAGCTTAATTGGCTTACATCGTAAGCGGCTCGCCTCGTTGCAAGATGTGTCGATCTGACTGGCCGTCGTTCATGGCGATGTCAGTGAGCGAAAATATCGTCCTCGGAGAAGCCCGCGAGGTCGAGCTTGGCGCGGGTGGGCAGGTAGGCGAAGGACGCCTCGGCGAAATGGCGGCGGCCGTCGCGGTCCAGCATGGCGTCGAGCTTGGCTTTGATCGCGTGTAGATGCAGCACGTCGGAAGCGGCGTAGGCCAGTTGTTGCTCTGAGAGGTTACGCGCGGCCCAGTCCGAGCTTTGCTGCTGCTTCGAGAGCTCGATGCCGACCAGCTCGAGGGTCAAGTCCTTAAGGCCGTGACGGTCGGTGTACGTGCGGACGAGCTTTGAGGCGATCTTGGTGCAATACACAGGTGCGACCGTCACGCCGAGGTACCGCTCGATAACGGCGAGATCGAATCTCGCGTAGTGGAAAATCTTGAGAACCGCCGGGTCGGCAAAGAGGGCCTTGAGGCGCGGCGCCGCGAAGCTCGCTGGATCGACCTGGACGAGGTGGGCGGAGCCGTCGCCTGCCGAAAGCTGGACCAGGCAAAGGCGGTCGCGATGCGGGTTGAGGCCCAGCGTCTCAGTATCGACGGCGACGGAGCCTCCGAACGAGAGCCCCTCCGGCAGATCGCCGGTGTGAAGTGTAATCGTCGGAGCTGCCATGGGTCCCGCCTGCCGCTGTCTGTTTTCAATATATTGATTGCGTTAGGAATTATTCGAGTTTTTAGGTTCGCATGTAGCCGAGCCTGCCAGCAAACGCAAGTTTTGAGCAGAGCAAGCTTTGAACACGGATGACGCAATCGCATCTGACGGACGAACGGCGCGTTGAAGAGCGTCCATCAGCAGGGAATTCGCCCAGCCCCTTGCTCTCCAGGCTGACGTCACGCGCGAGGCTCTATAAGGGTTGGTTCTTCTCGGAACCTAAAGTCTGGGATCATCCGGATACCAGAGCATCCGTCTGGCACTAAAACCATCAAGCGCCGAATAATTCTTAGCGACTTCAATGATTTGCATATTCTTTGAAAATGGTGCCCAGAAGAGGACTCGAACCTCCACGCCTCGCGGCGCTAGTACCTGAAACTAGTGCGTCTACCAATTCCGCCATCTGGGCTGGCCGTGCTTCAAGCGGTGAGTGTCACCGCGGGATGCTGGGGCCATGAGTTAGGGGTAGCGGGGTGCATTGTCAATTGACCCTGCTGCAACTACACAGACTTAGCCGCTTTGACCCCAAGGGGCAGGCGGATAGCGGGGAGGCTTAGACGATGGTTGCGCGGGCGCAGGGTAAGGATCTCGTCACGATTTTCGGCGGATCAGGGTTCGTTGGTCGGCATACGGTGCGAGCGCTCGCCAAGGCCGGGTTTCGAATTCGTGCCGCGTCGCGCCGGCCTGATCTCGCTGGGCATCTGCAACCCATGGGCAATGTGGGGCAGATCCAGCCGGTGCAAGCGAACCTGCGGTATCCCGCGTCCTTACGGCAGGCCGTCGAGGGGGCTTACGGCGTGGTCATCAGCGTCGGCATTCTCGCCGCAAGCGGCCGGCAAACATTTCATGCGCTGCATGTCGAGGGTCCGCGAGCTATCGCGCGGGCGGCGCGCGAGGCGGGTGCCAAGCGGCTGGTGCTTGTCTCGGCTATTGGCGCTGATCTCAAATCGCGCTCGACCTACGCTCGTAGCAAGGCCGAAGGGGAAGCGGCCGTGCTTGCCGAATTTCCGGATGCCATCATTGTGCGGCCGTCGATCGTGTTCGGTCCGGAAGATGACTTCTTCAACCGTTTCGCGGCCATGGCACGGATGTCGCCTGTGTTGCCGCTGATCGGTGGGGGGCGGACGAAGTTCCAACCCGTCTACGTCGGCGACGTTGCCGCCGCAGTTGCTGCTGCGCTCGATGGCGCGGGCGAGCCGGGCAAGATCTACGAGCTTGGCGGGCCGGAGGTGTTGAGCTTCCGCGAGCTTCTGGATCGGACGCAGAAATATGCCGACCGCCGCCGGCCATACATGCCGCTGCCATTCTGGCTTGCCAAGCTGCAGGCGATCTTGACTTGGCCTCTGCCGAATTCGCTGCGGCCGCTGACGTACGATCAGGTACGCTTGCTCGAGCGCGATAATGTCGTGAGCGGCGCGGCAATCAAGCAGGGCCGAACGCTTGCAGCCCTTGGCGTCTCGGCGCCGGAGACGGTGACTGCGATCGTGCCGCGCTATCTTGAGCGGTTCACGCCGAAGGGGCAGTACTCGCACTACCGTGGTTAGCGTCGCTAATGAGTTTGGGGGAGTACAATGAAGACCTTGGCGTTGCTCGCGCTGCTGATCGGCGCGGCGTTCTACATCGCGTGGCCCGCGTACTCTGGCTATGAGATCCGGGGTGCCCTCGAGGATCGCGATGCCGCGAAGCTTTCCTCCAAGATCGATTTTCCGAGCGTGCGAGCTTCGCTCAGGCCGGCGGTTGCGGCCAAGGTCGAGAACGAGCTGGCGCTGGCGTTGAAGAAAGTCGGCGCCGGTGGTGCGGCCCTTAACGATGAGACCAAGGCGCGCTTCATGCCGCGCATTATCGATGGCGTATTGAATGGGCTCGTCACGCCCGAGATGCTGATCCGCATTCACGAGCAGGGTGGAAATCTGAAAGAGGCGATCAATGCCATCGTTGCCGAGCGCGCGAAGCGGGCAGACGGGCTTGCCGAGATCCTCGGCGGCTTCGGCGCCGGAGATGGGGCCGGCCAGCCCGGGAGCCCAACGAGCGGCGGCTTTGGCAAGCTTGGTGAAATCGCGGAGAAGCTCGGGATCGATCCCGGGAAGGCGCTTGGCGGACTGCTTGCCAAGAAGAAGGAGGAGCCGCAAGCCGACGTGCAGGCGCTCGACCTTGCAGCCAAGAGGCCGCCGCGGCGCTATGGCTTCGAAAGCATCAAGCACTTCGGGCTCAACGGCCCGCTTAGTGTGGCGGTGGGTGTTGCACGCGATCCGGCCGCGCGCGAGCCGGACGTGACGGCCGAGATGAGCTTCGTCGACGGGGACTGGAAGCTCACGGGGCTCGTGCCGAAGCTGTGATGCCCGCGATCCGCCGAGCGCGGCCTTGTGGGCTTCGCTTTGGCCGGCTCAGTGCTGCAACTGTCAATGGTCGGGGCTGGAGCTCGGGCCGGGCGCGCCGATTGGCTCGATCTTGGCTTCGACGGATATAACGCCGGCCTTTTCAAAGGTGAGCGTCAATGGCAGTGTGCCGCCTTGCTGCAAGGGTGCCTTGACGTCGAACAGCATCAAATGGTCTCCGCCCGGAGCAAGCTTACGCGGCTCGCCAGGTTTCAGCTCGAAGCTTTCGAGGCGGCGCATTTGCATCGTGCCGTTGTCGTGCACGTGGGTGTGAATCTCGGCGCGTCCTGCAACTGGGGACGCGATCGCAATCAGTTTGTCGCCGGTCGTGGCTGTGAGCTCGAGATAGGCGGCGCCGACGGTTGCGCCGGCGGGCATGGCGCGTGCCCAGGCGTTGGTGACCGTTACACCCGGCTTCGGTGCGTCTTGCGCACTGGCGGTCACGATCGGGCCGACGGCCAGGGCGGCTAAGACGGCCAGAGTGCGGAAGAACATGCGTCTCTCCTATAGTTTGCAGCTTTTAGTTTGCAGCTTTGCTTAGGTTGGCCTCTCCATGCGGACCTCACCAATCACGAGGTGGCGGAGCGGCATTCCTCATCGGCGGGCAGCGGGTCGCAATCGCGATTTTCAACGCAGGTCTTGAGGGCCTTTCGAACGTCGGAGGTATATAGCCCGTCTATGGGGCCGGTATAGAGGCGTTGCGCCTCCAGCCCGCACTGATAAAGCTTTATGAGTTTTTCGCCGCCTAGGCGCATGGCTTGCTCGTAGTCGTCCTGGGCGGCGCGCGGCTCGTCTAGCGATTGCTTCAAATGAGCGCGGGTGTCGAAGGCATGATGGCTCTCGGGTTGCAGCGCGATCGCTTGGTTGGCGTCGACCAGCCCTTCCTCGTGCCGGCCCAGCCGCCAGAGAACCCAGGCGCGGTTATTGTGGGCCATCGAGGATCCGGGATCGAGCCGCAGGGCCATCTCGTAATCAGGCAGTGCGCGGTCGTAGTCGCGCTTCAGGGAAAAGGCCAACGCGCGGCGTGAGAACGCCAAGCTTTTCGCGACGTCGTCGAGGAGGGGGCTCTCAATCAGATTGCTGCAGCCCATGATGCGACGGTCGTTGTTGTCGCTGAAGCAATCCTCCAGGCTCGAGGCGGCTGCCGGCGAGGCGGAGGTCGGCCCGATCGGTAGCACAACGAGGAGGATGAGCGGTACGTGCCGTCGCATGCAGCGGAAGAGGTTGGTGCATGCTCTGTGGAAACGAGAAACGGTAACCATTTTGCCCCGCGCTGCGACAGCCGACTGCTGCCATGCGATATTAATTCAGGTAATGGGTTGGTGCACGCCTGCTGTTAATCGAATTGTTCCGCAGTCCGTTCTCTGGCGCACAGTCTGGCTGGTTGGCTCTTGAAACGCGTTCTACTTATCATTGGTGGCGGAATTGCTGCCTACAAGTGCCTGGACCTTATTCGCCGTCTGCGGGAGCGGGGCGTTACGGTGCGCTGCGTGCTAACCGAGGCCGCGCAAGAATTCGTGACGCCTCTGTCGGTCGGCGCAATCAGCAACGAGCGCGTGTTCACGGATCTATTCGATTTGGACGAGGAGCGCGAGATCGGTCACATCCGGCTTTCGCGCGAGGCGGACCTGATCGTTGTCGCACCCGCCACAGCCGACCTCTTAGCGCGCATGGCGCATGGGCTCGCGAATGATCTTGCGACCGCTGTGCTACTCGCCTCCGATAAACCGGTGCTGGCGGCACCCGCGATGAACCCGCGGATGTGGCTCAATCCGGCAACACAGCGGAATGTAGCGCTGCTCAAGGCGGATGGCGTTCACTTCACCGGGCCGAACTCCGGCGAGATGGCGGAGCGCGGAGAAGCTGGCATAGGGCGTCTCGCAGAAGCTCCAGAGCTGGTCGAGCGGATCGAGGAGCTGCTTCAGGGCCGTACGATGGCGCCGCAGAGGGCATCCCTGCCTCTTGCCGGGAGGCATGTGCTGGTCACCAGCGGTCCGACGCACGAGCCGATCGACCCTGTGCGCTACATCGCCAACCGTTCATCGGGAAAGCAAGGCCACGCCTTGGCTGCGGCGGCAGCGAAGCTTGGCGCGCGCGTGACGCTCGTCTCGGGGCCGGTTGGCCTTGTTGATCCTCGGGGTACCGACGTGGTGCAGGTGCGGACGGCTGCGGAAATGCTGTCCGCAGTGCAAAGTGCACTGCCGGCAGATATTGCCATCTTCGCCGCCGCGGTTGCCGATTGGCGGGTTGCCAAGCCGGGCGCCCGCAAGCTCAAAAAGGGTGCTGCAAAAGACCCGCCGACGCTCGCGCTCATAGAAAACAGCGACATCCTGAAAACCGTCGCCGAGCCGGGGCCGCGCCGACCGGCGCTTGTCATCGGGTTTGCGGCGGAGACCGACGACGTGATCGAGAACGCCAAGGCCAAGCGCAAGTCGAAGCGGTGCGATTGGATCGTGGCCAACGATGTCTCGCCAACGTGCGGCGTGTTCGGCGGCGACGTCAACACGGTGCATCTCGTTACGGCGGCCGGCGTCGAAGATTGGCCCGCGATGAGTAAGGCGGATGTCGCGGAAGCGCTGATGGTGCGGGCGGCGCAGCATCTCGCCCAGACGCAACTCTCCACTTAATAAGGTCCAAAATGACAGATCATCCGATCCAAGTGCGTGTGGTGCGGCTTCAGCATGCAAACGGCTTGGCGCTGCCCGAGTATCAGACAGAGGGCGCCGCAGGCCTTGACCTCGTCGCAGCGGTGCCGAAACGCGAGCCAGTAGTGCTTGGCCCGGGCATGCGCGCGCTCATTCCGACTGGGCTTCAGCTCGAGCTGCCGCGCGGCTACGAGGCGCAGGTGCGGCCGCGCTCGGGGCTGGCGCTCAAGCATGGCGTGACGGTGCTTAACAGTCCGGGCACGATCGATTCCGACTATCGCGGCGAGGTGCAGATCATTCTCATCAATCACGGGAGCGAGCTGTTCATGGTTAGGCGGGGTGAGCGCATTGCGCAACTCGTCATCGCGCCCGTAGTGCAGGCGGAGCTTGTGCGTGCGCAGGATCTCTCGCTGACGAAGCGCGGCGGCGGAGGTTTCGGCTCGACGCTCACAATCACAGTAGGCAGGAAGAAAAATCCCGTGGTGACAGTTATGAGGAAACCTGCGTCTAGGCGCACCACGAAGGGCGCGCACTAGGCCGTCGTGCTGACTCAGAAAGCGGATGAATTTTCCACTTCCGCCATTTGGGTCTGGCGCCGAAATGTGCAAGAACGTCGGCCAATGGCGTAGGCCCAGAATGACGTGACCTAGAGGCGGAACTCCCATGACGACGGAAATCAAGACACTCGCGGCGACGAAGAGCTGGGGTCGCGGCAAGATCTATAACGACATCACCGAGACGATTGGACATACGCCGCTGGTGCGGCTCGCGAAGATTGCGAAGCAGTTCGGCGTCAAGGGCGACATCTTGATGAAGCTCGAGTTCTTCAACCCGCTGTCGTCGGTGAAGGACCGCATCGGCGTGTCGATGATCGACGTGCTCGAGGCGGAAGGTAAGCTCGTGCCCGGCAAGACGGTGCTGATCGAGCCGACGTCCGGCAACACCGGTATTGGTCTCGCATTCGTGGCCGCGGCGCGCGGATATAAGCTTATTCTCGTTATGCCGGAATCGATGTCGATCGAGCGGCGCAAGATCCTGGCGCACCTTGGTGCCGAGCTGGTGCTGACGCCGGCTGCGGGCGGCATGCCCGGTGCGATCGAGAAGGCCAACCAGTTGCTCGCGAGCTACCCTGGCTCCGTGCAGCCAAGCCAGTTCGAGAATCCGGCGAACCCACTTGTGCACGAGATGACGACGGCGGAGGAGATCTGGGCCGATACGGGCGGCAAGGTCGATGCGCTGGTTATCGGCGTCGGTACGGGTGGAACGCTGACCGGCTGCGGGCGGGTGCTCAAGACCCGCAATCCTGCGCTCAAGATCTTCGCGGTCGAGCCGGAGGGGAGCCCCGTGCTTTCGGGTGGCGCGCGTGGGCCGCATAAGATTCAAGGTATCGGTGCGGGCTTCGTTCCGGGCGTGCTCGAGACCAAGTACATCGACGATGTGGTGCGCGTGTCCAACGACAAAGCCTTCGAGACGTCGCGCATGCTGGCGAAGGTCGAGGGTATCCCGGGCGGCATCTCGACGGGTGCAAACCTGGCTGCCGCCATTACGGTTGCTCAGCGCGACGACATGGCCGGCAAGACGATCGTGACCTTCGCGCCGTCGTCGGCCGAGCGCTACTTCACGAGCGATCTGTTCGTGGAGCCGAAGTAGGCGGCTGCGGGCAGCTGCCCCTCACCGTCTTGACGAAGTCATGCTACGCATGAACCCCTCTCCCCGTCGAAGCCGATGGGGAGAGGGGACGTTTCTAAGCGGCCTTGGCGGCGGCGGGCTTTAGGCTGCTTGCGAGGTAGTCCATGGCGGCGGCGGCGCCGCCCTTCTTATGCGGGACGCCGGCAATCTCGAGGCCCATCTCGACGCCGGTCAGGGCGCCCATGATGGTGAGCTCGTTGGTGTCGCCGAGGTGGCCGATGCGGAAGGCGCGGCCGGCGAGCTTGTTGAGGCCGGTTCCGAGCGACATATTAAATGTCTCCAGCACCGTCTTGCGGAAGGCGTCGGCGTTGTGGCCCTCGGGCATGAGCACCGTCGTCACGGCCGGCGAATAGTATTTCGCATCGCGGCAGTTGAGCTCGAGGCCCCAGGCGCGAACTGCGCTGCGGGTGGCTTCGGCCAAGCGCTCGTGGCGGGCGAAGACATTGTCGAGGCCCTCCTCGTGCAAGAGGTCGATCGATTCGGCTAGCCCATAGAGCAGGCCCGTCGCCGGAGTGTACGGGAACCAGCCGTCCTGGTTCACGGCGAGCATGTCGTTCCAGTTGAAATAGGCGCGGGGTAGCTGTGCCGTCTTGGTCGCGGCGATTGCCTTGTCGGAGACCGCCGTGAACGACAGGCCGGGAGGCAGCATCATGCCCTTCTGAGATCCCGCGACCGTGACGTCGAGGTCCCACTCGTCGTGGCGGAGATCGGCGGCGGCGAGGCCGGAGATCGTGTCCGTCATGTAGAGCGCCGGGTGCTTGGCGCTATCGATGGCCTTCCTGATCTCGTTGAGGTGAGAGCGGCAGCCGGTCGACGTCTCGTTGTGGACGACGCAGACAGCCTTGATGGTGTGGCTCTTGTCCTTCTTGAGGCGGCTCTCGATTGCGGCCGCGTCGACGCCGATGCGCCAGTCGGTTGCCATAACCTCGGCCTGCAATCCGAGCCGGTCAGCCATCTGCTTCCACAGCACGGCGAACTGGCCGGTCTCGACCATCAACACCTGGTCGCCGGGCGAGAGCGTATTGGTGAGTGCTGCCTCCCAGGCGCCGGTGCCGGAGGCCGGATAGATTATGACCGGGTTCTCAGTCTTGAAGATGGTCTTGATGCCGGTGAGCACGCGTTTGCCGAGCTTCTGGAAGTCGGGGCCGCGATGATCGAGGATCTGCCGCGCCATGGCGGTGATAATCCGCTCGGGAATCGGGGTCGGACCCGGAATCTGCAGAAAATGCCGGCCCGGGCGGCGTGGCTCATTCAACATTGGTCTTTCCCCTTCTTTGCTTTCGCCGCGCAGAGACCGCGTGTCCCGGGGAGTCGTGATGTGCTCCGAGGGAGAGGGGCCTGCCTAATTTCTGTTCAATATGCGCGCGCGAAGAGGGCACCTATAGGAGCGAAAACGCAAACGCGTCAAGGCCGTTCGCTCGGCAGGGCCAGTGACGCAGTTACGGAAATTCGGCGGATGAAGGTCCGTTGCACGGGGGCGTGCTTGCGCGCGAGCGATGGAGAGTGAACGGAAGCTCGATTGCCAAGTCTGGGGATGCCGGCCAAGGCGCACGGCCGGCACGGCAGCATGGCGTTTCACATGCGGCGGTGGATAGATGCAGGTTGATTGATCCGTGAAATTGCGGCTGTGGGCAGCTGGAACAGTTGCGAGTCAGACTATGCGTGTTAATTTCACCCGGCAATTTGGGTGGCGAGTGCGGGCGGCGCCTACACGACAGGGTTGCGAAAGGAATGAATTCAGGAGGCCTTATGTTGGCGGGTGTCCCGTTCGATTTCGATTTTCTCGAAAGATTTTCGATCCCGTTGAAGCGTTACGCGGCGGGAGATAAAATCTTCCTCGAAGAGGACGAGGGGCGTGAGATGTTCATTGTCCTCGAGGGGCGGGTGAATATCATCACGTTCGGCACGGTGCTCGAGGTCGTTAGGACATTCGGCATTTTTGGCGAGATGGCACTTGTCGCCAAAGCTCCGCGAAGCGCTGCGGCGCTTGCGGTCGAGCCAACCGAGGTGGCTGTGGTCGACGAGGCGACGTTCCTGACGCTCGTGCGAGAAAATCCAGCCTTCTCTCTCTACGTCATGCGCCAGCTCGCGAACCGGGTGCGACGAATGAACGAGAGCCTGTGAGGCTGCACTTCTGAGGCTGCACGTCGGCGAGGCCGAACGCGGCGTGGGGTCAGAACATCAGTCTACGAGCATGGCCCGCTTACTGACCGCTGCACGCAGCTTTGGCCAGAGCAGGTTCAACGCCAGGCCCGACAGGACGAGGCCTGCTGCCGCGAGCTTCCAGCCGGGCAGCGGCTCGCTGAGCCAAACTGCAGATGCGGCCATGCCGAATACGGGTACCAGGAGCGACATTGGCGCAACGGTGGCCGCGGGATATCGGGCCAAGAGCCATCCCCAGACCGAATAGCCAAACATCGTATTCGCGACCGATTGCCATATGACCGCGGCCCAGGCGTCAGGGCCGGCCGCGGCGAGGCTGTCGCGGATCAACGGCCAGCCTTCGAAAACAAGCGAAAGCAGCAGAAGGGGCGGAGCCGAGAAAAGGCTCGCCCAGACAACAAACGGAAGCATGTCGACGCTGGGGGTGGCGCGGATGACCATGTTGCCGCTGGCCCATCCGAGGGCGGCTCCAAGTGCGAGCACCATGCCCAACGGCGTGGTCGCAGTATCGGTGTGCGCCAGAATGATCAAGATGCCGGCGAGGGCTAAGGCAAGCGCCAAGCCTTGGTAGCGCTGCATGCGATCGCCCGTGAGATACATCGCGAGGCCGATGGTGAAGAAGACCTGCGTCTGGAGGACCAGCGACGCGAGGCCCGGCGTGATGTGGCCGTTCATGGCGATGTAGAGAAGGCCGAAGTTCCCTGCACCAATGAGCACGCCGTAGGTCACAAGATTGCGCCACGCGACGGCGGGTCTCTTCAGAAAAAAGACCGCCGGAACTAGCACGAGTGCGAACCTCAGAAATGCAAAAAGGAGCGGCGGCAGATGGGCGAGCCCGGCTCGGATGACGACGAAATTCGAGCCCCATACCGCCATGACCGCCAGGGCTAGGAGCGCGTGACGCAAGGGCAAAGCTCTTTCAGTTGTCATCGTGTGCCCTCAGCGCGCGTTGGCTCTTCTTGGAACCGCGTTTCTTGGCTCAAGTGCGCCCTAAGTATCTGATTGAGAGCCCGAGGCTGCTAGAGCAATATCCGATCAAACGCGATCGCAAGTGCGATCGGCTGATCGGATGAAATTGCTCTACCAGTATGATTCTAGAGCATCTTTATCCGACCAGTGAATCGCTGCCGCGATTCCGTCTGGTCGGATGATGCTCTAGGCGGCCTTTACGCACGCGGCAAGATAATTGACGGTGGTATCGTCGCTTAGGCTCCAGATGTCGTGCAGCGGGTTATAGGTGAAGCCCTTGAAGCGCGGGGGCTGCATGCCTGATGCAGCCAGATGTCTCGCAAGCTCGTCCGGCGTGATGAAGCGGTCCCACTGGTGTGTGCCGCGCGGGAGCCAACCGAGAACGTATTCAGCCGCGACAATCGCTAGGGCGTAGGACTTCAAGTTCCGATTGATGGTCGACATGATCATCATGCCGCCCGGACGGACGAGGCTCGCCGAGGCTTTCACGAATGCCGCCACGTCCGGCACGTGCTCGACGACCTCGAGGCAGACCACGGCGTCGAACTCTTCGCTCGCAGCCGCCAGATCCTCGACCGTTGCAACCCGGTAGTCGATCGCGAGCCCCTGCGGCTCGGCGTGGCCCTTGGCAATGTCGATGTTGCGCGAGCCTGGGTCTATTCCAGTGACTCGGGCACCGAGGCGGCAAAGCGGCTCCGAAATCAGCCCGCCGCCACAGCCGATGTCCAGGATGCGCAGACCCGCGAAGGGCGTCGTCGTGCCGGGCGCAATGCCGAGATGCCGCATCAACTCGTCGCGAATAAACGTGAGGCGGGCAGGGCCGATCTGGTGCAACGGGCGAAACTTGCCGGTCGGGTCCCACCAGGCTTTGGCCATGCGCTGGAAGCGCTCGACCTCCGCCTCGTCGAGCGTGCTTTTCATTTCTCGGCTGCTTGTCGTGCTGGTCATTAGCTCATACGGGCTTGCGGCTTGAGGCGGGTTCGGTCGCAGGGTGACAGGTGGCGCGCGGATGTCAACGCAGTGAAGCGCAGTTGCGACCGCGGCATGATCCCGGTATGAGAGCCCCCGAACGCAGTTTTCTTGATGGGCCGCTTCCGGGTAGGAGCGGCCCGCATTCTGGATGCGCCAGCCGGCGCAGCTCCCAACAGGGGACCGAGGGGTCGGGCACGTCAATCCATGGCTGTTGTCGTGATGAAATTCGGCGGCACGTCCGTCGCCAACGTCGAGCGCATCAAGAACGCTGCGCGGCACGTCAAGCGCGAGGTCGAAGCGGGCAATAAGGTCGCCGTCGTGGTTTCGGCCATGTCGGGGACGACGAACCAGCTCGTCCAGTGGGTGAATGAGGCCGCGCAGCTACACGACAAGCGCGAGTATGACGCAGTGGTCGCGAGCGGCGAGCAGGTGACGGCAGGGCTCACGGCAATCGTGCTGCAGGGGATGGGCATCAAGGCGCGCTCATGGCAGGGTTGGCAGATCCCGATCGAGACGAGTGCCGCGCATGGATCGGCCCGCATCACGGGCATCCAGGGTGACGAGCTTCGCCGCTCGCTCGACGAGGGCGAGGTGGCGGTGATCACCGGATTCCAAGGTGTCGAGACGAAGTCCAACCGTATTTCAACTCTTGGCCGCGGCGGATCGGACACCAGCGCAGTCGCGATCGCGGTCGCGCTCGAAGCCGACGTCTGCGACATCTATACGGACGTGGACGGTGTTTATACGACCGACCCGCGCATCGTTTCGAAAGCGCGGCGGCTCGCGAAGGTGAGCTACGAGGAGATGCTCGAGATGGCATCCTCTGGCTCGAAGGTACTGCAGACGCGTTCGGTCGAGCTGGCCATGCTCTACCAGATGAAGACACGGGTTCTGTCCAGCTTCGTCGCGCCCGAGCTTATGTCACCAGTTTCGGCCGGCAACCTAGAGAATATCGGTACTGTCGTTTGCGACGAGGAGGAAATCATGGAAAGCCAAGTCGTCAGTGGCATCGCCTACGCGCGGGACGAGGCGAAGATCACCATGCTCAAGGTTGAGGACAAGCCCGGCATCGCGGCGCGGATTTTCGGCCCGTTGGCGGACGCCTCGATCAACGTCGATATGATCGTGCAGAATGTGGCGGCGGACGGCCGCAATACGGATATGACGTTCACGGTGCAGGCGGCGGAGCTGCCGCGGGCGCTCGAGGTGCTCAAGGCCGCCAAGGCGGATATCGGCAACTTCGACATCGCAAGCTCGGCGGATGTGGCCAAGATCTCGGTGATCGGCATCGGCATGCGCAGCCACGCCGGCGTTGCCGCTCAGATGTTCAAGGCGCTTGCCGACAAGGGCATCAACATCCTTGCGATTTCCACTTCAGAGATCAAAATCAGCGTGTTGATTGATGCGGCTTATGCCGAGCTCGCCGTGCGGACCTTGCATACGCTCTATGGTTTGGACGCGGAATAAGGCAAGGTCGCCCGGCTCAAGGTTGCGTGGCTCCCGGAGATTTTCTTCGGGAGCCATGATTTGCTTGCCAAATCTCCAGACTTTCGCACGATTTGACGTATAACGGGCCATGGGCTGAACTTAGGGCGCGGTTACTCTTCTTGGAATGCATCCTCGATGCGCAAACGCGTTCTGAGTACTTGTTGAGAGTCTGATTCATATTCGAGGTGGGGCGCGTTTGCCGGGACCTCGGGTGATCTTGCTCAGGGATTGTTTGGACGGCTGTGCCATCATGCCTGTGAGACGTGGCGATGAGCCTCGCGTGATGCCTACCGAGCCGGCGCTGCGTGTCATCATGCGGCGCCTTCGCGATATCATGTCCGAGCCGGCTGATGGTCAGCAGCGCCTCGACAAGATCGTGCGCCAGATCGCGGGCGTCATGGTTGCCGACGTGTGCTCCATCTATCTCAAGCGCCAAGACGGCTCGCTCGAGCTATTCGCCAGCGAGGGCCTCAATCCCACCGCCGTCCATACGACAATGCTGAAGCGCGGCGAGGGCCTTGTCGGCCGCTGCGCCGAGATCGCGATTCCCATCAACGAGCCGGACGCGGCGAAGCATCCGTCATTCTCCTACCGGCCGGAGACGGGCGAGGAGGCCTATCATTCCCTGCTCGCGGTGCCGATCCAGCGCAGCGGCCAGGTGCTTGGCGTGCTCGTGGTGCAGAACCGGACCGTCAAGGAGTACTCGGACGAGGACGTCGAGGTGATGCAAGCGACGGCCATGGTAGTGGCCGAGCAACTCGTATCTGGCGCCGTCGCCGGGTCGGGATCGGCGCTCGAGATCGCCAAGGCACTGGCCACGGTCGTCAAGGGCGAACCCATCTCGGAGGGCATCGCGCTCGGCCACGCCTTGCTGCACGAGCCACGTATCGTCGTCACGAAGCTGATGGCCGATGATCCCGCTCATGAGCTGCGGCGGCTCGAGGAAGCGCTCGCCAACCTCAAGATCTCGCTCGACGAGATGCTCGCGCATGAGCATCTCTCGGGTGATGGAGAGCACCGGGATGTGCTCGAGGCCTACCGCATGTTCGCCAATGATCGAGGCTGGCAGCGGCGCTTGCGTGAAGCTGTTCTGAGCGGCCTTACGGCCGAGGCGTCCGTCGAGCGCGTCCAGAACGGCACGCGTGCCCGCATGCTGAAGCAGGGCGATCCCTTTTGGCGCGAGCGGCAGCGCGATCTCGACGATCTGTCGGACCGGCTCCAGCGCATTCTCGCCGGCCGCAAGCCTGGCTTGCTCGACACGCAGGAAATGGCCCCGGACACGATCCTGATCGCGCGGACCATGGGGCCGGCTGAGCTCATCGATTACGATCGCACGAAGCTGCGTGGCCTTGTTATCGAGGACGGAAGCGGGCAGAGCCACGTGGCGATTGTCGCCAAGGCGCTCGGCATCGCGGCAGTCGGGCAGGCGGAAGGCATCGTCGAGCGCGTGACGGCCGGAGATTCCGTGATCGTGGACGCCGTATCTGGCGAGGTCCATATCCGGCCTTCGAGCGAGGTGATCTCGGCCTATGCCGACAAGGTGCGATTCCGCGCCAAGCGGCAGAAGCAGTACGAGGCCCTGCGCGATCTTCCCGCGGTCACCAAGGATGGCGTCGCGATCCAGCTGCATATGAATGCAGGACTGCTTGCTGACATGCCGCATCTCAGGGAATCTGGCGGGGATGGCATCGGCCTTTTTCGTACCGAGCTGATGTTCATGCTTTCACACAGCCTGCCCAGGCTAGAGATGCAGGAGCAGGCCTACCGCGCGGTGCTTGACGAAGCGGGCGGCAAGCCCGTGATCTTCCGCTCGCTCGACATCGGCGGCGACAAAATCCTTCCCTACCTTCGGCAGGAACCGGAGGAAAATCCCGCGCTCGGATGGCGGGCTGTCCGCATGTCTCTCGACAGGCCCGCGCTTTTTCGCATGCAGATCCGTGCTTTCCTTCGCGCCGGAGCCGGACGAGACCTGCGCATCATGATTCCCATGGTCTCGATGCCGAGCGAGATGGACGAGATCATGGTGCTTATCGAGAAAGAGCGAGACATTGCCGCTCGTCGTGGCATCAAGCCGCCGAGCAAGCTTTCGATAGGCGCCATGATCGAGGTGCCGAGCGTTCTCTACGAGCTCGATTTGCTTTTGACGAAAGTCGACTTCGTCTCGGTCGGCAGCAATGACCTCGTCCAGTTCCTGTTTGCCGCGGACCGTTCGAACGCGCGGGTCGCACGGAGGTTCGATACGCTTTCGGTAGCGCCGTTGCGGGTTTTGAAGATGCTCACGAAGGCGGCCAAGAAGCAAAAGGTGCCGCTCACACTTTGCGGTGAAATGGCGGGGACTCCGCTCGAGGCGATGACGCTGATCGGCCTCGGCTTCCGGACATTGTCGATGGCCCCGGCGTCGATCGGGCCCGTTAAAAACATGATCCTATCGCTCAACGCCGGCGCGCTAGCCGACCGTCTTGACGACCTCCTGAAGAAGGGCACGGGCAGCCTCCGCCGCGAGATCGAGGCGTTCTCCGCCAAGCATCGCATCGAGGTGTAGGCTGCGAACTCACTGGGGATGGTTCGATGGACGCGCTCGCGCTTCCATCAACCTTCATGGTGGGCTCTTGGCTTCGACGTGGCTCGGCTTTTGACAAAGCATGCATTTTGTGAACAATGACATCGTTGTCGGGGCGTTCTTCCGAGGGTGTGCTGTTGGTATTGCGTCATGCATCAAGACAGGCTCGTCCTGGTCCGCACGGGAGTAATCCTCACCCGCTGGGGCAGAATCATTCGCCTGCAAGCGCCCGGCAGGTTGAGGCTCGGGTGAGCGGCGCGAATGTTTCGCAGCCGCGGGCCGAGGATCAGCGTGTTGCTGCACGGCCAACGGCCGCGCCAGCTGTGCCCGTGCCGCCGCACTATGCTCCGGGTCACAATCCTCAAGGCTACGCGCAGTCGGCTCCGAGCTACGAGCAGGCTTTCCGGGGCGTTCGCTCTCACGCTCAGTATCATCCTCAGGCTCAGGCACACGGGTCTCAGGCACACGCGCCGTCGGCGAGCCAGCCAGGCTTCGGGTCGCTTTTTCGCGACTTGCGGCGCGTCTTGAATTTGTCTCTTCCGGCCGCCGCGGCTCGGCTCGGCACCCGTATGGAGGTTATTGCTGCGCTTGAGGCAGGTGAGACATCACGGCTGCCGCCTTGGCCGGAAACTGCACGGGTGGTTACGGCCTATACCGGTCTTGCATCAATCAATCCCGCTCCGGTTCTGTTGCTTATTCGCCGTGCACTCGACGCCAATGCCGTGCCACTGGCATCAGAGTCAGAGCCAGAGCCGCTGGCCTCGAAGGTCGAGCCGCCGGCAGCCGAGCAGAAGCGGCCGATCGCATCTCACCGGCTCATGTTTGCTGCGCTGCGACCGCTCGGGTGGCCGTGGTGGGCGCCAAGGCTCGCTGGCGTGAGAAGGCTGGCCTCTACTGTGTCGTTCGGAGCGAGCGTGTCGTCGTTCGGAGCGAGCTTGCGCGAGCGGGTTCCGCTCGATAGTCGCCGGCTCTCCGCAATCGGTGCGCTGCTCCTGGTGCTGGCCGCTGCTTTCGCGCAGGGGAGCGCGCTGCATGCGTCCCTTGCCACTTTGCACCCTCCGATCGCCAATCTGGTGCGCGGGGCGCAGGACTACCTGTTGATGCGGGCGGCTCCTGTGCGCCAGGGTTTGCGCTGGATCGAGGTAGATGATCCGCGGACGCGGCGGACCAACCGGCTTCAGCTCGGCCGCTCCAGTTAGCCGTCAAAACTTTTGCTTGCAGCGAAGCCCGGATGGCGCCATGTCGCCAGGGAGCAACGTCCCATCCGGTTCAAGACACCATGAGCTCAATCCCAAAAGAAAAGCTGACGCGGCTTGTGATGCGCTCGGAAGCGATCCAAGCGGAACTCAACCACGGGGTCGCGCAGGCGGCCTACGCCAAGCTGACCAAAGAATATTCCGATCTCATGCCGATCGTCGGCGCCATCCGCGATCTGGAGGCGGCCGAGCAAGAGGCCCGTGACCTCGAGGCGTTGATCAAGGGCCCGGGCGCGGAGAAGGAGATGGCCGAGCTTGCCCGAGACGAGCTCTCGGCGCTTGGGCCGCGAATTGCCGACCTCGAGCAGAGGTTGAAGATCCAGCTTTTGCCAAAGGATGCTGCCGACGAGAAGAGCGCCATCCTTGAGGTTCGCGCCGGTACGGGCGGAGATGAGGCGGCGCTTTTCGCCGCGGATCTGTTTCGCATGTACCAGCGCTATGCTGATCTCAGAGGCTGGAAGACCGAGATCATCTCGATCTCGGAGAACGATCTTGGTGGCTACAAGGAAGTCATTGCGTCGATCACCGGCAAGGGCGTGTTCGCGCGGATGAAATTTGAGAGCGGCGTGCATCGGGTGCAGCGCGTTCCGGCTACCGAGACGCAGGGGCGCATTCATACCTCGGCGGCAACCGTGGCGGTGCTGCCCGAGGCCGAGGACATCGATATCGATATCAGGCCCGAGGACATCCGTATCGATACGATGCGCGCGAGCGGCGCCGGTGGCCAGCACGTGAACAAGACCGATAGCGCGGTGCGCATCACGCATATTCCGACCGGTATCGTGATCGTCTCGGCTGAAAAGTCGCAGCATCAGAACCGCCGACTCGCGATGCAGGTCTTGAGGTCGCGGCTTTTTGATCATGAGCGGGAGAAGGCGGACAGCGAGCGCAGCCAGGCGCGCAAGAGCCAGGTCGGATCGGGTGACCGCTCGCAGCGGATCCGTACCTATAATTATCCACAAGGCCGCGTCACCGACCACCGGATCAACCTGACGAAGCACAACATCGACCAAATCATGCAGGCCGCGGGGCTCGACGATTTCATCGACCAGTTGATCGCCGAGGACCAGGCAAACGCTTTGGCTGCCATGGAAAGCGATGGAGCGTGACTATCAGGCAGGGCTGACTGCGAGGTCGGCGACGCTGGCGCTCAGGCGCTCGCTCGCGGCGGCGGGCATCGACACGCCCGACGTCGATTCGCGGCTACTGATCGCGGCCGTGCTTGGCGGCTCGTCCTTAGACCTCATTCGCGAGCCTGATCGAATTCTCACGGCGGACGAGACGACTGCATTGATGACCTTCGAGCGGCGGAGGATTGATCGCGAGCCCGTGTCGCGCATCCTGGGCCAGCGCGGCTTCTATGGCCGTAGCTTTCGCCTGACGCCTGCGACGCTCGATCCAAGGCCTTGCTCTGAAACACTGATCGAGGCGGCGCTCGGACTCGCGCGCGAGGAGGGGTGGTCGCAACGGCCACTGCGTATTCTCGACGTCGGCACGGGCTCGGGCTGCCTTTTGATCACGCTGCTGGCAGAGCTGCCCGAGGCGACCGGTGTCGGGACCGATATCAGCGTCGCAGCACTTGCGACGGCTTCTTACAACGCTGAGCGCAACGGCGTGGCGCGGCGTGCCGAGTTTCTCGAGCGGCGATATCTGGATGGCATCGATGGGAGCTTTGACCTCCTGATCTCAAATCCGCCTTACATTGAGAGCTCGGAGATCGCGCGGCTTGATCCCGAGGTTCGAGTTTTCGATCCGTTGGCCGCGCTCGACGGGGGCGCGGATGGCCTTGATGCCTACCGCGAGTTGGCAGCCGGGCTCAGCCGCGTCGTACCGGAAGGTTGGGGACTGTTCGAGGTCGGGGCTGGACAGGCACCTGCGGTTGCTGGTCTTCTCAGGCATCATGCCTCAAACGCAGCAACAATCGTTTCTCGAACCTGGAACGATCTGGGGGGGCATGAGCGTTGTGTGGCTATCAAGACACAAAGTTATCCATGAAACTAAAAGCACTTGGAATTAATCGCCGTTGGAGCTAATCTCCTTGCAGCAGATTAATCCAAAGCTCAACTCAAGCATGACTGCGGCCTAGGCAGGCTGAAGCTTAAAGTGCATGTGGAGCTTGGAGATAAGGCAGATGAGCGCCGCTTTTGACGGTTGCTCTCTGGCCGGCGTACGGAGGTGCCCTGCGGGTAGGTACCTCAAGTGGCGCTAATCGCGTACACACTCCCTCATCGGATTTGCGGCTGATTTTTTGAGCGCAGGATGAAAGACGGAAGGGGTTCGAGGGACAACTCATTCCTCGCGATGCGGCTAAGCGCAGGGCCATACGCTGGCTAAAAAAGGGTTAACAAGAAGAGCTTGGCCAATAATGCGTGACAGAACGCGGTCATGATGTGGTGGGGGCGCGGCCTCGGGGGTCGCAGACTCAGCGGTTTCAGACTCAACGGTCTCAGCCGTAGGTGCCGCATCGACCGGAGGCGGTGTTCATACCGGGGAATGGCCAAGTAACGAGGTTGGGCCGTACGCCAGTTTGAGTGCCGCAACCTGGGGGTTGCGGGAATTCGAGATCAAGTTCGGACTTAACGTTCGAATTCAAGGCGTTCGAATTCTTCGAATTCAAGGCGTTCGAATTCAAGGACGGAACGAGTAACTCGATTCCACTAAGCGTTTTCACAGCTATCGAGAATGGAGCCTATGAGGCAGGGACAGCAGAACCGCAGAGGACGCGGACGCAACAATGGCGGCGGCGGCAACAACGGCAATCAGAACCGTAAGGGTCAAAATCCTCTGACGCGGAGCTTCGAGAGCACGGGACCCGACGTAAAACTTCGCGGGACGCCCGCTCATATCGCTGAAAAATATATGGCCTTGGCGCGAGATGCGCAGTCGAGCGGAGATCCCGTTCTGGCAGAGAACTACCTGCAGCACGCCGAGCACTACAATCGCATCATCATGGCATACCGCGAGCAGCAGATCGCTCAAGGTGGCGGCGATCCGCACGCGGGCATGTACCGGCCGCGCTCGCTCGGCTTCGGCGAGCCTGGAATGGGCGACGAGTTCGGTGATGAGGATGGTGAGGAGATGGGCGTCGATATGCAGCCCCAGCCCTCGCAACCGCCGATGCGTCACGAAGGCCAGGGCCGTCACGAGAGTCAACGATTCGACGATCGCGGTCAGCGGCAGGAGGGTGGGCACCGCCAGCACTACCGCGATCGTGATCGCGACCGACATGGTGGCGGCTACCAAGATCGCGAGCCGCGGGGAGACCGCGGTGATCGGCCAGATCGGGGCCCGGATCGTGGCCCAGATAGGGGCGAGCGCTTCGATCGCGGCGACCGGCAGGAGCGGTACCAAAGGCAGGATCGCGGTGACCGAGGTGGGGGGGATCGGCCGGATCGTCAAGATCGGACTGACAGGCCGGAGCGGATTGATAGGCCGGAGCGGGCGGAACGCCCGGAGCGGGTCGATCGGCCAGAGCGGAATGAGCCTCGGCCCGAGCGTGTACCGCAGGTTGCGGTTGCGGCAGAGGCCGTGCCGGACCAACAGCCGATAGTCCGCCAGCCGAGGGAACCTAGAGAGGCCCGCGAGCCGAGAGCTGCAGCCGTGCCGCATCACGAGCAGCCTGAGTTCTTGCGCCGGCCGGTGCGGCGTCCGCGTCGCGAAGCTGCGAGCGGCGCCGCTCCAGAGGAGAGCGCGGTCGCGGCTCCTCAGCCAACGCCTGTTGTCGAGGGCAGTGGAGAATAGGTATTGCCCCAGGCGTAAGCGCGCCGATAGGTGAATTCAAAAGCCGCGGCCCTTGGGTCGCGGTTTTTTTGGTGCGCCAGGGTAACCGCTAAGCCGAGATTGATGGCCCGCGCTCCGCTTTCACCTCGTCGCCTATGGCGAGGCGGCCGTGAGTGAGAATCTCGGCATAGACACCGAAATAGATGTGGCCCCATTTGCGGGATAGCAATGCTGGAATGTCCATGTCGCGGGCGCCGGTTGCCGGCTCGACATTGGTTGCGGCACACCTGTCCGTGCGCTTGTGGACCTGGAGCTTCACGCTGCCGATCGTGATCTCCCGCCCGACCCAGGCAAACTCAGCCCAGGGTTCCGCATCGTCGATAATAACGTTCGGGCGGAAACGTAGCGGGTCGACGGCGCGATTGGCGGCGCGTTCGATTTCCCTTAGTGAAGCCAGATTGATCAGGTGCACGCGGCGGGCGGCCGTGTCCGAGAAGCTGTGGCCGGGCGAGCAGACGACTTTCGGTGGGCCGCGCAGGCCGTCGGCCACGTATGCCGCCATGAACTGCTCGATGATAAGATGACCGCTCCGGGTGGTGAGGTCGGCGCGGAGGACCGGCTTGCCGGCACGGCAGATCGTGAGCAGGTTCTTCTCAGCGTCGAACTGTGTCTTTAGAGCGGCGAGACGCTCATTGCGCATTAACATGAGGAAGTTGATTTTCGGCAGGTGCTTGGGGTTCTCCGGATCGAAGCGGCCGGGGCCATTCTCGATGGCCCACGCGCGATCCAAGGGAAGGGTTTGGCCAGGCTCGACGTTGACCGTTTGCAATGGGTCGGCGGAGAGGCCCTTTACGGGGTAGCGGAAAATCCCGACAACTCGGCTCGGCATGGTGTTCCGTTGCTGTAATTGAAATGCGCTCGTGTTCCGACTCCGACGGTTGGTTCCCAACCGTCTCCGCCGGAACCCTAGCCAAGTTTTTGTTTGTGTTCTGGATTCACGGCCGCTTGACGACCTTCGCCCGGAATCAAGCGTCCGATCCAGAAAACTAGTGTTCCGGTCCCGACATTTGCTTCCCTCTGCGGCGCGGTTCGGAGCAAATGTCGGAACCAACAGGAACACTAGCAGCTCTATGAGTCTAGTGTAGCTTTTGCATCTGACGTTTGGTGACGAGACCTGCCGCAAGCGGGGACCAAACGTCAGATGCGCGACACTAGCGAGAGTGCCCCCTTTTTCGCTCTCAAGCCAATCCTATATGTGATGAGCAGCATCAATGCGGAGTGCCTCCGGGGCTCCTCTTTATGCGGATGCAACCGATCCAATCGTGACGGCGTTCCGGTCGCGCCTTTCTTCTATGGGTGCCGGTGCGCGCTGAGGAGGGACTACATGGACTTCGAACGGTATACCGACCGCGCCAAAGGCTTCGTGCAGGCGGCGCAAAGCCTTGCCTTGCGCGAGAACCACCAACAGTTCACCCCCGAACATCTCATGAAAGTCCTGCTCGATGACGAGGAGGGCCTGGCGGCCGGCCTCATGCAAAGAGCCGGGGGGCGGCCTAAGGAAGCGTTGCAGGCAGTGGAGCGAGCGCTTGCGAAGCGTCCGAAGGTCAGTGGTGGCAGCGGGCAGCTCTACCTCACGCCGGAGCTGGCGCGTATTTTTGATGCCGCGCAGAAGATCGCTGAGAAGGCTGGTGACCGCTACGTGACTGCGGAGCGGCTTCTACTCGCCATCGCGGTCGAGAAGGGAACCGAGGCGGCGCGTATTCTAGCAGACGCCGGCGGCGTCACGCCGGAACGGCTCAATGCTGCCATCAACGAGCTTAGAAAGGGCCGGACGGCGGACAGCGCGTCGGCCGAGCAGTCCTACGACGCGTTGAAGCGATATGCGCGTGACCTCACGGAGGCAGCGGCAAACGGCAAGCTCGACCCGGTCATTGGCCGGGACGAGGAGATTCGGCGCACCATCCAGGTGCTGTCGCGGCGGACCAAGAACAATCCGGTGCTGATCGGTGAGCCGGGCGTCGGCAAGACGGCGATCGCCGAGGGTCTGGCGCTGCGCATCATCAAGGGGGACGTGCCGGAGAGCCTCAAGGACAAGCGATTGCTTGCGCTCGACATGGGCTCGCTCATCGCGGGCGCGAAATTTCGCGGCGAGTTCGAGGAGCGCTTGAAAAGCGTGCTCTCGGAGGTGCAGTCCGAGGAGGGCCGAATAGTCCTCTTCATCGACGAGCTTCACACAATCGTGGGCGCCGGCAAGGCCGAGGGCGCCATGGACGCGGGCAATCTGCTGAAGCCGGCGCTTGCACGCGGCGAGCTGCATTGCGTTGGTGCGACGACGCTCGACGAGTACAAGAAGCACATTGAGAAGGATGCGGCGCTGGCGCGGCGTTTCCAGCCTGTGTTTATCGAAGAGCCGTCGGTCGAGGACACCATCTCGATCCTGCGCGGGCTCAAGGAAAAGTATGAATTGCACCACGGCGTGCGCATCACGGATTCGGCGCTCGTCGCGGCGGCCACGCTCTCCAACCGCTACATCACGGATCGCTTTCTTCCCGACAAGGCCATCGATCTCGTGGATGAGGCGGCGTCGCGGCTGCGCATGCAGGTCGACAGCAAGCCGGAAGAGCTCGATGCGATCGATCGTGAGCTCATGCAATTGAAGATCGAGCGGGAGGCGTTGCGAAAAGAGACCGATGCGGCCTCGAAGGATCGTCTCGCTCGGCTCGAGAAGCTGATCTCGGACCTCGAGGAGAAATCGCACGCGCTTACACAGCGCTGGGAGAGCGAGAAGCAGAAGCTCGGCTCGGCGCAGAAGATCAAGGAGGAGCTTGATCGCTTGCGCACTGAGCTCGAGCAGTCGCAACGGCGCGGCGACTATGCGCGCGCCGGTGAGCTCGCACACGCGGTCATTCCGGAGCTCGAGAAGAAGCTCAAGGCGATCGAGAGCGGAGAGAACAAGCAGGGCGTGATGGTCGAGGAGGCCGTAACGCCGGATCAGGTGGCCGGCGTGGTGTCGCGCTGGACCGGCGTGCCGGTCGACAAGATGCTCGAGGGCGAGCGGGCGAAGCTCCTGCAAATGGAGGAGGCACTCGCGAAGCGGGTGGTTGGTCAGCGCGAGGCGGTGGAAGCTGTCTCGACCGCGGTCCGGCGCGCGCGTGCGGGCCTGCAAGATCCGCATCGGCCGCTCGGCTCGTTCATGTTCCTCGGTCCGACCGGTGTTGGTAAGACCGAGCTGACCAAGGCGCTGGCGTCGTTCTTGTTCGACGACGAAAGCTCGATGGTTCGCGTCGATATGAGCGAGTACATGGAGAAGCATTCGGTGGCGCGCCTGATCGGAGCGCCACCCGGATATGTCGGCTACGAGGAAGGTGGCTCGCTTACCGAGGCAGTGCGGCGGCGGCCCTATCAGGTCGTGCTATTCGACGAGATTGAAAAGGCCCACCCCGATGTCTTCAACGTGCTGCTGCAGGTGCTCGACGACGGGCGCCTGACGGACGGTCAGGGACGAACGGTCGATTTCCGCAACACGCTGATCATCATGACCTCCAACCTCGGCGCTGAATTCCTTGCCGACCCGAGGCAGCCTATGGGCTTCGGCATGCCGGGGGAGAATGATCGCGTCGTTGGCGAGGAGGAGGCCTATCGTCTCGTAATGGAGGCGGTGAAGCGGCATTTCAGGCCGGAGTTCATCAACCGTATCGACGAGATCGTCGTATTCCACCGGTTGCGCCGCGAGGATATGGCCAAGATCGTCGATATCCAGATGCAACGGCTGCAGAAGCTGCTTGCCGACCGCAAGATCACGATCGAGCTCGACGATCAGGCGCGCACGTGGCTCGCCAACAAGGGATATGACCCAATCTACGGCGCGCGTCCCTTGAAGCGCGTGATCCAGAAGCAGGTGCAGGATCCACTCGCCGACTCGATCCTGCGCGGGGCGGTCAAGGATGGCGAGACGGTGCACGTCTCTGTTGGTGATGGGGCGCTGACCATCAACGGCGCGCCGGTGAAGGCTGCGGCTTAAGCCTCATCAATCCCCTCTCCTCGTTCTTGCGTGGAGAGGGGGCTATCTTTATTTTGTCGCCGTGAGGACAGGAGAGCGGCGCATCAGCTCATCGATCCGAGCGCGCTCCTTTTGGAAATCGGCCAGCTCGTGGCCTTCGAGATGGCGCTCACGCGGCACCTGGATCGACATCGGATCGACGAACTGATTGTTGACGAGAACCTCGAAATGAAGGTGCGGTCCGGATGATAGGCCGGTTGAGCCGATGTATCCAATAACCTGACCCTGCCTAACTTTTACCCCGGCCGCTGCGCCGCGCGCCAAGCCCGACATATGGCCGTAGGCCGTCTGGTAGCCGTTGGCGTGGCGGATACGGACATAGATGCCGTACTGGCCCTTGCGGCCAGCCTCCTCGATGGTGCCGTTGCCGGCGGCGAGGATCGGCGTCCCCGGCGTTGTTGCCCAGTCGACGCCGGTGTGCATGCGCTTTTCGTTCAAGAGCGGATGGAAGCGCAGACCGAAACCCGACGTCAGGCGAATATCTTCGCCGCGCACCGGACGGCGCATCAGGAATTTCTTCGCGTTATTGCCCTCCGCATCGTAGTAGTCGATCTGACCGTCCGTGGTGCGGAAACGATAGTAGCGCGATTGCTCTCCGCCGGCCGTGATGGACGTGTAGAGCAGCTCTCCGGGAGGTCCTTCGGTGCCGCCTTCGTCCTTCAAATCGAAAAACATCTCGCTTTGCTCATCCGAGCGCAGGCGGCGGCGGAAGTCGGTCTCATAGGCGTGGATGCGCAGGATTTGCGTGATCGTTTCCGGCGGAACGCTTTGCACAAGTGACGCGTGATAGAGACTTGCGTAGAGAGTGGATCCTTGGCTCGTGTCGGCGGAAGCGAGACGAATGAGTTCTTCCTCGCCTACCGGATCGGCGCTGGCGACGAACTCTCCCGCATTGCTGCGGCTCACCGTTACCTTGTGTGCATGCCCTTCATCATAGACGCTGAAGCGGATGGGCTCCATGCGGTTCTGCCTTGTCAGAGATGGCTGCAGAGTGATGTGGACCTCAGATCCCGGAGCGACGCTCTTCTCCGGGAAGACGGATTTCATGGCATCCAACATCTCGCGGATCAGCCAGGTTTCGGCGCCGGCATCCGCCAACACTTGAGAGAGCTTTTGGCCGTCCTGAACCGTCTTAACGATCGTGTTCAATCCCGCGATGTCGCTGGATGAATCTGGTTCGTCACCACCTGATTTCGCGAGAATGGTCGTATTCGGTGCGCGCGTCTCCGGCTGACTTTCTGCGGAGGCTGCTGGGCCAAGCTGATCCGAGTTTATGGCAGGGTCTGTCTCGGCGATCTCAGTCGTGGGGTCGGGTTTGGGAGCTGCTGCCGACGCGACTTTCGTGACGAGCTCCTGGGCCTCTTCGTTGTCCAGCTCCTGGCCATCCTCGCCCGGAAGAATACCGCCAAGAAGCTCGACTACCTTCACCGTAACGTCGCTCTTGGCCCCAGATTGAGTGCTCTCCTCCTCACCGATCGGCTTGTTGTTTGCGTAGAGCTTCACCGGATTGAAGGGCGGGATGACATCGGCGTAGTTGGGCGGAACGGGTGCCAGTCGCGAGACGATGCGGACGTAGGGTTTTGCGTAGATGTACTCACGCCCGCCGCGCTTCTGGCGCAGTGTCTCGTGAATGACGAAGCGGGTCGACAACGCGCCCGAGGTTACGCGGAGGCGGTCTACCTTCGGGACAGACCACTTAAGGCCGTCGTCTCGGCGCAGCAGTGCTTCGAGGGGAGGCGCAGTCGTGCTTTCGCGTAGCCGCTGGAGGGCCGGCATAAGTCCGCTTGTGGCGTCTTGCTGATCGGCAGAGCCGAAAATCACGACGAAAATGGCGGTCGCACCAACCGCGGCAGCAAGGCACGTGCTCATGAGCCAGCGAAACCGGCCCTCCCGCTGCGGCTCGGCGTGGTCGGTCGCGTACATATCCCGGACGTACTCTCGGCTCTTTACGCCGCGATAAAGCAACGTTGTCGTGCCCGCCGCTGATGAGCGCCGTGTCGACGAGCCGAAGCGAGCGGTCGGAGCGTGCCGACGATCCACGTGAGATTCCTTCCCCTGCATGCGCAATTGGCTCAACATTGCCTCGCGCGTTGCATCCCTAATCTGCCAGTTGTTCGCGAGCCCTGTCAGGAGTTTTCAACGATTGCACCCATCCATTTCGCCAAGGCTTGCTTGGGCCACGGATGGCCGGACTGTACCGGTTCACGCGCTTTGGCTGATAAACCTGGCCACGTGATGGCATCGAATCTCTCGTACGAAGGCTTGTTGACGGTTAAGCGGCGTTGCCGCGCTTTTCCGCGTCATGGTTACGATTTTGGGGCTCTGACTGTTTCGCAACCGTCGTAAATCGGCTCTCAACGCGACTTGTGTCAGCTGCACGGCACGCTGCCTGGTCAAAATCTCGTAGAAAGTTATATGGAATTTCAGCCTCTTAGCCGGAAATCAAACTTTCCTTCGCGTTGGGTGTTGACAGGGGGCCGGGTTTTGTATTTATTCCGCCTTGTCGCGGGGCACTGAGTGCTTCGCCGCCCTTGACGGGCTTCGCTCTCTTCGATCACACATGTGGTTCCCTCCCGGAACGTCCGGTGGGAGCCTCGTTGTCTCGAAAGTCGGTTTTATAGACCGGCTAGCGTACCTGTCTTCGGCTTGCTCTTTGACAAGTAGATTTGAAGGAAGAGAAACGCAGGCGGCGGAGTCCTGGCGAGATCTCAAAGCCCGAAAGGGTGGCCCGAAAGGGAATGAGATCGAACGAGACTCTGGTTTAAACTGCGTTTCATACAACCATCACCGACGCGCTGGTTGCGGGGCAACTCGTAGCAAGTGCGCGTCAGTGTGAAGGTGCCCGTTACGCAGTATCCTTGGATTAACTCCAAGGCCGACCAGAATCACACTTTCAATTTGAGAGTTTGATCCTGGCTCAGAACGAACGCTGGCGGCAGGCCTAACACATGCAAGTCGAACGCTCCGCAAGGAGAGTGGCAGACGGGTGAGTAACACGTGGGAATCTTCCTATCGGTACGGAATAGCTCAGGGAAACTTGGGGTAATACCGCATACGCCCTTCGGGGGAAAGA
>JBAZXL010000026.1:0-62305 GCA_041659825.1 Hyphomicrobium sp.
CATCGATTCGGTCGATGGCGCTCCGCAACTGCTGCGGGCTCATCAGAAGCATGCCATCCTGATATCCAAACTCAGAGGGCGGCGCGGGCCGGGAATAAACTCTCTGCAATTCACGACGACAATCGTGAAGGACATCCTCAGCCGGTCGCTTTGATCGCTCCGGATGCAAGTCTCCAATGTCCACCATCGTCACGCCCTTCTCCGTCCACACGTTCGCGATATTCCGCGCTGGAACCCACATCCTGGGACCGAGCTGAACGAGCGCGTGCCGCGCCTGCAGATCTGCCAAGGTTGTCGAGCTAAGCGTCTCAACCCTTCTTTCCTGCCAATAATCTTCCTGCGCTTGGCGACGATGCACACAAAAACAGGTCTCTTCACCATCCACCCACTCGTCGTCCCAATACAGATGAGAAATATCGGCGATATCAGTTGGATAAAATGATTTCTCGTCAGACTCCTCATCGTCAATAGAATAAAATACGACTTCCTCCTTCTCGGCAATCTTCATAATCAAGTCTCGTTTCTTGTTATTGTTTGTAAATGTTATGTATATTAACATATGCGTTTCTAAAACTCAAATATTTCAATGTAGAGTGTTCTTTCCGGGGGGGGCTGCAGCAACGACATTTCTTCATTTTTAGGGGAACGCCACCTCGTCCGTTTCAGAACGGATCAATTTCGATTTTGAGGCGCTTGACCGCAGGGACCCTGCCACCTTCCGCTGGAAAGAAGAGCTTTAATTCGGAAGAGGCATTGCAAGCTTTGTTCGGGCGGAGATCGCCTAAATAGTGTTGATACGGGCGATATCGGTCAGGTGTCGAAGTCCTCTGCGGCACACTGGTATGGATAGATGGTCCATTCGCCGGTTTGAGAGATCTGCACAGGGTGGCCGTTCTCATCGATAACTGTGAGATAGATTGCGGCGCGCTTTACACGGTAGTGTTTGTCGTAGGGAAGCAGCCGGCGCACGGTTTCATAGAGGCCATCGCGCAGCTGGGACATCGAGAGCGGCGCATCGTCTTTGCCGGCGAGCTTGACTTTGAGAGGATCTGAAATAGAAGCCGAAGATCTGCGCGGAGATGAGGAACGGGCGCGGTTTTTGGGGAAGCTTGGTTTCACATGATAAGTGTGCCCTATCCGTGTTGTGATGAAAAGAGGGCACACGAGCGTATGCGAAGTGTCAGCGGCGCGCCAAGCGTGTCAAAGCCAAAAAATGAAGCCCTGTCCTTCTGGAGAGCTAATCTATGCGCCGCAGCCCTTGCCCGTTGCCGGTCTATCCGCTGCGTCATGGGCGCAGGTGACAAACGTGTCGGGCGGGGGCCCGCCGCTGCAAGCTGAAATGATCAGGGTTGTGATCAGCAGGGTAACGCAGCGCATCGGCAAACTCCCAACTGAAATGCTTTTTGAAATGGGGTGTTCCTGATCTGCCGAAGGATGCCAGACCCGTGTCATAGTGGAATGGTGGAAGCGAGGCGGATTGGGCGTTACGGTGTAATTATTGGATCAGGATGCACAGGTTTATAGCCTCCGGGGGCGGAGGCATCTGCATATCAGGAATGCACGCTAGGTCTGGAATCAGGGCTGAGGGGCTGATGGGGCTGAGGGAGCTTGTTCTGGCGGACTTGAAGCGGGCGCAGCGGTTGATTGCGCTTATCGAGGATGAATTGGACCCGCAGTTTCGGATTGCATCTCCGGAGGGCGATTGGTGGATCGGGATAACGCATTCGGCTGATGCCCAAGAGCGGAAGCGACAGCTCGGCATGGTTTCGAGGTTCATGGCTTGGAAATTGGCGCCGGCGTTTACGCAGGCGGTTGAGCTCGAGGAGTCGGCTGCGGTTGCATGCGTGGGGTGTAGCCACGTTGAGACAATTGGGTACGTCTCGCTGATCGAACGCAAACCGTTGCGTTTTTCGGAGTCGATCGCGCTTGCGGTCGATCAGATTGGGGATGAGATCGCAGCCCTGTTGCCGCGCGGAGGGGTTTCGCTGAGGCAAGCGGAGATCGATGAGCTGAAGCGATATTTCGCGGATGACGGGATTTTCCCGGCGGTTCACATTGCATCGGGGCGTATCGGAGTGGAATAGCGGATGGCACCGGGGTTCTTGTTGCTTTTGTCCATGGCGGTCGCCGGGGTGCTTGGGCTCGGCTGTGGGCCGCTGCTCTGGGTGGGATCGCGCTGCACCTGACGGTTGCGGATAAGTATTGGCAACTGTGGGGATTGGCACGGGAGGTCGGTAAAGAGCGCACGGCGGCAAGTGTGTGGGCGGTGTCGGTTTTGCAGGGGTTGCTCGCGGCGAGTGGGGCTTATGCGATGGGTCTGGCGTTTGCTTGGGTGGGAGCAGAGTTGAACCGTGTCTGAGACGGCGAATGCTATTCGTTGGCCCTGCGCCTGGCAGCTTTGTTGAATAGGGTGTTCATGAAATCAGGCTTGGGTTCGGGTTTGGGAGCCCCTGTATGCGTTGAAGCGTGTGAAGCGCAGGTCTGGGGTGGCGGGACGGAGGACGCATCGGTGGAGCTCCTATCGCCCGTAAAGATGGCCATCATTTCGGGATCGACCGACAGGGCTCGTTTGGCTCGGGTCATGGCCACGTAGAACAGGCGGATCTCGGGGTCCGCGCTGGATTTCCGGGTTAGCACGGGCTGGGTCAGGAAATCCCGGCACAAACGTACGCTGTTCCATTCGCAGCCTTTGGCTTTGTGGGCGGTGCCGATCGTGATCTGAGCCTGGCCGGGCGAGGCGGCGGTGTTGGCGATGGCCTGTGTCAGGGCATCTTCGCCGTGCTCGCTGACCAGCTTGACGAAGGCCGTGAGATCTTGCCCCTCCTCCGAGCCGGCGAAGCCGGTCACGGTATCCCAATCCTTGAACCCGAACAGATCCGGGCTCATGGCGGCGCGTCCGCTTTTGAGAGCGGTGACGTCGATCAGCATGCGCTTAAGGTCAAACGTGCCGCCGAGGATGTAAGGGGACTTTCCGGCGGCGAGGGCGGCAATGGTTTCGGCCATGACCGAGGCATTCGTTCTGGCCAGCACACAGTCGGGGGCGCCCTCTTCTTCCGGGAGGATTTCGGTCGTCAGCGCCGGGTTGCCGCGCAGGGTTTTGCGTTCGCCAAGCGTGGAGAGGACTTTGCTGGCTTCGGAAGCCAGAGCATCGCCGAAGCGGAAGGATTGGGTAAGATAGGTGTTGGCGCCGCCCTTCAAGGCTTTCATGGCGTTGAGGGCGTTGCGGAACTCGTAGATCATCTGCCAGGGGTCGCCGACGACCACGAGCCGGCAATCCTGGGCGCGCAGGGTTTCGAGGATAACCGGATTGGTGTCCTGGGCCTCATCGAGAAGAACATAATCAAACGGCAGCCGGGGTTTTCCGAGCGCCCAGAGTTTCAGATAGCCGTCATGGCCGAGCGCGATCGGGTCTTCGGGGTGGGTCATGCGGTTCCATAGATCGGCCGCGCGTTCCGCAGCGTATTGGCGGGTAGAAGCCAGCAGCGCGGGCGGCAGCTTTTCGATGCGCTGATAGTGCGGAACGTGCCCGGGGCATACTTCATCGTCGGCGCTCTGGCAGAAGCGAGCGACGGTACGGGCGAGCAGATGCGCGTGCTGGATGGGCGTAAAGGTGACGTTGGCCGAGATTTTGAAGTCTTCGAGCTTGAGAAGGTCGGCCAGCGCGGCAGGTGACATTTTGCCCTGCATCTTTTCGACCGAATAATCGCGTTTGGCCTGGATGGCGCGCCAGGCCAAAGAATGCGTGGTCCGGCAATCGACAGTCTTGAAGCGTTTTTGCGCATGGACCGCGATCTGGCGATTGAAAGCCAGGTACAGGCCGCGCTCAGAGCTGGTTTCGGCCAGCAGCTGCAGTGTGGTGGTTTTGCCGGCGCCGGCGAAGGCTGTGATTTTCAGTAGGCGGTTGTGCTGGAAGGCCTCGGTGGCGGCGCGCTGTTCGTCGGTCGGGGTCATGAGGCCTGCTCTATTTGATTGGGTGGTTTGTCGGGTGGGCTCCTGAATTGGTCTTGGACAACGGGGAATCCGATTAAAGGGCGCGGCTAGATCTCATGCTCGATCGAGGAGTGCGGCGCGTGTGAGAGCGCCTGCGCGCGGGCGCGGTGCCGTTCGATGATGCGATTAAAGATGGTAGAGGGGGTGCTAGGCCCCTGCTCCGCATAGAATGCGCGGGCGATGATCTTATCGTGGTGGAACACCCGGGCGATGCGGCGCTGTTCCAGAAGCGCGAACCAGTATCCATCTGGCGAGCCGATGGTGATGGGCATGTCAGTCTAACTCCAGCTCGGGGATGTAAAGGCGCGCGCGCTGCGGCGGGCGTTGATTGGCCTGGCGGCGAAGGCGTTCAAGGAAACTGCCGGGGGCGTTGTCCTGCTGCTCACCGAGAAGGTGTTGGGCTCTGCGGGCGTTTTCCCGCAGGAGCGCGTGGGCGCGGTCCAGCCTGCCTTTGGTGCGCTGATAGCCGTCGTGAATATCGTCGGCGCCGTCCTGGTTGTCGGGCGCGATGTAATGCCCGAGCTCGTCGTAGAGATCGCCAACCAGCAGGCTCAGGCGGATATGCCGCGAGAGCAGTGTTGCTTCGGGCGGAGCGGCTTTCTCGAGAAGTTGCGGCTTGACCAGGCGGTCGAGCACAGGATGGCGCTCGATCGGCGGCAGTTCGAGATAGGTGCGCAGGACACCCCTGACTTTTTCATTGGTGCTCATGGCCGGGGCTCCCAATCTGTGTGGTCTCGCGCTGTGAGGACTTTCATGATGGGGCGCACGGCATCGGCAAGCCGCATCCAGTGCGTTTGCAGCGAAGCCGAAGGCTCGGGATCGGGATCGGGCGGCTGCGGACGATCGGTTATGTTTTTCATCATTCGATCTCCGGGGCGATGAGAGGCTGGGCGCCCCAGGGCTTCGGCCGGATGACGTTGTGCGGCGCGCGGTTAAAGAGCGGCGCGTGCCGGGGGCTGCGCTCGGCGATATCGGTGAGACCGGGCGGGATCAGCACAAAGCGCAGCTGCGGGTTGCCGCGGGCAAATCCGATGAAGCGATCGACGTGCGGTTTGACGTCGGACAGCGGGATTGATTTCAGGTTCTCGTCTTTGACGGGAATGGCGTAGGAGCGACCTTGCAGGCCGGCTGCTTGTCCGTCGAGGGCGCCGTAGTGCTCGGAGGCGATACGGGCAGGACCCGTAACGTGCAGCCCGGCTAAATTGCTGGCAAATACGAAAATGGCATAAGGGGGAATAAATGGATACTCGTAGTAATTCAAAACGAAACCTTTCTTTCTATCCATGGTAGCAGAAATGTAAAGTCAAAGCGAATTTCCATACCGCCGTATGCGGCGGCTATTCAGAGCTTTTGGAAGATCGAAATCTAATTTCAAGCGTAGGGGGCGCCTGCTGCGGATTTTCTCGGAAGGGTGGGTGAGGCTTCCGCTGGGACTTAAGCGGGTGTGGGGCGACCCCGAGGGCTGACTACTCTCTCTCTCTGCACCCCCGGGGCCGCGCCCATTGGCTCCTGCGGAGCCTTTTCTCTGCTGGCGGGCTCTAGCGCGGCGTGAAAATTTCTGCCGCCGGGGCTGATTTTGAAGGCTGGCTTTCTCAGGTTGGGAGGATCGGCAATGCTGCCGTGAGCGGAGCCAGGATTTCGATGAGCTCACATGACGAAGAGAACGCGTTTCTTGAAACCAGAGTCGATGAGGTGGTCAAGAGCACGATGGTGGCCTGGATTCAGGCCTTCAGGTTCCATCGCTGTGTGGCCTGCTCGGTCAGGGATATCGAAGAAAAGCTCGAGATCATCTGGGAGGCGGAAGCACCCCATCTGGGTGAATGTCTTGAGTTTTGCGAAGATGCCTCACTGGTGCTGCAGGCGGTCGGCCCGCGCGAAGTGGTGGGCGGGGGCGGCTTTTCAGGTGTTGGGCCGGGGCCGGGCAAAACTGCCGATCTGGGCCTGCTGCTCGATATTTCGGTGAGCTTGGGGGAAGCGTGGGACGCGGCGATGCTGATGCTGGGGTGCAAGGATTGCGCGCAAGCTCTGATCAGAGCGCAGGCGCGGAAGTTCGGCGATCAGGCGCGGTCGCATATTCCGGTTGGTAGCGGCCGACAAGGCTATCGGCGCGTCTGCACGCGCTGCCGGACTGATGTCCAGGGGTTGGTCTAGGAGACTGGCATTGGTCATGACATTGGGGCGGCCCGTGCTGCCTACGACAAGCGCGCGGAGCTGCAATCAAGCGGCCAAGTTTAGGGATGGTGGGTCATGGCAACGCTGAGAAGCTCGGCCAGCTGGAAGAGATCGCGGGAGCGCAGGCGGGCGCGGGCGGCCCCTGCTCCTGAACTGCATCCTCCGGGTTTTTCGGGCGGGAAGCCGCAGCTTCAGGGCTACAGGATCGAGCCGCGCAGCGATGTCGAGCGCCGTTTTTTGCACGAGGTGACGAAAGCGCAAGTGCTGGGAGAGGCACGCGGTATGCCCGATGTTATGCGCAGTGACTGGGACCGGGTGAAACTGGCGGAAGCGCGCTGGGTGAAAGGGGTCATCGAAAAGCGCCCTGTGAAGATTGTTTCGATCGACAGATTGCGGTCCGTAAAGCCGGAATTTCAGGCTGCGGTGCGCTATGTGGGGCGGGCGGACAAGCGCGATGAGGTCGACGCCATGCGCGCCAGGGCCGAGCCGCAGCGGCCCGGCTGCCCCGGTTCCGACCCCGACACCCCCCCTCCTTCTTCTTCCGGGGACTCTTCGCAGCGGGACGGAGAGGATCGGCAGGAAAGCGCGTTTATGGCCGGGCTCAGGGCACGGGCTAAGGAACTGGCGGAACGTGATGCTGCCGAGCCCTATCGGGGGTTTGAGCGTGAGCGCAATCGCGAGTGCTGATCAAAGATCGCCCATGTCGGTGAAGCGCGTGAAAGCCGGTTCGAAGTTGAGCTTGACGGTTCCGATCGGGCCGTGGCGCTGCTTGGCGATGATCGCTTCGGCGATGTTGGCGGCTGCATCGATGGCCTGCTGCCATTTGAGGTGATCGTCGGTGCCGGGTTGCGGCTCGGTGCGGGCTAGATAGTATTCTTCGCGGTAGACGAAGATGACGACATCGGCGTCCTGCTCGATGGAGCCTGATTCCCTGAGATCGGAAAGCAGTGGGCGCTTATCTTCGCGCATTTCGGGTGCGCGGGACAGTTGCGACAGGGCGAGAATGGGAACGTCCAGGTCCTTGGCGATTTGCTTGAGGCCGCGGGTGATTTCGGACACTTCGGCCGTGCGGTTATCAATGTTGCGGCGGGATGGCGAGTGCATGAGCTGAAGATAGTCGATGACGATCAAATGCAGGCCGTGGGTGCGCTTGAGGCGGCGGGCGCGGCTTCTGAGGGTTGCCAGCGAAAGCGTACCGCTTTGATCGATGAAAAGCGGCAATCGGTTGTTGTATTGGGCGGCATCGATGCAGGCTTTGAGGGCTGTTTGGTCGATGGCCCCTCTACGAATGGCATCGCTCGGTAGTTTGGCCTGGTCGGCCAGTATGCGGGTGGTCAGCTGATCGCCGGACATTTCGAGCGAGAAGAACGCGACGATACCCCCCTGCTCGCCCGCAGTTTCGAGGCGTGCGCGGGCGGCGTTGTAAGCGATGTTGAGGGCGAGAGAGGTTTTGCCCATCGAGGGGCGGCCGGCGAGAATGATGAGATCGGAGTCTTGCAGTCCGCCCAGCTTGCGGTCGATGGAGGGAAGCCCGGTCGTGATGCCGGTGATTTTGCCCGATGATGTGATGGCGCGTTCCGCCTGCCCGAGGGCGGAGAGCGAAAAGTGCGAGAACGGTTTCAGGCCGTGGCTATCGGAGCCGGTTTCGGCAAGCGCATAGAGGCGCTGCTCGGCGTCTTCGATGATTTGTGCGGGGGTGGCGTCGATATCCTGGCCGCGCGCGGCCAGAGCCATGTCGTCAGCGATATCGAGCAGGCAGCGCTGCTGGTGGCTGGCGCGTATGGTCTTTGCATAGTCTTCGGTGTTGATCAGCGAGATGATGCTTCCGGCCAGGTCGGCGAGATAGGCTGCTCCGCCGAGATGTTCGAGATCGGGATCGGTCTGGAAGAAGGATTTCAGCGTGACGGGCGACGCGTTCTGACCCTTGTGCAGGTAATTGCAGATGGCGTCGAAGATGCGGCCGTGAACGGGGGCATAAAAATGCTCGGGGCTCAGGATGTCGGCGATGCGATCGTAGGCGTTGTTATCGACCAGAAGTGCGCCAAGAAGCCCCTGCTCCGCTTCGATATTGTGGGGGAGTGGTAATGAGGGAACGGTGGAGAGGTCCTGATTTTGCAATCGGGCTGAGGATATAACACGCGACATGAATATTAGAATATCAGATTCTTCGGGAAACAGAATTTAAAAAGCGCATCCAAAAAAGCAGCCCGTTTTTGTAGCTGAAATTTTGGACATAACCGCCCTGTCAGCAAATACCGAAAAAAGCCACGCGAGACAAATTGCGGCACAGGGAAAGAAAAAAGGATAAATATAAGGAAAAGAATAGGCGGACTCGAATCCGGCGCGACTCCGTTGGAACGCGCGGTGTTTCGGGAATGGCATTGCAGCGTCTACCTCTCACTCAGGAGGGTATTGCAGCTTCCACCTTCTATGTTGACGGCCCGCGTTGGCTTGAAGAGTCAGCTATTGCAGCGTCTACCTTCCATGTTCGGGCGCCAATGCAGCGTCTACCTACTGACTTGACAGGGGGATTAGAGAGGAGCGGAAGGTCAATTTCGGGCTTTGCAGCCTTTACCTACCAACCATTGCAGCTTCTACCGCCCTATTTGGGCGGGGGAAATGCAGCCTCCGCCTACCATCTCAAGGGGCGGTTAGCGCTCTAATGCAGCGTCCACCTACCACCGCGGAACGCAGGAAAAAGGCTGTGGTATTTTGAAATCGCGTTTTTGGCGGTTTTCTTGGGGGTGGAGAGGGTATTGCATCTTGCGCCTACCATGTGCCGGAGATTGCAGGATTTCAATTTAACCGAGAGATTCGGGTCCGGGGTGAGTGGTGAAAAAGCGTACTTGGAAGGGTATTGCAGCCAGCGCCTACAATGTCGGTCAAGGCAAAAGTGGCGATATTGCATGATCTACCTACCATGGTAGGCCGTGGGTTTGGGGTTGATTGCAGCATCCGCCTACCATTGTAACCGGCACGGAACAGGATCAATTCTGGGCCAGCTTGGTGCGGGCGTCACGCGCGCGCGCGTTGGCCGCCTTCATCTCGGAGACAAAGTTGGAATGGGGTGTGAGGGTGTAGAGAACATCTGTGATGGCGCGGCCGGAATTGCGCTTTTTGGATTCATGGAAATAGAGCACCTCATGCTGGACGAGCTCGGCCAGTGCCCGTTCGAGGGTTTGGATGTTGGAGGATGTCCGGTTGTGGTGCAGGAGGCCACTGTCGCGGGATATGGTGGAAAACAGGATCTGGTACGGCGTGGTGATTGAGGCGTTTGTGTATTCGTGGCTGAGGCGCTTGTGCAGCCAGCGGGCCATTGGTGAGGAAAGCTGCATCAGGATGCGGTAATTGAACTGGCGGTAGCTGAGATTGTTGATGGCATGGCTCAGAAGCGCCGGCAGGCGGGCGGTCCACATGGCGTCCGGGTCTTCAAGCCAGTCGGAGCGCTTGACGCGCGTCATATCGTTGAGGATGGGCGCAGTATAGGCGGTTTTCCGGTTCCCCTGCCCTTCGATTTCAACCTCGAGAACGGTTCGGGTGAGGATTTCGAGCGATTGCTTGATCTCCTGGATCGAGCGGGTCTTACCGCGGGCTTTGAGCTCTTTGCGGATCATGTTGAGGGAGAAACGCACCCAGCTTTCCTTGTTGGTGACATCGTGCAGCCCGTAATGCTGATCGGAGAAGATTTTCTTGATGATCTCCTCGACCAGCTCTTCGTCGGCGCTTGGGAAGAAGTCCTGGCGGCCGTGCTCGGTTTCAATGCTGGCCGGCTGCAGCGACATGGTGCATTTGAAAGTTGGATTGTCGGCTTTCGGTGCCGGATGATAGTGAAAATCGTGCTTATGGACGGGCAGCCGCCCGTTGTCGTCGCGCAGCATATTCTGGGCGCGAGCGCTGACCGAATATTTTGGGATTGCGTCCCAGAGCTCTATGGAATTCGACAGATCGCGGGGGTTGCCAAAGAACGTGGCGAAGAGGTCGTATTGGGGACTTCGATCGGGGGAAGGAAGAACTCTCTTATTGGGCGCGACAATGGAATGGGATGATTCCAGCATAAGTTTATGGTGAGGGATTTAATTAGGTAAGGTCAATGTGTTAGGCGAAGTTATCCGCACCAATATGCAGAGTTATTGGTTTCTGCTTGAATATTGCGGGCTGTTTTTGCCGCGAAGTCGGCGGCCATCTTCGATCATGTCTTCGTCGTGGACTGTAAAGCCGGTGGCGCGAAGTCCGGCCAGGAAAAGATGGTTGAGGGAAACCCGGCGTCGTACGGTCTCCATTTTCAATTCCATCATCAGGTAATCGGGAACTTTTACGCGGGCCTCGCACGGCGGAGGTTTGACGGGCAAATCGGCCGTTGCAGGCGGTTGTTGGGTGGCATGGGAGAAGGTCTTCTGAGCCCCCTCCTCCGTAGGATGCTGCGTTGGTTCATGATCTGGGATGACCGGCGGGGTGGTGAGGGCGGGTACGCCTTTGGCTTGTGCGATGCGTTCTAATTGATCGTCGAGGTCGAGATTGAAGGGCTGGAACGGTTGTTTGGTCATGGGTTCGGTCGTCATGCGGCTTGGGTTGCGGTTGTTGCGGTGGCGCCTAGTATGTCTTCGATCTCGGCGAGGAGATTATTGATTTCGAGGCCCGCGCCTTTGGTGGGTTCGGCCTTGGTAGGCGGCACGCCGTTGAGGAACATCTCGCGGTAAGCGGTGCGCTCGACGGTGACGGTGCGGAAGATCGGCATTCCCTTGCGTTTGAGTTCGGAGAACACGAAATCGGTGACGTGTGTGCGTAGCGGGTGCATTTTGGTCAGGAGCATCCGGTATGGAATTTTCCGGGACGCGGTTTCCTCGACGTCCTTGACGTCATGCGAGATGACAATCGCTTCGCGAATATCGGGCTCGGAGGCCTGCGCCGGTATGATGACCAGATCGGCGCGTGCAATGGCTTTGAAGAGATTGACTTCGCGGGCCCCTGCCAGATCGATCAGGATATGATCGAAGTCGTTGTTTGCTGTGAGATCGCGCAGCTTGGCGGATATGTCTTGCGCCGGAAGTGCTTCGACGGTCAGGCCCGGGATCGTGATCTTGCTGGCCCATCTATGGATGGTGCGGTTCTGATCGAGATCGAGAACGACGACGCGTTGGCCGCGGAGTGCGAGGGCTGCGGCTAGGGAGGCGCAGATCGTCGATTTTCCGACGCCCCCTTTTGAGGATGCAAAGACAAGAATCATAAAAGTGGTGGCCAGCTCCTTTTCTGGTTTGGCGGGTGCGCCTGAGAAAACTTGAATATGTCGAACGACATAATGGGATTGTATCACAATAAATAAATAGGCAAAGCGTAATTTTGGCAAACAGGCAAATGGCGCAGGCGGTAAATGCCAATAATGGCAAATAGAATAAAATGAAAATAGGCAAATAGGAAAAAGTGTAGCGAGGCAAAGCGGCAAAAAGGAACGGCGGCAAAGAGCGCGAGGGGTGCGGGCGCAGGGTGGCTTTGTGCCCGTGAATGAGAAGGGCTTAATGCCAGAGCGAGCACTTGGTGGCTAAGTGGCAAAGCGGCAAAAGAGCGGAGAGGCAAAGCGGCGATATGGAGTATGGGAAATAAAGGCAAAGTGGCATTGTGACAAAACGGCCGGCCGTGCGGCGATACCGGGAGGCTGAATGAGTCTCTGGCAGCGGAGGTCACGCGTGCGGCTACCGCTTCTTGAACGGCTCAAGCGCAATTAGCGTGGCCACCTCGGCCGGATAATCGGCATCGAGAATGGCTTCCATGTCATCGGCGTCGTTGGGGGCTTGCCGCTCAACGGGTTTGTTGCGGTTCTCGGCAACAAACTCCCAGAGGGCCTTGGCGATCAGAAAGCGTTTGCGGCGGTTGTCCATGTGGTGGGCCTATTGTTCGCCATCTAACCAGGCTTCGCTCGCATGTCGGACGCGCTGGATGATCGGCCGGCGGTCGCTATCAAGATGATAGATGAGAACATGCGGCCCGTGAGGATGCACACGGGAGGGCGGGGAGAGGTCGGTGCGAAGGCGGCCAAGCTCGGGGTTGTCGGCGATGATATCGAGTATCGACAGGAGCTTGGCGAGGTGATGTTCGGCCTGCGGCAAGCCGAACTGGATGAGACTGTGCAAAAATATCGCCTCTAGGTCTTCGGCCGCGGCGTGGCTGAGGCTATAGCGCGGTCTGCTGGTCATACTTGGCTTTGGCGTTCGCAAATACGTCTTCGGCGCTGAGCGGGCTCACGCCGCTGGCAATGCCTTCATCGAGCAGGTTCTGAAGATGTGCCAGGCGAGCGGTGCGCTCCTGATCGCGGCGTATGAGCTCCCGCACGTAATCGCTGGCGTTGCTATACCCTTTTCGGTTGCAAGCCCATTGCTTCAGCGTATCAGGCAAAGAAATATTCATCGTGGCCATTTTTTAAAAACTCCTTTATTAATTTTATGAGATAATGACAATGTTTGTCAAAGAAAAAGCCAGTGGCGAAAATTGACTTTATTAGGTTGTTTGCGATAAACTATAGACATAATATTTGCGTGGCAAAAACATTGAAACAAGAAACTGAGGGATTTCCGGATTTGGAAGCCGCGTATGAAGCGGTGAAAGGCGTGCTATTTGGCCCGCTCGATGCCGCGACGGTAAAGCTTAAATTCAACGAGATCGTGAAGGACGCCAAGGACAAGCGGGAGCTGGAGCAGGGTCCGCTAGGAATTCTGGCCACGCACCGCGAAGACCGGGAAAACCGCGATCGGCGCGACCACCAAGCCCTGACGCTGACAGCGCTGCTGGCCACTAATGCGGCGTATCGGGCGCTGCATGAAGATATCATGGCGGAACTGCCGGAAGTCGAAAACCTGCTCGATGACAATCAGGACAACCTGGATGAGATCGTAGCCAGGGAAAAGATGGCACTCGAAGCTGATCTGGAAAGAGTGGCCGGGCGCTTGCCGGATGGCCGCTACGTTTTCAAGGGTGATGATGGCAGCATCGTGGATGAGAACCTGAAGCCGCTTGAGGGTGAGGACGCAGAAGCAGCAAAGAAAATTGATTTCACAAGCAAGATGACGCTCGAGCAATATCGGGAGCGGCGAAAGCCCGTTGATGAGGCCGTGCAAAGGGCAGATGAGAACCGGCGTGACCGTGTCCGCGTGGGTGAAATCCGCGAGCGGAATACCGACAACGAGAATCCGCTCTCAATGGAGCAAAAAGGAGAGGACAAGGCGGAGCTCGGTGAGATCGAGAAACGCGCGCAGGAACGACATCAAGAGGCCAAGAACGAGTTGGGCGGTTGGACAGCATGGCACGACGCAGGAGTCCAGGAGCACGCCGTGTCAACCGCCGCTATGGCAAAGCCGCAGATTTAGCGGCGTACTTGAATTCGCCGCACGCCTTCTCGAAGACTGCAATGATGATGGCCATGGGGTGATAGTCGGGCAGTCTCTTCATCGCATCAATCACGGGCTTATAGCCGTCCTTGCGATGCTCTGCGCCCCAATCATCGATGCATTTGGCCTGCTCCTTGCGGTTCCCCGCGGCGATGAGACCGGCGGCCATGGCCGCTGTCGTCACGTAACCGCGCTGGTTTTCCGGAGGGAGATTCAGAAAGTCAGAGGTCTTAAACGTATCTTCAGCCATTGCCGGGTTCGAGACAACCGCCGTTAAAACAGCCTGACTGCACACGATGGTACTCAGGCTTGCGATGGCCAGTGCTTTTCTGCTCAACATAAATGATCGTTATTGTAGAGGAGAATAGACTAGCGCGAAAATGATAACATTCCACTTGCAAGCCCGCGGAAATCCGCCAATCTGGCGAAGTTCCTCCAGACGCCGACACATCTCGACAAAAGGGATCATTTTTGACGAGGTGGTGTCATGACCACTCTCTCCCCCAACGGCCGCCGCATCGGTTACATGCGGGTTTCCACGCCGGACCAGCGGCTCGATAGGCAGTGCATCGGCCTGCAAGAGAGCTGCGACGAGCTGTATCTCGAGCAACTCTCCGCCGTGGCGGGACGCCGCCCTGTATTTGACGAGTCTCTCTCTCGCTTGAACGCCGGCGACACCTTCGTGGTCTGGGACCTCGACCGCGCCTTCCGCTCCACTTTGGACGCCATCCTGACTGCAGAGAGCTTGAAGGCTCGCAAGGTTGGGATGCACATCATGTCCCTTAACATCGACACGTCGACGCCGGAAGGCGAGCTATTCTATACAATCATTGCGGCATACGCGCAGTTTGAGCGCCGCATCCTTCGTCGGCGAACTTGCGAGGGGATTATGGCCGCACGTGTGAGAGGAGCGCAGATTGGCCGACCCCGCAGGCTATCCGACGAGATTGTCGCTGATGCTTACCGCTACGTCTGTGAAACGGGCTATCCGGCGCCTTATGTTGCCGCGTTGCTGCGCGTATCCCCCATAACGCTCGAGCGAGGCTTTAGGCGGCTCGGGCTGGTATCTCATGCTTGCGAGCTGCATTCCCGGCGACAGGGAACGGAACCAACATCGGCAAGGTCATCCGCCGCAATATGATCACGTCGTTGCTTGATGCTATCCGTATACCTGTGAAGCAAAATATTATCTGCTAGCAAACTTATGCGCATTGCTATTCAGGTCGTTGAGAAGCGATTGCGGCGGTTAAAGCAATGAAAGCAAAACGCGCGAACATTGAGTAGACCTCAACGACCTAACGCATCCCTCTCTCTCAGGAACTTGTTGCGTTCTTTACGCAATGCCTCGACCTTGGAGCGCATTCGGAAATGGTCATGCCGCAGACGCTCGTAGCCGTGCTTTTGGTGATGTGGCTGAGCAATAGGTTTAACGAGCAAGCAAAGACGCAGGCGGGAGAGGGAAATGTCGAAAACAAGGGCCGCAATGAGGGTGCCGGCAAATAGTTGGGCAACAGTCTACGCATTAATCTGATGAGGGCATCCGCCCGCGCGCTCAAAACCCGCACCTGTGACGGATGTATTTCTAAGCACAGAAGATGATTGGAAAAGTCAAAAAAAAATCAGCCTAAGGAATGCTCGGGTTGCAGCCTATCTGGCTGGGGCGTTGGTGTTTGTGTGAGCCAGGGCGCCTGTGCAGGCCCTACGGAAAGCAAGGCCGGGTTGGAGAGATCGAGCTGGCGCAATGCGTCGCGCACGCTTTCGATGGTGACGTGGTCGTAGCGATCATCGAGTTCCTTCCAGTGAGCCATGTTGCCGGTGAGCTCAAATTCAGTTGTCATCAGGAGTACACGCTGGCGCGGGTCGTTGTTGTTGAAGTCGCTGGCCATGCGCCATTGCCGCTTTAGCGTTTCGAGGGCTTGGGGAGTGAGCCAGGCGCTGTCATCTCGCAACGTCTCGGCGACGAGGGCGAGGCCCTTGCTGGCGTTCTCCGGGCTCATGGAAAGACCGATCTCACAGTAGGCATGATCGGCATAAGGGAAATAATTGGCACTGGCACCGCCGTAATTGAGGGCGCTGCGGCTGAGGCGCCTGTCAATCTCATTTTGCAGGAGTATGGAGAGCGCCACGAACGAGGTTCGCTTCTCCGGCGCCGGGTCGATGTGTTCCAGGCATACGGTGATGGCCTGGATATCCTGGCTCTTGTGGATCGAGATGCGCGGGTCTGGAAGAAACGAGGGCGGTGATTGCACGGGGAGCTTCTCACCTTTCGGGATGGGGGCGAAAGACCGCTCGATGAGAGCGAGGGTTTGGTCGTGATCGAGCGGGCCGGAAATGATGATGCCGATATTGCTGCCGACGACATGGGATTGGCGGAACGCTTCGAGATCGGCGGGCTTCATCGCTGTGATGCTGGCGCGCGTGCCCAGGGGCGTATTGGCGACGGGATGGTCGCCCCAGACGTGACGGTCCAGGATGCCATAGGCGGGCGTGGCGGCGCGCCGTTCGTGTTCTTCATGCAAGATGCGGCCGCGCTCACGCTCGAGCGATTCGGGGTCGTAGGCCGGGTTGAGAAGCGCATGGCCTAGAAGGCCGAGAACCTCCCGTAAATGCTCTGGGCTGGTATCGGCAAGGCACAGGATGCGCTCCTTTCCGGTCCAGAAGTTCGAGTACAGGCACATCTCATCAAGAGTATCCACGACCGAGCGGCCGGATGGGGCGGTGCTATGGGCGATGCAGTGCTCGAGAAAATGTGCTCTGCCCGGAATGGTGTCGTTTCGCGCTCCGGCGCGGATCACGATGCGGACCGAGACGCCGCCCGAATGAGAATTTTGATCGATGCCGAGGGAAATGCCGTTCGGTAGGGACGTGGTCGTGAAAGTCATTTCATATTATGCAGGAAATGATCGAATAATTGCAAGTTTATGAAAAACAGCCGCCCAATTTCTTTAAAGGCAAAATCCAATAGAGTTGTTTGAGCGGTGCGCTTTCAAAGAAGCTGAGGCGTCAACAGGAAAGCGGTTTAGCGGTGTCTGGAGTTAAGCCATGGAGCGGGCACGGTGGTGCGCACAGTAGGGGCGGCCCGGAGTTTTGCTGCGGCCGCAGAAGTGAAAGTCCGGCTTGCGCGGGTCGCCTTCAGGCCAGCAGCATTGATCGGGTTTCAGCTCGCCAATACGTGGCGGGTTGTTGAAAACGAGGGGCTGCAGCGGCGGAAACTTGGAGGCGCGCTTCGCCTTGTGGGGTTTTGGCTGGCAGCCCGGCGCGGCGCGGGTTTTGGCACTGGAGGATTGGCGGCGGCTGCGTCGCTGCGTGCTGGTGGCGGAGGCGCGGGTGCTTGCAGTAGATGGAGTGGACAGTCCGAGGCGATGCACTTTGCCGAGAATCGCGTTCCGGGTCACGTTTCCCAAAATGGTGGCGATGGCGGAGGCGGGCTGGCCGAGTGTCCAGAGTTTTTTAAGGTTGGTAATGCGTTCGGTGGTCCAGGTGGTCATGGTGTTGGTCTCCTAAAATGCGAAGGCCCGCTTGGTGGCGGGCCTCAGGTTTCAAATTGGATGCAATCGGTTAGTGTTTCCGGACGAACTCAATGGAGATTTCCATCTGTTGGCCGGTGAAGCTGATGGCCAGATCGCTGATCATCATGGGCGAGGGGATCGGCGTGTCGGAGAGGGCCGTGAGATCGGCGTTGCTGCCGTCATCTCCGCACCAGGTGTTGTTCTTGGTGCGCCACCAATCGTCAAAGGGCATGGTGCGGGGGTCGCATTCCCGGGCGTAGACGATGATTTTCTCGCCTGCCTGGTGATGGATGCCATCGGTGGTGTTGGGCATGAGGTAAATGCCGTGATCGCCGACGATGAGAAGGCCGGGTCCGAGATCTTTGCCGTAGAAGGGCCTGGCGGTTTTCGCGGATTTGATTTCTTCGAGGGCCTTGAGAACGTCAGGCCAGGGGAAGTGTAGTTTCATGCTGCTCTCCTTTAACGCCCATGCGGGGCACCTCAAGGCAGAGCCTCTCTGTCATTCTGCGGGAGCGGCCGCGACGTTCGGCTCGCCTGTCGGATTGGTCATGGTCCCGAAGTGGCGCGCGACGGCGGCTTCCACGGCCAGGTAGAAGGGGCCTGTCCAGTCGCGGATCCAGGCGGGCGCGGAGTCGCGATCGAGCAGGGCATCGGTTTGGTCGGTGTCGTCGCGGAGATCGAGGGCTTCGGCCCGGGTCATGGCCAGCACGGCTGCAGTGATATCGATGCAGGTTTCACCGGGCGGATCGACGGTGACGGCGTGATCGTTGATGCAGACTTGCGGTACAAAGGTTGCGATGATGCGGTCGGCCGGCTGCTGCAACGCATCGATAATGTCATAGAGTTCTTCGACATCATCGGCGACGCGTTGCAGGCGTTTAAGGGCGTCAGGCTTGTCGGTCGGGTATTCGAGGTCGGAGAATTCGAGCATCAGGAAGGTGAAGAAGGTATCTCCGCAATCCTCGACCTTGGCGCGCCAGTCCGGGTGATCGAGAATCCAGGCGAAATCGCCACCGGCATAATTCTCGGCGGCGGTACGCTGGTACTGGTTGAAGGTAAGTTCTTGGGTCGTGTGGTTGGTCATGAATGCCTCCTAGTGTTGGGTTTGCAGGGCGTATAACCGGCACGGAATGGTGGTGTTGACCCCGTTGTGTGCGCAGGCGCTGTCGTGATGAAAGAACCAGACTTCGCCCGGTTTGGTGTTGCCGGTATCGATGAAGATCTCGCGCGGGATGCCGTTGTCGAGACCGCCGGAGTGGCTGCAATAGCCGTGGCCGAAATAAAACGATCCGGTGCCGCTGGTCGGCTGGATGCGGTCCGGCCAGACATGGGCGATGCGGCGGAGCTCGCCGGTTGCGAACTGGATAAAGTCGCCGACACGGGGGCCGGGTGCTTTGTGCCAGGCCTCGAGGCGGATCTGTTTGATTTCTTCATCGACGTTGTCGAAGGCGGGGTTCATGGGAATGCTCCTTTCTTGTGGGTTGGGGGTCAGGTGCCGGGCTGCTGGTTGAGCCAGGTGACGGTTTCGCGCACGTGGCGCTCGAAGTCGTCGAAGGCGGCCATCAGATCGTCCAGGGCCCCTTGAACGGAATTGTCGATATCGATGTAAGGGGCGGCGAACTCAGTGAGGGCTGCGCGGTAATGGCTCAGCGATTTTTGAGTGCGGGCCAAAAGAACCTTGGGTTTGACGCCCAGGTTTTGCGCGCGGGAAGGGAACAGATCGGCCATGGGTTCAGCCTCCGGCCATGACGGCTGTCACGCGCTCGGCGAGGGCAGGGGGGTCATCGAGAAGGGTGAGGGCGGCAAAGTGATTTCGTCCGCCGGTGTAATCGCGGCGACCCTTGCAGGTTCGGATGAGAATGCCGGATTGGGCGCCCATGCAGGATTGGGAAACGCTGATATAGACGCGTTCGTGATGAAGGGCGATCTCGCCCGAAACGGCGATACCGGCTTTGTTGCTGCGGAGGTCAAAATCCGCCTTCGGCCAGTCAAGCTGGGCGGCCAACAGCTTCAGCCGATTGGACGCTGCGCGGTGGAACGCGGCTTTCTGACAATCGTCGTATTGGGTGGGCCTTTGCCAATCGAAGGGCTTGGGTCGTTTGGCGGCGGCGCGAGTGGGTACAGCGAAATCTAGCATGGGTCTTCCTTTGGATTGCGGGAGGCGGGACTTCACCCTCTCTCTGAGAGGGCTTTGCCCGATCACTCGCATCCGAAGACCTGCTTTCCCTTTGCGCTTTATGCGATTGTCGCAAGAGCGGCCCTGGTTAGGCGTCAAGATGGTTCAGGATCGTGCCCATTGTTCTGCTCGCGGCACGGCGAAGGGGCGGCGCGTTCTCGGGAGCGGGTTGCGAGCCGTTCCATGAAAGGTTGAGGCGCAGGCTTGTCGATGTGGGCAGTGTGGGGCGGGGTGTGTTTTTCACGATAGTGCGTGGTCGAGATTTCCCGCCACTGCTGGCGGAGCCAGTCGGTTTCCCATTTAGAGAGCTGCCTGTTGCGGTCATGGAAATCCGACAGCACTTTGTCGGCGGTGGCGAGGGCCTCACGCTTGTGATCGTGAACCGATCGGAGCGCGTGGCGCAGCACGGTCTGGTGGGATCTGACGACGGCTTTCAGCGTACCCTGGTATTCGTGGGCCGCTTGTTTGTCGCCGGGTGGCGCTTTTTCGGCGTAAAGCCGCCTGACCTCACGATAGTGCTGGTTGAAATCCTTGTTGACGCGGGCGCGTACGGATGCGGCGCGGTCGCGAGCGGCGCGGGAAATCGCGATGCGGGCTGCGATATGCTCGTGCTTCACCTGGTCGGTGAGCTGCGCGGTTTCGTGAACGTCTTTTTCGATGCTGCCGATCAGCCGCTTGGCAGCGGTCAGACCCTTGTCTGCGCGCATGCTTTTGGCTTTGGCGGTGGGAGAAGGCGCGTTGGCGTTGTTGGCTTTGCGCCGCAGGGGATTGGCTTCGATGATCTGATCGGGCAACTGGCGCGCAGCGCGCTGAATGATGAATCTCTCCAGCAGCCGGCGGTCGACGTTGCGCGAGAAGGGGAAGGCGGCTTCGATCTGGTATTCGAGATGGTCGAACATCTCGGCCATGAAACGGCGCTCTTGCGCCTTGTCGTAGACGGCATCGTAGGCGGCCAGAAGGTGATGCATGAGCTTGTCGGCCTTGCGCGTGTAGATGTCTCCCAGATTGCGGCCGGGTGAGATGTCAATCGGATCGAACGGGGCTTCGCCGCGGGTGAGCAGGAGTATTTCTGCGGCGCGTTTGGCGTGCTCGTAGGTCTGGCCGGGCAGAACGATCTCGAGCTCGTCGCCGAAGGGCGGGATGATTTCGATGTCGTAGAGGCGCAGCATTTTCATGTGCAAACTACTCGGGTGAATCGGGGTTTCTAAGGTTCTGTTGTGATCGTGCTGCGCGTCTATCAAGGGCTGACGATGATGTGACGTGGAACGAAGGGGTGAAGTCACTCCATCGTGTTTTCGGGCCCGTTGTCGTGGCTGGCATTGAATGACGGGGCGATTGATAGGCTGTGCTGCGGGATCGGCAGCCTGAGAAGATGGCGGCGGCGGATCTCGGCTTGGCGGATGCGCCAAAGGGTTTGCGCGGGGCAGACGTCTTCCTTGGGCGCGTTGACGTTGGCAATGCCGCGGGCGGAAAGCAGCGCGTCCATCTGTTTCGGGTTCTCGCGTAGCCACTGGCCCCAGAGCGCGGTGTAAATGTCGCCGAGCTCGTCGCGGTTGGTGGCCGTGCGGCCCTGGGTCTGGTCGGGGGTGAGGCCCGTGGCGCCGTTCTCGAAGATCTTGGCAGCGGTGAACGCTTCGTGGATCGAACGGCCCTGATGGCTTTGAAGGCGGGCGGTATAAGGATTGAAATCGCCGCGGCCATGCGGGCCGGTTTCGAGATAGGGCGGTTCGCCGATCACGTTTTTCGGTTCGGGCGCTTTGGCGGGCGATGGCGCGGTATCGGGCGCACGGGCCATAGTAGGGGGCGCAGCGCGCGCGATCAGGCCGCGCACGACGTTTTCGGGGCTGACGTTGCGGGGCAGGCTTGCGCTGTTGAGGCGGTCGCGTTCGAGTTTGGGCAGCTGCAGGAGCTGACGGTCCTTGCCGACGGTATAAACCGGGATGCCGGATTTGAGGGCGCGCAGCGCGATCGTTGTCGCGCCATAGTTTCCGGCATCGCCCGGGTCGTCAGGGTTGCCAGGGGCTCCGGGCACGGCCGGCTTGCCGAGAATGGTGAGTACTGCGTCGGGATTGAACTCCTTCAGCATCTGGCCGTTGCGGATGTGCTTGGCGAAGCGCCCGTGGCGTTTTCCGTCGGGCGCATAGCGGCGCACGGTGATGCGCAGGTGCTTGGCGACCTCATCGGCAACGCTATCGACGCCCTTGGCGGTGCCGTGGGCGATGACAGCAGGCTTCAGCTGCGCGATGGCGGTCTTGACGGCGTGATAGTCGTCGTAATCGCGGGCACCGCAGACGATGAGGCGCATGGCTAGTTCCTTTCCCATGCAAAGGGCGTGTCTTCCTTGACGTAGAATGCGTGAAGGGCGCGCAGGTAGCGGATCTCCGACAGCGCTTCCCGGTCGACGTGGTAGAGGCGGCGGAAGGGCAGGCGGCAAAGGGCAGCGATTCCGGCCATGGGGCCGGAGATGAAGGTGTTGTCGGGGGTGTACGTTTTCAGGAGTGTGTTGGCGGCGACGATGCGGACATCCAGATCGGCGGCGATGCGATTTGCAAGTTTGCGGATTTTGCGTCTGCCGGGATGGCGCCGCGGGATGCGCCGGCCTTTCCGGAAATATCCGGCGATGGCGGGAAGGTTGCCAATGCCGATCGATGCATCGGCGCGGCGTTGCACGGGCGATGCGATCGGGGCGGGTGCAACGGAGGCTTGCCCGGCGATTTGCTGAGGCGTGTTGGTCATGGTCGGTTTCCCGGTTAATGGCTCAGCTCAAGTCGGGTTCGGGCGTGTCGTCGCGGTCGCGCTCGCGGGCGAGATGGCGCTGGATTTTCGTGGCGCGGCGGGCCGCGTTGCGGAGCGCGACCATGAACCGGCTGTCGGTTTGGCCGCTCTCGGGGTAGATCTCGCGCTGGGTTCGCTTGATTGCGGCGGCTTCGCCGTGCGCGCGGATGATTTCGGTGATCTTGATGTCTGCAGACATTTCAAAGGCCCATGAATGGATTGGTTGGAAGGACGGCGGGCTCGGGTGATTTGGCCCGATCCGGCGTGGCGGGGATGGACGCTTCCTCCTCGCGGTGAGGAGCGCGTTCGGCGGTCCAGGCGTCGATTTCCGATTTGAGCCAAGCCATGCGGCGCTGGCCGATCCTGATGCGAAGAGGAAAGAGCCCGCGCGCTTCGAGCCTATCGACGGTCTGGCGAGAGACGCCAAGGCAGCCGCAAACCTCCTTGAGGGAGATGAAGCGGTCGGCTGCCGTGATGCGGGGAGCGGGGGCATGCGGCGATTGATCGGCTCTGGCATCGATGCATTTCTGCATCCAGCCAATGACGGCATGCGCGTGCCAGGCGAGGCGATGCCGGGACAGGTGGAAGGGAGCCGGAAAATCGCGCTCTTTGTGGAGGTGATAAAGTGCGTTGGAAAGCGATGTGCGCAACTTCACCTCCTCCAGGGTGAAGATGATGGGAGCGGCTTTCCCGATTATGTTGGGGATGGTCATGTGTGGTCTTCCGCATTGCTCATAACGTCTTTGTTGTGAGCGCGGAGACCGGGATAAAGGGCAGTGAGCAACAAAATGAAAAAGGCGCCGGATGGCGCCTTTTGAATTTGCTGTTTGGAGACGCTAGTGGACGCTGGGGCGTGCGGCCAGCCAATCGATGATTTCGCGATAGAACCAGCCGACACGCGTTTTGGTGATTTTTACGCGCGAAGGAAAGGTTCCAGCGATCTCCTGCTGAAGGATGGTGGGCGCCGACATATTGACCAGCTTGATGAGCTCCTTCTTGGTAATGAAGCGGTCGGCGAGGTTGACGGTGGTGTTGGGGCACAGCTTGTGCAGGCGCTGGGTATCAAGGCAGGTCTGCATCCAGGCGCAGATATCGTCTTGAAGCCAGACGCCACGGGTATCGGAGCGAAGCTTGCGGTTTGGAAGGTGGTTGGCCCGTTCCATGATGTAGACCTGGGCGCGCGACAGCGAGGTCATGAACATGACGTGCTTAATGGCGATGTGGTTCATCTGATGGTCCCCGGTGAGGGTTGCTCGAGCTTTCTGTGTTGGAAAGTCGGCGGGAGCTTTAAATCGGCTCGCTTTAAAGGAGCGCGCGAAAAGCAAGTTCCGCGCGCTCCGGGGGATGTGTGTCAGGGTGAAGCGCCCGGGGAGGGCTGCTCTTCGATGCGGGCGAATGGATTGTCGAACGCACCGATGGAGGCGGTCTCGATCTGGCCCGCGATGGCTTTTTTCACATAGAGAGCCCAAAGGTGCATGGCTTCGCAGCGCTCCTTGAAATATTCGAAGCGGTCGTAGGTATCATGCACCTCGTTTTCGGCGTGGTTGAACAGCTTCTTTTTCGGTTTGGGCAGGATGCCGATCTCGCCCAGGCCGGTGGCCATGGTGCGGCGCAGGTCGTGGATGCACCAGGGCGCGATGGCGGCAAGCCTGTCCAGGCGTTCCTTGGTGTCGGAAAAGTCGCTGATCGGCTTGGCGGGCAGGCGCTGAGCCGGAAACACGAAGGGCGAATAGCGGATCTCCGTGTCCCCCGGCTGCATCGGCATCGGGGTCTTGGTCACCGAGTCGATGATGGCAATCGCCAGGAAGGATAGCGGCACGATGTGATCGAGCCCGTTCTTGGTGCGGCTGCCGGGGATTTCCCAATAGCCATGCTTGATGTGCAGTTCGTCCCAACGCATGCCGGCGATCTCGCCGCGGCGCTGGCCGGTGACGAGGGCGAGCTGGATCAGCTTGCCGATCGGATTGACCTCCTTTTCGGTTGCGAGCCAGACGGCCTGGATTTCGTGGGCGTTGAGGCTGCGCTTGCGTTTGCCCTTGGAGGCCGGAGTGGGGATGGTGTCGGCGGGTGAGGCCTTGATCATCTTGCGGGCCACGCACCAGGCGAAGAAGGCCTTGATGTCGGCGTGCGCATGGATGGCGGCGCTGGGCTTGTCGTCGGCGATCTTGGCATCGATGATCTCGCTGACCTGAAAGGCCGTGATCTGATCGATGGGGATGGCGGCCCAGGGCTCAAGGAAGTTGCTGCGCAGCGAGCGGCTGACTTCCCTCTGGGTGGAGGGCCTGCATTTGGTTGCCAGGTGCTTATCGATGTATTCTTGAAGAGCAAAGGTAAAGATGGGGGCCTGGCTGACATGCGGGGTGACGTCGGCCGATGCGTGGGTGTCCTCTTCGTTGAGGCGCAGGTGGATTGCCGGATCAAGCCCGCGGTAGAGCAAGCCGGTAGCTTCGCTTGCCCGCTTGCGGGCCTGGGCCAGTGAGATTTTGGGGTAGTGGCCGAGGGTCAGGCGCGGGCGCTGATCCTTGAAGCGGTAGATGAAGTAGAAAGTTTTGAGGCCGTGCTTGCTGACGCGGATGCCGAAGCCGGCGATCTTGGAGTCGGGATGATAGATGACGCCGGTGGCGGGCAGTTTGAGGCTGCGCAGCATGGCGTCGGAGAGTTCGATCTTGTCAGTCACTGAAGGTCTCCCAATATGTGCTCTAAGAGCAACGTGGTGAACTTCAGCCCGGGCTATAAAGCCCCCCGAAAAGTCTCCGATTTTGATCCAACCTGCTGTGGGGTGGTAGGTGACGGGTGGTACAGCAGATTAAGGAATGCACTGGAAGGATCAGTGCGTTGAGCGCTTGAATTAAACCAGCTTGGCAGGGATGGATTCCACCCTCACAGGCTGGGGGACTGGGGGTCGAGAGTTCAAATCTCTCCGCTCCGACCAATATATCAATGGGTTAGCTCAGACGCCCCGCTCCTCAAAAATCCTCTAGCTACCACCTAGCTCCTGAGAGTGCTCTTCAACACCCTGCTAGAACTGCGGATGGAGAGCGTTACCCGATCCCAATTGCTGACATCGGCAAGTGCTCTCGAGGCAACTGAACACTCGATCATGTCCGGCTGCATTTGAGTAGAAAGCAGATAAGCACATGCCGCAGCCTTTGATGTGTTCGCGGCCGCCGCGCTCTCCGATCTGCGCCGAGCAGTTTATGAGCTCATCAGGATCGCCTTAGCCGAGGCTGTGCCTCTTCGAAACTCTTTGCAAGTGCCGCGCGCAATTGCGCCGCGAAACGGCTTGCCGCAACTGGCAGGGACCGGCCCTTAAGCTGTCCGAGATAGAGTATGCCCAGCGGGACATCGCGCGGGTCGACCGGCCGACTGAAGTCGCTGTTCGTGTGCCTGCCGGGTGACAGGCCGATTGGGATCTGAAACGTGATTGTGTTGTCCTTGCGTGCGTGATGGCGAAGGAACTCGAAACTGTCGGATTCGACGGCGGGCCGAAGCTTGCTGGATGCGTGCAGGTTCACGCCATCGAGGATGTTGCGAACGCCGTAAAGGTTGGTCGGCAGCGCGATAGGATAGCGAAGGCACTCGCGCAGCCGGACTGGTCCCGGTTTGGCGAGCGGGTGATCTTTCGCCATCAGGGCGTGAAGCGGCTGCATGATGCTGATCAGGGTTTGGAACTCGGAAAGCCGGGCCGGCTCGAAGACCAATGCGATATCGGCGGTGTGATCGATGAGGGCCTGCTCGGCGGCTTCGCGGTCCCGCCGATAGACGCGAAAGGTCACCGCCGGATGCTCTTTGCGATAGAGCGCGATCTGCTCGGGAAGGAACACCGGCAGGGCAGCCTGAGAGCAGGCGATGGACACGTGGCCGCGCCGAACACCTGCGAGATCGGCGATTTGCGAGCGAACCCGATCCATGTCCGAAAGCTGCGAGCGGATGTGTTGAATGAAAATCTCGCCGGCGGCCGAGAGCCTCACACCGCGCGGCAGACGCTCGAAAATCGGAACTCCGAGATTCTGCTCGACGGCCAGGATGCGCCGGTTGAGCGCTGTGGACGTGATGGCTAACGCCTCTGCGGCCTTCCGGATGGATCCCGCACGCGCAACGGCATCGATATACCGCAAGTCCGACAGATGGCGCACGCAGCCCCCACTGCTGCAATTTTTGCAGCGGATTGCTGCAATACTAGCAGAAGACAATGACGCTCGCATGCGCACAATGCGAAATCAAGGGGTTAGGCGCTGGTTGCGACGCTCCGCAACGTAAGAGCCCGCACGCCATTCGCAGCCCTCCTCGTCCAGGAATTCCATTTTCGTCAGGAGCGCCCATGAGCCGGAATTTTGTTGCTTCGCGTCGGAGCTTTCTCAAGTCGACGGCAGGGCTGGCCGGCCTTGCGGCAGCTGGCGTATGGCCCACGAGCCAAGCCCTCGCCGCCGAGTTGACCGTCGGTTTCATCTACGTCGGCCCCAAGGACGACTTCGGCTACAATCAGGCGCATGCGGAAGGCGCGGCAGCCATCAAGTCCATCTCCGGCATCAAGGTGGTCGAGGAAGAAAGCGTGGCCGAGACCGTCGACGTTCAGAAGTCGATGGAAAGCATGATCAACTTCGACAACGCGGCGCTCTTGTTCCCGACCTCGTTCGGATATTTCGATCCGCACATCCTTGCGCTTGCCAAGCGCAATCCCAAGGTCCGCTTCGAGCACTGCGGCGGCTTGTGGTCGGCCGACAAGCATCCGCAGAACGTGGGGTCGTATTTCGGCTACATCGGCATGGGCCAGTATCTCAACGGCATCACGGCTGGGCACGCGACGAAGTCGAAGAAAATCGGTTTCGTCGCGGCGAAACCCATTCCGCAGGTGCTGCTCAATGTGAACTCGTTCCTGCTCGGCGCCCGTTCCGTCGATCCGGCCATCACCTGCCAGGTCATCTTCACCGGCGAATGGTCGCTCGCGGTCAAGGAGGCCGAAGCCGTCAACGCACTCGCCGACCAGGGTGTGGACGTCGTGACCTGCCACGTCGATAGCCCCAAAGTGGTGATGGAGACCGGCAAATCCAGGAACTGCTTCCTGTGCGGCTACCACGCCAACCAGAGCACGCTCGCGCCTGATAAGTACCTGACCGGCGCCGAATGGAACTGGGCCACAGTCTACAAGAAGATGATCGAGGAGACGAAGGCCGGCACTCCGGTCGCGAATTTCGTGCGCGGCGGCCTCGCCGAAGGCTTCATCAAGATGAGCCCACTAGGCCCGGCCGTGTCCGAGAAATCGCGCAATCAATTCGAGGCGGCCAAGGCCGAGATTCTGAAGGGCAGCTTTGCCGCCATCAAAGGCCCCTTGAAGGACAATGCCGGCAAGGTCATTGCGACCGAGGGGCAGAGCTTCAAGGAGACGGACGTGGCGCTCGAAAGCATGAGCTATCTGGTCGAGGGTGTCATCGGATCCACATCGTGAGCGAAGCCCTCCAATGACGGATCAGGCCATCTCCGCACCGGTCGCCTTGATCGAGGCGACCGGTTGGAAGGCGCAGCTCGCACGCCGGGCCGAACCGATCGTCATTGTGCTGGTCGCGCTCGCGACTGGACTTTTGCTGTTCGGACTTTTCCTGATGGCGCTCGGCAAGTCGCCGATCGCATTTTACAGCTACGTCTATCAGGCGGGGTTCGGGAGCTGGTTCTCGTGGCAGAACACGCTCTCCCGCGCGGCGCCGCTTCTGCTCGCCGCGTTGTGCGTTGCCTTGCCGGCGCGGCTTGGCCTCCTCATTATCGGTGGGGAGGGCGCAATCGCGCTCGGCGGCGTGGCGGCCGGTGCCCTCGGTGCGATGCTCGCGGGAACGCCCAGCTTCGTTGGTTTGCCGATCATGGCGCTTGGCGGAGCAATGGCTGGCGCGATCTGGATCGGTGCCGTCGGAGCGATGCGATATCTCCGCGGCGTCAACGAGACGATCTCGAGCCTTCTCATGGCGTACATCGGCATTGCCGTCATGAACCATCTGATCGAGGGCCCGTTGCGCGATCCCAAAAGCCTGAACAAGCCGTCGACGGCTCCTCTGGAGGAAGCGTTGCGCATCGGCGACATGCCCGGGAGCGACGTCCACTGGGGCCTGTTCGTAGGCGTTGTCGCCTGCATCATCGGATGGGTTTTGATCGAGCGGACGACGTGGGGCTTTGGCGCCAGGATAGCTGGCGGCAATTATCGCGCGGCTGAGATCCAGGGGCTTCCGGTCGGATGGTTCATCATCGGCTTTACGGCCTTCGGTGGAGCCTGCGCCGGCCTTGCCGGCATGATCGAGGTGGCAGCCGTGCATGGCTCGGCCAATGCCTCGTTGGCGGCGGGCTATGGATACACAGGTATTTTGGTCGCCTTTCTCGCGCGCCAGAGCCCCCTTGCGATCATCCCGTTCGCCATGCTGCTCGCGGGGCTTGAGGCCTCGTCCGGTCTCGTGCAGCGGCGTATGGCTCTGCCCGACGCCACCGTGCTGGTGCTGCAAGGGGCGGTCTTCATTACCATCCTGCTCAGCGAAGCGTTCTATGGCCGCTTCCGAGTTTTCATGCCGGAGAAGTGGGGCAAGCCATGAGCGAGACGGACATCGGGCTCTGGGGCGTGCCGCTCGCCATTCTGGGCGGCGCCATCCGTGTGTCCACGCCGTTTATCTTCGTGAGCCTCGGCGAGTGCCTGACCGAGCGCTCCGGGCGCATCAATCTCGGCCTCGAAGGCACACTCGTGCTCGGCGCCATGACCGCCTATGCGATCGCCTATCACACCGGCTCGCCGTGGGCGGGAGTAGTGGCAGGAGCGCTCGTCGGAACCGTGCTCGGCCTCATTCACGGCTGGATCTGCAAGTTCCCGCGTGTCAATGACCTCGCGGTTGGCATCGCCATGATGCTCTTGGGCATGGGCATCGCGTTCTTTTTCGGCAAGCCGTACATCCAGCCTACCGCTCCGGATCTGCCGGCCATCGAGTTCGGGTGGTGGTCGGAAATTCCGCAGGTTCAGGCCGCTCTCAAAGTAAATGTGCTGTTTCTCGTCGGCGTCGCGGCGGCCATCCTGATGGCATGGATGCTGAAGAGCACGCGCATCGGGTTGATCGTCCGCGTCGTGGGCGACAGCACCGATGCCGCGCGTGCAATGGGGCTAAATCCGAACCTCGTTCGCCTCCTGGCGACGGCGGTGGGCGGAGCCCTGGCCGGCATCGGAGGAGCCTATCTCTCGCTTTACTATCCCGGAAGCTGGAACGAGGGCATTTCGTCGGGGCAGGGCCTCATGGCCGTCGCCCTCGTGATCTTCGCACGCTGGAATCCGATGAACTGCTTCTGGGCTGCGCTGCTGTTCGGCGGCGCCGGCGCGCTGGGGCCTGCCTTGCAGTCTGTCGGCGTGACCCAGGGCTACTATCTCTTCTACGCGGCACCATATGTGCTGACGCTCGGCCTCCTCATAGCAACCTCATCCAGGACGCAAGCGCTTGCAGGAGCGCCCGGTGATCTTTCCTTCATGAAATAGACGGGGACTGAGAGCCGAAGCCGGGCCATCCCGGAATAGGCTGGACAAGGATGGACCGCAATGTCGCTCAAAACGATCCTCGAAGCAAAGTCCGGAGCTCCTGAAAAGCCCGATGTCGGCCAGATCAGCGCCGATCCCTACAAATGGCCCTGGAACGGCGATCTAAGAGCCGACAATACTGTCCTCATCATCATCGACATGCAGACCGATTTCTGCGGGCTCGGCGGCTATGTCGACAAGATGGGTTACGACCTCTCCCTGACGCGAGCTCCCATAGCGCCCATCAAGCGCGTGCTCTCGGTGATGCGGTCAGCCGGCTATCACATCATGCACACGCGCGAGGGGCATCGGCCCGATCTCGCCGATCTGCCACCGAACAAGCGATGGCGCTCGCGGCAGATCGGCGCCGGCATCGGAGACCCGGGGCCGTGCGGCAAGATTCTCGTGCGCGGCGAGCCCGGCTGGGAAATCATCGACGAGCTGAAGCCGCGGCCGGGCGAGCCGGTCATCGACAAGCCCGGCAAGGGTAGCTTCTGTGCCACGGATCTCGAGCTGATGCTGCGCACGCGCGGGATCGACAACATCGTTCTGACCGGCATCACCACCGACGTATGCGTGCATACGACGATGCGCGAAGCCAACGACCGTGGCTTCGAATGCCTGATCCTATCGGATTGCTGCGGGGCAACCGACAAGGGAAACCACGAGGCCGCGCTGAAGATGATCACGATGCAGGGCGGCGTGTTCGGTGCAGTGGTGGATAGCGCAACGTTCATCAAAGAGCTTCCAGGATGAACCCCAACGTATCTGCCCCCAAACGTGCGGTCGGCATCGAGACGGTCGAAATGACAATGCGCTTCGGCGGCTTTACGGCGCTCGACAGCGTTTCGATCAAAGTGAAGTCGGGCAGCTTTCATGCGCTGCTCGGCGAGAACGGGGCCGGCAAGTCGACGCTCGTCAAATGCATCATGGGTTTTTATCACGCGACGAGCGGCCACCTTCTGGTCGACGATCGCGAGGCCGAGGTTCAAGATCCGCGCGCAGCCCATGCACTCGGCCTCGGCATGGTCTATCAGCATTTCACGCTCGTGCCGTCGTTGACTGCGGCCGAGAACCTGGTGATCAGCCGCAGCAACACGCCGGCGATCATTAACTGGAGGCACGAGCGGAAAGCGCTGGCGGCGTTCATGGAGAGCATGCCATTTGGCGTTCCGCTCGACCTTCCAGTCTCGCGCCTCGCCGCCGGCGAGAAGCAGAAGCTCGAGATCCTGAAGCAGCTCTATCTCGGCCGCAGCTTCCTCATTCTCGATGAGCCCACCTCGGTGCTGACCCCGGCGGAAGCCGACGAGGTGCTCGGTCTCGTCAAGAGCTTGACCATCGCGGGCGAACTCACCGCGTTGATGATCAGCCATAAGTTTCGCGAGGTGATGGCCTTTGCGGACGAGGTCAGTGTGCTTCGGCGCGGCCTCTACACGGGTGGCGGAAAGGTCGCCGATCTGACGCCTGCCATGCTGGCCTCGATGATGGTCGGTTCCGAAATCACGTCGAAGCCGGCCGAACGCACCGGCTCGATCGGCGATACCATTCTTTCGCTCAAGGACATTCGCGCAAAAGACCGCTCCGGACTGAAGACGATCGAGATCGATACGCTCGACGTCAAGGCCGGTGAGATCGTCGGCATCGCTGGAATTTCAGGCAACGGCCAGATGGAGCTCATGGAGATCCTGGCCGGTCAGCGCCCCGTTTCGCGCGGGACGATGAGCGTTCATGGGTCCGCCTACCATGCCTCGCGCCCGGAGGCGCGTGCCAACCATGTGCGCTATCTGCCTGAGGAGCCGTTGCGCAATGCCTGCGCGCCCTCCATGACGGTGGCCGAGAACATCGCTTTCCGCACCTTCGACGTGAAAGACGGCAAGACGCGATTCTGGATCTCGAACGGCGATATGGCACGCTTCGCAAGCGAGCTGGTGGCACTTTACAGGGTTAAGACGGCTTCACTTGAGAGCCCGATCGCATCCCTCTCGGGCGGCAATGTGCAGCGTGCGGTGCTGGCGCGCGAGCTGACCGGCGAGGTGGATCTGCTTATCATATCGAACCCCTGCTTCGGCCTCGACTTCTCGGCCGTTGCTGAAATTCGATCCCGTATCATAGCGGCGCGCAACCGCGGCGCAGCTGTCTTGCTTATGAGCGAAGATCTCGACGAGGTGCTGGAGCTGTCGGACCGCGTACTCGTGATGTCGGAGGGGCGCGTCGCCTTCCAAACCCATATCGCAAAAGCCGACGTCGGCGAGATCGGCCGCTACATGGCTGGCCACGGCTAGGGCGGAGAGCTGTCCATTCTTTTCGTTCGGCAGCTCTGTCGTGTGCTAGGTGTTTTATCCGGGTTTTGCGTGCGAGGAGATTGAGATTGAAGGCAGCGGTCCGCCGACCATGCCGTTGTAGGCGAGAACCAGCTTTCTTGGCTCCCTTTTGAGAGCGATGCCGACGCTGAGGCGTCCGCCCACGGTCAAATTCTCGGGAGCACGCGCGAGAAGTACTGCCGCGTCCTTCGGCATTAGAGTCCCGAGCGTTGTCCGCTCGTGTAGCGCATCTGACGTTTGGTCCCCGCTTGCGGCAGGTCTCGTCACCAAACGTCAGATGCAAAAGCTACACTAGAAAAATAGAGTTGCTGGTGTTCTTGTTGGTTCCGACATTTGCTCCGAACCGCGCTCCAGGGGAAAGCAATTGTCGGAACCGGAACACTAGTTCCCAGCGGCGCTCGACGTAATCTTCGCAAATCTTTAATAATGTGCAGTAAGACCGAAGGCACTCTTGCCATGTCTCCGCCACATTGGTGCAAGCAAGTTCTATTTGGTTACGGACGATCGAGATTCACTTTAGTTGGGGCAGCACGTTGGCGGGGCCGTTTGTCCCTGGAATGTCCTTGCGCCCATGCGCCAGAGGAGGAAAGCCCGAGAGGCAGGTCGTCGGACGACCACCTTACAACAGCGGAGCAAGGCTCAAGACGACAGACGAACAAGGCTGATCGAGCATGGGCGTGCTAGGTAGCCTTCAAGACGACCTGCGGGGTAGTGCGCTTCCAAACGCGAGTATGATCGCTCGCCAAATGGGGAAACCATGACCCTCCACCTCGCAGTAGCCAACCGCAAAGGCGGCGTCGGCAAATCGACCGTCTCTGCTATGCTGGCCCACGGATTTAGCATTTGGGGCGGCAAGCGCGTGCTTGTTGTCGATATCGACTCTCAGTGCAATGTTTCGGTCATCCTTTGCGGTGGCAACACGTGGCGCCGGGCGCGCGACGCCGGCAAGATTATCTCCGACTATTTCGCAGCTAGCTTTGGGGACAATCCGCCGTCCGCTGACACCTACGTTACCAGCGACGTCGGCGACCTGACTGATGCGATGGGCCGTCACCCGCACCTCGATCTCGTGCCGGGATCGCTTCTGCTCGATGATGTCCAAAGCGATCTGTTTCTCAAGTTCGCAAGCGAAACGCATCTCAAGAATGCAACGCTCGGTCTCCCGGAGATATTCGAGGCGCTCCTGCGCCGTTGGAGCTCCAACTATGACGTTGTGATATTCGATTGCGCGCCGGGCCTATCGTTTGCCGCGTACGCCGCAATAGCTGTCGCGGATCGAGTGATTGTCCCCTTCCGCCCCGACTACGTGTCCCTGATGGCGATTGATCGGGTGTCACTCATCATAGAGAAGGTCAAGAGCCTCGAGCAGCTCGCCTCGGTCCCGATAAGCAAGCGGCGCTACGTCTGCCTTCCCAACTACGTGCGGCTCAACGGAGCCGAGAGACTTCTCATCGAGGAGGTTGGCCTGACACATCCGCTGACCTCATCCCAACTGTGCCAGCGGGACGGAATAGCAGGCGCCTTCGACTGGATGGCGCAGCGGCGCACGATTGAAGAAAAGTACGGAGACGGCGTCCAGGATGTGCGCCGGCTCTATGAGGAGATCGCAGCAATCAGCACTGAGCGTCGCTACGTCCGGAGAGATCAGGGTCATGAACACGCCTTCCCAGCAGCCGGCGCGTAGGGCGGTGCGGCAAGCCTTAGCGGATGTTCTTGCGCTGGAGCCGAACATCACGGAGAGCGATCGCCGCCGCATTCTCAGACGGTTTATGCAACAGGCATCGAGACTTTCCGGCAACGACACGGCGCGCCCCGCACGCAAGCGACGTTCGCCACGCAGGGCGGAGGCCGCAATCTGCGCTGGCTTCGACCCGTATTCCTTCGGTGCCGTCGTGGTCCTGCAAAGAGAGGGCACGGAGGCGTTGTTGGCTCGGTTGGGCGCGATTGAAAGTGCCGATCAGCTCCGCCAGCTGGCCGAGGCGCAGCACTTGATGGTTGATTCCGGCATTTCCGAGCCAAGTGCTTTGCGTCGGGCGATCCTGCGCGGTGCCGAGCAGCGCCTGGGCGAGAGGTACGCGGCCGCTGGATAGTCTGCTTGGCACCAATGCTCGCAATCCGGCGTTGCAGGCGAGCACGACTGGTCGAAACAAGGTGCGCATGAAGGCATTCTCGATCCGCAAGGTTCGAAGACGGCGGCAATGCGCTGCAGGATACGTGAAGCCGTCTCGCGCCTAGCGTGCCAGAGGGGCAAACATCGCCTCGCTCATAGAGACGTCTGATACCAACCGCACGACGTGCTGACGCAGTGCGGCTGGTATCAGCGCGCAGGGTTGGTGTGGCGGCTGCGCGCAAGTTAAAGAGAATACCGGCCGGAAACCGCAGACCAGTGAGTCAAGACTTTGTCCGGCCGGTATTAGAGGTTCGCCTTGGCCCTGGTCGTGCGCATGATCGCCGACGCCCGCGATCATCGCCCGGAGGGCTTGCCTGCTGACGCAAACGAAGCGGCACCCCGAATGGCGGGATGTTGGTTGGTGGATGGAAGGTCTAAGCCGTGCCATGCCCCTCGATCAATGGAGCCCCTCGATCAATGGACGGCGACTGCGGCGGCGCGCTCCTCCTCGAGCACGCTCTCCGGGAATGTCGGATAGACCTTGGCCACGCGGCCCATCTGCTGTGTGAGCGCGAGGACGACATCGATTGTTGGGGTCGGCGCTTCGACGAGCCGTGCGATCTCCTGCACAACCGAAAGCAATGCATCGAGCTCGATCGCGCGGCCCTTCTCGACATCCTGTAGCATGCTGGTCCGATGCGCCCCGACGGAAGCCGCGCCATTGATGCGTCGCTCGATATCGACACGAAAATGCGCGCCGATCCGCCGTGCCACGATCTCGGCTTCTTCCATCATCCGCCGAGCCACCATACGCGTGCCGGTATCGGTCGCAACGATATCGAGCGTCGCGCGCGTCAACGCCGAGATCGGGTTGAAGCAGAGGTTGCCCCAAAGCTTCAGCCAGATGTCGTTGCGGATCTCCGGGTAGATTGTGGGCCTGAGACCGGCCGCCTCGAACGCGGCCGAAAGCCTCTTCACACGTTCCGTTTGCTTGCGCGTCGGCTCTCCCAGGCCGTAGCGATCGCCGTAGGTGTGCTTGACGACACCCGGCGCCACGATTTCGGCCGCCGGGTACACAGTGCACCCGATCGCACGCTCCGGCCCGATCGCTCTCCACTGCCGCCCGCGGGGGTCGACGCTTTCGAGCTGGAGGTCTGCGTACTGGCCCTCGAAGCCATGGAAGTACCACCAAGGAATGCCGTTCTGTGCGGTGACGACGGCCGTCTCCGGCCCAAGCAGCGGCTTTACCTGCTCCGCCGTCTCCCAGGCTTGGTGCGATTTTAAAGCGATGATGACATAGTCCTGCCGGCCGAGATCCGCAGGGTTGCTGGAGGCAGGCATCTTCGCGACTTTCTCCTCGCCTCCGATCAGGAGCTTGAGGCCGTTTTCGCGGATGGCCTCGAGGTGCGCGCCGCGCGCGATCACCGACACGTCGATACCCGCCAACTTCATGAGCACACCGATGTGTGCTCCAATGGCCCCCGCTCCATAAATGCAGACCTTCACGTGATCCTCCCAAATCTTACTTTTTTTGTATCCCAGCTTTGGCATGCCAAATGCCAAATTTCAATGCTCTTGGGTGAGCTTCACTTGGCTTGCGCTCCGAAAAACGGGGCGAGCGATCCTCCCCGGTCAGCCGTGCGCAATCTCGCGAAACGGAACTCGACTATCCGGGCGTCTGCCATCTCAGCCCCGCCTCGCGGCGCGATACCCCTCGGAAAAGTCTCAGCCTAGCGCGACGCGAGGCTGCATGTACGTCTGAAGTGCCTCCCTCACCGTAGCGCCGACGAGGTGCGGGCTCTCCGCGATGATGACGCCGGCGTCCGCGAGGGCCGCGATCTTAGCTTCGGCCGTGTCGCGCCCGCGCAACGTTAGGGCGCCGGCATGACCCATGCGCCGCTCGGCCGGCGCGTGACGGCCGACGACAAGCGCCACGATGGGCATCGCAGGCTTTTTATCCCGAATAAAGTCGACGACCTCCTGTTCCTCTGTGCCGCCGATCTCGCCAATGAGAACCACGCCTTGCGTCTGCGCGTCCGCGAGGAATAGCTCCAGGCAATCTCGCATGCTCACTCCGTGCACCGGATCGCCGCCCACGCCGACGGTTGTCGACTGGCCGAGCCCGGCCGCCGAGATCTGTGCAATCACCTCGCTCGTGAGCGATGCCGACCGCGACACGACGCCAATCGAGCCGACGCGCTCGCTGCCGGTCGCCATCACGCCGAGCTTGCAGAGGCCCGGAGCGAGAATGCCCTGCGAGTTCGGTCCGACGAGGCGAGTGCGCGCCCCTTTGAGCGCATGACGAACCCGCACCATGTCGAGGATAGGCACGCGCTCCGTCACGGCCACCGCTAGAGGAATTTCGGCCTGGATCGCCTCGATCATCGCCGCCGCCGCGTTCATCGGCGGCACGAAGATCATGCTGGCATTTGCGCCCGTTTCTCGCACCGCCTCCTCGACCGTGTCGAACACCGGCAGACCGAGATGCGTCCGCCCGCCTTTGCCCGGCGTCACCCCGGCAACGACCGCGGTGCCGTACTCCATCATGCTCGCCGTGTGATGTGTACCAGCCCAGCCCGTCATACCCTGGCAGATGACCCGCGTCTTGCGGTCGACAAGGATAGCCATGGTGTCCTCCTGAGTACGTCCGGGAAAGTGTGGAGCGGCCGTCCGACGAGAAGCACGACCGAAAACAATGCTTGGGTCGATCTGCAATTGCCCTAACGGGCCGCGGCTACGGCCTGTTTGGCCGCAGACCACATGTCGGGACAATCGATGATGCGGCAGCCAAAATTCTCAAAGCGCGTTCGTGCGAAGGCGGCATTGTTTCCGGCGAGCCTGACGACCGTCGGCAGCGTCCGGCCGGTGCGGCGTATCGCGATGCCGAGTCCCTCCGCAATGGTATCGCAAGGCTGCATGCCTCCGCCGTGGACGTTGACCAGAAGCGAGCGGACGTTGGGATTGTTCAGGATCAGTCCAAACCCGTGGGCGATGTCGAGGCTGGTAGCGGTCGTGCGGATGTCCATGAAATTTGCGGGCCTGCCGTTGGCAGCACGCACCATGTCGAGCGTCGCAAGGCCCAGGCCGGCGCCGTTGGCCGCAAGACCGATGTCGCCGTCGAGGCGCACGTAGTTGAGCTGATGATGCTGAGCGTTGATCTCAAGCTCATCTTCGCATCTGAGCGCAAGCAGAGCCGGCTGCCGGACCAGGGCATTGTCATCTAAGGTGAGCTGGGCCCCGAGCGCGAGCAGGGAGCCATCCGGCAGAATGGCCAACGGATCGATATCGATCTGACTGGCGTCGAGCTCGACAAAAGCGCGAACGAGCCCGCGGGCGAGCGCCGAGAAGGTCTCTCGCTGTGGATCCGGCACGCCGAGATGCGCCACAAGGTGCTCCACGTCCTGTTCGGGAAAGTCGTGACCCGTGCCAAGGTCCAAGCGCAGGACGCCGGCCGCGCCGGATTTGGCTGGGTCGCTGCGGTTGTAGCCGGAGAGCATGATCCCTCCGGCCGCGGGATCTACGAAGAGGCTTAGGACAAACACGTGCTCTGCGCTGACGGCCGCTTCCACCAGCACGCGTTTGATCGCCTGATCTCCGGCGCCTGGAGTGTTGCCCGCAATCGCCTGCCCGAGAAGGGAGCGCGCGGTCTTCCCCACCTCTACGGGGGAATTAGCAAAATGTTCTTCCGTCAGCTTGTTGCGAAAGTGGTCATGGATCTGGGCTTTGACGACGAAGCGAGACGCCTTGAGCCCGCGAGCGATCTCCTGGGCCTGCTCCGGCGTGATGGCCACGCCCGACTCGGGTGCTAGGAGACCGAAGTCGGAGAGGATTTGCTTGGCTTGGAACTCGTGGAGCTTCATCCGCTCCTCCCATTCACGGTGCAAGGTCTAGGATCAGGGCTCCTCGATCGAAGGGTGGGCGGCAGAGGCCAGAGAAGAACTCCTCTGCCGCCCGAGGCTCACGGTAGTTACTCAGCAGCGATGGGAACCGGTTCGCCGAGAGCGCCGCTCGCCTGGATTTCGCGGATGCGGTTCGCGTCGAGCTTGAGCACGTCGCGCAGAATTTCCTCGGTGTGCTCGCCGAGAAGCGGCGAGCGCTCGACCACCGTGGGGCTGTCCGACAGCTTGATGGGATTTCCGACCGACAGGTATTTGCCGCGAGCCGGATGATCCACCTCGACGACCGTGCCGGTCTGACGCAAGGACGCATCCTCGGCGATCTCTTTCATGGACAGGATGGGGCCGCAGGGAATGTCGAAGGCGTTGAGAATTTCCATGGCCTCGAACTTCGTCTTGGTCATGGTCCACTCCTCAATGGTCGCGAAGATGCTCTTGAGCCGCGGCAGGCGCGCAGCGGGCGTCGCGTAGTCAGGATCGGTGATCCACTCGTCCTTCCCGATCACGGTGCAGATGGCCGCCCACACGGCAGCCTGCGTAATGAAGTAGATGTAGGCGTTTGGATCGCTTTCCCAGTTCTTGCATTTGAGGATCGAACCAGGCTGGCCGCCACCCGACGCATTGCCGGCGCGTGGGACGGCGTCGCCGAAGGTGCCGTCGGGATACTGCGGGTACTCGGTCATGGGGCCGTTCTTGATACGCTGCTGGTCGCGCAGCTTAACTCGGCAAAGGTTCAGCACGCCGTCCTGCATGGCGGCATCGACGCGCTGGCCGCGGCCGCTCACGGTACGTTGGTAGAGGGCCGTGACGATACCAAGCGCGAGATGCAGGCCGGTGCCGGAATCACCGATCTGCGCGCCCGTGACGAGCGGGGGCCCGTCATCGAACCCCGTGGTCGAGGCGGCTCCGCCAGCGCATTGCGCGACGTTCTCGTAGACCTTGCAGTCTTGATACGGACCGGGGCCAAAACCTTTGATCGAGGCGACGATCATGCGCGGATTGATTTGTTGGATCCGTGCCCACGAGAACCCCATGCGATTGAGCACACCGGGCGCGAAGTTCTCGACCAGCACGTCGCAGCTCTTGATCAGCTCTTCCAGCACGGCCTTGCCAGTCGGGTGCTTTGTATCGAGCGTGATCGACCGCTTGTTGTGGTTCAGCATCGTGAAATAGAGGCTGTCGACGTTCGGAATATCCTGCAGCTGTGCGCGCGTGACGTCGCCCGTGCCGGGCCTTTCGACCTTGATTACGTCGGCGCCGAACCACGCCAGGAGCTGAGTGCAGGTCGGACCGGACTGGACGTGCGTGAAATCCAGAATGCGTACGCCTTCGAGCGCCTTGCCCATTTTTTCCTCTCCAAGTTTTTTTTCGTTACGTATGCTGGCAAGGGCGGATCGGAAGCTGCCTGCATACGCCATATGTTCGTGATCTGGGGTCTGGCTGCCGGACGCAAGAGCTTGGTCGTTCGCACTGCAAGTTTTCAAGCGCCTCGAAGTAGACGGGTGCTGCCGAGGCCAAACCTACCCCCCCTTGGTAACCCTCCCTCACGAGAGAGCACCGCCGAGTTGTCAAGACCACGAAGCCGTTCGATATCTGGCATGCCAGATACCATAGTGTCAATTGAATAATGTGACAATCAGCCACTCCTAGTTTGCGCAGCAAAGTCCGCAGCCATGCAGGCCACGCAACGCTGCAATGCAGCAAGAATTCTAGGTAAGCATGCGCTGGTATGCTAAATACCATACTCATCAACGCCCTGCGCCGATAAGCGTTTTGGGCAAATTCGAGGAGGTATTGATCATGACTGCTGTTGCTCTGCGCCGCCCCATGGGTCAGCGTTCGCTCTCGGCGCGAGCTTGGGCCGTTCTGGCTGCCGTGCTCACGAAGTTGGCCGAGCTCGACAAGCGGACTGCCAAGGTCGAGCCGTTCGGCCTTTAGAATATGCTCAGCGCGATCGGGGCTAAACGACTGGATGGCCGACCATCTGGTCGTTTCCCTGGGCGCAGACAGCACTAGGACCACATCGACAGCCCAAAAATAGCGATTTCAGCTAAGCAGGCACATCCCTGCCCCATTCCCCACGGCCGCGTTCACGATTTTTTAAAAGATTTTTTTGCCCCCTCCCCCCTCGATCGACCTGCGACAAATTATCCTGATTCTTGAGGTCTCTGCGGATCGTGAGCGCGCCCGCTCGACGGCCGATTTTTGCGCGCCTTCGGTCTTCTCCTGCCCCCCAGCCTGGAATTCCGTCTTGCCATCTGGCATCCTGTATACCAGTATGTCGCGGTTTAGTTTCGTTGGCTACGCAATCCTCAACGCTCTCCAGCAACCCTCCAGTAAAGAGAAACGGGGTAAGTAAAATGGCAGGAACTCAAGGAGAAACAGGTTCTCAACGAGTAGCTGACAGCTACCGTTGGGGCCAGCTCGCCATCGGCGTCGTCTGTATGGTGATGATCGCAAATCTGCAGTACGGCTGGACGTTCTTCGTCCCGGACATCCAGCATAGATTCGGTTGGGATCGGTCAGCGATCCAATGGGCCTTCACGCTTTTCGTCCTCTTCGAGACTTGGCTCGTCCCCGTTGAGGCGTATTTTGTCGACAAGTACGGCCCGAACCGGGTGGTGCTTCTCAGTGGCATTCTTTGTGCCATCGGTTGGGTCATAAATTCCTATGCCACGACATTGGGCATGTTCTACCTCGGTCAGATCATTGCCGGCATCGGTGCCGGTGGCGTCTACGGAACCTGTGTTGGCAACGCACTCAAATGGTTCCCAGACAAACGTGGCCTCGCGGCGGGCATTACGGCCGCCGGTTTTGGCGCGGGCTCCGCGCTAACGGTTGCTCCCATCCAGTGGATGATCGGCACCAACGGCTTTGAAGCTGCCTTCTTCTACTTCGGTATTATCCAGGGCGTCGTCATTGTCATCTTCTCGCTCTTGATGAAAGGACCCCAACGCGGACAGATCCCAGACGTTGCGGTCAGCACCAGCGTCGTTCAATCGCGGCGGGACTTTGCGCCCACGGAGGTGCTCATGCAGCCGATCTTCTGGCTCATGTACTTTATGTTCGTAATCGTTGGCGCCGGCGGCCTCATGGTGACCGCGAACCTGAAGCCCATTGCCGCCGATCTCAAGATCGACGCCATCCCGGTGACGCTCATGGGCCTGACCATGACCGCAGTGACGTTCGCCGCTACCATCGATCGCATCCTGAACGGCCTGACGCGCCCATTCTTCGGATGGGTTTCCGATCAGATCGGACGTGAGAACACGATGTTTATCGCCTTCGGCATGGAAGGTATCGGCATCTACCTTCTCTACCTGTGGGGCAGCGATCCCCTCTGGTTCGTTATCCTGAGCGGCGCGGTGTTCTTCGCCTGGGGGGAGATCTACAGCCTCTTCCCTTCAACCTGTACGGACACCTTCGGCAGCAAGTTTGCCGCCACCAACGCCGGCCTGCTCTACACGGCCAAGGGAACGGCTGCACTGCTGGTGCCCTTCGCCAACACGCTGCAGCAGACGACGGGGTCGTGGGATACCGTGTTCATCATCGCGGCGGCTGCGAACATCCTTGCGTCGCTCCTCGCGATCCTGGTCCTGAAGCCATGGCGTGCAGGCGTTGTGCGCCGCTACGAGATGCAGAGTGGCGATCGGGTCCTCGCCTGATCTCAGTGCGCAACGGGATGGCGGCCCGAGACTGCCGCCATCTTGCGTATCTTGCTTCGAAGCTGCCGCCAGGGCGGCTTCGGACGGGCGGGCTCCAGCTTGGTGCTGGAGCCCGCTCCATTTTTGTCACTAAGCACTTTGGCAAACGGCATGACCACAAGCGAGAGTGCTGCCGGTGAATATTTATGAGTATCAAGGCAAGGCGCTATTGCGCTCGTTTGGGGTGCCGGTGCCGCACGGCTATCCGGCGGGCGACGTGAATGAGGCCAGGGCCGCCGCAGCAAAGCTTCCCGGGCCGCTTTATATGGTCAAGTCGCAGATTCGAGCCGGCGGGCGTGGCATAGGCAGGTTCAAGGAGCTCCGGCCGGACGCAATGGGCGGGGTGCGCATTGCCTCCTCACCCGAGGAGGTCGGCGAGCACGCGGCCGAAATGCTCGGCAACACGCTTGTGACAGCTCAAACGGGTCCCGGCGGCGAGCCGGTCAATCGGCTCTACATCGAGGAAGGCGTGGAGATCGACAGGGAGCTCTATCTCTCGGCCGTGGTTGACCCGGAGAGCGGCCAGGTGGCTTTCGTCGTATCCACGGACGGCGGCGCAGATATCGAAAAGGTTGCCCGCGAGACGCCGCGGAAGATCCTCACAGTCGCGGTCGATCCCCTTTCTGGCGTTCTACCTCAACAAGGACGCTCGATCGCAGGCATGCTCGGCCTCGGCGGCGATCAGGCCGTCCAGGCCGCGAGCCTGATCCCGAAGCTCTATGCGGCATTCATTGCCAAGGACATGGCGCTGCTGGAGCTCAATCCTCTGATCGTATCCAAATCGGGCGAGCTCCAATGCCTAGACGCCAAGATCGGCTTTGACCCACACGCACTCCGCCGGCATCCTGATATCGTTGCTTTAGAAAGCAACGCGTAGAGCTGCCCGGTGCTGAACAGAGTTGGGACAAACTGGTGGATGGTCTATATTATGCCAGCGCCGTCAAAGTTTCCGACGCAATTGGGAGAAGAACCATCGTGGCCGAAAATGCCCAAGCTCAAGCTCGCTGGCCGCTCGCTGACGCATCGACGCCGGACCTTGTCCTCAAGCCATTCGGACCGGAGGAGACCTTTAAGACCAAGGCCTACAACGCGCTGAAGCGCGCCATCATCAACATGGACATCTACAGCTCGCCCGAGCCGGCCTGGATCGACGAGCGACAACTATCAGAGCGGCTCGGCGTGAGCCGGACGCCCGTGCGTGAGGCGATCGCTATGCTTGAGCAGCAGGGCTTCGTCAAGTCTGTGCCGCGCCGCGGCATCATGGTCGTCAAGAAGGCCAAGCGCGAGGTCATCGAGATGATACAGGTGTGGGCCGCGCTAGAAGGCATGGCGGCCCGCCTCGTGACGCAGCGCGCGAGCGACGCGGACATCGCGCGGCTGAGAGCGCTGTTTACGGAGTTCGACGAGAGCCACAAGCCCGCGGATTATCTGAGCGAGTACTCGACGGCCAACATCCGCTTCCACCAGACGATCATCGAGTTGACGGGCTCCGCCCTGCTTGCCGAGATGACTGAGAACCTTTTGCTGCATGTGCGCGGCATCCGGCAAATCACGATCGGACGCGATGATCGCGCGGCGCGCTCGATCCAAGATCATCTCAAGATCATCGAGGCTCTTGAGACCCGCGATACCGAGCTCGCCGAAAAGCTCGCTCGAGATCATACCTTGGGCCTTGCGACTTACGTTGAAGAGCACAGCCAAGGCATCTTAGACTAGTGTCCCGATCGCGAAGTTTGCTTTTAGCGTGCTGTAGATGGTGACGAACTTCGCAATCACCACACTAGTCCCGCATCATCGCCACGATCGTGTCGTCCCACCTAGCTTGACGTATGCGCCGGACAGCCCGTCAATGGCGCCTGCGCGTCAGATGCGCGGGTTATACCGTCGGTGACAAGACGCTCGAGCTCGACGATGCGCTTGCGCTGTGCTCGGTCCCTCTCGAAACGTCGCGTGTCGTCGCGGATGACGGCTGCAATACCCGTGATCTCGTTGTTTGGCGAATAGAGCAGGGCTACCGTGAACGCTATTGAAAAAGCGCGGCCGGCTTTGTCGATCGCCGGCACTTGAAGCACCTCGGTGCCGTATCGGGTGATCCCCGTTTGCATGGTGGTGCGGTAGCCGTCCCAGTGCCGCTCGCGCATGCGCTCGGGGATCATCAAATCGAGCGTTTGTCCGAGCGCCTCGGCTTCCGTGTAGCCGAAGAGGCGCTCCGCGGCCTTGTTCCACAACGTGATGTTGCCATCGATGTCGCTGACGACGACCGCGTCTCCAACGGCCGAGACAAGGTCGTTGAGATCAACCTTAGTTTGCATGCTTGTCTCCTCGTTTGGTGCACCACCATAGAAAAATGCGACGCCATTGCGGGCGTCGCTAGGTCTTAGGGAGGACTGGGATGTTGGCCTGGTAATGACTGATACCAACCGCACGAAGTGCTGACGCAGTGCGGTTCGTATCAGCGCGCAGGGTTGGTGTGCCATGCTGGAAGCATGCTTTCAGCATGGCTGCGCGCAAGCTAAAGAGAATACCGGCCGGAAACCGCTGACCAGTGAGTCATGACTTTGTCCGGCCGGTATTAGACCGCGTTGGCCCGATGCAGCTCCTGGATGCGGTCTTTCGTGTAGCCGAGCTCGGACAACACCTCTTCCGTGTGCTCGCCGAGCAGCGGAGAGCCTGTGATCTCGACCTTCATATCCGAGAATTTGATGGGGCTGCCGACCGTCAGGTACTTGCCCCGGACTTTGTGATCGACTTCCGCGATCGTGCCGCTCGCCCTGAGCGAAGCATCCTCGGCGAGCTCTTTCATCGACAGCACCGGTGCACACGGGATGTCGTGCTTGCGCAGGATGTCGACAGCCTCGAACTTCGTCTTGTCTGCGAGCCAGCCCTCGATTGTCTCAAAGATCTCGACAATGTGCGGCTGGCGAGCCCGCGCCGTCGTATAGGCCGGATCGCTCTTCCACTCGGGCTTGCCGATAGCATCGCAAATAGGCTCCCAGGCATGTCCCTGGATCGTGAAGTAGATGTAGGCGTTGGGATCGGTCTGCCAGCCCTTGCACTTCAGGATCCAGCCTGGCTGACCCCCGCCGCCGGCGTTGCCACCACGCGGCACGACATCCGTAAACGAGCCGTGCGGATATTGCGGGTATTCCTCGAGATATCCGACTTTGTCGAGACGCTGTTGGTCGCGCAGCTTGACGCGGCATAGGTTGAGCACGCTGTCCTGCATCGAGACGGCGACCTTTTGGCCCGAACCGGTCTTATCGCGCTGGCGCAGTGCGGTCAGGATGCCGATGGCAAGATGCATGCCGGTGTTGCTGTCGCCGAGCGCGGCGGCGCTGATCACCGGTGGCCCGTCCCAGAAACCGGTCGTGGAGGCCGCACCGCCGGCGCACTGCGCCACGTTCTCATAGACCTTGAGGTCGTCGTAGTGATGCCCGTCGGAGAAGCCCTTCACGGAGGCGAGGATCATCTTTGGGTTGAGCTCGAGAATGCGCTTCCAGGAAAAGCCCATGCGATCGAGCGCGCCTGGCCCGAAGTTCTCGACCATGACGTCGGAGACGCGGATCAGCTTCTCGAGCACCTCCTTGCCCTCGGGCTTCTTGGTGTCGAGCGTCAGTGAGCGCTTGTTCGAGTTCAGCATCGTGAAGTAGAGCGCATCGGCGTCGGGAATGTCACGCAGCTGGCTGCGCGTCACGTCGCCCGAGCCGGGGCGTTCGACCTTGATCACGTCTGCGCCGAACCAGGCGAGGAGCTGCGTGCAAGCCGGTCCCGCCTGCACGTGCGTGAAATCGATGATCTTGATGCCTTCCAGGGCTTTGGTCATTGGTGCGTATCTCCTCAGTAGACAGCTTTCTTCGAATGACAGATCCGGATTTAGTGCTTCTTCAGCACGCTCTGCGGATTGAGGTTGCCGATCCGGCCGCTCTCGGTTCCGGCCGCCGGATCGATCATCGCGTTGATCAAGGTCGGCTTGCCGCTATCCATGGCAATGTCGACAGCACGCTTAAGCTCGTCCGGCGTCGTCACAGTGCTGCCGGCGCCGCCGAAGGCCTCCATTAATTTGTCGTAGCGCGAGCCCTTGACGAAGACGGTCGTGCCCGGGTCGCGGCCGTTAGGATCGATGTCGGTGCCCCGATAGATGCCATCGTTGTTGAATACGACGATGCAGACCGGCAACTCGTACCGGCAGATGGTCTCGACCTCCATGCCGCAGAAACCGAAGGCGCTGTCGCCCTCGACCGCGAGAACCGGCTTCCCGGTTTCGATCGCCGCACCGACCGCAAAGCCCGTGCCGATGCCCATGACGCCCCAGGTGCCAACATCCAATCGCTTGCGCGGCTGATACATGTCGATGACACCGCGGGCGAGATCGAGGGTGTTTGCGCCCTCATTGACGAGAATGGCATCCGGCCGTTCCTTGATGACCCTGCGCAACGCGCCGAGCGCGCCGTGAAAGTCCATCGGAGAGGTTTCCTGCGCGAGTTTCCGCGCCATCTTGGCGATGTTCTCTTCCTTCTTTGCCTTGATGGCGTTGGTCCAGTCGGAAGGCGGCGCCTGCCACTTGCCATCCATGGCCTCGAGCAGAGCAGTGACGCAGGAGCCGATGTCGCCAACCAGCGGAGCAGCGATCTCGATATTGGAATCCATCTCCTTGGGCTCGATATCGACCTGAATGAACTTCTTGGATCCGGGCTCGCCCCAGGTCTTGCCCTTGCCGTGAGACAATAGCCAATTGAGACGGGCCCCGACCAAGAGGACGACATCGCTGTCCTTGAGCACCGTTGAGCGCGCAGCTCCCGCGCATTGCGGATGCGTGTCAGGGAGCAGGCCCTTGGCCATGCTCATCGGCAGGAAGGGAATGCGGCTCTTTTCCACCAACGTGCGGATGGCGTCGTCGGCCTGCGCATAGGCTGCGCCTTTGCCTAAGATGATGAGCGGGCGCTTGGCGCCGGCGAGCAGGTCGAGCGCACGCTTGACGGCATCCTTGCCCGGGATCTGGGCAGGCGCCGGATCGATGACCTTGACGAGCGACTTCTTGCCGGTTTCCGCGGCCAAGGTCTGAGAGAACAACTTGGCCGGGAGATCGAGATAGACGCCGCCTGGACGCCCGGAGACCGCCGCCCGGATCGCACGCGCGACCCCGATGCCGATGTCGGCGGCATGCAACACGCGGAAGGCAGCCTTACAGAGCGGCTTGGCGATGGCAAGCTGGTCCATCTCCTCGTAGTCGCCCTGCTGCAGGTCGACGATCTCGCGCTCGGACGAGCCGGAGATCTGGATCATCGGAAAGCAATTCGTCGTCGCGTTGGCGAGCGCGGTCAAACCGTTGAGAAAGCCTGGCGCCGAAACGGTGAGGCAGACGCCCGGCTTCTTGGTCAGATACCCGGCGATCGCCGCTGCGTTGCCCGCGTTCTGTTCGTGCCGGAACGAGATGACCCGTATGCCTTCAGCCTGCGCCAGGCGGCCAAGATCGGTAATCGGGATGCCCGGTACGCCGTAGATCGTGTCGATGCCGTTGAGCTTCAGCGCGTCGATGACGAGCTGAAAGCCATCCGTCAGCTCGGGCTCTTCCGTTGCCACTGCTTTGATCGCGGGACCCTTCTTGGGCCCGATGCCCAGCGGATATGAAACGGGGATGAAGGCGGGTGCCGGGCCACCCGAGGCGGGCTTCGAGATGCCGAGCGGATAGGACGCGGGAACATTTGGCGTGGGCACTGCCGGGCTTGCAGCGGGCGCGATCGGCGGCGCGGCCGCGATAGGCGGGAGAGGCGCAACGGCCGGTTTTTGCGCGGCTGGTTGATCGGGTTTGGTTGGGACCTTCTTTGCGAAAAAGTTCACGCTACTCCTCCCGGTTCTGGTTGCATTCGAGCTAGTTGAGGTCGACGTATCGCGCGACGTGGTCGCACAGCTTCATGGTATGTTCGCGCACGAGGTGCCCGGCTCGGTCGCCGTCGCGCGCCTCGAGCGCGGCGACGATTTGGCGATGATCTTCGACGGAGCGTTGCGCCCTCGCGCGATCACCGAAAGTGCGGTTGCGGATGGCGCGCACGTGGAAGAAGAGCCCGTTGGTGATGTCGACGATGAGGGGATTGCCGCTGGCCTTGATGATCGCCTGATGGAACTTGATGTTGGCGTCGGAGTAGGCGCCTAGGTCTGCCAGCGCGTCGTTCTGGGCATAGGGATCGACGAGGAGATGCAAGGCTTTGATCTCAGCGCTGCCGGCAACCTCTGCGGCGAGGCGCGCCGCCATGCTTTCCAAGCTCGCCCACACCGTGATCATGTCAAGGATCTCGGCCTTGGTCTTCCGCACAATGAAGATGCCGCGCCGGGCGACGATTTTGACGAGACGCTCCCGGTCGAGCTGCACCAGCGCCTCGCGTAACGGCGTGCGCGAGACCCCGAAGCGCAGCGAAAGGTCGCGCTCGTCGAATCTCAACTGTGCATCTGGCGCGTAGATATCCATGCGCATGATTGCCGCTTTGAGGGCGTCGTAGGCTCGCGACTTGAGGCTCACACTGCCCCCGCGCGGACCGACATTCGTCAGGCTGTCGGTCATGAAGCTCCCACTGTTCCGCTGCTATCTGGCATTTTGTATATGGTATGCCAGATAACGTGCACTTGCAAGCGCGCACTTGGATTTGCGGTGGGAAACCGGGGTCTCTAGGACAAGTAGTTGGAGAAACCCGAGTTATTCGAAGAGCCTGCGGGCCTCGTTGGTGGCGTCGACCGCCATTTCATTCCCGCTGGCGATGGCAAGTTTCCCGCGTCCCGTCGCCAGCACAAGCCGAGAGCCCATTCTCGATGCGGCCCTGACGGAGTATGAGCCCGACGTCCTTGTCGAGACTGCGAGCAGCGAACGAGCTTCAGGGCTTAATTGGCGTTTGCAGATCGGTGCACGTACAGCGCTCTGCAACTTCTGCAGAATTGCACTGCAAGAGGGCAGATTGCTCAGAATTTACAGCGGCATTGACTGAAAGTTAGGCGCGACAACCTCGATTTTTGAGACTAGCATTTTGCGATGCAATAGGAGCTGGGGGTATTTCTCCTATCGTCACCGTGATGAGGCGGCGACATGGTAGCTATGAAACAAACCAATCTCAGGACCGATCAGCCGCTCAAGTCTGAGCCGCGGCAACTCAGTGAGATCGCACTAATCGGCATCTACGAGGTCTCGAAGATCCTCGCAAGGCCGGCCCGCCTTGAGATGACGCTGTCCGGCGTCCTCAATCTGCTGTCCTCGTTTCTGGACATGCAGCACGGGACCGTCATGTTGCTCGACGACGAGGATGTTCCCGACGTCGTCATTGGCACATCGTGGACAGAGGATGTTGCCGCGGAGGGTCTCGTTCGGCTGCCGCGGAAGGCGCTCGACCAGATCGTCGCAACAGCGATGCCGCTCGTGGTGCAGAACGCACGCGGGCATCCGCTTTTCCAGAACACCAATATTGGGGACGCGAGCGAGAGCGTCGAAGAACCTCAGCCGTTGTCGTTCATCGGCGTCCCAATTAAGATTGAGGACAAGGTGGTCGGCACCCTCTCTATTGATCGGGTGTGGGACGAGAGAAGCATGTTCCGGGCCGACCAGGACATGCGTTTTCTCACCATGATCGCGAACCTCATCGGCCAAACGATCCATCTTCACAGGGTGATCGGGCGCGACCGTGAGCGTCTAATGGATGAGAGCCGGAGGCTCGAGAAGGAGCTGACCAGCGTCAAACCCAGCAAGGCCCGCCCGCGTGTCTCTGGCATCGTCGGGGACAGCGCCCCCATCCGCGCGCTGTTGGCCAAAATCGAGATCGTCGCCCAATCAAATGCCACCGTCTTGCTGCGCGGAGAGTCGGGCACTGGTAAGGAGCTTTTCGCGCGCGCGATCCACGAGGTCTCAAGGCGCTCGAAAGGTCCCTTTGTTAAGCTCAACTGCGCAGCGCTGCCGGAATCCGTGCTCGAATCTGAGCTTTTCGGCCATGAGAAGGGTGCGTTCACGGGTGCCGTCAACACGCGCAAGGGCCGATTTGAATTAGCCGACGGAGGGACGATTTTCCTGGATGAGATCGGGGAAATATCACCGGCATTTCAGGCGAAGCTCTTGCGCGTCCTGCAAGAGGGCGAGTTCGACCGGGTGGGAAGCACGAAGACGCAGAAGGTCGACGTGCGCGTCGTGGCGGCAACCAACCGCAATCTCGAGGACGCTGTCACCCACGGTACGTTCCGCGCCGACCTCTATTATCGCATTAGCGTTGTCCCGTTGATACTGCCCTCGCTGCGCGAGCGAAAGGGAGACATCCCGGTGCTGGCGGAAGCGTTTCTCAGCCGATTTAACAAGGAGAATGAGCGTAATCTGACGCTCGCTCCGAGTGCGGTCGATGTTTTGAAGGCCTGCTACTTCCCGGGAAACGTGCGTGAGCTCGAGAACTGCGTCTGCCGGACTGCAACGCTCGCGTCTGGTACAGCGATTGTTGGCGACGACTTTGCCTGTCGCCACGACCAGTGTCTGTCGGCTTTGCTGTGGAAAGGGAGCTCCCCATCACCGCCCCAACGCCCGCAGCTGCGGATCCCGTTACAGATTCTGCCGGCGGCCGCAAAAGGCAGCATAGACAGGGCAACAAGTCGTCCTACGGCAGTTGAGCCTGCCGCCGCGCCCAGTGTAGACCGCGTCGACTCACTTGTGGAACATGATGGCGAGCAGGGTTCAGAGCGCGAGCGGCTCGTAGAGGCGATGGAAAAGGCCGGCTGGGTTCAAGCCAAGGCTGCGCGCATCCTAGGTCTGACGCCGCGCCAGATAGGCTACGCGCTGAAGAAGCACGGCATCGAGATCAGGCATTTCTGACACCGGAGTTAGCGGGGTAGGTGTCAGCGGGGGCAACGCTCCGACATGCAGCCGGTGCGAAGCGCACTTGAACATCGCGCGGGCGGGCCAGATACGGCGATGACGTAACGAGGATGTCGGCGCCGGCTTGTGCGTAAGCGGAAGCATTGTCGGCGGTGATGCCGCCAGCCGCGGCAATCAGAGGCCGCCGGATCAAGCGAGCAAGCTCTCCGACGAGCCCGGCCAGTTGTTGCGGGCTGAACTTTTCTGCCTGGATGACGTCGAACCCCGCCTCAGCCGCCGCTACTGCGTCTGCAATTGAATTCGCCTCGATCACGAGCTTCTTCTCAGGTGCCGCCCCGCGCAACCGATTGACCGTCTCGTCCAGCGGCTCGCTCGCGAGGAAGGTGCGATGCTCCGGAAATACGAGCACCGACTCCGAGAGACCCAGCCGATGAACGACTGCTCCGCCGGCGCGAATGGCCCGGACCGCAAACGACTTCGTTCCCGGCATATTCTTGCGCGTGCAAGCAACGACGACATGTGGTGAGATCGCCGTTGCCGCATCAACGATCGCGCGCGCTGCCGTCGCGACGCCAGACCAAACTTCGATCAGGGTTTGTGCCACTTTCCATCCGCGATGCAGTGCGGCAGCGGTCCCCTCGGCGATGAGAATTGCGGCTCCAGGTGCGAGCCGCTCTCCTGAGCGCGCCTTGGGCGAGACACGACAACCGGCGATCTCCAGCAGCGCCACGGCGCTCTCGACCTCGGCCAGCACCAGCGCGTCACGAGCGGTGAAGACCATCTCACCGTGCAGACCGCCGATGCCAAGCGCTTCCGTGGTCAGATCGCCGTGGGGCACATCGTCGGCGAGGAGCTTCTCAAGCTCCCCGCGGAATGCGGCAGTCTGCATAGGGGCCTCCCGAGTAAACGGGCGCATGAATACACCGTCGTCGTATTTGCGACAATGAATGCGCGTGTCGCGGTCAGTCGACAAGTCTCACGCGATATTGGCGTTATTTCGGGCACGCGGCAGCGGCACGGAGCTTGCTTAACCAAGCCTGAGGCTTTCTGCCGGACCGACCCTAGACTCCTTTGCCGAAGGAACGCGGTGGCGATGACAGTGGATGACCACGATCACCTCTCGAAGCTGGCCGCGATCATTTATCGGTCCGGTGAGGATGACGTCGACGTCTTGATCGGATCTTTTGCGGCCGACCTCATCTGCGAAGGCCACCGCATCGGCGGGGTTGTGCAGCAAAACGGCAACGGCAACGGCGGGCCGCGCGACCTGATGACCATGATCGACCTGATGACTGGGCGCGCTATCCCGATCTGCCAGACGCTCGGACCTGGGGCCCAGTCTTGCAAGCTGGATCCCTCCGGCATTGCCGAAGCGGCGGTTTCAGTAAGCCGGGCAATTGCCGAGAGTGTGGAGCTCGTGATCGTCAACAAGTTCTCCAAGCAGGAAGCTGCAGGCGGTGGGCTCCGAGCGGAGATCGCCGAAGCCGTAGTGGCCGGGCTGCCGATCCTCACGGCCGTTCCCGACAAATGCTACGACGCCTGGATCCAATTCACAGGCGGCTTTGGCACCACGCTCGCGTGCGAGCGCCGCGTCATCGACGCCTGGTGGCGCGAAATGTCCGGGCGCGAGAGCCGGAGGCGGGTGCTGGAGAAATTCAACCAGCGAATCGCCCCCCCGACTGGAATGGAGGTGGACAGCAGCGTGCCGCTTCATTCGTCACTTTTCGATCATGACGTCAGACGACTTTATCACGGCTGAGACGTTGTCCCCGACCGTGAGGCCGAGATCTTCGACCGCCTTGTTGGTGATCGATGACGTCATAGTAGGCCCGGCGGCCAGCTCGATCTCGATATCAGCGGTGTCGATCCCTGGGTGGTGGACACGGTCCGTCCTGGCAGTGCGTCGCGAGCACTCGGTCTCATGGGACCATCCAAAGAGGAATCAGGAATGCGTTCGGCCAAATTGCGCTACTTGCTGTGCGCAACGCCACATCAGATTGCCGCACGATCTCTTTTGCAATCGACGCTTCGGTAGACGCGCGGCCCAGGTGTCGGATATCCGACACGTTGTCGTGGGAGCGACAGCCCGCTCGCCGCAAAGTATTCTTTATAATCATTCAAATTCAAATACTTAACGACTGGCACGCGGCTTGAAAGAGATGAAGTACGCAGGCATCGCCTGCGCCCTGAGGAGCGAGCCCCATGGCCTATAAGATTATCGCCTCGCAATGCACCGTCTGCGGCGCTTGTGAGTTCGAATGCCCCAACGCCGCCATCACTCTCAAGGGCGACATGTACATCATCAATCCAAAGAAATGTACCGAGTGCGTCGGGCACTTCGATACGCCGCAATGTGCAGCCGTCTGCCCGGTCGAGAATACGTGCGTGCCGGCTCCCGCCGCCTGAGGAGTAAGCATCGTGGCGCGTACCGGCGGCAACTCAGGCAACGTGGCGACGGAAGCGGTCGATTGGCTCGACCAGCCGGTCTCGTGCCGCGACTGTCCGCACGAGGACATCCGTTCGGAGGCGCTTTGCGACCTCGGACGCGTCTGCGTCCGTGATCGGCGTGCCCGGCGCATCGATCGTTTCTTCGCCGCCAATCCGGCCAAAGCAAAGAACTACCTGAACCATCCCTATTTCGAAGCTCGTGCCCTCGCAGCGAAATACGCGAGCGTATTCCAATTGTCCCCGCTGCTCGACGACCCCGAGCCAGACGTGAGAGCCGTCGTGGCGCGGCGCCTGCCTGTCAACCGGATCGTGCGCTTGAGCCGCGATCCTGACAGCAAAGTGCGCATGGTTCTCGCACAGCGACTAGACGGCGCGGCTCTGGTCAACTTGCTCGGCGACGAGGACTACTGGGTGCGCCTCGAGGCGGTGAAACGCGTGCCGCCAGATGTGCTGCCGCTCGCAATGCACGATGCCGATCCGCAGGTGCGCCGCGAGGTGGCGCGCCGGATCAAGCTGGACGCCTTGCTCGCCATGATCGCCGACAGGGATCCGCTGGTGCGCATCGCAGTCGCGAAGCGGCTCACTCCGGTATGGCTTACGGCGCTCGTCGCCGACGAGGACTTGCGTGTGCGCTATGTGGTGGCTGAGCGCGGTGACAGCGAGGCACTGGTGCGGCTCTGTGAAGATCCCGACCCAGAGGTGAGACGGCGTGCCTTGGCACGGGTCACGCAAGAGCAACAGACGGAATAAGCGGAGAGACGAATGGCAGCTATCCAAGAGACCATCGACCAAGTCCGCCGCATCGACGTCGACCAATACAAGTATGGCTTCGAGACGCTGATCGAATCGGAGAAGGCCCCCAAGGGCCTCAGCGAGGACATCGTTCGCTTCATCTCCGCAAAGAAGAATGAACCGGCCTGGATGCTCGAGTGGCGGCTCGAAGCCTATCGCCGGTGGCTGACCATGCGAGAACCCACCTGGGCACGCGTCGACTATCCGAAGATCGACTACCAGGACCTCTACTACTACTCCGCGCCCAAGCAGTTTAAGGCGCCGAAGTCGCTCGACGATGTTGATCCGGAAATCCTGCGCACCTACGAGAAGCTCGGCATTCCTCTGCGCGAGCAGGAGATTCTCGCCGGCGTGAAGCGTGAGCCGGGTGCCGAGGGCGAAGCCGGCTCCTCCCTCGAGGGGGCGCCCGACTTCGATGGCGAATCCAACGGGACGACCAGGACGCGTGTGGCAGTCGACGCGGTGTTCGACAGCGTGTCGGTCGCGACGACCTTCAAGGAAGAGCTCAAGAAGGCCGGCGTGATCTTCATGCCGATCTCGGAAGCCCTCCGTGAGCACCCCGAGCTCGTGCGCAAGTACCTGGGATCGGTCGTGCCGGCTACCGACAATTATTTCGCCACGCTCAACTCGGCTGTGTTCTCCGACGGCTCGTTCGTCTACGTGCCGGAGGGCGTACGCTGCCCCATGGAGCTTTCGACCTATTTCCGCATCAACGAGCGCAACACCGGCCAGTTCGAGCGCACGCTCATCATCGCCGACAAAGGCGCCTACGTGAGCTATCTCGAGGGCTGCACAGCTCCGCAGCGCGACGAAAACCAGCTGCACGCGGCCGTCGTCGAGCTGGTCGCACTCGACGACGCTGAAATTAAATACTCGACGGTGCAGAACTGGTATCCGGGCGATTCCGAGGGCAAGGGCGGCATCTATAATTTCGTCACCAAGCGTGGCGATTGCCGCGGCGCCAATTCCAAGATCTCCTGGACGCAGGTCGAGACCGGATCCGCGATCACCTGGAAGTATCCGAGCTGCGTGCTCCGCGGCGACAATAGCCGCGGGGAGTTCTACTCGATCGCCATCTCGAACGGCCGCCAGCAGGTCGACAGCGGCACCAAGATGATCCATCTCGGACGCAACACCTCGAGCCGGATCATTTCGAAGGGCATCTCGGCCGGCCGCTCCAACAACACCTATCGCGGCCTCGTCTCGGCGCACCGCAAAGCCAGCGGTGCCCGCAACTTCACCAACTGCGATTCCCTTCTCGTCGGCGACGAGTGCGGCGCGCACACCATTCCCTACATCGAAGCGAAAAACTCCTCGGCCGTGTTCGAGCACGAGGCGACCACATCGAAAATCTCAGAGGAAATGCTGTTCTATTGCCGCCAGCGCGGCCTCTCCGCAGAAGACGCGGTCGCGCTCGTCGTCAATGGATTCGTGAGAGACGTGCTGCAGCAGCTGCCAATGGAGTTCGCTGTTGAAGCGCAGAAGCTCATTTCCATCAGCCTGGAAGGAAGCGTCGGGTAAACCGGCCCAGCATGTTCAACAAAGGAAGTTCGCAATGACGCCCCTTCTCGAGATCAAGAACCTGCACGTTGAGATCGCCGGCAAGAAGATCCTCAATGGTGTCGACCTCACGGTGAACAGAGGTGAGGTGCATGCCATCATGGGGCCGAACGGCTCCGGAAAATCCACCCTCTCCTATGTGCTCGCCGGCAAGGACGACTACGATGTCGTCGACGGCCAGGTGTTGCTCGATGGTGTCGACTTGCTCAGCCTCGAGCCTGACGAGCGCGCCGCGAAAGGCCTCTTTCTCGCCTTCCAGTATCCGGTGGAAATTCCCGGGGTGACGATGATGACCTTCCTGCGCGCGGCGATCAATGCTCAGCGCAAGAAGCGCGGAGAAAATGAGCTGCCCACGCCTGAGCTCTTGAAGCGCGTGCGCGATGGTGCGGCCAAGCTCGGTGTCGATCCCGAGATGCTGAAGCGGCCAGTCAATGTGGGCTTCTCGGGCGGAGAGAAGAAGCGCATTGAGACGCTGCAGATGGCACTCTTGGAGCCACGTTTGTGCGTCCTCGATGAGACCGACTCGGGACTAGATATCGACGCGCTGAAGGTGGTTTCCGAGGGCGTCAATCGCCTCCGGTCCAAGGAGCGAGGGATGATCGTGATCACGCACTATCAGCGTCTTCTCAATTACATCGTGCCTGACATCGTCCACGTGTTCTCCAAAGGCCGGATCGTGAAAAGTGCGGGTAAGGAGCTCGCGCTCGAGCTCGAGGCGAATGGCTATGCTGGCTACAAGGAGGAAGCGGCATGACGCTCATGAAAGCCGAGGTTCGACCGATGAAGACCGCGGCCGAGCAGGCGCTGGCCAAGAGCTTTGCCGCCGCAAAGCCGACGCTGTCCGGCGGGACCGAGATCGCTGAACGCCGGGAGGGCGCTTTCCGCAACTTTGAGGCGTTGGGACTTCCGCATCGGCGCGTCGAGGCATGGAAATACACAGACCTACGCGCCCTCATGCGCGAGGCCAAGCCGATTGCGGGAGCGCCGAATGCTGTCGCAAGGCAATCCGCGGAGGCGGCAGGCAAGGCCCTGTCCGGTGCTGGAGCGCGCCGGCTCGTCTTCGTCGATGGCACCTTTGTCGCCGAGCTTTCGGACACGTCCGGTCTCGAGCCTGGCCTTAAGATCACCTCGCTTGCCGAGGCCCTCACTCAGGGCGGCCCGAAGGTCCTTGAACGCATCGGCAGGGCCAGCCCCGCCGCTAACGATGCCGCCTTCGCCCTCAATACGGCCTTCATGCACGATGGTGCCGTGATCGAGGTCGAGGCAGGAGCGAGGATCGCGCGGCCGATCCACCTCGTTTTCTTCTACGGCGCCGTTGAGGCCGCAGCCGTTGTAGCGCGCTCGCTCGTCACCGTGGACAAGGGTGCAAGCCTGACGCTCATAGAAAGTCACGAGGGACCAGACAGCGTCGAATATCAGAGCAACGTCGCGCTCGACCTCAGCATCGGCGACGACGCGTGTCTTGACCACGTCAAGCTGACTTCGGAAGGGGAACGAGCGCTCCATATTTCGACCCTCACAGCGGAAGTGGGCGAGAATGCCAGGTACCGTGATTTCACCATGACGTTGGGTGGCGCGGTTGCGCGCAATCAGCTTTTCGTGCGTTGCGCCGGCGTCGGGGCAACGATTGACTTGCGTGGCGCGAGCCTGCTCAAGGGTAAGCAGCATGCGGACACGACGCTGTCTCTCGACCACGCCGTCGGCGGCTGCCAGAGCCGGGAATTGTTCAAGTCCGTGCTCGAGGACGAGAGCAGGACCGTTTTCCAGGGCAAGATCATCGTGCGGCCCGACGCACAAAAGACCGACGCGCGCATGATGACGCGGGCACTGTTGCTGTCCGAGATGGCGGAGGCTGACAGCAAGCCCGAGCTCGAGATCTTCGCCGACGACGTGCAGTGCGGTCACGGTTGCACCACCGGCGCTCTCGACGACGAGCTCAAGTTCTATCTCATGGCCCGCGGCATTCCCGCCAAGGAGGCTGAAGCGCTTCTCATCCAGTCTTTCATCGGTGAAGCGCTGGATGTGATCGAGCTCGAGCCTCTCAAGGCCGCTCTCTCCGACGCAACCACCGCCTGGCTTCTGGCGAGAGGATGAAGGGCATGCATCCGGCGGTGAAGAACGGCAGCTACGACGTCCCTCGCATTCGGGAGGACTTCCCCATTCTCCGCATGGAGATCAACGGCAAGCCGCTTGTCTATCTCGACAACGCGGCCTCAGCCCAGAAGCCGAAAGCCGTTCTCGATCGCATGGACCGCGCCTACACCACCGAATACGCGAACGTGCACCGCGGCCTGCACACGCTCGCCAATGCGGCGACTGCCGCCTATGAGGGAGCCCGCGACAAAGTCGCAGGCTTTCTCAATGCCGGGCGAAGTGAGGAGATCATCTTCACGCGCGGAGCAACGGAGGCGATCAATCTCGTGGCCTATGGCTTCGGGCGCGATCGCATCAAGGCCGGCGACGAGATCGTGCTCTCGATCATGGAGCACCACTCGAACATCGTGCCCTGGCACTTCCTGCGTGAGACCCAAGGGGCCGTCATCAAGTGGGCGCCGGTCGATGACGAGGGCAACTTCCTCCTCGATGAGTTCGAAAAGCTCCTGAGCGAGCGCACCAAGCTCGTCGCCGTAACGCACATGTCGAACGTGCTGGGCACCGTCGTACCGGTCAAGGACGTGGTGCGCCTCGCGCATGCCCGCGGCATTCCGGTTCTTGTGGACGGCTCGCAGGGGGCCGTGCACCTCGACGTTGACGTGCAGGACATCGATTGCGATTTCTACGTCATCACTGGTCACAAGCTTTATGGGCCGAGCGGCATCGGCGCGCTCTATGCCAAGTATGATCATCTCGTCGCCATGCGGCCGTTCAACGGCGGTGGCGAGATGATCCGCGAGGTGTTCCGCGACCGCATCACCTATGGCGATCCGCCGCACAAGTTCGAGGCTGGAACGCCGGCGATCGTTCCGGCCATCGGCCTCGGTGAAGCCATCGATTTCATCGCCTCGGTCGGCAAGGCGCGCATCCGGGCGCACGAGACCGCGCTTACGGACTACGCTCACGAGCGGTTGCGAGAGATCAATTCACTGCAGATCGTCGGCAATGCCGTCGGCAAAGGTGCGGTCGTCTCCTTCAAGGTCGAGGGCGCCCACCCGCACGACTTCGCCACCGTCATGGATCGTTGGGGGATCGCGGTGCGCGCGGGGACTCACTGTGCGATGCCGCTGCTCGATCGCTTCGGGATTTCGGCGACGTGCCGGGCCTCATTCGCCCTCTACAATACGCGCGAGGAGGTCGATAGCCTCGCTGAGGCGTTGAGGAAGGCTCAGGAGCTGTTCGCATGATGGACGCCAGCCGCAAGAACAAGTTGGGACGAAGCACCGCCGGAGCACTGGCAAGCGTCGGTGGCGATATTGCGGCCTTGCTCGATGGGCCGAGTTGGGGAATTCTGAGAGTGGGCGAGAAGGTGCGTGCTGCGCGTCCCCTGCGAAACGACGGAACATACCCTCATAGGGACGTCGGGGCGATCCTGGTGCGCGAAGGCGATGTCGGCCACGTTCTCGAGATCGTGAAGTTCTGTGGCGCGTTGTATTACACCGTCGAGTTCGTCGACCGCGACGTCGTTGTCGGGGCGCGACGCTGGGATCTCGCGCGGAGTTTGGACCAAGAAGGTTAGCAGCCGTCGCTACGATCAGGTCGCTGTCTGAGGAGAACGGCCATGAGCTTCATCCTCACGGCGGCAGGCGCGGAATGGCTTATACCCCGCTGAGATACGACTGGGAGCACGCACGTATCCATTCTACAATCACTCGGCCGGACGGTGACCGCCGGTTTCGTTCTCGTTGCGATCATCGTCCTCCTCGTGGGGATAGCGGGCGAGCGCGTCACATTCGGCCTCGCCTATTGGACCTTTTTCATGCGCTGGCTGCATATTCTGAGCGGCGTCATGTGGATCGGCCTGTTGTGGTATCTGAATTTCGTCCAGATCCCGACCGTGCCGACGATCCAGCCGGTCGAGCATCGCGCGGCTATCACGAAGTTCATTCTGCCCAATGTGCTGTTCTGGTTCCGCTACGGCGCGCTGGCAACCGTCGTCACCGGGCTGGCTCTTGCCCATATGAACGGCTACCTTGGCGAAGCGTTGCTTCTCGGCCGCAGCGCCGTAGCGATCGGCATCGGCATGTGGCTGGCGTTGATCATGGCCTTCAACGTCTGGTTCATCATCTGGCCGAACCAGAAGAAGGTTTTGGGCATCACGGAATGCAATGCCGACGATAAGGCCAAGGCCGGGCGCGTCGCGATGCTGACCTCTCGCACCAACACCCTGCTGTCCATCCCAATGCTCTACTGCATGGCTGCGCAGTCACACGGCGGACTATAGGCCCATCAACCGAAGCCCACGTCATGAAGACGAGTTCGAGCGCAGATTACACAAGCGCGAGCCGGGGTGCCGGATCGCTGCCGAGGCCGGGCGCGCCAAGCTGCGATGCTGTCGTCGCCGCGATCGGAAATACGCCGCTGATCAAGCTCCGTCGCGCTTCGGACGCGACGGGGTGCACAGTCCTCGGCAAGGCCGAGTTCATGAATCCCGGACAGTCGGTGAAGGACCGCGCCGCTCTGTTCATCATCGAGGACGCTGTGAAGAAGGGTGTGCTGCGGCCGGGCGGCGTGATCGTCGAAGGCACCGCGGGCAACACCGGCATCGGCTTGGCCCTCGTTGGCAATGCCCTGGGATTCCGCTCTGTCATCGTCATCCCTAACACGCAGAGCCAAGAGAAAAAGGACATGCTGCGGCTGTGCGGGGCCGAGCTTGTCGAGGTGCCGGCTGTTCCCTATGCCAACCCGAACAATTACGTGAAAGTGTCGGGTCGGCTCGCAGCGCAGCTCGCCAAGAGCGATCCGAGCGGCGCCATCTGGGCCAACCAGTTCGACAACGTGGCCAACCGCGCCGGTCACATCCGAACGACCGGGCAGGAAATCTGGCAGCAGACCAATGGTAAGGTTGACGGCTTTATCTGCGCGGTTGGCACCGGCGGTACGCTTGCAGGTGTTGCCATGGCGCTCAAAGAGCGAAATCGCGCAATCAAAATCGGTCTGGCTGACCCAATGGGGGCCGCGCTTTTCAGCTACTACACGACGGGTGAGCTAAAATCGCAAGGTTCCTCCATTACCGAGGGAATCGGCCAGGGACGCATCACCAAGAACCTGGAAGGCGCGCCGATTGACGTCGCCTATCAAATTCTCGACGAGGAAGCCGTTCCCATCATCTTCGATCTGCTCGAGCACGAAGGCTTGTGCCTCGGCGGCTCGTCCGGCATCAACGTGGCAGGCGCCATCAGGCTGGCCCGGGAACTCGGACCTGGACATACCATCGTGACCGTCCTCGCCGACTATGGTACGCGCTACCAATCGAAGCTCTTCAATCCGGAGTTCCTGCGGACGAAGGGCTTGCCGGTGCCAGGATGGCTCGAGCGGCAATCGACTCTGGTCGTGCCGTTCGAAGAAACCCCGTAGCCATCGGACAAATCAAAGTTGGGCGACGACATAGGATAGGTCGAGCAATTCTTTTAATCGAAGGCAACTGCGCTTTCGTTCCGGCGCACGAAGATGAGTGAGAGGTTGTTGGCCGGCATCTCTTTGACCAAAGGTTTTGCAAAGCCGTGGGCCTCCGCCACCTCGGCGACGACGGCCAGGTCGCGCACGCCCCAGGCAGGATTTTTCGAGCGCAGCTCGCGGTCAAAGGCTTCATTGCTCGCAGCCGTGTGGTGGCCGTCACAGGTGAAGGGGCCGTAGAGGTAGAGCATGCCGCCCAGAGGCAGCACGCGCCCCGCGCCGCGCATGAGACCCACTGCTGACTCCCAGGCAGCAATATGGATCATGTTGATGCAAAGGACGGCGTCTGCGCGAGCGACAGGCCAATTCTCCGACGCGGCATCGAGGGCGATAGCCGGCCGGACGTTGCGCAAGCCGAGCGCAGCAGTCCAGGCGTCGATGCTGGCGCGAGAACTGGGGTCTGGATCGCTTGGCTGGAAAACGAGATCAGGCGCCCTCGCCTTGGCCAAGTGCGCTACGTGTTCGCCCGTGCCACTCGCCACTTCAAGCACGAGGCCTTGGGCAGGCAGGTGCTGCTCCAGCACTGCGAGGATGGGCTCGCGATTGCGGGCCACGGACGGAGCATAGCGGCGGGCGTCTTCGTTCATCTCCACGATCCACGAGGGCCATGCGTCCTGGCCGGAATATAGTCGTTAGCCGGCCGCAGCAGGAGCAGCGCGCGCCTCCTTGATGATGCGCTCCACCATCGAGAAGAAGCCATTGGAACGCTGCGGGGTAAGATGCTCATTGAGGCCAAGCTCGGCAAACACCGCTTTGACATCGGTGCCGAGCACCTCCTTTGCGCTCTTGCCCTGATAGAGCGCAAACAGAATTGCGACGAGGCCTCGTACGAGGTGTGCATCGCTGTCACCCCGCAATTCGAGCACCGGGTGCAAATCGGCGCCCGCATCTCCCCGCCAGCTGCTCGACAGCCAAACCTGACTCGCACAACCGCGCACCTTGTTGGCTTCGGAGCGGAGACAATCCGGAAACGGAGGCAAAGTGCGCCCGAGCTCGATGATGTAACGGTAGCGGTCCTCCCAATCGTCGAGTAGCGCCAAGTCGCATCGGATTCCGTTGATCGCTTCCTGCGGCTCTTCCGCGGAAAGTCGAAGACCAGTCTGCATGTTGTCCTCGCTCTGCTGACGAGTAGCAACAAGCAAAGATCGTACCGCTACCATGAGCGGCGGGCTAACGGCAATCGCTTGCGAACCTGAAAGCCATTTCCTGCTCGCGTTGTTTTGTTTCAAACAGTCCCGCTCACCGATGTCGGCTGCTGCCCAGCGATGTCGGGTTTAGAACAAGTGTCGCCCTCGTCGATAGAGTTCCATATCCATAGGAAATATCGACGTTTTTTCGCAATCAGCATCGCTGGCATAGTCGTTGCAAAGTCAATTCCTGCAATACCGAGCGAGGGCTGAGTGCACGCCGACGCTGCTGCGAGCGATGCGCTCCTTCCCGTAACCCGTGAGCTCGTTTCTGGACGAGAAAGAGTGCCGCGCAGGGGTGCGCGGAGGTCAATTGCA
>JBAZXL010000027.1:0-53650 GCA_041659825.1 Hyphomicrobium sp.
CGCAGGGTTGGTGTGTCATGCTGGAAGCATGCTTAAAAGCATGCCTTCAGCATGGCTGCGCGCAAGCTAAAGAGAATACCGGCCGGAAACCGCAGACCAGTGAGTCAAGACTTTGTCCGGCCGGTATTAGTTGCCGCCAAGCCGCAGCCCCCTCCCCAAACCACCCGCAAGTGCCCATCATCGCTGCCAGCGCGCAATGCTGCCATATTGGGTTGCTTCTTCAGCCGCCGGGGGATGCTTCCTGGGGAGTAGCGTATGCGTCTTGTAAGTTTAGTTGCACTATTGCTGATATCAACACCCGTGCTGGCCGCCGCGAACGTAGATAAGGCGCTCCAGAAGCTCGGACCGGAGGAGCGGGCGCGCCAAGCCTGCGTCATAAAAGGTATCGAGCAGCTCCGCCGCGACAAGCGCATTGGCCGGCCTGACTTCCTCTCTCCAGGCATCTCGAAGCCCGCCGCTTTCAATGGATCTGTCGTCACCGCACCGGCCGGAGCGGTGCGAGCCAGCCATCGCTGGTACGCTGTGTCCTTCACCTGCTCCGTCACCCCGGATCAGATGAAAGCCCTGACCTTCGCCTACCAGATCGGCGCCGAGATCCCCAAAGCCCAATGGGCCGACCTTGGCTTGTGGGAATGACCAGCCAAAATTTCGGAAGTGTCTGAGGCGGCGAAGGTGCAAGAGCAATATCCGATCAAACACGATCGCAAGCGCGATCGGTTGATCGGATGAAATTGCTCTACCAGTATGATTCTAGAGCATCTTTAACCGACCAGTGAACCGCTGCCGCGATTCTGTCTGGTCGGATGACGCCCTAGCCTTGCGCGGCTCCAATGCACCAACCGGGCGACACAGACAAAAAAAAGGGCCCCGCTTGCGCGAGGCCCTCCTATCTCTGGTGCCTAGTGATGTCTAGGCGGCTTCCGCCCGTAAGGCCGGCAGCTTCTTATCCTCCTCGAGTTCGAGGTCGGCCTTCAAAGCAATGCCTACGTACCTTACACCGTCCTTCTTCTTGACTTTCTGAATTCCAAACTCAGCGATCTCTCTACCGAATGTCGGAAGTGCTAGTGGCTCCTTCTGCCGTTCTTCACACCACACGCAGTAAGACTCGTAAAGTGCCGTGGCCGAGACAGTGTGACCGTCCTGGCTATCGACGTTCTCTTTGTAGAAACGCTGGACGTCCGTTTCGGGAACCAGCAACTTCGTCGGCGGCAACGAGCGATTGTCGTTAGCGCCGAAACGCGGCTTCTTAACTGCAACGGCCGTTTGGGCCGCCACCGCTGCCGCAGCGGTGTTCGTCGTCGCGACCTGCTGCGATGCAGTCGATGTCGCGAGCTGAGTAGCAACCTGCGACACCATCCTCGGCGCGGCCGGTGCTTCACGGTCATAGAGGCGCCACTGGCTGAAGGCGATGTACATGCCCAAGCTGGAGCCGACCTCGAGCAGCAGCGCGACGAAAATCGTCATCGCCATCTGCACCTTTTCGATATCGAGCCCCGTGATCTTGGAAAGCACCGCTGCCTGCGGATCCGCCTCACCCATGACCGTCATTGCGTCCGCCTTACCGAGCTTCTGTTGAATCTCGGCGACGTGCGCTTCCAGTGTCTCCGCCTGCTGGCCAGAGGCCATTTCAGCAGAAAGTGCGTGGTACTTCTGACAGAACTCGCGTGCACTCTTGCCTTCAACCTTCGTGCAGCTCTCGCTCCAGCTCCATTGGCGCTGGCTCTTGAGACCCTCGATCTCGCCCTGAACTGTAGCAGCCGGACGATGCTGAGGAATCCAGCTGAGCTGGTCCTGAGCACGCTTCAGGTCGCCACGCAGGTCCTTATAGGCTTGCGCCTCAACTGCGCGGTGGCCGGTCGTATTGTCGCGATTGAGTGCGGCATGACCGAGCGCCGAGGTGAGCGAGTACAAAGTGACCACAGAGCCCACCACCATAGCGGCGGCAGCCTGCGACCACATTCTGTTCTTCAATGCGGCGAAAAAGAAAAACGGAACCAGCGCCTTCATGCAGTCAGCTGCGGCGCTTGCTGCACCGTAGATATGACCATCCAACTCGGTCCGTCCGAGACTAAACCCAAAACGCCAGTTCATAGCGCAAGACACGGCGAGTAGGACGCCGGCCGCTAGAACTCCAAACACGCCTAGAGCATGTCTTATCATTGCCCTCTCCTTATCGGATAGGCTGGCCGGCCTATTGGCCATCCCAGCCTCGTACAGTGCTGATCTGGAGGCAAACGGCAGATCGGCTCGCTCTGACTGCCTACTGAGTGCCGAGTTGTAGCAACTTGCAACCCGCCTGCTGAGCTCGAAACACCCCCCAAGGCGCTTCGTCAGACGAATCACTCCTACCTACGTGCCGGCACGGAAGAGCTAAAGCCCGCTCCATCTGAAATCTTATGCACAGGCGCAATCGCCGCTCGACTTCGTCTGTGCAAAACAAGCCTCAAATGAGCGATTTAACACGCGAGACACATCCCTCAGTTGCCGAAGCTACGTGATTCGAATAGGGGCAGCTACCTTTCGTTAACGGAATCAGTCCGGTAGTGCGGCGAGTGGGAAAGCAAGTGCAAAAATGCATCATGTGTCCCGGCATATGCCAGGCGCAATCATCCACAGGCCGCCCAGGATTATGCACCGCTCATGCCCAAGGAATGGGCTGAATTCATCCACAGCGACGTGCAAATTCCCCCCTACGATCGGGTGCATTCGTCACACAGCGGATAAACAAATGTGCGCTTAACATTCCTTGCGCCTTTCTTTGCGAGCCGCCCCACGATAAGAACTTGTTAAATCTATGGCAGTCGCGGTTTACTCCGAGTGATCTTGGCTCGCTCAGGGTGAGCCGCCCGTCCGTATAAGTTCGTCGTGAGGCGTTGATGCTACGTAACAGCTGCGGTTTTCTTTTCATGGCGGCAGGCGTTGCGACCGGTCTCGTCACCTATTTTCCGTCCTGCGTGGAGGAGGCCGGGTCGGCGGCGGGATCCGCGTTCACCATGTCGACGGCTCTCGCGCTGGAGGCAAGCCTCGCCGAGCGCGACCGTATCGCGAGCTTTTCGCCGGGGCGCCAGCTCTTGAGCCGCCTCGAAGACACGAGCGACCAGCGAATGACGATGTCGCCGCTCGAGTTCTTCGCGAGCAAAATGGCCAAGCTGCAAGCGGCTAGCAATACAACCGTACCCTTAGAGAACGTCGAGCTTTCACCGTGGCGCGGCGCGGTGGTGGCTGAGCCAATCGGCCTTGGGCTCGACGGCGGCGAGACCAACCCAACGCGCCTTGGCCCGGCTCAGAAACAGGAGCTCGCAACGGCAATTCAGCGAGAGCTTACTCGCATCGGCTGCTACCACGGTGAGATCGACGGCAATTGGGGCGGCGCCTCGAAGCGTGCCCTCGCGACGTTCCTGGATCGGGTGAACGCCGCACTCCCCATTGTCGAGCCGGATTTCGTACTCCTGACGCTGGCCCGGGCGCAGCCGGCCGGAACCTGCGGCGAGACGTGCCCCACCGGGCAGAATTTCGACGACGAGGATCGCTGCGTACCGAACTCGATCCTGGCTCAGGCAACGAAACGTCGTAGCAGCCCCAAACCAACGCAGATTACGCAACGAAAGCCGGTCACGCCGCTCGTCAACGTTGCTTCTGCCGAGCCGAAAAGCCTCCCGCAGCCTTTACCGGGGCGCATGGAAATCGGTGGCCCGAAGACAGCGTCGCTTCTCGAAAGCGATGGTAGCCCAGCAACCATCGAGACGAACACAGCGCGGGTCGAGGTGACCTCAGCCAACGTAGCAGCCGACGCGCGACCTCCGGTACCCGCCTCGCGCCAGAAAACGAATGTGACCCTCGCCAATAGACGGGCGGATAAGCCGAAAGCCGACAAGCTCACGATCTCTGGCCGTCCGACGCGAACAATACGCGTCACCGGCTATAACGCGGTGAAACACCTCTTCGAAGATCCGCTCGGACGACTCTAAGCTGTGAAGCCTAGCCCGTGTCGCGGGCCCCAATCTCACCGACCGTTTCACTGAGGATCCAGCTTAGAAAATCGCCCGATCCGCCTGCCGTCGGGAGGACGAGAAGGGCAGGATTATCGTAGGGATGCTGCTCACGCACTGCCGAGATGACGCGCGATGAAAGGCTTTCCCGCGTCTTGATCAGCATCACCACCTCCTCGTCCCGATGCCGAACACCTTGCCAGCGATAGATCGAGATCATGCGCGGTAGAATGTTGACGCATGCAGCAAGCCTCGCGTCGACCAGCTCCGCGCCAACCCGCTCGGCGAGGTCGAGCGCGGGGAATGTCGAATACACAAGAACGGCCTTGTCGTTTGACGGCAACTGAGCGAGCCTCCCTCGTGTCCGTGTGCGCGCGAGCCTGAGTCTAAGATGTCAAAAGCCAAAAACAAATACGAGAAGATTGCGTTCGTTGCGAGCGATGTTCCGGAGGCTCAGGAGGCCCTCACGCGGCTCACCCAGCACTATGCCTATGTGCCACCCGGCGAGGCAGATGCCATCGTCGCTCTCGGCGGCGACGGCTTGATGCTGCAAACGCTGCACCGCTTCCTGAATGACCGCATTCCGATTTACGGCATGAACCGTGGATCCGTCGGCTTCCTCATGAACGAGTACAGGGAGGACCAATTGCTCGAGCGCCTTTCTGCCGCCGAGGTTAGCCGCGTCCATCCTCTATCCATGGTGGCATACGACACGTTGGGCAAAGCCAGCAAAGCCCTCGCCATCAACGAGGTCTCGCTTTTCCGAGAGACCTACCAGGCCGCCAAGCTCCGCATCTCGATCGACGGCAAAGTGCGCATGGAGGAGCTCATCTGCGACGGCGTGCTCGTTGCAACACCTTCCGGCTCCACCGCCTACAATCTATCGGCCTATGGCCCGATTCTACCCATCAACGCGTCTCTGCTTGCGCTGACGCCTATCAGCCCCTTTCGCCCCCGCCGCTGGCGCGGCGCACTTCTCCCGAACCGGGCGCATATCAGCATTCTCGTGCTCGAGGCAGAGAAGCGACCGGTCAGCGCGGTTGCCGACGCAGTGGAAATGCGCAATGTTCTTCGCGTGGAAGTGGAGCAGGCTCGCAACATCGATCTGTTGATGATGTTCGACCCCGGACACAGCCTCGACGAGCGCATTCTCGCCGAGCAGTTTCGCTATTAGAGCCATCGAGCCGAGCTGCCATCGAAGGCCCACCAGCGCCCGCTCCTCACCAGCGTGTTACAATACTTGCAAGGTCAGGCCGGTCCCGATCTTGCGGCTTTTCCTTTGCCGTTCCAATATACACAAAGCCGGCGATGCGCTCGCTCTCCGCAAGGCCGAAAGCCGTCCGCACGGTAGCGCTGTAGGCAATCCACTCGGTAACCCATGACGTGCCAAAGCCCATGGCGTTCGCCGCCAGGCAGAGGTTCATGGTCGCTGCCCCCGCCGAAAGAACTTGCTCCCATTCCGGCGCGCCGGGCCTTGGGACCACGCGCGACACGACTGCAACGACCAACGGCGCACGCAGGAAGCGATTGCGCTCCAAATCGAGGCGAACGTGCGACGGCGGCTCCTTTTCCTCGGCGACGCACGCCTCGGCGAATACTGTGCCAGCACGGCTGCGCGCTTCGCCCTCAAACACAACGAACCGCCACGGCACCAGTTTCTTGTGGTCCGGCACGCGAGCCGCGATCGTAAGGATGGCTTCGAGCTGCGCGGCACTCGGAGCCGGCTCGGTAAGCATATCGGGCTTTACGGATCGGCGGGCCGCGAGAGCAGTCAGCATTGCGTCATTCATGGCGATCATTCCTTACAAGCGTCGTATATCGTTCACGGGGCCTCGCTATCGCAATCGGCGCTCTGGTACAATATAAGCCGCAAAATGACCGACGACGAATGACCAAGGACCGCGAGTGCCCATGCGCCGCAATGCACTGCCGTTGACCATCGCCATGCTATGTCTCACCTGGCTCGCGACGATCGCCGATCTAAGCGCCGCCGAGACGCCGCCGCCAACCCCGGAAAAGTCGGCTAGCGCCGGCCCGGCGGTCGTCCTCGTCATCGACGGGTCGGGATCGATGTGGGGGAACCTTGCCGCCGAGCGCGGGGCGAAGATTGAGCTGACGCAGGCCGCCCTCCGCAAAGCCTTGTCGCCGATCTCACCTTCGGTGCGCCTAGCCCTCCTCTCGTTTGGACAGCGACGCCGCGCCGACTGCAGCGACGCGGAAGTCTTAGCCCCCCTGGAGGCCGGCCCATCCGAGCGTATCCTCGCGCTTTCGGACAAGCTCAATCCCAAGGGCAAGGGGCCGTTGGCCTTGGCGCTGCGCGAGGCCGCAAAGCAAGTGCCCGGCGACACCGATGCAACGATCATCGTCGTTCATGATGGACCAGACAATTGCCAGCAGGACCCCTGCGCCACCGCGGCCGAAATCGCAAAGACCAATTCGCGCCTTGTGGTCCATACCATCGGGCTCGGTCTTGAAGCAGCCGATGCCCAGCGCATGACTTGCGTGGCCAGGGCCACCAACGGCCGCTCCTTCGAGGTCCAGGATGCGACTTCGCTTGAGGCGGCCCTGAACGAGACCCTCCGTCTCGCCAACCTCGAGGATCCAGTTAGCCCGGCGACCGCCGGCTCGGCGGCAGTCCAACCCGTCCCCGCGGTACCAGGCCTGCGCCTCTCTGCGTCATATTCCGAAGGCGGCCCGGCGAGGCACGTCGCGGTTCACTGGCGTATCTTGAAGACCGAGGCGGCGGGCACGGTCGTGCTCGAGACGCACGCGCCGGAGCTATCCCTGAACGTAGCGCCAGGCGCCTACACGGTTGAAGCAAGCTATGGCCTTGCGCAGGTGCGCCGCTCGATCGACGTCACAGAAGAAGGCCCCACCGTCGCGCGCCTGAACCTCGACGCCGGCACCCTGAAGCTCAATGCCCGCACCAGCAAAGGCGCTCCGCTCAGCGATCCGATCCTGACGATCGAAGCCCTTGCCGCGGCGCAAGCCTCTGGCCCGGCCGATGGCGACCCGATCTGGGTCGGACGGGATGCCAGCTCGGAGATCATCGTGCCTAGAGGGAGCTACCTCGTTCGCGTCGAAGACGGTCTAGCTAAGCGTGAAGTGACCGTCAGCGTCGCACCCGGTGAAACGGCAATCGCAGACCTCGCGCTCGGGACCGGCCGCCTCGAGGTCAGCGCCCTCAAGGGGCCGGGCGCCGAGGCCCTGCGAGATGTGGTGTTCGCCATCTCAGAAGACGATCCCGACGCACCCCAGGGACGGCGAGAGCTGGCGCGCTCTGCCGACCCCGCACCGTTTTTCACGGTCCCTGCCGGTACCTACTACCTCACTGCTCGCTATGGCGCCGCTGAGCTGCGCGAACGTCTCGCCGTCGGCAGCGGTGATACGGTAAAGCACGCCTTCACGTTCAATGTGGCGCGCCTCTCCGTTGCCGTGCAGCTCGACGCAATGGCGGAGCCCGATGGGCAGACCGTCGCCGTGCGCGTCTTCAAGGCCGACGACCCGCATCGAGAAGTCGCGCGAAGCACGGCGCTGGAGGCCAGTTTCACGCTGCCGCCGCAAAAATACCGGATCGAGGCACAGCTCGGCGAAAACAATGTGCGTGCAACAGCCGATATCGACCTCCAGGCAGGCCGGGACACCAAGCTCGCCCTCAAGCTCGAGACCGCTACGCTGACTGTCGCCCCCCCTCAATCCGGAGCGCGCACTGCAATGGTCCATTGGCGCGTCAAGGACAGCCGAGGCCGCACGGTCCTCCACTCCGGCCCCGGCGGCAGCACGTCGGTCCGCCTTGCGCCCGGACGCTATGTCGTGCAATCAGACGACGATCATCGTCGAACGGACGAGACACTCGACCTGAAGCCCGGCATGCGCCAAACGCTTGAGCTAGCTCGCCCGTAGGCCCATCACGGCAACGCGGGGAGCCGTTACGCCTGCAATCCCGCGCGACCCCGGCGCCACACTTCAACCACGGTCGTGACGAGAACTCCTAGCAGCCTTACGCGCCCTCGAACGGCCAGGATCAACTGTTTCAAGATGACGCCGAGACCCAAGATAGCAATCCGTTCCCGTCTCGGAGGATACCTTGCGAGCTCTCTCTGCTGGCTGCTCGCTGCCTGGGCGCCTGCATTTGCTCAAAGCCCATGGGACCCCGGGGTTGTTACACCCGCTCCCGAGACGCCTGCTCCTGAGACACCCGCAGCAGCAGCCCCGCACCCGGCTATCGAGCAACAGAACACCACCGTCGTTCCTCGAATAGGCGGCGAGCCCACAGCAAGCGATTCAACCGAGCCTGCCGAGGTGCGGCTGGTCGCACAGCTCACCTCCGACGGACAGTACATCGAGCAGGGCCTCGTATGGCGCGTCTTCCAGGAGCCGACCAGCGCGGACGGCAAGCGCACACTTCTGAGCACCCACCGCGAGGCGAGCGCGCTCCTAAAGCTTAAGCCGGGCACCTACACCGTCAACGCAGCCTTCGGCAAGGCGCACCTGACGCGGCGCATCACCGTGAAGCCGGGGCCCGGCCCAACCGTGGAGCCCTTCGTCATAAATGCCGGGGGTCTTCGCGTGCAGGCGCTCGCTGGCGGGATCGAGGCGCCGGCCAATTCGGTCAGCTACAGCATCTACTCGGACCGCGACCAATCCGACAGCCGCCGCCTGGTCCTAGGCAGCGCCAAGCCCGGCTTGATTATTCGGCTGAACGCCGGCATCTACCACATCGTCTCCACATACGGCGATTGCAATGCCGTCGTTCAGAGCGACGTGACCGTCGAAGCCGGAAAGCTTACGGAAGCAACCATCGCCCACGCCGCCGCGAAAGCCACCTTCAAGCTCGTGCAGCGCGCCGGCGGCGAAGCGCTTCCCGATACGCAATGGGTCATTCAAACACCGCAAGGCGGGGAGATCAAATCGAGCGTCGGCGCCTTACCGACGCACATCCTCGCTCCCGGCACCTATTCGGTCGTCGCCAAGTCTCAAGGTAAGGTCTTCCAGCGCCAGTTCACCCTCGAGAACGGTGAGACGACTCAAGTCGAGGTCATCATGAAGTGAGTGGCGGAAGGCCGGTTACGAGCGAGGATTAGAAGTCGTTCAAGACCCAATCGGTTGGGCAGCCATGGCGGCGCATCAACTCTTCCGCGCCAGAGAGCCCGACACTGTTCTTGACGTCCGAGAAGAGACCACGTGCTATTTGCCAATGCTCGCAGGCCGTCGTCAGGTCCCCGGCCGCGCGCGCAAGCTCGGCAAGCTCAATGCGAGCCTGCGCATGCACGGTTCTGTTGCGCGCCGCCACTGCCGCCCGAATGCTCTTGCGCAGAAGCTCGGCCGCCTCGCCCGGCCGCTCAGTTTCGAGGTATTCCAAAGCCCGCGCAAGATAGAGCGGTCCGAGCCGCGCCTTATCATCCCTTGCCTCGGCTGCCGTCAGCTCATCCTGCGGCGGCGTCACATCAACGACGGGGAGCTTCTGCGTTGCCTCTTCGATGAGCAGCGGGCTCGCGAAGCCGGGCGCCGCCGAGGCGCCTAGAGCGCCTGCTGGCACAGAATGCACAGGCACTGGTAGACTGGCTGTGCGCGCTCGCTCGAACTGGCGTTCTGCCTCGAGGTGTGGGTCCGGCTCTCGCGGTATCAAGACAACGTCTCCGTCGTTCTCTCCACCGCGCGGCGCGCCACTGTGCGGGGCGTTACTCCGCTCCCGTCGCGAGCCGGTGCGCGCCAGCGCGAGCGCCGCCAACGTGGCAAGAGTGGCAATTGGCAATAGCAGTGCAAGTGTCGCGATCGCTCCCGTGATCTCGAGCCCTTTCGTCATGAGGCCCCTCCGCAGCCGGCTGTCCTATCCCTCTTCAGCGTAGCGGAAAAGCGTACATCAGGCCGCCTTTAGTCCAAAGGCCATTAACGCCCCGATCCAACGCCAGCGGAGATCCCACGCCAAGGTTTCTGTCAAAGATCTCGCCGTAGTTGCCGATCTCCTTGAGGATCCGGAAGCTCCAGTTGCCGTTGAGGCCCATGCCCACCCCGAGGTTCCCCTCGAGGCCAAGAAACCGTCGCACGTTCTTCGCCTTCGCCGTTTCCAATTTATTGTCGGCATTCTCGCTCGTAAGCCCCATCTCCTCAGCCGCGATCAAGGCATTGAGCGTCCAGCGAACGATCGAGAACCACTGCTCATCACCTTGTCGCACGACCGGGCCCGAGGGCTCTTTGCCGATCAGCTCCGGCAGGATCATGTGATCGGCTGGAGTAGTAAACCGGCTTCTCTCGTAGGCGAGAACCGAAAGATCGCCCGTCAGCAGCGTGCATCCCCCGTCGGCGTAGGCCTTGACGATATCCTGCCAGTGATCGGCCACGACAAGCTGGTAGCGCATCTGCCGCGAGCGAAAGAAATCCGCGAGATTTTCCTCGGCACTCGTGCCCTGGAGAACGCAGACCGATGCACCCGAAAGCTCGAGCACGCTCGCCACCGCATAGCCTCGCCGCACGATGAAGCCCTGCCCGTCGAAAAACAGCGTCCCCGCGTACCTGAGCCCGAGCTCCACGTCGCGAGAAAGTGTCCACGAGGCAGCCCGCGGAATGAGGTCGACCTCGCCCGCGGCGAGCGCCTGAAACCGGTTCGCGGCCGACAGCGCCCGGTATTTCACCGCGTCCTTCCTGCCGAGCACGGCAGCCGCGACCGCCCGGCAGAAATCGATATCGAGCCCGGCCCATGCCCCCGCGCCATCGACCGCCGCGAATCCCGGTGGGCCGTCATTGATGCCGCAGACCACATGGCCGCGCGCACGAACCTCGTCGAGCGTCGTCGAATGAATCGCGCCGGAAAGAGCCGCACTGGCGGTCAATGCGGAGAATGCCGCTGCAAGGAGCCATGGCGCAAAAGCGAGCCAACGGAGACTGGGAACCATTACCGTAGCTTGCCTCCAAGGCCGTTGCGATCCACCCTGCGTTCATCCCGCGTTGCCAGCGAGCGGTCAAGCCCTTGACCTAAGGGGAAAGTTGCGCCAAAGGGGCGCTTGGAGGCTCAAGGCGCCAGACATGGCGCCTTGCCGTCCGGGCAGCGGGTTCAAGGACCGAACGAGATGAGCAATTCCGACGCTGGCCCGGGCAAAGCCCGTAAACCCGCAACCGCAATCTTGCACACAGGCCGCGATCCCAGCGCCCAGTATGGGTTTGTCAACGCTCCGGTCTATCGCGGATCAACCGTTCTTTTCCCGACGCTCGACAAGCTCGAGGCTTACGACGAGCAGCCCTTCAAATACGGCCGCCACGGCACGCCGACCGTCGCTGCTCTCGAAAGCGCCATCTGCTCGCTAGAAGGCGGCGCGCGAAGCTATCTCACGGCCTCCGGCTATCAGGCGGTGACCACCGCGCTCTTAGCCTTCGTCGAGTCCGGCGATCACATCCTCATGGTCGACAGCGTCTACCAGCCGACGCGCAAGTTCTGCGACAGCATGCTGAAGAGCCTCGGCGTGCGCACGACCTATTACGATCCTGCCATCGGTGCCGGCATCGCCGCCTTGATCGAGGAGCGCACGCGCGTCGTCTTCACCGAGAGCCCCGGCTCGCTCACCTTCGAGATGCAGGACATCGGCGCCATCGCGGCCGTCGCAAGAGAGCGGGGCATCTGGGTGCTCATGGATAACACCTGGGCGACGCCGCTCTACTTCAAGCCTCTCGCCCACGGCGTTGACGTCGCCATCAATGCCTGCACGAAATACATCGTCGGCCACGCCGACGCCATGCTCGGCGCCATCACGGCGAACGAGCGCGCCAATCGCCTGATCGACCGCTCGCGCGCCCTGCTCGGCATCTGCCCAGGCTCCGAGGAGACGTATCTCGGCTTGCGGGGCCTGCGCACCCTCGACGTCCGCCTCGAGCGCCATCACCGCACCGGGGTCGCGCTCGCGAGCTGGCTCGAGACCCGCCCAGAGGTCGCACGCGTGCTGCACCCTGCCCTCCCCTCGCATCAAGGTCACGCCCTCTGGAAGCGCGATTTCAAAGGCGCGTCCGGATTGTTCTCGATCATCTTGAAGCCCGCGCCACGCAAAGCCATTGCCGCCATGCTCGACGGCCTTGAGCTCTTCGGCATGGGCTATTCCTGGGGCGGGTTCGAAAGTCTCATCATACCGTTCGATCCGACACCCATCCGCACGGCCACCAAATGGACCGCCGCAGGACCGGCCTTCCGCCTCCACGCCGGCCTTGAGGACATCCAGGACTTGATCGCCGACCTGGAGGCAGGCTTCGCGCGGCTCAAGGCAGCACGCTGAGCAAAAGTTGTACGAGCACTGACACTATACTCCCGCGCCCTCTCCTGGTAAGCTTGATCAAATAACATTGGGAGACGCATATGGACCCGATCGCACTCATCATCTGGCTCGCAGTAGGTGCCATCGCCGGTTGGCTCGCTGGTCAAATCATGAAGGGAGGCAGTTTCGGCCTCCTCGGCAACATCATCGTCGGCATCGTCGGCGCGGCGATTGCGGGCTACGTACTGCCGCTCCTCGGTATCGTCATTGGCGGCGGCATCCTCGGCTCAATCATCCACGCCGCGATCGGCGCCTGCCTGTTGCTCTTCGTGATCCGCCTGCTGCGGTAAAAAGACAAGCTTCCCGCCCATCAGCCGCTTCACCCACGGCGTGAGCACAAGTAATACCAAGCCGTAACGGGTTAGCGCCTTGCGCGTAACCCGCCAACCACGGCAACTCGGTCGTAAGGTTGTAGTGCTGTCTTTCCGCATTCGGCGGGTTACGCCCCGGCGGAAGATGCCGGGACCAACCGCTCTACGTGCTACGCACTGTACCTCGCAACACCTGTAGCGAAATCAAACGGCACCACGACACTCACGTCACCCCGCCCATCAGCCGCTTCACCCACGGCGAGAGCGCGAGCAGCACCAGCGTCGCAAGACCGAGGCTCGCCGCCTGCCAGAGGAAATAATGCGAAAGCCCCGCCGCGTCCGTCGCAGTGAAGCCGCTGCCGAGCACGCCAGCGAGCTTGTTGCCGAGCGCGGCCGCGAGGAACCAGATGCCGAGCACAAGGCCAACGGCGCGTGCCGGCGCAAGCTTCGTCATGGTGCTGAGACCCACGGGGCTCAAAAGCAACTCTCCCACCGTCTGCAGGAAGAACAGCCCGACGAGCCAGAACGGGCTCACGCGCCCCTCGGCCGAAAGCTCGGCGGCTGGCACCATCAGTAGAAACGACGAGCCGAGGAACGCCAGTCCGAGCGCGAATTTCACCGGGCTCGATGGCTGCCGCTCGCCGAGCCGCGTCCACGCCGACGCAAAGAGAGGCGCCAGCAGGATCACAAACAACGAATTGAGCGACTGGAACCACGCCGACGGAAATGCGTAGCCAAGCACCTCGGCGCGCGTGAGCTGATCGGCAAAGAGTGCGATGGTGACGCCCGCCTGCTCGAACACCGCAAAGAAGATCATCGCCGCCGCAAACAGCACGAATACCGCCGCAAGGCGGCGCGCCTCAAGGCCCTCCCGCCGGCTGAGCCAAAGTGCGGACGCCACCGGAACGATAAGAAAGCCCCAGCGCAGCCACTCGAAGCCCGGGCGATCCGAGAGCATGACGAGCGCCATGATCGCCAGCGTCCCGGCGGCGACCGCGAGCGCCTTTGCTCCAGCGCTTTCGATGACCGGAGGGGCAGACCCTCTCTCTGCCAGAGCTCCGCCCGAAAGCGTGTCGCCGAGGTGATGGCGCTTTGAGGCCAGCAGGCCGAGCCCGAGCAGCATGCCGAAGCCCGCCGCCGCGAAACCGAGATGCCAGCTCAAACCCGGGTCAAGCCCGCGATACGCTAGCCCAGCCCTCACCACTTCGCTCTGCGAGAGAAAGCCCGTCGCCAGCGGTGCGATGAAGCCGCCAATGTTGATGCCCATGTAAAAAATGGAAAAGCCCGCGTCGCGCCGCGTATCTCCTTCCCCGTAAAGCCCGCCCACCAACGCGCTGATGTTGGGCTTGAAGAGACCGGTCCCGAGCCCGATCAAGAGAAGTCCCGCATAGAACGTCGTCGCCCTCGGCATAGAGAGCGGTATGGCGAGCGCAAAATGCCCGGCGGCGATGAGCGCCCCGCCCAGAAGCACGGCGCGGCGCGCGCCTAATTTCGCATCTGCGAGATAGCCGCCCGGGATCGAGAGCATATACACGGCCATCGTGTAGTTGCCGTAGATCACGGCCGCCTCGGCGATGCCAAGACCGAGGCCGCCGGAGGCCTTGGGCTCCACCATGAACAGAACGAGGATGGCCCGCATCCCGTAATAGGAAAAACGCTCCCAAAGCTCAGCAAAGAAAAGGACGCCAAGCCCTTTTGGCTGCTTGAGATTTCGAGCAGTGAGAATGCGAGGAGTGAGAGTGGGAACAGATCGGGCGCTTAAGTCCCGTTCCAAGTCGTTCACGAGGCTGTCGCTCCTGTTGCTGTTCCCGGACCTGGATGGACGGAAATCAAGGTGTCGTGAACAGGCCTACCACCTTTGGAGTATAGACGCCGCACGGCACGGCGCCTATGAAACGCCATCGGTCGAACTCCAAGATGCCCAATAAACGCTGCACCGACAGCGCAACGGCACGTTCGATCTTAGCGACCCCAAGGAGGACGCCCATGATCCAACAAGCATTGAACGAGCTTTCCCAACAGATCCGTATTCGTCCGCGCTACGATAACTTTATCGGCGGACAGTGGGTCGCCCCTGTCAAGGGACAGTACTTCACCAACATCACGCCCGTCACCGGCAAGCCGCTCTGCGATATCGCGCGCTCGTCCGCCGAGGACATCGAGCTTGCGCTCGACGCAGCCCACAAGGTTCGCGAGAGCTGGGGCAAGGCCGCTCCCGCCGAGCGCGCCCGCGTTCTGAACAAGATCGCCGACCGCATGGAGAGCAACCTCAAGCTCCTCGCGCTCGTCGAGACGCTCGACAACGGCAAGCCGATCCGCGAGACGATGGCCGCCGACGTGCCGCTCGCCATCGATCACTTCCGCTATTTCGCCGGCTGCCTGCGTGCCCAGGAAGGCTCGATCGCCGAGATCGATGAGGACACGGTCGCCTACCACTTCCACGAGCCGCTCGGCGTCGTTGGCCAGATCATCCCCTGGAACTTCCCGCTGCTGATGGCCTGCTGGAAGCTCGCCCCTGCCCTCGCCGCCGGCAACTGCGTCGTGCTGAAGCCCGCCGAGCAGACCCCCATGAGCATCATGGTGCTGATGGATCTCATCGGCGACATCCTGCCGGCCGGCGCTCTGAACGTCGTCAACGGCTTTGGTGTCGAGGCCGGCAAGCCGCTGGCCCAGAACAAGCGCATCGCCAAGATCGCCTTCACGGGCGAGACGACCACCGGCCGTCTCATCATGCAGTACGCCTCCGAGAACATCATCCCCTGCACATTGGAGCTCGGCGGCAAGAGCCCGAACATCTTCTTCGCCGACGTCGCCGACGAGGATGACGACTACTTCGACAAGGCGCTCGAGGGCTTCACGATGTTCGCGCTGAACCAGGGTGAGGTCTGCACCTGCCCGTCGCGCGCGCTCGTGCACGAGAAGATCTACGATCGCTTCATGGAGCGCGCGGTTGAGCGCGTGAAGAAGATCAAGTTGGGCCACCCGCTCGATTCCCAGACGATGATCGGCGCACAGGCCTCGAACGATCAGCTCGAGAAGATCCTCTCCTACATCGAGATCGGCCGGGGCGAGGGCGCTCGCGTTCTCACCGGCGGCGCTCGCGCTGTTCTCGACGGCGAGCTCAGCGACGGCTACTACGTGCAGCCGACCGTGCTCGAAGGCCACAACAAGATGCGCGTCTTCCAGGAGGAGATCTTCGGACCCGTGCTCTCCGTCACGAAGTTCAAGGACGACGCTGACGCACTCTCGATCGCCAACGACACGCTCTATGGCCTCGGCGCCGGCGTGTGGACGCGCAATGGAACACGCGCATACCGCTTCGGCCGCGCCATCCAGGCCGGCCGCGTCTGGACCAACTGCTACCACCTCTATCCGGCACACGCTGCCTTCGGTGGCTACAAGCAGTCGGGCATCGGCCGCGAGACGCACAAGATGATGCTCGACCACTACCAGCAGACCAAGAACATGCTGGTGTCGTACAGCCCCAAGGCACTGGGCTTCTTCTAAGACGAGAACGCACGCGGGAGAGACGCTCAACCGTCCCCCGCGCGGTGCTCCAAGGCATGAGAAAGGCCGCCGCGCGGAATGCGCAGGCGGCCTTTTTCAGTTTCGGCGAGCCTTCTGATACCAACCGCACGAAGTGCTGACGCAGTGCGGCTGGTATCAGCGCGCAGGGTTGGTGTGTCATGCTGGAAGCATGCTTAAAAGCATGCCTTCAGCATGGCTGCGCGCAAGCTAAAGAGAATACCGGCCGGAAACCGCAGACCAGTGAGTCAGGACTTTATCCGGCCGGTATGATTGGATCAGGCGGCACGGAGAGCGGAGATGAAGCTGGCCACCTCGTTGCGCAGGCTCGTGCTCTCGTGCGAGAGCTGCTTGGCCGACGAGAGCACCTGGTTCGATGCCGCGCCCGTGCAGGACGCACCCTGGTGCACATCGGAGATGTTGCTTGCAACCTCGCTCGAGCCTTTTGCCGCCTCGGTGACGTTGCGCGTGATCTCCTGCGTGGCCAGCGCCTGCTGCTCCACGGCCGTCGCCACGGAGCTTGAGATTTCCGACATGCGCTGGATCGTGGACGTGATCTCCTGGATGGCGACCACGGCGAGATCCGTGGCGGCCTGCATGTTGGCGATCTGGCTGCCGATCTCATTCGTCGCCCTGGCGGTCTGGGCGGCAAGCGCCTTCACCTCCTGGGCAACCACTGCGAAGCCCTTGCCGGCCTCACCGGCGCGGGCCGCCTCGATCGTGGCATTGAGGGCGAGAAGATTGGTCTGCCCTGCGATCGTGTTGATGAGGCTCACCACGTCGCCAATGCGGGCGGCGGCTGTGGAAAGCTCCGCCATCTGGCCGTTGGTGGCGGAGGCCTGCTTCACGGCCTGGTCTGCAATCACGCTGCTTTCCTGCACCTGACGGCCGATCTCGGTGACCGTCGAGTGGAGCTCCTCGGAGGCCGCAGCCACTCCGGCGACATTTGTGGAGGTCTGCTCGGACGCGCTTGCGACCGTGGTGGCCAGATGCTCGGTGGTGTTGGCTGTCTTCGCAAGCGAGACAGCCGCGCCCTCAAGATCGCCCGCCGACGTCGAGACGTTCGAAAGGCTTTGGCCAACTGCGTTCTGGAAACGATCTGCGAGGCTGAGCATCTCGGCCTTGCGCTGTTCCGCATGGCGACGCTCACTCTTCTCCTGCTCCTGACGCATCTGCTCTGTCTCGATCATGTTGGTCTTGAAGATCTGCACGGAGACAGCCATCTCGCCAAGCTCGTCTGCGCGGCCGACGCCGGGGATCTCAACCTTCACGTCTCCCGAGGACAGCGCCCGCATGGCGGACGTCATGCCGAGGACCGGACCGACAACGCGGGTAATCGTGAAGGCGATACTGACGAGGCCGAAAGCGAGGGCCACAAGAACGGCCGCGCCGAGGTGGAGAACCGTGTCGTCATACATCGCATAGGCGGCGATTTTGGCCGCGTCCGCGCCTACCCTGTTCATCTCGACGGCATTTTCGATGAACGCAGTCAGAGCTTTGCGCTCCTTAAGCATTTCGCCGCGGAACAGGCGCGAGGCCTCGAGGTTGTTTCCGGCACTTGATGCCGCAAGAAACACCTTCTCAAGACCAAGATAGGCCTGGTAGCGCTCTTTGATTTTGCCAAAATTCGCGCGCTCCTCCGGGGCTGTGATCAGCTGCTCATAGCGCTCGAAATCTTTCATGAGCGCGTCGTGGATCTGGGCAACCTCTCCATCGACTTTGCGACGCTCTTCATCGTTCTCGCTCATCAAGTGGCGCGCTTCGCGAATGCGCACGGTGGCAAAATCTGCCACGGCCTTTCTCGTGATGGCGATTGACGGGACCCATTTCTCCGACATTTCCGCGACGTTGCCTTGGATCCCCCGCAGGCTGTAGAGGCCAATTCCGCCAACGGCTGCAACAGCCACCGCCAGAAATGCAAAAGATCCAATCAGTATCGATTTGATGGTGAAGCGCTGCATGGTCACGTTGCCTCTACGCGATAAACCCAAATTCGCCCGTCACTCACGTCAGATCCTGATGCGAGCCCGACTGACAAATACAATTAGCGCAGTAGTCTTTCGTAACCGTTATTTATTTTGGCCAGCATTGCGCCGCAAATATTTATTTGCATTCATTTTTTTGTTTCATCCGCATTACGAATGTCTGCTTCGCAGCAGATGTTTTCCGGCTTGAAACAAAACAGCGTTTTGCTGCAGGAGATGCCGATCGCAGCCCGCTGCTATTGCGCATGCGCACGCTAGGGCGCGGCTTGCTCACATTCTCGGCATTTCGCCTTGAGGGTGCTGGACTTCACGCGCACTTCGCGATCAAAGTCATAGAGAGATTGTCTTTCCCACTCCGAGGAGCCTCCTATGGTCGATCGCGTCAGCGTGACCCCCGAAGCAATGAAAATGATCGAGAAATTGATCACCTTGCATGGGCCACTTCTCTTTCACCAGTCCGGCGGCTGCTGCGATGGCAGCGCACCCATGTGCTATCCGCGCCGCGAATTCCGCGTCGGAGCACAGGACGTCTATCTCGGCGAAATCGGCGGCCAGCCATTTTACATGGGGGTTGCCCAGTTCGATTACTGGCAGCACACGCATCTCATTATAGATCTCGTTCCGGGCCGCGGCTCGGGCTTCTCGCTCGAAGCACCTGAAGGCTTCCGCTTCCTCACGCGCTCCCGCGTCTTCACCGACGCGGAGTACGAGGAGTTGGACAGCGTTGGCCCGCCGCCAACTGGTGACGTGCGGGTCCCGGCATAGCTCGCCGATCGCTCTTGATCGAGAGTAGCTTAGTGAGCCGTCGCCTTGCGGCCGCCGCCCTTGGCCTTCGCCTGCTGGACGTGCTGGGCAACCTTGGCAGCCGGCTCGCGCGCTGGCGCGACTGCAGCACTCGGCTGGTAGCTCGCCTTCAGCGTCTCGAGCGCCTTTAGCGCCAGCGGATCAAGTCCGTTGCCGCCAGCCTCGACATAAGCAAAGATCGCGCTCTTCATGCGCGGTTCCCAGAACTTCTTGATGTGATCCGCGATGCCCGGCACCGCCCGCGCCTCGCCTTGCACGTGGAAGAACTTGGCAATCTGGTTTGCCATACGGACGAGGGTATCTTCAGACGAATGCATGCGAGTGGTCCCCTGGGCGATTGCGATCGTTCGTGTCGGCGAGCGCGACACGCTCTGGATGGGTGAAAATCTCGAAGGCATCCGAGCGTGCGACTGCAATGAGTGTGATGCCCGCCTTCTCGGCGGTACGGATTGCTAGCGCGGTCGGGGCCGATACGGCAACCAGGATTTCCGCTCCGAGCTGTGCCGTCTTCTGCACCATCTCAACGGAGACCCGGCTCGTCAGCAGAACAAACCCCCGTCCCGGATCAAGCTTTGCGCGAGCAACCGCGCCAACGAGCTTATCAAGAGCGTTGTGCCGTCCAACGTCTTCTCTGAGCAGCGCGAGCGAGCTCGTCGTGCTGTCCCAAAATGCCGCCGCATGTACGGCCCGCGTCGCGATATTGAGCGACTGCGCTGCCGGCATCTCCGCGAGCGCGCGCTGGATTTCTAAAGGCGCCGCACGCGCTGTCGACCCGACACGCCGAGGCTCGGGCACGGCGGCTTCGAGGCTTTCGACACCGCAAAGGCCGCATGCGGTCGGGCCTGTAATGCGACGCCGCCGCTCGGCATGCATCCGGCCCACCTGTGGCACAAGCCACAGGCGCGCCTCGATGCCATTTCCGTGCTCGACGACCTCGAGCTCGCGCAACTCGTCAATGCTCTGGATCACGCCCTCGGTAAGACTGAAACCGAGCGCGAAATCATCGAGATCGGCCGGCGTCGCCATCATCACGGCATGCGTCGAGCCATCGTAGACGAGTGCGACAGGCACCTCATCGGGGATGAGCCGGCTCGTATCATCACCGCGGGCATTCGCCACCCGCAACGAAGGGACACGGGTGACCGGCTCGCCCATCGGCCTTACTCCGCGGCTTCGGCGGGAGCGATGCGGCGGCTCATATCCGAGAACGCCTCGTACTCTTCCTGGTAGCGCGACGGACCGTTCGACGGCTTCACCTCGACCGCAGTCACCTTGAACTCCGGGCAGTTTGTCGCCCAGTCCGAGTAGTCTGTGGTGATGACGTTCGCCTGCGTCATCGGATGGTGGAAGGTCGTGTAAACCACGCCCGGCGCCACGCGATCGGTGATGAGCGCGCGCAATGCCGTCTCGCCGGCACGGCTCTTCACCTTAACCCAGGCGCCATCCTTCACGCCGCGGTGCTCCGCGTCATGCGGGTGGATCTCGAGACGATCCTCCTCATGCCACATCACATTCGCGGTGCGGCGCGTCTGAGCGCCGACATTGTACTGCGAGAGGATACGGCCGGTTGTGAGAATCAGCGGGTAGCGTGCGCCAGTCCGCTCGTCGGTCGGCACGTATTCCGTCATGACGAACTTGCCCTTGCCGCGCACGAACTCGCCGATGTGCATGATCGGCGTGCCTTCAGGGCTCTCCTCGTTGCACGGCCACTGGATCGAGCCGAGCTCCGCGATCCTCCTGTGCGAGACGCCGGTGAACGTCGGTGTCAGCCGTGCGATCTCGTCCATGATCTCGGCAGAGTTCCCGTACTTCCAGCCGAGGCCAAGCTTCTGGGCGATCAACTGCGTGACCTCCCAATCCGCGTAGCCGTTCTTGGGCGTCATCACGCGGTTGACCATCTGAATGCGGCGCTCTGCGTTCGTAAAGGTGCCGTCCTTCTCGAGGAAGGTCGAACCAGGCAGGAAGACATGCGCATAGTTCGCGGTCTCATTCAGGAAGAGATCCTGAACGACCACGCATTCCATGGCGGCGAGGCCCGACGACACGTGGTGTGTGTTGGGATCGGACTGAAGGATGTCCTCGCCTTGGATGTAGATGGCCTTGAACGTGCCTTCGACGGCCGCATCCAGCATGTTCGGAATGCGCAAACCCGGCTCCGGATCGATCGTGCAGTTCCACTCCTTCTCGAAGAGGGTACGCGTTGCAGCGTCGGAGACGTGGCGATAAGCCGTCAGCTCGTGCGGGAACGAGCCCATGTCGCACGCGCCCTGCACGTTGTTCTGGCCGCGCAGCGGGTTCACGCCGACGCCAGGACGCGCCAAGTTGCCGGTCGCCATAGCGAGGTTTGCAATGGCGATGACGGTTGTAGAGCCCTGGGAGTGCTCCGTGACGCCGAGGCCGTAGTAGATGGCGGCGTTCTTGCCTGGCGTCGCATAGAGGCGAGCAGCGCCGCGCACGAGCGCAGCATCGACGCCGGTATATTGCTGCATGGCCTCCGGCGAGTTTTTTGGTTCAGAAACGAATGCGGCCCACTCGTTGAACTCGTCCACATCGCAGCGCTCCGCCACAAACGCCTCGTTCACGAGCCCTTCCGTGACGATGACATGTGCCATCGAGGTCAGGAGCGCAACGTTGGTGCCGGGCTGAAGCGGCAGATGGAAGTCCGCCTCGATATGCGGAGACCGCACGAGGTCGATACGGCGCGGATCGGCAACGATGAGCTTCGCACCCTCGCGCAGGCGCTTCTTCATGCGGCTCGCAAAGACCGGGTGACCGTCAGTCGGGTTGGCGCCGATGACGAGGATGATGTCGCTCTGTTCGACCGAGTCGAAGTCCTGGGTCCCGGAGCTTTCGCCGAACGCTGTCTTGAGGCCGTAGCCCGTCGGCGAGTGGCAGACGCGGGCGCAGGTGTCGACGTTATTCACACCGAAGCCGGCGCGAATCAGCTTCTGAACGAGGAAGCTCTCCTCGTTGGTGCAGCGCGACGACGTGATACCGCCGACCGATGTGCGGCCGTATTGCTTCTGAATGCGCGCGAACTCGGATGCAACCCGGCCGATCGCCTCCTCCCAGGTCGTCTCGCGCCACGGATCCGTGATCTTGTCCCGCACCATGGGCTTCGTGATGCGGTCACGATGGGTTGCATAGCCCCAGGCAAAGCGGCCCTTGACGCACGAATGTCCGCGGTTTGCCTTGCCATCCTTCCATGGCACCATGCGCACGACCTCTTCGCCGCGCATCTCTGCCTTGAACGAGCAGCCGACGCCGCAATAGGCGCAGGTGGTGATCACCGAGTGCTCGGGCTGGCCAATATTGATCACGGCCTTCTCGGTCAGCGTCGCGGTCGGGCACGCCTGAACGCAAGCGCCGCAGGAAACGCACTCGCTGTCGAGGAAGCTCTCGCTCATGCCAGGCGACACGCGGCTATCGAAGCCGCGGCCCGAGATTGTCAGCGCGAAGGTGCCTTGCACCTCCTCGCACGCGCGCACGCACCGATTGCAGACGATGCACTTCGACGGATCATAGGCGAAATAAGGATTGCTTTCGTCCTTCGCCATCCAGAGCTCGTTGGCAGCCCCGTCCGTCTTGGCAAAAATGTGGTTCTCACCCGCGTACCCGTAGCGCACGTCACGCAGACCAACGGCACCAGCCATGTCCTGCAACTCGCAGTCGCCGTTCGCAGCGCAAGTGAGGCAATCGAGCGGATGGTCCGAGATGTAAAGCTCCATCACGCCATTGCGAATGGCCTTGAGGCGCGGTGTCTGGGTCTTGACCGAGATGCCCGGCGCGACAGGCGTCGTGCACGAGGCAGGCGTTCCGTTACGGCCCTCGATCTCGACCAGACAGAGACGGCAGGACCCAAAGCTCTCGAGCATGTCGGTCGCGCAGAGTTTCGGGATCGCCGTCCCGACCTCCATCGCCGCGCGCATGATCGAGGTGCCTTCCGGAACCGTCACGGTGGCGCCATCGATCGTGAGCGTCACAAGCCTTGTTGCCTTGGAAGCAGGCGTGCCGTAGTCCGTTTCCTTGATGAGGGTCATGACAGTATCACTCCGCAGCCGCATTCAGTTTCGTGGCGCCGAAATCTTCCGGGAAGTGGGTCAAAGCACTCATGACGGGATATGGGGTGAACCCGCCCAGTGCGCAAAGCGACCCGAACTTCATCGTGTTGCACAGATCCTTCACAAGCGCGAGATTGGCGGCTTGCCGGTCGCCGGAGAGGATCTTCTCCATCGTCTCGCGACCCCGAACCGCACCGATCCGGCACGGCGTGCACTTGCCGCAGCTCTCGATGGCGCAGAATTCGAAGGCAAACCGCGCCTGCTTGGCCATATTGACGCTATCGTCAAAGACGACCACGCCACCGTGCCCGATCAGCCCGTCCTTGGCGGCGAAGGCCTCATAGTCGAACTGCGTGTCGAAGAGCGCACGCGGGAAATAGGCGCCAAGCGGGCCGCCAACCTGCACCGCACGCACCGGACGGCCGGACGCCGTGCCACCACCGATGGCATCGACAAGTTCGCCAAGCGTGATGCCGAACGCAGTCTCAAACAGACCACCGAACTTGAGGTTGCCGGCTAGCTGAATTGGCATCGTCCCGCGCGAACGACCCATGCCGTAGCCTTGATAGGCCTGGGCCCCTGCCGCAAGAATAAACGGTACGGCCGCAAGCGAGAGCACGTTATTGATGACCGTCGGGCGTCCGAAGAGGCCCTTGTGCGCCGGCAACGGCGGCTTGGCGCGCACGAGACCGCGCCTGCCTTCGAGGCTCTCGAGCAGTGACGTCTCCTCGCCGCAAACATAGGCGCCGGCGCCCATGCGCACTTCGAGATCAAAGGCATGCTGCGAGCCGCCGATGTTACGCCCCAAGAGCCCAGCCTTCTTGGCCGAGGCAATCGCGGCATTGAGCGCCTTCTCCGCGTGGGGGTATTCGGAGCGGAGATAGATGTAGCCCTTGGTCGCTCCCACGGCGATGCCGGCGATCGTCATGCCCTCGACGAGCACGAAGGGGTCGCCCTCCATGATCATGCGATCGGCGAATGTGCCGCTATCGCCTTCGTCGGCGTTGCAGACGATGTACTTTTGTGGGCCCGCCGTATCGTGAACAGTCTTCCACTTGATGCCCGTCGGGAAGCCCGCACCGCCGCGGCCGCGCAAACCTGACTTCGAGACCTCCTCGACGATCCCGAGGGGCGTCATCTCGAGTGCCTTCTCGAGACCCTTATAACCGTCGTGGGCGCGATAATCGTCGAGGGATACCGGATCGGTGATGCCGCAGCGCGCGAACGTGAGGCGCGTCTGCTTCTTCATGAAGGGGTGCTCCTCGACAGCACCGATGCCGAGCGAGTGCTTGATCGAATCGACCGGCTTACCCTCAAAAAGCCCTGCCTTAACAAGAGCTTCGACGTCTGCGACCGAGACCGGGCCATAGCCGTAGCGGACGCCATCGCGCTCGACCTCGACCAGTGGCTCGAGCCACAGCATGCCGCGCGAGCCATTGCGAACGATCTGGACGCTGGCGCCCGCCTTCTTGGCCGCCTTGGCGAGAGCAGCGGCAACCTCGTCGGCTCCAACGGAAACGGCAGCCGCATCCCGCGGCACGAACACGCGCAAAATCATGCCTGGGCCTCTTTCAGAATTGCATCGAGCTTCGCCGGGTCGAGGCGGCCAACAAGGCGCCCGTCGATAATCGCCGACGGCGCCGTGGCGCAGAGGCCGAGGCAATAGACGGCTTCGAGCGTCACCCGGCCGTCGGCGCTGGTGTGACCGCACTCGACGCCGAGCTTGTCCTCGGCACGCTCCACAAGGCGTTCGCAACCCATCGATTGGCAGGCTTCTGCACGGCAGAGCTTGAGCACGTGCTTGCCCGCCAGCTCCTGCCGGAAATCATGATAAAATGTCACGACGCCATGAACCTCGGCCCGCGATAAGTTCATCTCGCGAGCAATCACCGGCACTGCGTCTTCGGGTACGTGACCGAAAACGGCCTGAGCGGCATGGAGGATGGGCATCAATGGCCCTTCCAAATGCGCATGATCGTTCACGATTTCGACCGTGCGCTCCTCGCTCCACGGCTCGAACAGGCTCATTGGCGATCCTCCTTATAGTTATTACGAACTTCTTCGCTGCGCGGCACAGCCAGGTCAAGCGGCGGCTTCCGTGCGACGATAGACCGCTTCTATCGGTCACCCGCAATTAGCCGCGTGCCAATAACCCCTAAATTATTGCCAGACCGTCACTATCGTTAATCAGAGACTACGCAGGCACGGCACGCGAAGTGCTCGCCAAACGTTTAGCCTGCGCAATGAAGGCCGCCACCAAGGGCGCGTGCGGCTCACGCCTGGTCGCAATCAGGCCAATCTTGTGAGTAACGGCGGGCTTCACAAGGGAAATTCCGCGCAGCTTGCTCGGCCGATCAAGAGATTCCGCAAGCCGCGCCGGTAGGATGCTTGCCCACTCGCCGGTCCGCACATGCCCGAAGAGAACGAGCATCGAGTTGCTTTCCAAAGTCGGGGTCTGAGTTACGCCCGCCTCCATCAGATGTCGATCGATAAGGCGACGGTTCTGCATATCTCGCGTCAGCAAGCAAAGTGGCAGCTCACCAGCCTCGGCCCAGGTTACCTGCTCCTTATTGGAGAATGGGCTCTCCGGCGCAACCAGCAGCACGTACTGCTCCTCATATAGCAAGACTGCTTCATACTTTGGAGGTGGCTCCGTATCGACGTAGGAGATGCCAACATCCACCTCGAGATTCTCGAGCTTCGCCATGATGCTGTCCGAAGGCAGCGAGAGCACGGTGAGCCGCACTTCGGGGTAGCGCGCCTTCATCGGCACAGTAAGCTCGGCGACAAACGGCAGCGCCGTCGGAATGACGGCCATGGTGAGGTGCCCCGAAAGCCCCTTCTTGAGGCCCTCGATCTCCTGGCGCATAGCCCGGGCGTCGCCCACGATACGCCGCGCCCAATCGAGTACGCGCTCGCCCTCCGGGGTGAAACAGCGGAAGCGCGAGCCACGCTCGACGATCAAGATACCAAGCTGATCTTCCAAGCTTTTCAAAGATGACGAGAGGGTCGGCTGCGTCACACCAGCGGCATCCGCGGCCCGGCCGAAATGCCGTTCTCGCGCCAGTGCCAGCAGAAGCTCAAGTTTGTCGATCATTGAGCGATAATATCAGGCGCTTCGCCTGAGAAAGCTACCGCCGAGTAGCGGTCGCTGAGGTTCCCGCAGTGCAAAATTTATGATCATGCATTGCACAGACATTGCACACCAAGCACGAGCTGTGCTTAGGCTAAGAAGCCGCACGCTGAACATCCGCGCGCAACACGAGCACAAAATGCGACACGAGTAAGAACGCGACACGAGCAAAAGCAAGAAGGCCCGCCACCGTACGGAGCCTCACAAGGGAGGAATGCCTATGCATTCCACAAGCACCCGCGAAAAAGCACGTACCCGCGAAAACGACCGCGATCGGCAGCGCGTACCGGAGCGGCCACGACCAGCCCTTTATCGCCCCTCTCAGCTGCAGGGCTCGCTGACAAACCCTCGCATGGCTGAAAAGCCGGCGCAACGCCCGGCCGCGAGCACAACTCCGGCAAAAGCCGCGCGATGGCTCGAAAAAGCGTACCAAGATCAACGCCTTGCGCGCCTGGCTCGGATCGGCCGGGGCGCACTTCGCATCGTAGCGTTTACTGCAACGCTCGTTCTCTTCTAGGCGCGACTGACCTCAACGCGTCGTCGAGACGAGCGGCTTCACGTGAGCTGGCGAGTTGATGAGGATATCAGCAGTCGAGACGGCGGCAAAAAGCGCGACGATCAAAAAGCTGATCTTGAGGTTGTCGAGCACGCGCACCTCCGACGGTTTCCCAACCCACGTGAGGATTAGCGCGCGCGCATAAAGTATTTGTGACACTTCCCGGCTTGAGGGGAAAGGGGAGACGTCGACAGTCACTTTTCAGCGCCAAGCAGAGCCGAGTTCATGAACGATCGCAACTCGGCAATGGCAGAAACCGGATCGAAGTCCTTGAGGATGACGGCGCGCACGATCACGCCATCGAGATAGGTTGAGATGAACGTCGCCGTCGCGTCCACGTCGACCTTGCGAAAATCTCCGCAAGCAATTCCCGCCGAAAGCGCCTCGCGCAGTACCTCGCGCTCCTCGTCGTAAAAACGCCGGATGGCCTTGTCGATCGTCGACTTTCGCCCCTCGGTGCCCGCGTAGTCGATAGCAATGCGAACGAGCTTGGTAATGGTGTCGTACTCGCGAACATGATTGTCGAGCCAGCCGTAGATGATATCTCGCGGACGCGAGAGGTTTTGCCGGACGATACGAAATTGATGGAACGCGCGCTCGACGGCCAGCGCAACAGTTCGGCGAAAGAGCTCCTCCTTGCTCCCGAAGTAGTAATAGATGAGCGCCGTATTGAGCCCAGTAGCCCTGGCGATGTCCTTGGTCGTCACCGACGAAAAGTTCCTCGCCGCGAATAGCTCAAGCGCCGCCTCGCGGATTTTGAGCTCCGCATCGAGCGGTGCCGCCCCGACCTTGGGCCGTCCGACGCCTTTCGCCAGGGCACGTACCCGCGGCATCGAGGCTCTAGAGGCAGCCGAGCTCCGCGGAGCGCGAACTACACGCGCAGCCTTTGCCTTTAGTGAGCGCGCGCCCGCACTATCTTTACGTCGCACCACATCTCTCTCCGCCCGCACGTGCCAACGAGACAAGCACTCGGGTGAGAAGTCTGTACGAAAAAGCAGCAGAAAACGAGCAGTTTCTCCTTCTTCTCGGAAATTAATTAGCTAGTTAATTAGATGACGGAAAGGCCATGCCCGTCCCGCTCAGACTTGGTCGCATGCCTCGCACCTTAAAGAGGAGACAAGGCTCATGGATGCTCCCACAGATAAAGGAAGCGCCGACCTCGAGACCCGCCTGAAGGCCAACGGCGTCAAGTACATGCTCGCGAGCTACGCCGACATTCACGGCGTACCGAAAGGCAAGGTCGTGCCGATCTCGCATCTAGACCGCATGCTTTCCGGATCCGAGCTTTGCACCGGCGCCGCCCTCGAGGGCGTGCCGCAAGACGTGAGTGACGAGGAGGTTGCCGCCCACCCGGACCCCGCCTCCTGCATCGTGCTGCCCTGGAAGCCGGACGTCGCTTGGTTCGCAAGCGACCTCTGGTGTCAGAACAAGCCGTTCGAGCCCTGCAGCCGCAACATCCTGAAGCGCGTCACGGCCAAAGCCGCGAGCATGGGCTTCACATTCAACCTGGGCATGGAGGCGGAGTTCTTCGTGCTGAAGGACGACGACGCGGGCGGCTTCCGCCCGATCTCGGATCGCAAGCACCTCGACAAACCCGCCTATGACGTCGCCCGCATGCTCGACAACATCAGCTGGATGAGCGAGCTGGTCGGCGCCATGGACAGCCTCGGCTGGGATGTCTACAGCTTCGACCACGAGGACGGCATCGGCCAATTCGAGGTCGATTTCCGCTACTTCGATGCGCTCTCGATGGCCGATCGCTACGTCTTCTTCCGCCTGATGGCGCACGAGATCGCAAGGAAGCACGGCGGCTTTGCGAGCTTTATGCCGAAGCCGTATGGCGACCGCGCCGGCAGTGGCGCGCATTTCAATATGTCGCTTGCGGACTACGCCACAGGCCACAATCTTTTCACCTCCTCTAACGATCCGCGCGGAAGCGGCCTCTCCAAGCTTGGCTATCAGTTCCTTGCCGGCATCTTGAGGCATCTGCCGGCGATCTGCGCCGTCGTCGCGCCGACCGTGAACAGCTACAAGCGTCTCGTGCTCAAGGGCTCGATGTCGGGCTTCACCTGGGCGCCGATCTGGGCCTGCTACGGCAATAACAACCGCACCAACACGCTGCGCATTCCGCTCGGTGGTGGGCGCGTCGAGCTGCGCGCCGCAGATAGCTCCTGCAATCCCTACCTCGGCGCCGCGCTCGTCCTCGCGGCCGGCCTCGAAGGCATCGAGCAGGATCTCGATCCCGGCGAACCGCACACGGAAAACATGTATCTGAAGAGTGAGCCGGAGCTGAAGGAGCTTGGCATCGACAGGTTGCCCCGAACCCTCGGCGAGGCCGTCGAGGCGTTTGCTGCGGACCCGCTCGCCGAGGCTGTCTTCGGCTCAATCATGCGCAAGACCTGGATCGACTACAAGCAGGATGAGTACTTGAGCTATCTCAATCACGTCTCCGACTGGGAGCGCGCACGCTACCTCAAATTCTTCTGATAGCGCGCGAGCGGGAAAGGCGAAAGGTTGAACCGCGGCGAAGCTCCGACACCATATCGGGGAGACACTCGCCGGTCGCCGTGGGGAATTTGACCCGGAAATTGGCAGAAATGACCTAGGTCGGTATTGAGTGTTCGCCCACTGAAAGCCGAGCCGGGCAAGCTGCCAGCGCTATTACATCAAATGTCCATGCGTCCCGATTGGTTTACGCCGAATAACTCCCAAAAACGAGTTCACGTGAGACGACATACGGAGGCCTACTAAGTAATTCTAAAGTTTCCGTTTTCGCCGACTCACGGTATAGGCGTGAAAGATGCAGTTTAGAATCATAGAGACTCCAGGCAGGACAATGTCAGCGCCTATCCTCGTCCTGCTCGCATCGCGTCATCGCGCCTTGGCCTGTCCCGTCTCGCAGCGTGCAGCAAACTCCGCGATCCTCCGCGTACCGTAACACCGACGTATTCCGCAACGCGTTTCATTTGGCCGCCCTGGCGGCCTGCCAAATTCCAAGCGCCGCCGGTAGGGGACAATCGTGAAAAGAGAAGTGTTCTACCTTGTTCATGTCCCGAAGTGCGCTGGCACGACCGTGGAGCATTTCGCGTTTACGTCGCTTGCGCCTGGTGAAGTGTTCTGCCCAGAGAAATCATGGCCGATAAACCGCTTTTTTCTAGGCAAGGCGTGGCGACGGCCCTCTGCCATTGAACCGGATCAAGTCAGGGTGATCTGCGGCCACTACTTCGGTCGCGCATGTGGCCACTTGCTGACACCCCACACTCCGCTTGAGGCGTTGTTAATCCGTGACCCGGTGCCCCTGTTTCTCTCTTGGTACAATTACCGCATGGCGCGGCATGAGAGGTTTGGACGTCCTGTCCCTAAATTTAAGGACTGGTACAAGAGCCAGGGTCGCAATCCAATTGCGCGCCATGTCTGCACGCGGCATTTGGGTTGGAGTGAGGCCAAGTTCCTCGTCCTCAAAAATTCAACAATTATCGAGCAGCTATGTTCAACGCTCGATTCCTTCTGGTTCATCGGAGACTTTCGCCACGTCGATCGGCTGCTCGATGCCGTGGGCGAACGTTTGAACGTGAAACAGGATCACGAAATTCGCAACGTCACTCAGTACAAATTCTTGCGCCGCGCAGAGTTGGATGGCGGCCTCGTTGAGCAGATCCGCCGTGAAAATGCCATCGATGGCTATTTATACGGACGCTATCGCGATCGCCTATTCGATCCCGCCGCCGTCGCTTCAGTGGCCGAGCCGCTCACTGGGGCGCGGTTGATCCGGGACGAGCTGCGACGGGCCTGTGCCTGGGCGAGAATTCGCAAGCGGCAGTTGCGCGCGCGGACGACAGCGGCACTACCTGTCGCCGTTCTCGGAAAGGGATAACTGAGCGACGCCGGCAGCGGCCGCGCCACGGCGAGATCGCCATCGATGTCGAGGGCCTTACCAAGTCCTTCGACGGCAAGGTCGTCGTCCGCAATCTCTCGCTCAAGGTTCGGCGCGGGCACATCTACGGCTTCCTGGGGCCAAACGGCTCCGGCAAGACCACCACGCTGCGCATGATCTGCGGGCTTCTCACACCGGACGGCGGGCGCGGCACGTGCCTCGGCTACGACATCCTGACCGAGCGGGAAAAGATCAAGCTGCGCGTCGGCTACATGACGCAGCGGTTCAGCCTCTATCAGGACCTGTCGATCAGGGAGAACCTGGAGTTCGTAGCGCGAGTGTATGGCTTGCCGGATCCGATCGGCGCCGCGAAGCAGGCGATCGTGCGGCTGGGGCTGGAGGGGCGCGAGTTGCAGCTCGCCAGCACGCTCTCCGGAGGCTGGAAGCAGCGACTCGCGCTCGGCGCCTGCATCCTGCCTCGGCCCGACCTGCTTCTTCTCGACGAGCCGACGGCGGGTGTCGACCCAAAGGCGCGGCGCGAATTCTGGGGCGAGATCCACAAGCTCGCGGCCGACGGCATGACGGTGCTTGTCTCGACCCACTACATGGACGAGGCCGAGCGCTGTCACGAGATCGCGTACATCGCTTATGGCAAGCTGCTGGCGCAGGGGACCATTCCGGAGGTGATCGAAGCCTCGCATCTGCGCACCTATACGGTCAGCGGACCGGACCTCAACTCCCTGGCCGAGCGGCTGGTCGGCATGCCGGGCGTCGACATGGTGGCGCCGTTTGGATCGAGCCTGCACGTGGCGGGGCGGAACGCTGATGCGCTCGACGCCACGGCGGCGGACGTCGGCAATGACCCGGCCCTTGACTGGCGCCTGTCGTCGCCCTCTCTCGAGGACGTGTTCATCGATCTCATGACACGCTCGCAGGACAATTTCCGATGACCGAGGACGCAACATTCAACCGGCTGAGCGTGCTCTCGCGCACGGTCGCGATGTTCATCAAGGAGTTCCTGCAGCTCCGCCGCGACCGCCTGACCTTCGCAACCATGATCTTCATCCCGCTGGTGCAGCTCACGCTGTTCGGCTTTGCCATCAACACGACGCCGCGCCACCTGCCGACGGCCGTGCTGGCGTACGAGGATACCGACGTCGGGCGCTCGATCCTCGCAGCGCTGCGCAATACGACGTACTTCGACCTGGTTCGGGTAGTGCACTCGGAAGAGGAGATGGATCACCTGATGCGCTCAGGCCGGATACTGTTCGGCATCGAGATCCCCGCGGGCTTCGAGCGCGCCGTGCGCCGCGGCGACCGGCCGGCGCTGCTCGTCGCCGCCGATGCCACCGATCCCGTCGCTGCCGGAACGGCCCTCGGCGCACTCGAGGGCACTATCGGCACGGCACTCGCGCGCGATCGCGGCCTGCCCGAGACGGTGCAAACGGTGCCTGCGTTCGAGATTCGTCAGCATCGCCGCTACAATCCGGGGGCATTGACGAGCCTCAACATCGTGCCGGGCCTGCTCGGCGTCATCCTCACGATGACCATGCTGATCTTCACGGCGCTCTCCGTCACGCGCGAGATCGAGCGCGGCACGATGGAGAGTCTGCTCGCCATGCCGATCAAGCCGCTTGAAATCATGCTCGGCAAGATCACGCCCTACGTCGTCATCGGCTTCATTCAGGCAGCGTTGATCCTCACGTTCGGCACGCTGGTGTTCGATGTGCCGATCGTCGGGAGCACGGCACTCCTCGTGCTGCTGAGCACGCTCTTCATCGCGACCAATCTCTCGATCGGCTACACGTTCTCGACCATTGCGCAGAACCAGCTGCAGGCGATCCAGATGTCGTTCATGTTCTTTCTGCCGAACATCCTGCTCTCGGGCTTCATGTTTCCGTTTGCCGGCATGCCGCGATGGGCGCAGGTGATCGGCGAGTGCTTGCCGCTGACCCACTACATCCGCATCGTGCGCGGCATCATGCTCAAGGGTGCGGATCTCACCGACCTGCACATGGAAGTGATGGCGCTGGCTGCCCTTATGGTGCTTACCATGACATTCGCCGTGCGCCGCTTCCGCACGACCCTAGATTGATTGCCTCCTGGCCCAGCTCTGCCGCGATCCGCCGCTCAACCGTATGATTCCTGTTGCTCGGGCTGATACCCTCCAGTTCGAATGCCGAGGGGGACCTCATCGGGAGACGCGGCCCGCGAAGGTCAAATACAATGAGGCGCCGCTGGACGGTCGGTTATTTGAAAAGCGCCGTCTTGTTATTTGACGAAATCGCGGGCGAGGGTATTTCTGATTCGTCCTTCAGCGCCACACCCGAAAGACCGCGCTTGACGGCCTCGGCGATCAGATAATGCAAGCGGTGGGCCGCACTGTCGTAACCCAGGCCTTCGGGTCGAACGTTGGAAATGCAATTCCGTGCCTCGTCGGTGAGCCCAACCTTGGGCGCATAGGTCATGTAAAGGCCCATGCTGTTTGGTGAGCTCAAGCCCGGGCGCTCTCCGATCATCACGACGACGAGGCGAGCCTTCAGAAGGGCGCCCACCTCATCTCCAACCGCCACGCGCGCCTGCCTCACGATGACGAGCGGTGCGATGGTGAGGCCATCGCCACGCAATCGCGGGAGCAGCGCCTCGAGAAACAACCTCGCGTTCTCCTCAATGGCAAGCGCTGAGAGGCCATCGCCAATCACGAGCGCCACATCATAGGCGGCGCCAGCGTGGATATGGGTGTGCAGCGCTTCGCATGAGGCTGGGTCCAGCCGACGTCCTTTGTCCGGCCGCTGCAGGTAGGAGGAGCGATCGGCGGCGGCGCTTTGGACGATCAGGATGTCCATGCCGAAGCCAACGAGAGCGGATCTCAATGCTTCAGTGTCGAGTTCGTGGTGGACGGCCTTGCGGGCGCGGGCGTGCGCCAACTGGAAGGCAAGGTGGGGCGCGGTGGGCAGGCTTATGCCCGTGCGGCCAAGCGCAATGCGGGCCGGCGTATGCGCGCGTAGCCTTTCCCACGGGTTGGAAATGACGATGGGTGTCCGCTCATCGCTCATGGCAGCTCATCTCAATTCATTTGCTCAAGCGCGCGTTGGAAGGGCGGTGGCAGACCCGCGAGCAGGCGTAAGTCCTCGGAGTTCTCGAAGATGCCGACGGCCTTGAGCCACCTCTCGAACTCGGGCGAAGGCTTCAGGCCCAACACCTTGCGCACGTACAGCGCATCGTGGAACGAGGTCGTCTGATAGTTGAGCATGACGTCATCGGAACCCGGGATGCCCATGATGAACGTGACACCTGCAACGCCCAAAAGTGTAACCAGAGTGTCCATATCATTCTGGTCAGCTTCAGCGTGGTTCGTGTAGCAGATATCGCAGCCCATAGGCACGCCGAGGAGCTTGCCACAAAAATGATCCTCAAGCCCTGCGCGAATGATCTGGCGGCCGTCGTAGAGGTATTCGGGGCCGATGAAGCCCACGACCGTGTTGACGAGCAGCGGTCGAAACTTGCGGGCGACCGCGTAGGCGCGTGCTTCGATCGTCTGCTGATCCGCCCCATGATGGGCATTGGCGGAAAGCGCGCTTCCCTGTCCGGTCTCGAAGTACATCACATTATCGCCCACGGTCCCGCGTTTCAGCGAGAGTGCAGCCTCGCGGCCTTCGCGCAGCATTTCCAGGTTGATGCCGAAGCTCTTGTTGGCGGCCTCGGTACCGGCGATGGACTGGAAGACAAGATCAACCGGCGCACCTCGGTTGATCGCCTCGATCGTCGTGGTGATGTGGGTGAGCACGCAGGACTGAGTCGGGATCTCGAAGCGCTTGATGATGCCGTCCAGCATATCGATGAGCGCCATGACCGAGCCTATGTTGTCGGTCGCGGGGTTAATGCCGATCACAGCATCGCCGTTACCGTACATGAGCCCGTCGACGATGCTTGCCGCCACGCCCGCCGTGTCGTCGGTTGGGTGGTTGGGCTGCAGACGCGTCGACAGGCGGCCTTTCAAACCGATCGTATCGCGAAACTTTGTGACGACACGGCACTTCTGCGCGATGAGGATCATGTCCTGGTTGCGACTGATCTTCGATACGGCGGCCACCATCTCGGGCGTAAGGCCCGGCGCCAGCCCCGCGAGCGCCTCCTCCGTGGCGTGGTCCGAGAGCAGCCAGTCGCGCAAGCCACCCACTGTCAGATGCGCAACGGGGCGCATCGCCTCGGCGTCGTGCTCATCGACGATGAGCCGGGTAACCTCGTCGGTCTCGTAGGGAATTACGGGTTCGTTCAAGATCGTCTTGACCGGCACATCGGCGAGCGCCATCTGAGCAGCGATCCGCTCCTCTTCATCGATGGCGGCGATGCCGGCGAGTTGATCGCCCGATCTCTCCGGACTTGCCTTGGCCATCAACTGCCGCAAGCCATCGAATGTGTAGACCGTGTGAGCAATAGTATGACTGTAAACTGTCATGACGCGTCGCCTCACCTCTTCTCGGCAACTTGTGATGAGGAAGAGGTGGCAAGCCGGATGCCCGTTTGCCACCACGCCTATTCTGTCAACCGCAGATCAAACCGGCAGCTCAGCCTCGATCTGTTTGTCTAGCGGGGCGATCGCGCGCTGGTGTGCGGTGGCCAGGAAGTACAAATAGCCGACCGCAATGAACGCCGCGAAGCACAGCGCGATGCCAGGGTTGTAGTAGACCATCGCGGCCAGGCAGACGAGAGCCGATACCAGCGCGAACACCGGAAAGAAGGGGTAGAAGGGCGCGCGGTACGGCCGCTCGAGGTGTGGACGCACTTTGCGCAGGCGCAGCAGGCTCGCCATGCTGAGGATGTACATCACGATGGCGCCGAACACCGACATGGTGACGATATTCGCGGTGAGCGTCTGGCCGCCGAGCTTGATCAGCTCGTCGCTGAAGATGGCGGCGATGCCAACCACGCCACCTGCAAGAATGGCGCGGTGGGGCGTCCTGAACTTGGGATGCACCTTGGCCAGGAAGCGGGGCATGTAGCCGGCGCGGGCCTGGGCGTAGATCTGGCGCGAGTAGCCGATGATGATGCCGTGGAACGAGGCGACGAGGCCGAAGAGGCCGAGCCAGACCAACATGTGCAGCCAGCCGCTGTTGTCGCCCACGATGAAGCGCATCGCCTGCGGCAGCGGGTCGTTGATGTTGGAGAGCTTCGTCCAGTCGCCCGCGCCACCTGCGAAAATCATGACGCCTACGGCCAAGGCAACGAGGGTCAGGATGCCCGTAATGTAGGCGCGAGGAATGGAGCGCTTGGGGTCCTTAGCTTCCTCGGCCGCCATTGCCACGCCTTCAATGGCAAGGAAGAACCAGATTGCGAAGGGGATAGCGGCGAAGATGCCTGAGATTGCGCCCCATGAGAACTCATCGGCACCGGACCAGCCGCCCTTCAGGAAGTTATCCCAGCTGAAGCCCGGCGCGACGACACCCATGAACACACAGAGCTCGAAGATAGCAATGATGGTCACGACGAGCTCGAAGGTGGCAGCAATGGCCACGCCTAGGATGTTCAGCGTCATGAAGATGATGTAGGCGCTCACCGCCACGAGCTTAGGATCGAGTAGCGGGAACTGTACGTTCACATAAGCGCCAATGGCCAGCGCGATGGCGGGCGGGGCGAAGACAAACTCAATCAACGTTGCTGCGCCTGCGAGATAGCCGCCCGTCTCGCCGAATGCGGCGTGAGCATAGGCGAAGGGACCGCCCGCGTGCGGGATTGAGGTCGTGAGCTCGGTGAAGCTGAAGATGAAAGTCGTATACATCAGGGCCACGAAGATCGTGGTGATTACGAAGCCCAACGTGCCGGCCGTTCCCCAGCCGTAGCTCCAGCCAAAGTATTCTCCCGAAATGACAAGCCCGACGGCGATGCCCCAGAGCTGAAATGTGGTCAGCGATTTGTCGAGCTCGCTATGGCTCACGACGCCTTGGTGTTGTTCCATTAGTTTTTTCTCCACCCTCGTTATTGTCTCGGCCTGCATTAGCCATAGGCGTCATGACGGCGAGCGACGGGGAGCGATTGGGGTCGATACACTCCCTCGATCATGGAGACTGAGCGCATTGCTCCTTACCCGCTATCCACTTTTGGCAGACCCCCTTCTCCCTTTGGTCGAATTTCGATCGAAATGACCGGTGCTTTGGCACGCGTTTACAGCGAATCCGGCTTGACTTAACGATGAGGCACTTGGGTAATGAGTGCTCCGTGCCTTGCAAAGGTCACCCCCAGTGGCAACAGCGCCGTCTACGAGCCAGGAAGTCTGTCCCAGTGCGGCGGCATCTGGCCGAGTAGCGTTTCACACGGCGAGCGACATCGACGAGCAGGCCTCGTTGCTGAACGGCTGGAACCAGACCTACAATCAGATGTCGCTTGGGGAGTTTACAGGATCCCTCCTCAACGCTGAGATCGGGCCCGTCCGCCTGTTCCGCGAATATACGGCGAGCTCGCTGGACCAGACAGGGCAGCTCCCCGACGACCTCTATGCGTTCGGCGTGCCGCTCGCGCTATATGGCGCCGCGACATTCTGCGGACAGCCGTGCGACGGCAGTCAGCTCCACATGTTTTCGGGGCGTGATCGTTTCCAGTTCCATTCGCCCCGCGGACTTACCATGGCCGGGATCGTGCTGCCCCGCGCGCTCCTCGAGCGTAAGCTCTTCGGCGAGGAACTTGAAATCCGGTTCTCACTCCATAACCTTCCCGCGTTGCGCACGGTGGAGGCCCGGCACCTCGCCATGTTGCGCCATCTCCTCCTCGATGCCTTCACTCAGCTCGCGCAAGACGACGACCAGACGGATGGCCGTCTCGCGCCTCTCACCGAGACACTTCTGTCGGCACTGGCGACGGCCCTCACGTCCACCCCCGGACAGACATCGCCGGCGATACCCGCCGCCCGTGCCTCGCGCTTGGTGAGAGACGCGCGGGAGATTGTCCGCGACGCGCCCGATCGGCGCGTCAGAGTGGACGAGCTTTGCGAAGAGCTCGGCGTAAGCCGTCGTGCCCTGCAATATAGCTTCGAGCAGATGCTCGGGATGAGCCCTGCCATGTATCTCAGGGCCATTCGGCTTAACGGCGCGCGGCGGGCGATCAAGGCCGGCGAAAGCGTGACGAGCGCGGCCACTGAATGGGGCTTTTGGCATTTTGGGCGCTTTGCCCACGATTATCGCTATATGTTCGGCGAGCTGCCCTCGGAGACCTGCCGGCGTTACCACGGAACGATGCCGTGCCGGCACGATTCTGCCCGCGCCGCGGTACCACCGGCCGGCGCTTATGCGTCCGCCCGGCGAAAGCCCGTTGTCGCCAACGAAAAGGAAGATCCGTGAAATAGCCGGCGGTGCCCATACCGAAGGTCAGCGTCAGCGTACGTGCGGCCGAAGATGGCGGCGTAGCGTGTCGGCAGCAAATATGAACGCTGCTAGCGTTCCCGTGCAGCGGCCTGCCAGGACGTCAGGCCTAGCAGACCTGGGGGCGCGATCACAGGCTCGGCCGCTCCCGAGTTCAAGGCCGCGTCGCGCTACCGTTCTACTTTCGCGGCTGGCCGACAGGCGGTGGAGTAACTGCGGCCCCGGACTCGTCGCCCCGCAAGCCCTTAACCCCGCTGTCATCTTGCGATTGACTGGTGGTCCCCGAAGACCCGTCAGTGCCGGACGAGGTTCCGCTCGCTGCGCCGGTGGACTGGCCCGGCCCCACAGCTCGTCCTCCCTTCGTACCGGGCAGGCCCTGCTCTCCGGGATGCGAGCTGTCAGGGCTCATCTTCACCTGCGGCTGGGTAGTCGGAGAGGGTGAGGTCTGCGCGAGAGCTGCTGTGCCGCCAGCCACAAGGATAAGCATCGCGAGTCCGCTTGTTAGTTTTTTCATGGAGCAGGTCCTAATTCTTGGCAGGAGATCGAGGCAACGACCCGCATCGAATTAGGTTCCAAAGCAACCATTATTCGACCTTTAGATAAAACCGCTCCGCTCAATGTTTGTAGTTAAGAATTTTTGGTTCGGCGGCCGCCTATGCCACCCGGGCGCCGGATCCGGTCTCGAGATTCTCCGGCGTCGCCACCTCCACGGTGAGACGAAAGGGAACCCAGGCGCCCGGCAGGGCCGAGCACCTCCTCGACAACCCCGTCCGGCACGAGGTTGTTACCTATGTCTTAGGTACAAACTGTGACCTATGTCTCCGGTATGGACAAAAGGGGCAATGGCGATCCCGGCAGGATTCGAACCTGCGACCCCCTGCTTAGAAGGCAGGTGCTCTATCCGACTGAGCTACGGGATCTTTCTCATAAGAATTTGAAACTAGGTTGTTTTCTCAATCGTAAACATGCGGCAACGCGGTTTAGGTCATGAGGTCTCGGCGAGCGCCACCGGCCAAACTTTAACCGAGAGCGGCTTTGTACGGGCTTTCGGCGGGATTGTGAAGCGTTCGGCAAGAGCCTCGGGAGCGAGGTTCAAGCGCCTGGCTTCCGGCTCATGTCTTCCGGCTCATGGCTCCGGCTCTTGGCTGTGCTACCCTACCGCGATGGCAGCACCTAGCCGCCAGCTTATGCTATGCAACTGTCGAGCGTTGAAATACAGCCGCAACAAACGTCGTCTGCGGATTTGAACAGCGAACGCGCGCAGGACGAGGCAACGACAAGGAACGAGGCTTTGTCATAGCGATTTTCCTCTGGTTAGTGGTCTTGCATTAGGGTCTTGCAATCGAGCGAGAATAGGCCTTGAGCAGGAATAGCAACGCGAGAGCGTAGCAGCGGCTAGAGTTTGATGATGCGCAAAATCGTACCTGTAATCTTGTCTGGCGGCTCTGGTACGCGGCTCTGGCCCCTATCCCGCTCGATGTATCCAAAGCAATTCATTCACGGCCTCAACGGGGAGGAGAGGAGCTTGCTCGGCGCGACGCTCACAAGGCTCTCGCCGAAGGCTGGCTTCGAGCCGCCGATCCTCGTCTGCAACAATGCGCATCGCTTCCTCGTCAAAGACGAATGCGACGCAGCGGGCATCGAGCCAAAGTCGATCATTCTCGAGCCGGTTGCCCGCAATACGGCCCCCGCAATCGCCGTGGCCGCTCTCTATGCTGCAGCGACCGATCCATGCTCAGTCGTCGTGGTCATGCCGTCCGATCACGTCATCAAGGATGAGGCTGCTTTCGGCGCCGCGGTCGTCTCAGCCGCAGATATTGCCGCAGCCGGTAAGATAGTTCTCTTCGGAATAAGGCCCACGGAGCCGAACACGGGTTACGGCTACATCCGTCGCGGCCCTGCTCTCAACGGCGCGGCGGCCTTCACGGTCGCGAGTTTCACCGAGAAGCCGAACGCCGGGACGGCAGAGAGCTATATTGAGACCGGCGACTACTTCTGGAACAGCGGCATCTTCGTCTTCCGCGTCGATACATTCCTGGCCGAGCTCGCGGCCGTCGAGCCACGCGTTGTCGAGTCCGCGCGCGCCGCCCTGGCGCAAGCCGAGAGTGATCTCGGCTTCCTGCGGCTCGAACCCACATCATTTGCGAAAGCTCCCTCGATCTCCGTCGATTACGCTGTGATGGAAAAGACGGCGGCCGCCGCCATGCTGGCTCTCGACATCGGATGGAGCGACCTTGGCTCCTGGTCAGCCCTCTGGACCGCAGCCGAGCATGATGCTGCCGGCAACTACGTCCACGGCGATGGCTTCCTGGAAGATACGACGGATTGCTACATCCATAGCGACCGCGCGCTCGTCTCAACCATAGGCGTCAAGGATCTGGTGATCATCGAGACGGCGGACAGCATACTGATTGCCGACAAATCCCGCTCGCAGGATGTGTCGAAAATAGTCACACGCCTGAAAAATGAGAAACGTCGCGAGCATGAGCAGCATGTTCGAAACCACAGGCCTTGGGGCTTTTTCGAAACACTCAACATCGGCACCCGCTTCCAAGTGAAGCTGCTCCACGTCAAACCGGGCGGCGTACTGTCGCTTCAGATGCATCATCACCGTTCGGAGCATTGGATCGTGGTCCAGGGGACCGCAAAGGTCACGATCGAAGGATCGGAAAAGCTCGTCCGCGAGAACGAGAGCGTCTACATCGTCGCGACCCAGTGGCACCGGCTGGAAAATCCCGGCAAGGTGCCCCTCGAGCTCATCGAGGTGCAGATCGGCAGCTACCTCGGCGAGGACGACATCATCCGCAGCCAGGACGTCTACGCGAGAGCTCCCGAGGAAACGAAGTAGTATTTGTCTTGGCGGCGAGCACACTGCGCCCGCTTTAACCCTGCCCCAAACCAACGAGATTGCCCGCCGGCGCCCCCTCGCCGCAGTCTTAACTGGCTCGGGCTCTTGCCCTTCGCACCATCTAAATTCTGTGCCATTGTTGCGCCGCACCAAACTCATCCGCATGGCACACGGCACCTAAGGCTACGGCACCTAAGGTTAGTGTTCCGGTTCCGACATTTGCCTCCCCCTGGAGTGCGGTTCGGAGCAAATGTCGGAAAGCGATACAAAGACTGGACCAGTCGCAATGGCGAAGACCGTGCTGAAGCACTGGAGCAAACGCAGCCTCCTGATCGACGTCTGCGTGTGCGCCGCCATCCTGATCGGCTTGGCGGCCTTAAGCCTCGTCCCACCGCCATATAAGCTTGCCACTGGCATTGTCGATAACCACGGCGACCACATCATCGCCTATGCCGCCGCCGCCATCGCCGCAGCCTTCCTATTTGCGCATCGTAAGCTCGGCGTCTGGACGGCCGTGTTTCTCTTCGGGTTCGCCGGGTGCATGGAAGCGAGCCAGGGTCTTTTCCCGGGACGCAATCCCGCCTGGAGCGATTACTTGGCAAGCGTCACAGGCGTATGCGTCGGCACCACGCTCTCCATGCTTTTCATTCGCCTCCGGCGCAAGAGCCAAATGGCGCGGCACGATCATCCGCCAGGCGACCAGCGGAACGGTGATGTCTGATCCAGGTCTTTGCTGGCGCAATTTGAGGTGCAGACCCTGCTTCTATCCAGAGCCTCCCCTCTATTGACGCTTGCGCCGAGACCTGGGAAGAGACTGCCAACAGTAAGATGAAGACCGAAGCACGGTCGGGAGACGCGATATGTCCGAGGATCGTCCGCCGATCTCCTGCTACATCCGCACCTTCAACGAGCAACGAAATATTGAGCGCTGCATCCTCGCCGCTGAGGCCGTTGCCTCCGAGGTGGTCATCGTCGACTCAGGCTCAACCGACGAGACCGTCGAGATCGCCAAGCGTCTCGGCGCTCGCGTATTCTCGCAAGCGTGGCTCGGTAATGGCCACCAGAAGCGATTCGCGGAAGACAAGTGCAGCAACGACTGGCTCCTCGATCTCGACGCAGACGAGGTCATAACCGCGGCCCTCGCCACCGAAATTCGTGCGCTGGTCAAGAACACCTCCCCGCCGACATCCATCTACGCTCCCCCGCTGGTCCTGGTCTCACCGGCCGGCGTGCGGTTCGAGACCTTTGCCGTGGCCTGGCGCAACAAGCTCTACGACCGCCGTGTCGTGCGCGCGCCCGCGCATCGGGCGTGGGACCAATTCACTATCCCGGCCGGCGTTGAGGTTCGCCAGCTAACGCATGCGATCGACCATTATGCGTATCGAGACCTCGCCCACCTTCTCGATAAGCAGAACAAGGTCAGCTCTGCCCGTGCCCGCGAGACCGCACTACCGAGCCTCTGGTCCATAAAGGCACGTATTGTCTTTTGCCTGCCGCTCTATTTCTTGAAGCACTACCTGCTGCGCGGATACTTCCGCGGTGGTGTCGAGGGCTTCGCCCTTGCCGCGATCCTCTCGTTCGGACGCTGGCTGCGCGACGTGAAGCGATACGAGCGATACCAGGCCACGCAGAGCGCTTCACCTAAATAGACGTTCGCCTGACGAGTGGGTCGACCGACGTCAGCGCAGCTTTAGCGTTTGCGGCCTTCCGTGGTCGGACAGGCACCGGCGTGCATGACGTGCCCGCCTTGCGCATAGCCATCCCGCATTTGCGAGCCCACTCCCCACTGCTCGGAGGCCTCGGCCTCCACGACGACAATGCTTTCACCCGCGTAGACGCCTCTCAGCTGATCCACATCGTCGAGCGCCACGGCCCAGACGTTGCATGGGCTCGTAAAGCGAATCTCCCCGCGTTTGGAGATCGGCGTCGGTCCAAAACCGATCGCAATCGCGTCTCCATCCGGCCAGAACGCGATCTCACCCTTACTGACGACGACACGCGCCCCAGGCTCGATCTCCTGTGAAACCGGAGCGCGGAAATAGATCTCCTTGCCCCAAGTTTTGACGTCGCCACAAATCGGAAGAGCAGCCCAGATCCGGTCCGCGGTGGGTGTGTCCAGAAGGCGCGCGCGAATGGAAACCTTGCCCGCCCGAATGACAATCTCGCGCACCAATGCCTCCTCGAGCCCGCTTCGACGGAGGCGCTTTCAAGCCGCCGTCATAGACACCTTCTCACCAGGAACGACATCCTTCAAGAGGGCGACATCATCGAGCGCCTTTGCCCAGACGTTACAGGGGCTTGGCAATCTGATCTCGCCACCCCTTGAAATCGGTGTCGGCCCAAACGCGATCAGGACACGGTCCTGTTCGACCCAGAAGCAGAGATCGCCGGGCTGTGACAGCGTTCGCGCCCCGCGCTCGCGCCCCGTCTCGACGGGCGTCTCGAAATGGACCGCACTCCCCCAAGTCTCAGCCGTCGAGAAGAGCGGCAACTGCGACCAGATGCGCTCGGCTGTCGCCGTCTCGAGCAATTGAGCTCGCAAGGCAACCCCGCCAGCCCGGATAAGAATACGTCGCGGCACGCCCGTACCCGGTCCGCCAGCGCTGCTCCCTGTCCGTACTTTCCCGCCGCGATTGCGAAGAATATTTGTTGGCATCTGTTGACTAGATCCGAGCGGAGACGAGGAACCGGAACACTAATGTAGCGCATCTGACGTTTGGTACCCGCTCGCGGCTGGTCTCGAAACCAAACGTCAGATGCATAAGCTGCACTAGAATCATAGTGTTGCTAGTGTTCCTTTTGGTTCCGACATTTGCTCGGGCGAGTGCCGCAGGGGGAGGCAAATGTCGGAACCGGAACACTAGCACGATGGTTTTAGAGCTTCTTGATCGGACCTTGTTGAGATGGACAGGGGAGCATCCATCGAGAACACGACGCTCGGCGACCCGCCCGCCTCCAAAAGAAATAGCCGGTCACATCCACGACGTGACCGGCCACCGAAAGCCCGCAAAGTGAACGACGCTGCAGCCTTACACCGGTGACGGACCGAAGATCAGCACCGCATTGAGGCCACCGAACGCAAACGAGTTCGACATGGCGTAATTAACAGGCAATTTGCGGCCCTCATTCGCCGTATAGTCGAGGTCGCACTCCGGATCCGGCTCATCGAGCCCAATCGTCGGGGGAATGATGCCCTCCTGCATCGCCTTGATGCAGGTCACAGCCTCGATACCGCCTCCAGCGCCAAGCGGATGCCCAGTCATTGACTTCGTCGACGAGATCGCGAGCTTCGACGCGGCGTTCTTGAATACGCCCTTTATCGCCAACGTCTCGTTGATGTCGTTGTCCTTCGTCGCCGTGCCGTGCGCATTGAGATAGTCGATCGTCGAAGGGTCGAGCTTTGCATTGTCGAGCGCCATCTGCATGGCGAAGCATGGTCCCTCGACCGTCGGCTTCACCATGTCCTGGCTGTCGGAGGCCATGCCGTAGCCCACGATCTCGGCGAGAATCTTGGCCCCGCGCCGCTTCGCATGCTCGAGCTCCTCGAGCACGAGAATGCCCGCACCCTCACCCAGGACTGTTCCATTCCGCTTCTTTGCGAACGGATAGCAACCCTGCGGCGATAGCACATGCAGCGCCTGCCACGCTTTCATCGTGCCATAGTTGATGACCGACTCGGACGCGCCCGCAATCGCCACATCGACCACGTTGTTCAGGATGTAGTCCCGCGCGATGCCGATGGCATGGCTCGCCGTCGAGCACGCGCTGCAGGTGGCGAACGTCGGCCCCTTGATGCCGAACTCGATGCCGACGTGTGCTGAGGCCGACGAGCCGATGATGCGCAGAAGCGTCAACGGATTGGTCGCGCGCTTATTGCGAATGAAGAGGTCGCGGTACGCGTTCTCAAAGGTTGTAAGTCCACCCGCGCCGGAGCCGATGATGCAAGCCGCGCGGTAAGGGTTCTCAACCGGAAATTCGAGGCCGGATTGAACGACAGCCTCCTCAGCCGCGGCAGCCGCAAACCAGGAGTATCGGTCCGCGTGCATGATGATTTTATCACGCTTGAAGTTCTTGAGGCGGATCCTCGGATCGAAATCCTTGATCTGCGCTGCAATCAAGATCTTGAGGTCGTCGAGCGGAAAGCCGCCAAGCTCGCTGACGCCGGATTTTCCGGCGACCATGCCAGCCCACATATCGGACACATTAAGTCCGATCGGCGTTACGGCACCGAGGCCTGTGACGACCACACGACGCGTGTCGTTTGATTTTGTCATGAGCTTAACATTCCTGTCCGGCCGGCCAAGCGCCGGACCACGCAACAACGCTGGCCGGTGAGGACGGCCAGCGTGTCTTGATCAGCAAACGGCGGAACTACGCCTTTGCGCCAGCCGCAGCTGGGCCGGCGGCCATCAACCCCTTGACCTTGTCGACAACCGAGCCGACCGTCTTGAAGTCGCCTACATCCTCGTTGGCGTTGTACGGAATCTCGATTCCGAACGTATCTTCGATGTCGAACACGATCATTGCGAGGTCGAGCGACTCGATCTTGAGATCCGAGAGCGCAGTTCCAAGAGCAATGTCGTCTCTCGGCTCCTTCATATGCTTCTTCAGGATATCAATGATTTTCGTTGCGACTTCGTCCATCTCGCTCTCCAAACCCTGCCCAACGCAACCCGCAGGGACCCCGCTTACTACATACCGACAACTAATTTTGAATTACTTGCCCTTTGGTAGTCCAGGGTCGCATTCATCACAAGCTTCGGCGTCACATATCCTTAAACTGCCTGGAAGTCCAGCCGACCAGACCCTTTCAAACCAGGTCGCGGCCATCCGGCACAGCGCAACAATGCACGGCCTGACCATCGGGCGATGTTCCCAGCAGAACAGCCATATTAACAAGAGCAAGATCTTGGCAACGCCCATTTTTTGGGCGCGGCCCTAGTCGAAACGGCTGAAAACGTGTTCAATAGTGTGTGTAACGTCCGAGAAAGCTAGAGCCAAACGGCAACGTGCGCATAGGATTCACACGATTGACCGGCCCGCGCGACAAGCCGACGCGGGCAACCGCGAGGAAGAGCGATGACCACAACCGGCGCGCAGCGGACTATGCAGGGCGAAGCAAGGGCATGGCTCAACACCTATCCGCCCAACGTTGATTGGCACATGCCATTCGAGAGGGCACCGCTCTATAGCCTCGTCGACGAGGCAGCAAGAAGAAGCCCGCAGAAGGCCTGCACAAACTTCCTCGGCAAGCAGACGACTTATGGGGAGATCGGCCGCCTGGTCGGTCGAGCCGCAGCAGGACTACAGCGCGCCGGAGTAATAAAGGGCACGAAAGTCGGCCTATTACTTCCAAACAGCCCGACATTTATCGTTTATTACTTCGCAGTCCTCAAAGCTGGCGGCGTGGTTGTAAATTACAATCCGCTGTACACACTCGAGGAGCTGGAATTCCAAGTTAAGGATAGCGAGACCGAGCTGATGGTCACGCTCGATCTCAAGCTTCTCTTCGATAAGGTCGAGGGCCTGTTGAGCGGAGGTGTCCTGAACGCCGCGGTCGTCTGTTCCTTCCCGTCGCTTCTACCGCCTGCCAAGGCCGTTCTGTATCGGCTGCTGAAGGCGAAGGAGCTTGCCCGTCCTCAGGCATCCTCATTCCGCAGCCGCATCATCCTCGAGCAGGAGCTCGTTGCCGGCGCCCCGCCATTGCAGCCAGTCTCCATCGATCCCGCGACGGATTTGGCCGTGCTTCAGTATACGGGCGGCACGACCGGGACGCCGAAAGGCGCGATGCTCACACACGCCAACGTCTACGTGAATGTTTACCAAGTGCGCGCCTGGGCTCCCGACCTCGTGTACGGCGAGGAGCGCGTCATGGGCGTGCTCCCATTTTTCCACGTTTTCGCGATGACGGTCGTGATGAACCTCGCCATTGCGATGTCGGCGGAAATCCTAATCATGCCGCGCTTCATTCTGGACGACGCGCTCGCCCTTATTGACAAGTCGCGCCCGACCATCATGCCCGGCGTCCCAACCCTCTTCAATGCCATCACCAATCATCCAAAGATCAAGGGCTTCGACCTCTCCTGTCTCAAGTTCTGCCTCTCAGGTGGAGCGCCGCTGCCACTCGAAGTGAAGCAGAATTTCGAGGCCACGACCGGCTGCACGCTGGTGGAAGGCTACGGCCTCTCGGAAGCCTCGCCCGTAGCGACCTGCAATCCTCTGGTCGGCCTTGTGAAGCCGGGCTCGATCGGTCTGCCGCTACCAGGCACCATGCTATCGCTCCGCGACCTCTCAGATCCTTCTACCGAGGTTGCGCGAGGCGAGCGCGGCGAAATCTGCATCGCGGGCCCCCAAGTCATGCTTGGCTACTGGAAAAGGCCGGCAGAGACCGCGGCCCAGTTCGCCGGCACCTATCTGCGGACCGGCGACGTCGGGATCATGGACGAGGACGGCTTCTTCTTCATCGTGGACCGCATCAAGGACCTGATCATCTGCTCAGGTTACAACGTTTACCCGCGCCGCATTGAGGAAGCGCTCTACGAGCATCCTTGCGTCCAGGAATGCACCGTTATCGGCGTCCCCGACAAATATCGCGGCGAAGCGCCAAAGGCATTCATCAAGCTCAGGGACGGCAGCTCCGCGACGGCCGCCGAGATCATGCAGCACCTCGAGATCAAGATTTCCAAGCTCGAGCTGCCATCCGAGATCGAGTTTCGCGATCGGCTGCCGAAAACCATGATCGGCAAGCTCTCGAAGAAAGAGCTCAAGGCGGAGGAGACCAAACGCCACCCGCGCGCCTGACGAGCTTTCTCCAGTCCCCCGCCTCAACGCGTGCAAGACCGCGAACGAGGGACGCCGGTCAGGTCACAGCCTGCGCCTGGTTTCTCTCACCCTTGGCACTCTCGAGAATGGCCGAGACGCCCATGCCGCCCGCCGTGCAGATCGAGATCAGGCCGCGCCCTCCATGCGTCGCCAGGAGTTTCGACAGCATTGAGATGACGCGCCCGCCCGTTGCCGCAAACGGATGCCCGACGGCGATCGACGAGCCCATGACATTCATCTTCGACCGGTCGATCGACCCGAGCGGCTGGTCCTTGCCGAGAAAGCGGCGGCAATAGTCCGCATCCTCCCAGGCTTTGAGGGTCGCCAGCACCTGCGCGGCGAAAGCCTCATGGATCTCGTAGAAATCAAAATCTTGCAGCCTCAATCCAGCCCGGTCGAGCATCCGCGACACCGCAACCGTCGGCGCCATCAAGAGCCCCTCACCGGACACAAAATCATTGGCCGCTGTCTGCGAGTACGTGAGGTAGCTTTCGATCCGAAGCCCGCGCGCGGCCGCCCACTCCTCCGACGCCAGAAGCACGCACGACGCGCCATCGGTCAGGGGCGTCGAGTTGGCGGCTGTCAGCGTGCCCCGCTCGGATTTGTCGAACGCCGTCTTGAGCGTCGCCATTTTCTCAAGGTTCATATCCTCGCGGAGGTTATTGTCGCGAAAGACTCCTGCACACGCAACGATGAGATCGTCCATGAACCCGGACCGATACGCCTCGACCGCCTTCCGGTGACTTTCGAAAGCCAGCCTATCCTGCTCGACCCGCTTGATCTGCCACTCCTGCGCCATCAGCTCGCAATGCTGCCCCATGCCGAGCCCCGTGCGCGGCTCCAGCACCAAGGGCGGCTGCGGCATCAACTCCTTAGGCGAAAAGCCCTTGAAGACGCGCAGCCTGTCCATTGTCGTCTTCTGCTGCGGCAGCTGAGTAAGCCGCGTCGCCATCTTTTTCGAGAACACGATTGGCGGGTCGGACGTCGTGTCCGAGCCGACCGCGATGCCGCATTCGATATCGCCAGCGGCAATTTTAGCGCCGAGCCCCATGGCCGCCTGCAAGCTCGTGCCGCAGGCCTGCATCAGCGTGACGCCCGGCGTCGACGGAGCAAGCTTGGTCCCGAGCACCGCCTCGCGCGCAAGGTTGAAATCCTTGGAGTGCGTCACCACCGCGCCGCCCACCACCTCGTCGATATGCTGGCCCTTGAGGTTGTACTTGTCGACGAGCCCAGAGAGCGCGGTCGTCATCATGTCGAGGTTCGATAGATCCGCATACAATGTATTCGACCGGCAGAACGGCGTGCGTACACCACCGATGATCGCGATCCGTCTCAAAGCCTGAGCCATCGACTGTCCCTCTTTCGTTATTCGGCAGCGGCGAACGCTTGCGAGCCTGCACTCTCAGACGCCTTATAGTGCAAGGGCCCGCCTCGGAACGGCGCGAAGCCCGTGCCGAAGATCACGCCAGCATCGACAAGATCCGCATTCTCGACCACCCGCTCGTCAAGCGCGCGCTGAGCTTCGGCAATCAAAGGCACGACCAGCTCGCGCCCCAAGCGCTCGAGCTCCGCCTTCTCATACCCCGTCTCGGCCTTTTCGGGTTTGCCGTCCTTCCAACGATAGAAGCCCTCGCCAGCCTTCTTACCGAGCTTGCCGGCCTCCACGAGGCGTGCCAGCCGCGAACCCTCAGGCGAAATGCCAAGTATTGTCCCCACATGTGCGCACACGTCGAGCCCCACCGCATCGGCAAGTTCGATCGGTCCCATCGGCATTCCGAAGGCACGCGCGGCCTCGTCGATCTTCTCCTTCTCCTCGCCCTTCTCGAGTCGTGCCATCGCCGCCATCATGTAGGGGGCGAGCACGCGATTGACGAGGAAACCCGGCACGCTCTTCGCGACTAGCGGGAATTTGCCGATTGCCGTCACGAACGAGCACCCCTTCTTGACTTCCTCTTCACGGCTCGCGGCTCCCCGCACCACTTCGACGAGCGGCATCTGCGCCACGGGATTGAAGAAATGGATACCGATCAGCCGGCCTGGGTCGCGCATCGGCTGCGCAATGTCCTCGATCTGCAGCGACGAGGTGTTGGTCGCGAGAATGCAGCCGGGCTTGATGCGGCCCTCGAGGTCAGCGAAGAGCTTCTGCTTGATATCGAGACGCTCGACGATTGCCTCGATCACCACATCCGCCCGCCCCACGCCGGTACCCGCAGGATCCGCGATGAGCCGTGCCTTGGCGGCATTCCGCAATGCCTTCGTCCTGAACTTGCGCGCAAAGAGCCTGCCCTGTGCCTTGATGCCCTTCTCGATCTGCTCGGCCGAGAGATCCTGGAGCGTCACCTCCATGCCTGACGCGACGCACCAGCCGGCAATATCGGCACCCATCGTGCCAGCCCCGATCACGTGCACGCGGAGCGGCTTCCAGCGATTGTCTTTCGGCGCCTGCGCTTTCAACATCTCCGAAAGCTTGAACACGCGACGCAAGTTGCGCGACTGATCCGACACAAGAAGTGGCGCGAAATAGCGCGGCTCGGCGGCCTTGAGCGCCTCGTAATCGCCGCCGTGCATCTCGAAGAGATCGATCAGCCTGAACGGCGAGGGGTAATGATCCGGCCGCACCTTCTTCTTCGTTTCATCGCGCATCTTTTTGGCGAGCAGCATGCGGGCCGGCCATCTCGTCAGCAGACGTTGCGCAAGACCCGCGGGCTTTGCGCGCCGCTTCTGCATGACCGCCTTCCTGGCAGCCCAGCGCAGGGCGCCGCGACTCGCGACCAACTCGTCGATGAGCCCTGCGGCGCGGGCGCGTGTTGCGCTGATCATGCTGCCGGTCAGCATCGCCTGCATGGCCGCGAGCGGTCCCGCCTGCCGGATTGAGCGCGCGGTCCCGTGCCAACCCGGAAAGAGGCCGAGCTTGACCTCGGGAAAGGCAACCCGCGTCGCCTCGTCCCGCGTTGCAATCCGATAGTGGCAGGCGAGCGCCAGCTCGAGACCGCCGCCGACGCACACACCGTGAATGCCGCAAACGACAGGCACCGGCAAACGTTCGATCCGGTCGAATAAGCTCGTCACCAGCTTGAGCTTGTCGATCACATCGGCTTCGCTCGCAAATCCATCGAACTCGTTGATGTCGGCGCCGACGATGAAGCCCTTCTCCTTGCCCGATAGCAGCACGAGCCCGCGCACGGAGCGGTCGCGCGCTTGCGCCTCCACTTGCTCCACAATGACGGAGAGCTCGCTGAGCGGGCGGGCACCAAGCGCGTTGGCGCTTGCACCCTCACGGTCGAAAATGGCCCACGCAATCCCTTCCTGATCAACCGAGAAGCGCCAGTCCCGCAAAGCCAAGTCGCCCATATTCCGCCTCCCTCAATTGTCGCGCTTCTCTAAAGCTACTCCGCGGCCGCATCCCGCGCGACGCGCGAGTTGTGGCCAAGCGGCGCCGGGCCCGTGCGTTGATAATTAGGCGTGAGCTCTGCCGGGTCGAAGTGGTCGACGGCGATGACGCGCGCAACGAGCTCCTCGACCTCGCGCAGCAGAAGCGCCTCACTTTCCGAGATGACACCGCCATCCGCGGCTGCCCGAATCCAGTCGACGCCATGATAGCGACGCACGGCGCCGTTCCGGATTGCCCGCTCGAGCTTTTTCTCCGCCTCCTCTGCCGCAATCACCTTCTGCAGCGTCACTTCGAGAAGGCCGGTCGGATCATCCGGCGAGCGTGAGATGAAGATGTCGCGTGTCAGCCGGTCGCGCACATCACCGGGCTCGAGCGCCAAGCGCACAACTTGCGACGCGAGCGAGTCCGGCGCAGGTGCATAATGGCGCCCGAAGGGGAACACCACGGCCTTGAGCAGGACACGGACGAACGGGTTTGGAAAATTCTCCACCACGCCGCGCAAAGCCTCGTCGAACCGGGTAAGCCCATTCTGCGCCGCAAGCGCCACGATTGGCCGGTCACTTGCGAGCCGGCCGTCGTCCTCGAACCGCTTCACGATACAGCATAGGAAGTAGATTTCAGAAAGCGCGTCCGCAAGCCGCCCCGTAAGCCGCTGCTTCACTTTGAGGCCACCGCCCAGCAGCGCCACGGTCAGATCCGCGACAAGCGCAAAGTTGCGGCTCGCCCGCCAGATCTGCCGATAGATGCCTTCGAGCCCGCGCGGATTGGCAGGCACATCCCCGAAGAAGCCGAACGTCAGATTGTGGAAGAAAGCGCCTGAGAGGTTAGCAACCGAGAACGAAATATGGCCGAGGAACGCGTCCTCGAATTTCTTGAAGCCGCGCACCCGGTCCGGATCCTGCACCGACTGCACCTCCGCATAGAGGTAAGGGTGCGAGCGCAGCGCCCCTTGCGCAAACGTGATCAATGTACGTGTCAGGATGTTCGCGCCCTCGACCGTGATCCCCACGGGGACGAGCTGATAGGCAGATTGCAGGTAATTGGTCGGCCCGTCGCAAATCGCGCGGCCGCCATGGATATCGAACGCGTCGTTGACGCTCCGGCGCAGCCTCTCCGTCGTCTGGTATTTCATGAGCGCGGAGATGACCGAAGGACGCTCTCCGCGCGAGACCATCGCCGCCGTTACCGCACGTGCCGCCTCGTTGACGTAAGCCGCCTCGACCATCCGCCCGAGCGGCTCCTCAATCCCCTCCATCCGCGCGATCGGCAGGCCAAACTGCCGGCGGATACGCGCGTAGGCGGTTGTAAATCGAAGCATGGCTTTGGCGCCGGCGGTTGCCGAGGACGGCAACGAGATGGCACGCCCGGCGGCAAGGCACTCCATCAGCATGCGCCAGCCCTGCCCGGCCATCTTCTCTCCGCCGATCACCCAAGCGATCGGAATGAACACGTCACGCCCCCAATTGGGACCGTTCGGGAATGCGGCTCCGGACGGCAGATGCCGCCGCCCGATGTTGACGCCGGGATGCGTCGCCGGGATCATAGCGACGGTGATGCCGACGTCCTCGCCGCGGCCCAGGATGTTCTCAGGGTCGAACAGGCGGAATGCGAGCCCCACGAGCGTCGCTTGCGGCCCGAGGGTGATATAGCGCTTGTCCCACGACAGCCGAATGCCGACCGTCTCGCGACCCTCGTGCAGGCCCCGCGTCACGGTGCCGATGTCGCGCATTGTTGCCGCGTCCGAGCCCGATGTCGGCCCCGTCAGCGAGAAGCAGGGCACCTCAAGCCCCTGCGCGAGGCGGGGTAAATAATAGTGCTTTTGCTCGTCCGTGCCGTACTTCTCGATGAGCTCGCCCGGCCCGAGCGAGTTCGGCACCATCACGATCGTCACCACGTCCGGCGAACGCGAGGCGATCTTGCCGAGGATGAGCGACTGCGCCTGCGCCGAGAAGCCAAGCCCGCCATGCGACTTCGAGATCAACATGCCGAGGAAGCCGTGCTGCTTCACGAAATCCCAGATCTCGTCCGGAATATGCCGCCGGGCATGGCGTACATCCCAATGATCGATCATCCGGCAAAGCTCGTCCGTCGGACCCTCGAGAAAAGCCCGCTCTTCCGGCGTCAGAACGATCGGCGGGATCGCGCGCAGCTTGAGCCAGTCGGGCGCGCCAGAGAATATCTCGGCGTCGAAGCCGACCGTTCCGGCATCCAGCGCCTGCTGCTCCGTATCGGATACCCGCGGCAAAATATTGCGAACAAGGGCGAAGGCCGGCCTGATGATGAGCCGACGGCGCACGGACGGAACTGCAAGCACTGCCAGCGCCGCTATGACGAGCCACGCGATCCAGCCCAGCACGCCGGGAGCGGGAGCGTGCGCCGCCCCATGGAAGAAACCTGATTGCCAGCCATACGTCGCAAGGCCAAGTGCCGTAACCCACTGCCAAAGCGCCGCCCGGTACATGCCGAGCGTCATAGCACCTGCGAAAAGAACAACGAGGAAGAATAGGGTCGCCGTCACTGAGTGCCTCCGCTGCAGGGTGGTGTCACGTGCACAAAACCAAGAAAGTAGCGTTCCACGACTAGTGTTCTGGATCGGACGCTTGATTCCGGGCGAAGGTCGTCAAGCGGCCGTGAATCCAGAACACAAACAAAAACTTGGCTAGGGTTCCGGCGGAGACGGTTGGGAACCAACCGTCGGAGTC
>JBAZXL010000028.1:0-53587 GCA_041659825.1 Hyphomicrobium sp.
TTCTGGATCGGACGCTTGATTCCGGGCGAAGGTCGTCAAGCGGCCGTGAATCCAGAACACAAACAAAAACTTGGCTAGGGTTCCGGCGGAGACGGTTGGGAACCAACCGTCGGAGTCGGAACACTAGAGCAATATCCGATCAAACGCGATCGCAAGTGCGATCGGTTGATCGGATGAAATTGCTCTACCAGTACCATTCTAGAGCATCTTTATCCGACCAGTGAATCGCTGCCGCGATTCCGTCTCGTCGAATGATGCTCTAGTACCGCGTGATGAAGTCGATCTTGAAGAGATCAAGGTCTGCACCCAGGTCCTGCTTACCAGCCGGCAGCGTCGCGAAAGTCTCGTTGCCGAGGGAAATATGCGCAAGCTCCCCGCGGAGCGTGAGGTCATTATTCCAGACCCATTCCACTCCGCCGCCGGCCGTCCAGCCACTCAATGTCTTGCTTTCTTCAAGGCCGCTGTTCTTGACCGAGAGATCACCGAAGGCGTAGCCGCCGGTGCCGAAAATCATCCACCGGCCAAATGTGTACCCAAGACGGCCACGAATTGTGCCGTAGTCCGTGAGCCGGCTCGTGAGGTCAGGAGCGCCGCTGGCGCCGTCCCCCTTGTACCAAGTGTAAAAGCCGTCTCCGGCAATGCCAAAGACTAGATTGCCGACCTGATAGTCATAGTCCAACTCGCCGCCAACGCGCCAGCCCTGCGGGTCGTTGAGCGCGTCTGCGCCTTGACCTTTAAGGTGCAGCGTCTCGTACCCGAAGTACGGGGCAACGATGAACCCGGTCCATTTGATCGGTGCTAGATCTGAATCGGCTGCTGGATACAGACCAGCAGCGGAAGCCACTGTGCACAATGAAGCTACGGCCACGGTGGCAGCAACCATTACCAACAAGCGGTCTTTCATCCTGACGTTCCCCTCGTAGCTCGTGACAGCAGATGTGTCACTGAGGGATTACCGCAAGATTACGAGCAGGCCTCGCTAACTACATGACCCACGTAATGACATTGTAAGCGGCGGAGAGGAGGGTCCGCTTCGACTTCGAGCGACGAGAGGAGCGAGACATGAAGCCTTCCGTGCTTATCGTTGGGCTATTGACTTTGTCATCCGCGGCGCATGCCGCAGGCACTCCGCAGAACCCGGCTTATTTTCCGCCGGCCCATCTTGAATATGCAGTCGTGCGGGATGGAGAGCCGGTGGGGCGCCACGTAATTGAATTTGACCGCCAGGCTGACACCACGAATGTAAAAATATCGACAAGCGTCGCGGTGAAAGTGGCGTTCATCACGGTCTATCTATTTGAGCACTCGGGACTCGAATCGTGGCGGGGCAATCAACTGCTGTCGATCAAGTCGCAAACTAACGACGACGGCACACAGCACCAACTCTCCGCAATGAACGATGGCATTCGCCTTTCCATCTCGGCCGACGGCGGGCGTGGTGCGGCTCCGGCAACGATTCTTCCTCGGAGTCTCTGGAATATGGGCGTCGTGACGCAGTCGACCTTGCTCAATACGCTGGATGGGACCGTCATGCGAATTTCCGTGCAGGACAAGGGCATCGACGTCGTCTCCGCGGCGGGCGGGCGCGTCCAAGCGCATCACTACCGCATCTCCGGAGGGCTCGATCGCGACGTCTGGTTCGACAGCGCCAATACGCTTGTCCGTATGCAGTTTGCAGGCAAAGACGGATCAAACATTGTCTACGAGCTGCGCTGAGAGCGAGCTCGAGCGCCGCATCTCAAATGTGATTAGTTCTGGGCGGTAAGCCGAGTGTAAGCGACGCGCTCGAAACTCACCTAGTCCGAAACAACAGACGCGGGACAGCATGGATCTCATCGTCGTTCCCGCGGACCACGATCTGCGGTCCGCCACCGAAGACTTCATCGCCGAAATCTACGACAAGCACTACAACGCGCGAGTTTCCACATTCCCTCCCGTCCTGCTCGCGATGCGGAATGCGGATGGCGAGCTGCAGTGCGCCTCAGGTCTCCGCTTTGCGCAAAATGGATTCTTTTCCGACGTCTATCTCGACGTTCCCGTGGAACGCACCCTGAGCCGGGCAACGGGGAGGCACATCTCTCGAGGTGATGTCTTCGAGGTTACTAATCTCGCCAGCCGCGCGCCGCATGCGGCCACACGCTTCCTGCATCACATCATCGCCTATGGCGATCTCGTGGGCTTCGAATGGGCATTCTTTACGGCGACCGCTCGCGTGAGGACGTTGTTGCAGCGTGTCGGTTTGCCAATGCTGACGTTAGCGCCGGCCGAGCGTAGTCGCGTCGCCAATCCGGCCATTTGGGGCTCCTACTACGCCGCCTCACCGCATGTCTGCGCTGTCGATCGTGCTGCCGCAGCAATCTATCTCAGTCAAAAGGTCGAAAGCGCTGTCCATGTCTGATATCTTTGACGCGATGGCGCGAAACGCCGGTGAATACGACGGTCGCACCTTCATCAGCGACCAGCACACGTCGCTCACTCGAGCGGGGCTGTCAGCGCGCGTGGCAGACTATGCTTCCAGCCTCGCGCCACTGCCCAAGTGCGTAGGGCTTCTCGGAGAGAACGGGGTAGATTGGGTCATCGCCCAACTGGCCGGATGGATGGCAGGCAAGCTGGTCGTGCCTTTGCCGATGTTCTTCAGTCCCGAGCAGCTGGGGCACGTCGTCTCTGATGCTGGCCTTCGCTATGCCATGACGACATCGTCAGCAGCACCCCTCGCATTGAGATTGGGGCTGGTTGCCCTGCCGCCGACAAAGGCGAGGCAAGAGTCCTTGCCGAAGCCGATCGCTGGAGGTGGACAGCTCATCTACACGTCTGGAAGCACTGGGCGGCCCAAGGGTGTGCTCCATTCGATCAATCAACTCGATGCGTCAGCGCGCATGCTGGTCGCAGCGACCCGAGCCTCTCGCGACGATTTCCAGCTTTCGATCCTGCCCCTTCCACTACTGCTCGAAACGATCTCGTCGATCTGCGTTCCACTCCTCGCAGGAGCACGCACGGTCTTCGATCCATTTGCGGTGCTGAAGCTCATGGAGGGAAACACGGACGCTATTGCAGACTCATTCGAGCGTCATCGCCCAACGACATCCGTGCTTGTCCCGGAGATGTTGTCGGCGTGGATCTCCGTTCTCGGGCGCAAGACTGCAAAGGCCCCATCGTCTCTCAGGTTCGTTGCCGTTGGCGGCGCTCCCGTCTCGGCACAACTTGCCGAGGAAGCTTGGTCCATTGGAATTCCGGTTCACGAGGGGTATGGGCTCTCTGAGTGCTGCTCCGTTGTCGCTCTCAATCGCCCGGGACAACGCAAGGCCGGCACTGTCGGTCGCCCATTGGACGGCTTGAAGGTTCAGATCATCGATGGCGAAATCGTGGTTGATGGGCCAACGCTGATGAACGGCTACCTTAACGGCCCCGCCGCGGCGAGGCCGTGGCGCACCGGTGATCTCGGCAGTATTGACGTGGATGGCAACCTTCTTGTCGATGGTCGCAAAGATAATCTTCTCGTAACGTCCTATGGGCGCAATGTCAGTCCGGAATGGATTGAATCGTTGCTGCTTACAGACCGCCGTATTGCGGCCTGCGCCGTGATCGGTCACGGCCAGCCGCACCTTTCGGCCATCCTGATAGCCTCCGAGGCCGGTGCGGCGTGGCTGCGCGAGGCTCCCGCGGCGCATGTGCTCCTGGCGATGGCCCAGGCCTGTCGTGACGCACCTATCTATGCCGTGCCGACTGACTTTGTTGTCGCCAGCCGGGACGAGGCCTTGAAACGCGGCGTCCTAACGCCCAACGGCCGCTTCCGTCGCGGCGACCTTCCTGCGTTCTTTCAGGAGCTGAGCTCAGGACGCCTGGAGAAGGCATTTCACGCGTCTGAACAACAGGAGATGATTGCATGAGCTTCTATGACGACTTGATGGCCCGCACGGCCGACGAACGGAATTCATTCCTGGCAATTCCGCTGATCCGCGACGCCATCCAGAACGGTGCATCGCGAGATCTTTATGTCGACTTTCTTTCGCAGGCCTACCACCACGTCCGCAACACGTTTCCAGAACTGGCATTGGCCGCATCCCTGACGCGCGACGACACCTTCCAGGACGCGCTGTTCGAGTACATGGAGGAAGAGCGTGGTCACGAGAAGTGGATCCTCGATGACATTCGCGCAATTGCAGGAGACGCGGAGGCCGTACGCATTCGGGACGGTAAGCCGGGGCAGGCCTGCCAAATCATGGTCGGATACACCTACTATGCGACCCAGTGGGTCAGTCCCTACGCCGTGCTCGGCAGCGTACACGTTCTCGAAGGCATGTCGACGATGCTTGCCGACAAGGCTGCGGACGCGATCCAGAAGGCGATTTCTAGCTCGGGGAAGGATGGCTTTTCATACCTTCGCTCGCACGGAGCGCTTGATATCGAGCACGTCGAGCTCTTCAAGGGGCTGGTCAACGGCATCACCGATCAGAATGTGCACGACGTGATCGTGGATACCTCACGCATCATCTACCGTCTTTACGGCGATATCTTCCGTGAGCTTGCCATGCGTCATCCGGGACGGCGCGATGCAGCTTGAGAGACGGATTGCCCTTATAACGGGTGCCGGCTCTGGAATCGGTCGGCAACTGGCCATTGAGGCGGCGCGTCTTGGCATGACCGTCGCGATGACCGGGCGCCGTTCCGATGCACTCGCTGAGACGCTGGCGCTTTTGGGCGGCGCCCGTGGCGGGCACGTTGCACTCCCGGGTGATATCACTGATCCTCACGTACGCGTTGCGCTCGCCCAATACGTCGGTCGCTGGTGGGGTCGCCTCGATGTTCTAGTCAACAATGCAGGCCTGGTGTCGGTGGGGCCTCTGCAAGCGACCAGCGATGCCGAGATCGAGCGGCTGCTCGCGACAAATGTCGTGGCTCCGATGGCACTGATCCGCGAGATGCTCCCACTCCTGTCGAGGGGCAAGCCGTCGCGAATCGTCAATGTAGGCTCAGTGTTTGGAGACATCGCCTACCCTCTGTTCGGAGCCTATTCGGCTTCCAAATTTGCCCTCCGGGGTCTCTCGATCGCGCTTCGCCGGGAACTCAAGCCGTTCGGTGTGGGAGTGACCTATGCGGCTCCGCGCGCGACACAAACAGACGCGGCGAGCGCATTCGGCCGCCTTGTTGAACCGATGCAGATGCGTATTGATGCCCCTGAGAAGGTTGCGCGGGAAATCTGGGCGGCCGTCGCTCGAGATGCGGACAGCGTATACGCCAGGGGACCGGAGCGCTTCTTTGTACTTGTCCAGCGGCTTTTTCCGAAGCTTGTCGACCGCTCGATCGAGCAGCAGATGGCGGATCCCCGCATTCGGAGCTATCTCGCCAGTCATGGAATCTTGCCGGTGGGGCACAACGTCAAGCGAGACAGTGTACGCCAAGGTGCACCACGGTTCACGGCATAGAAAAACGAGTACAAGGGCTCCTTCGGGAGCCCTTGTTTTCGAGGCTACAAAATATCGCGCACGGCGGGCCTATTCTCCAGACTGCAATTGCAGCAAGGCCGCCTGCGCTGGTCCCGGAACCCGCGCCCGGGCCGTGCGGACCGCGTCGTCCGCATCCCCGTCGTTGACGCGCGGGGCGGATGTCGCACTGCTGGCCACCGCTCCCTTGTCGTCGGCATCCCCGTCATTCGACGGCCTAATAGCTTGAGCTTGTTGGATGAGGCTGGCCGTTGGCGTTGGCCGTATAGAACCGATGGTCATAATCTGCTCCTGCAAGATTGAGGCGTCCAATCGAGAGCAGTCTTTGCTGCGTCGATTACAGAATACTTACAGTAGGGGTGATTTCTGCGATGCTTCGCAGGTTCTGGAAAAGCCTCATTGCTTCGGCGAGCGCGGAAGCGTCGTCCGCCTACGCGTCGTGACAAGCGCCCAGGATGCGGATCGATGCAGCGACTCACCGCGTCTCGTCATGACGAATGATACCAACCGCACGAAGTGCTGACGCAGTGCGGTTGGTATCAGCGCGCAGGGTTGGTGTGGCGTGCTGGAAGCATGCTTTCAGCATGACTGCGCGCAAGCTAAAGAGAATACCGGCTGGAAACCGCAGACCAGTGAGTCAAGACTTTGTCCGGCCGGTATGAGACGTGGGCCTCAGGTCAAGAGAGCAACGCCTGCGCAGATGAGGAAGACACCACATACCAGCGTGACGAAACCAGGGCTCGCAAATCCGAGGCAGCCGGCGAGCGTTACCGCAAGGGCAAACGCAAGCAGGCGAGGGGGCGATATGCGCTCTATCCGTGCTTCACCATGACGTGCCGCACGACGGTGTAGTCCTCGAGCGCGTAGGAGCTGAGGTCCTTGCCGTAGCCCGACTGCTTGACGCCGCCATGGGGCATCTCGTTGACGAGCATGAAGTGACAGTTGACCCAGGTGCAACCGTACTGCAATTGCGCGGCTGCTGCCATGGCTTTCGAAACATCCTTCGACCACACCGAGGACGCCAAGCCGTATTGGCTGTCGTTGGCCCACGTCACGGCCTCGTCCACGGTGGAGAACGGCGTCACTGAGACCACGGGTCCAAACACCTCGCGTTGGACGATCTCGTCGGACTGCAGGGCACCAGCCACAACGGTTGGCTCATAGAAGAAGCCCTTGCCCGGCGCCAGCTTGCCGCCGGCTGTGACCTCGATGTGCTTTGCTTCGGTCGCTCGCTCTACAAAGGACGCGACGCGCGCACGCTGGCGGCCTGAGATGAGCGGGCCGACGTCGTTCTCGTCGTCGTTCGGTCTTGCGTACCTGAGCGTCGAGACCGCGGCCGAGAGATCTGCGACGAAGCGGTCGTAGATCTTCTTGCCGGCATAGACGCGGCAGGCTGCCGTGCAGTCCTGGCCGGCGTTGTAGTAGCCGAACAGCTTCACGCCCTCGACGACGGCGTCGATATCGGCATCGTCGAACACGATCACTGGGGCCTTGCCGCCAAGCTCGAGGTGCGTGCGCTTGATGGACGAGGTCGCTGCGGCGAGAACCTTGCGGCCCGTTGCGATGTCGCCCGTGAGTGAGATCATCGATACGCCGGGATGATCGACCAGCATCTGACCGACGCTTGCACCGCGTCCGACGACGATGTTGACGACGCCTTCAGGCAGAACCTCGGCAATGACGCGGGCGAGCAACAAGGTGGTGAGCGGCGTTTGCTCGGATGGCTTTATGACGACCGTATTGCCGGCGGCGATCGCGGGCGCGATCTTCCAGGCGGCCATCATCAGCGGATAGTTCCACGGCGCAATCGAAGCGACGACGCCGATCGGATCGCGGCGTATCATGGACGTGTGCCCGGCGAGATACTCACCCGCCACCGTGCCGTGCTGCGTGCGCGCGGCACCTGCGAAAAATCGGAAGCAATCCACGACAGCCGGAATCTCGTCGCGCAGGACCGCGTAGCGCGGCTTGCCGCAGTTCAGCGCTTCCAGCGTCGCGAATGCCTCGGCTTGCGCCTCGATCTTGTCCGCGAGCTTCAAAAGCAGGAGCGAGCGTTCTCCGGGCGTCGTGCGCGACCATATGCGGAATGCGCGGCCCGCCGCATCGACTGCCCAATTGATCTGGTCGCGCGAGGCTTCCGGCAGCTCGAGAACGACCTCCTCGGTCTTCGGGTTGAGGATAATTTCAGGCGCTTCGGTTCCCTTGACGAAGGATGAGCCGATCAGCATCTCGGTGTTCATGATATTTCCTCACTTTCCAGAGCCAGAAGTGGCCTCGCCTTCCCGCGTCAGGTAGTAGGCGGCAAGGATGGGCAGTATGGTTACGGCGATGACGAGCACCGCAACGACGTTGGTGACGGGACGCTGGCGTGGGCGCACCAGCTCGGAAAGCATCCAGATGGGCAGCGTCTGCTGCTGGCCGGCCGTGAACGTCGTCACGATGACCTCGTCGAACGAGAGCGCGAACGCCAGCATGCCACCTGCAAGAAGTGCCGTGCCGATCTGCGGCAGGACGACGTAGCGGAAGGTCTGGAAGGCGTCCGCGCCGAGGTCCATGGAGGCTTCGACGAGCGAGGGCGAGAGCCGGCGGAAGCGCGCGATGGCGTTGTTATAGACGACAACGATGCAGAACGTGGCGTGGCCGAGCACAATCGTCCAGAAAGAGTACGGTATCTCGCCAAGGTGGAACGCCGCACGCAACGAAATGCCGGTGATGATGCCGGGTAGTGCGATGGGTAGGACGAGCAGCAGCGAGATCGCCTCGCGGCCAAAGAAATTCGCGCGCGACAAGGCGGCAGCGGCGAGCGTGCCGAGGATCAGCGCGATGGCAGTTGCGATGGCCGCAACCTGCAGCGAGAGGCCGACCGCGTTCCAGATATCCTGCCGTTCCCACGCGACCGCGAACCAGCGCGTGGTTAAACCCGGCGGCGGAAACTGATAGCTCTTTTCCTCGGTCGTGAAGGCGTACAGCACGATGAAGGCGAGCGGTATATGCATGAAGAGCAGCCCGGCGCCGGCCGCCATCTTCAGCCCCATGGGTGCCTTTGTGAGATCAGAGCGCATCGAAGGCTCCCATGCGCTTTGCGGCCGTGAGAAACACAGCCATGATGACGACGGGAACAACGGAGAAGGCGGCTGCGAGCGGCATGTTGCCGGCAAGGCCCTGCTGAGCGTAAACGACCTGCCCGAGGATGAGGGACGAGGGCCCAACGATCTGGGGCACGATGTAATCACCGAGCGTGAGCGAGAACGTAAAGATTGATCCAGCAATCACGCCCGGGAAGGCGAGCGGCAGGATCACGCTTCGGAACGTCTGGCCTGGTGTCGCACCCAAATCTCCGGAGGCTTCAATGAGCGACGCGGGTACGCGCTCGAGAGCTGCCTGAATGGGGAGCACCATGAACGGGAGCCAGAGGTAGAGAAACACGAGCACCATCCCGGCATAGCTGACCGACAGCGACGGCCCGCCAATCGTCGGTATCGCCAGAAAGGCATCGAGCAGTGGCGCGGCGCCGAGGCGCTCCATGAACCAGCCGATGGCGCCTTCCTTGGCGAGGAGCAGCTTCCAGGCGTAGACCTTGACGAGGTAGCTCGACCAGAGCGGCATCATGACGGCGAGATAGAACAGCGCTTTCGTGCGGCCGCGGGCGTAGCGCGCTGCGTAATAGGCGATCGGGAACGCGAGCAATGCAGCCAGGACAGTGACAATGGCCGCAACCGAGACGGTACGTATGATGATGTCGAGATTGGCCGGCTGGAGCAGGTCGCCATAGGTCTTGAGGGTGGGCTCGCGGACGATAACGCCGGAGAACTCGTCGATGGCAAAGAAGCTCTCGGCCAGAAGGGCGAAGAGCGAGCCCAAATAGACAATGCCGAGCCAGAGAAGCGGCGGTACCAGGAGTAGCAGCAGATAGAGCCCTTGCCGCCGCATCAAGACGTCGGAGGCGCGCCGGAGCCATCCGTCTCGCGGCTCACTGATGGAAAGCGGCTCAGCGGTCACGCGTCCTCCATGAGATGGAGTGCCGTGCGCGGGAAGCTTGCGCGCACGCGGGCGCCTTGCTCAGGGCAGGCGGTCGCATCGGAGGGTACCGCGGCGACGAGACGCGTTCCGTCGTCCAGCACAAGCTCGATGCGTTTCACGGGACCCTGGTAGAGAGATTGCGCAACAGCTCCTTCAACGACGATTGCCGCGTCTGGTGCCGCCTCGTTCTTGCCCAGGAGCGAGATCTTCTCGGCCTTGAGGCTCGCGACGCGGGCTTTGCCGAGCCACTTGGCGACGGCTGCGGCCTCGATGACGTTCGAGCTGCCGACGAAGCTTGCGACGAAGCGCGTACTGGGGCGCGCGTAGATATCTTCCGGCAAGCCGACTTGCATGATGCGGCCATCGCAGAAAACAGCGACGCGGTCAGCCATCGAGAGCGCCTCGCCTTGATCGTGCGTGACAAACACGAACGAGAGCCCGAGCGCGCGCTGCAGTTGCTTCAACTCGCTTTGCATCTCCTCACGAAGCTTGAGGTCAAGCGCGCCGAGCGGCTCGTCGAGCAGCAGCACCTTGGGGCGAACGACAAGCGCGCGGGCGAGTGCGACGCGCTGGCGTTGGCCGCCCGAGAGCTCACCCGGCTTGCGGCCGGCCATGCCGGCGAGCTTCACCATGTCAAGCGCGTCGCGGCCGAGTGTCTCGCGTTTATTCCGCGCCAGCCCGCGTACCATGAGGCCGTAGCAGACGTTTTCGAGCACGCTCATGTGCGGGAAGAGCGCATAGTCCTGGAACACGGTATTGACCGGCCGGCGGTAGGCAGGAACGCCTTCGACTGCCTCGCCGAAGATTTCGATGTGCCCGGCTGTCGGCTGGTCGAAGCCTGCGATCAGGCGGAGGCATGTGGTCTTACCCGAGCCCGAGGGCCCGAGCATGGCGAAGAACTCGCCCGGCGCGATGTCGAGATCGACGCCGTCGACGGCCCGAACGGAGCCGTAGTGACGGGCGACGCCGCGAAACCTCACAGCTGGTATCGGCGCCGTCATGCCAAGCGATGCTCCCATTCGAACGTCATTAGATGCAAGCAGGCATATGTAAAGTGGCGGGCACGTCTCTTAGCAAGAAGTGCCCGCCAAACTTGATCGTCTCAGCGTCCGCCGATGACCGCAATGTAGTCGGTGACCCAGCGATAATAGGGAACGCAAGTACCCTGCGAGCACTTGCTAACAGGCGTCTTCCAGAACTTGATCTTGTCAAACTTCGACATGCCGTTGGTATCGCAGCCGGCGTCTGTCAGCAGCTCGTTGCCTTTGCAGGCGGCGGGAACGGCGGGAACCGAGCCGAACCAAGCTGCGAGATCGCCTTGCAGCTTGGGTGAGAGCGAGTACTCGAGCCATTTGTAGGCGCAGTTCGGGTGCGGTGCCTCGGCGTGCAGCATGGTCGAGTCCGCCCAGCCGGTTGCCCCTTCCTCCGGGATCGTGGAGGCGATCGGCTTCTTCTCGCCGCCGAGCAGGTTCACCTGGAACGGCCACGAGCCCGAGACGACGACGCCTTCGTTCTTGAAGTCGTCGGTCTGCACCATCGCATCGTGCCAGTAGCGTTGCACGATCAGCTTCTGCTTGCGCAAGAGATCGAGCGCCGCCTTGTACTGATCCTCATTGAGCTCATAGGGATCCTTGATGCCGAGCTCGGGCTTGTGGGCCATGAGATAGAGCGCTGCGTCGGCGATGTAAATTGCGCCGTCATAGGCCTGGACGCGGCCCTTGTTCGACTTGCCGTCGGGAAGGTTCTGCTCCTCGAAGACGACGCTCCAGCTCTTCGGCGCCTCCTTGAAAACCTCGGAATTGTACATCAGCACGTTCGGGCCCCACTGGTAGGGCACGCCATAGTGCTTGCCGCCGACTGTGTGCCACGGCGCGCTTTGCAGCCGCTCGTCGACAGTTTTCCAGCTCGGAAGGAGTGAGACGTTGAGTTCCTGCACGCGCTTGCCGGCTACGAGCCGCAAGCTGGCGTCGCCCGAGGCGGTCACGAGGTCGAAGCCGCCCTCGTTCATCAGGGCGACCATCTCGTCTGAGGTTCCAGCGGTCTTGACGTTGACCTTACAACCAGATTCCTTCTCGAAACTGGTCACCCAGTCGTAGCCTTTGTCGGTCTCGCCACGTTCGATATAGCCCGGCCAGGCGACGATATCGACCTGACCCTCGCCTTTTCCGATAGTTGGTACTGGGCCCTCGGCAAGGACCGGGACGGCGGCGAGTGATGTGATGCCGATCAGCAGGACTAGCTGTCTTCCAAGCATGGGTGCACTCCTCTAAGGTACATCCGGCACCAGACCGGGTTGACCCGTTTGCGCGTGGTCAGTCTTGTTTAGGCGGGGGCGGCGAACCAGAGCAAAGTGCAGAATTGAGTCATCGCAAAAAACGATGGCACCGAATCAAGCACGCGCTTGCACTGCCAATGGGCAGGTCGTGCCGGGTGGGGCTATGCGGCAGGGGAGGCCGACATCGCGATTTCGCTGCGCCAAATTCGGTACTTTGTCGCTGTGGCCGAGCACGGATCCGTGTCCGGCGCGGCGCATGCCATCTCGGTTTCTCAGTCGACCATCACCGAGCGAATTCATGAGCTTGAGGTGGATCTTGGCATCCGTCTCTTCGAGCGGCACGCGCGCGGCGTCGAGCTGACGCTCAAGGGCCATCAATTCCTGCGCCATGCGCGCAAGATCTTGACAGACGTGCACGATGTGCGGCGCGCGTTACGCGGCGAGGTCGGCGAGGGAGGCGGCAAGCTCGCGCTCGGGGTCACTCCGCTTGTGGCCGGCTACGTCCTGTCAGACCTTGTAACGGCGTTCTGCGGCGCGTTTCCCGAGGTCGCCGTCGAGACTGTCGAGGAGACGAGCCAGTATCTCGAGCACCTCCTGGTCGGCGGCGAGCTCGATGTCGCGGTAATGGTGCTGCCGCCAAACATGAACGCGCCGGCGCTGCAGACGGAGCTGGTCGAGGTTTCCGCCTATCGCGTCTGGCTGCCTCTCGGCCATCCCGCGACGCGCAGCGTGCGAGTGAGCTTGCATGATCTGATCGATACGCCGCAAGTGCTGCTGACGCTGGATGAGGTCTCCCGGACTGTGGAGGGCGCCTGCCGCGACCTCGGTCTAAGCCCGCAGATTGCCTTGCGCACGAGCTCGGTCGAGGCAGTGCGCGGGCTCGTCGCCACGCGAGGCCATGTGGCGATCATGCCGGATCTCACGTACCGGCCCTGGTCGCTCGATGGAGATAAGGTGGAGGCGCGGCTAACCAGGGAAATTTTGCCACCCATCGAGGTCGCCGTGGCGTGGCGGCGCGGGTTTCCCTTGAGCCAGACAGCGGCCGGATTCGTGACGACGGCCACGACGCGCAATTACACGCGCAAACGGTGAGGCCTGCCATCGGCCGTGGCGCGGCTCGCCATCGGCTCAAAGTGGATGGGCTACTGCGGCTTGAAGAAGACTGCTCGGCCGGCAATCGCGCGATGTGCCACACGCTCAGTCAGATCTCCCGTGGAGCTATGAATATTCGAGAGGATGCCCGCGCTCAATGATCGGGACGCCGCATCATTTGCAGGCACGCCGGAGATCGCCGATTGAGCCACGCCGCCCTACTCGGCACGCATTTCAACAGACTGGAGGTTATTGCAGAGTGGCTGCCGGCTCGCCTTCGCGCCAGCGGCCGGGCGTCAGGCCCGTCACCCGCTTGAAGGCACGGTCGAACGCTGCTTCGGATTCATATCCCACGTCCGCTGCGACGGCGGCGAGGCTGTCGTTGCTGTTGCGGATCCGGTCGGCGGCGAGCTGCATGCGCCAGCCCGTCACGTATTCGATCGGAGACTGGCCGAGGACGGCGTTGAATCGCTCCGCTAGGACTGTCCGCGAGGCACCCACCTCGCGCGCGAGGTCATCGACCCGTCCAGCGGCGGGCTGGGTCGCCGTGCACGAGCTAGGCACAACGACTGTGGCCTCGGTTCTACGCGTGCGGCGGGACCTAGTCTTAGGGCCACCGCATCATTTGGGAGTAAACGTCGCACTGATCCCACGTTGACGGGTCAGTTAGGGACCAACGCTACTGTGCCAAGGGGCATCTCGACTTCCTGCGGCAGGAGACGATACACGGTGACGTTCATCTCGCATAATGTTGAGGATGCCACCTCTGGCACATCAGGAGATGCTTCGATGTCGATTCCGCGAACAACAATGCCACTCCTCACGCTTCTTTTCGTCGTTGTGGGCTCGCCCGTCTCGCTGGCAGGCGCACCGTCGTGCGATGGCCTCTCTTGGCCGCTCGAGACGGAAAGGATCGCCTTCTCGCGCCCGGACCTTGTATCCGCAAACGCAGGCGGCGTCTTGACGCCGGACGTTGCCAACGCATTCGAGCTCCTGCTCGCGGCGAGAGGAACAGCGACACGTGCAATTGAGCCTACGGGCAAGCCGAAACTCGACGCCGCGCAGACATTCGAAGGAACGGTCTCGGTCGACAACGTGCTTGGCCAGGGCGCGATCCAGGTGACGCTTGCAGACGAAGGCTGGATCGATGTCGTCCAACGGGGGAAGGCGCTTCCCGCCGTCGCTCATACCGGCAGCAAGAGCTGCCCTGGGATACGCAAGAGCGTGAAGTTCATGGTGGACCCTGGACCATTCGTTGTTCAGGTAACAGGCGCAACGACCTCGAAACTCAAAGTCTCAATCCGGCGCGTGGGTGAGTAGCGGCGCCGCGCCTCGGGCTGGACAAGGTAGAACGATGAAATTCGAAGCGTAGTCCCGGGACACCAAGTTCCACCTCATCAAGAGAGCGGGCCTAGGTCATATTCATACCTCGGATGACATACCTCGTCGCTGTTGCTCGCGAAAAGCACTTCGGGCGCGCGGCAAGATCCGCGATTGCTTCCGCGAGGAAGGGAGCAACTTTTCGCTGGGCTTGGATGCACATTCATGACCTATGCCCCTGCAGCCAAGTCCCTGCGAGACCGCTCATTGTGATAGCATGGAGGTAAGGAGCAAGCCTGACGGATGCGCCGAGTGAAAGGAAATGCCATGGCCAAGAACACGATTTGCCTTTGGTACGACAAGGACGCCGAGGCCGCTGCCCGTTTCTACACCGAGACCTTTCCCGACAGCGCGATGGGCGCCGTCCACCGCGCACCCAGCGACTACCCATCCGGCAAGGCGGGCGACGTGCTGACCGTCGAGTTCACCGTCGCCGGCGTCTCCTGCATCGGGCTCAATGGCGGTCCCGCCTTCAAGCATAACGAAGCCTTTTCATTCCAGATCGCCACCGACGATCAGCAAGAGACCGACCGCTACTGGAACGCCATCGTTGGCAATGGCGGTCAGGAGAGCGCGTGCGGCTGGTGCAAAGACAAGTGGGGGATCTCCTGGCAGATCACACCTCGCGTGCTGACCGAGGCGCTGGCTGCCGGCGGCGATGAAGCAAGGCGCGCGTTTGAAGCGATGATGGGCATGCGGAAGCTCGACGTCGCAGCGATCACGGCGGCGCGGCGCGGCTGACAAATTGGCGGCCGGCACCGCGGCGTTGACCGAGGCGCGTCACGCCATTGCGCAGCGCCGCGGCGGGCCTGAGAGGCGCTCGAATACGTTAGCGAACATACCGGCGGTTTCAGCCGTTGACACATCACGAACTTGGGTCATGTCCGCTTGCGGTCGAGATCCTGCCCAAACAGAGTGCCCATAAAAGGCAGTGACTGACCCAATCGGAAGCAGTTGGAGAATGCCTATCGTCGGCTTGCGGTACCCCACTTGGACGGACTTTCGCCGACGAGCGCTTTAAAGGTGCGGCTAAATGAGATCACGCCTGATAGCCGACCAAAGGAAAGAGGTCCTGGGCGACGCTCTTTCGTCCGAGGCGTCACAATAACCGTCCGCATCGGGAACCCGTCTTCGCAGGCGAACGTGGCGTCGCGACTATCAATCTTGAATGATCCGAAGATCATGGCGTCACCTCCATGACCCAGGCGTTTACCATTCCGCCGAGCAACGAATGTCGCGCAGGCCGCAGTGCGGTACGCACGAGCAAGAGTGTGTCGAGCGCGCGTCCAGACCTCGCCATCGCCCACAGCAGCAGCATGTAACCGCGCTTGCCCAGCCGAAGCGTAAGCAGCATTTTGACCGCACGCCATCTGGTCATCTTCTGCGAAGCCTCGATGACGAGCAGGCGACCTCCGGGTGCCGTCAGGGCCTTGAGCTGAACGAGCGTCCTGGCCGGGTCGGTCGTAACGACCGCCAGCGACGAAGCCGACACGACGTCGTAGCGGCGGCCGCTGGCGAGCTCGGCCTCGATGTCCGTTGCGGCGAACGAGGCCCTCACAGCGTGCTTTCCGGCGAGCCGCTCGGCCGCCGCAATCATTTTTTCACTGCGGTCGATACCTCTCGCCCGATACCCACGCTCTGCAGCAAGGCGCGCAAGGAGGCCCGGTCCTGTGCCGACATCGAGCCACGAGCGGCCGTTGCCCGTGCCCATCAGATCAGCAGCAGCAACGTGAAAACTCCGATAAAACGCTGCATCCTGCAGGAACGTGAAGAGAGCCGTACCCGACATGATTGCTGACCTTATACCAACCGCACGAAGTGCTGACGCAGTGCGGTTGGTATCAGCGCGCAGGGTTGGTGTGGCGGCTGCGCGCAAGCTAAAGAGAATACCGGCCGGAAACCGCAGACAAGTGAGTCAAGACTTTGTCCGGCCGGTATTACTCACACGGCGTGGGCGGCGACAGTGGAATTCGACCGGGCCTGCCGGCGAAGCTCCAGGGCAAGCACGATGACGAACAGGATCGGAAAGATCGGAGCCGTCGTGACCTGCGCCAAGGTGACTTTTCCGGCCGCGAGCGCGAGCACCGTGCCGATCCAGTCGATCACCTGCACGCCGATCATCGCCCTGATCCAGCCCACATGGCGGCGGGCATCTTTCAGAACGAGCAACATGCCGTAGGCGAAACCCAGGGCGCGGGCGCCGAACTGTGCGAACATCCAATCGGTCCATCCGGGCGTCGGCGCAAGACCGAGTGAACCCGCGAAGGCGTGCGGGGCCGTGACAAAGATGACCCCAAGAATGACTTGGACTACGGCGATGAGGACTATGATGCCTCGGGTGAACCTCGTGGGGTTGTCGATATTGCTCATGGTGCATGCCCCGTTGTTTTGATGTCGACCGAGGATAGCCAACGCTGATACCCGTTGGAAAGTAGGCACTATTTTGTTACATAATTTCCCAGTGTGAACTATTAGAATTGGGGGGCGGTTACGATGGGTCACAAGGGTTGCCCGATCGAGCGGGCCGTGAACATTCTCGATGGCAAATGGACGCTGCTGATCCTGCGGGAGCTGTTCGACGGCACGCGCCGATTCGGCGAGCTCCGCGCCGTGCTGGACGGCGTCAGCCCGAAGACGTTGACCGAAAGACTTCGCGGGCTCGAGGGACAAGGCGTCGTCGAGCGCACGATCTATCCTGAAGTCCCGCCACGTGTTGAATACAAGCTCACCAAGCGCGGCAAGGCCGCCTGGCCTGTGATCGAAGCGCTGCGCGATTGGGGGCAGACACTTCCAAAATCATGATATCCAGGCGCGCCAAGTGCTCGTAGTTCACCTTGCAGGGTCTGACGCTAACATGTTGGACGGTCGATGATCGCTTCGGTTCGGACGAACGCTTGGGCCCCTTTATGTCTCCTATTGGCCCATCGTGTCGGAGTCGACATGCGCAATTTAAGGTGATGCTGCCGTGACGAGGCACCGGCCGCAGCCGCTGATCTGGCGGGCCAGGAGGTTCGCTCCCTCCGCAAATCAGCCCATATTGTGCAGCGTCCTCCAAACCAGCCCCGCTACCGCGAGCGCGCCCATTCGCAGTAGCGACAGGGCGGATTAGGCTCAGCATTGGCCGGTGACGAGCTTCGCGATCGGGACACTCGTGTGGTTCTACCGAAGTCCGCCGCCACCTAGTGTTCTGGAGCTGACGCTTGGTCCCCACTCCACCGTCATGGCCGCCCTCCGAGGCGGCCATCCAGGGGCCGCTTGTAGCAGCGTTTGTGGGCTTGGCCCTGGATGGCCGGGTCAAGCCCGGCCATGGAAAGGGGGGAACCATCTGTTAGGTTCGCAACACTAGCCGCTGGCAATAGAAGCGGACTTCGCAACCACACTAGATTCACGGGCTTGCTAGTGTCCTCTCGATCGCGAAGCTCGCTTGCAGCGTGCTGCAGCCGGTGGCGAACTTCGCGATCGCGCCATTAGTCGCTGGCCAGAACGAAGGCTTTGAGCGCGATGGAACGTTGCTCGATCTGCTCCAGGCGGACCTCCAGCAGGTCGCGGAGACTGATGATGCCGACCAACTCGCCATCCTTTTTCACAGGCAAGTGACGAATTCTTCTGTCGTGCATGACGCAGGCCGCAGCTTGAACACTGTCATCCGGCGAGCATGTCACAACGTGCTTCGTCATCAACGCTGCCACGGGCAACAGATGCAACTCACCACGGCGTTCAGCAAGGCTATACGCAATATCCCTTTCTGAAATGATCCCGTCTATGGACTTGCCGTTGTGACTGACCACGTACGCGCCCACGCGATTTTCGCGCAGCGCCCGCGATAACGCCGCAATGGTCTCCGTCTGCTTGATCGTAAAAACGCGACGGCCTTTTTTTTTGAGTACGTCTTCGACCTTCATAGCGCTCCTCCTCAGGAAATCGCCGCAACGGCATCACCGGTGCGACTGTCCAAGTAAGCGACCGTCCGTAAGCGAGGGAGGAGTCGAAGTTCCGTCGCGCGACACAATGTCCATAACAGCCCCGCGTCCACAACAGGCCCCGACAGACTGTCGAAGCGAAGACCTGCGAGGACCCGGTGGGTCAACTCGCGCCGCCGCCGGCGCATCGCCAATCATTGGCGCCAGGCGGTTACGTACTTTCCATTGCGGCGGTGCACATGCGAGCGGACTAGTCGCCCAGCAAGAACGCGCGACCGGCCTCAAGATCGCTAGGCCTCAGATCCTAATAAGAAAATCCGATTGGCCCGGTTATTGCTCTCTCAGCCATGGGACAGACTCCGCCAACAACCAAACAATAGCGAGGGGAGAAACGCCAATCATGGCCGAAATCGAAACATTCTATGACGTCCTGAGGCGGCAGGGAATCTCCCGCCGCAGCTTCTTGAAGTTCTGTAGTTTGACGGCAGCATCACTCGGCCTCGCGCCGGAGTTCGGCGCCGAGATGGCTTACGCACTCGAAAGCAAGCCGCGCACACCGGTGCTGTGGCTACATGGCCTAGAGTGCACCTGCTGCTCGGAAGCTTTCATCCGCTCCGCGCATCCGCTCGCCTCCGACGTCATCCTCTCGATGATCTCGCTCGACTACGACGACACGATCATGGCTGCAGCCGGTCATCAGGCAGAAGCCATCATCGACGAGATCATGGAGAAGTACAAAGGCAACTACATCCTGGCCTGCGAGGGCAACCCGCCGCTCAACGCCGACGGCATGTACTGCATCATCGGCGGCAAGCCGTATCTCGATCAGTTGAAGAAGGCCGCATCGAACTGCAAAGCCATCATCTCTTGGGGCAGCTGCGCCTCATGGGGATGTGTGCAAGCCGCGCGCCCCAACCCGACGCAGGCCGTCCCGATCCACAAAGTGATCAAGGACAAGCCCATTATCAAGGTGCCGGGCTGCCCGCCGATCCCTGAGGTCATGACCGCCGTCATCACCTACATCGCGACCTTCGAAAAGCTGCCCGAGCTCGATCGGCAGGGCCGTCCGAAGATGTTCTATTCCCAGCGCATCCACGACAAGTGCTACCGCCGTCCCCACTTCGACGCCGGCCAATTCGTCGAAGCCTGGGACGACGACAGCGCGCGCAAGGGCTACTGCCTGTACAAGATGGGCTGCAAAGGTCCGACGACATACAATGCCTGCTCGACCACGCGCTGGAACGGCGGCACCTCGTTCCCGATCCAAGCCGGCCATGGCTGCATCGGCTGCTCCGAGGACGGCTTCTGGGACAACGGCGGCTTCTATAACCGCCTTACCAACATCAATCAGTTCGGCATCGAGGCCAACGCAGACGCCGTCGGCGGCACGGCCGCCGGCGTCGTCGGCGCTGCCGTCGCCGCCCATGCGGCCGTGAGCGCCATCAAGCGCGCCCGTGACAAGGGAGACAAAGCCTAATGACCCTCCAGACCCCAAACGGCTTCACACTCGACACGTCTGGCAAGCGCATCGTCGTCGATCCGGTCACCCGCATCGAAGGCCACATGCGCTGCGAGGTCAATGTCGATAAGGACAACATCATCCGCAACGCCGTCTCGACCGGCACCATGTGGCGCGGCCTCGAGGTGATCTTGAAAGGCCGCGACCCACGCGATGCCTGGGCCTTCACCCAGCGCATTTGTGGCGTGTGCACGGGCACGCACGCGCTCACGTCGGTGCGCGCGGTTGAAGATGCGCTCTCGATCAAGATACCGGAAAATGCCAACTCGATCCGCAACATCATGCAGCTTTGCCTGCAGGTGCATGATCACTTGGTGCACTTCTATCATCTGCACGCGCTCGACTGGGTGAACCCGGTGAGCGCTCTCAAGGCCGACCCCAAGGCGACATCCGAGTTGCAGATGAAGGTTTCGCCGAACCATCCGAAGTCATCGCCCGGCTATTTCCGCGACGTGCAAAATCGGCTGAAGCGCTTCGTCGAGAGCGGACAGCTCGGCCCGTTCAAGAATGGCTATTGGGATAATCCGGCTTACTTGCTGCCGCCCGAAGCCAACCTGATGGCCACGACGCACTACCTCGAGGCGCTGGATTTCCAAGTCCAGATCATGAAAATCCGCACCGTCTTCGGCGGTAAGGATCCGCATCCGAACTGGCTCGTTGGCGGCGTACCCTGTGCTATCAATGTCGACGGAGTGGGCGCTGTCGGCGCCATCAACATGGAGCGCTTGAACCTCGTCCGCTCCATCATCGATCAGATGATCACCTTCGTCGATAACGTCTATATCCCTGACATTCTTGCCGTTGGCCAGTTCTACAAGGGCTGGCTCTACGGCGGGGGTCTCTCGAGCACCAATGTGCTGGCGTATGGCGACATCCCCGATTCGGCGAACGACTATTCGCCGAGCAATCTTTTGATGCCGTCGGGTGCCATCATCAATGGCAACCTCAAGGAGGTCCATCCCGTCGACCTTCGCAACCCCGATGAGATCCAGGAGTTCGTTCCTCACTCCTGGTACAAATACCCGGACGAGAAGAAGGGCCTGCATCCCTGGGACGGCCACACCGAGCCGCATTACGAGCTCGGGCCAAACGCCAAGGGCACGAAGACCAACATCGAGCAGATTGACGAAAGCGCCAAGTACTCGTGGATCAAGGCTCCGCGCTGGCGGGGTCACGCCATGGAGCTCGGCCCGCTGGCTCGCTACGTCGTTGGCTACGCCCAGGGCAACAAGGAGATCACCGAGCAAATTCAGCTCGTCTTGAAGACGCTCGACGTGCCTGTGACGGCCCTCTTCTCGACCCTGGGCCGGACCGCAGCGCGCGGTCTCGAGGCTCAGTGGTCGGGCTACAAGATGCGCTACTTCCTGGACAAGCTCATCGCCAACATCAAGGCCGGCGATAGCTCGACCGCCAACGTCGAGCTGTGGGAGCCGAATACGTGGCCCAAGGAGACGAAGGGCGTCGGTTTCACGGAAGCTCCGCGCGGCGCTCTCGCTCACTGGATCCGCATCAAGGATACCAGGATCGACAATTATCAGTGCGTCGTGCCCACCACCTGGAACGGCTCGCCACGCGACAACGACGGCAACATCGGCGCCTTCGAGGCCTCCCTCATGAACACCAAGATGGAGCGCCCCGAAGAGCCGGTCGAAATCCTGAGAACCTTGCACAGCTTCGATCCCTGCCTTGCCTGCTCGACGCACGTCATGAGCGAGGATGGCCAGGAGCTGACGCGCATTAAAGTGCGCTGAGCCCGGAGGACAACATCATGAAGAACACCAAATTTTTCGCACTATCCGCCGTGGCAGCCGTCGCCATGGCGGCCACGCCTGCTCTGGCTCATACCGGCTTGCCGGGCCATGAGCACGCCGGCCTCGCGGCCGGGCTGCTGCATCCCTTGAATGGGCTCGACCATCTCTTGGCAATGGTGGCCGTCGGTCTCTGGTCGGCACTTGCCGCAAAGGGTGTCGGCTCCAAGATGTGGCTCGCGCCGGTGGCGTTCGTCACAGCCATGCTGCTCGGTGCGGCTGCAGGCTTCGTAGGGATCGCCTTGCCGCTCGTCGAAACAGGCATTGCGCTGTCGCTCGTGGCCCTGGGCCTCATGATCATTGGCCGCGTTGAGCTTCCAGCCGTTGCTGGTGCCTCCCTCATCGCGCTCTTTGCCGTGCTCCACGGCCACGCCCACGGAGCCGAGGCGGCTGGCTCGATTGCCCTCTACATGGCTGGGTTCACGCTCACGACGGCGGCCTTGCATGTGAGTGGGATCCTGCTTGGAACGGGGCTGCTCAACAAGCGAGTAACTACCGTGTTGATGGGCAGCTTGATCGCGGCTGCCGGCACCTACTTTCTAGCGGCGTGAGGAGCGGATCATGGCAAGCAAACCAACGATCGTGATCGAGGCGCAACCCGCGGTCTACGTCTACGAGGGCCCCGTGCGGCTCTGGCACTGGGTCAACGCCGTCGCCATCCTGACGCTGTCGCTGACCGGCTACTTTATTGCCTCCCCGCTGCCGACGATGCCGGGCGAAGCGAGTGACCATTTTCTTATGGGCTACATTCGCTTCGCCCATTTCGCGGCAGGTTATATCTTGATTGTGGGCTTCCTGCTCAGGATCTATTGGTCCTATGCCGGCAACGAGCATGCGCGGCAGATTTTTATGCCGGGCTTTAGCGACCCGAAATGGTGGGGCGACGTGCTCCACGAGGTCAAGTGGTACTTGTTCATGGCTTCGGAGCCGAAAAAGTACGTGGGCCATAATCCACTTGCGACGCTTGCGATGCACGTCATGTTCGTCTGGGGTGCCGTCTTCATGATGCTCACGGGGCTCGCGCTCTACGGCGAGGGCTCCGGCATGGGCACTTGGCAACACACGTGGTTCACAAGCTGGATCATTCCGCTATTTGGCAACAGCCAGTGGGTCCACACCTACCACCACCTCGGCATGTGGGTGATCCTGTGCTTCGTCATTGTCCACATCTACGCGGCGATCCGCGAGGACATCATGAGCCGCCAGAGCATCCTCTCGACCATGATCTCCGGCTGGCGCACATTCAAGGACCAGCGGCCGCCTGACGACGAGCACGCGTAATATCCCGCAGTCTCCCTCGCTCCTCTGGCGACACAGCGCCAGACCTGGCCTTCGTGCCCTTCCCGGCACGGAGGCCTTTTTTGTGACGTTGCCGCTCCCGGACCAAGTTGGAAAGTTCGGTTGCAGTGCACCATCACGAGACGCACTGACTTTGCGATAGTTGATCAAGATCATCTGCCAAGCTGGAAAGTAACATTACAAAGCTTAGCCGCGCTGTAATGTTTGTATCCATTTCGGCGCGAGGTGCCGTTGGTTCGAAAGTGACGCGCGGGGCCAATTGCCGCGATTTTTCAGGTCTCTCCCTCAGTTGGCCCGCGGCTTGCTTAGCGTCATAAAACGCAACACTCACCAAACCAAAGATAAGGGTGTGCGATGGAGGAAGTGCCAGAGGTCCTAGTCCTTGGGATTGGGAATCTGTTGTGGGCCGACGAGGGGTTCGGGGTGCGCGCTGTCGAGGCGCTCAACCGCACGCATACGTTTGCCCCCAATGTTACACTGATGGATGGCGGCACGCAGGGCCTCTATCTGATCGAGCACGTGCGCAAGGCCGACATTCTCGTCGTCTTCGATGCCGTCGACTATGGGCTCACCCCCGGCACGCTGAAGCTCGTCGAGGACGAGGAAGTCCCGCGCTTCCTCGGCGCCAAGAAGATGAGCCTGCATCAAACCGGTTTCCAAGAGGTGCTGGCGACGGCTGATCTCTTCGGCGATCTCCCGCGATACCTATTCCTTGTCGGGGTTCAGCCGGAAGAGCTCGAGGACTACGGCGGCTCGCTACGCGACGTGGTGAAAGCGCAAATTGAGCCCGCGATCGCCCACGTCCTCGCCTACCTCGATCGCTTCGGGATCAGAAGCGAAAAGCGACCCGAGCCACTGCCCGACACCATCACGCTCTCTTCGCCGGAAGTGGCGCTCGGTCTCTACGAAGCCGGGCGCCCGTCGGAAGCCGAGGCCTATCGCCATGGCGATCCGCGCGTCGTCTTCGCGGGCACGCAGGGCAGCGAACCCGATCCGACGGAGTCCGCCTGATGTGCATCGGTCTTCCCATGCGCGTTGTCGAGTGCCTCCCCGGCCGCGCGGTCTGCGAGGGGCTCGGTGAAACGCGCGTCATCGACATGAAGCTCGTCGGCGAGCAAGAGCCAGGCACCTGGGTCTTGGTTTTCCTCGATGCCGCGCGCGAAATCGTCAGCGCCGAGCAGGCCGCTCTCGTTGGACAAGCTCTCGAAGCCCTGCACCTTGCTTCGAGCGGGGCGGCCACAAGTGCCGACATCGACCGCCTGTTCCCCGACCTTGCCGGGCGCGAGCCCGAGCTGCCCGCTCATCTGAAGCCCAAGACTGCGTAACGAATGGAGGACGCGCGATGACGACGCCACTCATAGAAGCCCTTGTCAGCCGACACGGCTTCGCTGTCGTCGATGAGACCAGCGTCGATGCCTTCCTCGGCGCGCACGAGCATTCCCTGCTTTTCTTTCCCGGCGATGCTGAGCGACTGGTCGAGAGCAACGACGTGGCGGTCGTATTGCCGGAGATCCTGAAAGTTTATGGCCCTCGCCTCGCGCCGGCTCTCGTTGCCAAGAGCGCTGAGCGAACCCTGCAGCGCCGCTTCCGCTTCAATGCGTTTCCGTCAATCGTCTTCATGCGCCGTGACGGCTATCTCGGCGTGCTTTCGCGTGTCCTCAATTGGTCCGACTATCTTGCCGAGATCGGCGCATTGCTCGCGTCCGAGGTAAGCGAGCCGCCGCCGTTCCGCTTCCCAGACGGCTGCTACTCGGCAGGCATGCCGCACGAAGCCGATCACTCAGCTCAAGGAGATTTCCAATGACCGGCGCTCCCCCCTCTACCGGCCGAATTGCCCAACCCGAAGAGGCCGACGACGCGACCTTCGACTTCATGGAAATGCCGAAGGACATGCGCACCTACGCGGCGCCCCTCCTTCCGGAGCCTGAGGAGGTCGAGAATATCGCGGTGGCTCTCGCGGTCCTGACGGACGTGCAGAAGGCTACCGAAGCCGCTGGCCCCGCGATGGCCTCGCGGATCTTCGACATTACGGCGCTCGATGCTGCCAATCGCGCCTTTGTCGATCAGGCACTCGGCGAGGGTGAGGTTTCGATCGTCGCCGGCGGCACCATCCAGGTGCAAGAGTCGGTGCTCGCCGGCATCTGGCGCGTGCATGAGACTGATCCCACTGGCGCCCTGCTCCGCGATTTCATCGAAGTAGGCGCCTTCCCAGGCCTTGTGCTCGACATGGCGAACGCCAGCACGCTCGAGGCACTACGCCCCCACCGTGGCGCCCTGCCTGCAGGCGTACTCAATGCTCCGGCCCTCGTGACGGAGCTCGAAGATCATCTCCTGCGCCACCGTCCGGAAGACCCGGCCCACGTCATCAACCTGACGCTGCTGCCGCTTTCGGATGAGGACAACCTCTTCCTGGAAGAGCGCCTCGGACCAGGCGCCGTGACCATTCTCTCGCGCGGCTACGGCAACTGCCGCATCACCTCGACGTCAACCCGCAATGCCTGGTGGGTTCGCTACTTCAATTCACGCGAGAGTATCGTCTTGAACACGATCGAGGTCGTCGCCGTCCCCAACGTCGCTTGCGCAGCCGAAGAGGATCTCAAGGACAGCGCCCAGCGCCTCGGGGAAATCCTCGAGGTGTACCGGTGAGCACAGGCTTCTTTGCCGGATCCTATGGCGGCGACAACGCGAAGATCACCGACGCGACGCGCCTCGAATGCAAGATCTGCTGGCATGTGTACGACCCCAAAGAGGGTGACAACTACTGGCAGATCCCGGCCGGCACACCGTTTTCGAAGCTCCCGGATCATTGGACCTGTCCCAACTGTGACGGCGACAAGGACGGCTTCATGGTGCTCGAAGGCGAGGGCTCCTCTCATGCGTGACCCGGACATGGCAACGCAGGCGCTTGTCGCCGCCTTCAAACGGATTCGCGACGAGCGCATGGACGGTGTGCCGATCCTCAATGCAAGGCTCGAGGTGGAGGCTGTCGGCACACGCGTCTGGAACGGCAGCACCTTGACGGTGCTCATAACGCCCTGGTTCATCAACCTGATGCTGTTGCCCGGAAGCGCTGAGCAGGCGGAGGGCTGGAACGCACTGACGCTTACGTCGGGCGTCCTGCACCGCTTCCCGGCTGGCCGTTTCGACTTCCTCGTCGGCGAGGAAGCAGGCGTTGGCCGCTATCAGATGTGCTCTCTATTCTCGCCTGTCCTCGAGTTCGAGGATCAGGAAGCCGCTCGAATTGCCTCAATGGCTGCCCTCGACGCGCTCTTCGACGCCAGCCTCGATCCCGCCGCGGAGAAGAAGGCCGACGTGGCGACAGGGACGGAGAGCGCACCGGAGAACGCAGACGCGAGCCCGATCAACGTCGCCACGCCGATTGAACCTTCGCGGCGCGGTTTTCTGTCAGGGCGTCTCGCGCCGCGGGAGGGCTCTGCGTAATGGCACCGGAAGGCGGGCTCCTCATCGATCTTTCACGCTCGCCCGATGGCCTGGGCGACGCCCGCATCACGTCGCATCGTGCCCTTGGGCTGGCGCGCGCTTTCGTTGGCAAGCGCGTCGATGACGCGGTCAAGACAGTGCCGCTTCTCTTCAACATTTGCGGCATGGCTCAGGGATCGGCCGTCGCCGAAGCCGCCGAGCATGCGCTTGGAGAGCAGGCAATTGGAAAAGTGGCACCTGGAGAACGTGCGTTCGACGCGATGCGTCGGGTGAATGCACGCCGCGTCCGCCACCTTCTCGTGCAGGCAGAAATCGCGCGCGAGCACATGATCTCGATGGTGCGCGACACGGCCCACCATCTCGACACAGAGGCCAGCGAGACCGCCACTCTGCGTATCTTGAAATGCTATAAGGCCCTTGCGTCAGCCATCGATCCGCGACGCGACGCGTTCACGATCGGCGCCTCGCTTTCTCCTGACCAGGGCGCGCTCGAGGCCGCGGCCGACGCGCTTGCCACGACCATCGAGGACCTGGTGCTTGCCGAGCCCATACTCCGCTTTGAGGCGCGCCAATCAGAAGCGAGCTTCATGGCCTGGCTTCGCGCCGGGAGGTCCCACGCCCAGTGCCTCGCGTCTCTTATCGTCGAGCGGGGCTGGAGCCCGGAAGGCGACGTCGCCACTGATTTTCTGCCGTCTCTCGCCGAGACCGAGTTGGCTCGCTCGCTCGCCGGCGACGCGGCCGACCTCTTTGCAAGGCAGCCGACCTGGTTAGGCGCTCCGAAGGAGACCGGGCCTCTCTCCCGCCAGCACGACGCGCCTCTCGTTCAAGCCCTCACCGCAGCATACGGCCGTGGACTTCTCACGCGCTTCGCCGCCCGCCTCGTCGAGTTGGCGCGCCTTCCCGCGCGTCTTCGAGCCACGGCCGGGACAAGCGAGCTCTCGATCCGCGCCGCGTCTCCCGCCCTAGGCCACGGCATCGCGCAGGTCGAAGCCTCTCGCGGCCGGCTCATCCATAGCATCGAGGTCGTGGGCGACCTCGTGAAATCCTATGCCATCGTCGCTCCGACGGAATGGAACTTCCATCCCGCCGGCAGTGGGCGTCGGAGTCTCGCGCGCATCGCCGCCCGCCCGCGTGACGTAGAGGAGGTTGCCGGTCTCTTCGTCGCCAGCCTCGATCCTTGCGTTGCCTATGACGTGAGGGTCCGCTGATGCACGAGATGGCGATATCCGAGAGCATCATCGGCATCCTGGAAGCCGAGGCCGCACGACAGAAGTACGCACGTGTGAAAAAGGTCTGGCTCGAGATCGGCCCGCTCGCGGGCATCGAGACCGAGGCCCTGAAATTTACGTTTGATGTCGTGACGCGCGGCACGCTGGCCGAGCATGCCGAGCTTGAAATCGTGGCCACCGAAGCGTGCGGCTATTGTCTCATGTGTGCAAAAAACGTCGTCATCAGCCAACGCTTCGCCCCTTGTCCGGACTGCGGCGGGCATCAGGTGCAGATGACATCTGGCGATGAAATGCGGATCAAAGAGTTGGAGGTCGAGTGATGTGCACCGTATGCGGCTGCAGCGCTGGAGAGACGCGCATCGAGGACACGAGCAAGGCGAGCGGCGGAGCCCTTTTCCACCGCCACGACAGCGGCCATACTCACGCGCATGGCCATGATCATGACGATCACCATCATGACCATCACCACCAAGGTCACGGCGACGGACTTCTCGACTACGGGCAGGGCCCCGCCCATGCGCACGCTCCGGGCCTCAGCCAACGGCGAATGGTCCAGATCGAACAAGATATCCTGGCCAAGAACAACGCCTATGCTGCATCGAACCGTATCCGTTTCGAGGCGCACGGCATCTTAGCGCTCAACCTCGTCTCTAGCCCGGGCTCAGGCAAGACGAGCCTTCTCGTCAGAACCATCGAGCTATTGAAAGCGTCGCTTCCCGTCTCGGTCATCGAGGGCGACCAGCAAACCTCAAATGATGCCGAACGCATCCGGGCGACGGGCGTCCCCGCCATCCAGGTCAACACCGGCAAGGGCTGTCACCTCGATGGGCACATGGTCGGGCATGCCATCGATCATCTCGCGCCCAAGGACGGCAGCGTCGTGTTTATCGAAAATGTCGGCAACCTCGTATGCCCGGCCGCCTTCGATCTCGGCGAAGCCCACAAGGTCGTAATTCTTTCGGTCACCGAAGGGGAAGACAAACCGCTTAAGTATCCCGACATGTTCCACGCCGCCAATCTCATGATCCTCTCGAAGATTGATCTCCTTCCGCATCTCGACTTCGACGTGGGCCAAGCCATAGCCAATGCGCGCAAGGTCAATCCGGCCATAAAAGTGCTGCAGGTGTCTTCGCGCAGCGGCGAGGGGCTCGATGCCTGGGTACAGTGGATCCGCGCCGCGCATACGCTGGCCCACATCGGCCACCCTGCGCCAACCACTCCCCTTCAAACAATGGAAGCTTGATAGATGTGCCTCGCTCTCCCCGCCGAAGTGCACTCGATCGATCCCGCTCGTGAAACCGCTGTGGTGGCTCTCGGCCCGGTCAAGAAGGAGATCTCGATCGCCCTGGTCGACGACCTCACACCCGGAGATTTCGTGCTCGTCCACGTCGGGTTCGCCTTGCACAAGCTCTCGCCCGACGAGGCGGCCCGCACGCTCGACCTCATTCGCCGGGCCGGAGAAGACCCCATCGAGGAGTTCGCAGCATGAAGTATGTCGATGAATATCGCGACGGCGATCTCGCTCGCAAACTCTCTGCAACCATTGCGCGGGAGGCCGATCCCGGCCGCCAGTATCACATCATGGAATTCTGCGGCGGGCATACGCACGCCATATTCCGCTATGGCGTGCACGACTTGATGCCCGAGAACGTGCATTACGTGCATGGCCCGGGCTGCCCCGTCTGCGTGCTACCGATCGGGCGCATCGACAACGCCGTTGAGCTCGCGGAGAAGCACGGCGTTATCCTCTGCACCTACGGCGACATGATGCGCGTCCCGGCATCCGAGCGTCGCAGCCTGATCAAGGCCAAGGCCGACGGCGCCGACGTGCGCATGGTCTACTCGATCCGCGACGCCCTCAAGATTGCCCGCGAGGCGCCGGAGCGCGAGGTCGTCTTCTTTGCCATCGGCTTCGAGACGACGACGCCACCGACGGCAGTCGCCATTCGTGAAGCCTCAGCCGCCGGTCTCAAGAACTTCTCCGTTTTCTGCAATCACGTTTTGACGCCGGCCGCTGTGGCGCACATCCTCTCGAGCCCCGAGGTCAAGGATCACCGCACTGTTGCGATCGACGGCTTCCTCGGCCCCTCGCACGTCTCGTCGGTGATCGGCAGCAAGCCCTATGAGGCGGCTGCGCGAGATTACCAGCGCCCAGTCGTCATTGCCGGCTTCGAGCCGCTCGACGTCATGCAGGCGACGCTGATGGTGATCCGCCAATTGAACGACGGCCGCCACGAGGTTGAGAACGAATACACGCGCGTCGTCACGCGCGAAGGCAACGTCAAGGCGCAACAGCTCGTCTCGGATGTACTCGAGCTGCGCGAGACTTTCGAGTGGCGCGGCCTAGGCGAAGTGCCCAACAGCGCGCTACGCATTCGCAAGCTCTATGCCGGCTTCGACGCCGAGCAGCGCTTCGGCATCACAACGAGCAAGGTCCGCGACGCCAAGAGCTGCGAATGCCCGTCGATCCTGCGCGGGGCCAAGCGCCCGACGGACTGCAAGCTCTTCGGCACCGTCTGCACGCCGGAAAGCCCGATCGGCTCGTGCATGGTTTCGTCCGAAGGCGCCTGCGCCGCCTATTGGAGCTACGGCCGATTCCGGGGGCCAGATGCGCCTTCGAAATCCACTCAACACTCCGCCCCGAAGGAGGCCGCAGAATGACGCTCATGAGCCGCTTCACGAGCCGCCTCGATCTCAACCGCGGCGTCATCGATATGACGCACGGTAGTGGAGGCCGCGCCACCGCCCAGCTCGTTTCCGAGCTTTTTGCCCGCCTTCTCGATAATCCGCTTCTAGCTCAAGGCAACGACGGCGCCGTCTTCTCCGTACCTGCCGGGCGCCTCGTGATAAGCACCGATGGGCACGTCGTCTCGCCGCTGTTCTTTCCGGGCGGCGATATCGGCAAGCTCTCCGTCACCGGCACGCTTAACGATCTCGCCATGTCGGGCGCACGCCCGCTTTATCTCGCAGCTGCCTTCATCATCGAGGAAGGCTTCCCGCTTCGCGACCTTGAGATCATCGTCGCCAGCATGGCCGTGACCGCCCGTGAAGCGGGCGTCAGCATTGTCACTGGCGATACCAAGGTCGTCGAAAAGGGCAAAGGCGACGGCGTCTTTATTACAACTACGGGGATCGGCGTTGTCCCCGACGGGCTCGACATATCAGGCTCGAATTTGAAGCCCGGCGACGCCATCATCGTCTCCGGCTCTATCGGTGACCACGGTATAGCCGTCCTCTCGAAACGAGCCAACCTCGAGTTCGAAACGGAGATCTCGTCCGACTGCGCCGCCCTCCATGGGCTCGTCGCCGATATGGTTGCGGCCGCCCCGGACATTCGCTGCCTGCGCGATCCAACACGCGGCGGCCTCGGCTCGACGCTGAATGAGCTCGCGCAGCAGTCCCGTGTCGGTATGAGGCTCCAGGAGAGCGCCATTCCAATATCGCCGGACGTCCGCGCCGCGTGCGAGCTCCTCGGCATGGATCCGCTCTATATCGCCAACGAGGGGAAGCTCATCGCCATCACGCCGGCCCACACGGCGGATCGCCTGCTTTCCGTCATGCGCAATCACCCGCTCGGAGCCGAGGCCAGTATCATCGGCGAGGTCATCCCCGACAGCAACGCCTTCGTTCAGATGGATACCCTCTTCGGCGGGCGTCGCATCGTCGACTGGCTCACCGGGGAGCAGCTCCCGAGGATCTGTTAGCCATGCGTTGCACCATCGATGCGAGAGGGAGCAAAGCGATATGACGGCACTACCCACCATTCTGATCGTCGATGACGAGCAGCGCAGTCTCGAATCCCTGGAGCGCATCCTCGAAGATTGCTTCGACGTCCACACGGCAGCCTCCGCCGAGGAAGCCGAAATTATTCTCGAGCGCGAATGGGTGCAGGTGATCCTCTGCGATCAGCGCATGCCGCAGGTCACGGGCGTCGAGTTCCTCGAGACGGTGCGCGATCGCTGGCCTGAGGTCGTCCGCATGATCATCTCCGGCTACACGGACTCGGAGGATATCATCCGCTCCATCAACGACGCCGGAATCTATCAGTACATCACCAAGCCGTGGCAGCCGGAAAGCTTGATCCTTTCCCTGAAGAATGCGACCCGCCTGTTCGACCTTCAGCGCCAGAACGAGCTTCTCGCTGTCGAGCTCAACATGTCGTCGGAACGCGCCGAAAGCGTAGTTGAGGGCAAGAAGAGAGAGCTTAAAGCCCACTATAATCGCGACGACGGGATCATCCGATCGCCCGACAGCCCCATGAACGAGGTCTGCGACCGCGTAAGCCGCATCGCGCCCTATGATGTCTCGGTTCTCGTTACCGGCGAATCCGGAACCGGCAAGGAGCTTGTCGCCCGATCTCTCCACTACAACAGCCTCCGCTGGAACAAGCCGTTCGTCGTCGAGAACTGTGCCGCAATGCCAAGCGAGCTGTTGGAAAGCGAGCTTTTCGGCCACAAGCGCGGGGCGTTCACCGGCGCCGTCGAAGAGCACGTCGGCCTCTTTCAGCGCGCCGACGGCGGCACCGTATTCCTCGACGAGATCGGCGAAGTCTCGCCGGCCTTTCAGGTCAAGCTCCTGCGCGTCCTGCAAGAAGGTGAGATCCGCCCCGTCGGCAGCCGCCAGACGCGCAAGGTCGATATTCGCGTCATTGCTGCCACCAACAGGGACCTGGAAACCGAGGTCCGCGCCGGCCGCTTTCGCGAGGATCTCTACTACCGTCTCTCCGCCGTCACCGTCCATCTGCCGGCCCTGCGGGACCGTCGCATTGACATTCCCATTCTCGCCCGCGTCCTTCTTGAAAAGGGTAAAAAGCAACTCGGCAAGGTCGTTTCGGGTTTATCCGAGGAAGCCATCGCCTGCATGATGGCCTATCATTGGCCGGGCAACGTCCGCGAGCTGCAGAACGAGATCCAGCAGCTTCTCGTCATGGGTCCGGACAAAGGCGAAATCGGTGCCGATCTGCTCTCGACCCGCATCCTGCGGGCGGCACCAGGCGACGTCGAGGAGGAGATCGACCTTCTCGGCTCGCTTGACGGAACGCTACGTGAAAGGGTTGAATCGGTCGAGGCGCGCATCATCCGCGAGACCTTGATCCGGCACCGCTGGAACAAAAGCCGCTCGGCCAAGGAGCTGGGGTTGTCGCGTGTCGGCCTCAGGAGCAAGCTCGAACGCTATGGTCTCGAAAAGATTGAAGGGCTGAATGCGGAAGGCCGACGAAAGGCCGCAGAGTAAGGAAGCGGAGATGCTCGGCGCCACGCGAGGTGTCGGCGAGACGTCACGTCATCTCATCCGTGACGCAGGCGTCGCCCACACACTTGACCTCACTCCGGTAAATGAAGAAGCCTGGATCGAGGTCATCCAGAAGATGGATGCGTTCTACGCCGAGCTCGTCCATCACCAGGTCGAGCTCGAACGCAAGAACGCCGAGCTCGAGGAAGCACAGCAATTTATTGATGGCGTCTTGTCCGCCATGACGGACGTCCTCATCGTCTGCGACCGAGAGGGCACAATAGAGCGCGCCAACAATGCCCTCGAGCGTGCAACAGGCCGCCCCATTCGCGACTTGATCGGAACCTCACTCGCCACTCTGTTTGGCGGCAGAGCCGACCCCTTGCCCGAGTTCGCCAGCGCTCTCGCCCGCGCAACTCAGATTGCCGATCGCGAGCTTGCCTTGTTCGACGCCTCAGGCAGATCCGCACCCATCTCCGTCAATTGCTCCGAGCGTCATGACCACAGAGGCGTGCTCGCCGGTTACGTTCTGATTGGCCGTCCCATCGGCGAGCTGCGTCGCACTTACGAGGGCTTGAACAAGGCACACCGCGAGCTGCGCGACGCCCAGCAACAGCTGGTCGTCTCCGAAAAGATGGCCGCGCTCGGACGTCTCGTCGCCGGGGTCGCCCACGAGCTCAACAATCCCATCAGCTTCGTCTTCGGCAATATGCATGCCCTGAAGCGCTACGGTGAACGCCTCACTGAATATCTCCAGGCCATCGACAAGGGCTACAGCCCGGAAGATCTACAAAAGCTACGCAAGCGACTGAAGATTGATCGCGTCCTCTCAGACATCACGCCGCTCGTCGAGGGCACGCTCGAAGGCGCTGAGCGCGTGAGCGACATCGTCCAGGACCTGCGACGCTTTTCCAGCATGCAATCCGAACCCTCTGAAGCGATCGACCTGACGCGTGTCGTGCGCACGGCCGTGAGCTGGGTCACCAAGGCCGCGCGCCTCAAACCCGTGGTCGAGTTCGACATGCCTGAGGTGCTCGAGGTCGTTGGCCGTAAAGGACCTGTGCATCAGATCATTGTCAACCTCGTGCAGAACGCCGTGGACGTCATGTCGGGCGACCCTGATCCCAAGATCGACATTTCAGCCGTCGTCAGGGATAGAACCGTCGCCATCTCCGTCCGTGACCACGGACCCGGCATCGCCCCTGACGTCATGGCGCGCATCTTCGATCCATTCTACACGACGAAGAAAATCGGTGAGGGCACTGGCCTCGGTCTCTACGTCAGCTATGGCCTCGCCGAGGAGCTCGGCGGCAAGCTCGAGGCCTCGAACCACGCCCATGGTGGCGCCGTCTTCACCTTGAGCCTCCCGTTGAAGGATCCTGCCTCTCTGAGGGACCTGACCGATGGTAGATGACGAGCAACGCGGGGGGCTCTTGAACCTGCTTTGGCTCCAATCCGGTGGTTGCGGCGGCTGCACGCTCTCTCTCATATGTGCCGAGCAGCCGGACATCGTTAGCGCGCTCGAGGTCGCAGGCATTCGCCTCCTCTGGCATCCGTCGGTCAGCGAAGCCAGCGGTACCGAGATTCGCAGCATCATCGACGCCATCCGGGACGGCTCGATGCCACTTGATATCCTCTGCCTCGAGGGCGCTGTCATCCATGGCCCAAACGGCACGGGACGCTTTCACCTTCAGGCAGGGTCTGGGCAGCCGATGAAGACACTCATCGCCGAGCTCGCGGGCCAAGCAAAAACCGTGATCGCCATCGGCTCCTGCGCCGCTTTTGGTGGCGTGACGGCTGCGGGCGACAACACGGTCGAGGCAAGCGGATTAGCCTACAGTGGCTCAGTCCCGGGCGGCCTCCTCGGAAGCTCATTCCGCTCCCGAGGAGGCCTCCCCGTCATCAACATCTCGGGCTGCCCCGTACACCCCGATTGGGTTGTCGAGACATTGCTTCAGCTCGGCCAGGCTCGCTTCGGTCCCCGCGATCTCGATGACTTCGGACGGCCACGCTTCTACACCAACCACCTCGTCCATCACGGCTGCCCGCGCAACGAATATTACGAGTATAAGGCCAGCGCAGAGCAACTCTCGAACCTCGGCTGCCTTATGGAGCACTTGGGATGTATGGCAACGCAGGTCCATGCCGACTGCAACATCAGGCTCTGGAATGGCCAGGGCTCGTGCACGCGAGGCGGCTATCCATGCATTTCCTGCACCGAGCCCGGATTTGAATCTCCGACGCATCCATTTCTCGAGACGCCGAAACTTGCGGGCATCCCGATGGGCCTTCCGACCGACATGCCGAAAGCCTGGTTCGTCGCCCTCGCGGCCCTCTCCAAGGCTGCAACGCCGCCGCGCGTAAAAAACAATGCGGTCTCAGATACCATCGTGATGCCGCCCACTGGCGCGAAGCCCAAGAGGGGCAAATGACCCGCCGCATTGTCGGTCCCTTCAACCGCGTCGAGGGCGATCTCGAGGTGAGCCTCGACATCAAGGACGGCATCGTGGCCGCCGCTTGGGTAAACTCGCCCCTTTACCGCGGCTTTGAGCAGATGCTTTCCGGCCGCAATCCGAGCGACGCACTCGTGATGACGCCGCGCATCTGCGGCATTTGCTCGGTCGCCCAATCAATGGCGTCCGCTATCGCTCTCGCCGACGCACAGCGCCTTACGGCACCGCCGAATGGTGAGTTGATGCGCAACATCATTCTCGCCACCGAGAACGTCGCCGACCATCTCACGCACTTCTACCTGTTCTTCATGCCGGACTTTGCTCGCCCGGTGTATCAAGATGAATCCTGGTACCAGGAGCTTGCTCCCCGCTTCACCGCCGTCTCCGGCGACGCCATCCGCGAGATGCTGCCCTCCCGCGCCGCCTTCATGCACATTATGGGCTCGCTCGCGGGTCACTGGCCACACACGCTCGGGCTTCAGCCGGGAGGCACGACACACGCCATCGACGGCGCCACGCAAGCGCGCGTCCTTGCAATTCTCGCAGCCTTCCGCCGCTTTCTGGAAACTCGGCTCTTCGGCGACACGCTCGAGGCCGTAGCCGAGCTCGACAGCGGAGCGGCCCTCGACGCTTGGCGACATTGCCGCGCCCAAGCGAGAAGCGACTTCGCGGCATTCCTGCGACTCTGCGATGCCCTCGACCTCAATGACCTTGGGCGCACGTCCAATCCCTTTATGAGCTACGGCGCTTACGAGGTCGGCGGTTCCCCGTTTCTAAGACGCGGCGTTTTCGAGGGCGGCAAGACGCGTCCCCTCGATGCAAGTGCCATCAGCGAGGACATCTCGAACGCCTGGTACGCCAAGAGCCCGGAGCCGCGCCACCCGACGCGCGGCCTTACCATCCCCGATTCCGACATGACCGCCGGATACACGTGGTGTAAGGCACCGCGCCTGGCCGGGAAGGTCGTCGAGGTGGGGGCCCTAGCGCGCCAAGCCGTTGACGGTCATGCTCTGATCCTTGACCTGGTCACGAAACATGGCGGCAACGTCGCTACGCGCGTCGTCGCCCGCTTGATCGAGATCGCCCGCGTCGTCCCGCAAATCGAAACTTGGACACGGAGCATCAATCCAAGCGAACCATTTTACTTCAAATGCGCGTCCTCGGATGAGGCGCAAGGCGCGGGCCTCATAGAAGCAGCGCGCGGCTCGCTCGGTCACTGGGTGTCTATCAAGAACGGCCGCATTGCCAACTACCAGATCATTGCACCGACGACGTGGAATTTCTCGCCGCGCGATAGCGCCGGCACACCGGGCGCGTGCGAGCAAGCTCTCGCCGGAGCACCAGTACGCCAGGGAGAAACCGACCCCATCGCAGTCCAGCACATCGTCCGCTCATTCGATCCCTGCATGGTCTGCACGGTCCATTGAGGAGGCGAACGTGGACCTGGAAGGCTGCGAGACAAATCCTGTCGCCTCCGGCGTCCAGTTGCGCGTCACCGGTCTCGTGCAAGGTGTCGGCTTCCGTCCGACGGTCTGGCGACATGCCCACGACCATGGCGTGAAGGGTGAGGTCCTGAACGACGGCGCCGGCGTGCTGATAAGAGCCTGGGGGTCGGATGCAGCGCTCGCTGCCTTTGAAGCAGCTATCGTGGCCGATCCGCCTCTCCTTGCCCGCATCGAGCAGATCACCCGTACGGACATCGCGGGACCCGCGTCACGATCTACGTTCGACATCACGGCAAGCGAAGGCGGCTGCATCTCGACCGGTATCGTGGCCGACGCGGCGACCTGTCCGGCGTGCCTCGCCGAAGTGCTCGAACCGCGCAATAGACGGTATCGCTACCCGTTCACCAATTGCACGCACTGCGGTCCACGCATTTCCATCATCCGCGCCATCCCCTACGACCGGGCATCGACGTCAATGGCCGCGTTTCCCATGTGTCCGGCATGTCGCGCCGAATACGAGAAGCCGGCCGACCGCCGCTTCCATGCAGAACCCAACGCCTGCCCGGTCTGCGGGCCGCGCGCCTGGCTCGAGGATGGAAGCGCCAGAGAGATTGCCCTCGAGCCCGGCAACGACGCGGTCAAAAAGGCCGCCGACTTGATCATCTCTGGACAGATCCTAGCCATCAAGGGCATCGGCGGCTTTCACCTCGCCTGCGACGCAACCAATAGCGAAGCCGTGTCCCGCCTTCGCCGCGTCAAGCGGCGCTATCACAAGCCATTCGCCCTCATGGCACGCGATCTCGCCATGGTCGCCGTCTATAGCGAGCTCACTCCGGCTGAGAAGACATTGCTCTCCGGCACGGCGGCCCCCATCGTCATTCTCGACAGGAACCCCACGGCGCCCCCCCTCGCGGCCGATCTGGCATCAGGTCAATCGACCCTCGGCTTCATGCTGCCCTACACGCCCCTGCATCACCTCTTGATGGGACACCTCGAGCGTCCAATCGTTCTCACCTCCGCCAACGTCAGCAATGAACCGCAATGCACCGAGAACGCCGACGCGAGACACCGCCTCGCAGGCATCGCTGATGCCTGGCTGATGCATGATCGCGACATCGTCAATCGCCTCGACGACAGCGTTGGACGAGTTATCGATGGCTCTCCCATGGTCTTGCGCCGCGCCCGCGGCCTCGCCCCGGAACCCATTCCGCTGCCGCAGGGCTTCGACCAAAGCGCCCGCATCCTGGCCCTCGGCGCCGAGCTCAAGAGTACCTTCTGCCTCGTCGCGAACGGGCGCGCCATCGTCTCTCAGCATATCGGCGATCTCGAGGACGCCGCAACCCACGACGATTATCGCGCAGCCCTCGATCTCTACCGCCGCCTCTTCGCCTTCGATCCCAAGATCATCGCCGTCGACCGGCACCCCGACTACCTTTCCACGCAATGGGGAAAGGCACTCGCGGCCGAAACCGGTGCCACACTCGTTGAGGTTCAGCACCATCACGCCCACGTAGCTGCAGTCCTCGCTGAGCATGGCGTTCCGGCCGACCACCCGCCCGTGCTCGGCATCACACTGGACGGTCTTGGTTTTGGCGAGGACGGTACCTTCTGGGGCGGGGAATTCCTCTACGCCACCTCTCGTGGATACGAGCGCGTGGGCACATTCGCAGCGCCCCATCTCATCGGCGGCAACAAGGCTATGCGCGAACCCTGGAGAAACGCGTTTGCGCACCTCGACCACGCGGGCCTTTGGCCCTCCGTTTCGGAGCAACACCCGGATCTCAAGATCGTCAAGCTCATCGAGACAAAGTCCCCTGCGCTTTTGCGCCGTATGATCGAGACCGGCATCAACGCACCACGAGCAAGCTCTGCCGGCAGGATATTCGACGCTGCGGCGGCGATCCTCGACATTTACCCAGAGCATGTTTCCTATGAGGGCCAGGCAGCCATAGCGCTCGAGACGCTCGCCGAGCCCTTCATGAGCGAGACGACTGAAGGTTACCCGGTGACGCATACCGGCGGGTCGCCAATCGTTCTTACCTGGGGCAGCTTCTGGCAGGCCCTGATCGACGATCTCGCAGGCGGCGTTGATCGCGGGCTCATCGCCGCACGCGTTCACAGAGGGCTCATCGTCGCACTTTCAAAGACAGCCAATGAAATGTGCAGAGCGCGCAAGGCGCGAACCGTCGTGCTCTCGGGCGGCGTGTTCCAGAACCGCATCCTTATCAGCGGACTAACCCTGAGCCTCCGCGGGAGTGGCCTAGAAACTCTCACCCCAGCCAAATACCCCGCCAACGATGGCGGCATCTCATTGGGCCAAGCGCTGGTTGCGGCCTCGGTGTCCCAGGGCCCCTAGGGTGCTTCCCCCAAGACGAGCAGCCGATCTGCATGGACTAAAGACCGGGCCTGCTCAGCTCGCGGCATATAGATAGGCCCGATTGGCCTGCGCCGCCCAGCGCGGGTCATCCCATGCTCGCATCTTGCCTGGGTTGAGGAGGCCCTTCGGATCTGCTTCCTTCTTGAAATTGAGCTGGACCAGATCGATCTGTTTCATCCCGCCCTCTTCGAGCGTGTAGGCATGAGGGTCAAACTGCGTGCAGCCCTGAGAGTCATAGAACTGCATGATCTGGTCTAAGCGCTCGTCGGTGGTGTAGCGGACCAGCTGAATGCCAAAGCACGTAAATCCTCCGCCAGCCCTGACAAACTCCAGATGGTGCATGACCTCGTCGCCAAAATGGGCATTGAGCCTTTCGACCAGTTCCACCGTCTGGCCGACTGGAAAAAGGGTCTGCAAATAGGTGATGCTCTTGTCGTGACGCAGAGCCCACATCGTCGTGTGATTCCACGTGAATTCGTAAAGCGGAAGCAGCCGTTCCGCCTCGGCCTCCGCCGCCGTCTTCCTGTAGCAAATCTCGCCCGCCATTTCCTTCACGAGCTCCTCTAGCGCCTCCGACGATTGAGGCGCAACAAGCGTGAAAATTGAATGACGGCCCGTCTTTATGTAATTGGCGAGCGGCGTGAAATAGCTTTGCGGAATAGGCGCAGGCAACAACGCGCACGTTTTCTTAAAAATTCCTGGGGCCTCAACAAGCGCTTGACCGAAGCGCAGCGCGGCGCCGAAGTCCTGGAACGTTATGATCGTGTCTATCCAGGGGCAAAAGGAGGCAAGCGCCAATTCCACCTCTGTAATGATCCCGTTTGTGCCATAGGCGTGATTGACTTTTTGAATTTCGTCGCCGCGCAACTCGAGGACACGAGGGGCTTCCTCCATCGTCAAAACGCGAAGCGCAATTATATTGCCGCGATCACGCAACAGTCCCCAATTCACCGCTCCAATGCCGCTCGATCCGCCGGCGATAAAGCCGCCGACCGTTGCCGAGCGGCGGGTCGAGGGAAACAACCTCAGCTCCTGCCCTTGGGCGTTTGCCGCCCCCTCGATGTCGTGAAGTCTCGTTCCCGCCTTGGCGCGCACCGAGCCCGGCTTGAGCCAAAGCACGCCGGTAAGCTCCGAAAGATCAAGGACGACCCCGCCCTTTAAGGGCATGGCCTGACCGTAATTGCCGGTCCCCGCCCCGCGAACCGTCAGCGGGACATCGTGGCGCCAACAGGCACGTATTGTCGCCAGAACATCCTCCTCGCTGCGCGCCAGGACCACGAGATCGGCCGTGACCCCCTCAAAGACGGGCTTGAGCCTTGGGCTATACCAAAAGAAGTCGCGGCTTCTCTGCTTGCATCGCGCCGGGTCGGTGAGGACGGGAATGTCCCCGAGATCAGCAACGAGGTCCGCAAGATCACGCGCCATAGAAGCATTCTCCGTTTCAACTCAAGTGAGGCAAAGGCAGCACAAAGCTATCAGCGAACGGCGCACGCGCCAACGGTGGTTCGCCACATCAACCTGCCCAAAGTTTAATCAGCGACGCTACAAAATCAGACGCTGATTTCGCTTGAACTCTGGATCTGGTGTTGTCACACTTACTAAAACGCATAGGGACGGAATTGAAATCCGGGCGCGATGAAAATCGAGCGCCGTCTATTGGATTGGACTAACGGTCGTGGCACTGAGCCCGTAAATAGCGGGGCACTTAAATGGCTCAATGGCCGAAATGGAAAAACACTCCTTGCTCGATTGCTACACACGGCCGATTCGCGCGGGTCACTGGTCCCGTAGGCTATTGCGTCCCTCCATCGGGAGGCGTCAGCTCTTGATTGGAAGCGCATAAGCCAGTGGGACTTCCGTTTAGTACAATTGGTCCCGAAACACAGTCGATGACGACATCTGATGGCGTTCAACTCGACGCCGACGTGTATCGGCCGGATGCAGCCGGTCCATTTCCCGTGCTTCTGATGCGCCAGCCGTACGGGCGGAAAATTGCTGCGACGGTGGTCTATGCGCATCCGGCATGGTATGCGGCACACGGATATATCGTCGTTGTTCAGGATGTGCGTGGCCGCGGCACGTCTGGCGGGACGTTTCGGCTCTTCCAAGATGACGTCCGGGATGGAGCGGAGGCCATCGCCTGGGCGGCGGCGTTGCCGGGAGCGACCGGCAAGGTTGCAATGTACGGTTTTTCGTACCAGGGGGTAACGCAACTCCTCGCTTTGGCGGCCGCACCGCCGCAGCTCGCGACGATCTGCCCAGCCATGTGCAGCTACGACATCTATGACGACTGGGCATACGAGGGCGGTGCGTTCTGCTTCTCAAGCGGATTGGGGTGGGGGATCCAAATGGCGGCCGAAGAGGCCCGCCTTGCAGGAGATGCGACCGCACACCACGCGCTCCTGGCCGCTTCGCGCAACCTTCCGCTGAACGAGCCCGCCCCCTTTTGGCCAAGCGTCATGGAAGCGTACGGGAATTATTCTCATTTTCCGCAATGGATCTCGCATCCCAGACGAGACGACTACTGGGACTTGATCTCGCCGCGCACAACGGTCGCAGAGACGTCGATCGACATTCCTGTTCTGCACATAGGCGGCTGGTTCGATAGTTTCCTAACGGGCACGATAGGCTTTTGGAAGAATGCCGCCGCACAGTCACATACGCCTCAAAAACTGATCATCGGACCGTGGACACATATTCCCTGGGGACGCACCGTCGGCGCGGTCGACATGGGCCGGCACGCCGCCAGCTCGATCGACGAATATCAGGTCGCCTGGTTCGATATGTTCCTAAAGGGATCCAAGGACGACACGCTGAGCAACCCCCGCGTTGAACTCTTCGACCTCGTCGAGAAGACGTGGCGCGGCTTTGATGCCTGGCCGGCCGATCCTGGCACGAGGCTATATCTTGCCGGCAAAGGATTATCGGCGACGACCTCGTCGGGACGGCTGTTGCCAAAGGCCGAGGCCCGCGCCACTGTCGATCGGTTCGTGCACGATCCCTGGCGGCCCGCGCCCTCGATGGGGGGCCACAACTGTTTGCCAGCTGGCATGCAGAACAGGGCAGGCGTCGACGACCGCACCGACGTTCTCGTCTACACATCTCCGGTATGCGTGGTGCCGCTCGTTTTGGCGGGGGAGGTCAACGTCGTCTTGAGCGTCTCGGCCGATCAGCCGTGCTTTGATGTCAGCGCTGTACTCGCGCGCGTTACGCCGGAAGGCGCCGCCTACAATCTTACCCAAGGGCACGCTCGCATCGAGCAAGGCCAAGGCATGAACACCGTCCGTGTCGCGATGCGGGCGACGTGCGCAACGCTGAAAATCGGAGACGCGCTGCGCCTCTCGATATCCGCTGCGAACTTCCCCGCCTTTGCCGTCAATCCGGGCACTGGGGCCGATCCCCGGGATGTTCGCCTGATCGACTGTCGCGTCACGACGCTCAGCGTCACAACCGGTGGCGACGACGCATCCTTCGTCGAGCTTCCGGTCGCCGGCGCAATCGGAGTATTCCAATAATGGTTGCAAACGGCTCGGTGCGTTGTACGGCATAACGGTCGCTCAAGCGCGACGCAGATGGCTATTTGTGGAGATGGGTTCGGTGGGCAGTCGATCGTTATTCTGGAGCGACCTGACAACCCGGGACTTTGCAGGTCTCGAGCGGGAAACGACGGTCGTTGTATTGCCGATCGGTGCCATAGAGCAGCACGGCCCGCATTTGCCTATCTCAACCGACACAGCGATCGCCGAATGCATGATCTCGCTGTTAAGCAAGCGTGTTCCGGCCGAGGTCGGAATGCTGGTGCTGCCGGTATTCCCAATCGGCAAGTCCAACGAGCACATGCAGTCGGCCGGCACACTCACGCTTTCGGCCGAGACGCTCATGCGCGTATTGTTCGAGCTTGCCCAAAGCGTCGCGCGAGCCGGACTGAGGAAGATTGTCATCGTCAGCTCGCACGGCGGAAATGATGACCTGCTGGCGGTCGTCAAGCGTGAGCTGCGGGTGAGGCTGCGCATGCTGGCCGTGGCGACGCATTGGCAACGTTTTGGCCTGCCGCCGGGCGTATTCAGCGCCGACGAGGAGCGATACGGCATCCATGGTGGCGATATCGAGACATCGCTCATGCTGCACTTTCTTCCCCAGCAAGTTCGGATGGAAAGGGCGAAGAATTTCCTCTCATCGGCAACCGTCATCGAGAAGGACTACAAATGTCTGACCCCAGAAGGGGCGCACGCCTTCGGCTGGATTGCGCAGGACTTGAATGAGGACGGCGTCGTCGGTGATGCGCGACAGGCCACCGCCGAGAAGGGCCGGCTTGTCGCCGAGCACCAGGTGGCCGGCTTCATCGACCTCGTCAAGGACATGATTCGCTTTCCCGTTGGACAACTGCACAGATCCGATGACCCAAGCATTTGACCGCATAGCCTGGAGCAACGCTTCGCGATTTTGGCTCGTGAACGCGAGCTCGCCCGCATGCTTCATCGTCGGCAACAACGAGGTGGCCGCGATCGCCGACGACGACGGCGTCGTCCGGGTCGACATCCTGATCGAGGATGGCAGGACGATGCGCGTCGAGTGCCATGACGGCACGGCGCGCGAAGACTCGGTGGACCTTGGCGGCCGGCAAGTATGGCCGACGCTCGTCGACGTGCACACGCACTTGGAAGGGGCACACCATCGATCGCGCCCCGAATATCGACGGGACGTTTGCCAGTGCACTGGCCGCGGCCGGAGCCGATCGCGAGAACTGGAGTTCCAGCGATCTCCATCGCCGAATCGGATTCGGCTTGCGGTGCGCCTATGCGCATGGCGTTTCAGCCATACGCACGCACCTTGATTCACATGCCGACCAGGCCGAGGTCAGTTGGGAGGTTTTTCGGCAGCTTCGCGCCGATTGGGCCGGGCGGATCGATCTTCAAGCGGTCTCGCTCGTTCCGCTCGATGACATCCAGGGGAGCTACGGCGACGACCTTGCCGCTCTCGTGGCCCGATCGAAAGGGATCTTCGGCGGCGTCACAAGATCCTCTCTCGGCGACGACGGGCTCGCCGTCAAGAACCTCGACAAGGCCCTCGATCGGCTGTTCAAGCTCGCCGGCAGCTTCGATCTCGAGATCGATCTGCACGTCGACGAGACCGGTGATCCGGGCTCAACAACGCTCTTGCACATTGCGCAGGCGACGTTGCGCCACGCGTACCAGGGACGCGTCGTTTGCGGCCACTGCTGCAGCCTGTCCGTCCAGCCCGAGGACGAGGCCCTAAGGACACTCGACCTCGTCGCGAAGGCGGAGATCGGCATCGTGAGCCTGCCGGCGGTCAACATGTATCTTCAAGACCGTCAACTCAAGCGCACACCGCGGTGGCGGGGTGTGACGATGATCCACGAGATGCAAGACCGGGGGATTCCTGTTGCAATCGCCGGCGACAATTGCCGCGATAGTTTTCACGCCTACGGTGACCATGACATGATCGACACCTTCAGGCAGGGCGTGCGAATTCTGCATATGGATCATCCTCTGCGCGGCGCCCCCGAGCTCGTCGGACCCGCACCCTCGGATATCGCCCATTTCTCAGATCACGGTCGCATTGCCCCGGGCTCTCCGGCTCGACTGATCGTCTTCAACGCGACCTCACTGAATGAGCTGCTATGCCGGCCGCAGGCTGACCGCGTCGTGCTCGATCGGGGCCGGCGGGTGGCCCAGCCGTTGCCGCACTACTCTGAATTGGCGGTGTCGAGGTGAACGTCCGAAGCGCTCAAGCTCTCTCCAGTGGTAGGCGAATGTCATGCTAATGCACCAGTTGTTGTTGGATGGCGCCGTACGATGGCCCGACAAAGTGGCCTTTCGCTGGGTCGACCGCGGCTCCACCCTGACATTCGCTGAGGCTGCCATGTCGGTCGAGAGCTTGGCCGGCGCGCTCCATTCGCTTGGCGCGCGAAAGGGAGATCGGATCACGATCTTTGCCCACAACGGTATGGACTATGTGCTGAGCCTTTTCGCCTGCTGGCGGCTTGGCGCTATCGCAGCTCTCGTCAATGTGCGATTTGCCCCGGAGCTCGACGACTACATCGCCGACCATCAACCGAGCATCATCATCTATACGCACGATATGGCCGGCGCGGTCCGCGGCGCGGCGGCGAAAGTGCCGAGCGTTCGCCATCTCATTTGCATGGATGGCCCTCAGCCGGGGGCCGAAAGCCTGCCGGCCCTCCTCGAGGCCGACCTGCCCCCGCCCGTTGATCCGGCCGACGAAACTGCCATTGCCCACCTCTCCTATACCTCCGGCACGACAGGGCTGCCCAAAGGCGTCTGTCTTTCGCACGAGCCGACCATGAGAGCGGCGAGCTGCATCGCCGAGCGTCTGCGCATTTCTTGCGACGACGTTTCCTTTGGTCCAACGGCGCTTTCGAGCTCCTACCAGCTCATCGCCAATCTGCTCCCGCCTTTGCGCCGCGGCGCCAGCGTCAACATCATGGGAAAGTGGTCGGCGGCGACGGGCTGGGATGCGCTCGAAAAAACAGCGGCTACGCTTTTCGTTGCCAACCCGACACTTCTCGGCGACTTACTGCTCGAATCGAGAGCGCGGGCAAGAACACCGTCGCGCCTGCGCCTCGGGCTTTCGGGCGGCGGGCCGGTGCCGCGCAGTCTGAAGCAGCAGTGGCGCGACGAGCTCAAGCTGCCACTGGTCGAAAGCTACGGGCAGAGCGAGCTTGGCGGCTTCATGGCTCTTGGAGCGCCACAGCTGATCCTTGATGATGAGAAGCTTTCTGCAGTCGGACGGCCGCTGCCCGACAAAGAGGTGCGCATTCTCGATCAGGACGGCAAAGAGTGCGCGCCAGGCGACGTCGGCGAAGTCTGCCTGAGAGGCGGCTACATGACGAGCTATTGGAACAGGCCCGACAAAACGGCAGAGGCATTGCGCGGGGGATGGCTGCATTCCGGTGACGCGGGCTCGATAGATCGCGACGGCTTCCTCACCATGCGCGGCCGCTTCGCGGAGCTGATACAGGTTGCCGGCACGACGTGGTATCCGCGCGACGTCGAAGAGGCCCTGTGTCTTCAGAGAGGGGTCAAGGAGGCAGCGGTCATCGGGCTTCCGGATGCGACCCTCGGCCAGCGGCCGGTCGCCTATGTGACACCTGCCGATGGGGATCTCGACCTCGTTGCGCTCAAGTCGTCGATCGCCCGACTGGTCAGCTACGACGTTGCTCCACTGATCGTCGTGGGCCTCGAGAGTTTCCCGATGACTCCGACAGGTAAGATTGCGAAGGCGGAACTCCGGGAACTCGCCCTCGCCAAGCACTGATGTTGCAATAGGAGGCTGAGATATGGCTAGCTCATTCACTATTCCGGTCGTTGACATAGAGCCGTTCCGAAAGGGCGAGGGAGCCGCGCGGGCGGCGGTCGCCCGGGCGTTCGGAGACGCGCTGGAGAATGTAGGCTTTGCCACGATCGTGGGTCATGGCATCGACGATCAGCTGCTGACAGCGACCTACGGTGCGATGCGAGACTTCTTCGACCTGCCGCTTGAGGAAAAGCTGCGCAGTTGTCCGCCCGAGCAGGTCAAGATGCGCGGCTATCTGCCAATCGGGATCGAGAGCGTCGCGGCGACGCTGGAGGCCGAGGCTCCACCCGATCTGTGCGAGGCGCTGGTGTTTGCAAATCTCTCTCGCCCGCTCGGTACGCCCGGCAGCAGGGATAACATCTGGCCCGAGCAGCCCGCGGGCATTCGTGGGCTCGTCATGACGTATCATCAATCCTTGCAGGCATTGGGCCGGCAACTCATGCGGGTTGCCTCGCTCGCCCTTGATTTGCCGGAGGACTACCTCGATCCCCACTACGCCGACTCATCGCTGACCCTCCGGTTTGTGAACTATCCTGACCAGTTGGCTGCGCCAAAACCCGGCCAGATGCGCTATGGCGCGCACCACGACTACGGTGGTCTCACCATTCTTCGCCAGGACAGTGCGCCCGGTGGCCTCGAGGTCTGCGACGCCTCTGGCCATTGGCACACGGTCCCCGCCAGCGGTGACGGTTTCGTCATCAACGTCGGAGACCTCATGTCGCGATGGACGAACGGGCGTTGGCGTTCCACCCTGCACAGGGTCGTCAATCCCGGACGCGAGCTGACAGGCAACACAAGGCGCCTGTCCATGGTCGGCTTCTTCGACCCCAATGAAAATACCGAGATCGCCTGCCTGCCGAGCTGTGCGAGCAGCAAGAATCCGCCTCGCTGGCCTCCGGTCAAAGCCGGCGACTACGTCCTCTCAAAACTCGCGAAATCCATGGATTTACCAGCGGCATAAGTAGTGGAGAAGACCAATCGGGGGCTTCCAGCTCTGCGAGCTGGAGGCCGTCGGTTACTCGCCGCTCAAGGCGCTCTCGTGCCAATTGCGCAGCACGTAGCGCGACAAGAGCGAAAGCGCGACGAAGATCATGATGCCCGTCAGCGAGATCAGCACCAGCGCCGCAAACATTCGCGGAATCTGGAGGCGATAGCCCGATTCCAGTATGCGATAGGCAAGGCCCGTCTGGTTGCCGCCCGTGCCGGCCACAAATTCCGCAACCACGGCGCCGATCAGCGCGAGTCCTCCGGAAATGCGCAAACCGGCGAGATAGTACGGCATCGCCGCGGGCAATTTCAGCAACCAAAGGCTCTGAATCTTGTTGGCGCCGTAGAGCTGAAAGAGGTGGGTGAGATTGCGGTCGGTGCTGTTGAGCCCGACGGCTGCGTTGGAGATCACCGGAAAGAACGCCACGAGCCAGGCACAAACGAGAAGAGCCAGGTGGGTGTTCTTCACCCAGATGATGATGAGCGGAGCAATCGCCACCACGGGCGTTACCTGCAAAATGACGGCAAAAGGGAACAAGCTGCGCTCGATCCAGCGCGAGCTCGTAAACAAGATGGCAAAGAGCAGGCCGCCGACGGCGGCAATGAGGAACGCCTCGATCGTGATCGTCACGGTCACGATGAGGCTCGGCCAAAGCGACCAGAAGTCACTGTAAAGCGTTTGAGCAATGAGGCTGGGGCTTGGCAGCAGATACGACGGCACGTCGTTGACGCGAACCGAGATCTCCCAGATCGCGAGCAACACCGCGCCGAACAGAAATGGCGCGGCATGGCTCGCAATCGCCTCTATTGTGCGCCGCATGTCAGTTGATCCTCTCACTCGACAAAGCCACACGCACCTTGACCCCTGACGATCGCCAGAAATGCCAATAGACGACCGTTCGGCGCCGATCGCCGGCAACCCGGAGTTGGTTCAGGAACGCTAAAGCTCATCCTCAAGCCCCGTCATCGCCACCTTCAGCTGGGCCGAGACGTCACGACAATATTGATTATATGTAACTGACGTTCTGTAGGCGTCGTCCCTTGGGTAGGGAACCTCTATTGGCATGTCGGCGCTGACACGCCCGGGACGCGCAGCCATCACGACAATTCGGTCGGAAAGGTAGACGGACTCGAAAACGCTATGGGTCACAAAAATCACCGTAAGGCGTTGCCGCTCCCAAAGCGCCAGCAGGTCGTTGTTGAGCTTCTGCCGGGTAATTTCGTCGAGCGCAGCGAACGGCTCGTCCAGCAGCAATACCTTTGGCTTCGTGACGAGCGCGCGGGCAATGGAGACCCGCATCTTCATTCCGCCGGAGAGCTCCCGCGGATAACTGCTCGCCACACGATGCAGGCCAACCATCGACAAGGCCGACATGACGTCATCTTTGACGTCGGGTTTTCTCTGTCCCTTCAATTTAAGCGGCAGGTATACGTTGTCGAACACGTTTGCCCAGGGCATCAGCGTTGGCTCCTGGAACACATAGCCGAGCTCAGCGAGGGGACGTCCGCCGGCCGAGTAGGTCGTGGTCGGCCAGTCGATCGTGCCGCGCGAACAGGTCTCGAGACCCGAGACCATTCGGAGCAGAGTGCTCTTGCCGCACCCGGACGGACCGAGCAGGCTCAGGAATTGGGGGCGGTTCGGAATCTGAAGGCTGACATCGCGCAGCGCTTCCGTGCCGTTCGGATATGACTTCGACACGCGATTTATCGAGACCAAAGGTCGGGAGGACATGGTCGCTATAGTCCTTGCCGACAGGAGCCGCGTCTCATCTGCCGCGCAACGCGTAGCCCAGCCTCCAACGTCCGCTGGACGTTCGCTCTGAGGTCAATGACGGGGATCGCCGAGGGCGCCTCGGGCGCAGCGTGAGTGATCAGCATGCGATCTCCGTACATTGGCGGGGCCGAAGCGCCGCGGCACCCAGCAACATCTGGGGGCGCCATCAGGACACTTCGGCTCCGGCGCTCGTGGCTCAAAAGAGCTTCAGCGTAAAGGCGCTGCTGTAGTCGACCTCCTTAGGCAGAACACCGACGCCGACCATCGCGTCGGTGAAGGTCTTCCAGCGTTCGTTGGTCATCGTGCCGAGCGGAAGCCCTTCTTCTCCCGCCGCAATCTTGCGATTGATGATCTCCTTCATGGAGTACTCGAACAATCCCTTGGTCTGATCCTTGTTGGCGTTCAAGACCGCGTCTTCGGCCGCGCCAAAATCGCCGGCAAGGCACTGCTTCCATCCCTCGCTCGAAGCTTCGAGAAAGGCCTTGATTACGCTCGGCTTCTTATCGAACGTGGTCTTAAGGACCTGGATCGTGTTCTGGTAGTTGAGGTAGCCATTGTCAGCCAGCAAGAAGATCTTCGGTTCTGCGCCGAGAGGCTCGGTGAGCAGAAAGCCATCGTTGGTGACATAGCCCTGCTCGACAGCCAGCTTGTCAGCGAGAAACGGCGCCGGATTGTACGTGTAGGGGCGCAGCTGATCATCGGTAAAGCCGTATTTGGCCTTGAGCCACTGCCAGAACTCTTCGCGCGAGTAGGTGCCGATCAGCATCGGCCGTCCCTTGAGATCCGAAATGTCTTTGACCATCGGATCAGGATGGGCAACGATCGTCTGAGGGTCCTTTTGGAAGTAGGCTGCCACGGTGATGGCAGGGATCTTTTGCGCCGTCATTTTCAATTGAGCGAGCGCGCTGCTCAAGGCGACGTCAACCCGACCGGTCGCCAGCTGCAACGACATATTGACGTCGGGCCCACCTGGAACGATTTCGACATCCAGCCCTTTCGCGGCATATAGTCCCTTGGCCGAAGCTTGATAGAAGCCGCAGTGCTCGGCCTCTGGAAGCCAATGCACGCCGAACGACAATTTTTCAGCGGCGCCGCAGGGAGTGGCGCACGCGACGGCCAGAAGCCACAGCGCAGTTAGTCGTCCGCGTCGAAGTGCCGAACAAGCCATCATTCTCTCTCCTGATTACGCCCGCTTGACACAGATCAGCAATTTGCATGCCACGCCGTTCAGGAGAAAAAATTGAACGGAATTAAGCTCCAGGTCTCGCGAGGGGCCGGCCCGTACTCAAGTTCAATGCACGACGATTAGTCACGGCGCCCAATTGGCGAACACTGAGAATAGAAATTTATGGGCGCCGCGCTTGCGTTTTGCTCCGGCACCGTCTCATGAGCAAAACGGGCTGAAGGACGCCAGCCGGGGCAGGTCGGCAGATACCGGGACGCGTCCGACGACCTATCGGAATTGAAGAGAGCTCTATCCCCAGATGAACGGTCGGTTCAAAGGGACGATCCGCTCGGCTGGAGCATACCAGCCCTGAGGTGCGTGACTGTCGTCGTGCAGATAGAGTCGCTGACGCACATTCGTCGAGCCGACGGTGAATGTAAAATGGCGGCTCATCGGCGGGCAGGTGACGAACGAGTGATACTTGGAGAGTTGCGCGCAATTCACGAAGGTCGTGCCCCACTTGCGCTCGACGTGACTGCGCCTACTGACAATGTCATCGGGATGGGTATGCGTATGGCCGCCGAGCCAGAGGTCGACCGAACCGGGATGCTCGGCGAGATGGCGCTCAAAGCGCTGCCCTTTCGGCTCGTCGCCGACGAAGTAGAGATAGGATGCGCCCTCGGGTACGCCATCGACACCATGGTATCGTCCGTGCCTGTAGCCGCCATTAGGATAGCGGGAGACGCCTTCGTAGTCGCCGGAGGCGACGGTCGTTTCACTCAACATGTGGTGATGGCAACTGATGACGATCCGATCTTTCGCCGCCTCGACCTCCCGCTTCCACCATTCCCACGTCTCGAGCGTAACGGCGCCTGCCGGCGATGCTCCGCCGGTGGCCTTGCGACCAACTGGGTATGGCAAATCGTTGCGGTCGCTCATTATCAAGAAGCGGATATTGCCGACGTCGAATGAATAGCGGTCCCATGCACCGGATATGGACGGCGCGAGGCGATGACGCCCGAATGCTCTGGGTTTTCGCCGAGCGGGTCGATCCACTTCCGGAACCACCAGTTTTCGGGCTTGCCGACACTAGAAGGCGCATCCCCTGCCGAGGCATCGTGATTGCCTGCTAGCGGATAGATTTGCTCCCTTGCATGCTGCTTCAGCACACCGAGCTGGCGCACGACTTCCTGTCCTTGCTCGTCATCAGGCAAGTCCCAACGCCCGGCATTGTCGCCCAGGTCGAGCGCAATATCCCAGCGAAACGACGGCCCCCCAATGTCGCCGCCCTGCTCCGACTGCCGCAGCGCGCTGGCAAGGCTCTCCGGATAGCCCATGGGCGGTACAAAGGCCATGTCGCGTCGGATGGCATCCGCGACGGCGCGGTCGGTCGCAACGTGGGCATCGGAGAAAACCCAAAGGTGGAACTGGTCGGCATCGGTGGATGCGTCGACGATCGGCTGGGGCATGGACTGGGCCTGTTTACAAGGACTGCTGCTCGGCGGACCAGAGCCTCGGCCGACCGAAAGGGCTCGCGAAACTAGCCGCGCCATCGGGAGCTGTGAAAGTTGAACTACTGATAAGCTATGCACCAATTGCACTGTGAGACTTCAAGCAAGCGCCCCATGGGGCGAAAAGGCCCGAGCCTTCCTGCAATCACGCGGGCCATCTGCTTGTCGCGGCCCAACGCAGCAATAGAGCAATCCAATTCAGATTAATTCAGTTCACTTTGAACCAAGCGGTCTGCATGCTTTGCGAGACGCCCTAGGGGGGCGGCGAAATGCAATTGGCAGAAGGGTCAAGAAACATGCGAAGCGGCCGCCACCTCAAGCGACGGGCGTATGGGTCATTTATTGCCGCAGTGCTGGCAGTCAATTGCCTGGCTGTCTCTAACACTCCGGTCCGTGCTGAAGGCTTGATCCGCATCGCCGAGCAGTACGGCATCAGCTACCTGCCGCTGCAGGTTCTTCGCGTCCAGGAGGGTATCGAGAAGAAGGGCAAGGAGCTTGGGCTCGACATTAAGGTCGAGTGGACCAAGCTCAGTGGCGGCAGCACCGTCAATGATGCTGTCCTGTCAGGCGCCATTGACATCGGCGGGGCCGGCATCGGCCCGTTGCTTACGATTTGGGATCGCACACACGGCAGCGCCAACGTCAAGGGGATTGCCGCACTCGGGTCGCTGCCGAACTTCCTCATTAGCCGCAACCCCAATGTGAAGAAGCTCGAAGATCTCACAAAGGCAGACAAGATCGCCGTGCCGACCGTCGCCGTTTCCGTCCAGGGGCGCACGCTTCAGATCGCAGCAGAAAAGGCGTTCGGCTCCGGCCAGCATGCGCGACTGGACGAGCTGACGGTCTCGCTGCCCCATCCTGACGCGACGGCCGCCCTAATCGCGGGCGGCTCAGAGATCAATGCGCACGTATCTGTTCCGCCGTACCAATATCAAGTGCTGAAGGAGCAGCCCGCCGCGCACAAGGTTTTCAGCTCCTACGACGTCCTCGGCGGCCCTGCCTCACAGGTGTCGGTGTTCGCCACGGAAAAGTGGCGCGCCGACAACCCCAAGACCTATGCGGTCTTTGTCGCCGCATTGAAGGAGGCGGAAGCCTGGATCCAAGCAAACAAGGATGCAGCTGCAGAAGTCTATATCCGCGCCGAAAATTAAAAAATCGATCCAGCCTTGATCCGCTCCATCGTCCACGATCCGGAGATCAATTTCACGCTGACGCCCGAGCGGACTCTCGTCTACGCCGAGTTCTTGTCGCGCATCGGCGCCCTCAAGAACAAGCCGGCATCCTGGAAAGATTACTTCTTCGAGGATATTCATGATCGTCCCGGCAGCTGAGCGGAGCAACTGGATGCCGGACGCAGCGCTCGCCGATATCAACACGCTCGTCTTGCGCGCGCGCGACCTGACGCTCGACTACACGACCCACGCGGGGGCGACCCGTGCCGTGGAACACATCGAGTTCGAGGTCCGGCAGGGCGAGCGGCTCGTCTTCCTCGGTCCCTCCGGCTGCGGCAAGTCGTCAATTCTCAAAGCGGTCTGCGGCTTTATCCCGGCGGCGTCGGGCGAGATCCTGGTCCGCGGCCGAAAAGTTGCATCGCCCGGACCAGACCGGGCGATGGTGTTTCAGGAATTCGATCAACTCCTGCCGTGGAAGACGGTCGAAGAGAACGTCGCGTTTCCGCTCCGGCATGCGCTTCGCTTGGGACAGAAGGCGGCGCGGGAGCAGGCACGGGCGGCTCTCGGCTCTGTTGGGCTCTCGCACGTGCTGACCTGCCTCTGAACTTTCATCCGGGCTGAACTAGAGTCTCCGAGGTTGATACCGTGTCTGGCGTCGTTGCTGCAACAGGCCTGATCGGAGAGCCCTGGCAGGGTTGAGAGTGTTGGTCTG
>JBAZXL010000029.1:0-53118 GCA_041659825.1 Hyphomicrobium sp.
GCGAATCGCTGTTTGTTTGGCGACTTCAGCCTCACCGGGTGCGGCCGGATGGACAACAGCGTCCGGCCGCAATGAACAACCTCCTGAATGTTCACAACTAGTGTCCTTTCGACCGCGAAGTTCGTTCAACGCTCGCGGCAGAAGGTGACGAACTTCGCGGTCGGGACACTAGCAGGCGACTTAATGTGCCTCTATGTCACGGAATCCTGTTAGGGATTGGCGTTGCTCTGGTTAAACTGGGCTTATTGATCGAAATGCCGAGCCTTTTCCGGTTTCTCGCAACGACGGGCACCATCGCCGCCCTCGTCCTAGGCACGCTGTACATTCTGGCCAACCAGTTCGAGCCGGAAAGCCGCGAGGTCACGAAGGTCGTGCCTGGCGTGAAAATTCGTAAGCAGTGAGCCGCGTATGCCTGGTCGCAAGCTAAGTTTGACGCCGATTTGGACGCTTGTCTGGTTGCTGCGGGCCTATGCCCTCGTGCCCGCCAATGCCAGAGCCGTCATAGTCGGCGTCGTCATTGCCAGCGTCGTGGCATTTCCCGCGGCAAATGCGCTGGCCCAGAGCAAGTTCAACCCGTTCGCCGGGCCAGGCGCTCAATCCTCTGACGACGAGGCCCCGCCGAAGCCCTGGCAGGACAGCGGCGACACCGGCGGCAATATTCCAGAAGGCGTCACCCGCGAGGAGCTGCCGTCCGGCCCAATCAATGAGAAGGCGCGCGCCGTTGACCGCGACGAGCTTGAACCGGTCCTTTCCCCGGATGGCTCCGGCCTGCCTTACGAGCTCTGGCGCGGCCTGACCGCGGCCGAGCTCGGCGACTATTTCGCGACCCTCGACATTCCGCCACACTCGCCAGCGCTCTTTGCTCTTTGGCGGCGGCTGATTACGTCGGACGTCTCGGGTGGTGGCACGTCCGCGGACAACGCGTTCCGGCTTCGCCGTGTTGAGGCGCTCGACCGGAGCGGTCTTGCAGCAGAGGCGTTAGTGGTGCTCGCCGCGTCCCAGACGGAGAGCAGCGATCCCTTTGTCACTCTATGGCTTGCCAAGATCGAAATCGGCCTCGGCAATCGTGAGCGGGGCTGCGAGGTTGCGCAAGCCCTGCGCGCGGCCAAAGCGGCCCTACCGCGCCCCCAGCAGGCCGAAGCAGCAGTGATCGCCGGCTATTGCGCCGCGGCGGCTGGCGACATGACCGCAGCCAGCCTGCAAGCCGGTCTGGCCCGCGAGCTCGGCGTCGCGGGGCTCGCAGGACCGGATCTCCTCGACGCCGTCTCGAGCGACCTTAGACTCAGTCTGCCGAAGGGCGCCGAGCTCACGCTTCTCGACTATCGCATCGTCGAGTTGAAGGGTGGTCTCCCCGCCGGCACCGTTCTCGCCAACGCGACGCCGTCCCTGCTCGGCGTCCTCGCGCGATCGCCGGCGACGCCCGCTGATTTGAAGCTGCCCGCGGCCGAAAAGGCGGCGGCCTTGAATGTCATCGAGCCGGTCGAGCTGGCCGCCCTTTATGGGCTGCCGGGCGCCAGCGAGGAGGCAGGCTCGCTCGAACGCGCGGCGCTTTTCAAGCGTGCAGACGCCGAGCGCACGCCACTAAAGAAGGTGCGCCTTATCCGCGCCTTCCTCGATGAGCAGCGCCGTGCCGGGCTTTATTGGCAAGCCTTGCAGATGATGGCTAAGCCGGTGCAGGGCCTCGAGCCTGTCCCCGAGATCGGCTGGTTCGCGGAGACAGCCATTGAGGTGAGCATCGCTTCTGGGAGCTTCGACACCGCCCGCAGGTGGGCGGCCTTTGGCACCTCCTTGCCACAGCCTCAGGGGGGCGGCAACCTCGAGCATTGGATCGCACTCGCCGACATCGCCGATCCCGCGCTGACCACCGGCCGCTCGGCGCACCTGGGCTCGGTTGAGCAGATGGCCGCCAGTAGCCGCTTCGACACCAATGCGCTCCATCGTCTCGCGACCGTTCTCGATGCGCTCGACATAAACGTGCCGATCCCGCTGTGGGAGCTGTCGGGCCGGGCGCCGCAGCCGGCTGGTGGTCACCTCCCCGATACCGGCGTCCTGACTGCGCTTGCAGATGCTTCAAAGAAAAAGGACTTTGGCCGCACGGTGCTTCTCGCCATGAAGGCCCTGGGCTCGGATGGAGCAGAAGGCGCGCATATCATAGCGTTGGGTGATGGCATCCGTGCCCTGAAGCGCGCTGGGCTCGAGCAGGAAGCGCGTCGCTTGGCCTTGGAAGGCCTGTTCGCTGGCTGGCCACGCTCCACAACTTTTTGAGCGCATCCTTGAGAGAACAGCATGTCCGGCGAGGATCAGCTCCATATCGCGGCCTTTCTCGAGATGCTGGCAGCCGAAAAAGGCGCCGCCAGGAATACCCTCGAAGCCTATGAGCGCGACCTCGCGAGCTTCAGGGAGTTCATCGCCGAGGATGGAGCAACGCTCGCGACCGTTCGCAAATCGCTCGTCTCGCGCTATATGAGCACCATGGCCGCGAACGGATTAAAGCCAGCGTCTCGCGCCCGCCGCCTCTCATCCCTTCGGCAATTCTATAAATTCCTCGAGGCGGAAGCGATTGTGTCCGAAAGCCCGGTGTCTGGCGTTTCGGCGCCCGGCAAGGCCCGCAGCCTGCCGAAGACGCTCTCCGTCGCCGACGTCGACCTGCTGATTGAGACCGCCGCCAACGCCACGCGCGGACAGGGCGGCCGAGACCTCGTGCGCGCCGTTCGCCATCACTGCTTGCTGGAGCTGCTCTACGCCACCGGCATGCGTGTCTCGGAGCTCGTATCGCTTCCCCGCAACGTTCTCCAGGGCGACCCACGCGTGCTGACAATCAAAGGCAAGGGCGGTCGCGAGCGCCTTGTCCCGATGAACGGCAGCGCACGCCAAGCCTTGGACCGTTACCTGAGCCTCGGCCGCAATGCCGAGGATGGCGTCACTCCGATGATCACAACACGCTACCTTTTTCCGTCGCGGGCGGCCGACGGCCACGTCACCCGCCAGCGCTTTGCCCAAGACTTGAAGGGAACGGCTCTCGCAGCCGGTTTGGACCCCGAGCGCGTTTCCCCGCACGTGCTGAGACATGCTTTCGCGAGCCACCTGCTGGACCGTGGCGCAGATCTTCGCGCAGTACAAAGCCTGCTCGGCCACGCAGATATCTCGACGACCGAGATTTATACTCATGTACTGGAAGAGCGCCTGAAGAAGATCGTGACTGAGCATCACCCCCTCGCCAAGAAGACCAGTTAATTCCGAACGATCGTTGCCTACAATTGGGGGGCCAACTCCTGCCCATCGTTTACGACGCTTAGCGGAGGCCTTGACAGGCGAGAAGCGAGAAGGTCAACGTGCCCGCAAATTCTTTTGTCCCCTGAGATAAGGCCGCGCCTTGGAACCCGCAAAGTCCGAACGCATCGTCACCGTCCGCACCTACCTAGACTTCGAAAAACCGATCGCCGAGCTGGAAAGCAAGGTCTCGGAGCTGAAGTCGCTGGAAGGTGGCGAGGGCGTCTCTATCTCGGAGGAGATCAAGAAGCTCGAGCAGAAGGCGAAATCCGCGCTCGTCGAGACCTATGGCAAGCTAACTCCTTGGCAGAAGACGCAGGTTGCGCGCCATCCCGAGCGTCCACACAGCCTGGACTATGTTGCAAGCTTGATCGAGGATTTTGCTCCCCTCGCCGGCGACCGCTACTTTGCCGAGGATGAGGCGATCATGGGCGGCCTCGGCCGCTTTCGCGGGCGCTCGGTAGTCATCATCGGCCACGAGAAGGGGTCGGACACGGAAGGCCGCATCCGCCACAACTTCGGCATGGCCAAGCCCGAGGGCTACCGTAAGGCCGTTCGCCTCATGGATCTCGCCGATCGGTTCAATCTGCCGGTTATCACCTTGATCGACACGGCCGGCGCCTACCCCGGCATCGGCGCCGAGGAGCGCGGCCAGGCCGAGGCTATCGCCCGCTCGACCGACAAGTGTCTCGATATTGGCGTGCCGCTCATCGCCATCATTATTGGCGAGGGCGGGTCCGGCGGCGCAGTTGCAATTGCAACCGCAAACCGCATACTTATGCTCGAGCACGCCATTTACACCGTCGCCTCGCCCGAGGCAGCGGCCTCCATCCTCTGGCGCGATTCGGCCAAGGCGATTGACGCCGCGACGAACATGAAGATCACCGCCCAGGATCTTGACGCATTGGGTGTTATCGACGTAATCATCCGCGAGCCGGTTGGCGGCGCACACCGCGACCGCGCCCATGCCATCCAGTCGGCCGGCGATGCGATCGCCAAGGCGCTATCCGAGTTCGACGGCAAGACACCCGCCGAGATCCGCAAGATGCGCCACGACCGCTTCCTCCAGATCGGCCGCCAGCTCTAGGCTTTGATGCGGCGTCGCAACCACGCCGCATTCGCGCGCTAAGCCACGCTTGACGATGAGTCGCTATCCTGAGAACATTTGGGAATCCGTAACGTTAATGATTTCTTTACGGTTTCAGATGAAAGGTCGACGTATGCGCCAAGGGGGCTGCGTATGCGTATGAGTGTCGTCGCTGGGCTTTACCGCTCACGTTTGAGGAGCCTGGTTGCAGCCGGGCTGACCGGTCTTTTGCTTGCGGCCTGCGGCACGGCGCCCGAGATCTCGCCTGCCGAGCAGCCACTCGCCCAAGATACCCTGACCCTCCTCGCCAAGAAGGGCATGTCGCCCGCTTCCCCGATGTTCGTTCGGATCTTCAAGGAAGAATCCGAGCTCGAGGTCTGGAAGGCCCGTGACGACGGCCGCTACTATCATTTCAAGACCTATCCGATCTGCAACTGGTCCGGCGAGCTGGGCCCGAAAGAGGTCCAGGGCGACAAGCAGGCGCCCGAGGGCTTCTATACGGTTGCCCAGCAGCAGATGAATCCGAACTCGAAGTTCTACCTCGCCTTCAATATCGGCTACCCGAATGCCTATGACCGTTCGCACGGGCGCACCGGTGAAGCCTTGATGATCCACGGCAAATGCAAATCCGCCGGCTGCTATGCCATGACGGACGCGCTCGCCGAGGAAATCTACGGTCTCGCGCGCGAATCATTTCGCGGCGGACAGACGGCGTTCGAGGTCCACGCGCTTCCCTTCCGCATGACGGACGAGAAGCTTGCGCGCTTCAAGGGCCACAAGTGGTATGCCTTCTGGAGCACGCTGAAGCAGGGCTACGATTTCTTCGAGGCCAACCGCATCCCGCCCGCCATTGCGGTTTGCGAGCGTCGCTATGTGGTCAACGTCACCATGCGCAGCCCCGGACAGATCGAGCCCGCGGGCCGTTGTCCAGCGTTCCAACGGCCGCAGCTCGAGCCGTTCTCGCCGCGACCAGCCGATTGGCAGCTCGCCTCGGAGCGCATCACGGTTCCAGGGCCAAAGATCCGCAACCCGGCCGAGGTCGCTGCCTCGACGGCGTATGCGGCAGCGGTTGGGGTTTCCTCGCTGGCCGGCATACCGCCCGGCGCGTCCGCCCTCGGCTATAATCCGTGACCGTGCGTCGGCTCGCGAGCGTGGCGCTGCTCGTTGCCATTGCGTGTGCCGGCTTGGCCTTTGCCTACCGCGGGTTTTTTCCTGCTGCAGAACATGAGATCATCAGCTACGAGCGCTTCTGGCGCCGCACGCTCGTAAGTTTCGGCGTCCCTTTACCGGGCACGCCCGATCTTACAAAGCTCGACGAGCGCCTCAAGGCCCACGGCCTAGCAGTCGGCAGCCCAATCTTCATCCGCATCTTCAAGCGCGAGTTCGAACTCGAGCTTTGGATGCTGCGTGATGGCCGCTTCCACCGCTTTGCGACCTATCCTATCTGCCGCTGGTCGGGCACGCTCGGCCCCAAGCTCGCGCAGGGCGACCGGCAAGCACCTGAAGGGTTCTATACGGTCGACGAAAAGGCATTGAACCCAAACAGCGCCTGGCACCGCTCATTCAATCTTGGCTACCCGAACGCGTTTGATCGTGCCTATGGCCGCACCGGATCGCTGATCATGGTTCACGGCGGCTGCGGCTCCATCGGCTGCTTCGCCATGACTAACCCCGTGATCGACGAGGTATGGCGCCTCGTCACTGCCGCGTTGCGCGGTGGACAGGCGCGTTTCCAGGTCCAGGTTTTCCCCTTCCGCCTCACCGACGGCAATTTGGCAGGGCGAGACAGCGACGGGGATCTGAAGTTCTGGCAAAACCTCAAGACCGGGTCCGACATCTTCGAGCGCGACCTGCTGCCACCGAAGGTCAACATTTGCTCGCGCCGTTACACCTTCGAGCCGGCGGGCGCGGCAATTGATGGCAGCACACCGATCGGCACCGCTTGCCCACCAGAAAAGTCATCCGGTTCCTGAGTTAGATGCATTAACGTTTTCCACACGTAGCCAGATATGCGACGAGGCGTGAGGGTACGAATAGCATTATAGAGAGAGACGTCAGTCGGCGTCACTGAGCCGGCTGCTGCTGAGATTCAGGCTTTAGATATGCTAGGCGCGATCGTGCCAAGACCATTGCCGCAAGCCGCGAGCCGACACGAGGCTGCCGCCCGACATCCGGTTGGCGCGTTAGTCGTTGCATTCGCGGCGGTCTGGCTGGCCCTTATCCCCGCAGCGCACGCGATCTCCGTCGAGCTGAAGGACGTCGCACCGGACCGGATCGATCGGCAGCGTGCCGCGGTCGAGGGCCGGCTGCCTTTGGACAATACGCCTGACATCGCGTTCTTCAAGCAGCGCCTTGCAGTTGCCGGCGTAAAGCCCGGTGCTCCGGTTCTCTTGCGAGTATTCAAGGAGACCTCCGAGCTCGAGCTCTGGATCGAGAAGGGCACAAGCTTCATCCTCTTCGCGACCTATCCGATCTGCAATTGGTCGGGCACGCTCGGTCCAAAGCTGCACGAGGGCGACAAGCAGACCCCTGAAGGTTTCTACACCATCACCGGCCGCCAGACATACAACGTTGGTCGCTGGCCGCGGTCGATCAATCTTGGCTTCCCGAATGCCTACGACGCTGCGCACGGGCGCGATGGTTCATACATCCTGATGCATGGCGGCTGCTCCTCGGTCGGCTGCTTTGCGATGACCGATCCGGTCATCTTGGAAGTGCACGGCCTGGTCAGGGCCGCCATCGCCAATGGCCAGCGCTACGTGCCGATCCACGTGCTGCCGTTTCGCATGACCGACGAGAACATGAGCGCCCACGCCGCAAGCCCTTGGCACAGCTTCTGGACAAGCCTTCAGCGCGGATACCAGTCCTTTGAGCGGACGCGCCGTCCGCCGCGCGTCAGCGTCTGCAAGGGTGAGTATGTCGTGGAGGACGCGCTACCGAGACAGCCCGACGCGCCGCAAGTAGCAGGCGCGCCGCGCAAGAAGAGCCGCGCCAACCTCGCAGTGGGCGGCATTTACTCGGCCTGTCCGGAGCCCGTGCCAGAGCCCGTAGTCGCCGCAGCCGAAAACAAGCACGGCGAAGCGAAACAAGGCGGCGAAAAAAAGCTGGTCGGCGCACAGTAGAGCTGGCCATTCCGCTGCCTTGCTCCCTGCGCGGGGCCTGTGCCATACACAATGGCTAATCGAAACAACGGAACATCACATGTGGCTGGACTACGCTCGCAAAGTCGAGCTCTTCCTCGAGACGCTCATCTTCGCGAGCCGCTGGATTTTAGCCCCCTTCTACCTCGGGCTTGCGGTCTCCCTCTTCGTCCTGCTCATCAAGTTCGTGGGCGAGCTGTGGCACATTGCGAGCCACGCCTTCACATCGACCGAGAGCGAGGTGATCCTCGGCGTACTTGCCCTGGTCGACCTGACGCTGACCGGCTCGCTCCTCGTCATCGTCATCTTTTCGGGCTTTGAGAACTTCGTCTCCAAGATTGACCACAGCGAGCATCGCGACTGGCCGGAGTGGATGGGCAAGATCGACTTTGGTGCCTTGAAGCTCAAGCTTCTTTCGTCGATCGTCGCCATCTCCGCCATCCAGCTTCTGAAGCAGTTCATGTCCATCCAGAACGTCTCTGAGCGCGAGATCTTTTGGCTGGTTGTCATCCATGTGGTGTTCGTCGTCTCAAGTGTCCTTCTCGCACTTTCAGACCGCATCGCGACCAGCGGGCATGGCCATGGTCGGGCCGCGCCAACGCCTGCGACGGAACACAAGTCGGACCACTAAGCGTCACGCTGCCGAGCGCGAGCTGAGCGCGTGGATCAATTCCAGAAGCTCGGGCTCAGGGCACGGCCTGCTGAATAGATAGCCCTGGCCCTGATGGCAGCCCGCCGCCTTCAGGCAATGGAGATCCTCTTGCGTCTCGATTCCTTCCGCCACGATCGTCTTGCCGAGCGCTCGGCCGAGACCCATGACCGCAAGCACCACCGCCTGCTGGTCGCGCTGGTTGCCGAGGTCGCGCACGAATGAGCGGTCGATCTTGATCTTGTCGAACGGGAATCGGCACAAATAGCCAAGCGACGAGTATCCTGTGCCGAAGTCGTCCATGGCGATGCGCACGCCAAGAGATCGCAATTGTTGAAGAACTTGGATGACCTGCTCCGAATTCTCCATGAAGACAGATTCCGTGATTTCTACCTCGAGCCGCCCTGGCGGCAAGCCCGTTGACCGCAGGGTGTTCGCAACCATCTCGAACACGTTGCTTCTGCGGAACTGCAGCGGCGAGAAGTTTACGGCCACGGTTACCATCGAGGGCCAGTTTACGGCAGCGGCGCACGCCTTGAGCAGGACCTGAGCCCCAAGCTGCTCGATCAAGCCGAGCGCCTCGGCCACGGGAATAAATTCCACAGGCGAGATGTACCCGCGCTCGGGATGATGCCAGCGAACGAGCGCCTCGGCCCCCGTCACCTCGCCGGTTTCGAGCGTGATCAGCGGCTGATAGTGAACCTCGAGTTCGTGCCTCGCTATCGCAGTGCGGAGATCACTCTCGAGCCGGCGTCGCGCATCGCTGCGCCTATGCATCTCCGGCTCATAGAACCTGAACGCGCCGCGGCCCGACTCCTTCGCCTGCGTCAAAGCGAGGTCGGCGCTCTTGAGCAGTAAATCTGCAGTGTTACCGTCCCGCGGGGCAAACGCAATTCCGATGCTGGCGCTGATCCTGGTCTCGACGCCATTGATGACATACGGCGCGCTGATGGCTGCTCTCAGCCTATGTGCGACCGCAGAAATCTCGCGCGGGTCGTCCGCATCGCGCACAAGGACGCCGAACTCGTCGCTGCCGAGCCTGGCGATGAACTCACCGGACCGCAGCAAGTCGGCCATGCGTCGTGCTACCTTCTTGAGCAGCATGTCGCCCGCGACATGCCCGAGTGTCTCGTTCACGCTCTTGAAATAGTCGAGACCCACGCGAAGCGTAGCACCGCCCGCCGTATCACCCGCGCCACGCCGCATGCGCGCGAGCATCATCTCGATTTCCTCGATGATCGCCGCGCGGTTGGGCAGGCCTGTGAGCGTGTCATGCCGGGACATGAAAAGAACCCGCTCCTCCGCCCGCATGCGCTCCGTGATGTCGACCGCTGAGAAGAGAAGTGCAGGCGTGCGCTCGTGCTCGAGAGGACGTGAGTAGATGGCCACATCGATCTCGGAGCCATCGTGCTTCAGATGCTTCCAGATGCGGCCCGTATCGCCGCGTCCGCGACAGGAGCACAATTCGTCGAGCGCCGCGTGATCGCGCTCGTGATGCATATCGAAGAGCGTCTTCTTGAGAAGATCGCCGAGCACGTAGCCGTAGTGGGTGAGTGCCGCTTCGTTTGCCGAGAGAATGGCTTTCGTATCTCGTGCGAGCACGAACATCGGTACGGGATTGGCATCGAACAACAGGCGGAACGAGGCTTCCCGCTCCTTGAGGTCTGTGATGTCGACGCGTAGACCGACGGTGCCGCCGGCGCTGAGGCGCCGCTCCTCGATCAGGATGCAGCGGCCATCTGTAAGCCACTGCTCATGACGTGCTTGCGGCTGATTGAGCTTTGCAAAACGCTCATTGAGCCAGGCTTCCTCGCGGCCGGTTGCTTCCGGATAATCGCCGCGCGAAACACCGATCCTCAGGGTATCCATGAAATGGCGGCCGACTTCGAACAGGTCCGCACTGGTCCGGTAGATTTCTTCGTAGCGTTTGTTCCAGAGAACATAGCGGCCCTCGTCATCGAGGAAGACGATGCCCTCAGGCAGCATGTCGATGGCTTCACGCAGGCGTGCATGCGCGGCGCGCATCTCGTTTTGTGCTGCGACCTCCGCCAGGAGCGCACGCTGGAGAGCCTCGCGGGTAAGTGGATCAGCCTTCTCGGCAGATCCTGAGACACGTTTCGATCCGGCAAATAGCCGCCGCGTTCTTGTACGCGCGCGACGATTATCCTTCGCGGAAAAGCTCGCAATACGATTCACTGGCATCGAGGCCCCCACAGGAATTGCGAGGCCTAGCATCCGCGAGCATCTTTAACGCCGCGTTGCTTTATGGATACCGGGCAATTACTGAGTCAGTTAAAAATGTAGGCACTACGCCTAGCTTGTAGGCAGATTATTCGTGCACATTTTTATCCAATGCCTTAGCGCGAGGCAGAAACCGAGTGCGGACAACCCGATCCAGAAGCAAGTGCGCGAAACTTGCCTGGAAACTGGTGTGCGGATTGAGGTCGCGGTGTGCAGGAAGATCTGAGACGACTTCTCTTTAGGGTTCGGGTTTCGTTTCCATGCCTCTCGGTCTGAGACGAAAACGCCATGAGGCGCTCGGGGAACGGCCCATGACAAGAATTGCGATCATCGGAGCCACGGTGTGTTCGGCTCGCGCGCGGCCGAGCGCCTGGCGCGCGATCCTGACCTCGACCTCGTCTTGTGCGGCCGCAATGCCGAGCGAGCCGAGAAGGCTGCGGCGGCGCTGAACGAGACGGCCCGCGCAGCAATAAGCCATGCGGTAATTGACGCTAGCTCTGTTGATCCCCGGCGCATCGAAGCCGTCGGCGCCAACATCGTCATAGATGCATCGGGGCCGTTTCAGACGGCGAGCTACAATCTCGCCAAAGCTTGCATCGGTGCGAGATGCCACTACATCGACCTCGCCGATGCGCGTGCCTACGTTACCGGAATTACCGGTCTTGACGATGCTGCTCGCGGCGCCGGCGTTCTCGTCGCCAGCGGCGCCAGCTCCGTGCCGGGGCTCTCCTCCGCGGTCGTGGCGGCCTATGCCGGCAAATTCCAATGTATGAGAAAGCTCGAGATCGGCATCTCGCCAGGCAACGGGTTCGATCCAGGGCTTTCGACCATGGCGTCTGTTCTAAGCAGCGTCGGCCAGCCGATCGAGATCTTGGCTCGTGGCTCACGCGTCACGGTCTATGGGTGGCAAGGGCTGCGCCGGCGCAGGATAGGCGGGGCGGGCGAGCGCTGGCTCGGCTACGTCGATGTTCCGGATCTCGAGCTCTTCCCGAAGGCCTACCCAGACCTCGAAAGCGTGTCCTTTCAAGCGGGCCTTGAGCTCAGCCTGTTTCACTTTTTTGCCTGGGCTTCCTCCCGGCCGGTCCGCGCCGGTCTGATCCGAAGCCTCGCGCCGCTCGCGCCCGCGCTTCTTGCGGTAAAGCGTAGCCTCAATCGCTTCGGCGGCGATGTCGGCGGCATGTTCGTGACGATGTATGGCATTGGCCCAGACGGCCGCGACATTGAGGTCAATTGGGAGCTGACGGCCGGTAGCGGCCATGGCCCGTATGTGCCGACGCTGGCGTCGACTGCGCTGGCCAAACGCTTGGCGCGCGGAGCAGAGCACGCCCGCGGCGCCAAGCCGTGCTTCGGTCTCGTCCCGCTGGCCGATTTCGAAGCCGAGCGCGACGGCCTTGACATAAGCTGGGGCCAGACCCAGCGACCCTGACCCGTCGACAAGAGCCGGCGGGCCTGACCCCATTTATCCTACCCGATAGGCCTACGTCCGCCAGGGATGCTCCGGCAGATCCGAGACGCCGATGACCTTGACCCCGGCCTGCGCCACCGTGTGGTCGTTTTCGACCGAGCTGCCGGAAACGCCGATCGCGCCGATCAGAACGCCATCCTCGTCGACGATGGGTAGTCCGCCGGGGAACGTAATCAGCCCATCGTTCGAATGCTCGATGCCATAGAGCGGCCCGCCCGGCTGGGAAAGCTTGCCGATCTGGCCTGTGGGCATGCCGAAGAAGACAGCCGTCTTCGCCTTCTTGATCGCGATGTCGATCGAGCCGACCCACGCGTCGTCCATGCGATGGAACGCCTTGAGGTTCGCGCCGCTGTCGACGACGGCGATACACATTTTGGTTTTTGTCTTTTCGGCAGCCTTACGTGCGGCTGCGATGATCTTCTGGGCGTCGTCGATCGTGACGTGCATGAGCTAGTCCTCCGGATGCGGTCCGCGCTTTGGACGCGGGCTGTCGCATATCGTAGTAGAGGACTTGGATGTCAATGCATTGCGTAAACGGGCGCCGTGCAAACTTACAGGGCGGTGCCGATGACAAGGGTCCAGAAGCTTCTGAACTCGGTCTTCGGATCCTGAACGAGGGCGAGGCCCATCTCCCGCGCATCACCGAGCAGCAAGTTCTTGTTGTGCCCAGGGCTATCCTTCCAGCCCTTCAGCACCTCATCGAACGAGACCTGCCCCGTGCCCACGTTCTCAGCGGCGAGCTGCGCATTGTATCCAGTGCGCTTGACCCGATCCCACGGGTTCGAGCCATCCGAGCCGTAATGCGAGATGCGATCCCACTTGGCGAGATCGCGCGAATGCTCCTTCGCGGCTTCCGTGAGCTTAGGATTGAGCTTCAAGGGCTTGAGGCCCTTTTCGTGACGATACTGATTGATGAGATCGCGCGCCCGTTCCGGGTTGAGCGACGTGCCCGAGTAGTCGCGGTCGGCGAGCGCGCCGCGCGGCGCCCGCTCGAACGAGCCCTTTGGCGCCTTGTCGGGTTCCAGGGCAGCAAGCTGCGTCGTGGCCTCAGCAGGGGCCGCGCGTGGCGTCTTGGAAATAGAGCCTGTGGCGTTCGCTACCCTCGCACCGGTCATCGGGTCGATCGACGCTGTGGTCGGTTGCGGCAGGTCGGCAAAGCCGGTTGCCACCTCCGACGTGTTGACGCTGCAGGCACCAAGGAAAACCGCAAGCGCGGCTGAGACGGCGACGCGAAACATTCTCTTAAACTCCCGCAGAAGGACGCGCGGTAAACCAAGGGCGAGCATCGCAGAGACCCGTTAACTCGCCGTTAAACCTAAGGGGACGTTTAAGAGCCTGATCGTTTTTTTGTTCGTCACGGTCGGATCGCAGCCAAGTCGCGAAAGGCGAACCCAGCCATATCCGTCGCAACGCTCATCCCCCGTTGCCTCAGCCTGATCGTTTGCAATGGAAGCGCGAGCGCTTCCGTCGAGCAAACGCGCTCAAGGGGCATTGTCCGGAGGAACGTGTCGTCAATTTGACCCTCTTGCGGCGAAACACGGCCGCCATGCAGCCGGGAGCCGCTCGCGCGCAGTTGCTGGTGCCACGTGCGCGAATGCGCATATGAACTCAAAAACTCTGAGCAGTTGTAGCGAACCACTTGGAAGAGCAGCGGCTCTCGCACAAGATGCTTGCTCGCAACCAGGTGATTCGCGCGTCCGGTTCAAGACCATGAGGCTCCAAGAGGGAGGCGTGCGAACGAATGTCGGCTCAAAGCATCGAAGCGCCTATGCCGCGGGTAGCCTCAGGTATGGCAACGGAGACCGGCCATATCGTGCTCTCGCGCATTGTGGCCGAAGGCGGCGCAGCGCGCACGGCAGTGGCGACCGATGTCGCCCCGCTGTTCACCCATAAGCTCTCGCCGCAGGACTGGCGCCGCACCTCGGAAAAGGAAATCGGCCAGCTCATCGCCCTCGGCCTCGTAGCGGAGACGAAGGGTCATCTAAACGCCACGTCGCGCGGGGATGCGGCTGCCGCGCGCTTCCTTGGCCAGAAGTCCCTCGAAGGCTGGTCCTGGGCCGCTATCCGCGATATCGCGCTCATCGCCAAAGGGCTTGGCATCGAGAAAGAGCCTTTGTCGCGGCTAAAGCCGCTGGCGCGCGTCGAAGGTTTCCGCACCCTTGCCGTGCAGAAATGTTTTGGGCTTTCCGTCAGAAAGAACCAGCCGCCATCCAAGCTCCGCGCTCAGCTCGCCGTGGTTGCGCTCGAGCGCGCCTTCGGCAACCGCATCAAGGCCGGTTTCGGCAAGGGCTCCGCCCTCTCGTCGAAAGCCGCGCGCCTGCTTGCCGGGCAACTCTCCCACTCGCCCCGCGCCTTCCAGACGGACGCCAAGCTCATCGCGGCGCTCGCGGCCGAATCCGTCGGCACCGTTGATGTGAGCCTCGAAGGCCTGCGCCTGGCAGTTCTCCGCGGTCTCGGTGCCAAGGCGCTTGAGGCGCACCTGCCGGTCGCAGACCCGGTCCCGCAAGCGGCGCCGCGCGCTCCAGTCCCAGTTCGCCGCACCGATCCCGCTCCGCAACTCGCGCCTGCCGCCAACGACCGCGGCCCGGCGGCGCTCGAGCCTCCAAAGGCCAATCGGCCCGACCTCAGCGAGTTCTCGCGTGCCGTCAAGCGCGCGGCCTCGGCACGTGCCGAAGGCTGGCCAGGCAGCCGCAAGGCGTATATTTCCAAGGTGTGGGATGCGATTCGCTCCGCCGAACCGCGCTGGGAGCTCTCCGAGATTGAGTTCAAGTGCATGCTGGCTGAAGCGCACCGCCTCGGCGCCGTCGTGCTCGCGAATGCCGATCTCAAAGACAAGAAGAGCATGCAAGAGCTCGAAAGCTCGGCCGTTCCCTACAAGAATACCGTTTGGCACTTCGTGCGCGTCGAAGAGTAGTCGCCCGTGTGCGCGACGTACGAAGGTGTTGGAGATCGTCCGTTTATGACCGAAGAAGCCGCCGAGGCCTTGGCACCCGACAAGCTGTCTCAAGCGTTTGAGCACAGCATCACCTGGGAGGACGACATCTGGCGGGCGGACCCCGTCGATGTTGCCGAGGTGCATATCAAGGCACGCCGCAAGTTCAACGATCTGGTCGCCGCCGTAACAGCCGGCCGCGGGCAGACGGCCCATTCGCGCATTCTCCTGTTTCACGGCCAGTCCGGCGCTGGCAAGACCCACCTCCTGCGCGCCCTCCGCACCAGCGCCCACCGCGAGGGCAAGGCCTATTTCGGCTATGCGCAAATGACGCCGGACGTCGGCAACTACGCCGACTATTACCTGCGCCGCATCGTCCATTCCCTGGAGAAGCCTTACGATCCAGACCACGAGGGTGTGAGCGGGCTGCAACGCCTGACCGCGCGCCTCGTTTGCGACGCCGAGGTTCTTCCGAAGCAGGACCTTCAGCGGCTGCGCGAAGGCGCGCTCGACGAGGACGAGCTCGCGCGTCTCGTGCTCCGCCTTGCCGACGAGATCGTCGCGAGCCCTAAGTTCCGCGACCTCGAGCTCGACATCAATATCGTCCGCGCGCTTCTCTATCTCGAGCGCAAGGACCCGCGCATCGATCAGCGTATCCGCCAGTATCTGTTCGGGCGGCACCTGACGCCGCTTGCCCATCAGGCGGTCGGCGCTCTCGATCCGAACACGGGCGAGGATCGCGCCTTCGAGATCATCACCGCGCTCGGCACGCTGATGTGGACGGTCGAGCGCGCCGCGTTCGTATTCTCGATTGATCAGGTCGAGGATCTTCGCTTCTTCAATGATGCCGAGGAGCGCTTTCAGAAGGCCGCGCGCGACCTGATCCAGATCGCAAACCGCATTCCAACCGCAATCATCATCATCTCGTGCCTCGAGGATTTCTACGGCCAGGTCCGCGGCGTTCTCGCCCAGTCCTACGTCGATCGCATCGAGAAATCCGGGCCCGTAGCGCTTCTCGAAAGCCGCACGCAGGAGGAGGCCCGCCTCATCATTGCAAAGCGCCTCGAGCATATGGCCGAAACGGCGGGCGCCGGTCTTGGCTTCCCTGACCCCGCGCAATATTTCGGACCCGACTTCTTCGAGGAGTTCGGCGGTCTCTCGACGCGCCGCCTTTTGGAGCATGCGCAGAGCCGTCTCCGCGACAAGACCGCGCCGGAGGCGGAGGAGCAGGCCAGCTCCAGCAATTGGACGTCGACGCTTGCATCCGTTCTGGGCGGCATATTTGGCGATGGCGCACCGGCTGAGCCAGCTGGCCGTGGCCCCGCGGTCGATTACCGCGAGGCCTGGGAGCGCTTCCAGGCAGCCTCCGAAGCCGAGATCCCTTCCAACGAAACCGAGCTCATGGACGTCTTCGCGTCCGCGCTATCGTTGGCAAAGGACGAATGGGGCGGCACCATCAAGCTGCTGAGCGACCGGCTCGAGATTTCGGACGACGTGCCCGCCATCGACATTCGCGTCAGCCATAAGTCCGGCCACGTCAGCGACACCCGCGTCTTCCTCTGCAATGGCAAGACGCAGGGCGGCAGCTTGAAGCGCCAGCTCGACAAGGTCATGACCGCAACCGCCGGCAAGAGCTGTGTCATGTTGCGGGCGAGCGATTATCCGCCGAACAAGAAGAACCAGACGGCGCAAGCCTTCCGCAAGTTCCGCGATACCGGCGGCCGCCAGTTCCTCGTCCCCATTCCCGAGTGGGAGCGCATGATGATGGTGCGCGAGTTCCACGCCCACCACAAGAACGACCCAGGCTTCCAGGCGTGGTTCGAGGGCGCCAAGCTGCTTTCGAACCTGATCTCGATCATTCAGCTTCTTCGTCTGGATCTCCTCGGACGTACGCTTCCCCGTGTCGCGAGGGAGACCGCCGGCGCGGCCGACCACGGCGAGAGCGCGAACGCTTCGCCGAAAGCCGCCGACGTGCCGGCCTCGCCGTCTTGGACAACCATCGACGTGAACGCCACGGAGGCCCTTCCGGCCAACGACGATGAGCTTCCGCTCTCAGTTATCCTCGACGAGACCGGCTCCAATGTCACGAGCATCGTCGCCGGCCGCGAGATCGGCGGTCGCGGCAATCCGATCTCGCTCAACATGAACGTGCTGAAGCGCCATGCGGCGGTTCTCGGCGGCTCGGGCTCCGGTAAGACGACGCTGGCGCTTTGCATCATCGAGCAGTTGCTCTTGCGCGGCATCCCGGCCGTCCTCATCGATCGTAAGGGCGATCTCTGCAGCTACGCAAATCCCGACGTCTGGCGCGCCAACGACGAGGAATACACCGAGCGCCGCGGTGAGCGCGAGAAGCTCGCCGACGCCATCGACGTCGCCGTCTATACGCCGGGCCGCTCCTCCGGGCGCCCCATCTCGATCACGTTGCTTCCGAACGGCATCAACGAGCTTCCCGATCACGAGCAGCAGCTCCTGGCCAACCTCTCGTCGGCCGCGCTCGGCGATATGCTGCACTTGAAGAACTCGGCGACGCATCAAAAGCAGTCGGGCACGCTCTCGGTCGCACTCCGCATTCTAGGTTCGCGCCATAGCCGCGAGGTCACCCTCGGCGATCTGATCCATCTCCTCGAGGACGAGGATCCGGAGCTCACGGATCTGACGCAGCGCATGGACCCATCGGGCAAGATCCGCCGTGATCTCGTCGCCCAGCTCGATAGCCTCCGTCACCGCAACGCAGCCCTCTTCGAGGGCGGCGGCGAGAGCCTCACGATGGAAAGCCTGCTTGGCCTCGGCTCCTACGCTCGCGATGGCCGCACGCGACTTTCGATCATCTACACCGGCTTCCTCGGCGACAACGAGAACATCCTCTTTTGGGTCTCACAGTTCCTTTCGGAAGCGCTGCGTTTCTGCCAGCGGAACCCGAATGACGAGCTGCAGGCCGTCGTGATGTTCGACGAGGCCGATCTCTACATCCCGGCCAACGCCAAGCCGGCAACCGCCGAGCCACTGCAGAGCCTCTTGAAGCGTGCCCGCTCGGCAGGTCTCGGCCTGCTCCTCGCCACTCAGTCTCCGGGCGACCTCGATTACAAGTCGCGCGACCAGATCACGAGCTGGTTCATCGGCCGTGTCCGCGAGGATACCGCGCTCCGGAAGCTCAAAGCCGCGTTTCAGAGCGAGAGCGGGCTCGATCCGGCCGCCGTCCTGCCCGGCCAGACCGTGGGCGAGTTCCACCTCGTGCAGGAAGGCTTGGTGCGCTCGATGAAGGCTCAGCGGTCGTTGATCGAGGCCGAGCAGGTGCCCTTCGACCGCATCGAGCAGCTTGCCCACGAGACCAAGGGCCAGGACGAGAGGCAGTTGCGCCTGTTCGATTCGATCCAGAAGGTCGCGAAACGCTGAGCGACGGCTGATCAACATCAGACCGCCTGCTCCTGCGAGCTTCTCCCTCAGTCAACAATTATCCACAGTTTTTTGGCATAAGGGTCCACGGCGCGCGATCACTGGCTAAGGCGACTGCTGATCTGCATCACGCACACATGGTGCGAGCTAACTCTTGGAACTGCTTGACAAAGAAAAATTATCGCGTTGAGGGGAACCCATGCACGGGTACGGATGTTGCTGTGCAGCGAATACTTCGCGATTGCGAAACAACATTGTGTCGAAACTGGGAATAACCAGTGAAGTGATTATTTTTTTAGTGTAAAATTTGCTGGCGTCGCGGGATATGAGGGTACTCGCGGCGAGCATTCTTCGAAGGGGACGAGGGTATCCTTCGAGGGAGAATAGCGTTAGTAGCGGGGTTTGAGTGTTATGATTGCCAAGTCGTTTGTTATGCTGGTCCTTGCGACCATGGCTGGTCCAGCCGTCGGCATCGGACTATTCGTGTTGTTAAACACGATGTAGGGCAGCCGGTCCCATTCAAGTGAGCAGGCCCCGCAGCTTGGGTAACGGCAGCACGCTATACCTCAGCAGCCTCGCGGCGTCTACCGCCTCGTCGCTGCGTCATAGAGCTGTCCCTCCTTTGGGTCGAGGGCGAGCTATTCCGGTCGAGCCGCAATTCGCCCACCCTTCCGCCATCAAGGCCCGCTAGCACGGGTGGGAGCGGCCACACCCAGAGCCGCGCTATATCTCGCTTGGCTCGCTCGCGTCATGCTGCCTCTGCTGCGCTTCCTCAACTCCGCGCTCGAGATATTGATCAGCGTTCCGGCGTGCGCATTGCGCGTCGTCAATGACTGGCTCGTGTTCAATCCCCGCCTCGGGCCGCTGCGGCATGTGGCCGTCGCGGGCGTGCTCTACGTCTTCGCGGCACTTCTCCTCGTCTACGTGGTCGCCCCTTTACGCGGGATCGTCGGCTACTACTATCTCGGTGAAAGTATTCGCTACGATGCCGAGCGTTGGCTAGCCACCGCCATCTACGACAAGAACGGCACCTTCGCCGGTACCTTTGACGCGCGCTTGGATAGTCGCCGCGATGTCAACTACACGGACACCGCGATCGAGGTCGAAGGTCACACGGCAAATCCCGACCACAAATCCATTCCCGTCAAGGAGGTGCCGCCGCAGTATTGGCAATGCCTCGTCTATCACGAGGACCGCTATATCGGCGGACTGCTCAATCCCTTCGGCATCGACATCGCAGGCGTTCTCAAGATTCCCTATTCCACCATTCGTCGCTCTATCGCCCTTCGCCGCCCGAGCCTTGGCGTTGGCGGCTCGACACTGCCGATGCAGTTCGCGCGCGTCATCTACAACACACCTCCGCGTGGCGACGAAGGGGGGCTCACGAAGTTGAGACGCAAGCTCGCCGAGTGGTGGCTCGCCCCGGTGATCTATCGAGCGCTCACCGCCGGAGGCGACGACACGCCCTTAAAGCAGTGGGCGGCCAACCACCTCTGGTTGGCGCAGCGCACTGGCGGCTCTCCGCTCCATGGCGTCGAGCTCGCGAGCCGCGTCGTGTTCGGCAAGGATGCCAACGAGCTCTCGATCGCCGAACAATTCGTGCTCGCCTCCGCAGTCAATAAGCCGATCATCCTGCTCGAGGGCAGCGCCAGGCTGAACGAGGTCCGTCTCGATCGCTGGCGCTACATCACCGAGGTGCGAGCGCGAACCTGCGCCGAGAAGCTTCTCTCTGACGAAAACCAGAAGAAGCAAGTTCTGTTCGAGTTGATCGCTCTTGGCAGCGGCCCGCCTGACCCGCAGGTGAAACCCAAGGTGCAAGCCGCGCTCGAGCGCTTCGCGCCGGGCGTTGCCAAGCGGGCCGAGGCAAACCCGGTCGCGCGCGCCAACGCGCTCATGCCGTCCGCCCGCTTCGGCATTCGAGAGGAGATGAAGCAAGCCTATGGCTTCGGCTGGCGCGAATATGTGCGCGGCGTCACGACGACGTTCGAGGCAACATCCAACCTCGCCTTCGACGCCAAGATCAAGGGCGTGCTTGCGAAGCTCGATGCCGAGCAGCGTGCGAAAATCTCACCTGCTTTCACGCTCGATCCGTCTCGCGCTGGAGCCGAGCTCAAGATGCCGAACGTCATCGTGGTGGCCGCCAACAGCAAAGGCGAGATTGTCCGCTACTACGAGGCTGGCGAGACCGCATCCTACTTTGGCGCGCCCTACGCGAGAGACGCGGCGAGCGGTACCTACATCCGCGAGCGCGACCCGCGCATGATTGCGTCGACCGGCAAGATCATCTCGGCGATTGCCATCGCCAACTCAGGCCGCGACACGTCGCGGTCGCTCTACCTCGACACGCAGGCGCCTTCGAGTGGCCTCGAGACCTGCGCCAAGGGCAGCGGCCGCTTTGGTCGTCCGGCCATCGTCTCCTTTGCATGCTCGCTTAATGCTCCGCTCCTCAATCGCACGGCGTTGGCAGGTCAGGACCGGATTAGGACCCTGATTGAAGGCTTCGGTTTCAACATGCCGCCGCTCGATGCCGATGGCCAGGGCACGCCGCCGTCGACGGCCGCTGTGCTCGGGCAGATCTCGGGCGCCCCGCGCCGTGTGCATCACATGTCGGCAGTGGTGCTTGCGTCCCTCCTTGGCCGGAGCGCGACGCCGGTCAAGGAGCCGACCCTCGTCGCAAGCTACGATTTCACCAGTGCTGAGCACGCAGCCGCCCACGCCAAGACGCCGCCGCTCGCCATCGTGCCGTCGAAGCTGATCCGCCGGCAGGCCGTGCCACTCCTGAAGACGCTGCTATCCGCGCCTCTTTGCTATGAGGCGCATGGCGCGCCGGCCGGAACGTTGAAGCAGCTCTCGCATTGGTGCGCGGCCCGCCGCAACGACCTGCGTTTTCATTTCGCCAAGACCGGCACGCAAGTCACGGCTGACCCGAACGCGACGGTGGACGTCTGGATAACGGGCGGTCTGCAATTCGCGAACGGTGCTGCCTATTCGTATGTGGTGCTCGCGGGCACGGGCTCATCGTCCGAGCCTTGGGCCACGAGCCTGCACGCAGCCCAGGTCGGGGCACCCCTGCTCGAGGTGCTCCTAACCGATCTCGCAGCAGAGGCGAAAACCAACCCTGCCCCGTGGCTTCTGCCGTCTAAGGCAGTGCCAAGACCAATCGCGCAGAACACCGCATCGACCGCCGCCGACGGAGCTTCCCGCGCGCTGGGGCAAGACGATTAGGCCCCTTGAGGAGATCAAACCCCAAACACGACCGCACCACCCGTCAGTCCGGCTCCTGCTGCACACATGAGCATGCGATCGCCCGCCATGAACTCGCGCGTGCCGGCCTGCAGCGAAAGCGTGAACGGGATCGTCGCAGCGGAGCTGTTGCCATAATGCGCAACCGATGAAAGCAGCTTGCCCGGCTCAACTCCGAGCTCTCGCTCGATCAGCGCCATCATGCGTGCATTCGCTTGATGCGGAATGAAGTGCTGAATGTCGCTGATCCCGAGCCCTGCCCTCGCGAGCGCGGCCTCTGAGCATTTAACCATCAGCGCCGAGGCCTTCGCAAACACCGCCTTCCCGTCGATGATCCGCATCTTGGTCTCTTCCGGCGCGAGCGCATCCGAGAACGGCCGCCTGCTTCCGCCTGCTGGGATATCGATCAGGCCATACTCGGCTCCATTCGACGCGAGATTGAGTCCGAGTACGCCGGTTCCAGGCCGCTCCGAGGGTACAAGCAGAACAGCGCCCGCCGCGTCCCCGAAAAGCACGGAGCTGTTGCGATCAGAAAAGTTCGTACGCCTCGAAAGGATGTTGGCCGCAATCACCAGTACGGGTTGCCGCTGCGCGCACACGAAGCCGTCGGCGAAGGCAAGCGCATAGAGAAAGCCCGCGCAGGCCCCCGCCATATCGATGGCCCCCGCACCATCGAGACCCAGGCGATGCGCGACAAGGGGACCGGTCGGCGGTAAAAGATGATCAGGAGTTGAGGTCGCAAGAACGAGCAGCCCGATGCGGGCTGGATCGAAGCCTGCACGCGCAAGCGCCATCCGACCTGCCTTGACGGCGATGTCGGAGAGTGCTTCGCCTTCGGCTGCATACCGGCGCTCGCGAATGCCCGTACGCCGCTCGATCCACCCGGCCGGGAGATCGAGCCGCTCCTCAATTTCGCTATTTGTCACGCGCCGCTCGGGAGCATAGTGTCCGAGCGATAATATTGTCGATCCCATGCCCACTTACTATGAGCCCAACGTGCGGCCCACAAGGTCCAAATCACCCTATGAATAAGCCGATCCTGCTTGTTACCGCGGCCGCTCTAATAGACGTGGACAATCGCGTGCTCCTCGCCAAGCGCCCCGAGGGCAAACAGCTTGCAGGCTTGTGGGAGTTCCCTGGCGGCAAAGTGGCTCCGGGCGAGACGCCGGAGGCTGCGCTTCGTCGTGAGCTCATGGAGGAGCTGGCGATTGATGTCTGCGAGACGTGCCTTGCGCCATTTACGTTTGCAAGCCACACCTACGCCGATTTCCATCTGCTGATGCCGCTGTATATCTGCCGCAACTGGGATGGCGACATCACACCGCAGGAGGGCCAGGACGTTGCTTGGGTGCGGCCCTCCCGCCTTGCCAACTATCCGATGCCACCTGCAGACGCACCATTGATCCCTTGGCTGCGCGACCTTCTCGGCTAGATTTAGCGCATCTGACGTTTGGTCACCGCTTGCGGCAGGTCTCGTCACCAAACGTCAGATGCAAAAGCTACACGGTCATGATCTGCGTCGTGTAATGCCGGGTGGCGCAATTGGCGAAAGCTCTATAGAGATATAGTCAGCGCCCGTCCAATCGAGAGCGGCACGTATTCGTCATGGTCCGCAGGTTCTTCGGCCCCCGTCTGCGCGATCCAGATCCCCAGGTCGCGCAACAGACAGCTGCTTTTCGTGCCCATCCATGCTTCGAGGAAGCATATTTGGCGACCGTACGCGGCTTTCATCAGATCGCTGTATCGGAGGAGGCTCATGCAAAATACCTCGCTTGCGGCGATCACATGATGTTCGAGCTGGCGCTACTCTTTCTGCATCTGGAGCGCGAGCTTGAAGGCAAGGGCAGCGGGGCCACGATTGCGAAACTGCAGGCCTTCGCCGTTATGCAGGACTTTTCGAGCCCACGGCGCGTGAACACGTTTATCGATCGTAGCGTCGAGATCGGGCGCGTGGAGCGGTTGCGCATTTCTGATGATCGTCGGGTGCGGCGTCTTGTGCCGACGGACATCTTGATCGACTATTTGCGCCGTCACGCTCTATTGTCGACTGACGCGATTGGAATTGTGCTCCCGAATTCGCCGCTTTCCGAAATCATTCGCAGCGACCGGTCGGCTTATCTACGGTTAGCCCTTGCAGCGGCGCGCAAGCGGATCGCCGACGAGAGCCCGTTTCGCCAGTCTCCAGAAGTGACATTCTTTGCCTCCCGCGACGGCGGATTGGCAATAATGAACGCGTTGTTATTTAGCTGCTACGAGCAGAACGGGGCTCTATCCCCAGATCTCGCCTTTCGCGTTTCATTCGCCAGCGTTTCACAGCGGTTTGGGATTTCCCGATCCCATGTCCGCAACGTTATTCGTACCGCCGCGAAAAGCGGCTATCTGGAGTGCGTCGAGAGTAACGAGTCCGAGGCTGGGCCGGAGTTGCGCCTTTCGCCAATGCTTATCGACGCGTCGAAAAATGCGGCAGCATCTTCCTGGGCGATATTTCACGTGGCCGGAGAGAACCTGCTTCATAGATGAATGCTTGGCCTAAGCCGGGCTTCGCTTTTTATCGAAGCTTTGTTTCGTTGACGCCCAATGCGTCGGCAAGACGAGCTTTCGCAGAGCCTGGCCGAAGCGGCCTCTGTTGGCTTTCGTGTGGCACCCATGCTGTCAGGGTGAGAATCTCGAAGGTGGCCGGCACGCGACCGTTATCAATCCCGAAGCGCTCCACGTAAATCTCACACGCCCGTGCGACGAGGCCGCGTGTCACGGGAACGCGCCGGCGCGCCGAGAGCATGTTGCTTGCCCCCATGGACTTCAGCTCCCGCATCAGTGCGAGCGGCGAGGCGTATGTCGCGCGGACCACGTCAGCGTCGACGACCGGCAGCGCATAGCCTGCGCGCTGCAGGAGTCCGCCCAAGTCGCGCACATCGCCAAACGGCGCCACGCGCGGCGATGCGCCGCCCAACACGTCGTCCTCGGCGAGCAGCCATGCCTCTCGCAACTCCTGGAGCGTAGAGCCGCCGAGCATTGCCGCGAGCAATAGTCCGTCAGGCTTCAGCGCACGCCGGATCTGCACGAGCGTACCTGGCAGGTCGTTCACGAGATGAAGGGAGAGCCCCGAGACCACGAGATCAAGTGAGCCATCCGCGAACGGCAGGAGATCCTCAGAGCCAAGCACCTTTTCGCCGCTACAAGACTGAAGCAGCCGCGCCGAGCGCTCGAGACTGATCACGCGCCCGACTTTATTCGGGCCGAGGCTCGAAATCCGCCTGCCGAGAACGCCATGATGCGCGCCAAGATCGAGCGCCACCGCAAAGCTTCGCTGCACGATCTCGAGCCGCTCGGCTAGGTCGTCCGCGACGCGCGAGAGCAGAAAGTCATGCTCGGTCGCACGCGCCGCAACCCTGTCGGCTCTGCGCGCCAGGAGCGCGTTGTCGAAAATTTGCGGGGCTGCCATCATAGGTCCGTGACTACTTCAATTCAGGTCGAAAGGTCTCTACACTTTAGCATGGCGTCAGTCTGGAGTGTGCCGCGGTGAATTCCGTTACGGAAGCAGACAGTGAGCAAACGGCAAAGCACGAGGAGGGCGAGCCTGTATTATCTCGCTTGCGCTTGCTCGCTCGACACAGCCTAGCCGCGATCTCCGATCTTTTGCTCCCGCCACTTTGTCTCTCCTGCCGCGAGCCGCTCGCAAGCCACGACGCGCTCTGCTTCAAGTGCTGGAGCGACATCGACTTCATTCGTGCGCCCCTTTGTGACCGCCTCGGGCTGCCGATGCCGTTCGACACGGGGGGCATCATGATATCGGCCGCCGCGGCAGCGGACCCGCCGCCCTACGACCGGGCGCGCGCGGTAGCCGCCTATTCCGGGCAAATGCGCGAGTTGATCCACGCCCTCAAGTTCCGTGATCGCCACGATTTGAGCGCTCTCTTCGGCCGCTGGCTCGCCGAGGCCGGCAAAGAGCTTATCCGCGAAGCAGACGTCATCGTTCCGGTGCCATTGAGCCGCTGGCGGCTTCTCTCTCGCCGCTTCAACCAAGCGGCCATCCTAAGCCAGGACGTCGCCCTCAGAGCCAAGCTTGACTACGAGCCTCTTGCTCTAACCCGGGTGAAACGTACCCCGAGCCAAGTTGGCCTGACGCGCCGGGAGCGCCAGGAGAACGTCGCCGGGGCCTTCAGGGTTGCGCCACGTTTCCTGCACCGGATCAGCGGCCGCAATGTCATTCTCATCGACGACGTCATCACGACCGGCGCGACAGTCGGTGCCTGTGCCAAGGCCTTGAAACGTGCCGGAGCCCGGAGGGTGGACGTGCTCGCCCTCGCCTTGGTCACCGGCAACGCCACCGCACCGAGCTAAAGTCAGCCACAGCCGACCTTTGCCGAGCGTTCAGAAGCAGAAATAGTCACAAACCCTGTGTCTTTTTTGATTCTCGCCCTTTGCTCGGCGCAATCGAACCGTTAGCTTGGGTTTGGATCAGCCGGCAATCGAGGAATGACCGGAACGCAACGATGATGACAAAGGTTACGATCTATACGACGAGTCTCTGCCCCTATTGCCACATGGCCAAGGAGCTTCTGCGGGCCAAGTGTGTCGCCTACCAGGAGGTCGACGTCACGGGTGAGGCGGGCCTCCGCGCCGAAATGCGCAGCAAGGCAGGCGGACGCAACACCGTGCCGCAAATCTGGATTGGCGAGCAGCATATCGGTGGCTGTGACGATCTTATGTGCCTTGAGCGCGCCGGCAAGCTCGACACGCTTCTCAGCATGAATTCCTGAGCCGTATGAACCAGCCGCCTCCAGCCGCCGTAGCGCCTGCCCCGACGAGCTTCCGTGTCGCGCTCGTTCAGATGTGCTCCGGCCGCAATGTCGACCGTAACTTGGAAGACGCGTCAGCTCTCATTCGCGAGGCAGCCAACGCCGGCGCGACGTACATCCAGACGCCCGAGATGACGACGCTCATGGAGCTTGGACGCGAGCGCTTGCTAGCCGCAGCCGAGCCCGAGGAGAGCAACCATGCTCTCCGCCAACTCGAGGCCCTCGCCAAGGAGCTTTCGGTCTGGCTGCATATTGGCTCGATGCTGGTGCGCTCGAGCCCCGGCAAGCTCGCGAACCGCGCCTTTCTCATTTCGCCTGAGGGCAAGGTCGCCGCCCGCTACGACAAGATCCATATGTTCGATGTCGACCTCCCGAACGGCGAAAGCTACCGCGAGAGCGCGAGCTACGACGCGGGAGATAAAGCGGTCGTCGCGGATCTCCCCTGGGGTCCCCTCGGCCTCGCCATCTGCTACGATCTGCGCTTTCCCCATCTGTTTCGTGCACTTGCCCAAGCAGGCGCCCGCTTCATCGCCGTGCCTGCTGCCTTCACGAGGTTAACAGGCGAAGCGCATTGGCTGACGCTGCTCAGGGCGCGTGCCATCGAGACCCAGTGCTATGTCTTTGCGGCGGCTCAAGGCGGACGGCATGAGCACGGCCGCGAGACGTACGGGCATAGCGTCATCATCTCGCCGTGGGGCGAGGTGCTGGCCGAGGGCGGCATTGACCCTTCGGTAATCATTGCTGATGTTGAATTGCCGCGTGTTGATGACGTGAGGGCGCGGGTACCGTCGCTGCGGCATGATCGGGCTTTCGACGTCGTTCACCTGGCCAGCGCGCCTTGCTCGGTGAGCGTGGCCGCGGCGGAGAGCTCGAGATGATTAAATATCGCCTCGTTTGCGACGATGGCCATGAGTGGGAGGGCTGGTTCCAGAATAGCACCGCCTACGACTCTCAGGTTGCTCGCGGCCAGGTTTCGTGTCCGGTCTGCGCGAGGACCAAGGTCTCAAAAGCCGTTATGGCTCCGAGCGTTGTCCACGAACGCTCGAGCGCGGCAAAGCAGGCTCCTGATGGGCCCGGCGCGGCCTCGTCAAAATGCGAGACGCAAGAGATGCTGGACTTCGCTCGCAAGTTGCGTGCGGAGGTTCGGGCCAACGCCGAGTACGTCGGTCCGCGCTTTGCCGACGAAGCCCGCAAGATCCACCTCGACGAAAGCCCCGCCCGCGGCATTTACGGCGAAGCCACTCTCGACGATGCCAAGTCTCTCGCCGAGGATGGCATCCCCTTTCTGCCCCTGCCGCGTCTCCCGGACGACCTGACCTGAGCGATCGCGTGCGGGGTTGGCCGGGCGGCCGCGCGCAAGAAAAGGTCGTGCGGGGTTGGCCGGGCGGCCGCGCGCAAGAAAAGGTCGCGCGGGGTTGGTGGGGCGGCCGCGCGCAAGAAAAAGGACAATTTCCGGCAGGTATGCCGGTATCAAGTGCCTTTACCGACCGCGAAACGCCGCCGCCAGCTTGTCGATGCTGAGGATGACATCGGCGCGGTCCCGGCCAATGAGATTATCGAGCCGGGCTGTCGAAATCGGCGGGACGCGCACGGCCGGCGCTCCCTCCGCGACATGCACGTCGGCGCCCGTTGCGGCCGTGACGGCAGCCATGATCTCAGCATGCGTGGTATTGCGGCCGAAGGCGACGTTTGTAATGGGCTCTGCTCCCCTTACGGCAATCGCCTCGAGCGCGCGCACCACATCCTCGACCCACACATAATCTTTTTCCGAGGCGAGGCTCGTTCTAAGCGTAACCCGCCCGGTCTCGACCGCCTCTCTGAGTACCGCGGTCAGGAAGTTGGCTGACGCGAGGTCCTCGCCGAATACATTCGAAAGCCGCGCCACCCGGGCGCCAGCCAGTCCAGACGCGAGGCAGGCCGATTCGCCCATCAGCTTCGAGATATTATAGAGGTGGTCCGGGTCCTCGGGCGCAACCGGAATGCGTGCCGTCTCGAGCGACGTCTCCATGCTCGAATAGACCCGCGTCGACGAGCAATAGACAAAGCTCGTGAAGCGCGCTCCGCGCAGCACGTCGGTGAGGACGCCAACATGGGCATCGATCGTCTCGAACGGGCGCGACCGGAAATCGGCAGTCAGCCCGATGGTGTAGAACACATGCCCAAGGTGCTCGCCGCGCCAGGATTGATCGCCGCGTGCGATCGCCCGGACGGCGTAGCCGTTTGCCGAGAGGTACGAAATTAGGTGCCGGCCGACGAAGCCATGTGCACCAAAGACTGCCGCCCTCGCATCGAGTTGTACCATCCTTCACGCCTCACAACTTGACTGGCTCGAACTGAGCGAGTGGTGGAAGCGCTGCATCCCGGTCGGAGATGGTCCGCGCCTCGGGCGCGGGCCAATTGATCGCGAGATCAGGATCATCGAAGCGGATGCCGGCGGCATGCCCCGGCTGGTACGGCTCTGAGATATGATATAGCACCTCCACTTGAGGCGTGAGCGTCTGGAACCCGTGCGCGAAGCCGACCGGGATATAGATCTGCGTCCGGTTGCTGGCCGAAAGCTCGAGGCCGAACCAACGGCCGAAGGTCGGTGAGCCGGCCCGAACATCGACGACGACATCAAAGATCGCCCCGGTCGTGACCCGCACAAGCTTCGCCTCTCCAAAAGGCGGGCGCTGCAAGTGCAATCCGCGCAGCGTGCCGGCAAGCGCGTTGTAAGACATGCTGATCTGGTTGAGCGCGGGGTTGAGGCCGTGCTCTGCGAAGGCCTTGGCGCAGAACAGCCGCGCAAAGAACCCGCGGCTGTCTGTGACAGGTTCCGGCGTGATGACAAACGCGCCAGCGAGCGGCGTCTCGGCGAAGATCACGGGAAGATCTCGGGCCGCGGAAGAGGCACGATGAATTTTCCTCCCCACTCGCGGATACCGCTCATCTGACTACTAATTTCCTCTCTCAAATTCCAGGGGAGAATTAATACGAAGTCTGGCCTGGTCTCGAAAATCTTGGCGGGAGAATAAACCGGAAGCGCCGAGCCGGGCAGCAAGAGTCCCTGCTTATGCGGGCTCGCGTCGACGGCATAGTCGATGAAGTCGCCTCGTATCCCGCAATAATTGAGGAGGGTATTTCCCTTCGCGGCGGCGCCATAGGCCACGATGCGAGCTCCCTCTCCCTTGAGCTTGATCAGGCAGGAAAGCAGCTCGCGCTTGGCGGTCCGTACCTTCTCGGCGAAGTTCTCGTAAGTCCGAAGGTTTTCAAGCCCCGCCTCTGCTTCGCGCGCCCGGAAGGCGATGAGCCGCTTGGACGCACCTGCAACGGTTCCGGCATGCCCGGCGAAGATCCTGAGGCTTCCTCCGTGCGTCGGCAGCTCCTCGACATCGAAAACCGCGAGCCCATGGCGGGCAAACAGCCGCTCGACGGCGAGCAGGGAGAGATACGAATAGTGCTCGTGGTAGATCGTGTCGAAGTAGCTTGCCTCGATGAGCCGCAGGAGATGCGGAAACTCGATCGTGATGACGCCGCTCTCCTTGAGGAGGAGTTTTAATCCGGCGACGAAGTCGTTGATGTCCGGCACATGCGCCAGCACGTTGTTGCCGGCGATCACGTCCGCGAGGCCACTCTCAGCAACCTCCTCTGCCGTTTTTCTCCCAAAAAAGCGCACCAGCGTCGGAACACCCCGGTCGCGCTCCGCGACCTCGGCGCAGTTGGCGGCCGGATCGATGCCAAGCACGGGAATTCCATGCGCCTTGAAGTATTGCAGCAGATAGCCGTCGTTGCTCGCGACCTCAATGACCCGTGCCTCCGCTCCGAGGCCGAAGCGCGCAATCATCATCTCGGCGTAGCGCTTGGCGTGCTCGAGCCAGGAGGTCGAGAATGAGGAGAAATAGGTGTAGTTGCCGTGGAAGTGCGTCTCGGCGGGCTGCACGTCGTCGATCTGGACGAGCTTGCATGCCTCGCAGACGAACGTCCGAAGTGGGTAGAAAGGCTCAGCATCCCGCGCCTGCGACGGGTGGCGCATGGCATTCGAAACGGGCGACATCCCGAGATCGACAAACGTGTGCCTGAGCGGCGTCCCGCAGGCACGGCAGCATTGCGACGTAGCGTCAGTCATGTGAGGTACTCGTCGGTCTGCGCAAGCGTGAAGGCCTGCATATCCTGCCCCGCATTGAACGCCTTGTACCAGTCGACGGTACGATCGAGCGTGTCTTTGAGGCGCCAGCGCGGCGCCCAACCGAGGGCTACGCGCGATTTCGCACTGTCGACCTCGAGCAACCGCGCCTCGTAGGGCTGGAAGCCCTGGTCCTGCCCCCATGCGGCACTGGCTCCCCAGCGAGCCGAGATCTGATCGGCAATCGCCCGTACCGGCACGGCATCTTCGGCGTGCGGGCCGAAGTTGAACGCGAGCGGCTTCGGCAGCTCGTCCGGCCGCTCGCAAAGCGCTTGCCCGAGCTTGAGATAGCCAGCGAGCGGCTCCAATACATGCTGCCACGGCCGAACCGCCGCGGGATTGCGAACGACCAGCGGCAGGCCCTTCGAGAAGGCCCGCACCGCATCCGGGATCAGCCGATCCTCGGCCCAATCGCCGCCGCCGATGACGTTACCGGCACGAGCCGTTGCGAGCTGGCACGAGCTGTCACCACCCGAGAAATACGAATAGCGATAGGCCTCGACGACGATCTCCGTGCAGGCCTTGCTGGCTCCATAAGGTTCCTTGCCACCAAGCCTGTCCGTCTCGCGATAGGCCCATGGCCACTCGACGTTGTCATAGACTTTGTCGCTCGTGACCACGATGCAGGCCTTGACGCCCGGGCTCTGCCGCACCGCATCGAGCACCTGAGCTGTGCCGACCACGTTTGTTGAAAATGTCTCGACTGGCTCGGCTCGCGCCGGCCGGACAAGCGCCTGTGCGGCGAGGTGCAGGACGATTTCCGGCTTCGCGGCATTCATCGCGGCGCCGAGCCGCGCCCCATCGCGGATATCGCCGATGGTCGAGGCGCCGAGCCGCCCAATCCCGGCGGCGCCGAAAAGGTTCGGCGTCGAAGGAGGCTCGAGCGCGTAGCCGTGCGCTTCCGCCCCGAGTTGCCGAAGGAGGGCAAGAAGCCAACCGCCTTTGAACCCGGTATGCCCGGTGACGAAGACGCGCCGCCCCGCCCAGAATGTCCGCGAGAGCGGCGCCGTCATTGCGTCAGTTCCAAACGCGCCAAGGCGCCTTGCCGTTCTGCCACATGTCGTTCAGGAGTTGCATCTCGCGATAGGTGTCCATGCACTGCCAGAAGCCGTTGTGCTGATGCACCGCAAGCTCGCCCATCTTGGCGAGGCGTTCAAGTAGGCCGGTCTCAAGCGGCTCGTTGATATCCGGATCGAGAAGGTCGAACGCGCGCCGGTTGAAGACGAAGTAGCCGCCGTTGATCCAACCCTGGGTCACCTGCGGCTTTTCCGCAAAGCTCGTGATCATGCCATCGTCGATGGCAAGCTCGCCGAAACGCGAGGAAGGATGGACGGCAGTAACCGTTGCAAGCCGGCCCATGCGGTTATGCGTATCGATGAGCGCGTCGAGGTCCACATCTGCGACGGCGTCGCCATACGTTGCAAGGAACGTATCGCCCTCGATGTGTGGCAAAGCCTTCAGAATGCGTTTTCCGGTGAGGCTTTCGAGGCCAGTTTCTGCGAGCACGACCTTCGCATCGAGCCGGTCGCTGTTCGGCGCGCGATGCGTCGAGATGGAGCCGGAGCCGATGTCGACTTCCACATCGTGCGAGCGGAGGTGATAGTTGAGAAAGTAATCTCGGATGGCATCGCCCTTGTAGCCGAGGCAAAGGACGAAACGCCCGACGCCGTGATGCCGATAGTGCATCATGATGTGCCACAGCATCGGCCTGCCGCCGACCTCGACCATCGGTTTCGGCTTGAACTCAGTCTCCTCACGCAGTCGCGTGCCAAGTCCGCCGCAAAGAATCAAGGCTTCCATGTTCCCCTCGAACTGCCGCGAGACAGCTCCCCTGTCTCTATTTCTCGCGCATTCCGTGACGCAGTGATTCGGAAATCGGCTCGATCATGTACTCAAGCACCGTGCGCGAACCTGTCGGGACGATGATTTCGACGGGCGTTCCGAGCGCGAGCTTCCCGCCGTCGGCGATCGAAAGCTCATCGGGACTGACCACCACATCCACGTCGAAGTAGGATGCCCTGCTTTCCGGATCCGTGCGCGCGTCCGCCGAGCGGTTGCGCACTGTGCCGTATAGCATTGGCAACTTTCGGCCCTGCGCCGACAGAATTCTAAGCTCCGCCTTCATGCCCTCGCTGATCTCGATTCCGTCAGTAGGCTTGAATCGCGCCTTGATGACAATGCCCGCGTCTTCCGGAACGATCTCGAGCAGACGCTCGCCCTTGATCACGACCCCACCTACGGTATTGACAGAGAGCCCAAGCACGCGCCCGCCGACGGGTGCGCGAATGACAGTGCGATCGAGCACGTCCTTGGCAACCCGCTCTCGCTCCTTCGCATCGGCAAGCTTGCTTCTGGAGTCCTCGAGCTCGGAGGCCACGCGAACCCGGAAGTCGCCATTGATCTGGGAGATCTGGCTTTGCAGTTGCGAGATTGTGTAATCGAGCCGGTTGATCTGACCGAGGGCTTCCTGTTTCTGGCCCATAAGCGCCGTCGCCGCGCGCTTTAGCTGCAAGACGGGCGAGTTCGTTGCATAACCCTTCTCGAACAGCATTTCCTTCGGCGCCAGCTCCTCGTTGACCATGCCGTACTGGCGCTCTGCGGTCTTGACTTGATTGCCATAGATCTCCGACTGCACCCGCGCCTGCTTGATCTGCTCGACCAGCGTGCCGATCTGCGTCTCCCTTGCGGCTTTACGTGCCGCAAAGAGCTGCTGCTGCGAGGTGAGAAGCGCGCTAACGGTCGGGTCCTCGGCCTGGCTCGTAAGAAAGTCCGGGAAGCGGATGGCGGTCCCGGATGCCTCGGCTTCCAGCCGGCTGATGACCGCTGCCAGCGTGCGAACCGTTCCCGTGCTGATTTCCAACGCCGCGCGGGGCTGGACCTGGTCGAGTCGGATGAGCTCCTGACCGGCCGTGACGAGCCCGCCTTCCTTGACCATAATCGAGCCGATGACCCCGCCGTCGAGGTGCTGAACGGCTTTGCGGCTGCCTTCGGCGCCGATGACCCCGTAGGAGATCGCGGCACTGTCGATCGGGCTCAACGCAGCCCAGAGACCGATGAAGCCGAAAAAGCAAGTCAGCACCAGCACCCCTGAACGCACCGCCCGTTTCGGATCAGGCATCCCGAGCATCGGCGGCGATGACGCCGTCGCCGCAGCACTGGGTCGCGGAGCTTCGACGACCGGTTCTCGCTGAACGGACTTCGTGAACTCGGCTTTCAAGAGCTCGAGCCTGCCAAGTGCTTGCATCACGCGCGTCCCCCGATCCGGGTTTGTGTCAGCGAAAAGCCAGGCGCGATGCGTGGCATGATCCGGTCTATTGGGCCGAACTCGCTCACCGTGCCGCCACGCAGTACGAGGACCTTGTCGAGGGTCGCGAGCACGCTCGGCCGATGCGCGATCATGATCACGGTAACGCCGCGCTTCTTGAGCGTTGCGAGGAGCGCCTGCAGCGCGGCCTCGCCTTCGCCGTCCAGGTTGGAGTTTGGCTCGTCAAGAACCACGAGCCTTGGGGCGCCAAGCGCAGCTCTTGCCAGTGCGATTCGCTGGCGCTGCCCGCCGGAGAGCGGCGCGCCGTTGGCCAGAAGCTGCGTCTCATACCCACGCGGCAGAGCGAGGATCATCTCGTGCACGCCGGCAAGTCGAGCTGCCTCGACGATCGCCTCGCCGCTGACCTCTTTGAAGCGCGCAATATTTTCGGCAATCGTTCCCTCGAAGAGCTCGATGTTCTGCGATACGTAGCCCGCGTGCTTGCCGAAGTCCTCGCGGTCCCATGACCAAGTTTCTGCGCCGTCGAGCCGCACGCTTCCCCCGCTTGGCCTGATGGCGCCGATGATCAATCTCGCCAGCGTCGACTTGCCGGCGGCGCTCGCGCCGACGATGCCGACCGCCTCGCCAGGTTCGACAATGAAGGAGATATTGGAAAGCGTCGGCGCCCGCCCGCCTGGCACGGTAAAAGAAAGGCTGTCCAAAGTGAGACGGCCGGCCGGCGTCGGAAGCTTCAAGGACCGCGGCGGCAATTGCATGGCTAGAGCCGCGTCGACCCGCGCCAACGCCGTCCAGCCAGACAACAGTTGACGCCAGACTCCAACGATCTGGTCGATGGGCATCAGCGCGCGGGTGGAAAGCAGCGACGCCGCGAAAAGCGCGCCCGACGAAATCTCGCGATTGACCGCGAGCCATGCGCCGGCCCCCATGACTGTCACCTGCAACCCGTACCGAAGGAACTTGATCAGGCTGGATATGGCTGCGTTGCGGGAGCTGGCAGAAGCTTGCGCTGCAATGGCCTCGTTGCGCACGATGCTCCAGCGTCGCACGATGTCGGGCAGCATGCCGAGCGCGCGCACGGTTTCAGCATTTCCAAGCGCGCAATCCGTGAGGCGGTAGCTCTCGTCCGACTTGCGTGCCGACTCTCTCAGCGGACCAGCGACCAGCCATTGGTTGAGCATCGCCAGGCCAAAGACCATTACGGCGCCGCCGAGATTGATCACCCCGAGCAAGGGATGAAGATAGAAGCAGACGCCGATGAAGATCGGCGACCAGGGCAGATCGAAAAGCGCGATCGTGCCGCTGCCGGTCAAGACGTGACGTACGTTGTCGAGATCGCGAATCACATGTCCGCGCACGGCGCCCTGGCCCGACGCCTCGATCTGGCGCTCGAAGACTTGTGTCGCGAGCTGCGCATCGAACCGTATGCCAAGCGAGACCAGAAGGCGCGTTCGCACGTCTTCCAGCAGCGAGGCAGCTGCAAGCCCCCCGAGTACCGCGACCGTAAGTACAAAGAGTGTGGCGCCGCTGCCGCTGCTCAGCACCCGATCGAAAAGCTGGATTGAATAGAGCGGAATGGAGAGCGTGAGGACATTGATCGCCAGACTGAAGACCCCGGCCCATAGAATATAGAGTCTATAGCCGGCGAGCCCGGTCCCAAGTGTGGTCGAGAATTTGGATGGAAGTTGCATTGGCGCTCTCGCTACCGAAACGAATCAGTCGGGGACGCAACAGGGCCGGAATAAAAAAAGCCATTCCAGCGATTCATATACAAAACAAACGACGGCAAAAATTCGGGCTGAATTTGGCATCAGATGATGCGCAAAGCGCGACTCGCATAAACAACGAGAAAACAATTGAGCGGCAATTTTCGCCTTGCTCGAGCAACAAACTAAAATCGAGCGAGTCCAGATGGATGGAAGGGATACATAAACCTGTTCGGGAAGGATGCGTATTAGCTGCTTTCGATTAGCAGATTTAAAGCCATAGTCCTTTTGCGAAGTTTATCATAGTTTACCAAATAGCAATTCTATGAGCGCAAAAAGTATGTGTACCTAACGAAATCAAAAAATCTGGATCAGAAATAAGCAGCCACTACAAGTCGAATGGACTGGTGGCGCTTTAGAAAAACGGATCCAAGGGGTCGGCACGGGTTGTAGGCGTACAAAAAACTAGGCGGGCATAGTTTCGATCGTGAAACGATAGAATTCGGGATTGAGGTCTACAATGGCGACGGCACCGCTTAAAGATAACGCGGCTAACACAATCACCCTGGCTACGGTCGACACGCTGATCGGCGGCTCGGTGGTAGACACAATCACCATCACGGACGGTCTCGCGAACGCGAGAATCGACCTCATTACCGGCAACGACAAGCTGACGCTCGGTAACGCCGACAATCTGGCGACGATCTTGAACGTCGAGCAGATCACCGGCGGAACCTCCGGCGACCAGCTGACCATCGCCACTCAGCTGGTGAAGGGGTCGATCAACCTCGGCGCAGGCAGCGACGGGCTGACGCTCGGCAACTTCACCAACGATGGGACCCTGACGGGCATCGAGAGCATCACTGGCGGCACGGGCGCGGACACGCTGACCCTCGGCAGCGTTCTTTCGGACACCGATTCGGTGAACCTCGGAGCGGGCAGGGATAGGCTAACGCTCGGCGCGTTCGCGAACGTGGGCAACATCTCGAACGTCGAGACCGTCGTCGGTGGCACGGGCAACGACACAATTACGTTCGCAACGACGATCAGCTCCGGCACGGCCGACCTCGGCGCAGGTACGGATTCGCTCACCCTCTCCGGTACCGGCGCCAACTCGATCTCGATTGCAAACGTCGAAAGCCTGCTTGGCGGCAGCGCAGCCGACAGCGTCACCTTTACGGCGCTTGCTTCCAGGGCCTCGATTGACCTCGGCGACGCGTCGGACAGGATCACGCTCGGCGCATTTGCAAACGTTGTGACCGTCAGCAACGCGGAGAGCATCGTTGGCGGCACGGTTGCCGATACGATCACGCTCGGCACGGCACTCGAGAGCACGGATAGCATCAACCTCGGCACTGGTGCCGACAGGCTCACGCTCGAGTCCGCCTCTGACAACGTTGGCGCAATCTCCAACGTCGAGAGCTTGACGGGTGGCGCACTGACCGACCAGGTCACGCTGAGCACCATTGTTTCCAGAGGCTTTGTCGATCTTGGTGCGTCTGACGACAGGCTCGTCCTCGGCAACTTCACGAACAGCGGCACGGTATTGAACGTCGAGTCGCTTGTCGGCGGCACCTCCGCAGATGTCTTCACGCTCGGCTCGGCCCTCACGACGAGCAGCTCTTACGATCTCGGCGCGGGCAAGGACAGCTTGACGCTCGGCGCCTTCGCCAACGCGGGCTCGATCAGCAACGTCGAGACGCTGACGGGTGGCACGAGCACCGATGATATCAGCGTCGGGCAGATAACCAGTGGCCGCGTCGATCTCGGCGCAGGCCTCGATTCGATTGTGCTCTCGAGCGACGGCATCAACACGGCGACGCTCTCGAGCATTGAGACCATCACTGGCGGCACGCTGGGTAACACCATCACTCTCGGTGCCGCGGCCTCTAATGCCTCGATCAACCTTGGCGCCGGCAGCGACAGGCTCACGCTCGGTGCCTTCGCAAACATCGCAACTGTCTCGAACGTCGAGACCATCGTTGGTGGCACCGCCGCTGACACCCTGACGCTCGGCAACGCCTTGACCGCAAGCCTCAGCATCAACCTCGGCACCGGCGTCGACAAGCTGACGCTCGCCGACGTTGACAACGAAGGCACAGTTCTGAACGTCGAATCGCTGGTCGGCGGCTCCGGAGTCGACGACATCACCGCTTCGCAGATCATCTCCAGGGGCTCGGTTGACCTCGGCGCCAACACGGATACGCTGACACTCGGCAACTTCGCCAACACCCTGACGGTCGCCAACGTCGAATCTCTGCAGGGAGGTTCCGCCAATGACATCGTCGCACTTTCGTCAGAGCTGACGAGCGCCGCAACCATTGACCTCGGCGCTGGCAAGGATAGCCTGACGCTCGCCAACCTCGATAGCGCAGCATCGCTCGCCAACGTCGAAACGCTGATTGGCGGCACCGGCGCGGATACGATCACCTTCACGACAATTTTAACCAGTGGATCGATCAATCTCGGTGCAGGCAGCGACGAGATTGAGCTCGGCGACCAGCTCAACATCGCGACGATCTCCGGCGTTGAGAGCATCACGGGCGGTGCACTCGGCGATACGATCACATTGGGCGCGGCGGCCTCCAACGCCTCGATTGATCTTGGCCTCGATACGACGGGTGACGACAAGCTCACCCTCGGCGCCTTCGCGAACGTCGCAACGGTAAGCGGAGTAGAGTCGCTTATTGGCGGCTCGCTCGCGGACACGATAACGCTCGGGAGCGCGATCTCTGGCTCGACCTCGATCGACCTCGGCGCCGGCAGCGACAGGCTGACGCTTGCCGATGTCGCCAACACCGGGACGGTAAAGAACGTCGAGACCCTTGTCGGCGGGTCTGGCGCTGACACCATCACGTTCTCAGCAGGTATCTCCAAGGCCTTCGTGGATCTGGGCGATGGCGCTGACTCGCTGACCCTCGCCAATTCGGCCAACAGCCTGACGCTGGCCAACGTCGACGTACTGACCGGCGGCAGCGCCACCGACAGCGTCGTGCTCAGCGCCGAGCTGACCTCGGGCGACAGCATCAACCTTGCCGGCGGCAAGGATAGCCTCACGCTCGCCAATGCCGACAACGCCGGCGCGGTCTCGAACGTTGAGACGCTGATCGGCGGCACCGGCGCAGACAGCATCACCTTCGCGACGATCGTTACGGGCGCCACGATCAACCTCGGCGCTGGCGCCGACACTATCGATCTCGCGAATGCTGCAAACGTCGCCTCGTTCTCGAACGTCGAGACGGTTATTGGCGGCACCTCGACCGACACCATAACGCTTCTCACAGCCGCTACGAACGCATCGATCGATCTCGATACAGGCAGCGACAGGCTCGTCCTTGGCAATTTCGCCAACACGGTCACCGTAACGAACACCGAGACCGTCACCGGCGGCACGCTTGCCGACACGGTAACTCTGGGCTCGGCGCTTGCCTCGGTCACCGTCGACCTCGGCACAGGAACCGACAGGCTGATCCTTGCCGACGTCGTCAACACGGGCTCGGCAAAGAACGTGGAATCGCTCATCGGCGGCTCCAACGTCGATACGATCACCCTCACGGCCGCAAGCTCAAGGGGCTTCGTTGACCTCGGCGATGGCGCCGACACGCTCAATCTCGCGGCTGGCACAAACGTCATTACGGTCGCCAATACCGAGACGGTCAACGGCAACACTGGCTCCGACGCGGTCACACTCACCACCGAGCTGACCAGCGCCTCGAGCATCAGCCTTGGCGCCGGCAAAGACAGTCTCACGCTCGCCAACGTCGAGAACGCGACCAGCCTCGCCAACATCGAGACGATCATCGGCGGCACGAACATCGACACCGTGACACTGACGGCGCAGGTCTCCAACGGCACCGTTAACCTCGGGGCGGGCGTAGATTCGCTGACCCTCGGCAATTTTGCCAACGCCGTCACCGTATCGGCAACCGAATCGATCCTCGGCGGCACGCTCGCTGACGCGGTGACCCTCGGCGCGGGTATCACCAACGGCACGATTGATCTCGGCACGGATACGGTCGGCGACGACAGGCTGACGCTTGGCAACTTCGCCAATATCGTATCGGTCACCGGCGTCGAGTCGCTTTTCGGCGGCACGGCAGCCGACACCATCACCCTCTCAACTGATCTCGCAACCACCCAGGTCATCGAGCTCAACGCAGGGTCGGACACGGTCTTCCTGAATGACGGTTCCGGCAACTCGGGTACGATCAAAGACGTTGAATCGGTGCTCGGCGCTTCGGCAGCCGATAACATCACGATCTCGGGCATTGCCTCGAGGGCATCGTTCGACCTCGGCGGCGGCTCCGACAAGCTCACGCTTGGCGACGCCCTCAATGTGGCCACGGTCTCGAATATCGAATCCGTCGCTGGCGGCAGCAATATCGACACCGTGACGGTGGCAACGGAGCTCGCTTCGGCGACCATAGATCTCGGCGGCAACAAGGATAGCCTAACCCTCGCCAATCTCGAGAACGTCGGCACGATCAAGAACGTCGAGACGCTCATCGGCGGAACGGCCATCGACACGATCACCTTTGATACGATCATCACCGGCGGCTCGATCAATCTTGGTGCAGGCGACGATTCGCTGAGCCTCAAGGCGGGCGTCGACAACATCGCGACGATCTCGAACGTGGAAAGCATTGCCGGCGGCAGCGGCAACGAGCAGATCACGCTCGCCTCTGGCACGACCAATGCGACGATCGCTCTCAGCACCGGCAACGATAGGCTAATCCTCGGAAACTTTGCCAACTCAGCAACGGTGTCGGGCGTCGAGACGCTCACCGGCGGCACCGGCATCGATGCGATCACCTACAGCGCGGCAACGAACGCCACGGACGTCGTCGATCTCGGAACCGGCTCGGATAGCGTGACGCTCAGCAGCTCAGGCGCCAATACCGGCTCGTTCTCCAATGTCGAGAGCATTCTCGGCGGAACGCTGGCCGACACGATCACGCTCACCACTGCAATTTTGAACGGAACGATTGACCTCGACGACGACACGGTCGGCGACGACAAGCTCGTCCTCAGGGACAACGTCACGAACGTTGTCTCGGTCGGGAACGTCGAGACCATTCAGGGCGGCACCGGCACCGACTCCGTATACCTGATCACGGATCTGACGACCTCGAACACCGTCGATCTTAGAGAAGGAAGAGACCTTCTCAAGCTTGGAAATGGTGACAACACGGGCTCCGTGTCGAACGTCGAAACGCTCAACGGCGGTACCTCCGCCGACCTCATCACCCTGTCAACCGGTATCACGAGCGGCGCCGTCAATCTGGATGCGGGCACTGACCAGCTCACGCTGGCGAATGCTGCGAATACGGTCACAGTCTCGAACGTCGAAAGCATTGTCGGCGTCGGTGGCGCCGATACCGTGACACTCGGCACGGGAATCACGGATGCCTCGATCAACCTTTCCACCGGTAATGACGTGCTCGTCCTCGGCAACTTTGCGAACACGGGCACTCTAACCGGCGTCGAAACAGTGACCGGTGGATCGGGTGCAGACAGCATCACGTTCGGGGCAGTCGTCTCCGGCGCGACGCAGCTCACCGATCTCGGAGCGGGATCCGATACCGTCACGCTAGCGGACGGCAGCAACGACATCTCGCTCACAAACGTTGAAAGCGTCATTGGCGGCACGGGCGCCGACACGGTCACGCTGAACGGCTCGGGCACCAGGGTTACGCTCGACCTCGGCACGGGCTCTGACAATCTGCGGTTCTCCGCAGCGGGCGGAACCGCGACGGTGAGCAATGTTGAATCGATCACCGGTGGCGCCGGAGTAGACGTGGTCAATCTCGGTGCTGACCTTGTCAATGGCAACCACTTCGATCTTGCAGGCGGCAGGGATACCGTTACGCTCGGCAACTTCGACAACACGGGCCGTCTCGACAACGTTGAAACCGTCTTGGGCGGCTCGTTCTCCGATAACATCACCTACGGCGCGATCGTCACCAGTGGCCTGGCTAACCTCGGCGCAGGCGATGATACGATCACGCTCGCCAATGCGCTGAACGTCTTGACGATCTCAAACGTCGAGACGATTACCGGCGGCACCGACGGGGATACCATTACCCTTGGCGCGGCGGCAGCAAACGTCAGAATCGATCTTTCTACCGACGCAAGCGGCGACGACAGGCTGACACTCGGCAACTTTGCCAACACTGTGAGCGTCTCGAACGTCGAAAGCCTCTTCGGTGGCACCGCTGCAGACACAGTTGTGCTCGAGACCAAGTTCTCGAGCAACACCATCGATCTTCTCGCTGGCAGCGATCAGCTGACGCTCGCAAACGTCCAGAACCAGGGTGCGATCTCGAACGTCGAGACCCTGATTGGTGGTACGGGCCAGGACGATATTACCCTTTCTACGCTCTCTTCGAGAGGATCGGTCGACCTCGGCACCGGCACGGATTCGGTGACGCTCGGCGCCTTCAACAACGTTGTCACGGTCACGAACACGGAAGCGATCACAGGCGCCGGCGGTAACGACACGGTGAGCCTTGGCTCGGACTTCGTCGGCGTAACGCTCGACCTTGCCGGCGGCAACGACACCTTGAACCTCGGCAATTTCGCCAACACCGGCAACGTCAGCAACGTCGAGTCCGTGAACGGAGGCACGGACACGGACGCCATCACGCTTGCCACCCAGTTCACGAACGGCAACATCAACCTCGGCGCCGGCGACGATAGCATCACGCTTAACGGCGGCGCGGCAAACCAGGGCACGATCTCGAATGTCGAGTCGGTCCTTGGCAGCACCAACGCCGATGTCATCACGCTCGGCGCGGCCGCCGTGAACGCAGTCGTCAACCTCTCGACCAATAGCGGCGATAGGCTGATCCTCGGCAACTTCGCCAACACGCTGACGGTATCCGGCACGGAAACCGTAACGGGTGGTACGGCTGCAGACGCGGTCTCGATCGGCGAGCAGCTGACCACCGGTCATGTCATCGACCTTGGCGCAGGCACCGATACCGTCAACCTCGGTGATTTCACGTCGAACACCGGCTCACTCTCGAACGTTGAGTCGGTTCTCGGCGCATCCGTGGCCGACAGCATCACCATAGCGACGATCGCATCCAGGTCCACGATCGACCTTGGGGTCGGCGCCGACAAGCTCACATTCGGTGACTTCGTCAACGTGGCGACCGTGTCTAACGTCGAAACACTGACGGGCGGCACGGCCAACGACACGATCACGCTCAACGCCGAGTTCTCTGGCTCAGGCCAGATAGACCTCCTAGCTGGCAACGACATCCTGAACCTTGGCAATTTCGACAACTCGGGCGCAATCTCGAACGTCGAGACCTTGAACGGCGGCTCGGGCAACGATCTCATCACCTACTCGGCGGCCGTCGCCAACGTCCAGGTTAACCTCAACGGCGGCAACGATACCTTCACGCTGGCTGCGGGCGGCAACACGGTCTCGGTGTCCGGCGTCGAGACGGTGACCGGCAACACCGGCGCCGATGTGGTGACTTTCACCACGCAGGCAGCGGGAACTCGCATCGATCTCTCGACCAACTCTGGCGATAGGCTGACGCTCGGCAACTTCGCCAATACGGCGACGGTTCTGAACGTAGAGACGCTCATCGGCGGCACGAGCACCGACACGATCGTACTCGATAGCACGTCGAATGCCTCCGATATCTACAACTTGGGTGACGGCAGCGATAGGCTGACGTTCGCAGATGGTGGCAACACCGCGTCGACCGCGAACGTCGAAACCATCATTGGCGGGTCTGGAGCAGATGTGGTCACGGTCAGCACGGCGCTTGCCGGCGGAACGATCGATCTCGCAGCCGGCTCCGACTCGCTGACGTTGGGCGACTTCACCAACAGGGCAACGATCTCGAACGTCGAGGCGGTTACCGGCGGCACGGGCGCGGATACCATTGTGCTCGCGACCGAGCTCACGGCAACGAGCACCATCAACCTCGGCGCGGGCTCCGACCAGCTCACGCTGGCCAACGTCGATAACGGCGGTTCGATCTCGGGCGTCGAGACGCTGACCGGCGGCAGCGGTGCCGATGCGGTCACGGTCAATGGCATCACCAACGGCAGGATCGACCTTGCGGCTGGCAACGACGTGCTGACATTCGACAACTCTGGCAACTCTGCAACCGTCGTCAACGTCGAGTCGGTCATTGGCGGCACGGCTTCCGATACGGTAACCTTCACCGCAGGAACGTCGAACGTCTCGGTCGATCTCGCAGGCGGCGCAGCCGATAGGTTGGTCCTTGCCAACTTTGCCAACACGGCAACTGTTGCAAACGTCGAGAGCGTCGTAGGCGGCACGGCAGTTGACACCATCACGCTCGGCTCGGCTCTCAGCAACACGGTTACGCTCGATCTCGCTGGGGGTAGCGATAGGCTGACCCTCGGCGACTTCACCAACACTGGCTCTGTCTCGAACGTCGAGACGCTTGCCGGCGGCGGCGCGGCCGACACGGTCACCTTGCTGACCCAGGCCTCCAGGTCCTCGATCGACCTCGCGCTCGGCACCGATACGCTGACGTTCGGCAACTTCGCCAACTCGGCCACGGTCTCGAATGTGGAGTCGCTGGTTGGCGGCACGGGCACCGACACGATCAACATTGGCTCCGAGCTCATCTCGAGCACCAGGATCGATCTCGCGGAAGGCAACGACGTCCTGACCCTTGGCAACTTCGCCAACGGCTTCTCGATCACCAACGTCGAGACGATCACTGGCGGTACCTCTACCGACGCGATCTCGCTCTACGGCCAAGCCTCCAACACCAGGATCGACCTGTCCACGGGCAGCGACAGCATTACGCTGGGCGACTTCGCCAACACGGTCTCGATCTTGAACACGGAGACGATCACCGGCGGTGCGTTGATCGACACGGTGACATTGAGCGCAGCGGTTACAAACGCTTCGATCAACCTCGCCGCAGGGATCGACTCGCTGACGTTGTCGACGGGTACCAACAGCGCCACGGTTTCGAACGTCGAGACTGTATCCGGCAACACCGGTGCTGACACTGTGAGCCTCGGCGCGGCAATCTCGAACGGCAGCGTTGATCTGGTCAGCGGCTCCGATACGCTAACCCTTGGCGACTTTGCCAACACTCTGTCGGTCTCCAACGTCGATACCGTCACCGGCGGCGCCTTGGCCGATACGGTAACGATCGCAACGGCCCTGGCAAACAGCAGGATCGACCTCGCCGCAGGCGGCGACAACCTGACCCTCGGCAACTTCGCCAACACCGCAACGGTCTTGAACGTCGAAACCCTGACCGGCAATGCGCTCGCAGACACGGTCACCCTCGGTGCCCTCGCTTCGAACGCTAGCATCGACCTTGCCGCATCGGTCGACACGCTGACCTTCGGCAACTTCGACAACACGGCGACGGTTCTCAATACTGAGTCTATCATCGGTGGCACGGGTGCCGACGACATTACGCTCAACACCACGTCGTCCTCCGTCGCTCTCGGTGCCGGCAGCGATAAGCTGACACTTGGAGACTTCGCCAACACCATCACCGCCTCCGGCATCGAGACCATCGTCGGCGCCAACGGAGCAGATACCATCACGCTCTCAACTGTCGCTGTGAGCGGCAGCTACAATCTTGGAGCCGGCCTCGACAATATCGTGCTCTCGACCGGCTCGAACGTCGCGACCGTCTCCAATGTCGAAACGCTGACCGGCGACACCGGCGCGGATTCGATCACTCTCGGAGCGGCGTTGACGGCATCCTACAGCCTCGACCTGGCGGCGGGCAGCGACTCTCTGACCCTCGGCAACTTCACCAACATCGGCACTGTGGCGGGCATCGAATCTCTCACCGGTAACGCTGGCGCCGATACCATCACGGCGACGTCAGCTGTCACCAGCGGTACGTTCGATCTTGCCGGCGGCACGGACAGCCTGACGTTCACGGGCGCAACCGAAACGACGACGGTATCGAACATTGAATCGATCCTCGGTAGCACGTCGGACGATGACCTCTCGCTCGGTGGGGCCTTCTCCGGCACGATCAACCTCGGTATCACCGGCAACGACAAGATCACTCTCGGCAACTTTACAAATACCGGCACGATCACCAACGTCGAGACACTGACAGGCGGTACGGGCGCAGATACGATCACCTACGGACTGGCAGTCGCCAGCGGCACGGCCAACCTCGGCGCGGGTGCGGATACGCTGAACCTTGCCAACGGCAGCAACACGATCAGCGTCTCGAACGTTGAGACGGTGACCGGCGGCACGGGTGCAGACCTCGTGACATTCGAAACCGCGGCTGTAAGCGTGAAGGCTGACCTCGGTGGCAACTCCGGCGACGTCCTCACGCTCGGCGCCTTCGCCAACAGTGTCACCGCCCTGAACGTCGAGACGATCACCGGCAATACAGGGGCCGACCTGATCACGCTCGATGCCCAGATCTCGAACGGAGCGGTCAACCTCTCGAGCGGCAACGACACGCTGACGCTCGGAGCCTACGTCAATGCGCTCAGCGCCTCGGACATCGAGACGCTGACCGGCAACTCGTCGGCAGATACGGTTGTGCTGACGAGCGCCGCCAACAACGCCGCGATCGACCTCAACGGCAGCTCTACAGATAGCCTCACCTTCGCCAACGCCGCGAACGTCGCGACGGTAACGGACGTTGAGAGCATCCTCGGCGGCACCTCGGCCGACACCATCACGCTCGGTGATGTCGTGACGAGCTCCTTCAACATCAATCTCGGCACCGGCGGCAGCAATACGCTGACGCTCGCCAACGGCGGCAACACTCTAACCTCGCTCGCAAACGTAGACACGCTGACGGGCGGCACGGGCGCTGACATCATCACGCTCACGACGAACGTCAACAATGCCAGGATTGACCTCGGAGCCGCCAGCGACAAGCTCGATCTCTCGACCGGGACGAACGTCGCAACGATCTCGAATACGGAATCGATCACGGGCAACACGGGTGCCGACACCATTACACTCGGCTCGGCGGCCGGCGCGACAAACGAGTTCGACCTCGGTCTCGGCAACGACACGCTGACGCTCGGCGACTTCGCCAACACGGTCGGCTCAATTGCCGGCGTCGAGACGCTGGTCGGTGGCACGGGCATCGACATTGTCACCTTCGGTGCTGCGATCAGCAATGCATCGATCAACCTGGGTGCCGCGAGCGACAGCGTCACACTGCACAACGCTGCCAACACGGCAACAGTATCGAACGTTGAGTCTCTCACGGGCGGCACGGACGACGACGCCATAACGCTTGCCTCTGCGCTCACGATTGCGACAACCATCGATCTCGGCTCTGCCGCGACAGGCGACACCCTGACGCTCGCGAACGCTGTGAACACCGGTACGCTAACGAGTGTGGAAACGCTGATCGGTAACGCAGCCGCCGATACGATCACCTTGTCCGCGGCACTAGCCAACGGCTCAGTCGATCTAAAGGCCGATTCCGATACGATCAACCTCGCTAACGGAGCGAACACGATCAGCATCTCGAACGTGGAGACGATCAACGGCGGATCTGGCGTCGATCTCATCACGCTTGAAGCGGCAGCGGCCAATGCCAAGATCGATCTTGGCGGCAACACCGGCGATACCTTGACCTTGGGCGCCTTCACCAACACTGCGACGGTGCTCAACGTGGAGACCGTCACTGGCGTCAGCGGAAGCGACGCGATAACGGTCGCGTCGCAGGCTGCGAATGCGCGGTTCGCCCTTGGAAGCGGCAGCGATACGTTGACGCTGGGTGACTTCGTCAACACCATCACGGTCAACAACGTAGAGACAGTGACTGGCGGCATTCTTGCCGATACGGTCACCTTCGACGCCGTCGCCAGCGATGCTAAGGTCGATCTCGCAGCCGGCAGCGATGTGCTAACCCTCGGTAACTTCGCCAACACGGTCTCGGTCTCGAATGTTGAGACCGTGACGGGCGGCACGGGCGTCGACAAGGTCACGCTCGAGGCAATCGCCAGCAACGCCGCGATCGACCTGTTAGCCGGTGTCGATGAACTCACCTTCGGTAACTTCGCCAACTCTGCGACGGTATCGAACGTCGAGTCGATCCTGGCGGTAGGCGGCGCTGACACCATCACGCTCGGAACCGTCGTGACGACCGCGGCCAACATCGACCTCGGAGCCGGAAACGACAGTCTGACACTTTTGAACGGCACCAACACCATCGCTTCGCTCTCGAACGTCGAGACTCTGGTCGGCGGCACGGGTGTGGACACGATCACCTTGGCGACAGCCCTGGTGAATGGTTCTATCGACTTGGTGAGCGGAAACGACACCCTGACACTGAAGGACGGCGCGAACACGATCACGGCCTCGAACGTTGACACGCTCACCGGCGGCACGGGTGTAGACACCATTACTCTCGCAGCCCAGGCCGCCAACACCAAGATCGACCTCGCCTTGGGTGCCGACGTACTCACCCTCGGCGACTTCGCCAACACGATAACGGCAATCGCAGTCGAAACCGTCACTGGTGGCACCGGCGACGATACCATCACGGTATCCGGAACGGCTGCCAATAGCAGGTTCCTGCTCGGCCTAGGCAACGACAGTCTGACGCTCGACGTTGCCACAAACTCTGCGGTCACGGCTTCGGATGTTGAAACGATCGTGGGCGCAGCTGGCGCGGACTCGGTGACGTTCACGGCCCAGGTTGTGAACGGCAGCTATAACCTCGCAGGCGGTGTCGATGCGCTCACCTTCGGTGCCTTCGCGAACTCTGCGACGGTGACGAACGTCGAGTCGATCCTCGGCGGCACCTCGGCCGACACCATCACGCTCGGAAGCCTCGTGACGACCGCGGCCAACATCGACCTCGGAACCGGAAGCGACAGTCTGACGCTTGCGAACGGCACCAACACCATCACCTCTCTATCGAACGTCGAGACTCTGGTCGGCGGCACGGGTGCGGACACGATCACCTTGGCAACAGTCCTGACGAATGGGTCTGTCGACCTGGTGAGCGGAAGCGACACCCTGACACTGACGAACGGCGTCAACACGATTACGGTCTCGAACGTTGACACGCTCACCGGCGGCACGGGTGTCGACACGATTACGCTCGCCGCCCAGGCCGCCAACGCGAGGATCGACCTTGCAACGGGCAACGACGTGCTCACCCTCGGCGACTTCGCCAATACGATAACGACAGTCGCAGTCGAAACCGTCACGGGCGGCACCGGCGACGACACCATCACGATATCCGGCGCTGCGGGAACGAGCCGCTTCGCACTCGGCGAAGGCAACGACTCGCTGACGCTCGACAACCTGGTCAACTCGGCGGTTACGGTTGCCGGTGTTGAAACGGTGGTAGGCGACGAAAGCTCCGACACGATAACCTTCGAAGGGCAGGTCGTGAATGGCTCCGTCAACCTGGGTAGTGGTGGCGGGTTCGACACGCTGACCTTCGGTACCGGCATCAACACAGCGACTGTGACGAACGTCGAGACGATCGTGGGTATTGGCGGTGCAGACGCCGTCACACTCGGAAACGTCGTGACCACCGCGACAAGTATTGATCTTGGAGCCGGCAACGACAGGTTGACGCTTACTAACGGCGCCAACACCATCACGTCGATCTCCAACGTCGAGACTCTGATCGGCGGCACGGGCAATGACGAGATCACTCTGGCGACGGCTCTGGTCAATGGCTCGATCGATCTGGTGAGCGGCAATGACCGCCTGACACTTGTGAACGGCACCAACACCATCACGGTCGCGAACATTGACACGGTCACAGGCGAAGCGGGTCAGGACTCGATCACACTCACGGCTCAGGCCGCCGGGTTCAGGATTGACCTCGCCGGCGACAGCGACGCTCTGAACCTTGGCAACTTCACGAACACCGTCACCGCAATCGCAGTCGAATCCGTCACCGGTGGCACCGGCGACGACACGATCAGGATAAGTGGAACGGCGGCATCGAGCTACTTCTCGCTGAGAGCTGGTAACGACGACCTGACGCTCGACAACACAGCCAACACTGCTGTCTCTGTCTCAGGTGTCGAAACTGTCACCGGCGGTACTCTTGTAGACACGCTAACGATTACGAGCCAGGTCGTGAACGGCGCGTACAACCTTGGTACGGGAGCAGACGAGCTTGTGCTCGGCGCCTTCCTCAACACGATCACGACCACCGCGATCGAATCGATCACTGGCGGTACCAGTGACGACAAGGTCACGATCAGTGGCACGGCCGCATCCAGCTACTTCGCGCTCGGAACGGGTAACGACGTCCTGACGCTCGACAACTCGGCTAACACGGCGGTCTCTGTCTCGGGTATCGAAACGGTCACCGGCGGCACCCTTGCGGACACCTTGACGGTCTTTACTGCGGTCGTGAATGGCCAGTACGACCTCGGAACAGGTAGCGATACACTCACCTTCGATAACTTCGCCAACTCTGTGACGGTATCAAACGTCGAGACGCTGACTGGCGGAACGGCTGCCGACACCATCGCGCTCGGAAGCCTCGTGACGACCGCGGTCAACAGGATCGATCTTGGAACCGGAAACGACAAGCTGACGCTCGCAGACGGCACCAACGATATCTCCTCGCTCTCGAACGTCGAGACTCTGGTCGGCGGCACGGGTGCGGACACGATCACCTTGGCGACACTCCTGGTGAATGGTTCTATCGACCTGGTAAGCGGAAGCGACACCCTGACACTTCTGAACGGCGTCAACACGATCACGGTCTCGAACGTTGACACTCTCACTGGCGGCACGGGTGTAGACACGATTACGCTCGCCGCTGAGGCCGCCAACGCCAAGGTCGACCTCGCTACGGGCAACGACGTGCTCACCCTCGGCGATTTCGTCAACACGGTAACGACAGTCGCAGTCGAGACCGTCAATGGCGGCATCTTCGACGACACCATCACGGTATCCGGAACCCCTGTCTCGAGCAGCTTCGTGCTCGGCCAAGGCTTCGATACGGTGAACCTCGCCAACGGAACGAACTCTGCAATCTCGGTTGCAAGCGTCGAGTCGCTCCTTGGTAACGCGGGCGCCGATACCGTGACGGTTGTGGGTCAGGTCGTGAATGTCACCTACGATTTGGCCGCCGATGCCACCGACAAGCTAACCTTCGGAAACTTCGCCAACTCGGCGACAGTCTCGAATGTCGAATCGATCGTCGGTGGAACGGGTGTCGATGCGATCACGCTTGGCGCCACGCTCACCGTGACGAACGAGATCGACCTCGGAACCGGCAACGACGTGCTGACCCTTGCCAACGGCACGAACGCCATCACGATCAAGAACGTCGATACGGTCCTTGGCGGAACCGGCGCAGATACGATCACGGTCGGCGCTGGCACCTCTTGGATCCGAGCGGGTGCAGGTGCCAACGTGGTCCACGGTGTCGCCGGCGCATCAACCACGGTGGTCTTCGATCAGGCATCAGGCGGCAACGACACACTGGTCGATATCAACTCGGGCACCTTCACCTTCGCTCTCGACACCGACCAGTCGGCCGCCTCTACGTCAGACCCATACTTCCTCGGCGCTGCCCTGGCAAACGGCGTGAACATCAAGGCCGCGTCTGACTACGCCGCGGAGGATCTCGGCCAGGCAGGCTTTGTCTACGACAGCGACGACGGCAAGCTCTACTACGATGCCAATGGTGACTTCTCTGCTGGCTCCGTGCTCATCGGCACCATCACGACCGACGGCTCGACAGCCTGGACCTACGCCTTCGGCAGCTTCACGTCCGTCTAAACGGATAGCCGGGCACTGCAACTCAAGGCGGCCGCGCAGCAATGCGCGGCCGCTGCCGCTTGCCCGCACCGAAGTCCAGGTTGGGGCAAGGCAAATCGTCCGATATCTCTGACCCATAGCCTACGATCGTGCCGGACCCTATCGTCCGGCGCGTGAATCGTCGGCCAGGTAAAGCCTACGATCGTGCCGGACCCTATCGTCCGGCGCGTGAATCGTCGGCTCGAAGTGAGCGGCAGAGGCAATCGATGCTGAAAATCGATGAGGCAAACGGCGTCGTCATTGCCGAGGGCCCTGGCGGCGATGTCGTCCATCGCTTGGACAGCCCCGAGGCGTTCAAACTCGTTTCTGACGCATGGCTCCGCTGCGGTTGGGATACGAAATACGTCTACTCGTTCTGCTGGATGGGCCGGCCGATCATCCAGCTGCCTGAGGACGTGCTTCGCATCCAGGAGGTCATCTACAACGTCAAGCCGGACGTCGTGATTGAAACCGGCGTGGCCCACGGCGGCTCTCTCATCTTCTATGCAAGCCTGTTCAAGGCCATGGGCCGCGGCCGCGTTATCGGCATCGACATCGAGATTCGCGCCCACAACCGCGCCGCCATCGAGGCGCACGAGATGAAACCGCTCATTACACTTGTCGAGGGCAGCTCGACCGCGCCCGAGATCGTCGAAGCGGTCCGCGCGCTGGTTGCGCCCGGTGAGACGGTTCTCGTTCTTCTCGACAGCAACCATTCGAAACCGCACGTGCTTGCCGAGCTCGAGGCATATGGCCCGATGGTCACGAAGGGCTCATACATCGTCGCAACCGACGGTATCATGAAGCAGGTCGCTGGTGCTCCGCGCTCAAGCGCTGACTGGACCTGGAACAACCCCCTCGATGCTGCCGAGGAGTTTGCAGCCAATCACCCCGAGTTCAGCCTCGAGGAGCCGCACTTCCCCTTCAACGAGGGCGTCGTGACGGAGCGTGTCACCTATTGGCCGAAAGGCTTCCTCAAGCGGATTAAGTGATGCAACAGCAGCAGATCAACGGCAGCGCCGCGGCCACGGGAACAACGCTTATCCAGCGCGCCATGGAGGCCATGGGCCGCGGCGATGCATCAACTGCTGCCGCTTTGGCACGTAATGCGACGGAGCTTGCACCAAACGATGCACTTGGTTGGGGTGTGCTGTGTGTCGCCTTGCATCGCATGAAGAGCTACGAGCCGGCGATCGAGGCGGGCCGCAAGGCGATAGCGATCAATCCGGCGTCGGCCGAATTTCATAACAACCTTGGCGTCGTGCTCCGCGCGGCCGGTCATCCGCGCGAGGCCGAGGCGATCTACGGTGCCGCGCTGAAGGCTGATCCCACGTTTGCCTCCGCGCTGAGCAACCTCGCCAATCTCGCCCGCGACGAGTTCCGCAGCGACGATGCCGAGCGTTTCTACCGCGCGGCAATCGCTTTGAAGCCGGACAATGCCGATACCTGGCAGGGCCTTGCTGGCGTTCTCCAGCGTCGCGCCAAAATGGATGAGGGCGGCGTCGCGCTCGAGAAAGCCATGGCCTTGGCGCCCAATCGCGCCGACATCGTCTGCGACTACGCCATGTTTCTCGCAGCTCGCAACCAGATGGCGGAGGGTGGGCGTCTACTCCTCAAGGCGATTGAGCTCAATCCCAATCTTGATACGGCGCACGGCAATCTCGGCGCACTGCAATTGCGCTCCGGCCAGCTCATCCCGGCGCAGAAGTCGACCAGGCGCGCCTTCGAGCTTGCGCCGAACGAGCAGAGATGGTTGAGCAACCTCGGTGTCGTCTCGAAGGATCTCGGTCGCTTCGACGAGGCAGAAGCACTCTTCAGACGTGCCCTTGCGTTGAAGCCGGACTATTCGGTCGGCCACGCCAACCTACTCTTCTGCCTGAACTACCATCCGGACAAGACGGCGGAGGAGATCTTCGCCGAGTATCAGGCTTTCGACCGCATGCACGCGGTGCCGCACATGCCGGCGGAGGTGTCGTTCACGAACGAGCCGAACCCGAGCCGCCGCCTTCGCGTCGGCTACC